>CAVXWZ010000004.1:0-93819 GCA_963765575.1 uncultured cyanobacterium | reverse complement strand
ATCGGGCGCCTTGGGAGGAGCAGCCGGAGGATGAGCGGGGGGAGGAACCTCTCAAGCAAGCGGCTTAGGCGGGTGATCTGGCTGAGCTGGCCGCATTCTCGGATGTGGCAGGGTTGACCTGCTGCCACCCATATCAGCTGAAAGGACTAATGCTTGCCGTCGTCTGACTGCAATCAGGCGAAGCGTTGGTCGATGGGCCTGGGGGAAGGAATGAGTATCTTGCAGGGGACGGGCAGACGCCGGAACGAACCATGCCAGACGAAACGATGCCCGCGAGAAGACAATCCCATGTGGTCATCCTCGGAGGCGGATGGTCTGGCTGGGGTGCAGCCAAGTCACTCTGTGAAGCCGGCGTTGGCGTGACCTTGATCGATGGAAATGTCGATCCAACCGGCAGCCAACCCATCACAACCAACAGTGGCAAACCGTTCGAGGCGGGCACCAGAGGTTTTTGGAAGGACTATCCCAACATCAATGCCCTAACCGCAGAGCTGGACATCGACAATATTTTCACTGACTTCACAACCAGTGCATTCTGGTCACCCGATGGCTTGGAAGCGACAGCGCCTGTTTTTGGAGAGCAACCCACTTGGCCAAGTCCCCTTGGCCAAGTGCTTGCGACAATCAACAACTTCAAGCGACTTCCCGTTCAAGATCGACTCAGTATCGCAGGACTTCTCTATGCCATGCTGGACCTCCATCGTAGCGACAAGATTTTCCAGGAATACGACAACCTGAGCGCCCAATCACTCTTTGTAAGACTTGGTATCAGCAAGCGACTGATCAAGGAGTTCTTGCGCCCGATCTTGCTCGTTGGCTTGTTTAAGCCGCCTGAAGAGCTTTCGGCTGCTGTCACCATGGAGCTCCTCTATTACTATGCCTTGGCCCACCAGGATTCGTTTGATGTTCGTTGGATTAATTCAAAGAGTATTGCCGAACATCTGTTTGGACCGCTGAGTCGAAGGCTGATGTCAGGCCATCATCTTCAGGTCCTTGGGGGTACCTTGGCAACGCGGTTAAATGTGTCTTCTGAGACGCAGGGCATCAGCTCGGTTGAAATCCAAGACGTCAGGACAAACGAGATCAAGGTGATTGAAGACGTCGATGCTGTGGTTTTAGCCGTGGGTGCCAAAGGGCTCAGATCGCTGATGAGTCAATCTCCAGAGTGTGGCCATGCAGCACCAGAGCTTGTGGCGGCCGCGTCGCTTGGTTCAATCGATGTCGTCTCTGCACGCCTGTGGCTGGATCGCTATATTCCAATTGCCTACCCAGCCAATGTTTTCTCTCGCTTCGAATCGCTGAATGGCGCCGGAGGAACATTTTTCATGCTTGATCAACTGCAAAAAGAATCACAGCGGGCGCTATGGGGTCATGAACAGCCGCAGGGTTCCGTGGTTGCCAGCGACTTTTACAATGCATCTGCCATTGCAGTGATGAATGATCAAGAGATTATTGATCGACTGATGCATGATCTGCTTCCCATTGCACACCCTGAGTTTAAGAACGCGAATGTTGTTGATTACGAGGTGAGGCGCTATCCCGGTTCTGTGTCTCTCTTCTCTCCCGGTAGTTTCAGCAAGCGACCACCCCTAGAGACCTCAGTCGCAACGATTGTCTGTGCTGGCGACTGGGTGAGGATGGGCGAGAGAGAACACGGCGCCAAAGGTCTTTGCCAGGAAAGAGCCTATGTGTGTGGGCTGGAAGCAGGAAACTCCCTGATCAGGCGCAACATTGTCAGTGGGCCGAATCAATCGACGACCAACCAACATTCAGTGATTCCCATTCGTGCCGACGAACCCCAAGTCGTTCTAGGTCGTGCACTCAATAAAATCGTGATGGATCAAATCAGTGTCTTTGGCCTGAGACTGCCTTGGCTTGAATCATAGCGATCAAGCGACTACTCCAGCATGGTGGTGTCATGAATAGCGCACAAGAATGTCACTCAGGTGGTTCTTTGTTGATGGGTGATGCATTGCTCATCAAGGGTAAGCAGAGAAACCCGGAACCCCGCTTCGCCAGATCGAACACATAGATATAGACATTGGCTGATAGCTCGTCGAAGAATTTGTGACCCGTGTTGGTCCAAAAGTCGATTACCGCTCAACAGTGGATGGGAGTTCTGCTGAAGCACATGGTCCCCAAGCCCTTGAGCCACCCAATGACCAGGATCAGCAGTGCTTAGTGACGCCCCGGCAGCCCGAAAACCTCCTCACACCCTTCTTCTGCATCTGGATGTTGGGTTCCCAATCGTCGCCTACGCCTCCTCCAGCTCGCTGACCTCCGCCCGCTGCTCCAGCAGATCCTTGAGGCTCGCCGTGCGTTTGCGCTCCAGCGGCTGGGTGTCAGCGAGCTTGGACTCGGTGATGCCGACGCAGTCGACGATCATGAAGTGGGTTTTGGCGGTGGCGTCCTGGCCGCTCACGGCGCGCAGGTCGTTGGGGTCGATGATGCGCACCCCGCGGCCCTTCATCTGCTCGAACAGCAGCCGGCTCTTCACCGCCCGCATGAACATCACGATTTCAATCGGTTTGATGTCCGTACCCGTAATCACCATGTCCACGGAACCAGGGCAACCTCACCAGGCATCGGCAAAGTGCTGCTCGCGCGCGTGGCCGAAGAGGATCATGCCGCCCACGGTCGGCACCTTCTATCCCTGGTGATCGCCAATGAGCCGCAGGCTCTCCAGATCGCGGTGGCTGAATTCACGAAAGGGAGCGAACGTCTCGGAAGCAGCTCGGAAGTTGATGGCTTCCGAGCTGAGCACGGCATGGGCTGCTCGTCGAAGCCCTGGCCCCGGGAGAAACGCCGCAGCTCCTCGATTAACTCGGCGTCGGCGCGGTGGTTGGTCGAGCCCCACCGCACCTACACGCCGGTGTTAGGGCCTTCGCGCACCGGGTAATGGGTGCGGCTCGGGCTTGGATGCACCTGGACCGCCAGCACCTGCGTCTGTGGCCAGGGCAGGACCTCAATCTCCGGCTCAATCCGCGGGCTGATCCGGTCGCTGATGAGGTTGGCGAGACGCTCCTCTTCATCCAGCGGTTCGGCAACGCCACGCACGTTGCGGTTGCGGTCGTCGACGCCGATCAACAGAGTGCCGCCGGCGGTGTTGGCGAAAGCCACAGCTGTTTTCAGCGCCCCATCGGCAGAAGAGAGAGCATGCTTAAACTCCAGCGTCTTGCCCTCAGGCGCTTGAGCAGGTCGAGCAGATCCCTTGTTCGGAATTAAACTCAGAAGGCTTGGGCGGCATCAAGGTTGCGCGTATCCAGCCGATTGAGCAGAGGCGGATGGTGCGCCGCCGTCGCCTGGATCTCCCTCAACTCCTCAGCAGGCAGCTTCTCCAGTTGCTTCATCACCAGAGCCATGCGCGGATTGCGGCGCAACTGCTCGGCGTGGCGGGCCAGGAAATCCCAGTAGAGGGCATTGAAGGGGCAGGCGTCGGGCCCGCTGCGCTTTTTCACGTTGTAGCGGCAGCCCTTGCAATAGGTCCCCATGCGGTTGATGTAGTTGCCACTGGCCGCATAGGGCTTGCTGGCCAGCAGGCCGCCATCGGCGAACAGGCCCATGCCCAGCACGTTGGTCTGCATCACCCAGTCGTAGCCGTCGATGAACAGCCGCTGGAAACCAGGCGGTAAAGGCCTGGGGATCGAGGCCAGCGATCAGGCCGTAGTTGGCCAGCACCATCAGCCGCTGAATGTGGTGGGCATAGCCGCTGGCCTCCAGCTCCGCCAGCACCGTGTCCATGCAGGCCATGCCGCTGCCGCCCAGCTGCTCCAGCCACGCCGGCAGCGGCCGATCGGCACCGAAGTGGTTGCGCTGCGGGTAGTCGGGCCCAAACCACCAGTAGAGCCCGTGGGTGTACTCCCGCCAGCCCAGGATCTGACGGATCACCCCCTCCAGTCCCGCCAGGGCACTGCCGCGCTCCAGGCCCGCCTGCTCCAGCCGCCGGATCACCTCCAGGGGATGCAGCAGTCCCAGATTCAGATAGGGAGACAGGAGCGCATGCCAGAGGGTGGGCTCGCCGCTCACCATCGCGTCCTGGTAGGGGCCGAAGCCATCCAGCCGGGTGGCGATGAAGTGCTCCAGCACCGCCAGGGCCTGGTTGCGGCTCACGGCCCAGCGGAACTGGCGGGCATCACCGGGCAACCGCGGGCCGCCGCTGGCCTCCAGGGCCTCGGCGGACTGCTGCACCTTGGCGATCACGGCGCTGGTGATCGCATCGGGCTCGAACCAGAGCGGCTCCGGCCCCCGCAGACCTTTCGGCGGCGACTTGCGGTTGGCCTGGTCGTAGTTCCACTGGCCGCCCAGGGGCTTGCTGGAACCATCCATCAGCACCCCAAAACGCCGGCGGCCCTCCCGGTAGAACAGCTCCATGCGCAGCTGCTTGTAGGGAGCGGCCCAGGCTGAAAAAGCCTCGCGGCTCCAGAGAAAGGCGTTGGAGTGATGCCACACCAGCTGGGGCGCTGCCGCTCCCAGCCCCTCCACCGCCCGCAGGATCGCCGCGCGGAAGGGACGCTCGGCCGGCTCCATCAGGTGCAAGTCCTTGATGCCGTGCTCCTGGATCCAGGCGGCCAGCCCGGCGCTGAAGCTGGCCACCTCACGATGATCCACCGCCCAGCCGGCGGCGGTGAGCTCCTGGGCGAAGTGGCGCATGGCGCTCCATACCAGCACCAGCTTCTGGCGATGGCAGCGCCGCTGCTGCAGGGCCGTCTCACTTTCGAGCAGCAGCACCCGCGCGGAACCGGGCTCCTGGGCCGCCAAGGCCGCCTGCTGGGCGGACAGCTGGTCGCCCAGCACCCAGACACCCTTCACATCCGCTTCAGCGCTGGAAGCGGGGATCGGTCTCCAGCCAGCGCTCGAAGGCCGCCAGGCCCTCGATCAGCGCCCAGACGCTGAGACCGAACGCCAGCACGAAGCCGGCCGCCATCAACACCGCCAGCATCAGAGGGATCGCCGCCAAGGCCGCAAGCGGCACCACCACCAGAGCGCCCACGGCGGCGAGACCGAGGATCGGGGCCACCAGTGCCGAGGGCGGGCCGCTGCGGTGGGGCTGGATGGCGGCCATGGCAGTGACAGCAAACAATCACCATTTTGGGCGGAGGAGATGCCTCCTTGCGGCGGCAGTGGGGGTGGAATCCGCTGGCGTGCCCCCCAGCTCAGGCCTCAGTATTCAATCCGCAACAGCTGGTCCAGCCTGAAGGAGGGTCCTTCATCCGGCTTGGGTCTGAGGTTGAGGTTCAGCTTCAGCGACTCCACCTCCAGGTCATAGCCGGTGGCCTCCGGGTTGCAGCCGTTGGCGAGCAGGGTGCGGCGCTGCCGCTCCGCCGTCGCATCCACCATCGCGGGCGAGGTTGGCTCCCCCGCCTTCAACGCATCCAGCAGTTGTTCGGTAAGCCGCAGGCAGGGCGCGGTTTGCGCCGCAGCCGGCAGGGCGGCAGCGATCCACAGAACCGCCGGCAGGCCCAGTCCTTGCCACAGAGACCGGTGCATGGCGAACTCAGCGCGTGCGGATCTCACCACTCTGTTGCGCCAGCGGCTCGCCCTGCGAGCGGGCAGGCCGCTGTCCGCTGCGGCACCAGCTGGGCCAGCCGGTTGGCCTGGAGGGGATTGAGGTTGTCATCGCTCACCAGCAGCAGCGTGGGCCGGCCAGCGGCCAGCGGCGGGCCGGGGCTGAGGGCTTCCCAGTTGTCGGGAGTGAGGCCGGCTGCGATCAGGTCCCACTCCGCCAGCGGCGCCGACGGGGCAGCGGTGGGCGTGGCGGGCAGCGGATAGAGGGCCAGGCGGATGGACCAGCTGAAGGGGGCCTCGAAGCGCCGCAGCAGCGCCAGCAGCCGCCCGGAATCGAGCGCCATCAGCTCGGTGAGCCCCCAGCCATCCCCGGGAGGCAGCAGCAACGATCCCAGCGGCTGGGCCTGGGGGGAGTCCGTGCTTGGGTTCTGCCCCGCTTGCCAGCTCCAGCGCAGCAGCCGCACCTGCCGGGGCGGATCCTGCAGCAGGGGCTTCTCGGCGGCCATCAGCAGCGCCGGGGGGCCATCAGGCGCAGGCAGCAGGGCCAGGGATTCGGGCCCGGCGTTGCTGGCCAGTCCGCGCCCTGCACCGGGTTGCCAGTCGGGCGGCAGCTCCAGCGCCTGCAACAGGCGACCGCTGCGCGCCTCGAAGCGCAACAACTGGGCCGGCAGTGCGAGCAGGGGGCGACCCTCACTCGCCACCCACAGCTGGCTCCCCAGGCGCAGCAACCCCTCGCCATCGATGATCACGGGCAGCGACGCTTCCGGGCCACTGCGCAGCGCCAGGGTGCGCTCCAGCAGCAGGGGACCCTCGGCGGCCAGGGCAGCCTCCAGCCCGCTCCAGATGGCGACCGATCCCAGCGGCAGATCGCTCAGCAGCCAGAGCTGACCCATCTCGGCGTGGTGGAGGGCTGCAGAGAAGCCCCCGATGGGCTGGCCGTCCGCCCCGCGGCGGGGCAGCTCCAGCTCCCGCGCCACCTGCCAACCGGCCTCCAGCGGGCAAGGCAGGGGGAGGGGAAGACTCTCAGCCTGGGCAGCAGCAGGGCCGGGCAGGGCTGCCGCGAGGGCCAGAGCACCAAGAGCTGCGATGGACGTCATCAACGGGTGGGGGCAGGTCTGCCAATCGCCATGGGACGGTCCCGATCATCCCGCGCCTGCATAGGCTGAAGACGGATGGATTCAGGCCCTGGCACCACAGGGTTCAGGGACAGGTTGCTGCGCCATGGAACAGATCACTCAGCAAGGCCTCCAGGTGGCCCAGGACCTCGGCCAGCGCCACGGCTTCAGCGCCAGTGCCGTGGCCCACATGATGCAGGTGATGCTGCGCAGTCGTGGTGGCATGGCCCAGTTCAACCATCCCGAATTCGGCGGTTCCGGCCAGTGGATGCCGGGGGGCATGTTGATGATCAGCGACATGTTCAACAACGCGCTCAAAGCCCGGGTCGACGGCCTCTGCCGCGACGTGTCGGCCGCGCTGGTGGCCCACCCCGCTGGGGCGCCACTGTTCGTGCCCGATCCGCGCGACAGCTGGTGGCCCGTGGAGCTGGGTGCTCCCGCCGCCACCGGTGAGCAGAACAACATGCGCTACGCCTTCTTCCCCAACGCTGGACGGCTGGCGGTGGAGATCAACGGCCAGATGGGCGTCTATGACACCGGCAGCCACCACATCGCCGGGTTCTCCCAGCAGCAGGGCGGCGCTGGCGTGGTGTTCACAACCCCATCCGGCAGCGTGAGCCTCAGCAGCTTCTCGCCCGCCGGTGGCTTCGGCCAGCAGCAACAGAGCAGCTCAGGGGGCTCCCAGCAGCAGAGCAGCGGAGCCGGCTCCTACCAACAGAGCAGTGGAGCTGGCTCGCAACAGCAGAGCAGCAGCAGCTCGGGCATGCAGCCGATGGGCAGCATGCAATCGATGGGGTCCATGCAACCGATGGGATCGATGGCGCCGCTGGGATCCATGGCGCCGATGGGTGGCATGGCGATGGCCCCGATGCAGCAGCAGCAGCCCTGGTGGCCCGCGGAACTCGGTGTTCCGGCCTCCAGTGGCGGCCAGAACGATCTGCGCTACGCCATCTTCCCCAGCGCTGGCCTGGTGGCTGTGGAGCACGGCGGCCCCTGCCGGGTGTTTGACGTGGGCAACCTGCCGATCCAGGGCGTTTCCCTCGGCAGCGGCAGCGGTGCGCTGCTCCTTGCCACCGCCGACGGCCATCGGCAACTCACCGACTTCCCCGAGGTGAGCGCAGCAGCCGCAACGCCTGCAGCCGCTGCCACGCCTTCAGCCGCAGACGACCCCTATGCCGCCCTGGAACGGCTCGGTGAACTGAAGGCCAAAGGAATCCTCACCGAGGAGGAATTCAGCCTCAAGAAGGCCGAATTGCTGGCTCGGCTCTGATTCTGCTGCCCTGGCCTGGCCTCAGCCCGTGCCCTCAGCCAGCCGGCAGGCCCGCCGCGCCAGGGCAGCGGCGTAGCCCCGGTCCACGGCGCCGGCCTGGGGACTCACCTCGCCGGTGCGGCAGTCCACCACCAGCCGCTCGCGACGGCCCTGCTGGTCGCTCAGCCGCAGACGCAACTGCCAGTGGTGCTTGGCGCTGCGCGTGATCTCGTCACCGCAGACCGGCCCCAGACAGAGTCCCGGGGAGGCCAGGCCAGCCCCGCGCAGGGGCAGGGGCAGGGCCACCAGCGTGAGCAGCAGGGCCAGCAGCAGCAGCGCGCGCCAGAGCGCTCTCAACTGGCCAGCTCGCTGAGCACGGGATCGGCTTCGGGGTCGCCCGTGGCGCCGGGCAGGTCCTGCGGATGGAAGTACTCCCACACCTGGCGGGCCAGGGCGGGGCCCATGCCGGGGGCGGCGGCGATCTGCTCCACTGCCGCCAGCTGAATGGCGTCGATGGAGCGGAAGTGGGCCAGCAGATCGCGCACCCGCTTCGGCCCCAGGCCGGGGATGTCGGAGAGGCGGGAGCGCTTCATGCGCTCACCGCGCTGCTGGCGGTGAAAGCTCACGGCAAAGCGGTGTGCCTCATCGCGCAGCCGCCGCAGCAGCTGCACCCCCAACTGCTCCGGCTCACTCTCCAGGGGCGTGGTGAACCCGGGCACGAACACCTCCTCCCGCTGCTTGGCCAGGGAGCACACCACCAGGTCGTCGTGGAGGTTGAGTTCCCGCAGCGCCTCCATCACGGCGGAGAGCTGGCCCTTGCCGCCGTCGATCATCACCACATCGGGCCAGTCGTTGAGGCCACCGGTGTGCAGGGCGGTGCTGGCCTGGCGACGCAGCTCCAACAGGTCGGCCCCCTCGGCCTTGGCCTGGGCCCAGCGGCGAAAGCGGCGCCGCATGATCTCGGCCATGGCCATGAAGTCGTCGGAGTGGCCGGCCTGGATCGAGCTGCTCTGGATCTTGTATTTCCGGTAGTGCTGCTTGGCCGGCAGCCCGTCGATGAACACCACCTGGGAGGCCACGGCGTCGCTGCCCTGGATGTGGCTGATGTCGTAGCCCTCCACCCGCCGCGGCGCCGCCGTGAGCTCCAGCAGCTGGGCCAGGTCTTCCGTGGCCAGCAGGTTCTGTTCGCTGGCCCGCTCGGCCCGCTGCAGCTCGTAGCTGGCGTTGCGCACCACCAGCTCCACCATCTCGGCCTTCTGCTGGCGCTGGGGCACCGCCAGCCGCACCTTGCGCCCCCGCTGCTCGCTCAGCCAGGCCTCAATCAACTCCTGCTGGGGCAGGGGGAACTGCAGCAACAGCTGCGGCGGAATCTCCACAGGCTCCACCTGGCTGTAGTGCTCCTCCACCACCCGCTGCAGGATCCGCCCCAGATCGGCTTCCGCCGCCGGTAGGGCAGGCACCTCCGCCATGTACCCCAGCCGGCCCACCAGCTTGCCGGCCCGCATCTGGAACAGCTGCACCGCCGCCACCCGTTCGCCGGCCGCCAGGGCAATCACATCGCGGCTCACGGAGCTGTCGCCCACGCTCATCTTCTGGTCGGCCGTGAGGGTGTCGATCCCCTGCAGCTGGTCGCGCACCCGGGCGGCACTCTCGAAGTCGAGCCGCTCGGCGTAGCGGGCCATCTGCTGATGCAGGAGGCTCAACAACTCGTCGTTGCGGCCCTGAAACACCATCGCCACCTGGCGCAGGGTCTGGTGGTAATCCTCGGAGCTGATCTTCTGCTGGCACACCCCCGGACAGCGACCGATGTCGAAATTGAGGCAGGTGCGGTCTTTGTAGAGCGGCTGGGGCCGCTGGCGCAGGGGGAACACCCGCTTCACCAGGCCGAGGGTGCGGCGCAGCAGGCCCACATCCACATAGGGGCCGTAGAAGCGATCCAGGGGTGAACGAAAGCGGCGGCGGCGGGTGATGAAGATGCGCGGGTAGGGCTCGCTCCAGGTGATGCAGAGGTAGGGGTATTTCTTGTCGTCCTTGAGCAGCACATTGAAGTGCGGCTGGTTCTGCTTGATCAGGTTCGATTCCAGCGCCAGCGCCTCCGCCTCGCTGTCGGTGACGATGAACTCGATCTCGCACACCTGACACACCATCAGCCGGATGCGGGGGCTGTGGCCGTGGCCACTGCCGCTCTGGAAGTAGCTGCGCACCCGGTTGCGCAGCACCTTCGCCTTGCCGATGTAGAGGATGCGGTCCTCGCCATCGCGCATCAGGTAGCACCCCGGCTCGGCGGGCACCTCCGCCAGCCGGGCCCGCAGGAGCTCGGGCTGCTGGATCAGGGACGGCCGGGGCAGCGCGGTCAACCGCCGTACTGCCAGCCCGTGCTCGAGAGCTCCAGGGCCGCGCCGTCGCGGTTGAGGGTGGCACTCTTCACTTCGCCCACAAACACGGTGTGGTCGCCATGGACCACCTGCCCCACCAGCTCGCATTCCACCGCCCCGAGGGCGTCGTCGAGCACCGGCAGGCCCAGCTCCCCGGGGTGGAAGGGGGCGGCATCAAAGCGGCCGCCGATGGCCTTCTGGGGCTTGAAGAACACCGCCGCCAGGTCCTTCTGGTCAGCGGCTAGCACGTTCAGGGAGAACCGGCCCGTGCGCTGGATGATGCCGTTGCTGGTGCTGTCCGCCCGCACCGCCATCACCACCAGGGGCGGCTCGAACGACCCCTGGGTGACCCAGCTGGCCGTGAAGCCGTTGACCTCCTCGCCCTCGGTCACCCCGCAAATGAACACCCCATGGGGGATCTTGCGCAGCAGGGTCTTCTTGGCGTCAGCGTTGAGGGTCATCGGGGAGGGGAGGAAGGGTCCCACGACTCTAGAAACCGCCGGGCAGCCCATAGGCTGGCCGCCATGCGTGCGCTTTATCCCGGCAGCTTCGATCCCCTCACCCTGGGCCACCTCGACCTGATCGAGCGGGCCAGCCGCCTCTTCGACGGCGTGGTGGTGGCGGTGCTGAGCAACCCGGGCAAGGCACCGGCCTTCAGCCTGGAGCAGCGCCTGGAGCAGATTCACCGCGCCGCCGGCCACCTCCAGGGGGTGGAGGTGGGCAGTTTCGACGGTCTCACCGTGAGTTTCGCCCAGCAGCGCCGCACCGAGGTGATCCTGCGCGGCCTGCGGGCCCTCAGCGACTTCGAATACGAGCTGCAGATCGCCCACACCAACAAGAGCCTGGCCCCGGAGGTGGAAACCCTGTTTCTGGCCACGGCCGTGCACCACAGCTTTCTGAGCAGCTCGGTGGTCAAGGAGGTGGCCCGCTTCGGTGGCGATGTCAGCCATCTGGTGCCGCCGGGAGTGGCACAGGACCTCACCAGGCTCTTTAATCGGATGAATTCAAGCCAGACCCGCAATGGCTGAGGCCAGCATCACCGTTCTCGATCAGCTCGACCAGCTTGAGGAGGTCGTGCTTGAGGGCACCCGCGTTCCCTTCAGCGGCGGTCGGCTCGTCAATGAGCAGGACGCCATCGAGATGATGGATGCGGTGCGGGAGGCGCTGCCGGCCCAGATCAACCAGGCCGCCGAGCTGCTGCACCAGCGCGAAGAGTTCGTCGCCCAGGCCCGCCGTCAGGCCGAGGAGATCGTGGCCAATGCCCAGCGGGAGCGCGAGCAGCTGATCAGCTCCTCCACGGTGCGCAAGGAGGCCGAGCAGCAGGTGACCGAGCTGCGCGAGGAGACCCGCCAGCATTGCGAGCAGCTCTTGCTGCAGGGCCGCCAACAGGCCGCCCAGGCCGAACAGGAGCACCAGGCCCGGCTGGCCCAGATGGAGCAGCAGTTCGCGGCCCGCCGCCAGCAGCTCGAGCAGGAGGCCGGAGAGCGCAATCGCCAGCTGGTCGAGCAGCACGAGCGCAGCCGCCAGCAGGCGATGGCCGAGCTGGAGCAGGTTCGCCAGGAGGGCCTGCGGCTGCAGCGTGAGAGCCAGGCCGAGGCCGAGCGGCTGCACAACGACGCCCTGCAGTTCCGCCAGCAGACCCAGCAGCAGTGCGACCAACTCGTGGCCCGCACCCGCCACGAGGCCACCGAGATCAGCGAAGGCGCCAACCACTACGCCGAGCAGGTGCTGGGCGAGCTGGAGGGCCGCATCAAGGAACTGGCCCAGGTGGTGATCGCCGGCCGCCGCGAGCTGGTGCGCTTCCAGGTGCCTGAGGTGGTCAGCGGTGGCAACGCCCCCCTCACCGATGTCAGCACCGTCAGCAATGACGGCAGCAAGCCAGGTCGCGCAGGCAGCGGCAGGGGCAACCGCGATGGGTCCGGCCGCAATGGCGGCAACGCCAGCGGCAGCCGCCGCCGCCGGGTTGTCAACAGCCTGCGCCAGCTGACGGGCTAGACCCGCCGGCCTGGCTGGCGACAGATCAGGCAGGACAGAGGCTGGTGGTGCTTTGCACCTGCCTCAGCACCTGCCCGATGATCGTGTTGGGCTTGCCACTGCCATTGCTGATCGCGGCCACATAGCGGGCCCCATTGGCCGTGAGCAGCACGCCGCTGATGGCGCGCACCCCCCGCAGGGTGCCGGTCTTGGCGAAGAAACGGCCCTGCAGGGCCGGGTCGGTGTAGAGATTGCGCAGGGTGCCGCGCTGCCCGGCCACCGCCATCGACGCCAGGTAGTTGCGGGCGTAGGGGTGCTGGTCCATGCGCAGCAGCAGCGCCGCCAGGAAGTGGCTCGTGAGCCGGTTGGAGCGGTCCAATCCGCTGCCATCGCTGATGCGCACCCCCTGCAGCGGCAGGCCCTGGCCCATCAGCCAGGTGGTGGTACTCCGCTGGGCCACGGCCAGGTCCCAGCTGCCGGCGGCCTGGCGCATCAGCACCTCGGCGGTGAAATTGTGGCTCTCGCTGTTGGCCAGGCTGAGCAGGTTGTGCATCGGCGCCGAGGGCTGCGCATAGAGCAGCACAGCCCCATCGGGCAGGGGCGAACGGGATGACACCAGGCGCAGTTGGGACTGGCCCCCCTGCTGGGCGATTGAGCGCTGCAGCAGTGTCTGCAGCCGGGAGGGCGGATTCTGCACCGCATCCTGAATGGCGTTGCTGGTCACCGCCAGGCGGGTGATCGGGGCGCCGTAGGCGTAGTAGCGGTCGGCTGGATTCCAGCCGCTGGGCCACCAGGTCTGGCTGGGTTCCTCCGCCAGCTCCAGTCGCACCACGCCGCCGGAGGTGCCGGTGGAGCCACCGGAGCGCATGGCCAGCTGGGCAAAGCGCTGCAGGTGGGGCAGGGCCAGATCGGGGTCGCCTTCCCCGGTGAGCCGGAAGCTGCCGTCCGGCAGTTGCCAGAGCCGGGTGGAGAGGCGGTGGTCGGGGCCGAGCTGGTCGAGGGCGAAGGCCGTGCTCACCAGCTTCTGGTTGGAGGCCGGCACCCGCGGGGTGCGTCCGTTCACCTCCGCCAACAGCCGGCCGCGGGAATCGGCCACGCTGATGCTCCAGACGCCGGCTTCACCACCCAGGGTGGCGGCGATGCGCTGCTGCAGAGCCGGGCAGCTCACCTGGCCCTGCAGCTGGGGCAGGCCCGTGGGCTGGGGCGGCACCGGCAGGCGGGCCAGGGGTGGTGGGGTGGCCGGCCCAGGGCTGGGCAGGGCCGGGCGGCTCTGGGCCAGGGCGGCGCCGGGCTGCAACAGCAGCAGCAGCGACAGGCCCGAGAGGCCGCAGCCGGCACGGCGCCGCCGGCGCAGCCCGGGGATGGCGGAAACGATCGTCATCTCAGGACTTGTTCAGTTGGATGTCAGTCACCGTGCCGGTGACGCGGAAGGTGTCGCCCTCGATCTCCACCGGTGCGCCCACCTTGATGCTCTGGTTGCCGAACACCACCCCGCCCTCACCGCGGCGCCCCTGGCCGCGCAGCACGAAGCGGGCGTCGAGATTGGTGAAGGCATCCCGTGGGTCGGGGGCGGTGACCACGCTGCCATCGGGCTGCAGGGCCACCAACTGGCGCTCCAGGGGGGTGATCTCCTCCACCGCCACGCTGCCGTGGGGCTGGTTGCGGATCACGATCGCCACCTGGCCCTCACTGCGGGCGGCATTGATCAGGCTGTCCGGGTCGGCCACCGGAATGCCGCGCACATCCACGGTCACCTGCACCGGCACCATGGCACCGGTGGCCTGGGCCACCGCACCGGAGAGCTTCGGGCTCCACACCACACCGGCCGCCGCGACAACAACGGCGCCGACGGCCGCCAGATCCACCAGGCCGAAACGCAGGCGCGTACGGGGAGCGGGTTCCGAGGGCATGCGGGCTGACCGGGGGGTGGGGCTGGCTGAAGTGTACGGAGATCCATCCGATCCGACGAGGGGGCCACCGCGCCAATCCAGCCCTGGCGGTCAGCTGCGCAGACCCTCCACGAAGGTCTCCAGCGAGCGCAGGTTGCCAGCCACGCCAACGCCGGCCTCGCCCGCCAGCGCCTCGGCCTGGGCATCGGCATCGGGCTTCTGGTCGAAGCGGGCCGCCAGGCGGAAACCATCGGCGTCCTGGCGGTAGAGCTCCCACTCGCCGGGGTAGGCGCGGCGCAGGGCGCTGCCCGCCAGCGGCTGCAGGAGATAGGCCGCCTGCCACTCGGCCACAAACCCGCGTCGCCGTTGGCGGGCCACGCTGCCAATGCCCACGGCGGCATCCTCGAGGCGGCCGTTCAACATCGCCACCGGGCCGCGATGGGCGGCGCAGAGCTGCTCAAAGTCCTCGTAGTCGGGCATCGCCGGAGCCACCGCCAGCAGCAACTCAGGGGTTGTGTCGTCCTCCGCAGCACCATCAGCGGCTGCACCGTCCGCGGCCGTGGCCTCGCCGGCCTGGGCGCTGCGGCGCAGCTGGCCGCGGAAGTCTGTGATCCGCCCGGCCAGATCGGGGCCATCGCGTTTGGCCAGGGCGCAGGCGCCGGCGTCGGGGAACACCAGCCGGGGGGACAGCCCGGCATCCAGCAGCGACCGGCAGAAGCGCAGCGCCAGCGGCAGCAGCCGCAGGCCCTCGAAGCGCCAGTCCACGCTCCAACGGCCGCGCTCGCTGCTGGGCAGGGCCTGCACCAGAGCCTCCAGGGCCTGGCTCTCCGCCTGGCGCAGATCCGCAGGAAGCATGGCCATCTGTCGAGAGGGCCCGACCCTACGGGGCGGCGGCCAGGCCCTGGCGGACACGCTCCAGCGCCGCCGGCAGCCCCTCCAGATCGGCCGCCTCCAGCCAGGGCCCGAAACCGAGGCGCAGGCCACTGGCCGCCTCCGCCTCGCCGTAGCCCATGGCCAGCAGCACCGCACTGGCCGACGAGCCACCACTGCTGCAGGCCGAACCGCTGCTCAGGGCAAACCCCTGCTGCCACAGGCCCCGCACCAGTTGGCGTCCCGGCAGCGGCAGCCCAGCCGCCGACGACACCAGCAGGCTGAGGTGGTGGGGCAGGCGGGCCCCAGGATGGTGGCGGGGATCGGGGCCGCTGAGGCGCAGGCCGGGCAGCGACCGCAGCCGCTCCCAGACGGCATCGCGCAGGGAGGCCAGCGGATCGAGGCCCCCGTGGCGGCGCAGGCGCGCGTCGGCCAGCTCCAGGGCCCGGGCCAGGCCAGCCGCCAGCGCCACCGGTTCGGTGCCGCTGCGGCGGCCCCCTTCCTGGCCACCGCCGGCGATCTGGGGCACCACTTCCAGGCCCGAGCGCACCAGCAGGGCGCCGATGCCCCGCGGCCCCTGCAGCTTGTGGGCCGCCAGGCTGAGCAGGTCGACGGGCAGCTCAGCGAAGTTCAGCGGCCGGTGGCCCACCACCTGCACCGCATCCACATGCAGGAGCACGCCGGCATGGCGGCAGCGGGCGCCGATCGCCTCCAGCGCCTGCACACTGCCCACCTCGCTCTGGCCCCAGATCAGCGACACCAGGCGCGTGGGTGGCTCCAGCCAGCGCTCCAGGGCGTCGAGATCCAGCAGGCCCTGCCGGTCCACCGGCAGCAGCTGCAGCTGCCAGCCGCGCCGCCGCAGGGCGTCAGCGGCGGCCAGGGTGGCCGGATGCTCGACGCTGGAGATCAGCAAGCGGCCCGGCGGCAGGGCGTCGGCGGCCCCGAGCAGGGCCAGATGGATGGCCTCGGTGCCCCCGGAGGTGAACACCAGCTCCTGGGGGCGGCAGCCGAGCAGGGCAGCGCAGCGCCAGCGGGACCGCTCCAGTGCCTCGGCCGCCGCCAGGCCGTAGCCGTGCAGGCTGGAGGGGTTGCCCCAGGCGTCAGCCTGCACCGCCGCCATCGCCGCCAGCACCTCGGCGGCCGGCGGCGCCGTGGCGCAGGCGTCCAGGTACACCCCCCCCGCCGAAGGGCCTGGTGCGGCGCTCATTCCAGCGGCCGACCGGGCTCGCCTTCAAGTCGGGCCCGGGCCCGCGTGCGGGACTCCAGGGAGCTGGTGGCGATCGCCACCAGGTCGTCGAGGGAACTGCCGCTGAGCAACGCCTGCACCCGGGCCCGGGCCTCCGCGGAGGCACAGGCCTCAGGACGCAGACAACCGTTGGCGCAGACCGTGGCGCAGTCGATCGGAGCTGCGGGGGGCTCGGGAGCCTGGGCGGCAGCAGCGGCAGCCGGAGGGGTGGCGGGATCGGCGGTGGCCGTGGGAGCTGTGGCCGCATCCGCTCCCCACAGGTCGGGGGTCACGACGGCGTCAAACACCGCCTCGGCCGGACCGGTCATGAACAGGTGATCGTCGGCCCCATCCCAGTCGATCCAGAGGGAGCCACCGGGTAAGTCGATGCGGGCGCTGCGCTCCGCCAGGCCGAGGCGATGGCACACCACCAGCGTGGCGCAGGCGCCGGTGCCGCAGGCCAGGGTGGGGCCTGCACCCCGCTCCCACACCCGCATCACCAGGTGGTCGGCCGCGAGGACTTGCACGAAATGCACGTTGGTGCGGGCCGGGAAGGCGGGATGCAGCTCCAACGCGGCGCCATGGCGATCCAGGTCCACCGCCTGCACATCGTCCACCGGGATCACCACGTGGGGATTGCCCATCCCGGCGGCGCCCACCGCCCAGCGCTGTCCCTCCACCTCAAGGTCGCCCTGGGGGATGCCGGCAGCGCCGAGCGGCAGGCTGGTGGGCACGGCCTCAGGCGCCAGCAGCGGCACGCCCATGTCCACGCGGATCGTGCCGTCCGCCTGCAACTCCGGCACGATCAGGCCGGCCAGGGTCTCGATCGGCCAGCGCCGGCCGGCCGCGTCGCCATCGCTGTCGGCCAGGAAGCGGGCCAGGCAGCGGATGCCGTTGCCGCACATCTCCGGCTCGCTGCCGTCGGCATTGAAGATGCGCATGCGCAGCTCGGCGTCCCCCCGGGGCGGCAGCGCCAGGATCACGCCGTCCGCCCCCAGCCCGAAGCGGCGGTCACAGAGGCGTTGGATGCGCTCGGGCGTGAGGCCGAGGCTGTCGTCGTCGCCGGCAGCGCGGCCGTCGACCATCAGGAAATCGTTTCCCAGACCTTGGTATTTGCTGAACTGGAGCACGATTGGAGCCGCGGCACTCTCAGTGGAATCCTATGCAGAGTTATTTCGACGCACGCACGGCCAACCTCCAGCCCACGCTCGACACCGACCAGCCCAGCACCCGCCTGATTCAGAACCTGATCCGCCGCAAGGCCGCCGTGACGCTCGAGGTGGGCAATGGACAACAGCTGGAGGGGGTGATCCGTTGGCAGGATCTGCATTTCCTGGCCCTCGATGCCGGCGGTGAGCACCCCCTCACCCTGGTCAACCGTGACGCCGTGATCCTGCTGCGGGAACAGGGCTGAAGGGGCCTGTGGCACCATCGCTGATCACACCCCAGGCCTGTCGTGAGCGAGAGCAGCCGCTACCAACCCCAGGCCATCGAGCGGCAGTGGCAACAGCGCTGGCAGGACGCCCAGCTCGATCGCACCCCCGAGCCGGAGCCCGGGGCCGGCGCTGATGGCCGACGGGGGCGCCAACGGCGCGGCTACACCTGGCCCTGTCGATGTTCCCCTACCCCTCGGGGAACCTGCACATGGGCCATGTGCGCAACTACGTGATCACCGATGTGATCGCCCGGGTGCAGCGCATGCGCGGCCGGGCGGTGCTGCAGCCGATGGGCTGGGATGCCTTCGGCCTGCCGGCCGAGAACGCGGCGATCGAGCGGGGCGTCGACCCCGGCGCCTGGACCGACCGCAACATCGCCTCGATGCGCACCCAGCTGCAGCGGCTGGGCCTCTCGATCGACTGGGAGCGGGAAGTGGCCACCTGCCACGCCGACTACTACCGCTGGACCCAGTGGCTGTTCCTGCAGTTCCACGCCGCCGGCCTGGCCTATCAGAAGGAGGCCACCGTGAACTGGGACCCGGTGGACCAGACGGTGCTCGCCAACGAACAGGTGGACGGCGAGGGCCGCTCCTGGCGCTCCGGCGCCCTGGTGGAGAAGCGCCGTCTGCGCCAGTGGTTCCTGAAGATCACCGCCTACGCCGACCAGCTGCTCGACGACCTGCCCCAGCTCACGGGCTGGCCGGAGCGGGTGCGCACGATGCAGGCCAACTGGATCGGCCGCAGCACCGGCGCTGAGCTCAGCTTCGCCGTGGTCGATGGCGACGGCCGCGACAGCGACCAGCGCATCCGCGTGTTCACCACCCGCCCCGACACCCTCTATGGGGTGAGCTACGTGGTGCTGGCGCCGGAGCATCCCCTGGTGGCGTCGCTCACCAGTCCCGAGCAGGAGCTGGCGGTGACGGCCTTCTGCGATCTGGTGAGCCGCCAGAGCGACCTGGAGCGCACGGCAGACGACAGCCCCAAGCGCGGCATCCCCATCGGCGCCCGGGTGCGCAACCCCGCCAGCGGCGCCCTGATCCCGCTCTGGATCGCCGACTACGTGCTGGCTGACTACGGCACCGGCGCCGTGATGGGCGTGCCCGCCCACGACCAGCGCGACTTCGTGTTCGCCCGCCAGTACGAGCTGCCGGTGCTGCAGGTGATCATCCCGGAGGGCAGCGACGAGCACGCCTACGAGGGCGGCGCCTGGACCGAACCCGGCATGCTGATCCACTCGGGCCCCTTCAACGGGCTGGCCAGCGCCGAGGCCAAGGCGGCGATCATCGCCGCCGCCGAGCAGCAGGGCTGGGGCGTGGGCACGGTGCAGTTCCGCCTGCGCGACTGGCTGATTTCGCGCCAGCGCTACTGGGGCTGCCCGATTCCGATGATCCACTGCGACAGCCTGCGGCGTGGTGCCGGTGCCGGCCGAGCAGCTGCCGGTGGAGCTGCCCCGGGATGTGGCGATCAGCGCGCAAGGGCGGCTCGCCCCTGGCCCAGCTGGAGAGCTGGTGGCAGGTGGACTGCCCCAGCTGCGGCCGGCCGGCCCGCCGCGAGACCGACACCATGGACACGTTCATGTGCTCCAGCTGGTACTACCTGCGCTACAGCGATCCCCACAACAGCGCCCTGCCCTTCAGCCGTGAGGCGGTGGACCGCTGGCTGCCGGTGGACCAGTACGTGGGCGGCATCGAGCACGCCATCCTGCACCTGCTCTACGCCCGATTCTTCACCAAGGTGCTGCGGGACCGCGGCCTGCTGGGCTTCGATGAACCCTTCCAGCGGCTGCTCACCCAGGGCATGGTGCAGGCCATCACCTACAGGAATCCCAGCACCGGCACCTACATCGCCCCGGCCGATGTGGCCGACCCCACCGACCCCCGCGATCCGATCAGCGGCGAGGTGCTCGACACCTTCTACGAAAAGATGTCGAAGTCGAAGCACAACGGCGTGGACCCGGCCGTGGTGATCGACAAGTACGGCGCCGACACGGCCCGCATGTTCATCCTGTTCAAGGCGCCCGCCCGAAAAGGATCTCGAGTGGGATGACGCCGATGTGGAGGGCCAGTACCGCTTCCTGCAGCGCCTCTGGCGGCTGGTGGACGGCGCCCTGCAACGGGGCCTGAGCCTGGCCCCAGCTGATGGCGACAGCACCCCTGCAGCGATCGCCACTGACTCCGAGCGGGAGCTGCGCCGGGCGGTGCACACCGCCATCGCCGCGGTGGGCGACGACCTGCAGGGGGACTTTCAGTTCAACACCGCGGTGGCGGAGCTGATGAAGCTCAGCAACGCCATGGCCGAGCACCTGGCCACGGTCTCCGAGCCGGTGGCGCTGGAGGCCCTGCGCTCCCTGCTGCTGCTGCTGGCGCCCTTCGCCCCCCACCTGGCCGAGGAGCTCTGGCGCCGACTGGGCGGCGACGGGGTCAGCATCCACCAGCAACCCTGGCCCGTGGCCGATCCGGCCGCCCTGGTGCGCGACACGATCCCCCTGGTGATCCAGGTGAAGGGCAAGGTGCGCGGCAACCTGGAGGTGCCGGCCGATGCCGACCGGGCCACCCTGGAGAAGCTGGCCCTGGAAAGCGACATCGCCGCCCGATGGCTGGAGGGCCGCCCCCCCAGCCGGGTGATCGTGGTGCCGGGCAAGCTGGTGAACTTCGTGCCCTGAGTCCGGCGGCACACCCCCCAGCCCGCCATGGCCGCCGATCCATCCCCGGGCTCACGGCCCGGTCCCGACCACTCCGAGTTCGCCAGCAGCCATCCCGCCAGCGCCGAGCCGGCCCGGGCCACCCACCTGCGCGGGGCGGCGCTGCTGGCCCAGCCGGCACTCAACAAGGACACCGCCTTCAGCCGCGAGGAACGCCGCGAACTGGAGCTGGAGGGTCTGCTGCCCGCTGCTGTGGAGAGCCTTGAGCAGCAGGTGCGGCGGGTGTGGGACGGTTTCCTGCGCCTGGACGATCCCCTCGCCCGCTTCACCTACGTGGGCGCCCTGCGCCAGCGCAACCTCACCCTCTTCCACCGCTTCCTGCAGGATCACATCGATGCCGTGCTGCCGGTGGTGTACACCCCCACCGTGGGGGCGGTGATCGAGGCCTTCAGCCACACCGACATGCCCGGCGGCCAGGGGCTCTACCTCACGCCCGAGCATCTGCCGCAGCTACAGCAGCTGCTGCGGCGCGCGGCCCCGCAAGGCGTGGACCTGCTGCTGGTGACCGACTCCGAAGGAATCCTCGGCCTCGGCGACCAGGGCATCGGCGGCATCCACATCTGTCAGGGCAAGTTGGCCGTCTACACCCTCTGCGCCGGACTTGATCCCGAGCGGGTGCTGGCCATCACCCTCGACGTCGGCACCGATCGCCCCAGCCTGCTGAGCGATCCTCTCTACCCCGGTCTGCGCCGGCGGCGGCTGCGGGGCCAGGCCTACGACGCCGTGCTGGACGGCTTTGTGGCTGCCGTGGACCAGGTGTTCCCAGGGGCGTTTCTGCACTGGGAAGACTTCGGCAGCCCCCAGGCCCGCCGGGTGCTCGATCGCTACCGCCAGCGGCTGCCCAGCTTCAACGACGACATCCAGGGAACCAGCGTGGTGGCGGCGGCGGCGGTGCTGGCGGCCTGCCGCGGCCAGGGGGGGCGGCTGCAGGACCAGCGCATCGTGATCTTCGGCGCCGGCACCGCCGGCTGCGGCATCGCCAAACGGCTGCTGCGGCTGCTGCAAGCCCAGGGGCTGGACCAGGACCAGGCCCGCGGGCGGATCTGGGCGATCGATCGCCAGGGGCTGCTGCTGGAGGACCAGGACGGGATCCCCCCGGCCGCACGTCCCTATGCCCGACCAGCCAGCGATCGCAGCGGCTTCGAGGTCGACGCCGAAGGAGGCATCGGCCTGCTGGAGGTGGTGCGGCGCGTCCGCCCCACGGTGCTGATCGGCACCTCCGCCGTGGCCGGTGCCTTCAACCGCGCCGTGGTGGAGGCCATGGCCGGCGACGCACAGCGACCTGTGATCCTGCCCCTCTCCAACCCCACAACCCTGGCCGAGGCCCATCCGGCCGACCTGATCGCCTGGAGCGCTGGCCGGGCCCTGGTGGCCAGCGGCAGTCCCTTTCCGCCGGTGCAGCTCCAGGGCCAGGAGCGCCGCATCGGTCAGTGCAACAACTGCTTCGTGTTCCCCGGCCTGGGCTTCGCCTGCGTGGCCGTGGGGGCCAGCGCCGTGAGCGAAGAGATGATCGATGCCGCCCTGGTGGCCCTGGTGGAGCAGATCCCCGCCAGCCGGGACCCGGATCTGCCCCTGATGCCGGCCATGACCGACTGCCAGCTGGTGGGGGCGGCGGTGGCTGAGGCCGTGGCCCTGGTGGCCGTGGAGCAGGGCCTGGCCCGCCTGGCCAGCAGTGCCGCAGAGGCCCGCACCTGCCTGAGCCGGGCGCGCTGGAGCCCCCGCTACCGGCCGCTGCGTCCCATCATGGGCGCAGCATGAGCAGCACCATGAAGGCCAGCTGGAACGGAGGCGTGATCGCCAGCAGTGACGACATCGTGACCGTGGAGGGCAACGCCTACTTCCCGGCCGACTCCCTCTCCCCAGACTGCGTGCGGCCCTCCGACCACCGCAGCGTCTGCGGCTGGAAGGGCGAGGCCCATTACTACGACGTGGTCGTGGACGGCAAGGTGAACGCCAACGCCGCCTGGTTCTATCCCGACCCCAAGCCGGCGGCGGCCGAGATCCAGGGGCGGGTGGCCTTCTGGAAGGGTGTCGCGGTCGGCTGAGACGGATGTCCCGCCTTGGCAGGGTGTTGGGGGGGCTCCAGAGTGCAGCCACCTGATCCCCCGCCGATGCCGCGCCTCCTCCGGGAGCTGCGCCGCTGGCTGGCCCAGCGGCTGCGGCGCTGGGCGGCCGCGCTAGCGCCCAAACCCCTCCCCTCGATCCCTCCAGCCAGCCCCAAGGACACGGCTACCGCCGCTGCGGCTGCCACCACCGTGCTCTCGCCCCAGGCCGCTTGCCCCGCCACCCGGGAACCGCTGTCGGTGGAGCAGGCGGTGCTGGAACGCAGCCTCAGCGTGCTGCGCCGCGAGGCGGCCGACGCCCTCGCCGCCCTGGGATCGGCCCACGCCCTGGTGAGCTCGGCCCGCTTCAGCCAGCTGCAGGAGCTGCGACAGCGGGTGGCCAGCGGCCAGCTGCCCCAGGACGCCCTGCAGACCATGGCCGCCGACTACCAGGGCTGGCAGAGCGACCAGGTGCGCCTCTTCGATGCCCTGGCGCTGGTGCTGCGCATGCGCATCCCCAAGGGCCTGGCCCTGGAGCAGGTGGGTGAGGACCTCGAGGAGCAGGCCCGCCACCACCTGGCCAGCCTGGCGGTGGAATACCAGCGCGGACTGCTGGCCCAGCAGTTCCGGCCGTCCGGGGGCAGCGGTGGCGCTCGCCCAGCCACCGGCGGCTGACAGCCGCCTCGCTCAGCTGAAGCCGCCTGACTCAGGCGAGGCCGGTTTCGGCCGTCCCGTCGCCCAGCGCCCCCAGCGGTTCGGCCGCCACCCAGGGAATCATCAGGGCCAGCACTGCCGCCAGAAAGCACCACACCGAGGTGAAGACTGTGATGAAGGCGATCCAACTCAGCACCACGCTCGCCAGCAGGGCCAGGCCATACCAGGCCAGGCGACGCGAGCCGCAGAGCAGCAGCGGCATGACCACCACCAGGGCGTAGCTGCTTGCCCCCAGCTCATGGGACACCAGGCCGTCTGCCAGCAGCCGGGTCTGGTAGTTGATCGAGCCGCCCACAACCTCAGGAACCACCCGGCTGGCATCCAGCAGCAGGGGCAGCCACAGCCAGAGACCGAGGAGCAGCCCCAGCGCACAGCAGATCCGCAGCAGGGGCAGCACCTCGGCTCGCCGGGGGCGTGCCGCCCGCAGGGCACACCAGGGCATCCAGGCGGGCCAGAAGCCATGGGCGAAAAACAGAAAGCCCACGGCAGCGGCATGGGCCAGCGGAGCTGCCACCGCCCCATCCAGCCCCAGCCACACCACCCCCTCGAGCGCCTGCTGAACCGCGAACAACCAGGGACAGAGGGCCAGGGGCAGCAGCTCGGGCCGCTGGCTGCGGCACACCCGCACGGCCCAGGCGCCGGCGGGAAGCAGGGATCCCGCCGCGATGAAACTGGCCTGACTGGAAAAGCACATCCGGGGCGGCGCGGCCTGGAACGTAGCTTGGCCCTCTGCATCCCCCCGTCCGATCCCATGCGTGCCGTGCCGCTGCACCTCGATCCCGGCAGCGACGTGCACCGCAGCCTGGCGCACCTGGGCGCCGCCCATCAGGCCGAGGGTTTCGTGCTCAGCGTGGTGGGCAATCTCTCCCAGGCCGCTTTCCAGTGTCCGGGCCAGAACCAGCCCACCCTGGTGCGGGGCGAGCTGGAGATCATCACCCTCCAGGGCACGATCGCGCCCGACGGCGTGCACCTGCACCTCAGCCTCTCCGATGGCAACTGCCAGGTGTGGGGAGGCCATCTGGAGCCCGGCACCCTGGTGCTGAAGGGCGCCGACGTGCTCGTGGGATTGCTGCAGGAGGCCCCCCCGGCCGCCGCCGCCGGAGCCCCGGTCAGCCACGGGGCTCCGGCCCAGACCATCACCCCCCAGCAGGGCCCGCGCGTGGAGATCGTCGTGGCCGCCGGCTGTCCCTACAGCGCCCGGGCGCTGCGCATGCTGCGCACCCTCTCCATCCCCCACAGGGTGCAGCACAGCGAGCAGGGCCCGGTGCCGCAGGTGTTCATCGACGGCACCAGGATCGGTGGCTACGACGCCCTGGCCGAGCTGCATGGACGGGGTGCGCTGGAACCCCTGCGCCAGCTCTGAGCCGTGCCCATGGAGCTGCAGCTCACCACCATGGCCGGTTGCGGCCTGGCGATCGGGGCCTATCCCCGCTTCAGCTACGACGCCCGCGGCGGTGGCGGCATCGGTGTACTCGGCGAACCCGGCGAGCACGGCCGGCGGTTGCAGTTCAACCCCCAGCAGCTGCGGATTCCACCCCTGAGCTGGCGCAGCACCCGCGTGCTGGGGCTGCCCCTGCCACCGGGGCTCACGATCAGCATCGAACCCCAGCAGCTGAGCGGTGAGCTGGACTCCCAGCGCGGCGCCCTGAACCTGCGCTTCCGGGCCCGGTTCCACTGCAGCGCGCTGGGGATCTACCGGCCGGCCGCCCTGGCGATCGACACCGAGCTGGGCACCGGCGCCGTCAGCAGCCGGCGCCATCACTGCCGGGGCATGGCCCTCGATGCCGCCGGCGAGGGCCTGCTGGTGGGGGTGGCACAGGTGCCAGCCAGTGGTGACCCCTGGCTGGACCGGTTCCTGGGGCTGCCGGATGAGGCCCTGGCGGTGCTGCGCTGCCGCCTCACCCCAGCCCCGCCCCAGCTCAGGAGCGGCTGAAGCGCAGGCTGGTGGGCCGGCCCCAGTCGCCCTGCACCAGCAGGCCGGGGTCGTTGGCGCACTGGTGGCGCAGGATCCAGAACAGCGATTCGGCACTGTCCGCAGCCAGCAGCTGCTGCAGCTCCTCCAGGCTGCGGCTCTGGCCGTCGGCGAGCTGGCTCAGCAGCCGCTCCTGCAGCTCCAGCACCGCTGCAGCCGCCCGCTTGCCCGCCTCCACGCCCGGCTGGTCGTAGGCGTTGATGTTCACCAGTTCGGCATAGAGCCCCACGGCCCGCTCAAACAGGGCGATCAAGGCCCCGAGGGCGCGGGCGTCGAAGCGCCTCAGGGTGATCGAGAGGCTCTGGCGCCCCCCCTCCAGCAGGGCCGAGCGGGTGCCCTGCAGGAAGCCCCCGAGCACGTCACCGGGGCGTTCAGCCTGGATCGCGGGCAGATCACCGCCGTCTTCCAGCACCTCGATGAAGGTGGCGAAGAAGTTGTCGATGCCGTCGCGCAGCTGCTGCACGTAGGCGTGCTGATCGGTGGAGCCCTTGTTGCCGTAGACCGCCAGCCCCTGGGTGACCACGCTGCCGTTGCGGTCGCAGCGCTTACCCAGGCTTTCCATCACCAGCTGCTGCAGGTAGCGGCTGAACACCGCCAGGCGATCGCGGTAGGGCAGCACCACCATGTCCCGCAGGCCCCGGCCCCCACCGGCCACATACCAGGAGGCGGCCAGCAGGGCGGCGGGATTGCCCTCCGGCTCCGGCAGGCGGGTGGCCCGGTCCATGGCGGCGGCCCCGGCCAGAAAGGCCTGGAGGTCAACGCCGAGCAGGGCCGCGGGCAGCAGACCCACCGCACTGGTGATGCTGGTGCGCCCACCCACCCAGTCGAACATGTCGAAACGGGCCAGCCAGCCCTCCCGTTCGGCCAGCTGATCCAGACGGCTGCCCGGCATGGTGATGGCCACGGCCTGCTCGGGCCAACGGCCACCCATCGATTCCAGGCGGGCCCGCACCTGCTCCATGCCGATGCGCGGTTCGGGGGTGCCGCCGGACTTGCTCACCACCACCACCAGGGCGGTGCGCAGGCGCTCACCGAGGGCCGCCAGGGTGCTGCTGATGCCCTCGGGATCCACGTTGTCGAGGAAGTGAAACGGCAACGCCCGGTCCACCGGCCCCAGGGCCTCCACCATCAGCAGCGGCCCCAGCCCCGAGCCACCGATGCCGATCCACACCACAGCGCTGAAACGGCCGGCGGCCAGTTGGTCCCGCCCGAAGACGGCAATGCGCTCCACTTCGGCGGCGATGTGGGCCCCGGTGGCGGCATCCGGGGCCAGCTCCGGCGTGCGCAGCCAGTAATGGCCCACCATGCGCTGCTCATCGGCATTGGCGATGGCACCGGCCTCCAGGGCGGCCATGGCATTGAAGGCCTGCTCAAAGCGCGGGCGCAGCTGGTCGAGGTCGGCGGGGCCAACGGCCATGCGGCTCACATCCAGCCAGAAGCCCAGGGCGTCGTCGTACCAGAGCAGATCGCAGAAGCGCTGCCACTGGCGGCCGGAATCGGTGCGGTCGTACTCAGCGGTCATGGCCTCGGCTGCTCCGGGGAGGGAACGCCCGGGCAACCTAGTCGTGAGGCACCCGGTCGTCGTGTGCGGACGCCCACCTGGGGCAGGCTCTGCAAGCGCCCGTGGCCGGCTCCGCGACCGCCTCACGGCGGCGAAGGGGCCTGGACGTGGTGCCTAGAGTTGTTTTGATCTGCGCTGACGCAGTCCTCCCCGCAGCGGTGCTCTACCTGATCCATTCCCGCCATCTCCCCCTCCGCCTTGGCCGCAGCAAAGATTGCGCCCACAGCAAAGATTGCGCCCGCGGCAATGGTCGTGGCCAGAGCGGCCGCCGGGTTCTGGGCTTGGCCGCCAGCTTGATGCTCTCGATCAGCCTGCCGATGGCCGGCAAGGGGCCGCCCGTATGGATGGATTGGGCCCAGGACCTGGGGGATGGCTCCGCCGCCACGGTGCCCAACCGGTTGGATGTACTGCCCAGCCGCCCGGGGGACGCTGTCGATCGCTTCACGGCTGATCCGCTGCGCTTCAGCCCCGAAGAACTCCAGGAGCTGCATCGCCGCTTCGGGGTGCATGGCCCCCAGCCCCGCCTGGCCCAGTTGTTCAGCAGCGGCATCGACCAACTGCGGCCACTGCGCACCCAGACCCTCGACCAGATCGAAACCCTCAGGCCGGTGATCCTGAGCGAATGCGCCCGGGCCAACATCAATCCCCTGCTGGTGACGGCGATCCTGTTCGACGAACTGCGGCACGCCAAACCCGGTGAAAATCATCCCATCGCCGCCCACTCGGGGCTGTTCTCCACCCATGGACCGGCCCAGATCGGGGTGCAGGAACTGGTGCACCAGGGGTTGCTCAGGGAAGACGCCAGCCCCGAGGAGATCACGGCCGCCCGCAATCAGCTGCTCGATCCCGAGCAAAACGTCGCCCTGCTGGTGGGCAAGTTCTCGCGCCTGAAAAGCGCCCTCGACTTCCCCAGCGACCGCATCCTCGTGGCCAGCGGCAGCCCCAAGGACGCCAAGGGCCTGGCCACCCTCGCCTACCTGCACAACGGCAAGCTCGACTATCCACGCGGCATCCTGGCGCTGATGCAGGACCCCGAACTGCACGCCCTGATCTACGGCCAGCGCAACCACCAGATCTCACCACTGATCTGAGCCTCACTGCGCTCACCGTCAGCTCGCAGAGCAGACCGTCAGGAGGGTTCAGCAGAGGTTCAGCAGAGCAGACCGAGGCTCTCCAGGCGCACCTGCAGGGCTTCCCAGTCGAAGCTGCGTGGGTCGGCCCGCTCCCCCCACAAATCCACGGCCATGTGCGTGGTCACCTGGCTGGGGGGAATCGGATAGGTCTCCATCCACACCGCCAGCAGGGCCGCCAGGCCGTCGTACTGCGCCGAGGTGTAGCCGCTGTGGACAGGCCCGACGTGTTCGCCGTCGGCGGGGGTCTCCAGACTCACATGCAGGGCGAAATTGTTGACCGAGCCCCGCACCTTGGCGTTGGTGATCGCCCACTCTCCGAGGAAGGCGGAGTTGCCGGCGCCAAAGGCGCGCTGGGATGGATCGAGCAGGATCACCACCCGGCCGTCGAGGCCGATCATGGCGTGGTAACTCACCTGGTCCTCATCCCGGGGGTGGGGGGTGCGGAAGGTGTTGATCGCCGACTCCATGCTGAACACCGTCTCGTGCAGCACCACCACCCGGGGGGTGGCATCCAGCGGGTTGCCGAAGGCATCGCGGACGTGGCGCGCGCCGTAGTTGGTGGGATCGATCTGGATCCGATCGGGGGAGCTGCGCAAGCGACTGGCCAGGGCGAGCAACTGCTGGCGGCGCTGGGGGTCCGGCGGTCGGCAGCTGGCGCGCAGGGGAGAACTCCAGGCCGCATGGGGCGGGGGGGCTGGCGCCGGGTCTGGCGCCACCTCGGGCTCGCTGGGGGGTTGTTGGCGCACTTCCTCAAGCAGATCGAGCAGGGAGCGGCGCCCACCGACACCGGCGAGCCGGCCGGAGTCATCGCGGGCCAGCCAGCCCAGGCCGCCGAGGCCGATGACGCCGAGGGCCACAGCGGCCAGCACCAGACGCCGATGACGCTGGATCACGGCAACTCCAGGGCCAGCCAACGGCGCCGGTGGTCGCTGACCGCCGCCGGTGCCGTGGCATCCACCTCCAGCCGCCAGCCCTTCACCCGGGGTGGAGCGGGGGTGAGCTGAACCGAGAGCAGGCGACCGTCTCGGGTCAGCACGGCCTCCAGCGCGGTGCCAACCCGTGGCGGCCGCCAGCACCGGCGCCACGTCCTCGGGGCGACGGAGCCGCTGGCCGGCCAGGGCGATCAGCTCATCTCCGACCATCAACCCGGCCTGCTCCGCAGGAGAGTCCCGCAGGATCCGCCGGGTCGTCAAGCCCCCTGTGGCCACCTCCAGATGCCAGCCCAGCCAGGGATCGTCGCTGCGCTCAGGCAGCAGGACCACGCCCACGTCGGCCAGATAGTCCTCCAGGGGAGGGTCGTCGAGGCTGTCCAGCCAGAGCGGCAGCAGGGTGGCGAGGTCGGGCGCCCGCTCAGCGAAGGCGTTGAACAGGTCGTGCTGCCGGTAGCCGCGGCCGTGGCGGCCATGGCTGCACCAGAGCTGGCGCAGCACCGCCGGCAGGCCGCTGCCATGGCGCCGCAGGTGCAGATCCAGCACCAGCGCCAGCACCGCCCCTTTGAGGTAATAGCTGATCTGGCTGTCGATGGCATAGGCATCGGCCTTGTAGAGCTTCACCCAGGCCTCCTGGCCGCTCTGGCTCAGGCTCTGCACGGCCCGGCCCGGGGTGAGCAGGAAACGGCTCAGATCAGCGCCCAGATCGCTGAGCAGCTCGGCTTCAGTGCTGAGGCCGGCGGCATGGGGAAGCAGCTGGTCCACATAGCTGGTGATGCCCTCGGCGAACCAGAGGCTGGGCACCAGCACCGGACGGTCGTAGTCGTAGGGGCTGAGCTCGGCGGGCCGCAGGCGGCGCACGTTCCACTGGTGCAGGTATTCGTGGGCCACGAGCTGCAGAAGCTTGCGGCGGCCGCCGGCCTCGGCCAGGCGGCGACGCCCGTACTGCAGCACCGTGCTGAGGTCGTGTTCCAGGCCCCCGTAACCGTTGTCGGTGAGGTGAAGCACGAACAGGTAGTGCGCGGCCGCCGGTCGCTCCACCCCCATCAGCCGGCAGCAGGCCAGGCACACCCGCTCCACATCGGCAAGCCAGTGGGGGTCGGCGGCGGGCAGGTCAGCGCCGCTGAGGGTGGTGCCCCAGCCCACCCAGCGATGGGGCACGCCGGCAACGCCGAAGTGGTGGCAGGGATGGGGGCCGGCCTCGATCGGGGTGTCAACCAGCTGGTCAAAATCCCGTGCCAGCCAACCGCCCTCAGGCAGCGGGGGCAAGGGCACGAAGGCCTGCCAGCCCGGCGGCAGCTGCAGCCGCAGTCGGTGCGGTTGCCAGCGCTGGCCGTCCAGCTGCACCACCACCGCGGCCAGGGCCAGGAAGCCGTGCTCGGCGCTGAGGTGGCAGGTGCGCACCGTGAGCTCGGTGGCCAGGATGCGGTAGCGCAGCCGCAGCGGGGCCAGCCGGGGCAGGGTCAGTGACCAGGCGGCCACACCCGTCCGCCGGGGGGCCAGCAGCACATCGTCCTGGCTCAGCTCCAGCCCCTCGAGCTGGCGCACGTAGTCGCGGATCAGGTAGGAGCCGGGAGTCCAGGACGGCAGCGCAAAGCGCAGCTCCAGGTCCTGGGGTTGGAACTCCAGGCTCACCGCCACCAGGTGGGTTTTGCTGTCGCGGAGGTCGAGCTGAACGAGGGGGCCGAAGATCACCGCGCAGCGTCGCTCAGAAACTCAGGCTGACCTGGGCGCCCTCGAGGTGCCGGGTCGCCTCGGCCAGGGCGGTCTCGGCGGCGTAGCGGCGGGTGATGGCCGACAGCAGGGCCTGCAGGCGGGTGCTGCGGCTGATGCGCTGCAGGTCACCCACCAGGGCCAGGGAGCCATCGCGCTGGCGCGCCCAGCCCAGCCCCTGGCCACCACCCAGCCGCACCTGCAGCTCCACCGCCTCGCCCTCGCCAGCAAAGCCCTCCAGCTGGCCGCCCCAGCGGGGCTGCAGGCCCAAGGACTCCAGACTGGTGGCGAGACGGTCGGCGTCGCGCAGCACCGTGGGCAGGATGGAGAGATGGGACATGAACCGGATGCCCGCTTTCTCAGACCCTAGCCAGGAGCTGGACGGCATCCAGTGGCCGTTGCCACCAGTTGCCGCAACGTCCGGGCCCGGGTGCGCCGCTCCTCGCCGGCTGCGGCTGGGGGTGATGGCCTCCGGGGAGGGCAGCAACTTCGAGGCCCTGACCCTCGCCGGTCGGGCCGATCGGCCGCCCGCCGACGTGGTGCTGCTGGTGGTGAACAACCCCGGCTGCCGGGCGCTGGAGCGGGCGCGGCGGCTGGAGGTGCCCTGCCGGCTGCTGGACCACCGCCGGCAGCCCAGCCGCGAAGCCCTCGACGCCGCCCTGATCGAAGCCTTCGGCGCGGCGGCGGTGGACCTGGTGGTGATGGCCGGCTGGATGCGGATCGTCAGCCCGCGGCTGATCGCCGCCTTCCCCGGGCGGCTGCTGAACATCCATCCCTCCCTGCTGCCCAGCTTCCGGGGCCTGGACGCCGTGGGCCAGGCCCTGGCGGCCGGGGTGACGCTGGCCGGCTGCACTGCCCACCTGGTGACTGAGCAGGTGGATGCCGGCCGGATCCTGGTGCAGGCGGCGGTGCCGGTGCAGCCCGGGGATGATCACGCCAGCCTGGCGGCGCGGATCCAGCGCCAGGAGCACCGCATCCTGCCGCTGGCCGTGCAGCTGGCGGCCCAGCACCTGGGCCTGACTGAACCTGCTCAGCCTGCTCAGGGATAGAAGGGCAGCATCGGCAGGCCGGTGCTCTCCTCCAGACCCGCCATCAGGTTGAGGCACTGCACCCCCTGGCCGGCCTGACCCTTGACCAGGTTGTCGATGGCCCCCATCACGATCAGCTGGCCCGTGCGGGCGTCCGCCTGCAGCGACAGCAGCGCCCGGCTGGTCTGCCGCACCCACTTGGTGGAGGGGTAGGTGCCCACCGGCAGCACCGTGACCGCGGGGGCATCGCGGTAGGCCGTGCGCAGCACGGTGCTGCAGTCGTCGGCGGTGAGGCCGGGATCGCGCAAGCGGCAGTACACCGTGGCCAGCAGGCCGCGCACCATCGGCATCAGGTGGGGCGTGAACTGCAGCTGGATCTCCCGCCCCGCCACCTGGCCCGCGATCTGCTCGATCTCGCTGGTGTGGCGGTGACCCACCACGCCATAGGGGGCCACCGCCTCGGCCGCCTCGGCCAGCAGCAGGGGTTGCTTGGCGGCCCGACCGCCGCCGCTGGTGCCGGTCTTGGCGTCGATGACGATGCCGCGGGTCTCGATCAGGCCCTGCTTGAGCAGGGGCAGCAGCCCCAGCAGGGAGGCGGTGGGGAAGCACCCGGGGGCCGCCACCAGCCGGGCCGTGCGGATGCGCTCGCCGTGCCACTCGGGCAGGCCGTAGACGGCTTCAGCGCAGAGGTCGCCATCCTGGCGGGGCACCTGGCGGGCCTCCGCCGCATACACCTGCTGCCACTGGGCCAGGGAGCGGTAGCGGTAGTCGGCGGAGAGGTCGACCACGCGCACCCCCCGCTCCAGCAGCGGCGGCACCAGCTGGGCCGCCAGGCCGTTGGGGAGGCTGAGCACGGCGAAATCGGCCGCCGCCGCGATCGCCTCCGGATCGGCGCTCTGCACCAGCGGATCGCCGGGCAGCGGCAGAAAGGGGGTGATCTCACTCCAGCGGCGACCGCTGCTGCGCTCACCACCCAGGAAGGTCACGCCCAGGTGGGGATGGTCGTGCAGCAGCCGCAAGGTCTGCAGTCCGCCGTAACCGCTGGCACCGATGACGGCCACGCGCCGGCCTGGGGCTGGAGGGCTGGAGGGCTGGGAGCTGGCCATGGAGCTGAACCCATCCTCGTGGAGCTGAACAGGGCTTTATAAAGGATGATTGCGCCCTCGCCGCCCATCGGGCGCCCGCCATGAGTCCTGCGACCAGCAGCACCCCCACCATCCGCTTCGATGCCATTGCCGATGCCCTCGCGGCGATCCGCAACGGTGAGGCGGTGGTGGTGGTGGACGACGAGAACCGGGAGAACGAGGGTGATCTGATCTGTGCGGCCCAGTTCGCCACCCCCGAACAGATCAATTTCATGGCCACCGAAGCCCGGGGCCTGATCTGTCTGGCGATCGAGGGGGAGCGGCTGGACGCCCTGGATCTGCCGCTGATGGTGGATCGCAACACCGACGCCAACCAGACCGCCTTCACCGTGAGCGTGGACGCCGGACCGGAGAACGGTGTGAGCACGGGCATCTCGGCCGAGGACCGGGCCCGCACCATCCAGGTGGCGATCCACCCCCAGAGCCGCCCCGGCGATCTGCGCCGGCCAGGCCACGTGTTCCCCCTGCGCGCCCGCCAGGGCGGAGTGCTCAAGCGCGCCGGCCACACCGAGGCGGCGGTGGATCTGGCCCGGCTGGCGGGCCTCAATCCCTCCGGAGTGATCTGCGAGATCCAGAATCCCAACGGCTCGATGGCACGCCTGCCCGAGCTGGCCGCCTACGCCCGTCGCCATGGCCTGCGGCTGATCTCGATCGCCGAACTGATCCGCTACCGGCTGGACACGGAGCGCTTCGTGCGTCGCCAGGCGGAGGCGGCGATGCCCAGCGCCTTCGGCAGCTTCCGGGCGATCGGCTTCCGCAACGAACTCGACGGCAGCGAGCACGTGGCGATCGTCAAGGGCCACCCGGAGCGGGCCGGCGCTGCCGTGCTGGTGCGGGTGCACAGCGAATGCCTCACCGGCGATGCCTTCGGCTCCCTGCGCTGTGATTGCCGGCCCCAGCTGGAGGCCGCCCTGCGCATGATCGAGGCCGCTGGCGAAGGTGTGGTGGTGTACCTGCGTCAGGAGGGCCGCGGCATCGGCCTGATCAACAAGCTGCGGGCCTACTCACTCCAGGACACCGGCCTGGACACGGTGGAGGCCAACGAACGGCTGGGCTTCCCCGCCGACCTGCGCAACTACGGCGTGGGGGCCCAGATCCTCAGCGACCTGGGCGTGCACCGGCTGCGGCTGATCACCAACAATCCACGCAAGATCGCCGGCCTCGGCGGCTATGGCCTGCAGGTGGTGGACCGCGTGCCCCTGGTCATGGAATCGGGTGTGCACAATGCCGCCTACCTGGCCGTGAAGCGCAGCAAGCTCGGCCACCTGATGGGGGAAGGCCCCACCTGCCCGATCGCCGGCCCCACCGCCGTGGTGGCCTGGCAGGGGCACCCGGAGGCCGGTTCGGCGGCAACGGTGCGGGAGCGGCTGGAAGCCTGGGCCCGCGAGCAGGGCATCAAGGCCGAACCCGAAGAGGATCCCCGCCTGCTGGCCCTGCTCAACCAGCCCGAGCTGGCACTGCTGCTGAGCACCGGCGAGCGGGCCTCGCTGGAGCCCGAACTGCTGCGGCGGGCGCTGGAGCAACTGGCCTCAGCCCCGGGCACCGGCCGGGTGGGGCTGCTGCTCAGCCCGGAGCCGCAGCGGATCAACCATCCCAGCGCCTCCCTGGAAGCCCAGCAACGGCCCCTGGCGGAACTGCTGCAGCCCAGCGGCCAGCTCACCCAGCTCAATGCCGGTGAGCTGGTGGTGTGGCGCTAGGGCTCAATCTGGGTGCCCAGAGGCTCAATCTGGGCGCCCAGAGGCTCAATCCTGGATCGACACCTTGTTGATCCGGCTGCCGTTCTTGAGGGCCTGCACCACGTCCATGTCGGCGGTGTTGCCAAACACGGTGTGCACGCCGTCGAGGTGGGGCTGGGCCTCATGGCAGATGTAGAACTGCGAGCCACCGGTGTTCTTGCCGGCATGGGCCATGGCCAGGGTGCCGGACTTGTGCTTCTGGCCGTTGATCTCACAGTCGATGTGATAGCCGGGGCCGCCGGTTCCGGCCATGCCGGCGGCGCCTTCACGGCTGTTCGGGCAGCCGCCCTGGGCCATGAAGCCGGGGATCACGCGGTGGAAGGCCAGGCCGTCATAGAAGCCCTCCTTGGCCAGCTTCACGAAGTTGGCCACGGTGTTGGGGGCGTCGGCATCAAACAGTTCCAGGTTGATGCTGCCGGCGTCGGTGTCCATCACGGCACGGGTCATGGGGCGTCTGCGCAAAGGCCGACTGTATGGGGCCGTGCTGACAATGGGAGGCCGGTCGGCTCCAGCCCCGCCGCCACCAGCCCCACCTGCCCACCCGCCTGACCCGCCCATGAGCAGCTCCGCCGACGCCGCCACCGTCACCGCGGGCCTTCCCCTCCACCAGGCCCGACTGGGGGTGCTGGGGGGCAGCGGCCTCTACGCCATGGAGGGGCTGGAGGAGGTGCGCGAGCTGAGCCTCGACACCCCCTTCGGCCAGCCCTCCGACAGCCTGCGCCTGGGGCGCATCGGCGAGTTGGAGGTGGTATTCCTGGCCCGCCACGGCCGCCACCACAGCTATGCCCCCAGTGAGGTGCCCTACCGGGCCAACCTCTGGGCCCTGCGTTCCCTGGGGGTGCGCTGGATCCTCTCGGTGTCGGCGGTGGGGTCGCTGCAGGAGCAGTTCCGCCCCCTCGACATGATGGTGCCGGACCAGTTCATCGATCGCACCCACCAGCGACCACTGTCCTTCTTCGGCAACGGGGTGGTGGCCCATGTCACCGCCGCCGACCCCTTCTGCCCAGCCCTCAGCCGCCTGCTGGCCGATGTGGGCGAGAGCCTGATGCCGCCCGGCCGCCAGCTGCACCGCGGTGGCACCTATCTGTGCATGGAGGGCCCCGCCTTCTCCACCCGGGCCGAATCGGAGCTCTACCGCAGCTGGGGCTGCGGCGTGATCGGCATGACCAACCACACCGAGGCGCGGCTGGCACGGGAGGCGGAGATGGCCTACGCCACCCTGGCGATGGTGACCGACTACGACTGCTGGCACCAGGAGCACGCCTCGGTGACGGTGGAGCTGGTGATCGACAACCTGCGCTCCAATGCCGCCCTGGCCCAGGAGATCGTGCGCGTCGCCGCCGAGCGCATCGGCGCCCAGCGCCCCGTGAGCAGCTCCCACCGGGCCCTGCGCCACGCCCTGATGACGCCCAGGGAGCAGGTGCCGCTCGACACCCGCCGCCGTGTCGACCTGTTCACCACTCCCTACTGGGGGGCGCTGGAGGAGGAGGGCTGAGAGGGGCCCCCGGCGGGCGGCAGGCTGGCGCCACAGGCCGCCAGGGCCCGGCGCAGGTCCAGGCCCTCCTGCGCCAGCCGCTCGTGGGCGGCAGCGGCCTCCAGGCCGCTGGCGGCCATCAGCAGGGCCAGCTTCACCGACCCACCGGCCCGCTGCAGCAACGCGGCGGCCTGGGCCCGCTCCAGGGCGGCCAGGTCGCGCAGGATGCGCAGGGCCCGGTCCTCCAGCTTGGCGTTCGTCACCGCCACATCCACCATGCGGTTGCCGTACACCTTGCCCAGGCGCACCATCACGCCGGTGGAGAGGATGTTGAGCGCCATCTTGGTGGCGGTGCCGGCCTTCAGCCGGGTGGAGCCGGTGAGCAGCTCAGCACCGGTGAGCAGACGGATGTCGATGTCGCAGGGCATCGGCACCTGCTCGGCCGGCACGCAGGCCAGCGCGATCGCCAGCCCCCCAAGGCCACGGGCGTGACGCAGCCCGCCCAGCACGTAGGGGGTGGTGCCGCCGGCAGCGATTCCCACCAGGCAGTCGCCGGCGCTGAAGCCGCGCTCCTGCAGATCGCTGCGGCCCGCCTCTTCAAGGTCTTCGAGACCTTCGGAGCTGCGCAGCAGTGCCGGCGCCCCGCCCGCCAGCACGCCCTGCACAAGCTCCGGCGGGGAGCAGAAGGTGGGCGGACACTCCGCCGCATCCAGCACCCCCAGCCGGCCGGAGGTGCCGGCCCCCAGGTAAAAGAGCCGACCGCCGGCGGCCAGGCGGGCGGCGATGGCATCCACCGCCGCCGTGAGCGCGGGAGCCGCGGCGGCCACGGCGCGCTGGGGCTCCAGGTCGTTGCGGCAGAAGAGGTCCACCAGCTCGCCGGTGGGCAGCTGGTCGAGGTTGGTGCTGAGGGGGTTGGGCTGTTCGGTGAGCAGGTGGCCGCGGTCAACGCTGCCCGAGCCTGCGGCGGCCGTCACAGCAGCCCCTCGAGTTGACGGCGGAAGGCCTCCAGCTCAGGATCGGCGGAGCTGGGCGACTCGGCGGCCCCCCGGGCCTCCTGCTCCTCCTGCCACTGGGCCACGTCCATGTTCTGCTCAGGCGGGGCGATCAACAGTCGGTCCTCGGGGTTCTCGGGCACGAACCCGGCGGGCACGACGCGGGCTTCATACCCCGCCTGGCAACAGAACTCCTCCATCTCCCGCCGATCCAGGGCCTCGACAGTCGGCACCGGGAAGTCCTGGGCCTCCAGCAGGCCGGCGTAGCGCTCGGCATCGTCACGGTCCTCAAACAGCAGCACCACCGTGCGGCCGTTGATCTCGAGGGAGTGGATGCCCTCCTGTTCGGAGCCGGCATCAAAGAGGAGCACATGCACCGACATGGACGGAGAGGGCTGCGCGGAGAACCTCAGTGTGTCACCGCAGGGCCGGCCCCAGGATCGTCCTCGGCCAGCTCCACGGCCAGTTCCTCAGCCAGCTCCAGAAGGCGCCGGTAGAGCGCCAGCTCCGCATCCCCCGGCTGCTCGGGCACCACGATGCGCACCTCCACCAGCTGATCGCCGCGCCGCTCTCGCCACTCCATGCCGCGGCCGCGCAGGCGCAGCAGCCGGCCGCTGGAGGTGCCGGGGGGCACGGTGAGCTGCACGGCACCGCGCAGGGTGGGCACCACCACCCGGCAGCCGAGCACCGCCTCAGCCGGACTGAGGGGCAGCTGGTAGAGCACCCGCAGCCCATCCACCCGCAGGCCCTCGGCCGTGCGCACCCGCAACTGCAGGAAGTGGTCACCGCCGCCGGGGGTGACACCGGCCAGGCGCAGGCGCCAGCCATCACCGGCCAGGGGCGGCGTCCACACCTCCACGGCCGTGCCATCGGCCAGTTCCAGTTCCACCCGCTCACCGTCGAGGGCCTGTTCCGGGGTGAGCTCCACAACGGTTTCGGCATCACCGGCCGCCGTCACCGGCGGCGGGGAGGGGGGCGCGGCGGTGACCGATCCGGGCCCCTCGCCCTGCTGGTCTGGTGACTGGCGGGGGTGGGGCTGCTGGTGTCGAGGGGCCGCCCAATCGCCATCCCGATCGGGCTCGGCAGGGTCCGCCTCGGCGCGCGCCTCATCCGGGTCGTCGCCAGGGCCGTCCAAGCCCCCACGCCGCCGACCGCCGAAGAGCACCTGCAGGTAGGCGTCGAAATCTGGGAAGCCGCTGGCGAAGGGGTCCTGACCTCGGGCGCGGGCCGCCGAGTCGGCTTCAGACTCGCCCCCCTCCCACACCCGCCGCCGGCGCGGATCGGAGAGCACCGCGTAGGCCTCGTTCACCTGCTTGAAGCGATCCTCGGCAACGGGGTCGTTGCCGTTGAGATCGGGGTGCCAGCGGCGGGCCTGCTGGCGGAACGCTCGCTTGAGGGCAACGGCATCGGCGCCGGGAGCCAGGCCCAGCACCGCCCAGTGGTCGATGACGGGATCGCCGGCGGCGACAGATCGGGAGGTCACGGCAGTTCGCTGTCGCGCCAGGGATCGTCGTCCGGCACCCGCGCGCGCTGCCGGGCGGGCGGCGTGCGCTCATCCGGCCCATTGCGGTCATCGAAGTCGTAGCGGTCGTCGGGCCGGTAACGGTCGTCGGGCCGGTAGCGGTCATCGCCCCCATAGCGGTCATCGGGCCGGGCACGCTCATCAGGCGCATAGCGCTCCGAGCGGTCGCGCCCGGAGCCATAGCCCCGATCGCCCTCACCGCCACCGCTGTAGCGATCGGGGGGGCTGTACCGATCCTGCTGGCCGAAGCGGTCGGGGGCGTCGTAGCGGCTGGCGGAGCGGGGCGGAGCCGTGGCCCAGGGATCCCGGCCGGGACGGTTCCAGTCGTCCCAGTCGTCCTCATCGGAGAACAGCTCATCCTTGAGGCTGCCCAGGGTGTTCTTGAGACCCTGCAGCGGGCCCTGATCGGCGCGCCGCTCGCTGAGCAGGCGGCGGTTGAGGCCGAACAGGGCTTCCTGCAGCTGGCTGGCGGCCAAATCCAACTCCACCGGATCACCGTCGCCGCTCTCGTCGAGGGCGAGCAGGTCCTGCATGTCCCGCACCGCCATCTCCACCGCCCGCTGCTGCCGTTCGGCGCCATAGGGGCCGAGCTCGAGGGACGCATCGCGCAGCCGCCGCTCCCCCTGGGCCACCAGGGTGAGGGCCTTGTTGCGGCGGTCGATGGCAGCCCGCTTGCGCCGATCCTCCGCCGCCTTCTCCTCCGCTTCCTGCAGCAGCCTGGCGATCTCCTCCTCGCTGAGGTTGGAGCCGCCCTGGATGCTCACGCTCTGCTGGCGGCCGGTGGTGCGGTCCATCGCCGACACCTGCAGCAGGCCGTTGGCATCGATGTCCAGGGACACCTGCACCTGGGGCACACCACGGGGGGCGGGGGGGATGCCGGAGAGTCGGAAGCGGCCCAGGCTCTTGTTGTCCACCGCCATCTGGCGCTCGCCCTGGAGCACGTGGATCTCCACCGAGTTCTGGTTGGCCTCGGAGGTGCTGAACACGTCGCTCTTGCGCACCGGGATCGGCGTGTTGCGCGGAATCAGCACCTTCATCACGTCGCCGATGGTCTCCAGGCCGAGGGAGAGGGGCGTGACGTCGTTGAGCATCAGATCACGCAGCTCGCCGGTGAGGATGCCGGCCTGCACGGCGGCGCCGATCGCCACCACCTCGTCGGGATTCACCGACTGGCAGGGATCGCGGGGCACCAGCGTGCGCACCATGTTCTGCACCATCGGCATGCGCGTGCCGCCCCCCACCAGCACCACATCGTCGATGTCGTCGGCGGCCAGGCCGGCATCGCGCAGGGCGCGCTGGACGGGCCGCAGCAGGCGGTCGAGCAGATCGGGGCAGAGCCCCTCAAACACCAGCCGCTCCAGGGTGGTTTCGATGTGCAGCGGGCCGTCGGGGCCGGTGCTGATGAACGGCAGCGAGATCGGCGTGCTCTGCACGCCGCTGAGCTCCATCTTGGCCTTCTCGGCCGCTTCGGTGAGCCGCTGCAGGGCCTGACGGTCGCGACGCAGGTCGATCTGGTGCTCGGCCAGGAAGGCATCGGCAAGCCAGTCGACAATGCGCCGGTCCCAGTCGTTGCCGCCCAGCTGGGTGTCGCCGCTGGTGGCCTTGACATCGAACACCCCCTGGGCGATGCGCAGCACCGAGACGTCAAAGGTGCCGCCGCCCAGGTCGAACACCAGCACCCGCTTGGCGGCACTGCGGTCGAAGCCGTAGGCCAGGGCGGCTGCTGTGGGCTCGTTGAGGATGCGCTCAACGCTGATGCCCGCCAGGCGGCCGGCGTCGCGGGTGGCCTGACGCTGGGCGTCGTTGAAGTAGGCGGGCACCGTGATCACGGCCGCCTCCACCGGCTCGCCGAGGTAGGTGGCGGCGTCGTCGCAGAGCTTGCGCAGAACGCTGGCCACCAGCTCCTCAGGGGCGTATTCGCGCTCCGTGACGGGGCAGACCACGCGCACGCTGCCGCTGGCATTGGCGCGCACGGTGTAGGCCACGGTGAGGCTTCCCTCGTCGAGCTCCTCCCACTGGCGGCCCACGAAGCGCTTGAGGTTGGCGAAGGTGTTGCGGGGGTTGAGCACCAGCTGGCGGCGGGCGAGCTGGCCCACCAGCAGCTCCTGGTCGCGGCTGAAGCCCACCACCGAGGGGGTGGTGCGGCTGCCCTCAGCGCTGGCGATCACCACCGGCCGGCCGCCCTCAAGCACAGCCACCACCGAGTTGGTGGTCCCCAGGTCGATGCCGACGATGCGCCCCATGAACCGCGAGGAGTCGAGAACCGCCTGATGCCACCAAGGTACCGGCTGGCCAGACGTTAAACACCACTTAAACAGTGCTGCCCGTCAGCGCCCGTAAATTGCGGCAACCCGCCTACCCCGGGCGCCAACCCGCTCCTGCATGACGACGGACAACCCCTCTCGCGCAGGCACTCCCGCCGTTGGTGCCGCCGCTGGTGCCGCCGTCGGTGTCGACGCATTCACGCTCCGTCGCCGCCCGCCCAGTGAGAAGTTGCTGGACATCGGCTTCCAGCAGCTGACCATGGCCCTGGCCTCCGTGGTGGCCGTGGTGCTGATGGGCATCTTTCTGGTGGTGGCCAGCGGTGCCCGGGAGGCGATCCGGGAGTTTGGCCTCGGCTTCATCACCACCTCCGCCTGGAATCCGGTCACCAACAGCTATGGCGCCTTCGTCGCCATCTACGGAACCCTGGTCACGGCGATCCTCTCGCTGCTGGTCGCCGTGCCCCTGGGTCTGGGCACGGCGATTCTGATCACCGAAGACGTGCTGCCCAAGCTGGTGCGCGATGCCACTGGCCTGATGGTGGAGCTGCTGGCGGCGATCCCTTCGGTGGTGCTGGGCCTCTGGGCCATCTTCGTGATGGAGCCGGCCATTCGTCCCGTGCTGAACCTGCTGCATGCCTGGCTGGGCTGGTTGCCCCTGTTCAGCACCGTGCCCCAGGGCCCCGGCACGGCGCCGGCGATCCTGATCCTGGTGGTGATGATCCTGCCGATCATCACGGCCATCTCCCGCGACGCCCTCAACCAGGTGCCCGAGGAACTACGCCAGGGCGCCTACGGGGTGGGAACCACCCGCTGGGGGGCGATCTTCAGTGTGATTCTGCCAGCCGCGATCTCGGCGATCACCGGCGGCATCATGCTGGCCCTGGGCCGGGCCATGGGTGAAACGATGGCGGTGACGATGATCATCGGCAACTCCAATAATTTCAGCACCTCCCTGCTGGCGCCGGGCAACACCATCGCCTCCATGCTCGCCAACCAGTTTGGGGAGGCCGACGGCATCCAGGTGTCGGCCTTGATGTATGCAGCCCTGATCCTGATGGTGCTCACGTTTGTGGTGAACGTGCTGGCCAAGTTGATCGTGCGACGCCTCAGCCTGCGCTACTGAGTTCCCTTGATGACATCCTCCAACTCCCCGATGACCAGCGTCGACAGCCTGTTCGACCGTCGGCCGCTCACCTTTGACGGCACCCTCAAGCGCAACCGCATCAACCGGGTGCTCACCAGCATCGCCGCGCTGTTCGCAGCGATTGCGGTGCTGCCGCTGTTTCTGGTGATCATCTACGTGCTGCTCCAGGGCGGCAGGCTGATGAGTCTGTCGCTGTTAACCCAGTTGCCACCGCCTCCAGGACTGGAGGGCGGCGGCATCGGCAACGCCATTGTGGGCACGCTGGTGGTGACCCTGGTGGCCACCCTGGTGGCGATCCCGATCGGGGTGGGCGGCGGCATCTTCCTCAACGAATACTCCAATCGTGGCTGGTTTTCGCAGTTCGTGAGCTTTGGAAACGACATCCTGGCCGGCGTGCCTTCAATCATCATCGGCGTGTTCGTGTATGGGGTGATCGTCGCTACCCGGCTTTTCTTCAACCAGAGCTACAGCGCCTTAGCCGGTGGCATTGCCCTGGCGCTGCTGATGTTGCCCACGGTGATCAAAACCACCGATGAGGGTCTCAAACTGGTGCCCCAGGAACTGCGTTGGGGTGCCTATGGCGTGGGCGCGTCCAAATTCGTGACCGTGATTCGCATCACCCTTCCCGCCGCTTTTACCCCCATCGCCACCGGTGCGGTGCTGGCCATTGCCCGGGCCGCCGGCGAAACCGCACCACTGATCTTCACGGCGCTGTTTTCTCCTTTCTGGCCCGAGGGAATCTTCAATCCAATCGCCACGATGTCGGTGCTGATCTTCAACTTCGCCATCATGCCCTACGATGCCCAGAATGAACTTGCCTGGGCAGCATCGTTTGTGTTGGTGGTGATGATCCTGGCCGCCAACCTGCTGGCTCGCTGGGTCAGCAGTATGTCCCGCTCAGACTGACGGCCAACCGACATCACACCGCGCTCCAATCTCCAGTTTCCGCGCGCACTCCCGCACCACCCAGCCGCACCACCCAGCCGCTCCGAACCCATGGCTACCAAGATCCCCACCAGCTCCTTGATCCCGGCCACGGACGTCTGCATGGCCCTGCAGGACGTGACGATCTCCTACGGGAGCTTCGAGGCCGTGAAGAACGTCTTCGTGGACATCCCCAAGGGCAAGGTCACGGCCTTCATCGGTCCCTCCGGCTGCGGTAAGTCCACCGTGCTGCGGGGTCTGAACCGCATGAACGACCTGATCCCCGGCTGCAGCCTGCGCGGACGGGTGTTGTTCGATGGCGTCGACATCTACGCCCCCAATGTCGATCCGGTGGAGGTGCGGCGGCGCATCGGCATGGTGTTCCAGAAGCCCAACCCCTTTCCCAAGAGCATCTACGAAAACATCGCCTTCGGCGCCCGCATCAACGGCTATCGGGGCGACATGGATGAGCTGGTGGAGCGCTCCCTGCGCAAGGCGGCGGTGTGGGACGAGTGCAAGGACAAACTCAAGGAGAGCGGCTTCGCCCTCTCCGGCGGCCAGCAGCAGCGCCTCTGCATCGCCCGCGCCATCGCCACCGAGCCCGAGGTGATTCTGATGGATGAACCCTGCTCCGCCCTCGACCCGATCTCCACCTTGAAGATCGAGGAAACGATGCATGAGCTGAAGCGCAGCTACACGATCGTGATCGTGACCCACAACATGCAGCAGGCGGTGCGTGTGGCGGACATGACCGCCTTCTACAATGCCGAAGCCGTGGAAGGCGGCACCGGCAAGGTGGGCTATTTGGTGGAGTTTGCCGAAACCGAGCGCATCTTCAACGCCCCCAAACAGCAGGCCACCCAGGATTACGTGACCGGCCGATTCGGCTGATGCCAGCCATCTCCGTCAAATCACGTGCCAAGTAAAAAGCCGGCCCTGCGGCCGGCTTTGGTGTGATCAGCGGAGAGGGAGGGATTCGAACCCTCGATAGAGTTGCCCCTATACAGCATTTCCAGTGCTGCGCCTTCGACCACTCGGCCACCTCTCCAGCGGCAAAATGGGGCAACGAAGTGGCAATGTAGCAGTCAACGACCCGCCGCCCGATGCGCACGTTTCCGATCACCGTCCACTGGCGCCAGACCGGTCGCGTGATCCGACACGAGGTGCCCGAAGGCGACTACATCCTGCGCAGCTTCGAGCAGCAGGGCGACCCGCTGCCGTTCAGCTGCCGCAACGGCTGCTGCACCACCTGCGCCGTGCGGGTGCTGGACGGCACGATCGATCAGAGCGAAGCGCTTGGCCTTTCCCGGGAGCTGCGCAGCCGGGGCTATGGCCTGCTCTGCGTGGCCCGCGCCACCGGCCCGCTGGAGGTGGAGACCCAGGATGAGGATGAGGTTTACGAGCAGCAGTTCGGGCGCCACTTCGGCCGGGGTCGCATCCGCCCCGGGCTGCCGCTCGAAGAGGAATGACATCCTCCCTCGCCTGCCGCCCCACCTCCGTTTTCTGTCCCCACTGCCCCGCCGATGACCAACGTCCTCGCCCCTGAGCGCAGTCCGGACCGCACACCCGAGAGCTGTTCGGACCGGGCCTGGCGCCAGTCGGGGCTGACGATCGGGGCCATCGAGCGCCTCGTGGACGTGGCCCGTCGGGCCGCGGAGGCGGGCGGGGTGCAGCTGCGGGCCCACTTCGGCCGCCTGGAGCAGATCCGTGAGAAGGGGCGCCTCGGCGACCTGGTGACCGAAGCCGATCTGGCCGCCGAGGCGGCGGTGCTGGGCCTGCTGGAGGCCGAGACCCCCGAGATCGGCGTGCTCTCCGAGGAGAGCGGCCGCAGGCCCCGCGCCGGCGACCTGGAGTGGTGCGTCGATCCCCTCGACGGCACCACCAACTACGCCCACGGCTATCCGTTCTTCGGCACCTCCGTGGGTCTCTGCTGGCGCGGTGTGCCGCTGCTGGGTGCCCTGGCCATCCCCAGCTTCGACGAGCTGCAGTGGGCCGCGCCCGGACTGGGGGCCTGGTGCAATGGCCGCCGCATCCACGTGAGTGGCTGCGAGCGGCTGGCCGATGCCCTGCTGGTCACTGGCTTCGCCTACGACCGCCACACGCGCCTGGACAACAACTACGCCGAGTTCGCCTACTTCACCCATCGCACCCATGGCGTGCGCCGGGGCGGGGCGGCGGCGGTGGACCTGGCCTTCGTGGCCACGGGCCGGCTCGATGGCTACTGGGAGCGGGGGCTGTCCCCCTGGGACCTGGCCGCCGGCGTGGTGCTGGTGGAGCAGGCGGGCGGGGTGGTGTCCGCCTACGACGGTGGCCCCCTGGAGCTGGCCAGCGGCCGGGTGGTGGCGACCGGCAGCCGCCTGCACCAGGAGCTGGTGGCCGGCCTGCAGACCTGCAGCCCCCTCAGCGGCGCCAGCTTCGGGGCACCGGAACTGGACAGCAGCGCGCGTCAGGACGGCCCGTCCACCGCTCCATAGGATCCCCCCTTCGCCCCCTCGGCCCCGTCATGGCCCTGCAACCCGCCGCCGGCGTCCGGGATCTCAATCCCCGCGAGGTGGAACAGAACCGGGCCATCTGCGCCACCCTCGCCGGCATCTACCGGCTGTGGGGCTATCAGGCGGTGGCGCCACCGAGCTTCGAGCGCCTGGACACCCTCCAGGCCGGCGGCGCCATCGACGGCCGCGAACTGGTGCGCCTGGCCACCGACGAGCCCCTCGGCCTGCGGCCCGAACTCACCGCCTCCATCGCCCGCGCCGCCAGCACCCGCATGGCCGAGCGGCCCCGGCCGCTGCGCCTCTGGGCCGAAGGCACCACCTTCCGCAGCAGCACGGGCGACAGCGGTCACCAGTGCATCCATGAGCAGTGGCAGAGCGGCGTGGAGCTGCTGGGCGAACCGTCGGCCAGCGCCGATGTGGAACTGATGCGGCTGTTGCTGGCCGCCAGCGCCCGGCTCGGGCTCGGCGCCGGCCAGCGGCCCCAGTTGCTGGTGGGACATCAGGGCCTGCTCAGCGCCCTGCTGGCCCAGGTGCCGGAGCAGCAGCGTCCCGGCGCCCGGGCCGCCCTCACCAGCCTCGATGCCCTGGCCCTGGCCCGGCTGCCGCTGAGTGAACCGCTGCGCCAGCGGCTGGCCGCAGTGATGCGCCTGCGCGGTGAACCGCCCCAGGTGCTCTACGCCCTGGAGCAGTGGCTGGGGCCGATCCCCCTGCTCGCCGACCTGGCCGCCACCCTGGCGGCGGTGGCGCCAGCGGCGGCGAAGCACCAGGTGGCCGTGCGGCTCGATCCCAGCTTCCAGCCCCATTTCGCCCTCTACGACGGCCTGGTGCTGAAGCTGGTGTGTCAGGGCCCGCACGGACCGGTGGAGATCGCCAGTGGCGGCCGTTACGACGCCCTGGTGGGGCGCTTCGGCGCCGGCGCGGAGCAGGCCTGGGGCGTGGGCTTCGGCTTCGATGTGGAGGCGGTCCGCGAGCTGGTGGGCCTGCCGGCCCATGCTGTGGCGGCCCCGCGGCCGGTGCTGGTGAGCTACGGCGGCGAGGAGGCGCTGGCGGCGGCCCTCGACGTCCTGGAAACGCTCCATGGCCAGGGCCAGTGCGCCGAACTGCTGGGCCATCCGGTGGCCAGCCAGGCCGAGGCCGACCGGGCCGCCAGCGCGCGCGGCTGCTGCCGGGCCACCTGGATCGCTGCCTAGGATCAAGCCAAGACTCCGCTGCTCCGATGGCCCACACGATCGTCACCAACGTCTGCGAAGGGGTGGCCGATTGCGTCGATGCCTGTCCGGTGGCCTGCATCCACCCTGGCCAGGGCGCCAACAGCAAGGGCACCAACTTCTACTGGATCGATTTCGACACCTGCATCGACTGCGGCATCTGCCTGCAGGTGTGTCCGGTGGAGGGGGCGATCCTGCCGGAGGAGAAACCGGCGTTGCAGAAGGCGGGCTGAGGACGTTCAGGAACAGCCCTGATCTCGCTGGCGTTCACGCTCTTGCTCGGCCTCGACGGTCTGCAGCTGCACGCCCCATGCACCGCTGATGAAGCACTGGCCAATCCGGGCGCGGCGCCGCTGTTGCAGGGCTTCCTCCATCAGGCGGCGAATGGCGGGGTCCTTCCTGCGTTCAGCGGTGAGGTCGAGGATTTCGAGTATCTCTTAGTCGGAGAGTTCAACGGTCACGTTCATGCCTTTGTGCTACCAAAGTCCAACCCTAAGCCGGCATCAGCAAGGCCGTTGGCGAATCCAAGAGGGTGACGATGCCAAGGATTGCCCCCCCGAAGCAACGTTGCGGACTGCAACCATGGGCAGGCTAGAGGAGGCGTCGAGTACGTTTGCAGGCCCTGAAACCTCTGGTATGGCCTTGTTTGGCACAAGCGTGGCGGCGCTGTCCACACTCGCGATCACGGCCGCAACGGGCCTCGCCCCTGCCCAGGCGGCCTGCCGGTTTCTGGTGCCCCTGGGCGGCAGCGGTGAGCCCGTGGTGAGCAAGCAGATCGGCCCCGATCGCGCCCTGGGCCGCACCAACTGGAACACCGATTTCGTGGTGGATCGCGACTACAAGAGCTACCGCTTCTTCTTCACCTCCGCCTCCAGCGAACGCGCCACCTTTCCGATCGCGGGCTTCATGGTGTTCACCGATGGCGCCAATCTGCAGGTGATCAACGAAACACCCACCTTGGATCCCGGCGAAGGTCGCGAATTCGGTCCCTTCCAGGCCGTGCCCGGCCGTCGCAGTCGCCTGATGAACTTCCGCGTGGGCTCCAGCAGCCAGCCCGGCTCCCTGGGCTTCAGCTACCGGATTTCCGTCAAGGGCTGTGAGTAGGGGCAAAGGCTGTGAGTAGGCGCCTGCAGTGAGGCGCCAGGACCATCGGCCCTTCTACGGCTGGCTGTCAGCGGCCCTTGTGTTGGCCGCCCTGGCCATCGGCCTGCCTGGCTCCGAGCCCTTGGACCCCAAGCCAACGGGCCCCGGGCCGCTCCGGCGCGAACTGCGCAAGTTCTGAGGCGTCAGCCGATCAGGACGGTTTCCTGCCCATGGCGCCCCCTTGGCGGCAGCCCCCGCGGCGGTGGATCCTGAACGACACGACGTTGCCAGTGGACCGTGCTGCAAGCCGAACAGGGCCAGATCCAGATCCATACCGAAAACATCTTCCCGATCATCAAGAAGGCCGTCTACAGCGGCCATGAAGTGTTCCTGCGGGAACTGGTGAGCAATGGGGTGGATGCGATCAGCAAGCGCCGCATGGCCGCCATGGCCGGCGACTGCAGCGAGGGCGAGGAAGGCAAGATCCAGATCCGCATCGACCGGGAGCAGAAAACGGTCACCATCTCCGACAACGGCATCGGCATGGACGCCGATGAGGTGAAGCGCTACATCAACCAGGTGGCCTTCTCCAGCGCTGAAGACTTCCTCGAGAAGTACAAGAGCGACGGTGACGCGATCATCGGCCACTTCGGCCTCGGTTTCTACTCCAGCTTCATGGTGGCCGCCCAGGTGGAACTGGTGACCCTGAGCGCGCGGCAGGGCAGCGAGGCGGTGCGTTGGAGCTGCGACGGCTCCCCCCGCTTCAGCCTCGAGAGCACCGAACGCAGCGAGCCTGGGACCGATGTGATCCTGCACCTGATGGAGGAGGAGCTCGAGTATCTCGAGCCGGCCCGGATCCGCACCTTGATCACCACCTACTGCGATTTTCTGCCGGTAGCGGTACAGCTGGAGGGGGAAACCGTGAACAAGCGGGAGGCACCCTGGCGCCGCAGCCCCCGCGAGATGGGCGACGACGACTACATCGAGCTCTACCGCTACCTCTACCCCTTCCAGGGCGATCCCCTGCTCTGGGTGCACCTGAGCACCGATTACCCCTACAACCTGCAGGGCATTCTCTATTTCCCCAAATCCAGTGGTCGGGCCGACTGGGAGAAGGGCGAAATCAAGCTCTATTGCAACCAGGTGTTCGTGAGCGACTCCATCAAGGAGGTGGTGCCGCGCTATCTGCTGCCCCTGCGCGGCGTGATCGACTCGCCCGACATCCCCCTGAACGTGAGCCGTTCGGCCCTGCAGACCGACCGTCGGGTGCGCTCCATCGGTGGCTTCGTGGCCAAGAAGGTGTCCGATCGGCTCAAGCAGCTGCACCGCGATGAGCCCCAGCGCTATGCCGAGATCTGGGAGTCGCTGGCACCCTTCATCAAGATCGGTGCCATGGAAGATGAGAAATTCGCCGACCAGGTGGCGGATCTGGTGCTCTTCGGCACCACCGCAACCCCCGCCCCAGAGCCGGCGCCCAGCCCCGAGGGCGACAGCGCAGCCGAGGGCAGCGAGGGCGGCAGCTGCGATCCGATCGCCGGCCCCGATGGCAGGGGCTACACCACCCTCGCCGGCTACCGCCGCCGGCTCGACGCCGACCACGCCAAGCGCATCCTCTACTGCACCGATGAGGCCGGCCAGGCCGGTCCCCTGGCGCTGTGGAAGAGCCAGGGGGCCGAGGTGCTGCTCGCCGACACCTTCATCGACACCCAGTTCATCCCCTGGCTGGAGTACCGCCACGAGGAGCTGACCTTCCAGCGGGTGGATGCCGAACTCGACGACTCCCTCAAGGAGCAGGAGAGCGAACTGGCCGATGTCGAGGGCAAGGACAGCTCCGAGAAGCTGCGGGAGCTGTTCCGCAGCGTGCTCGACACCGACAAGGTGACCATCCAGGTGCAGGCGCTCAAGGGTGAGGAGGCACCGGCGGCCTTGATCCTGCTGCCCGAGCAGATGCGCCGCATCAACGACATGGGTGCCCTGATGGAGCAGCGGCTGCCCGGCCTGCCCGAGCACCACGTGCTGCTGGTGAACCGCCGCCATCCCCTGGTGGCTGGCCTGCTGCAGCTCTCCGCCGGCGCCGTGATCACCACTCCCGGCGGCAGCGGCGGGGCCTCACCCAGCCAGCAACTGGCCGACGACCTGGCCAGCCACGTCTACGACCTGGCCCGGCTGGCCGTGGGCGGCCTGGAGCCCAACCAGCTGGCCGGCTTCCAGCAGCGCAGTGCCTCGCTGATGGGCCGGTTGATGCAGCGAGGCCTCTGAGGCTGCAGGGTCCGGTTGCTAGTGTGGGTGGCTGCGCCGGTCCCTGGATCGCCGCTCTGTTGTCTTCGTCAAGGTTGTAGGTCATGTCCCGGGTCTGCCAGCTCACCGGCAAGCGCGCCAACAACGGCATGGCCGTCTCGCACTCCCACGTGCGCACCAAGAAGCTTCAGCAGGTGAACCTGCAGTACCGACGCCTGTGGTGGGCCGAGGGCAAGCGCTTCGTGAAACTGCGGGTGTCGACCCGGGCGCTCAAAACCATCCAGAAGAAGGGTCTCGGCCCCTATGCCCGCGAGCTGGGCATCAACCTGGCCCGGATCTGAGCTAACACAACCGGACCTCCCCCCGGCTCCCATGCGCCGTCGACAGCTCCTGCGTAATGCCGTGGCGGGTGCCCTGGTCACCGGCATCTCGGCAGTTGCTGCTCCGTCCAGGGCCCTGGCCATGGGCGGAAGCTTGCCCAGCCTCGACGCTGCAGCGCCAGATTTCCAGCTCTTCGGTGTGGCCCCGGCAAGCGCTGGCGGGGCTGCTCCAGCCGAGGTGATGGCCACCGAGCTCTCCCTGAGCGATTTCCAGGGGCGCTGGTTGGCGCTGTATTTCTATCCGCGCGATTTCACCGGCGGCTGCACCCTCGAAGCCCGCGGCTTCCAGCGGGACCTGCAGGCCTTCCATCGGGCCGGCGCTGAAGTGGTGGGCGTCAGCGCCGACGACGCCGACTCCCACGCCTCGTTCTGCAGTGAGGAGGGTCTGGCCTTCCCCTTGCTCAGCGATCCGGGCGGCGAGGTGAGCCGGCGCTACGGCTCCTGGATCGCCCCCTTCTCCCAGCGTCACACCTTCCTGATCGACCCTGCCGGCGTGTTGCGGGCCCGGTGGGTGGCCGTGCGGCCCAGCGGCCACAGCCGTGAGGTGCTCGACGAACTGCTGCGCCTGAACAAGCTGGTGGGAGTCAACAGTTAGGAAGCAGCCCAGTTGACGTCAATTTTGCCGGCTCCTGGCCAGGAGGCCGCGAGGGTGCTTCCTTGCCAAGCTGACCTGTCACCACCAGCGCCCCCGCACGCCATCTCCCATCACCTGCTGCCGTTCCAGCTCCGCGCCGCGACCACAGCCCTGGCCCTCTGCCTTGGCCTGGCCATGGTGGCCTGCGGCCAGAAGGCTGAAGAGCCTCAAGTGCCTGCGGCAGAGCAGGCGAGCAGCACCGAGGTGGAGGCCGCCGCCTCTGAATCCGGATCGCCCCGATCGGCGCAGGAGGGCGGACCGCGCAACTGGGTGGTGCGCAGTGATGGGGTGAACCTGCGCGGGCAACCATCCCTATCAGCCCCTGTGCTCACCACCTTCATGGTGGGAACAGTGCTCGACAACCTCGGCTGCAGCACAGCGGAAGGCCGTGACTGGTGCGATGTGCAGCCGTTGGGCGGCGGCCCCCGGGGATTTGTGGCCGCCGAACTGCTGCAGCCGGCGAAGGCGGCCGAGGGGGATTTCAATGCCACAGGCACCATCTCCTGCGCGATGGCGCCGGGCCGGCCGCTGGGAAACTGCCCGTTCAGTGTGGAGCGCGCCGAGGGTGGTACGGCCAAGGTGGTGGTCACCAGACCGGATGGCAGCAAGCTGACGCTCTACTTCCACATGGGCAAGGCGATCGCCGCTGACAGCAGCGAGGCCGGGGGTGGAGGGCCCTTCTCGGCCAGGAAGGTGCAGCAGCTCTACACCATCCAGGTGGGCGATGAGCGCTACCAAGTGGAGGAAGCGGTGGTATTCGGCAGCTGATGGCCGTCAAACCCAGACCCCCCTGGCCCCTGCGCTGGCGCCAGGACAACAGCCCCAGCGCCAGGCAGGGAAGCAGCAGATCTACGCGGCTGTCGGCCTCCGGCTTGAACCGATGCACCAACCCTTGCCAGAGCGCAGGTCCTCGGGCGATCGCTCTCGATCGGTGCGCTTCTGGACAACCTTGGCTGCAGCGAGGTGGAAGGCCGCAACTGGTGTGCTGTGCGGCCCCTCGGCGGCGGCCCCCGGGGATTTGTGGCCGCTGAACTGCTGATGGCGGCCAGGGATGCCCAGGTGGACGGCGATGCCAGCGGCAATCTCTCCTGCGCCATGGCCCAGGGTCAGCCGATGGTGGACTGTCCCTATGTGGTGGGCCGCGCCGAGGGAGGCACGGCCAGGGTGGTGGCGACACGCCCCGATGGCAGCACACGGACGCTCTACTTCCACAAGGGCAAGGCCATTGGCGCCGAGACAACCGGGAGCGCTGAGAGCTATCGGTTGCCGGAAGCTGTGGTGTTCGGCAGCTGATCCCGCTCGGCGAAGCGGAGCCGGACCCACTTGGGTGTCAGCGGCGGCCCCGAGCGGCGATCAAGGCAGCGGCCAGTCGTCTCACCAGTGACGACAGCAGCAGCACAACGGCGAGCGCCAGTGCGGCAGCCGTTTGCAGCAGCGGAACGACAATCACGGTGAGCCGCTGCACCAGGCGGTGTTCAGGCACGGTGTGGAAGTGGATGCTGTCGAATCCGAGCAGCGAGATCCCAGCAAGGGAAAGAAGCAGGGCGGCAATGAACACCACTGCCGAGCGCCGACGCCGGCTCCGCTGCCACCAGGACAGCATGCCCATCAGCAGATAGGGGAACACCAGAAAGCCCAGAAAGGGCATGTCATCGGCGCGCAGCCCTGATGCGCTGGTGATGGCCAGGATGATGCAGATGAGTGCGGCAAGGAAGCACAAGCACTGCGTCCAGCTCGCAATCGCGACCACAATCACCGTGCCGATCGGAAGGTGCGCAGCAGCGACCAGAGCGACAGAAGTCCCAGCAGGGGCCAGATCAGCAGGAGGTCGACCCGGATGTTCGCCTCCGGCGTGAGGAGCTGCACCAACCCCTCCCAGATGGCATAGATCCCCCAGGCGATCGCCCCACCCAGCAGAGCGCGGGGCTGATGGGCCAGCCCAGGCCATCTGAACCGCAGCGCCAGGTAAGCCGAGAGAAAGCAAGCAGCCACCAGCAGGATGGCCAGTGGCTTGCCCACCAGGAGGGAAATAAGCAGATTCATCGGGCTGCCAAAGTCAAGGCTTCGCTTATCCCTGCGCCCGTTGCTTTCAGTTGCCCATCACGCGTACTTCCTGGACCTCACCGCTGTTCGACACCAGGCAGCGCCATTTCTCATTCGTGTCACCACCGCGCACACCGATGGCCCGGATGATCACCACAGAGTTGGCCTCAGAAAACTCGCTGCGACGAACTTTTAGATTGCGGACATTTCCTCCATATTGGCTGTTAACCGCTGACATGCAGGCGGATTTTGCTGCTTCGCTGACGGAGCCGCCACCAGCATCCTTCTCGGCTGCGGAATTGACCACCGAGAGATCCTGAACGTCACCCGTGTTGGACACCAGGCAACGCCACTTCTCATTGGTGTTGCCACCACGCACCCCAATGGCCCGAATCATGACCTCCGAATTCGCCTGAGAAAACTGACTACTGATGATCTTGAGATCGCGCACATTACCACCGTACTGACTGTTCACAGCAGAGGTGCATGCTGATGTGGCTGCACTGGATACCTCTGCGGATCTGACAGAGAGGGATCCAAGGGTGAGTGCAACGGTGGAAGCCAGGCCAAGGCCAAGGATTGTTCGCATGGAGAAGTGAAGAACGATGAACCCGCCATGGGGGCTCACGAACAGAGAATCATTACATTGTTTAGCGTAAGAGGCAGAGCATACTTCGTCGATCCCGCTCTGTGGCGGAACAGAAACTGGCTCTCCCTGGCCTGAAGCCGCAAACCCTGATTGGTTGATGAAGGGAGGCAATCGTTCGAATCAGCGCTGCAGATAAGTGCTGACGTTGCGCACGGCCTGGGTGGCGTAGGGGTCGCCGGGCTTCACGCGCAGTGCGGCCTGGAAGTGCCCGAGGGCCTGACTGAAGTAGTGGCGCTGGGTGGCGCTCTATTTCTATCCCCGTGATTTCACAGGCGGCTGCACCCTGGAAGCCCGTGGGTTCTAGAGGGTTCTGGATGGGTTCCACCAGGCCGGTGCCGAGGTGGTTGGCGTCAGCGCCGACGACGCCGAATCGCACGCGTCCTTCTGCAGCGAAGAAGGCCTGGCGTTCCCGTTGCTCAGTGACCCGGGCGGCCAGGTGAGCCAGCGCTACGGCTCCTGGATCCCCCCCTTCTCCCAGCGCCATACGTTCCTGATCGACCCCGAAGGGGTGGTGCGGGCCCGCTGGGTGGCGGTGCGCGCCAGTGGCCATGGCACCGAGGTGCTGGAGGAGCTGAGGCGGCAGCAGGCCGCAGTGGTGTGATCCTGCACGCCAGCCTTTCCTGTTACGGGCTGGGTTCCTGCGCATCTGCGTTGTCTTGCTCGGGGGAGCTCGACTCCTGTTCCTGCTCCTGCTCGGGCACCTCAAGCAGGAGGGTGCCCGCCAGAGCCTTGAGCAGTCGATTGGTGGTGGCGGAAGCGGCACGAATCTGCTGCAGGGTTTCCACCAGCACTGGCGTGGTGCTTTTCATCACCTCGGTGGCCTCGGCAGAGGCTGTCCCCACCTCCTTGCCGGTCTGCTGGTAGAGCCTGAGGGTGTTCCGGGTCGCTTCGGCAGTCGAGCCCGACTCCTGCTCCAGGGTGCCAGCCAGTCGACGCACGTCCTGGAGCGTGCCATCAACCTGACCTGCGACCGATGGGAGGTCCTTCTCCACCACCGCAGCGACCGCCTGCAGGGTGCGATCAAGCTGCAGGCGAGTTTCCGCAAGGTCGTTCAGCAGTTCAGCCGGAGTGCTGGACGGCTCAAAGCTCACGGACAGCTCAGGCGGCGGCAACCCCGTTCCAGCTGGTGTGATGTCAGGGCTGAGGGCGATCACGGTATCGCCGATCAACCCTTCCTGGATGGCCGTGGCGCTGCTTTGCGGGCCGACGAGACGGCGATAACGGGAGGCGATCCTCAGCGTCACGTCCACTTGCCCATCGCTGGCCAGGGCCACCGTTTCCACCTTGCCGATGCGGTAGCCGGAGAGGGTCACATTCACCCCCGGCCAGATGCCCGTGGCATTTCCGGTTCGGAACACCACCACGGAGCTGTTTCGCCAGCGCACCCGCTCCTGGACCAGGCTGCCGGCGACCAAGCCGCTCAGGATCAGGGATCCAGCCAGGAACAGCCATCCGAGGCGAGTGACCTGCGGCGGCAGGCCGCTGCGCTCGGAGAACGGGCCCTCGTTGTCGCCGAAGGTCATGCGTAGGTGCCGTGCAGAGGAACCAGCAGGGTCAGCCAGATCACCTCCAGTGCCATCACCACCAGGAGGCACTGCGGGATGGCATCCGCCAGCAGCCGAGCCAGCGCGTCGTCGGTGTCCCTGAACTGTGCAGCCTTGCGGAGGCAGACGCCCTGTGCTGCAGCGGTGAACATCCCAGCCCGAAGGACGCACTGAAGAAGGTCCGAGGCCGTCATCAGGCGGATGAGTTCCTGCAGCTCACTGGCCAGACCGAAGCCTGCCCGCGGGGTGGTGAGCATGCCGCCAAGCAGGACCCCGAGCTCAAACCAGGGCGCCAGCAGCATCCCGCTGCAGGCAGCGGCCGCAATCTCCAACTCGACCCCATGCCACCGCCGGGATGTCATGACGTTCTGGGGAGCCCCACGCCGCCGGCTTCGCACGGCCGCCGCCAGACGCAGCGGTGCGCAGCGGCAGATCCAGATCAGGCTCACCCCCACTGGTGTGACCACCTGCAGGGATCCCAGGACCAGAGCCTCCAGACTCTCGTTGCTGCTCTCTCCCAGAGTGCCGCTCATCAGGCTGACCATGGCGGCTCCAATCCCGGCTCCGACCAGCCATGCGAGCGGAGCGGACTCCGCCAGTTCCCGCAGGATCCGACGCAGCATTCCGTGGAATCACACTGACAAATCGCCACCACCCTATGGCCGAGCGTGGCCTTGGCGAGCAGTGCCGAATGCTCCTGATTGCGCGAGTTCTGGCGGGAGCACCGAGATGGTGCTTCATTGCCACGGTGAGGACAGCCAGCTGCGCACCATGCCGATTCCCACAGCCCCGATCCAACTCCGTGCGGCCGCAACAGGGCTTGTCCTCGGCCTCGCACTGACGGTGGTTGCCTGCGGTCGGACGGATACGGCGCAGGAGCCGTCTGCAGAACCAGCGGAGCCATCCCGGGAACTCCCCGAAGGCTCTGCATCCAAACCTGCGGCGAGCCCGGAGGAGGGGGGGCCTCGCAACTGGACCGTGCGCAGCGATGGCGTGAACCTGCGCGAGACAGCGTCGGTGTCCTCCTCTGTGCTGACCACCTTCAGCGCCGGGAAGGTGCTCGACAACCTCGGCTGCCGCCTGGCGGAAGGCCGCACCTGGTGCGATGTGCAACCCCTGGGCGGCGGGCCCCGGGGATTCGTGGCCGCCGAACTGCTGCAGCCCGCCGTGGCTCCCCATGGGGCTGTGGAGAAGGGAAGCGACGATTCCGCCCTGCGTGCCGGGCAGGGTGATTTCGATGCCAGCGGGTCCATCTCCTGTGCCAGCGCTCCAGGGCAGCCGTTGGGAAATTGCCCGTTCGGGGTGGCACGGGCCGGTGGCGGGTACGCCACCGTCGTGCTGACGCGGGCTGATGGGGGCAAGCGGGCGTTGTACTTCCGCATGGGCCGGGCCATCGGCGCCGACACCAGCGAGGCCGATGGCAGCGGTTCCTTCTCCGCCAGCAAGGAGGGGGACCTGTACACCGTCCGGGTGGGCAACGAGCGCTACGAACTGCCGGAGGCTGTGGTGTTCGGCGGCTGATCCCACGCGGGGCCGGTCAGCGCTGCAGGTAGCTGCTGACGTTGCGCACGGCCTGGGTGGCGTAGGGATCGCCGGGCTTCACGCGCAGTGCCGCCTGGAAGTGAGCGAGGGCCTGACTGAAGTGGCGGCGCTGGGTGGCGTCATAGCCGAGCCGCATGAGCCGCTCGTACGTGGCGGTGTCCACGCGGGCGGGCCTGCCGGTGGAGCTGCTGTTCAACGCATGCTTCTGGTTCCAGTAGGCAATCGTGGCCATGCGGTCATTCGGCCGCTCGTAGAGAGCACTGCGGAAATAATCGGCAGCCTGGGTGAAATTGCGTTCCTTGGCGGCAGCGTAGCCGAGGCGCATATAACGATCGTAGGAGGATTCGCCGCTGTAGTGCCCGGATGCCACGCTCAGGTTGGCTGCCTCAATCGTGGGAAGGGACTGGCCCTTCTCACCGGCGATGTAGGCCTTCACGTTGCGCACGGCCTGGCTGGCGTAATAGTCCCCCGGACGCTCGACCAGGGCCCGGCGGAAATTGATCAGTGCTGACTGGTAATCACGGGAATGGGTTTCGTCGTAGCCGAGGCGCATGAAGCGGTCGTAGGCACTCTCGCGCGGAGTACGGTCTGCAGGGGCCTGCTGGTCGTGAAGTGCGCGCCGTTCGTTCCAGTAGGCGATGGTGGCCTCCCGATCACTCGGCACGTAGAAGAGGGCATCCCGGAAATAGGTGACGGCAGCCAGGTGGTCACCACGCTTGGAGGCGGCGTAGCCCAGACGCATGTAGCTGTCGTAGGGACGTCCGGTGGCTGCACTGGGGGCCGCCTGGGCCAGCAGCGGGCCTGTCGGAGCTGCGATGTCCCCGGCTGCGCGAGCACTGGGAAGACAGGCGGCGATGGAAAGCCCGAGCATCAGAAAAAGCCACCGACCTGTGGCCGTCGGCAGAACTGATCGCCTCAATGGTCGTGCCATGGATGGTGGTGATGGTGTTTGTCAGGAGCCAGGTTTGATGGCCTTCGCGGCCCCCTCCACCCCTTCCTTGATGGTTTCAGCTCCCTTCTTGATGGCTTCAGCGGGAGCCTGGATCATCTTGAGCTGGGTGTCGGACCAGATGCTGACGGCCCAGATGGCGCCACCGGCAAGGATCAGAGCGGCAATCACAAGAGCGATGCCCGTGCCATTCCCACCCTGCTGAACGATGATCGGCTGCTCAGGGCGCTGGGGATTCTGATCTGGAGTCTGGGTCATGGTGAAAGGAGGAATGCTGGACGCGCCGGCTGGAGGGTGGAGCAGAAGACTATTTGCGGGTGATGATGATGTAGATGGCGTGAATGATCGCCACCGGCCACATGATCCCCATCAACGGCAGACCCAACGCACCGAAGCTCAACAGCCAGAGCAGAAGATTAAGCCAGAAGGCACCGCTGAATCCCACCTGCGTGGCAACTGCCAAAGGAGGCAGGATGAACGCAAGGATGATGCGGAAAATGTCACCTACTGTCATCTGGCGCGACGGGGTGGATGACCATCAAACTATTCAGCCGAGCAGGGCCTGTCTGCCGCTCTTAACATCGCGAAGCTTCCGTCAGCAGTCAGATGGCCCACACTGGCGTTCCTCGGTGAAACCGGTGCGGTGAAACCGGCAGCGGTGAGACTGAGAGCAGGGAGATCGACAACCGCCAACCCAAGGTTCTGCCGGCATTCAGGGCTCTGCCTATCCGATACATTGATTGTTTGAGCCGCTTTCGATCAATCCCACTCGGTGGGGCTTGTCGTGCCAGTGGGATCAAACGTCACCAACAACCGTGATCCAGGCCATGACAGCAGCTTTGGCAGCCCTGATCGGACGCCCCCTGTTGATCTTCTTCGTGGCAGGGTTATGGGCCCTGGCAGCGGCTGCGCTCCCACCCATTCGCCGTGCACTGGTGGCGAACTCGATCGGCTGGCTTGGTTTTGCCTGCTGGGAAGGCCTGGTGCAGGCCCTGACCCCTGCGGCCAACATCCGGGTGGACCTGCTGCTGATCGGTCCTGTGCTGGCCGGGCTGGCGGTCTGGGTTCTGCTGGCCTTGCTGAGACGCTTAAGCCGTTGAACGAGACGCCCCTCGACCCCGCTGGACCGTGTTCAGATCAAGAGCACAGGAGTGGGATGGGATTAAGTCAGGAAAATCAGCCAATGAATATCAACGTACTTACGATGATGTTCATTGGCTGATTTCTGGAACGCTGCGGGCTGTGCCCCGCTGCGTGCTGGCGCTACTGCGCAGCGGCCAGATCAGTTGCAGTTGCTCTTGTCGGCATAGACGATTTTCTGGTACCGACCCTCGGTGGTCTGCACACCCACGCAGTTGCTGGTGCGGGGCTGCTTCCAGAAGCTGAACTTGCTGGAGATACCGGTGCTTCCACCGCGATAGACATAGCCCTTAGCCACGATCTGTTGTTCGGCCATGCCACCTTTGGCTCCCACCAGGCTCTGCAGTTCCCCCACTGGATCCCCTATGCCGGTGGGTTCGGAGACATTCCCCTGGGTGGTCCCGGCGAGGATGGCGCCGATCAGGGCCGCTCCGGCGGCTCCGCCCAGAATGGCGGCGGTGTTGTTGTCGTCGTCGAACTTGGCGTTGGAGTTCTGGAGCTGATCCATGCGCACCGAAAGGCGTCGCTTCTCGCCGTCGTCCCAGGCGAACACTTCATGGTTCGCCTCGGCCTTGTGCCTGACATTGACGATGCCGCGGTAGGTCTGCACCGAAAGGGCGTCGGCATTGGGGCCACGGAACACGAAGTCGGTGCCGTCGTCGAGCTTCACCACATAGGCCTCGTTGCCGCTGCCCGCCTCCTTGTGCTTGAAGGTGCAGTGACCATTGAACGCCTCATAGCCACCGCTCACCAGCTTGCAGCGGCCCTGAGCGCGCACGAGCACATCGGCCACGGCAGCTGAGGGGAGGGCAGCACCGGCGCTGACCAGAAACAGGCCGCAACCGGCAAGGGAGCTGAGTGATCGGAGTGAGAAATGCACGAATTGTGAAATGTTGAAGTGACGAATGGCGAATGGTGCTACGGGAATAGCAATCCACTTCAGCCCAGAAAGGGTACGGTCCGGGCTGGACCTGGTCAAGGCCAGGATGGCCTTATCGGGTTTCCCCGGACACAGACCGCAGCAGCCTCCCCAGACGCAGAACCGATGAAACAGCCCTGTCAGGTCATCGGCAGCGCCGCGCTGTTCCTCTCAGCGGCCCTGACGGCGCTGCCCCCTCTGTCCGGCCTCCAGGCCAGGGAGCAGACGAGATCCTCACCGCTTCGAGACACGGCCTGGCGGCTGGTCGACATTCGCTCGATGGATGAAGGCCAGGGCATCCGAAGACCCCCTGATCCCTCCCGCTACACCCTGCGCCTTCAGGCCGACGGCCGTGCGGTCCTCCAGCTGGACTGCAACCGTGCGTCCGGATCCTGGACCGTGGAGCCCAGCAGCGATCCCACCAACGGCGGCTTTCGCTTCGGGCCCCTGGCCACCACCAGCGCCCTGTGCCCACCGCCCAGCCTGGGGGAGACCCTGAGCGCCCAGCTGCCCGCCGTGCGCGGCTACAGACTGCAGGGAGGCCAGCTCAGTCTGAGTCTGCTGGCCGATGGCGGCATCCTGCTCTTCGAGCCGCTGCCCGCTGCCGAAGTGCGTTTCAGCAGCGAGGCCGATGCCGGTCTCGAGGCGGCGATCCGCCAGGCCGTGCCTGACTACCGGCAGGACATGGTGGGCGGCGACGAGGAGCGCTGGGCCCGCTACGTGCACGCCGCCATCGATCTCGATGACGACGGGTCCCAGGAGGTGCTGGTGTATCTGATGGGCTCATTCTTCTGCGGCACCGGCGGCTGCAATCTGCAGGTGTATCGATCCACCGCGAAGGGTTACGTGCTGGTGAACGACTTCCCGACCAGCCGGGTGCCGATCGTGATCTCGGAAAGCCGCAACAACGGCTGGCAAGACCTCTGGCGGCTGCAGTCCGGCGGCGGAGCACCGGCCACCTATGTGCGCCACGTCTTCGACGGCGAGCGCTACGTGGAGAGGGAGCGGATCAGCGCCGCCGAGGGCATGCCGGACGGCACGGCCGTGCTCTCGGGAAATCCCACCTTCAACGACGCCATCCCGCTGGCACCAGCTGACTGAAAAGGCCTTGCTGCAGGCGGTGGCCGACCCTCACTCGGCCACCGGCACGGGGTCCGTGCACAGGGGAGATGAAGCGATCGGGCCCGCGGGCTGGTAGCCCCAGTCCGGGTCGTTTCTGAAGCTGTAGACCTCCCGGCCATCGCGCTCGATGGTGAACAGGGTCCAGGTCTGGCGCTCGCAGCTCAGGCCGATCACCGCCTTGCCGTCAGCGAGGGGCAGTTCCACGTGACGGATGCCGTCGTAGCTCCACAGCAGCCGGCCGGCGCCATTGTCGAGCAGCGACCGCAGCGGGCTGCCCTGCACCTGGGGCTGAGCATGGGCTGAGGTGGCCAGTCCTGCCGCCAGCAGAACGGCCGGGATCAGGTGTCGAGAGCGAATCAGGGGGGACATGGACGACCTGGCAAGGATGGTGATGGTGGACCTCAGCAACGCGAAGCGCGGCCAGCGCGAAGGATGAGGAGAGAGGACGTCTGGGTCCGGCAAACTGAACGGCATCATGCTTCCCCCCCGAACACCCCTTTCAATAAGAGGCGGTGCACAACGGTGGCCTTCCGCAGCTCCTCAAGCCGGCGGGCATCGGGCGGCCGGTCGAGATTGCCCCGCCACTCGTTCAGCAGTTCTGCTGGAGCAGGAGGCAGGCCCAGATCCGCCAGGGGGCAGCCCAGGGCGGCGGCAGCGGCGGCCACCTTGGGGTCGTAGCTGAGGGCGGCAACCGGAGCACCGCTCACCGCCGCCAGGATCAGGCCGTGCAAGCGCATCGCCAGCACCAGGCCGCTGCCGGCGCACACCGCCATGGCCTCCTCGGGGGTCTCGGGCGCCAATTCCCGGCTGCGGGCCGCCATGGCATCGCTGAGCAGGCCCTCGCGGCGCAGTTGGGCCAGCAGACCCCTGTCCTGGTGGCGGTGGAAGGGCAGCCAGAGCAGCTCCCGTTCCGGTGCCAGCTGCTCTAGCGCCTTCAGCCAGGGTCGCCAGGCGTTGCCCCGCAGCTGGGGCGTGGGGCGGAAGCAAAGCACGATCGGCCCGGCCCGACCGATCCAGGGTGATGGGTCCAAACTCCAGACGGGATCGCTGCCCACCCCGGAGCCGGACGTGGGCTGCCAACCGAGCGTGCGGGCCAGGGCCGCCGACTCGGCATCCCGCCAGCTGCAGCCACTCACCAGTCGCAGCAGCGCACCCACCAGCAGCCGGCTGCGGCGCCGCCGCAGGGGGCCCAGTCCCTGGGCCCAGAGCAGCACCGGCAGCCCGCGCAGGCGAGCGGCGCTGATCAGAGCCGCGTAATAAATCAGGCTGGCGAAGCTCGTGGTGTCCTGCAGCAGGCTGCCGCCGCCGAACACCAGGGCGTCGCAGGGCCCCAGGGCCGCCAGCACCCTGTCGAACCGGCGTCGATCCACCGTGGCCACCCCGAACCGCTGACGCACCTCGGCCAGATCCCGGGCGGTGACGGTGGGGGTGCAGTGCGCGGGCAGCTGGGAGAGAAGCACCTGCAGCAGGGCGTCATCGCCGAGGTTGTGCTCGCCGTAGTACCCCACTAGCAAGGGGCGACAGGACGGCGAAGGCGGGGGCATGCCGGTCAGCCCCCGGGCTGGTCCGCGCCGAGCTCGACGCGCAGCCGCTCCAGCCGGCGGGCGTTGACGCCCAGGTCGGAATCACCCAGCCGCGACACCGAGCGGGCCTGCAGCAGGCCCTGTGCCGGGTCGGCCAGCAGTTCCAGGTCGTCCACGAACCCGAAGATCCTGCTGGTGGCGGTGGCGTGCAGGTACGGCCCCCGGCGCTCCTCCACGGCAATGGCGGGATCGTCGGCGAGCAGGCCTTCCAGCTCATCCAGGGCAGCGGCGGGATCGGCGCTGGGCCAGTCGGCCCGCGCGCAGTGGGCGCTGGTGGGGCAGGCCGCCAGCCGGCCTTCAGTGCCGCCGATCTCCGCCGGTACGGGGCCCACCAGGTGCAGCAGAGCAGCCTGGGCGACGGCCGGCCTGATCAGCAGCAGCAGCAACGCCAGGGCCAGGGGCCCGGCCAGCACCAGGGAGCGCAGACGACGCGGGCTGAGCGGGGCCCTGAGCGGAACACAGAGCCGAAGGTCCCCAGCCTGGGTCTTGGCGGCAGGAAGGGGTGCGGGCATGGGGGCGACCTTGGCGGAACGATTCATGGGAATACAACAACGGAGGGAGGCCAATGGCCAGGCGGAGCCACGGGGATCGCTCATCGCCACGGCTGGGACATCGGCGCGGAGCCAGCCCCGGGCGAACGGCGAGGCCGCTGGGGGTTGGAGTCCGCCAGCCAGGCCAGCAAGGCCGACACCGCCAGCAGCGCGGCCAGCCACGGCCAGGGGCCCCGCGGCAGGCTCAGGTTGGGGCGGCCGGAGGGCCGGGCAGGACGGGCACGGCGTGATGCGCCCGGACCCAGGGGCTTGCCGCAGCGACCACACACCAGTCGGCCGGCCAGGCTGCGGTCGGCCTTCACCGACCAGCTGCCGCAGTGGGGACAGGCCATGGCAGCCAGCAGGGAGTTGCCGACCATTTCAGCGCGCCCGCCCCCCAGGCGGGGCCTCAACTGGAGGCGGATGTGTAGTAGCGCAGCGCGAAGCGCCAGAACACCCGGCTGATCGCCAGGGCCACCGCCGCCACCATCAGGCTGGTGAGAGCTCCGGCGAGGGTGAGCCGGCCCAGCAGCGCCTCAGCCGGCACCGTGGTGAGGAAGGCCACCGGCAGCACCAGGGTGAACAGGGTGCGCAGGCCGGAGGGGTAGGCGCTGATCGGGTAGCGACCGGCGGTGAGGGCCGCCCGCAGCACTTCGGTGGCGTTCCAGGTCTTGACGAACCAGATCGAGGTGGCCGCCAGCACGAACCAGAGGGCGTAGAGGATCAGGGCGGCGGCCAGCAACAGCAGCCCGGCCGTGAGCACACCGGCGGGGGACAGCACGCCGAGCTCCTGGCGAGCGGCCCAGAGCATCAGTCCCACCCCCACCCCCATCTCCGGCAGACCGGCGGGGCTGAGGGTGCGCAGCGACAACCAGAACTGGCTGTCGATCGGCTTCAGCAGCACGAAATCGAGGGTGCCCTCCTGCACGTGATTGACGATGCGGCTGAGGTTGGGGCGCAGCAGCGTGCTGGTGAGGCCGTCCAGACAGGTGTAGGCGCCCAGCACCACCAGCACGGCGTGCCAGCTCCAGCCCCCCAGCGCCACCCCCTGGCGCTCGAACAGCCACAGCACCATCAGGCTGCCGGCAAGGTTGCCCGCCATCGCCAGCAGCTCGATGCCGGCATTGAGCTGGTACTCCAGCTGGGTGGCCAGGGCGGTGCCCCAGAAGCGCCGCAGGGTGATCAGATAGCGCATCAGGCCCCCATCGCTGAATAGCGCTTGAGGCCGGCCCGCCAGAGCAGCAGCAGCAGCGGCAGCAGCAGGGCAATCCACAGCACCATGGCGCCGAACCCCGCCGCCAGGGAGAAAGGCTGGCCCTCGCCCATCGGCGTGCCGGCCAGCAGCTGGGCGGGGAAGCCGATCAGATAGGGGAAGGGCGTGTGCAGGGCCAATCGGCGCAGCTCGGGCGGGAAGGCCTGCAGCGGTGCCACCAGACCGGAAAGAAACACATAGGGCACATACAGCAGCCGCTCCAGGGCCGAGGCCCGCTCACTCCAGAAGCAGAGGGTGGCGATCAGGCTCTGGAGCAGGAAGTTGATCGCGAAGGCCAGTCCCACCGCCAGCACCCCCAGCAGCACCCGGGCCGGGCCGGGCCAGGCGAAGGTGTGGGGCTGGAGCAGGAAGAAGCCCGAGGCGATCAGCAGCACGAAGGGCAGGCGGGTGGCCTGCTCGGCCTGGTGGGCCGCCACGTAGCGCCAGAGCGGGTGCAGCGGCTGCAGCAGGTAGGGGGAAAGGCGTCCCTGCAGGGCGTCTTCCTCGAACTGCCACACCACCCACACCACGCTGAACTGGCGGGCCACGAAGGCGCAGAGGAAATAGCGACCCAGTTCGGCGGGGCTGAGCCCCAGCTGCAGGCCGGAGCCGTGTCCTGCGGCGGCGGGGGCGGCGGCGGCGCTCCAGATGCCCAGCATGATGAACGGCAGCACCCCCGACAGCGCCCAGAGGGCGATCTCGGCCCGGTATTCGGCCATGTAGGCGAACTGCACGGTCCAGAGCGTGCGCGCCACCCGCAGCCTCATGGCTCCAGCGACCCCTGGCGGAACAGGCGGCCGATCAGCTCCTCGATCGGCGGGTCGCTGACCTCCAGATCAAGCACGCTCAGCTGCGTCAGCAGTCGGTTCACCGTGGCCGTGAGGCGTTCGCGGGGAATCAGCAGCCGCACCTCGCGGCCCTCCAGGCTCTCGATCTCGCCGTAGTCGGCCAACTGGGCGGCGGGCAGCGGCGCGGCCAGCTCGAGGCGCACCTGGCGCCAGGGGGCGAGCCGCTCGCTCAGCTCGGCGAGGCCGCCGTCGTGGAACAGTCGGCCCTGGTGGATCAGCAGCACCCGCGGGCAGAGGGCTGTGATGTCGGCCATGTAATGGCTGGTGAGCAGCACGGTGGCGCCGGTGCGGCGGTTGTAATCGGCCAGGAACTGGCGCACCCGGGCCTGGGCGTTGACATCCAGGCCCAGGGTGGGTTCATCGAGGAACAGCACCCGCGGACGGTGCAGCAGGGCCGCCAGCAGCTCCGCCTTCATGCGCTGCCCCAGCGACAACTTGCGCACCGGCCGGGTGAGCTCCTCGCCCAGTTCCAGCATGTCGGCCAGCTCAGCGATGCGCCGCCGCGCCTCGCGGTCGTCGATGCCGTAGACGGCGGCATTGACCCGCAGCGAATCGAGGGGCGGCAGATCCCAGATCAACTGCTGCTTCTGGCCCATCACCAGGGTGATCGCCTCCAGGAAGGCGCGCTCGCGGCGGAAGGGCCTGTGACCCGCCACCGCCAGTTCGCCGCCGCTGGGATGGATCAGCCCCGTGAGCAGCTTGAGGGTGGTGGTCTTGCCGGCGCCGTTGGGTCCGAGAAAGCCCACCACCTCCCCGGCCTCGATGGCGAAGCTCACGTCGCGCACCGCCTCCACCGCCCGCCAGCGGCGGCGCACCAGATGGCGAAGCGTGCCGGCCAGGCCAGGCTGCTTGTCGGCCACCCGGAAGGTCTTGCGCAGACCGCGGGCCATCACCATCGCCATGGCCGCACCCTATCCATAGAGTTGGGGACCCGGTCGAGGCCTTGATGCACGCCCTCTCGCTGCCCACCTGGTGGATCCACATCACCTCGGTGCTGGAGTGGCTTGTGGCCATGGTGGCGGTGCAGCGTCTGGCCGTTGCCCGGCAGGAAGGGGCCTGGCGCTGGCTGGCCCTGGCGATGCTGCCGGCCCTGGTGAGCGCCATGTGCGCCTGCACCTGGCACCTGTTCGACAATGCCGAGGAGCTGCGCGGCCTGGTGGTGCTGCAGGCGGGACTCACCACGGCGGGCAATGGCGCCCTGGCCCTGGCCGCCTGGCAGATCCTGCGCCGCCAGCGTGCGGCCAGCGCTGCCGCGTCTGCCCATGCTGCTGCGGTGGAGGTGGGCGGTGGCTGAGGGCGACCTGGGTCTGCAGCTGCTGGCGCGCCTGGGCAGCATCGATCCGGCACCGTTCTTTGTGCTGTCGCTGCTGCCCTACCTCGCCTTCCTGTGGCTGGCAGGTCGCATCGACGGCTTTCCGCCGATCGCCCTGCGCGGCTTCCAGCTGACGCTGCTGTTTGTGGCCGTCACCATCGCCGCCTCCCTGGTGGCTCTGCAGACCAGTGGCCAGCAGCTCGCCGATGTGGACCCGTTGCACGGGGGCGCCGAGGCGTTTCTCACCCTGGCCAACCTGCTGGTGGCGGTGGGCTTCAGCCGCGCCCTGCTGCAGCAGCGCCGCCCCTGAGGGGGCGGGCGGTGAACAACTCTTACGCCGCGTCGCGCGCGGGGGCCAGACCCCGGAAGATGGGTCGTCGGCTTGTGCTCCATGTTCGCTCTGCTCCTGGCCCAGCCCCTGGCCATCGTCCCCGCCACCCTCACCTGGACGCCGAAAGTCGCCCTGGTGATGATCGTGTGCAATGTGATTGCCATTGCCATCGGCAAGGCCACCATCAAGCAGCCCAATGTGGGCCTGCAGCTTCCCAGTTCGCCCCTCTTTGGCGGCCTCAGCCACGGCGCCATGCTCGGCACCCTGAGCCTGGGTCACATCCTCGGGATGGGCGCCATTCTCGGTCTGGCCTCCCGCGGCGTGGTCTGACCATCCCGCGATCCCAGCAGGCTCAACCGCCGGATGACTCCATCCGGCGGTTTTTTGATGCCCTGTTTTTGGTGCCCTGGCTTGTTGCGCCGCAAGCTCAGACCCTGACGACCTGGGCGGGGGCCGCTGAGGGCAGGGGCTGGCCGAAATGGTCGCTGATCCGGCTGGCCATCTGGGAGGGGGTGAGTCCCAGGGCCTGCTTGCTCTGGGCCGGGGCTGGCGTGGTCCACCAGCAATCGGGAATGCCGATGCGCAGCACCGGCACCAGCACGCCGTGGTCGTTGAGGCTCTCCACCACGGCGGCGCCGAAGCCCCCGGCGAGAGCAGCCCTCCTCCATCGTCACCACCCGGCCGATGCGCCGGGCCATCGGCAGGATCAGGGCCTCATCGAGGGGCCGCAGGAAGCGGGCATTGATCACCGCCGCCCGGATTCCCTGTTCCTGCAGCAGGCCGGCCGTGGCCATGGCGGGAGACACCATGGCGCCATAGGCCACGATCAGCAGGTCGTCGCCATCGGCGAGCAGTTCGCCGCGGCCGATCTGCAGAGGCTCGAAGCCCTCCTCGGCCAGGGGCACCCCTCGCCCTCGCCCCTGGGGATGCGCAGGGCACAGGGTCCGTTGTGCTGGATGGCGGTCACCAGCATGCGCTGCAGTTCGGCCTCATCCTTGGGCGCCATCACCGTGAAGTTGGGCACCGCCCGCAGGTAGCTGATGTCGTACTGGCCCTGGTGGGTGGGGCCGTCGGCGCCGACGATGCCGGCCCGGTCGAGCACGAAGGTGACCGGCAGCTTCTGGATGCCCACGTCGTGGATCAGCTGGTCGTAGGCCCGCTGCAGGAAGGTGCTGTAGATCGCCACCACGGGCTTGAGGCCTTCGCAGGCCATGCCGGCCGCCATGGTCACGGCGTGCTGCTCGGCGATGCCCACATCGAAGTACTGATCCGGCAGGGCCTTCTCCAGCAGGTCGAGGCCCGGTGCCGGTGGCCATGGCGGCGGTGATGCCCACCACCGTGGGGTCCTGCTCGCAGATCTTCACCAGGGTCTGGCCGAACACCTTGCTGTAGCTGGGCGGCTTGGGCTTGCTGGAGGGGTAGGCCTTGCCGCTGGCCAGGTCGAAGGCGCCCTGGGCGTGGTAGGCCACCTGGTCGGCTTCGGCGTAGGGGTAGCCCTTGCCCTTGGTGGTGGCCACGTGCACCAGCACCGGACCCTCGTGGGCGTGGGCCTGCTGGAACACCTTCACCATGCCGGCGATGTCATGGCCGTCGATCGGGCCCATGTAGGTGAAGCCCAGCTCCTCGAACACGGCGCCCAGCTTGGGCACCGCCAGCCGCTTCATGCTCTCCTTGAGGTTCTTCAGTTCAGGCGGCAGCTCGCCGTGCATGAACGGCAGGTGCTTGATCGCCTCCTCGGCGTTGTCCTGCAGGAACTGCAGCGGCGGGCTGTGCCGCATGCGGTTGAGGTGGGTGGAGAGGGCCCCCACCGGCGGGCTGATCGACATGTCGTTGTCGTTGAGCACCACCAGCAGCCGGGTGTGGGGCAGATGGCCGGCGTGGTTGATCGCCTCCAGAGCCATGCCGCCGGTGAGGGCGCCGTCGCCGATCACGGCCACACATTTGAAGTCTTCGCCGCGGCGGTCGCGGGCCAGGGCCATGCCCAGAGCGGCGGAGATCGAGGTGCTGGCGTGGCCGGCGCCGAAGTGGTCGAAGCTGCTCTCGCTGCGCTTGAGATAGCCCGCCACGCCTCCCTGCTGACGCAGGGTGTGGAAATCCTTGTAGCGACCGGTGATCAGCTTGTGGGGATAGGCCTGGTGGCCCACATCCCATACCACCTTGTCGTGGTCGAGGTCGAGGGTCTGGTAGAGGGCCAGGGTCAGTTCCACCACCCCCAGGCCGGGGCCAAGGTGGCCGCCGCTGGTGCTCACCACCTCGAGGTGGCGCTCCCGGATCTGGCGGCCGATCGCTTCGAGCTCGGCGGTACTGAGGCCGTGCAGCTGGTTGGGGTGGCTCAGCTCGCTGAGATGCATCACGACCCTTGGAGTGAGGTGCAATCTAGGGCGTGCATCCCGGCCTCCGGTGCCGATTGCGACACTGGGCCCCATGAGCCAGCCTCCCGCCAGCGACGGCTACCTGCAGCGGATCCTGCGGGCCCGCGTCTACGACGTGGCGATCGAGTCGCCCCTCGATGAGGCGCCCAACCTCTCCAGCCGGCTGGGCAACCGGGTGCTGCTCAAGCGCGAGGACCTGCAGCCGGTGTTCAGCTTCAAGCTGCGCGGTGCCTACAACAAGATGGCCGGCCTCAGCCCGGCGGAGCTGGAACGGGGGGTAATCGCCGCCAGTGCAGGCAACCACGCCCAGGGCGTGGCCCTGGGCGCCCAGCGGTTGGGTTGCCGGGCCGTGATCGTGATGCCCGTCACCACCCCGGAGATGAAGGTGAGGGCGGTGGCGGCCCGGGGGGCGGAGGTGGTGCTGCACGGCGACAACTACGACGCCGCCTGCGCCGAGGCCACCCGCCTGGCCAGCGAACGGGGGCTCAGCTTCATCCACCCCTTCGACGATCCCGACGTGATCGCCGGCCAGGGCACGATCGCCCTGGAGATCCTGCGCCAGTGCTCCACCCCACCCGATGGCATCTACGTGGCGGTGGGCGGCGGCGGCCTGATCGCCGGCATCGCCACCTATGTGAAGGCGCTCTGGCCGGAGGTGGAGATCATCGGTGTGGAGCCGGTGGATGCCGACGCCATGGCCCGCTCCCTGGCCTGCGGCGAGCGGGTGCGGCTGGAGCAGGTGGGTCTGTTCGCCGATGGCGTCGCCGTCCGTCAGGTGGGGCGACACACCTTCGCCCTGGCCCAGCGCCATGTGGACCGCATGGTGACGGTGAGCACCGATGAGATCTGCGCCGCCATCAAGGACGTGTTCGAAGACACCCGCTCGATCCTCGAGCCCGCCGGTGCCCTGGCGGTGGCCGGCATGAAGACCGACGTGGCCGCCCGCCAGCTGCGCAACCGCTGCCTGGTGGCGGTGGCCTGCGGGGCGAACATGAACTTCGATCGCCTGCGCTTCGTGGCCGAGCGGGCCGAGCTGGGGGAGAAGCGCGAGGCGATGCTGGCGGTGGAGATCCCCGAGCAGCCGGGCAGCCTGCGGCGCTTCTGCGCAGCCCTGGGCCAGCGCAGCCTCACCGAATTCAGCTACCGGCTGGCCGACCCGCGCCTGGCGCACATCTTCGTGGGGGTGCAGATTCGCGACCGCGGCGACACCGACACCCTGGTGGCCAACCTGGAGAGCGCCGGCTTCCACTGCCTGGATCTGAGCACCAACGAACTGGCCAAGCTGCACCTGCGTCACATGGTGGGCGGCCGCCTGCCGGCCAGCGCCGGCGAGGCCATGGAGCAGGGGGATGAACTGCTCTACCGCTTTGAGTTCCCGGAGAAGCCCGGCGCCCTGATGGCCTTTGTGAACGCCCTGCAGGCCAGCTGGAACATCAGCATCTTTCACTACCGCAACCACGGCTCCGACGTGGGGCGGATCGTGGTGGGGCTGCAGGTACCAGCGGCGGAACGGCAGCAGTGGCAGGCCTTCCTCGGCCGTTTGGACTACCAGCACTGGGACGAGAGCGCCAACCCCGCCTACCGGCTGTTCCTGGGTTGAAGCCCGGGCTGGGGGCTGCTTATCTGATCCTGAGCCGTTCCCACCCAGTTTCATGGCCAACCGCAGCGGTGGCGCCGACACCGTGCTGGCCGGCCAAGGCGCGGGCCTCTCGCTGCCGGCCCAGCTGGAGGCGATCCTCTACCTCAAGGGCCGCCCGGTGGGCCTGGGCGAACTGGCGCAACTGGCCGGGGTGGAGCGGGATGCGGCGGAGCTGGGCCTGATCACACTGATGGCCGACTACGCCCATCGCGACACCGCCCTCGAGGTGCGCCAGGAGGGCAGCCGCTACAGCCTGCAGCTGCGCGATGGCCTGGCCTCCCTGGTGCAGGCGATGCTGCCGGTGGACCTCTCCACCGCCACCCTGCGCACCCTGGCGACGATCGCCCTGAGGAAACGCATCCTGCAGTCGGAGCTGGTGGAGCTGCGTGGTTCCGGGGCCTACGAGCACATCAAGGAGCTGGTGGCCCAGAACTTCATCGAGCGCCGGCGCCAGAGCGAGGGGCGCTCCTACTGGCTGAGCCTGAGCGAAAAGTTTCACCGCACCTTCGCCATCCGGGCCGAAGAGGTGGAGGGCCAGCCATCCCGAGCTGCGTAGGGCTGCATAGAGTTCGGCTTGACTGCCCCCGTTTCCCTGCCACCCATGGAAGTTCTCGCCCAGCTGCTGCTTGTGGTCAGCAACACCCTGCAGATCTATTCGCTGATCCTGCTGGTGCGGGTGCTGCTCACCTGGTTTCCCAACCTGGACTGGAGCAATCCGGTGCTCAGCACCGTGAGTTCGATCACCGATCCCTACCTCAACGTGTTCCGGGGCCTGATCCCTCCCATCGGCGGCCTCGACCTCTCGGCGATCCTGGCCTTTCTGGCCCTCAGCTTCGGCCAGGGGATCCTGGGGAGCTTGAGCAACAGCGTGATGGCTGGGCTCTACTGATCAGCGGGCAAGGGGCCGCGATCAGCTGGCCCCGTCGACGCTGGCCCAGTCACCGCTGGCCAAATCCATCTCCAGCGGCAGCAGCTCATCGTCTGCGCCGGCGCGGGTGCGCACCGGGGCGCTGAATCCCCGCGCACTCACACTGCGGAAGCTGAGTGGATCGGGGGTGCCGGCCGGCACCGCCAGCCGCAGGGCGAAGGCCGAACGGCCCGGCGGCACATCGCCGATCGTGCCCACCCGGGTGCGGTTCTGCAGCACCGGCTCGCCGCTGGCGTCGAGGATGCGGGCATAGACATCGGTGTCGAACACCGGCCGGCGGGCGGGGTTGTCCACCATCCCGCGCAGGGCATAGCAGCGGGCGCCCGTGGGCCGCGGCAGCTCGGGCTGGGCGGCCACGTCGGCGGCGGGGCAGGGCTCGAGCGTCACCTCCGACACCACCAGCCCGGCCGCCCAGGCGGGCAGGGGGGCCAGCAGCAGCACCACCACCAGCAACAGGGCCAGGCCGGCCCGGTGGCCTGTGGTGCGGCCGTCGCTGGGGGCAACGGTGCGGAAGTCGGTGGGGTTCAGCGGTGGTCTCCATCGCCAGCGATCACGTTACGGGCGGCGCGGCTGGCCAGCTTGTCGAGGTTGGCCTGGGCCACCTGCTCGAGCTCCAGACCCAGTTCGGTGGCCAGCTGGGCCACATACCAGAGCACATCGCCAAGCTCCAGCTCCAGGGCCCGCGTCACCTCAGGGGAGAACTCACCGCCGCGGTCGCGGAGCACCTTTTTCACCTTGTCGGCCACCTCGCCGGCCTCGCCGCAGAGCCCGAGGGTGGGATAGATGGGGTTGGCGCCGGCCCCCGGGTAACGGGCCGTCTGCCGGGAGCGGCGCTGGTAGGTGTGCAGATCCACGCAGATCCTTCTGACAGGGGGAGCGATGGTAGTTTCGGCGCGGTCCAAGACGCACCGATGCATCACCGCGATCTCATGCGTCGCACCAAGATCGTGGCCACGATCGGGCCCGCGACCGAATCACCGGAGCGTTTGCGAGACTTGATTGACGCCGGTGCCAGCACCTTCCGGCTCAATTTCTCCCACGGCGATCACAGCGAGCACGCCGCCCGCATCACCACCATCCGCCAGGTGGCCAGCGCCATGGGGGTGCATGTGGGCATCCTCCAGGACCTGCAAGGCCCGAAGATCCGGCTGGGCCGTTTCGCCGATGGCCCCATCACCCTGCATACCGGTGACAGCTTCCGGCTCACCTCCAGGCCGGTGGCCTGCGACGAGACCATCGCCACCGTGACCTATGGGGGCCTGGCCGAGGAAGTGCCGGTGGGCAGCCGCATCCTGCTCGACGACGGCCGGGTGGAGATGGTGGTGACGGAGGTGCAGCAGGCGGAGCAGACCCTGCTGTGCCGCGTGACCGTGGGCGGGGTGCTCTCCAACAACAAGGGGGTGAACTTCCCGGATGTGCAGCTCTCGATCCGGGCCCTCACCGACAAGGACCGCATCGACCTGGCCTTCGGCCTCGACCAGGGGGTGGACTGGGTGGCCCTGAGCTTCGTGCGCAATCCCTCCGACCTGCTCGAGATCAAGCAGCTGATCGCCAGCCACGGCCATCGCACGCCGGTGGTGGCGAAGATCGAGAAGTTCGAGGCCATCGATCAGATCGACGACATCCTGTTGCTCTGCGACGGGGTGATGGTGGCCCGCGGCGACCTGGGGGTGGAGATGCCCGCCGAGGAGGTGCCGCTGCTGCAGAAGGAACTGATCCGCAAGGCCAACAGCCTCGGCATCCCGGTGATCACCGCCACCCAGATGCTCGATTCGATGGTGAGCTGTCCGCGGCCCACCCGCGCCGAGGTGAGCGATGTGGCCAATGCCATCCTCGATGGCACCGACGCCGTGATGCTCTCCAATGAGAGCGCCGTGGGTGATTTCCCTGTGGAGGCGGTGGCCACCATGGCCACGATCGCCCGCCGCATCGAGCGCGATTATCCCCAGCGGGTGATCGACAGCCGCATGGCCAGCACGATCCCCAACGCCATCTGCCAGGCGGTGAGCACGATCGCCCGCAACCTCAACGCCGCAGCCGTGCTGCCCCTCACCGAGAGCGGGGCCACGGCGCGCAATGTGAGCAAGTTCCGGCCCAGCACGCCGATCCTGGCGATCACCAGCGAGGAGCAGGTGGCCCGCCAGCTCCAGCTCAGCTGGGGCGTGAGTCCGCTGCTGGTGAAGGATCGCAGCTCCTCCACGGGCACCTTCAGCATCGCCATGGGGCTGGCCCGGGAGATGGGCTTCCTGCAGGACGGCGACCTGGTGGTGCAGACCGCCGGCACCCTCACCGGCGTCAGCGGCGCCACCGACTTCATCAAGGTGGGGCTGGTATCGGCGGTGCTGTCCCGAGGCGAGCCGATCGGCACCGGCTCGGTGAGTGGCCGGGTGCGGCTTGTGGATAACCCCGAGGCCGCCGCCGCCATCCAGACCGGCGAAATCCTGGTGGTGCGCGAAACCACCTCCGTCTATGTGGAGGCCATCCGCAAGGCCAAAGCGGTGATCACCGAGGTGGGGGGCCGCAACAGCCACGCGGCCCTGATGGCCCAGAGCGCAGGCATTCCGGCGATCGTGGGGGTGGTGAACGCCATCGCCGATCTCCAGCAGGGCGAGATCGTGACCCTGGATCTGCAGCGGGGTGAGGTGCACCGGGTGACCCGGAGCCACAGTCCGGAGACCCTGGGCGCCATCGTCTAGGACCAAGAAGCGCACAGGTCATGGGCTCCAGGCTGCCGATGGGCGAAACCGTGGGCATGGCCCTGTCCACGCTGCGGGCCAACCGCCTGCGCAGCCTGCTCACCATGCTCGGCATCGTGATCGGCAACGCCTCGGTGATCACCCTGGTGGGGGTCGGTCGCGGCGCCCAGAACCTGGCCGAGGGCCAGCTCAGCAACCTGGGGGCCAATGTGCTTTTTGTGGTGCCGGGCAGCAACGACACGCGGCGCCAGGGGATCGATTTTCCCAAGACACTGGTGCTGGAGGACGCCCAGGCGATCGCCGAGCAGGTGCCCAGCGTGGGCCGGGTGGCACCCCAGATCACCCTCAGCGAGGTGGTGGCGTCGGGGGGGCTGAGCAACACCGCCTCGATCAACGGGGTGACCCCGGAATTTCTGCCGATTCGCCAGTTTGAGGTGGCCAGCGGTCGCTTCCTCTCCCAGGGCGACGTCAGCGGCGTGCGCAGCGTGGCCGTGATCGGTCCGGATCTGGCCAGCAAGATGTTTCCGGCCAAGCCCGCCATCGGCCAGGTGCTGCGGATCCGCAACCAGCCCTTCGAGGTGGTGGGCGTGCTGGAACCCAAGGGTGCCGTGTTCGGCCAGAACCAGGACGAAAACGCCTACGTGCCCCTCAGCACCATGGTGAGCAGGCTGTCGGGCCGGGATCCCACCTACGGGGTCAGCCTCAATTTCATCAGCGTGGAGGCCCGTGATGCCGACAGCATCAATGCCGCCGCCTTCCAGATCACCAACCTGTTGCGCCAGCGGCACCGCATCCTGCGGGACGACGACTTCGCCGTGCGCTCCCAGCAGGATGCGCTCACGATCGTGAGCACCATCACCGGTGGTCTCACCCTGATGCTGGGGGCCATCGGCGCCGTGTCGTTGCTCGTGGGCGGCATCGGCATCATGAACATCATGCTGGTGTCGGTGAGCGAGCGCACCGCGGAGATCGGTCTGCGCAAGGCCCTCGGCGCCCGCAGTGGCGATGTGCTGCGGCAGTTCCTGGTGGAGTCGCTGGTGCTGGCCAGCCTCGGCGGCGTGCTGGGTGCGGTGGTGGGCCTCGGCACGGTGACCGTGACGGCGATGGTGACTCCGCTGCCGGCCACGATCAGTGCCGGGTTGGTGCTGATCACCGTGGCCGTTTCGGGGTCGATCGGCCTGTTCTTCGGCGTCGTGCCGGCCCGGCGGGCTTCCCGACTCGACCCGATCGTGGCCCTGCGCAGCCTCTAGGCGCTGAAGCCGCTGGCAGGGGCCTGGCCAGGGCACCCACACAGAAAACCGAAAAAAACTTGAAGACAGGCTTTCAAGCCCTGAAACAGTGGCTAAGGAGACCATCCAAATGGGAGCGGCAATGGCTTAGTGGTCGCAACTGTTTGCTGGGGGGAATTTTTTGGACCTGCTGACCTGCGGCTACCGCAACGGCACCGATCGCATGGTGATCGTGCGTTGCATCGGACCTGATGCCTTCTATCTGGAGCGCGTGGTATTCCCGTTCGAGCTGCTGAGTTTCCAGTGTCCCGACGAAACCGAACTGGAGATCTGGACCCACGGGCTCGGCGGCGCGGAGATGCTGGAGTCGATCCCCGTGTACCAGCTCACCCTTGAGCCCACCGCCCCCGAGGGTGGAGCCGAGAGCGGCAGCGGCCAGGACGATCTGCTGGGGAGCTGGGCCACCGCTGGCTAGGGCACCGCCGTTACACTCAGTTAGAAACTGTCTCAGCTATGAACCAGCGCTGGCGTCTGATTGTTTTGTGGTTGCTGCCCGTGGCGGTGGTGGCCTTCCTCGGTTGGCAGGTTCTGAGCAGCGGCAACCTGGGAGCGAACGGACCCACCAGCGCCCCGCGCAACACCGCCGTGGCCCGGATGAGCTACGGCCGCTTCCTCGACTACGTGAACGCCGGTCGCGTCACCGCCGTGGACATCTATGACGGCGGCCGCAGTGCCGTGATCGAGGCCGTCGATCCCGACCTCGACAACCGGGTGCAGCGGCTGCGGGTCGATCTTCCCGGCGTCGCCCCGGAGCTGGTGAACCAGCTCAAGGACCAGGGCATCAGCTTCGACATCCATCCGCCGCGCCAGTCGCCGCCGGTGGTGGGGATCCTGGGCAATCTGCTCTTCCCGCTGCTGCTGATCGGCTCGCTGATCTTCCTGGCCCGCCGCTCCAGCGGCATGCCCGGGGGCCCGGGCCAGGCGATGCAGTTCGGCAAGACCAAGGCCCGCTTCGCCATGGAGGCCGAAACCGGCGTCAAGTTTGGCGACGTGGCCGGCGTGGAGGAGGCCAAGCAGGATCTCGAGGAGGTGGTGACCTTCCTCAAGACCCCGGAGCGCTTCACCTCCGTGGGCGCGCGCATTCCCAAGGGTGTGCTGTTGGTGGGCCCTCCCGGCACCGGCAAAACGTTGCTGGCCAAGGCGATCGCCGGTGAGGCCGGGGTGCCGTTCTTCGCCCTCTCGGGCTCCGAGTTTGTGGAGATGTTCGTGGGCGTGGGGGCCAGCCGGGTGCGCGACCTGTTCAAGCGCGCCAAGGAAAACAGCCCCTGCCTGATCTTCATTGATGAAATCGATGCTGTGGGCCGCCAGCGGGGTGCCGGCGTGGGCGGCGGCAACGACGAGCGGGAGCAGACCCTCAACCAGCTGCTCACCGAAATGGACGGCTTCGAGGGCAACAGCGGCATCATCATCATCGCCGCGACCAACCGGGCCGACGTGCTCGATTCGGCCCTGCTGCGCCCGGGTCGCTTCGATCGCCAGGTGATGGTGGATGTGCCCGACATCAAGGGCCGCCTGGAGATCCTCAAGGTGCACAGCCGCGACAAAAAGCTGGCCGAGGACGTGAGCCTGGAGATCATTGCCCGCCGCACCCCAGGGTTTTCCGGCGCCGACCTGGCCAACCTGCTCAACGAGGCCGCCATCCTCACGGCCCGGCGGCGCAAAGAGTCCACCTCGCTGGCCGAGATTGACGACGCCGTGGATCGGGTGATTGCCGGCATGGAGGGCAAGTCGCTCACCGACGGTCGCAGCAAGCGCCTGATCGCGTATCACGAGGTGGGCCATGCCCTGGTGGGCACCCTGGTCAAGGCCCACGACCCCGTGCAGAAGGTCACCCTGATCCCCCGCGGCCAGGCCCAGGGCCTCACCTGGTTTTCCCCCGATGAGGAACAGATGCTGGTGAGCAGGGCCCAGCTGCGCGCGCGCATCATGGGCGCCCTCGGGGGCCGCGCCGCCGAAGACGTGGTGTTCGGCCGCGAGGAGGTGACCACCGGTGCCGGTGGTGACATCCAGCAGGTGGCCTCGATCGCCCGTCAGATGGTCACCCGCTTCGGCATGAGTGACATCGGCCAGTTCTCGCTGGAGGCCGGCAATCAGGAAGTGTTTCTCGGTCGCGACCTGATGACCCGCAGTGACGGCTCCGACCGCATGGCCAGCCGGGTGGATGATTCCGTGCGCCAGATGGTGCTCAGCTGCTACGCCGACACGGTGAAGCTGGTGGCGCAACATCGCGAGTGCATGGACCGGGTGGTGGAGGTGCTGATCGAGAAGGAAAGCCTCGATGGCGATGAGTTCCGCGCCATCGTCTCCGAGTTCACCAGCATTCCCGAGAAGGACCGTTTCTCCCCTCTGCTCCCAGACAGCGACGCAAGCCAGGATGCTGGCCGATCCCGTGAACCGCAGCCGGCTCAGGCCTGAGCTCACTGTTGGTGGCCTGAGCTGACGTTCTGGTGGATGTGAATCCCCAGTCAAAAGCCCGCCGTCAGGCGGGCTGGCCATCTGGCCTGTGAAGTTCAGACGGGGCGCACGGAGCGTTTTTCGATCACCTTGTCGATCAGGCCGTAGGCCACACATTCGGCCGGCGACATGAAGAAGTCGCGGTCGGTGTCTTCCTCGATGCGGCTGAGGCTTTGGCCGGTGCGATCGGCCAGTTCCTGGTTGAGTTTCTTCTTGAGGTAGAGAATCTCATCGGCCTGGATGCGGATGTCGCTGGCCTGGCCGCGGGCACCGCCGAGGGGCTGGTGGATCATGATCCGCGAGTGGGTGAGGCTGCTGCGCTTGCCCTTGGTGCCGGCACAGAGCAAAAACGCCCCCATGGAGGCGGCCAGACCGACGCAGACGGTGTGCACATCGGGCTTGATGTGCTGCATCGTGTCGAAGATTCCCAGCCCGTCATAGACGGAACCACCGGGAGAGTTGATGTACAGAAAGATGTCGCGATCGGGGTCCTCCGCCTCCAGAAACAACAACTGGGCCACGATGCGGTTGGCAGATTCGGCCGTCACCTGCTCGCCAAGGAACACGATGCGCTCCCGCAGCAGACGGGAATAGATGTCGAACGCCCGCTCGCCCCGGCCCGACTCCTCAATCACAATCGGAATCGTCGTCACAGGTCTCGTCAGATCGCTGGGCCGATCCTACTGAGCGCGGGCGGCTAGGGTCGCTCCATCCACAGCCGAGCAGCGTGAGCGCAGCCCTCACCGTCTCCGACAGCAAGCGCGCCTTCCACCGCGCTTTCCCCCACGTGATCGCGCCGATCCACCGGCGCATGGTGGATGAACTGCTGGTGGAGCTGCACCTGCTCAGCCGCCAGCGGGGATTCCAGAGCGATTCCCTGTTCGCCTGCGGGCTGATCCAGGTGTTCGACAGCTTTTCCCGCGGCTACCGGCCCGATGAGCATCGCCAGTCGCTGCTGGCCGCACTCTGCAGCGCCTCCGGCTTCGACGCCGACCAGCTGCGCCAGCAGCGCGACGCCGCCATGGCCGCCATGGGCCACCACAGCGTGGACGAGGTGACCGAGTGGATTGCCGCCCAGGGCCAGGGAGCACCGGAGCCGGTGGCCAGCGCCCTGGCCAATGTGCGCCGTCCCGACTTCCACTACTCCCGGCTGGTGGCCGTGGGCCTGCTCAGCCTGCTGGAGAAGGCCCAGGGGTCTGACACCAAGGATGCGGCCGCCCTGCGTCAGTCGGCCCACGAGCTCGGCGAGGCCATGGGCCTGCTGCGCGACCGCCTGGACAAGGACCTCAGCATCTATGCCAGCAACCTCGAGAAACTGGCCCAGGCCGTGGAGCTGATGGAGGAAACGGTGGCGGCCGAGCGCCGCAAGCGCGAACGCAAGCAGGCCGGACTCACGGCGGCGGCGGCTGAGGCTGAGGCGAAGGCGGCGACTGAGGCTGAGGCGGCGGCGACGGCTGTGGCCCAGGAGGGGCCTGCCCCGTCGGGGGCAGAGACGGCGCCGGAGTCGGGGGCTGAATCGGCAGCAGATCCCCAAGCTGCAGACGCCCCCACAGCTGACTGATGCCCTTGGCGCCCTCTGGCCCATCGGACGGACCGTCGTCGGCCACCAACAACAGCTGACGGGCCTGCAGCAGGGGCAGAGGCAGCTGACCGGGGAGCAGGTTGAGGGCGGCGAGGGCCTGGGGCCGCACCTGCAGGCTCAGCAGCGGCAGCCTCTCGAGGGCCGCGAGGGCAGCGCCATCGGAAATCGCAGCCATGGTCTCCGGTTGGGGTCCGAGGAAGAGCAGCAGCTGCGGTGAAGCATCCGGTTTCAGCAGCCAGCGCCAACCACCCACCTCCCGCCCCTCGGCGTCCCGCCAGGTGGCCTCGCGCCAGGTGGCCTCACCGCTGCTGCTCTCCTGGGCCGGATCCTGCACCAGAGCCCTGGCGCGCAGGCGGTCGCTGAGGCCGTCGAGGATGGCAATCCAGGGGGCCGGGTCTCCCTGCACCAACAGCGACAGCTCCAGGCCAGCCTGGAAGGGGCCGGCGAGCTGGGGGCGCAGCCGCAGCTCGAAGGGCGTGTTGCGCAGCAGGGCCAGCTCGGCCTCGCCGAGGCCATACACCGACTGGACCGCCTCACGCACTTCAGCGCGGCTGAGCAGACCGTCCAGCAGCAGGTCGAGGGAACGGCCATGGAGGCGCAGCAGCAGCCCTTCGCCGATGGGCTCGGGCAGTTCGGTGGCCCCAGCACCCGGCCGTGCTGGGGCGGTCGGCTGGGCTGCGGGCGGCTGGGCTGCGGGTTGTGGAGGGCTGGGCAAGTCTCCGTCGCGGCCGGCTTCGCCACTGAACAACAGCTCGCCGGGCTCCAGCTCGAGGGCCACGCAGCCCTCCTGAAGGGCCTGCAGCAGCGGAGCGATGGGGGCGGCCATGGCCTCCAGACCGCGGGCGCTCCAGAAGGCGCCGGGCTCACGTTCCAGCATCACCAGGCAGCGTTGGCGCAGGCCTTCCGGGCGGCGGCTGGCCTGCACCAGCTGGTCCTCCAGGAAGCGCTTGGCCAGCGGTCCGGAGGACACCACCAGCAGGCCGTCGATCTGGAGGCTGTGGGGGGGAGGTGCCATCGCCCCGACCCGGATCTGGCGTGGCAGGGGCATCGCCAGGTAGGCCCCACCCGCCTCATCGTGGCTCCAGAACTGCCACCAGAGCTGGCGCTGCTGGCGCCAGAGCAGCCGGGCGGTGGGTGCGTCGAGGCGCTGGTCCCAGAGCGGCGGCGGCTGCCGATCTGGCGCGGCGGGAAAGCTTTGCAGCAGAGCGGCATGGGTCAGCAGCCGCCCCAGGCCCTCGGCCCGCGGCCGGGGCATGCGCAGCAGCACCAGGGCCGGAGCGGCCAGCAGCAGCGCGGTCACCAGCGCCGTGACCTTCAGCGGCATGGCCGGGAGGCGCAGGGCAGGGGGCGACCACGTCATGGCAGCAGCCCGTAGAGGGTGGTGCGCTGGCAAGCCGCGCGGCCGAGGCTGGCGGCGGCGGCCACCAGGGCCGCCGGCGTCTGGATCGTGCCGCCCCGGGCGCCGGCCATGGTGGTGATGTGCTCCTCCATCAGGGTGCCCCCCAGGTCGTTGCAACCCCAGCGCAGGGCCTCGGTGGCTCCGGCGAGGGTGAGCTTCACCCAGCTGGGCTGGTGGGCCGCGATCCAAGCACCGAGCACCAACCGCGCCTGGGCGGTGAGCCGCAGCATCGCCGCCCGATCGGGCTGATCCCGGCCCACCCGCGAGCGCAGGGGCGGCGGGGCCGCCTCGCCCACGAAGGGCAGCAGCACGAATTCCGTGAAGCCCGTCACCCCCCGGCGGCGGGCAGCGGTCTGAATGCCCACCAGGGTGAGCAGATGGGCCGCCAGGTCGGCCGGCTGCTCGATGTGTCCGGCCATCAGGGTGCTGGTGGAGGGCAGGCCGAAGCGGTGGATCTGCAGCACCGCCGCCACCCAGGCGCGGGCCGAGAGCTTTTCCGGACAGAGCAGGCGCCGCACCCGCTCGGAGAGCACCTCGGCGGCGGTGCCGGGCACCGATCCCAGCCCGGCCGCCTGCAGCCGCTCCAGCACGACGTCGAGGCCAATGCCGTCCTGCTCAGCGAAGAACACGAGCTCCTGGGGTGAAAAGGCATGCAGATGGACGCCCGGGGCCGCCTCCAGCAGGGCGCGCAACAGCCGCTCCGCGTAGGCCAGCTGGCTGCCCTGGAGGCGGGCGGCCGTATTCAGACCGCCCTGCACACACAGCTCGGTGGCGCCAGCCTGCTGGGCCTGGCTGGCCCGCTCCTGGAGGTCCTCCAGCTCCAGCCAGTAGGCGCCGGGCTCACCGGGATCGCGGCGAAAGGCACAGAACGAGCAGTGCTGCACACAGTGGTTGGAGGCGTTGAGGTTGCGGTTGACCACGTAGGTGACCGTGTCCCCCACCAGCTGGCGGCGCCGGGCGTCAGCCTGCCGCCGCAGCGACTCCAGGTCGCTGCCCAGCCAGGGCCGCTGCAGCAGCTCCAGAACCAGGCCGGCCGCTGCCGACTGTGCTGGCCAGGACTGTGCTGGCCCCGGCTGGGCCGTGAAGGCCTCCAGCAGGGCCGGCGCCGGCCATGGCGCCCAGGGAGCCCCGGCACCTTCAGGGGGCGGCGGCACCAGCACCGCAGCCGCTTCCTGCCAGGCCCAGGGGGCCAGGGTCGCTGCCACCGCCGGGGCGATCACGGGCGGCGGCCAAACGCGGCTGAGGCCCGCGACGTGGGCTTGGAATCGGGCTTGCCGGGCCCTTCTTGCCGTCCTTAGCGGTCCTGGCGGACTTCGCTTTGCCTGGCGGTCGCTGGGGGCTGCCGCCGGACGACGCGTCAGCGCGGCGCCGACGGCGGTCTCGCCATTCGACGGCGGAGAGATAGACCACCCCGACGCTGACGAAGACAAGCAAGGCCGTGGCAAGGCCGGCCAGCAGCTGGGAGCCGGTAACGGCCAGCCCGTTGGCGGGGAGATCAATCAAGGAAGGGACAGCCGCCGCTGGTGCTCAGAACTTGATGCTGCCGTCGCCGTGGCGGCCCCACACCACCATGGCGATGGAGAAGCTGAACAGCGCGGCGAGGGAAGCCCAGCCCAGGGTGATCAGCATGTGCGGCAGTCGTGGCGTGGCAGCACTGTACCTAGGCTCTGCCCCAGACGGACGCGGGCCCTCCATGCATCGCACCCTGCCCCTGGCGAGCGCTGCCACCGCCAGCCCCACCGCCGTGCGCGAGCGGCAGCGCACACGCCAGCCCTACCCCAATTTCAAGATCGTCGTGCTGGACGACGACGTGAACACCTTCCAGCACGTGGTGGAGTGCCTGGTGCGCTTCATCCCCGCCATGCAGAGCGACCAGGCCTGGGATCTGGCCCACCGCATCGATGGCGAGGGGTCGGCGGTGGTGTGGTGCGGACCGCAGGAGCAGGCCGAACTCCACCACCAGCAGCTGGGGGGCGAGGGTCTCACCATGGCGCCGCTGGAGCCCGCCTGATGGGCCGGGTGGTGGTGACCCACAGCACCTACCTGGAGGGACTGATTCCGCTGCTCAGACGGCTGGCGGCCCAGCCGGGCGTGGGCACCGTGACGCCAGCCGTGATCAGCCGGGTGCGGGGCCGGATCCCCGGACTGAAGCTGCGCGTGTCGATCCCCATCACCGGCGGCCACAAGCTGGTGGCGCGGCGGGGCGGCAGCGCCCAGGAGGTGTTCGTGATCACGAGCTGGAGTCGGGAGCACCTGCAGCAGGAGCTGGAGCGGCTGCTCGCCGGGTGAGCAGCAGGCGGGCCCAGGCGCCGCCCTCGCGGAACCATGGCTCCTCGATCAGCTCGAGGTCGTGGGGCTCCAGCTGCCAGGACTGACGGATGTAACTGGCGTAGTCGTCGCCATTGGTCTGGGGTGCCTGCCAGTGCACCACCGCCAGTTCATTGATGCGAATGATCGGCCGGGGCGCGTCCATGCCCTCACTGGGCAGGCAGGTGGTGTCGCGCAACACGAAGGTGCGGAAGCGCGCCGCCAGGGGGGAGGCGTCGAGGTCCTGGGGACGACCCTCCAGGGGATATTTCAGGAAGTAGAGCTGGCGGGCCCGTGGGAACAGGTGCGAGGGGGCGCGCTCAAACAGCTGATCGAGTGCCTGCCGCAGCGGAATTGACAAAAGCTGCTCCGGATCGCTCGGAGCCGGCTGATCCGGGATGGCCACCGCCCGGGCCGGGCCGGTGAGTGGGGGAGGGGATGGCAGCAAGGGGCTGAACCGATGGGGTGAGCCAAGGAAGGGGGTGGACCGCCATGCCGTTTTGCCCCAGTGTTCGACCTGGTAGTACCAGAAGGGGGTCAAGGACGGGGCGCCGTTTCCGGCTACGAGGCCGGTATACGTTGCTTTCCGCTGCAGACCCCCATGTCGAAAGGGAGTCAGATCAGAAAACTGTAGAAGGCAGTCACCAACACAGCAGTCCGTTGCAATCCTAAGGGGAGAACAGGGGCCACAGGGCGCGCACGGCCTGCAATCGCTGGCGGGCCTGCTCCTCCACCGCGGCCTGGTCCGGGCCATCGAGCAGCAGGGTGACATGGCCCAGCTTGCGGCCGGGGCTGGAACCCCGCTTGCCATACCAGTGCACGCTGGCCCGGGGCAGGGCCGCCAGGGCCCGGCGCTCGGCCCGGTAGGCGCTGTCGCCATCGCTCGCGCCGTTGCCGTCGCCCTGGCTGTCGCTGTCCTCGAAGCCCAGCAGGTTCACCATCAGCGCGCCAGGCACCGTGAGCTCCACCGGTCCCATGGGCAGGCCGGCCACGATCCGGGCCTGCTGGGAAAACTGGCTGGTGTGGGCCGCCTCGATGGTGACGTGGCCGGAATTGTGGGGGCGGGGGGCGATCTCGTTCACCTGCAGGCCGGAGCGGCCCTCGAAGAACTCGATCGAGAGCACCCCGACATAGTCGAGGGCGGTGAGCAGGGAGGCGGCGATGTTGCGGGCGTAGGCCTGCAGTGCGTGGGACACCGGAGCGGGGGCCAGCACCCAGTCGCACACCCGCTGGTGCTGGTGGGTGCGCACCAGCGGATAGCAGAGCACCCGGCCGGCGCGGTCGCGGCAGGCGAGCTGGGAGAGCTCCTGCTCAAACTCCACCACGGTCTCAACGAGCCACTGGTCCGGGTCCACCCGCTCCAGCAGGGCGTCGAGATCACTCTGATCGCGCAGCAGGGCGGTGCCCTTGCCGTCGTAGCCGCCGGAGGCGGCCTTGGCCATCAGCGGAAACCTCCAGCCCGGCCGCAGCAGCGGCTCCTCGCTGGCGGGCTCTGCGGCCTGCTCCGGGGACCAATCCCCCGCCCGACGGTGCTGCTCCGCCGCAGCTCCGTGGACCAGCAACTCGGCGAGGGGCAACCAGGGCGGCGAGGGCAGATTCAGGCGCCGCAGCAACTCGCGCTGGCTGCGCTTGCAGACCAGCGGCTGCAGGGCAGCGAGGCTGGGCACGAAGCACACCCCCTCGGCCGCCAGCGGGGCCAGGGCCGGCAGATCGACCCATTCGTTTTCAAAGGTGATGGCGCTGCAGCGCTCGGCCAGGCGCCGGGTGCCCTCCAGATCGCGCACCTCAGCGCGGATCACATCGCTGGCCAGGCGCGTGGCGGGGTCATCGGCGTTGGGCGTCTGCACCAGCAGTGGCTGGTTGAGCTCCCGCGCCGCCGCCGCCAGCATCCAGGCCAGCTGGCCGCCACCCACCACGCCGATCGGGGGCAGCGGCCGGCCGGCAGCATCAGGGCCGCTGGCCTGGGAAGCGCTGGCCGGGAAGCCGGGGGCGGCGCTGGAGCTACGGGCGGCAGGCCGGGGCTGAACCATGGGCCGGGGCTGAACCATGGGCCGAGGCTAGAGGCCGGCTGGGTTCAGGCCAGCGGCGAAGGCGTTCAGGTCAGGCCACGATCACCGGCGAAGACGTAGCGCACCAGGCTCAGCAGCAGCACCGCCATGAACAGGGCCAGGCCCACCGTGCAGGCATAACTGATCTCCAGCTCGGTGAAGGCCTGCTCGTAGACGTAGTAGACGATCGTGCGGGTGGCGTCAGCCGGGCCGCCCTGGGTCATCAGGAACACCTCCTCGAACACCTTGGTGGCGGCGATGGCAGAGATCACCCCCACCAGGGTGATGTAGGGCCGCAGCAGCGGCAGGGTGATGTCGAGGTGTTTGCGCCAGCCCTCGCTGCCATCGATGGAGGCGGCCTCGTAGAGCTCCGGAGCGATGCCCTGCAGGCCCGCCAGGAAGATCACCATGTAGTAGCCGAGGCCCTTCCAGAGGGTCACCAACATCACCGCCGGCAGGGCCAGCAGCGGCGAGGTGAGGAAGCCGATGGGCGTGAAGCGGTCGCCGAGCAGGGCACCGAGCCAGCCGTTGATGAGGCCGTTTTCGCCATAGAGCCAGCGGAAGGCGATGGCCGCCACCACGATCGACACCAGCACCGGCGTGTAGAAGGCACCCCGGAACAGGTGGATGCCCGGCAGGGAGCGGTTGACCAGCACCGCCAGGGCCAGGGCACCAAGCACGATCGGCGGCACCACCCCCACCAGATAGGTGAAAGTGGTGAGGCTCACCCGGGCGAACATCGGATCGGACAGCAGGCGCCGGTAGTTGGCCAGGCCCACGAACTTCAGCGGTTCGCTGACATCGAGGCCGGCCTGGCTGAAGCTCATCACCAGCGCCATCGCCGCCGGGATCAGCACCGACAGACCGATCAGCAGCAGGGCGGGGGCGAGGAAGCCCCAGGCGGTGGCGGTACGGGAGGAGGACAGGGGCATCGCGGCGGGCCGTACAGCGCCATTGTGGGAGATGCCCGCCGGACCATCGCCGCGTGAGCGTCCAGCCCCAGTCCCCAACGGCGTCGGCCGCCGCCGCGCCCAGCACCCGCGAGCCCGGGGAGGTGCTGCGGGAGGTGTGGGGCTACCCCGCCTTCCGCGGTCCCCAGGAGGCGATCGTGCGCCACGTGATTGCTGGCGGCTCCGGGCTGGTGCTGATGCCCACCGGCGGCGGTAAATCCCTCTGTTACCAGGTGCCGGCCCTCTGCCGGCCGGGCCTGGCGGTGGTGGTGTCACCGCTGATCGCCCTGATGGACGACCAGGTGGAGGCCCTGCTGCAGCTGGGGGTGCGGGCCGCAGCCCTGCACTCGGGCCTGGAGGCCGGCCAGGGGGCGGCGCTCTGGCGCCGGCTGGGCCGCGGCGAACTGGATCTGCTCTACGTGTCACCGGAGCGGCTGCTGGGCGGCGATCTGCTGGAGCGGCTGGCGGCACTGGGCGGCCCCCAGCCCCTGGCCCTGTTTGCGATCGACGAGGCCCACTGCGTGTCGCAATGGGGCCATGACTTCCGGCCCGACTACATCCAGCTGGCGGTGCTGGCGGAGCGCTTCCCCGCGGTGCCACGGCTGGCCCTCACCGCCACCGCCGATCCGCGCACCCGGGCCGAGATCATCGAGCGGCTGCATCTGGAGAGCGGCCAGGTGTTCCTGGCCAGCTTCGATCGGCCCAACATCCGTTATCTGTTGCGTGCCAAGGAGCAGGCCAGCCGCCAGTTGCTGGACTTTCTGGCCGAGCACAGCGGCGAGGCCGGGATTGTCTATGCCCGCTCGCGCAGCCGGGTGGACAAGCTGGCCACCGAGCTGCGGGCCGCCGGGTTTGACGCGGTGGCTTATCACGCCGGCCTGGGCAGTGAGCAGCGCCGCGCCGCCCTGCAGCGCTTCCGCACCGGCAGCGCCGTGGTGGTGGTGGCCACGATCGCCTTCGGCATGGGCATCGACAAACCCGACGTGCGCTTCGTGGCCCACGTGGATCTGCCCAAGAGCCTGGAGGCCTATTACCAGGAAACGGGCCGGGGCGGGCGCGACGGCCTGCCGGCGGTGGCCTGGATGGTGCATGGGCCGGGGGATGTGCCCCAGCTGCGCCGCTTCATCGATGACTCGGGCGCCAGCGAGGAACAGAAGCGGATCGAGCACGGCAAGCTCGAGGCCCTGATCGCCTTCAGCGAGGCGGTGGGCTGCCGGCGGCAGGTGCTGCTGCGCCACTTCGGCGAGCAGCTGGCCGAGCCCTGCGGCAACTGCGACGGCTGCCTGGAGCCCAAGGCCCTGGTGAACATGAGCGTGCCGGCGCAGAAGTTGCTCTCGGCGGCGGTGCGCACCGGCCAGCGCTTCGGTGGCGCCCATCTGGTGGACGTGCTGCTGGGCGGCAGCGGTGAACGCCTCCGCCAGCTGGGCCACGACCAGCTGAGCGTGTACGGCATCGGCCGCGAGCTGGACCGGGGCCAGTGGCGCACCCTGGTGCGCCAGCTCACGGGCCTGGGCTACCTGCAGCCGGTGCCGGATGGGCGCGGCGGCCTGCAGCTGGGGGCCCAGGAGCTGGTGCGGCCGCTGCTGCGCGGCGAGGCCACGCTGGAGCTGCCCCAGACGGCGCCCCAGAAGGAACGGCGGCGGGCCGCTGCTGCTGGGGCGGGACTGCGCGGCGGGCCGCTCGCCGCTGGCCAGGGTGAGGTGGATGCGGAACTGGTGGAGGCGTTGCGGGGCTGGCGGCGGGAGCAGGCCAGCCAGCAGAAGGTGCCGCCCTACGTGGTGTTCCACGACCGCACGCTGCTGGAGCTGGCGGAGCGGCGTCCGGCCAGCCTGGCGGACCTGGCCGGGGTGAGCGGCATCGGCGCCGCCAAGCTGGAGCGCTACGGCGAGGCCCTCCTGGTGGTGTTGCGCGACGGGGCGCTGCTGCGCGATGGGGCCTCCAGCGGAAACAGCTCGCCCTGAATCACCGCCGACCAGCGGCAGCGGCGGGCGGCTTTGAGCTGACCCGCCGGCGCCCGCTTGAGCGGGCCGGCAGGCACGGCGGGCCAGAGCAGATCCGAGGCCCGGAAGAGGGCATAGGGGGAGGAGACCGGCATGACGCCATCGCCAACAGTACGCCTGTACTAGCGGCCATGGTGTGTGGTGTCAAGTCGTGGCGGCGCCTGGGTGAGGGGACGGCGCCGCTCGCGATCACTGCTTGGGTTTGAGGAAGCGGCCGGAGAGGCGCACCGCCAGCACCACCGCGGCGATGCCGTAGGAGGCAAAGGTGATCAGCTGCCCGCTGGTGCCGGTGGCGTAGGCGCCACGCTCGAGCAGCACGAGATCGGCCACGGAGGCCGCCGTGCCCCAGAGCAGCACCCACACGCTCACGTAGGCCACGCCTTTGAGGGTCTGATTCATGGGCCGGTTGCGGTGGGCTGACCTTAGGCAGACCGTGGCCGGCAGCACTCAGGGCTGCAGCCGCCGGAAGCGATAGCCCTCGTAGCTGAAGCCACTCACCACACCGCCGGGTTCGATGGCGAAGGGCACCGCCACCGGCGAGGAGATCACCTCGGGCCAGAGCAGCTGGACGCTGTCGCCATCCCAGGGGCCCAACGAGGCGCGGTGGCGGGCCGGGCCGGCCAGCACCTCCAGGCCACCGGCGCGCTGGACCACGGTCCAGGAACCGAACAGGGGATTGACGAAGGTGCCGGTGTAGGCCTCCAGGGGCAACGACGGCGGCCGCGGGTCGGCGGGCTTCGGCTCCACCGCCAGCAGCAGGCCCTCGAGCTGGCGCGCCTGGTCCCGGATCAACGGCTGCAGGTCGGCTTCACCGGGTCGGCCGAAGGCCTGCTGCAACAGGGCCGCCCGCACCGCCTCCGGCAGGGCCGTGAGGTTGCGGTTGGCCAGAACCGCCACGGCGAAACGCTTCTGGGGCACCACCAGCACCAGGGTGCGCACGCCATCGAGGGCACCGCCCTTCTCCAGCACCCTGAGCCCGTTGTAGTGGTACACCCCCCAGCCGGGGGCATAGTCGAAGCCGGAATCGGCATCGATGGGGGGGAACTCGGCAAAGCCCGGCTCCTCGGCGATCACCGGCTCGAACAGCTCCTGGATCGCCTGCGGCGAGAGCAGGCGGCGGCCATCGATCTCGCCGCCGCCCGCCAGCAGCGTGAGCAAACGGCCGAGATCGCTGGCGCTGCTGGCGAAGCCACCGGCGGCGATGAACAGGCCGCTGAGGTTGGGGGGCACCACCTGCAGGCGCCCCTCCACCAGCGCATGGGAGCGGCTGACATCGTCGAGCGCCCCGGCAGCGGAGCCAGCACCGATCAGGGCCGTGGCCGTGCCCGTGCGGGTCATGGCCAGGGGCTCGAAAATCAGGGAGGCTGCCAGATCGGTGAAGGGCTGGCCGCCGGCCGCTGCCGCCAGCTCCCCGGCCAGGAAGAAGCCGACGTTGGAGTAGGCGGGGCGCTCGCGAAAGGAGCTGGCCGGTTGCATGTAGCGGATGCGGCTGAGCACGTCGGCGCGGTCGTAGCCGAGGTGGTCGAAGAGGTCACCGAAGAAGGCGGGAAAGCCGGCGCGGTGGGTGAGCAGATCGCGGGCGTTGACCCAGCGGCCCGCATAGGCGTCGGCGAGGCGAAACTGGGGCAGCAGCGACACCATCGGCTGGTCCCAGCCGAGCTTGTTGCGGTCCACCAGGGCCGCCACCGTGGTGGCGGTGATCGACTTGGACACGCTCGCCAGCTGAAACACCGTGTCGGCGGTGGTGGGTTCGCCGCTGGCGAGATCGCGCACCCCGAAGCCCTCCGCCAGCAGCAGCTGGCCGTCCTGCACCAGGGCGATCGCCACCCCCGGCACCGCGTATTCAGCGAGGGCCCAGCGGCTGATGCGTCGCGCGGCGGCGGCGTCCACCCCCGAGCCCGGGGCATAGCCGGGCAGGCCCTCGGCGCCGAACGCCGGTCGCAGGGGAGCCGTGGACAGTGCCACCACCAGCCCGATCAGGGGGGCCAGGGCAAGGGCAGGCGTGCTGCGCCGAAACCTGCGCCGAAACAATCGCGCCACAGCCACAACCCAGAGATCCCCCCAGCATGGCCGCGGAATCAGCCCAGATACCAACGCAGCAGGGCCAGCAGCTGGCCGGCGGGGCCGTAGCCCGTGAGCAGCTCACCGATCAGGGCGGCGGCGAAGCCGAGCATGGCCACCCGGCCGTTGAGGCGCTCCACGCCAGCGAGGGCCTCGGTGTTCCAGGGGCGGCGGGTGGTGAGCCCCTCCCCGAACGCCTCAATCGGTTCGTAGACGAACTGGGGCTTGGCCATGGGTGGGGGGAAGGGAAGGGTGCCCGAGCCTATGGCCCGTTCAGTTGATCCAGCCAACCGATGGTGAGATCGTCCGCGTCGTCCTGGAGGTAGACATAGCCGCTGCCATCGGCCATCACCACGGCGCGGTAGCGGTACTCGACACCCTCACTGTCCTGCTGCACCACGGTGGCAAGGCAGTCGGCGCCGACCTCGATCGTGCCGGTGTAGGAGGCCTCCTGAAAGCGCCCCGCATCGCTGCTCAGGGCCAGCCCGCGCACGCCGCCATCCGTCCAGGTTTCGCGTTGCAAGACGCCATTGGGGCGCCAACCGCTGGGTCCCCAGCTGAACCCAAACTGCTGGCTCACCACCGTGCCCGAGAGGGTGGTCTGGGTGCAGGCCGCAGAGATCTGCTGACGCCAGATCCCGGTGATGGTGGCCCCGGACACCAGGGCCAGGCTGTAACGGGGGCGGCCGAAGGCATCGAGCACGACCCCGGCGTCGAGGTTGGTGATGGGCTGACTGTCAACCAGCTCGGCGGCCAACGGACGCCGGTCCAGCCGCCACCGGCAGGGGCCGATGGGGCGGTAGGAGCCGCTGTAGTCGAAGCGGCGGAAGTTTCTGCCGGTGCGTACAAAGCCGGTGCCAACGATCGTGCCATCGGGGTTCCAGCGCTCCTGCAACAGGCGGGCGACCGGCTGCTGGGCACCAGCCTGCTGCAACCAGCCCCGCTCCATCACCACATGGCGACCAGCATGCGGCGGCGCGCAGGCTTCCGGGGCTGGCTCGGCCTGGCCCGGCAGGGGCAGGAGCACGGCCGCGATGGCGCCCAGACCAATCGGCAACCACGACCACTGAAACGAGCGCAAGGGGGACATCGGCGTGGCTCCCATCACTCGCTCAAGCTAGGGGTCGAGATCGCAGGTGCGAAACGCCCTGCCACAACCCCCGATCTCCAGGCAAACTTCGTTCAGCGCCGCCCCACCCGCTCCATCCATGGCCGATCAGGAGCACCTGGACGACTTCCTCGAAGCCCTGGAAACGGCCGGCAGCCCCGTCAAAAACCCGGCCCTGCGCGCAGCCCTCGGCTGGGAGGAGCCCCTCTATGAAGAGGTGAAAGTGGCACTGGTGGCCAAGGGGATCGTGACCCGCGGCCGGGGCCGCAGCGACAGCGTGTCGCTGGTAGGCGCCGAACCAGTGGCGAAGCAAGCCGCCGCCGGCCAAAGCCAGCCGCAAGGGCAAAGGCCTCCAGCAACGGCACCGCCAACCTGGGCTTCGAGGCCAAGCTCTGGCTCACGGCCGACAAGCTGCGCAACAACATGGACGCGGCCGAGTACAAGCACGTGGTGCTCGGCCTGATCTTTCTGAAATACATCTCCGACAGCTTCGAAGAGCACCGCGCCAAGCTGCTGGCCGGCGAGGGCGACTACGAAGGCGCCAACCCGGAAGACCCCGACGAATACAAGGCCGAGAACGTGTTCTGGGTGCCGGCCGAGGCCCGCTGGAGCCACCTGCAGGCCAACGCCAAGCAGCCCACGATCGGCAAGCTGGTGGACGACGCCATGGTGGCGATCGAGCGCGACAACCCACGCCTCAAGGGCGTGCTGCCGAAGGACTACGCCCGTCCGGGGCTCGACAAGCAGCGCCTGGGGGAGCTGATCGATGTGATCGCCACGATCGAACTCACTGCTTCCAGAGAGAGCGGCGCCAGCGAGGGGGAGCAGACGCATCGCTCGGTGGATCTGCTGGGCCGGGTGTACGAATACTTCCTCACCCGCTTTGCCTCAGCCGAGGGCAAGAACGGCGGCCAGTTCTACACGCCGAGCTGTGTGGTGCGCTGCCTGGTGGAGATGCTGGAGCCCTACAAGGGCCGCATCTACGACCCCTGCTGCGGCTCCGGCGGCATGTTCGTGCAGAGCGAGAAGTTCGTGGAAAGCCACGGCGGCAAGCTGGGCGACATTTCGATCTACGGCCAGGAGAGCAACGCCACCACCCGCCGCCTGGCGGTGATGAACCTGGCCCTGCGCGGCATCGAGGCCGACTTCGGCGCCGAGCACGCCGACAGCTTCCGCCGCGACCTGCATCCGGATCTGCGGGCCGATTACGTGCTCGCCAACCCGCCCTTCAACGACTCCGACTGGTTCCGCAATGACGACGACGTGCGCTGGCAGTTCGGCGTGCCGCCCAAGGGCAACGCCAACTTCGCCTGGGTGCAGCACTTCATCCACCACCTGGCGCCGCAGGGCATGGCCGGCTTCGTGCTCGCCAATGGCAGCATGAGCTCCAACCAGAGCGGCGAAGGCGAGATCCGCCGCGCCCTGATCGAGGCGGACCTGGTGGACTGCATGGTGGCCCTGCCCGGCCAGCTCTTCTACAGCACCCAGATTCCGGTGTGCCTCTGGTTCCTGGCCAAGAGCAAGGCTGCCGACGGCCAACGGGGCTTCCGCGATCGGCGCGGGCACACGCTGTTCATCGATGCCCGCAAGCTCGGCAGCCTGATCGATCGGGTGCATCGGGAGCTGCTGGAGGCCGACCTGGAGAAGATCAGCGGCACCTATCACCGCTGGCGGGGCGCCAATGGCGCGGGCGAGCTACGACGATGTGCCGGGGTTCTGCAAATCCGCCACCACCGCCGAGATCGCTGCCCATGGCCACGTGCTCACGCCGGGGCGGTATGTGGGCGCGGAGGAGGTGGAAGACGACGGCGAGCCGTTTGAGGAGAAGATGCCGCGGCTGGTGGCGGAGCTGGAGGCCCAGTTTGCTGAGTCCGCGAAGCTGGAGCAGGCCATCCGAGCCAACCTGAGGGGGCTGGGTTATGGCGGGTGAATGGGTCGACATTCAACGTTGGTGAATTGTGCCCAGTAAGTTCGCTCCGGTGGAACGTCCGATCGAGCGGCAGACAAGGCGATTCTGGGCGTGGTCCCGTTCCGTCGGGTCAGAACATAAGTGACGATGAAGTCGTGAAGACTTACGATGCTGACGTTACCGGACATGTCTACCGCTCAGCATCGGAATGGGGCGAAGCTCGTCCCGCGGGAACCATCTGCGACAGTCGTGGGCATGACGGTCCGACACGTCGGACAAGTCGCCGATTGTGCCTGAAGCACTCGCGAGCGTTGCCTCAATCAGCAGCAGTCAGATGCAGCTCCGACCATCCGAATGAACGTCGAGTCGGCTGATTTCTCTCTACTTCTTCTTGCTCAGAAGACCTGATCACGGCACGATGGATTCATGCCGACATGCGACTGGAAGCGTTCGCACATCATCACGGTTGCAAGCGAAATGCCTCGAAGTCCACTCCCACCCCTCGCCGAGCAAAAAGCCATCGCGGCGGTGCTTGGGGCGCTGGACGACAAGATCGAGTTGAACCGGCGGATGAACGCGACGCTGGAGGCGATGGCGCGGGCGCTGTTCCAGAGCTGGTTCGTGGATTTCGATCCTGTGCGGGCCA
>CAVXWZ010000003.1:0-63988 GCA_963765575.1 uncultured cyanobacterium | reverse complement strand
CAGGGGAACTCCAAGCCTGATCATGCCTCCGTAGTTGGGATCACTTGGCCCATGGATTCATCAACAATGCTTCCATCCAAGAGGTGAAGGCCCATCGGCCTTCACTAGGGCATGCCCCTCTGCGATCCAGCCATGGTGGACAAAAATGTGGGTCTGAGTGAACCCCGCGTCGCCAGAGGCGTGCCCACTTCTCGTCCCACCAGAAGGCCACCCTGTCGCACTTGCTCACATATTGCGGATACACCACCGCCTTACCTTCGAGAACGAGAGTGCGGTTGGCGGATGAATACAGAGGCCAAGTCCCTGTAAAAAGTTCCCCAGCACGTCTGCCGAATCCCCCGCTTCCCAAGTCTTGGTATCGAATCATGGACCCCTCGGGTGTTAACTGTGCCAAACGCTGGGTGGCTGTGCTCCCATGCTTCGCTCCGGATTCAGGTGCGTCGATGCAGGCCAAGCGCACTCGAATATCTTTACCTTGTTGATTTCTTAGCCTTACGGTGTCACCATCAGTGATGGAGACAATCGTAGCCGGATCGCCAGGCGTGGTTGAAACACGCACCCAGTTGGCCGCGATCACGGCCAGGCTGATAACGATGAGTGTTCTGAATGGCTTCATTTCATCTGTCCGGTGATTAGGTAATCTTGGCCATGGCAACAGTCAACAGTACGAACATGCTCTTGGGGCTCAACCAAGGCAGGTGGAGTGGGCGATGTACATTAACAACTGCTAGAGCTAAGTGAAATTGAGATCATTGAATTGGCCCCTTGGCAATCACACCTAATCAGCCACGCGCTTAACGTCGCAGTCCTTCCCGATGGGCACTCAGAAACTTCTCCTGCTCCCGGCTGAACGGCCGAATCAGGTTCGCCCCCTCGATTCCCCAGCAGCGCAAGGCCTCTCCTGCCGCCTCGTGCTGCCAGACCAGCTCGCCGCCTGAGTCGAAGCTGATCCAGTGGCGATCAAACAGCTTGTCCAAATGGGGGGAGAGCAGCAGGCCATTGGATCCGCTCAGCCGTTCGCTGTTGTCGCAATCGCGCCAGGGCTTGATGTGGCTGGCCACCAGGAACTCCTGCCGCGCCAGTCCCGTGACCCGGCAGGCCGGCTCCAGCTCCGACACCCGATGGCGAAACAACCCCTGCCCCAGTCGCGCCTTGGTGAGCGCATCGCGCTCGGTGCTGCTGGGCACCTCCCGCAACCGCTGCATGTCATCGAGCAGTGCGGCGGTGTACTCCCCCTCTTCCGCCAGCACCACCAGGTGCACCCGCACCGCCGGATCGGCGTGCTCCTCGATCAGCTGGAGCAACAGCGGTCCAAGGGTTTCGCTCAGCCCGGCCAGGTACACCCCCTGGTTGCCCCGGCCTGTGCTGGTGCTGATCGGGCTGTGGCGCTCCGGCAGCAGCGGTTGCAGCAGCGCAAAGAACGTCTGCGGCACCAGCGCCTGGCGCAGCGGCTGCCAGTTCACCCGCACCAGCCAGCCCTCCTGGCTCCAGTTCTCCCCCGCTGAGCCGAACTCCGGCGGCTTGGGGGCCGTGACCGCCGCCGTTTCCACCAGGCCGAGCTGGCTGATCCGCCCATTGGCATAGCTGAACACCACATCCCCCCGCTGGCAGCGGGTGAGGTTGTCGTAGGTCACGTTGCGGGCGCCGTTGGCATTGGCCTTCGGCGACCAGATGTAGCCGCCGTCGGTCTCCTGCCGGTAGGTCTGTTTGTGGTTCACCCACCAGTAGGAGGGCACGGATCCGGCCAGTAGTTGCCTCTTTGTAGCCGAGGTGGGGCTGGCTGTCTTCAGTAGGCCCGTCTCGACGGGATCACCCCCCGCACCCCACCCCTCGGCTGCTCACAATCCCCCTCCCGCCTCGGAATCAGATGCCAGTGCGCATGAAACACCGTCTGCCCCGCCGCCTCGCCTGAGTTCAGCCCCCCTCTTGCGTTGAGCAAACCAGCCCAGCCGCTGATCGAGCGTCCTGGGCACTGCAGCTGCTCCCGCCGCAGCTTCAGCAGCTCCACCACGGCGTTCCACTCCGGCTGGTGCAGCTCCAGCCCGTCGGCCCCATGACGACGCGGGATCACCAGGCTGTGCCCCTCGCTCACCGGATAGGCATCGGCGATGCAGAGCGCCAGCTCGTTCTCCAGCAGCACCCGGCCGCTGCCCTCCAGCGCGCAGAACACACAGCCCGCTTCGCGGTGGCCGTAGCTGGCCTGCACACCGCGGAAGTCGGTGCGCCCTCTTGCGTAGGCAAACAGCCGTCGCGCTTGCCGGCGTTGCAGCGGAAGCAGAGCGCCTGCAGGTTGCTGATGGCGTCGGAGCCGCCCTGGTTTCTGGGGATGATGTGGTCCACCTCCAGGGCCCGCTGGTGCTCGTGGGCGCCGCAGCACTCGCAGCGGCCCCGGGCTGCGGTGGCGGCTGCGGTGGGCAAACACCTCCTCGCCGCGCTGCTCGCGGAAGGCATCGAGGCGCTGGCGGCACAGCTGCTGCAGCCGTCGCGCTCGGCGTCGCTCAGCTCGTCGCCGCCGATCAGGGTGTAGGCGCCGTTGCCGCAGCGGGTGATGCCGTTGCCGGTGAGCACCTTGCCCACCATCCGCTGCCCAGGATCCGCCGGGCCACGTCCTGCGCTGGGGCCGGGCTGCGGCGGCCCAGCAGTTCCATGAGCATCAGCGGTTGGTCGATGGGGCTCATGCGCATGTGCTTGGCGATGGTGTCGCGCAGGCGCTCGTAGGTGGCGGAGGGGGTGCGGGGCATGGGGGCATCCTGGCCGGGGTGAGACGGGGGTGGCACTGGTGGAGGAGAAGCCCATGCCAGGTGCCATGCCTTTGCTTGCCCCCTCAACCAGCCCGAAGGAACTAATGTGTAGGAACCTCACAAGGAGGTCACACATGGCCACGAATCTCGCTCTCGATCAGGATCTGCTCGATCACGCCTTCCGTGTGAGCGGTGAGCCCACAAAGAAGGCCGCCGTGACCCGTGCCCTTCAGGAGTTCATCGCGCGCCGGGAGCAGCGACAGGTTGCCGAGCTCTTCGGCAAGCTCGAGTGGGACCCCGGCTACGACGTCAAGGCCGAACGGGAACGCCAGCGGTGAGCCTGCTGGTCGACACCTCGGTCTGGTCGCTGGCCTTTCGCCGTGATGGCCAGCCAGGCGTGCCTGAGGTGGTCGCCCTTCGTGCCGCTCTCCAGGGTGCCGAGCAGGTCTTCACCACGGGATTGGTGCTCCAGGAGGTCCTCCAGGGTTTTTCCGGCCCCAAAAACCGAGAGCAGCTCGTGGAGCGCCTTTCCGCCCTCGCCTTCCTCCAGCCTGACAAGCAGGACCACATTGCAGCAGCCGAAATCCGCAATGTCTGCCGCCGCCGAGGGATCCAGATCGGCACCATCGATGCCCTGCTTGTTCAACTCTGCCAGCGCTACGAGCTGACGCTGCTGACAACCGACAAGGACTTTCAGGCAGCCTCTCAGCAGGTGGAGTTCCGGTTGTGGGGTACGGCGTGAGGGTGGGGCAGACATGGGGGCATCCAGGCGGGTGTGACGGGGGTGGCACTGATGTCTTGAGGACCCCTCTTCGGTTGGGCATGCCGGCCCCCTCAGGCCGGCCTTTGCTCACCAGCACCCCCGCCAGTCCTGAGTGTCTATACTCTGCTTCAGGCTGAACCATGGTTTTGCGATGGCTTCTGACCTCACCCCCGCCGTCGGTGCCGCCCTGCTCGCAGCAGATGCCCGCCTGCTCGCTCAGGAATACCGCCGCGTGCTGGCTCCATCGGGATCGCCTTCCTCTGCAGGCCCGTTGCGGCTTGGCTTTCGCGAGCTCCTCTACTTCCAGGTGGTCAGCAGTCTGAGCGCCGAGGGCCTGCAGCTCTCCCCTGACCAGAAGCGTGAGGTTTTCCGTGTGTTGACCGTGAAGACTCACCGGTTGCCTGAGGGCCTGCCCCGGCGACAGGTAGCCCAAGGGGGCTGGTCCCGTGGCCCCGGTGAGCTGCGCAAGACAGGTGCCGTTCCCTTCCGTTTCGACCTCCTCGGCGTGAGCCGGGACCTGCGTTACCGCTATCGGCTCTACAGGCGGCCCCATTCCCTGGTGGAGAGCGATCCGGCCGTCTGTTCTGGGCAGCCTGTGTTCCGGGGCACAAGGATTCCCGTGGCCGTGGTTGTGGAGCAGCTTCGCTCCGGCGTCAGCCGCAGCACGCTGGAAGAGGATTTCCCCCAGCTCAGCCGGCAGGCCCTCGATTACGCGCAGATCCAGGCACGCTTGCCCAAGCCTCCCGGCCGCCCTCGGCGCCCCCTCGCCCTGCAACGCGGCTGAAGGATCATGCCTTGAGGCTGTTGATCGACGAAAATCTCAGTCCGCGCCTGGCCCGCTGGGCCTGTGAACAGGAAATTCCGGCAGAGGCGGCTGTGCATGTCGGTCTTGCTGGCGCCAAGGATGACGCGGTCTTCGCCCATGCCCTGGCCCGCGATCAGATTGTGGTCACGGTGAACGTGGGCGATTTCATTCGCTTGGCCGCCACCATGGAGGTGCACCCTGGGGTGATCGCCCTCAGGGAGGCTGGCTTGAGTGCGGAACAGCAGTGGCTCCGGGTCCAATCAGCTCTGCAGCTGATCCAACACGGGAAAGACACTGATCTGATCAATCGCGTGCTTGAGATCCAATCTGAAGCTGTGTAGGTGTGGCATGAGATTCCAGCCATCTGAGTCAATCCCTGCCGGTGCAACTCTGAGACCAACGATGGCCATGGCTTGTCGGCATTGCAGCGGAAGCAGAGCGCCTGCAGGATGCTGATGATCGCCGCGATGCCGTTGCCGGTGAGCCACGTCCTGCGCTGGGGCCGGGCTGTGGCGGCCCAGCTGTTCCATGAGCATCAGCGGTTGGTCGATGGGGCTCATGCGCATCTGCTTGGCGATGGTGTGCCTCAGGCGCTCGTAGGTGGGGGAGGGGTGCGAGGGCATGGGGGCATCCTGGCCGCCTGGGACGGGGGGTGGCACTTGTAGACGAGAAGAGCATCACCCTCCGATGGACGTCCCACACCAATCGGCAAGCCCAGCCGCGGTACCTACGATGCAACCAGTGAAGGCCGGCCAGATCGTGCGTACCTACTCCGCCGTGATCGAACGCTGCAGCGAGACAGGTCTGCTTGTGGGCCATGTGCCTGGCTTCCCCGGCGCCCACAGCCAGGGGGCGACGCTCGACGAGCTGCAGGCCAATCTCCAGGAGGTGATCGCCATGCTGCTGGAGGGCGCCGAGCCGAGCCTGGAGAGCGATTTCGTCGGTCTACAGCAGATCGTTGTTCCGGCTTGAACGTGGACTCGACACCGGTTCTCAAGCCCTCGGAGGTGGCGGAGGGGGGCGGGGGCATGGGGGCATCCTGGCTGCGGTGTGACGGGGGTGGCACCTGTCAGGAGGACAACAGCCCTCTGGACTTCTGGCCTGCTTCGTTTTGCTGACTGCATTGGCTCTAAAATCCATGCCATGCCCCTTTGGAGGCCTCGGCTGGTGGCGGCGAATCTTCCCTTGGGCCAGATGAGTCTGGAAGACAAACTTGAGGCGATGGAAGTCCTATGGGCGGATCTCTCCACCACACCCGATCAGATCGTATCGCCTGATTGGCATCGCGATGAATTACGGCGGCGCCGCAACCAGCTGGAGCAGGGTTCCGCCCGGTTTCAGTCTTGGAACGACGCCATGACTGACCTCAAGGCCGAGCTTCGTGGATATCAGGCTCCTTGATGCGGCCACCGATGATCTCCGGAACGGTTGGTTGTTCTACGAACTTCAGGCACCGGGGCTGGGCAATCGCTTTCTGGATGCCGTCGAAGCTGATGTTCAATCATTGACTGTCTATGGCGGCATTCATCTTCAGGTCGATGGGTTTCATCGCATGTTGATCAGGCGGTTTCCCTTTGCGCTTTACGACGTGATGGAGGCGACGAGCATCGACATCTACGCCATCCTCGATTGTCGACGCGATCCGATCTGGATTCGCGCTCGCCTTGGGGCGACTCGGCCTTCTCCATGAGGCCGAAGAACAGGGCCTGCAGCATGCCAATGGCCTCGGAATGCGTCGAGACGTTCCCGGCAGAGCTCAAGCAGCTCGTCGCGTCGTGGCTCCGCCACGCTGGCCTTCGGCCAGGTACCGCCATCGCTCAACTCTTCGCCACCGATCAGGCTGTCGTGGCCATCGCCATCGGCGGTGATGCCGTTGAAGGTGAACCCGGCCCACCATGCGCTTCCCAGGATTCGCTGGGCCACGTCCTGCTCAGGGGCCGGGCTGCGGCGGCCGAGCAGTTCCATCAGCATCAGGGGCTGATCGATGTGGCTCATGCGCATGCGCTTGGCGATGGTCTGCCGCAGGCGAAGGAAGGCGGCAGAGGGGCTGTTGGCCATGGAGTGATGCTGGCGGCTGCCGGGCGACCGGGCCAGGTCTGGCTTTGGGCGGCCCGTCAGGTTGGCGACCCTGCTGGGATCCCCTTTGGCTTGGCAGTGATGCGGCTGCAGCCAACCCGGCGCCGGGTGTGGGTGGCTCGCCCTAGTCCCCGACCCGAGCTCTCAAACGCGGTGTGGGGCAGGGTCCGGCTTTGTGAGGGTGGACGGCAGGCAGAAGGCAGAGAACCAGGATCCAACAGCCTGTCCCGAGGACGAGGGCTTTCTGATTCGGAAATGACCCTGAGAGCCGAAAAGGTATAGAATCAGCACCGTATGGAGTTCGCGTTCGATCCGCTCAAGAGTGACTCGAACCTTGCCAAGCACGGCATCGACTTCCTTGCTGCCCAGCAGCTCTGGAACGATTCGGAGCTCCTGGAGCTTCCGGCCCGCACCACCGGAGAGCCAAGATTTCTGGTGATCGGCAGGATTGGCCTCAAGCACTGGTCGGCCGTGATCACCTACCGCGACCAGTGCATCCGATTGATTTCCGTTCGGCGGTCCAGACCAGAAGAGGTGGAGCTCTATGAACAGTTCTGATTTCGATCAACGTTTCGATGACGGCGAGTCCGTGCTCGAGGCCCTCGACCTCGGCGGTGCCCGCCGCCGTCGGCTGGAGCAGAAACGCGTCAATGTTGATTTCCCCGTGTGGATGATCGACCAGCTCGATCGTGAGGCCAGCCGTCTCGGTGTCACCCGTCAGTCGATCATCAAGGTGTGGCTGGCGGCGCGGCTGGAGCAGCGGCCGTCTGCTTGAGCGCAGAGCAGCGACTCCTATCCAGAAGGGCGCCTGTGCCAGGGTCGGTTTTGGGCGGCCCGTCAGGCCATCGCTCTTGCTGGAATCCCTTCTGGCGTGGGCGTGCTGCGGCTACGGCCTGGGGTGTCTATCCTTCTCGTTTATACGCCTGAGTCCCATGGCTGCCACCCCTTCCCGCCAGGCCCTGCGCCGCTGGGGCAACAGCCTCGGCATCCGCTTGCCCGCCTCCATTGCCCGTGAGGCTCAGCTTCAGGTGGATCAGGCCGTGGAACTCTCCGTTGTGGACGGAGGCGTGATGATCCGGCCGGTGCAGCCTCGCCTTTCCCTGGCCGAACGGCTGGCGGCCTACGAGCCCATGGCTGGCGAACCCACCGAGGCCATGGCCTTCCGTCCGGTTGGTGCTGAGGTCATCGAGTGAGTCCCCGCCATGCCGTCCAAGGCTGGGTGCCCGATCGCGGCGACGTGATCTGGATCGACCACAACCCCCAGGCCGGCCGCGAGATCAAGGATCACCATCCTTTTGTGGTGCTCTCCACCGCTTCCTTCCATTCCACCGTGGGCCTGGTCGTCGGTTGTGCGATGACTTCAGCCCCCTACAACCGTGGTTCCACCCTTGCCGTGGATCTGGGTCCCATTCCCGATCGGCCGGGTGCCCACAGCTACGTGCTGTGCCAGCAACTCAAATCGTTCGACTGGCGCGCCAGGGGCGCTCGCCCGCATCCGGTCGGGCGACTGCAGCACTCCCAGCTGGAGGAGGTGTTGGCGATTGTGGGGCAGATCCTTGGCTTGGTGGTGTGAGCCATCGCCCCTGCTGGGTTTCCCTCTGGCGTGATCGCCTGACGGCTGCAGCCAACCCGGCTGCGGGTGTTGGTGTGCCGCCCAAGTCCGTTTGCACAGCCAGGGGCAGCATCCCGCCCACCACTGCAACACTTAGGCCACTGGCGGGCGCCATGCAGGACATCCTGTTCGTGGTGAAGGAAGCGGAGGCTGGCTCCTTCCGGGCCAGTGCAGCCGCTGCCGCGATCGACACCGACGCCGGCACCCTCCACGTGAGGCAGGAACTGCTGGCCCTGTGACGATGACGCGGCAGATCCTCAAAGACGTGGCCGCTCAGCTGGACTGCTCGATCGATGAGCTGGGGCTTGCGTGATGCCGTGGACATGGGGCTTGATCTGTTGTCCCCGGTGAAGCAGCTTGATACGCCTCCAGTTTGTCTTTGCAGGTTGACCAGAGCACCGTCCCTTTCTGCTACCGATCGAGGCGCATCGACCGTTCGATCTGGACGCTGCAGCCTGAACAGGAGAAAGGAGGGCTCATCACTTGCAGGAATCCTCACTCCATCGCGTGCACCTTCTGTTCAGGAGTCGTCTCAGCCATGACCGATGGCCGCCCAGAAGCGGCCCTGGGCTGAGCCTGACCCCCAGACTGACCCCATACGACCTGCCCAGCGCGCGGGCGCCACACCACCGCCATGACCAACCCCACCCTGCCGCCCATCGCCGGCCGCGAAGCCGAGATCCTCGCCCTGATGCAAGAGGCCGGCCCGGTGTTTCTGCCGCGCACCAATCTCAATCCGGCGCAGATCCGCTCCGGCTTTGCCTGCGCCCTGCACATGCACCAGCCCACGATTCCAGCCGGGGCCGATGGAGCACTCATCTCCCATCTTCAGTACATGCTGGAGCACCCCGGCGAGGGCGATAACCACAACGCCGAACCCTTTGCCCACTGCTACAAACGCCTTGCCGAGATCATCCCCCAGCTGATCTCCGAGGGCTGCAATCCTCGGATCATGCTGGATTACTCAGGCAATCTGCTCTGGGGATTTGAGCAGATGGGCCGTGTCGACATCCTCGAGGCCCTCAACAAGCTCGCCTGCGATCCCGCCCTGCAGCCCCATGTGGAATTCCTGGGCAGCTTCTGGAGCCATGCCGTGGCCCCCTCCACGCCGATTCCCGACCTCAAGCTGCAGATCCTGGCCTGGCAACAGCATTTCGCCGCCCTCTTTGGCGCCGAGGCGTTGCAACGGGTGAAGGGCTTCTCGCCGCCGGAAATGGCCCTGCCCAACCACCCCGACACCCTCTATGAACTGGTGAAGGCCCTGCGTGAGTGCGGCTACCGGTGGCTGCTGGTGCAGGAGCACAGCGTGGAGAATCTCGATGGCTCCAGCCTCAGCCAGGAACAGAGGTACATCCCCAACCAGCTGCTGGCGCGCAACTCCAGCGGCGAGACGGTGTCGATCACGGCCCTGATCAAAACCCAGGGCTCGGACACCAAGCTGGTGGGTCAGATGCAGCCCTGCTACGAAGCCCTGGGGCTGGGCCGGCAAGCGTTGGGAGACACCACGATCCCGGCGCTCGTGTCTCAGATTGCCGATGGCGAAAACGGCGGCGTGATGATGAATGAATTCCCCTCCGCCTTCATCCAGGCCCATCAGAAGATTGCTGCCATGGGGAGCGAACGAAGTGGCGACTCAGTCACGGTGGCGATCAATGGCAGCGAATATCTGGAGTTGCTGGAAGCCGCTGGTCTGAACCCAGCCAACTACCCAAACATTCAGGCAACTCAGCAGCACAAGTTGTGGCAGAAAGTCGGCGTTCAATCGTCTGGTGGACAATCCAAAATCAGGACGCCCACCCCGCAAGCCACCGCAGCCGCCATCGCCGAGCTCCAGGCCAACGACCCCCAGTTCTCGATGAAGGGAGCGTCGTGGACCAACAACCTCAGCTGGGTGGAGGGCTACGGCAATGTGCTGGAGCCGATGAACCAGCTCAGCGCCAGTTTCCACCAGCTGTTTGATCCCCTGGTGGCGGCCGATCCCGCTGTCACTCAAACCGCCCGCTACCAGGAGGCCCTGCTGCACCTGCTGCTGCTGGAAACCAGCTGCTTTCGCTACTGGGGTCAGGGTGTCTGGACCGACTACGCCCGCGAAATTCACCGCCGTGGTGACACCGCGATCGCTTAGGCCGCTGCCGGCCCTGGAGTCCTTCTGATCAGCCGCAGGCCATTGGCGATCACCAGCAGGCTTGTGCCCATGTCGGCAAACACCGCTTCCCACATCGTGGTGCTGCCCAGCACCGTGAGCAGCAGAAACAGGGCCTTGATGCCAAGGGCCAGGGCGATGTTCTGCCACAGCACCGTGAACGTGCGGCGCGAGAGGGCAATGGTCTCCGGCAGCCGCATCAGATCGTCGTTCATGATCACCACATCGGCCACTTCCATCGCCGTGTCGCTGCCGGCGGCGCCCATGGCCATGCCGAGGTCACTGCGGGCCAGGGCTGGCGCGTCGTTGATGCCGTCGCCGGCCATGGCCGTGAAGCCATAACGCTGTTGCAGCTCCACCACGGCCTGGAGCTTGTCGTCGGGCAGCAACAGGCTGCGCACGTCGTCAATGCCGGCCTGGGCGGCGATGGTGCGGGCGGTGGCGTCGTTATCGCCGGTGAGCATCACGGGCCGCACGCCCAGGGCCCGCAGCGCCGCGATCGCCTGGCGGGATGAGGGTTTGACGGTGTCGGCCACGGCGACCATCGCCAGCACCGTGGTCGTGTCGGCCAGGAGCGAGACACTGCGGCCCTGCTGTTCATGGAGGAGCATCGCCGCCTCCAGGGGCGGTGAGCAGAGCCCCAGTTCCTCGATCCAGCGATGGTTGGCCAGCTGCAGAGCGCGGCCCTCGATCCTGCCGCGCACACCCCGCCCCGGCAGCGCTTCGAACGCCTCCACAGCCAGTCGATCCCCATCCAGTCCGGCGGCGATGGCCTTGGACACGGGGTGATCGGAGCGTTCGGCCAGGCTGGTGGCGAGGCGTTTCAACGCCCCCGGATTGGCCTCAGTTCTGGTGGGTTCAAAGGCAACGAGCTGCGGCTTGCCGGCGGTGATCGTGCCGGTCTTGTCGAGGGCCATCACCTGAATGCGTCTGGCCTGCTCCAGGTACAACCCACCCTTGATCACGATGCCCCTGCGGGCCGCCGCTGCCAGACCGCTCACCACCGTCACCGGCGTGGCGATCACCAGGGCGCAGGGACAGGCGATCACCAACAGCACCAAGGCCTTGTAGATCGCCTCAAGGGGCGCAACGCCCAGCAGGAACGGCGCCAGCACAGCCACGGCGCAGGCCAGCAGAAACACCGCCGGCGTGTAGCGCGCGGCGAAGCGATCCACGAAGCGCTGGGTGGGCGCCCGCGTGGCCTGGGCCTCCTCCACGGCATGGATGATGCGCGCCAGGGTGCTCTGCGAGGCCGGGGCGCTCACCCGGATCTCCAGGGCTCCGCCCTGGTTGACGGTGCCGGCAAACACCCCATCCCCGGGGCCCTTCTCCACCGGCAGGCTCTCGCCGGTGACCGGCGCCTGGTCGATGCTGCTCACCCCTGTGATCACGGCCCCATCGAGCGGCAGGCGCTCGCCGGGGCGAATCCGAATCACATCGCCCACGGCGACCTGGGCGCAGGGCAGGCGCAGCCACTGGCCATCCCCCTGCCGCACCTCGGCCAGCTCCGGCGCCATCGCCATCAGGCCGGCAATGGCCTGGCGGGCGCGCTGCACCGCCTTGGCCTCGATGGTTTCAGCCAGCGCATAGAGGGCCATGACCATGGCCGCCTCCGGCCAGTGCCCGATCAGGAAGGCACCGCTGACCGCCACGCTCATCAGCGCGTTGATGTTCAGCCGGCCCTGACGCAGGGCGGCGAGGCCCTTGCGGTAGATCGACAGGCCCACCAGTGCGATCGCACCGATCGCCAGCCCCATCTCCACCAGCTCGTAGCCGAGGGCCTCAGGCGCGAAACCATTGACCAATTCCGCGGCAATCGCCAGCAGCAGCGAGGCCCCCAGCCGCACCAGATGGCGGCGTTCCTGGCGTTGGCTCAGTGCAGGCGCTGGGCTGCTGGCGCTGCTGATCGCCTCCGGCTCGAAGCCCAGGCCACGAATTGCCGCCACAGCCCGATCCACCACGTCGGGGGCGGCATCGATGGCCAGAATCCGCTGCGCCAGCAGGAAGCGCAGGGAGCGAATCTGCGGCAGCCCGCGCAGGGCGTGGCGGATCTCGTTTTCCTCGGTGGCGCAATCCATCGAGGCGATCCGGAACGTCTGCTCGCCAGGGGCGTGCTGGTGCTCGCGCATGGGGCCTTGGGGCAGTGCACCCATCCAAGGCCCTGCAGCGGCTCGATGGTCAAGGACAAGGCCATGCCTTCATGCGGCAAGTAGCATAAAGGTGTACTGGTGGATGGGTTGGCGATCATGGAGAACGAGCTGACCGAACGGCTTCAGGCCTGGGGGTTCTCCTGGCAGGGCCTGCGGGACAACCGCCACGGCGAATGGTGGCTGCTGGCGCAGATGCTGCTGATCAGTGCCCATTGGCTGCCGCCCACCCCTTCCCCGGCTGCGCTGGGACTGCACTGGCCGATGGCGTTGCGCGTGCTGGGCGGCATCACCGTGGTGGCGGGTCTCGTCCTTGGCGCCCAGGGCACCTTCAGCCTGGGCGAGAGTCTCAGCCCCTTGCCGGAGCCCATGCCCGGCGCCGTTCTCGTCACGGAGGGCGCCTACGGGCGCTGCCGGCATCCGTTGTACCAATCGCTGCTGGTCTGCTCCCTGGGTGTCGCCATCGCCCTCGGCAGCCTGCTGCACCTGGGGTTGCTGCTGGCGTTTGTGGTGGTGTTAGGCAACAAGGCGCGGCGGGAGGAGGCCAGGCTCGTTGCGGTTCACCCCGACTACGCGGCCTACCGGGCCTCCACTGCGGCGATCATTCCCCACCTGCCGTGGCTCGACTGGCGCACCGCTTGAGCAGCGCCCCGCTCAGACCCGAGGCCAGATGCTGTGGAAGTGATGCACCGGTCCGTGCCCATGCCCCACGGCCAGGCCATCAGCGGCGGCGATCGCAGCTTGCAGATAGGTATGGGCGCGGCCCACGGCGGCGGCCAGCTCCATCCCCTGCGCCAGACCGGCGGCAACGGCGGCTGAGAGCGTGCAGCCGCTGCCATGGGTGTTGCTGGTCACCTGCCGCGGCGCCGCCAGGCGCAGCACGGTGCTGGTCGTGACCAACAGATCCAGGCATTCGGCACCCTCGCCACGTCCTCCCTTGATCAGCACCGCCGGCGCGCCAAGGTTGATCAGGGCCTTGGCCTGCTCCAGCATCGCCTCCTCGCTGGTGGCCACCGGAGCGTTCAGCAACGCGGCCGCCTCGGGAAGGTTGGGGGTGATGAGATGCGCCAGGGGCAACAGGCGTGTGCGCAGGCAGGCGACAGCGTCTGGCGTCAACAGGGCATCACCCGATTTGGTCACCATCACCGGGTCGAGCACCAGGGGCAGCGAACATCCGGCCAGAGGGTCGGCGAGAAGAGCGTTGGCCACCGTGTTGATCGTGGCGGTATCACCCAACATGCCGATTTTCACGGCGCGGACATCCAGATCAGCGAACACCGCCGTGATCTGTGCGGCGATCATCGCCGGGCTGGCGGGCTCCACCAGGGTCACCGCGCAGGTGTTCTGTGCCGTCAGGGCGGTCACCACGCTGGCGCCGTAAACCCCCAGCGCCGAGAAGGTCTTGAGGTCGGCCTGAATGCCGGCGCCGCCGCCACTGTCCGAGCCGGCGATGGTGACTGCGATTGGGGCCATGCCCACCGTGCCTGTACCACCGCCACTGTGACCCAGCCCGCCCAATCGGATCAGTGCACCCACCACCACAAAGGCGATCGCCAGGGCGGTGATGCCACGGATGTGCCAGGCCATGGCGGCGCGGTGCCGTCCACCATGCTCGGTTCACGCACTTGCGATAGCCGAATCCAGCGCTTCGAGTTCCTGATCATCCATACCCTTCAGCATCAGGCTGGCCGCCGCTCTGGCCTTGTCGGCATGGACATTGATGTGCTGCTTGGCCTCAACACCGAAGTCACGGAAAATCTGGCGTCGCAACTCCACAGCATCCTCCGAAATCCCCGGGCTGATCGTGGCGTTCTGGAGGATCAGGCGAAAAGCCCCCTTCAGGGCCGACGCCGCCTGAAACTCCTGCTGGCTCAGGGTGGGCAGCGCCTCCTTGATCGCCGCCGACAGACGCACGTACTCCTCCTTGCATTGGATCGGCGCAATCGCGATCGCCAGTCCAGGCCCCAGCTGGTTCACATCCGTGACGTTGGCCCCGTTGCAGGCGGTCAGGACGATGCCCATGCCCCACGGCCAGCCCCGCCCCTGAGCTCCGCAGCAGCAGGCTCTGGTGAAGAGCTGTGCTGTCCCCCGGTGCCCCATGCCGGCCATGGATAGCCTGAATTGCCCAAACTCCCGGATCCGTCTGTTGGCAACCAAGCGCTCTCCGGCCCAGCGCAGCAGACGGGTGAGCCGGGTCGATGCGCTTCAGGACCTCGATCTGGCGGTTGTGGCGCAGGCCTACCGCAACGGCCATCCGGTGTACCTGGGACGGGGTGATTTCTGGAGCTGGCAGAGCGACGGCATCCCCGCCTGGCTGGTTCCCCACTTCGAGGATCTGGGCTTCCTGCCCTGAGCAGCATCGTGGCGGCGATGGATTCCGACAGCGTTCGCGTCCTGCTCCGGCCGTGCTGGCTGGGCTGGATCCTGCTGGCCGCCACAACCCGGGGCCTGGTGGCGATCAGCCTTGCCGATCAGCCCGAAACGCTCACCCAGGAGCTGCGCCTGGGCTATCCCGCGGCCGAGTTCGTCAACGACGATCCCCAGCTCGAGGCCTGGCTGGTTCAGGTCCTTGCCACCAGCGACGCCGCCGCCTCAGCGGCGGTGGCAGCCCAGCCGCCCCCACCGCTTGATCTGCGCGGCACACCCTTTCGCCGGCGCGTCTGGCAGGAGCTGGGCCTGATCCCCTCCGGAAGCACCATCAGTTACGCCGAACTCGCCCGCCGGCTCGGTGCTCCGAAGGCGGTGCGCGCCGTGGCCCAGGCCTGCGCCGCCAACCCGATCGCCCTGGCCATCCCCTGCCACCGCGTCATCGCCAGCAACGGCTCCCTGCGGGGCTACCGCTGGGGCGTCGAGCGCAAGCGGGCGCTGCTGGAGCGCGAAGCCGGCTGGATCGGCCCGTGGATCCCTCAGTCCGGGCCTGCTGCCGCATCCCCCGGCTCGCCCTGGGGTGCAGACGCGGCTTCCATGTCTTGCCGGTCCTTGCAGGTGGAGCAGAGCACCCGTCCTTTCAGCTGCAGATAGAGGCGCACCGAGCGCTCGATCTGAACGCCGCAACCTGAGCAGGGGAAGAGGGGGCTCATGGGGCCGAGGCTAGGGCTGCCGGCCTCACCCGTAGCGTGATCGTCGAGCTGAGCACCGCCGCCATGAGCGCTCCGATCCAGGCCCTGGCCGCCCTCGCGGCCGGCGAGCCGCTGCAGCCGTTCAGCTACACCCCGCCGGAGCTCGGCCCCGAGCAGGTGGAGATCGCCGTGGAGAGCTGCGGCCTCTGCCACAGCGACCTCTCCATGCTCGACAACGACTGGGGCGGCACCAGCTACCCCTTGGTGCCCGGCCACGAGGTGGTGGGCCGGGTGGTGGCCCTCGGCGGCCACACCAAGCGGCTGCAGCTGGGCGATCGCGTGGGGCTGGGCTGGTTTTCAAGCAGTTGCGGCTGCTGCTCCCACTGCCTCTCGGGCGACCAGAACCTCTGCCTGACGGCCGAGGGCACGATCGTGGGCCGCCACGGCGGCTTCGCCAACCGGGTGCGGGCCCACTGGAGCTGGCTCACCCCCCTGCCGGCCGCCATCGACGCGATCACGGCCGGCCCGCTCTTCTGCGGCGGCATCACCGTGTTCAACCCGATCGTGCAGTTCGGCGTGTTGCCCACCGATCGCGTTGGCGTGATCGGCATCGGCGGCCTCGGCCATCTGGCCCTCAAGTTTCTGCGCGCCTGGGGCTGCGAGGTGGTGGCCTTCACCAGCAGCGAGGCCAAGCGCAGCGAAGCCCTGGAGCTCGGCGCCCACAGCACCCTCAACTCCCGCGATGGCGAGGAGCTCGCCCGGGCCGCCGGCAGCTTTGATTTCATCCTCAACACCACCAATGTGACCCTCGACTGGGGCGCCTACATGGCGGCCCTCAAGCCCCGCGGTCGCCTGCACACCGTGGGCGCCGTGGCCGATCCGATCGCCCTCGGGGCCTTCTCGCTGATCCAGGGCCAGAAGTCGCTCTCGGGCTCCCCGCTCGGCAGCCCCGCCACCGTGGCCACCATGCTCGATTTCGCTGCCCGCCACGGCATCGCCCCCACCGTCCAGGCCTTCCCGATGTCGCGGGCCAATGACGCCCTTGAGCACCTGCGCTCCGGCCAGGCCCGCTACCGGGTGGTGCTGGTCCAGGACCTGGCCTGAACGCCGCCCACCGCAACCGCCCGATGAAGTTCAAGGACTACTACGAGGCTCTCGGCGTTGAGCGGGGAGCAACCCAGGAGGAGATCAAGAAGGCCTACCGGCGCCTGGCCCGCCAGTGCCACCCGGACATCTCCCAGGAGGACGGCGCCGAGGAGCGTTTCAAGGAGATCAGCGAGGCCTACCAGACCCTCTCCGATCCGGAGAAGCGCCAGGCCTATGAGGAGCTGGGTCGCCATGACCCCGGCGAGGAGTTTCGGCCGCCAGCGGGCTGGGACACCCGCTTCTCCAGGGGCCAGGGCCAGCAGGAGGTGGACCTCTCCGAGCTGTTCGAGCAGATGGGATTCCGCAGCTCCCAGCGCCGGGGCCAGGCGGGAGGTTTCGACTTTCCGATCCGCGGCCAGGATCTGGAGGTCGTGGCCCGGCTCAGCCTCGACGAGGTGTCCCGTGGCACCCAGGTGACCCTGGAGCGGCCGGGCGGCAGTGTGCGTATCCGCGTGCCGAAGGGCGTCACCGACGGCGAGCGCTTGCGCATCCCAGGCCGCGGTGGCCCCGGCAGCGGCGGTGGCCCCGCCGGGGATGTGTATCTGCAGATCCAGGTGCTGCCGCACCAGCTGTTCCGCGCTGTGGGCCATGACCTCTACCTGGAGCTGCCGCTCACCCCCTGGGAGGCCGCCCTCGGCGCCCAGATCGAGCTGCCCAGCCTCGAGGGCCGTGTGCTGGTCACCGTCAAGCCCGGCGCCCAGGCGGGCCAGAAACTGCGGCTGGCTGGCAAGGGACTGCCGAAGCGGGGGGCGGGAGCCGGTGATCTCTATGGGGTGCTGCAGATCGTGATGCCCACGCCCATCAGCGAGCGAGAACAGGAGCTCTATCGTGAGCTGGCGGCGGCGTCCAGCTTCCAGCCCCGTCCCCAGTTCGCCGGAGGGTCGAGCGATGGATGACGATCTGCTGATCCCTGTGGATGCCGACAGTTTGGTGGAATCGGCGGAGTTGCTGGCGGCCTCCGGCCTGGCTCACGAGGAGCTGGTGGAATTGGTGGAGTTCGGCGTCCTTGAATTCAAGGAGGTGGCCACGGGCTGGTGCTTCCATTCCCGGGCGGTGCACCAGGCGCGGCGGGTGGTGAAGCTGCGCGAGTCCTTCGGGCTCAATCCCCCCGGCATGGCCCTGGCGCTCACCTATCTGGAAAAAATCGAGGCCCTGGAAACTCGGCTGCGGCAACTGGAGTGTTTGCTGCCACGCTGAGATCTGGGACCTCGCGGCCAGCGATCACCCGCTGGCCCCACTGCTGAGCTTCAGAACGGATAGCGCAGGATCGCCGCCAGACTTTGCTCGCCAGGGATGTCACCCCTGCGTACCCCCATCACCTTGGCTCCCATGATCAGGGCGCGGCTGGCAATTTCATCAACGATGCCGTAACTTTCGGCACCAGCTGCATCGGCAAAGGTCACCACTCCTTCGTCATCCACCGTGCCGGGGGTCACATCGTCGATGTCAATCAACAGCAGTTGGATGGCTCCATAGGTGGCGGCGCGGGCGGCATGGGCCAGATCCGCTGTGGTGCGCCCCTGACTGCTGCGCAGCGCGTAAAGGGAGTGGATCTCAGCGAGCTCTTCCCGGAACAAGTCATCGAGAACGGTACGGGCGCTTGCCGCCAACTCAGCATCACTCTGGGTTTCGGGATTGTGCTGGATTGCGGTGCGGGCCAGGTGGGGATACGACTGCAGTTCGCGGTAAATCGACTGCATCGGCTCGGCCGCCGCCAGGATCAAGGGCGTTTCCTTGCCCACCAGCAACTGCCGCAGCGCCTGATCAATCTTGCGGGCAAACTGGGCTTGGTACACCTTCATGCCCTCGGAGCCCTGCAGACGGCCGCTGGGGGAGCGATCCTTGATCGACGACTTCCTGGCCGAGCTGGCCACGTCCTTGGGCATGCCGTTCAAATTGAGCTCCACCGCCGGCAGGTCGGAGGAGACCCCCACCAGGCGCACATTGTTCTGGGCCAGGGCCAGCACATAGGCGGATTGGGGCACGGTGACCGTGCGCAGCAGGGGCTGCACGTGGAAGCGGTCGCTGACCTCAACGGCGGGCTTGAGATGGTTGGGCAGACGGAAACTGCGCAGGCTCTGCGGGCAGACGAAAACCGCCAGGCTGTTGGCCTGGACCTCCCAGAAGTCATCGTCGTCGATGAGGTCGTGCAGAAGCTCCTCGATCGCCAGCACCTCGCGCTTGTCGTGGGAGGCGAGATGCAACTGCTCCACGGCCTCACCAGCCAGGTTCTTGAGCACGATGCGGTCGGCCTGGGCGTCCTGGGTCAGCGGTGTGGTCGGCAGCACCAGGCTGACTCTTGCCGGGCCATGATTGAGCATCAGCGCTTCGATTTCGGCCCGGGTGGGGATGTCAACGTGGAGCATGGAAGAGAGCCGTCAAGCGTTGGTTTGATCAACCAGTCTACAGGGTAACCATCCCTCCAATCTGGCTATCCTTCCCATCAGCAGACAATCATTCGTTTGTAGGGCCAGCTCATCACAAAACTAATCTCGCCAGCCCCATGGTCTTGCGAACCCAGTCCTGAGTTGTTTGGGGCCAGGGTGTGAGCCAGGTCTCTCCAAGCTTGGTCTTGGTTGAGTTTATCGTCATTGCTCTTTCTTGTCTGATGATCAAAACGATGTCGTCTTGGTCGCAACGCACAATCCCGCAGATCCACCGTTGCCAACTCAGCCATTGGCCGCAGTTGCTTGAGCTGATGGACTCTCCTCCAGCTCCTGCCAGCGCTCAGGTGTTGAGCAGCATCTTGGAGAGATTGGGCAGCCCGGCGCCCTGGTGGTAGCGGTCGCGTTTGAGGTCGGTGCAGTGCTCCAGCAGGATCTGCTTGACGCGCTCGGGATAGCCGATGAACTCCGGACGCACCGAGAGGAAGGCGGCCAGCACGCCGGAGATGTGGGGCGCCGCCATGCTCGTGCCCGAGAGGGGGATGTAGAGCTCATCGAGGCTCTTGCTGGCGTCGCGCGCGGGGCTGCGGGCCTGGTCGCTGCTGCTGCGGCAGGAGAGGATGCGCTCGCCCGGACCCACCAGATCCGGTTTGAGGCGGCCATCGGCCGTGGGCCCGCGGGAGGAGAAATAGGAGGTGCCGTAGCGGTGGGGCAGGGTGGGGTGCACGGAGCCCACGGCGATGCCTTCCTCCAGGTTGGCGGGATCGCCGATCGAGAGGTCGAAGGAGCGGGTGGAGCTGGCGCCATTCACCACGATGTCGCCGCTGCCCTCGTTGCCGGCGGCCAGCACCACCAGCACCCCCTGGCGCACCAGCCGCAGCAGCGAGGCGCACAGCGGTGAATCGCCGCAACCGAAGCTGGCCGGATCAAAGGCCCCCCCGAGGCTGAGGTTCACCCCCTGGATCGCCAGGCGGCGGCCGCTCTGGTTCTGCTGCCAGATGTGGTCGATGGCCTTGATGATCCAGGCGTCGTAGCCGCTGCCGTTGTCGGCCAGCACCTTGTAGGTCACCAGGCGGGCTTGCGGTGCCATGGCCAGCATCTCGGGCCGTTCGCCGCCGTCCATCGCCGGCAAGCCCCCGGCGATCACGCCGGCCACGTGGCTGCCGTGGCCGTTGGCGTCATCGCCGCTGGCCGGCAGCACCGGCCCCCGCTCGGTGCAGTCCCAGTCGGCGGCGATGCTGCCGTCTGGCGCCAAGGACGGGTTGTGGAAGTGGGGATGGTGCCGGTCGATGCCGGTGTCGAGCACGGCCCAGGTGATGCCCTGGCCCAGGGCGTTGTAGCCGAGCTGGGCGGTGCGGGCCTGCACCGTGTGGATCGAGTCGCGGATCAGGGCCCGCTTCTGGCTGTTGCTGAACATCCGGTACACCGCCGGTGAGGCGGCGCCGTAGTGCTGGCTGAGGTCACAGGCCAGGGTTTCCACTTCGGCGCGGGTGAGGTTCACCGCCACGTAGCGCTCCAGCTGGTCTTCGAGCGCCACCGTGTCGGCGCTGATCGGACCCTTCAGCACGTGCTTGTGAATCCAGGCCAGCACCGTGTCCCTGGTGCCCTGGAGGGAGCCGCCGGCTTGGCTGGCAGCGGCCTTGCTGACGGTGGCCGTGGGGCGATCGAGCAGTTCAATCAGCACCGGCACCCGCGCCCTGGCGTCGGCATCGAGGCAGTCGGCCAGGTTGCGCGCCACCGTCACCGGGCTGATGGCTTGGAAGCGGGAGCGGTCCACCGCGCCCATCACCGTGACCTGGGTGTCCGGGCGGGCCAGGTAGCGGTTGGCGGCGTGGGCCTTGCTGGGCGGCCATACCACCCCCTTCACCCGTTCATCCAGCACAGGAGGTTTGCCCTTGGTGCTGTATTCGTCGGCCAGGGATTGATCCAGGCACACAATGTCGCCGTCCTGGGCGATGTTCACCCAGCGCTTCACGGCGGCGGGGATCGGCAGCGCTTTGCCGTGCCATTGGTGCAGCACGTCGGTCACCTGGGGCAGGCCCAGGGGGGAGCCGATGGTGAGCAGGAGGTCCACCTCCAGCTCGGGCAGCTCCTCGGCCAGCTCCATCAGGGCCTGGTAGGTGACCATGCTCCCCTGGCTGTGGCCGATCACCACGAAGGGGCCACCGCCGGTGCTCACCCGGTCCTTCACCGTCTGCACCATGCGGGCGCGTTTGCCCTGGTTGAACAGGAAGTCGTTGACATCTGCCAGGAAGGCCTTGGTGAACAGGGCCGTCACCGGGCTCCACAGCCCCTTGGCCTCCATCGACAACACCGCCGGCCCGCCCATGGCGGCGTCCTGCCGGGCCGCCTCCTGGGCGGCCTGCTCCAGTTGCTGCGTGATCGCCGCCACGAAGGCCGCTGAGTCTGCGGGGGAGTCGCTGCCCTTGATGGAGGCCTCCAGCAGGCTGTCGGCCTGGGGCTGCAGCAGTGCGTTCTCGTCCCCGATCGAGCGGATCGACACGCTCGCCGGCTGGGGATAGCGCTCGCGGTCGACCCAGTAGGCCATGCGGGTGCGCTCCCCCTGGTCGGCGCCGAACAGGGCCTGGTCCCATTCCGAGCGCAGCTGCGGCTCGGTGGGCATGTTGGAGATGCCGTGGCAGTAGATCACCGTGCGGGCGGCGGCGAGCGCGGTGCCGGTGGCTTGTGCTGTGGCGGTGGCGGTGGTGCCGGTTGTCGTGCTGCTGGTGCGGCGGCTGCTGGGCTTCTTGGCGGTGGCCATGGCGGTACCGGGGAGATCAGCGGAGCCCAGGGGTCGCGGCACCACGGTCCCAGCGCTAGCGCGACCCAGCGGCTGCAGCGCCAGGGGGCCTGCGGGTGTCACCGTTCTTGAGCGATCGCGCGGGCTTGGCGGCTCGGCGGTTGAGCGGCTCCAGCTCAGCGGCTGCAGTTCAGCGGCTGGGTGGGTTGGCCTCGGCTTCGGGGTGCTCCTGGCAGGGCATCCAGAGCGAACCCATGGCATGCACGCCTTCGCAGCCGAGTTCTTGGGCTTTGCGCTCGGCGGTGGCGCGGTCGGGGTAGGCGTAGAGGTTCTGCTGGCTGGAGCCGTGCTGGTGGCCTTGTTGCTGCTGGCCCCCGAGCCGGTAGGGGCCCATGCCTTCGACCCCGGCCCACCACACGCCCATCACATTGACGCCGGCGATCACGATCCCCATGCCCACCACCGAGGCATTGATCACACCCATCGCCACGGCACCGATGCTGAGCACGCCCATCGGCACCACGCCGATGCTCACCACCCCCATGGGCACGATGCCGATTGAGATGATCCCGAGGGGGGCGATGCCGATGGCCACGATCTTCGGCTTGCCGCCGCACATCGACGGCGCCGGTGGTGCTGCGGAATCCGTCTGGGTGGGCTCGGGCATCAGGGAGTTGTTGGCTTGGCGTGCTGGCTGGCTGGACTGCCGTGGCGGGCACAGGGCATCCAGTGGTTGCCCATGCGGTGGGCGCCCTGGCAGTTGAAGTGCCTGGCGGCGGCTTCAGCCTCAGCCCTGGTGTCGAACAGTGCCCTCTGAGCGCCCTGGGCCAGGGCGGGCAGGCTGGTGCCCCCGGCGATGGCGCCTGAAGCTGCGGCGAGCAGGGCCAGAAGCCAGTGCTGGCGCGACATCGGTGCGGGGCGCAGGGCAGCGATCCTGGCAGAGCGCGGGACCCTTCGAGTTCGGCAGGACGTGCGTTCGTGGCCCCCGCTGCCGGATCAGCCACTGGCTCCCGCCTCCTGCACCAGCCCCCACCAGCGCTCCACCACCTCCGGGCTGCCATACCAGCTGGGTCCGAAGGCACCGCCATGGGCCACCCCCGGCAGCACCAGGGGCGTGGAGCCCTCCAACAGGGCCGAGCTCACGGGCACCAGACCATCGCCGCGGTCGTGGCGATCGCCCGTGCTGTTGCGGTAGGCGGTGGGCGCCAGGCGCTGGGCCATGGGGGTGGCGGTCTGCAGATCCAGGTCGCCGGCCACGGAGATGTAGGTCACCTGATCGGCAAAGGTGGCGCCCGGCAGCCGCTGGGCCACCATCTGGCGCAACACCGTGGCCTTGAGGGCGGTGTGGGGGCTGCCGAGCATCACCAGGGTGTCGGCCAGGGCCTTGCCGTTGTAGCTGCGGCCCTGGAACGGCGCCTGATCGAGCAGCAGCCGCAGCATGATGCCGCCGGAACTGTGGCCGATCAGAGTCACCTTGCCGGTGGGGGAATCGCGGGCCAGTTCGCTCACCGCGTTGCTCACCCGGTCGAGGATGCGCGCCCAGGCGAAGGCGAACACGGTGAGCAGCCATTCGGGCTTGCCCACCGGCACGAGTTGCACCGGCTGGCCACTCAGCTGCTCCAGCCGGGTGACCATCGGCGCGTAGGCCTGTGGGCTGATCAGAAAGCCACCGAGGATCAGGATCGGTTGGGCGGGCAGGGGCATCGAGCGGGCTGGAGCGATGGGGCCAGGCTGTCAGTGAACGCGTTGGCGATGCTGTCCATCAGCATTCGCAACAATCCTGTGGCTTGGCCTGCAATGGCCCGCTGCAGCCATCCAGGCCGATGATGGTGGCCATCACCCAGGCCAACCCCCTACAGGTCCACGACGCGATTCGCTAGCAGAGTTGCCTGTGGTGAGTCATGCCAATCTCGGACTTGCTGAGACGCACAAACTTACGCTGTGATAGATCCTCAATAGGCCAGGAAGATGAACGTTAGGCCTCTTCAACCAAGCATCAACTCTGATCGTTGATTCGTGGCGTTTCAGGCAGACTTTATTGACCGGTCGACACCTCACGCAGGGCACCGCTCACGCCCGCGCAGGCCCCCAGTAGAGAGATGGGGATGCCGGGCCTGACCCCGAGGCTGCCGTAGAGCTGGGCAACATCGATCGATCCGAAGTATCAGGTGCAAAAACACTGCGACTCCAGGAGTGATGTGGCCCAGCGGATTAACTCTGCAATGCAAACTCACCCGCTTTCCAGGTTATGACAAACCAGCTCTTCTCGGGGCCATACAGGCGCAGGATCACGCCCCAGCCCATGCGGGGCACGGTCTGAACCCAGTTTGCTTCATGCCCCTTGGGGGCCGTAGGGCCAAACCAGACATCCACCGAACCGTCGGCCTTGATGACGATGTCTTTGTTCTTGCTGCCGATGCTCGGAAACTGCTGATCTGTTTCGCTGCGTTCTTGAGAGGATAAACCTTTAGGTTTCCCTTGATATTGGCGACCGCTGGTTGGAGTCCCTTTGCAATTGAACCGCGCAGAAACATGAAATGGCGATTGGTCGGAGGCCTCATGGGGAAATAGCCCTCTGGCACATCACCGCTGTAGCCGGGCGGCAGCACTAAATAGTTTCCACCCTTGCCCTTGTCCGGTCCTGTGACCCCCATGTTGCCGACAAACCGTTGCCAGCCGTCATTGAGAAACCCGAGCATACCGGGCGGAACCTCGATAACAGTTGGGCCGTCATCAGCGAGGTCAGTGTAGGTATAGGCATAAAGAGTTGATGTATTCGCAGTGACGACCAAGGTCTGCGAATCCATCAGCTGTGCAAACACGGCATCCTGTTGGCGCCTTCGGCACCGGCCCAGCAAGTCCCTTGCGCACGCTGTTCATCAAAACAGCACCGACGTTGTCAAGGAATACCCCGACACCACGCATGCGATCTAGGTTGTCTTAAACCCTGTCGATCGTCGCATCAGTCGGCACCCCATCAAAAAACTGCAGGGTGACAATCGGTGTTTCGACATTCTCAGGTAAAGAAATCGATTCCAACTTCGCCTTGCTAACTTCCGCTACTTCAGCGGTTGACAGTGGCACCATGGCGAGTGCTGCGAAAAAGGCAAGGCATTGCAGGTTGCGTTTCGTGATTTAGTTCCGTAGGTGTTTGATGCTGTTGAGCCAAATGCGAATCAAGCCGCTGCCCTGCATTGATGCCTATCAATTGTTGCGCGGTCTCGGTGGCCCTGGGAACACCCATGTGCCATCGATGATTGCCTGGGCTGGCTCGTACATGCGTACAGCGTAGTTCCAGCCGTCCATAATTGGCAGACAATTCTCCGTGCTTGGTGTGCAACCTCCGAAGCGGAGCGTGTATGAACCGTCGCTGTTCGGCTTGGCAGTGATGTTGTTCAGGCTGTAGGCATTCAGGTCGTTCCTCTGGAAATAGCCCTTAGCGTTATAGAGACTGATTGACCAGAAGCCCTTGACTGGAACATTCTTGACCTCGAGTTCGTACTTGCCAACTGGAAGATCTGGCTGCACATTCACGTAAACGGCTGCCTTGTCTGGCAAGCCACCCCAGGCTGAAGCACTACCGATGAGGAAATGGACTGGATTGACCTCTGCTTTGGAACCGAAGGTGTTGAGATAACGCTTCAGACCCTTGGCAAGATCAAGAATGGGTTCAAGGGTCGCCTCGTAGCTTGCCTTGTCATACTTCGGCAGCACAAAGGGTTGCTCAGAGCCTGCAGTGATTCTGATCAAGTCCTGCAACTTGTGGGCTGCGGCCAGATCAGTGTTGTCTTCTGGATCGGCAAGCGTGCGAATGACCAGACCCACAAATGGGGTGTCGAACTGCTCAGTGGTGAGTCTGTAGGAGCCACCGCCGTAGAACACTTTATTGACATACCCCTCATTATTGATAACCATCAATGACATGTAACGCTTTCCGGCATCGGGTAACGTGACTACAGCACCCTTTGAAATATCGACCACACTTAAGCTGTAGAGTGTATCTCGATTCATGCGGATCACATTCTGCTTGTCGATCGGTGTCGGCGTGCGGTTGTGGTGCAGCTTGTTGATTCCCCCGCTCATCTTCAGAATGCCTGAGAACTCGTAGTCAGCTTGGGCATGACTGAAGTTATCGACGTTCACGATTATGGCCTCGCGACTTTCTAAATCTACCTTGCCTGCTGCTGTTGCCGCTGGTGGCGCCATGGCCAGTGCGCAACCAAGCGCACAGCCAACTGTGCGGACCAGTGTGATGTGCCTAGCTGACATGTGTGTTCTCATCTTGAAAGCTGGAGCTTTGTTGATATTCTAACTCAGGGATTTAAAACGTCTAAAATCTGATTCACTTTGTCTTAATCAGCTTTGGCTTGGTCCAGGAACCATCCAGTGCCGCTTCCTTGGGCCAATAGGGCCGCATATACGTTGCGAAGGGGCTTGGGCGCGGTCAACCAATTGGACTCCAGCTCTTCACCAGGAGACTCGTGCTGGATGTAGAGCGTGAGCCCGTCATCGGCATCTTGTTTCATCTGAGCCAGCATCGGAGAGTTGTTCAGGTGGCGGTTGATTGGGTTGGCCACCAGCAGGCTTTGTGGCAAGTCAACCATCGTCAGCGACCAGAAGGCGTGAACCGGTGGGTACGGGCCCGGGGCAAAGCGCAGCCTGTAGCGATCGAGCGGATGCATTGCTTTCCTGTTCCATGCATTGCTTTCTGTTTCGTTCCCGTAGATTCTGGTGCTCCCTAGCCAGCGATAACCATCATTGTTCTTTGCGAACTCCTTGCTGCCAAAAAATTCGCGGGAGGTGCTCTCTTCTGGCAGTCACCGTACGCGGAATTGCATTTCTTTAGGGCAGCTGTGATTCTCTGCTTTGACCCTCCGTTGTTCCGCCTTGCTGCGTAGTCGCCCCCTGATCGAGCGTCTCCCGTGGCCTCGTCTTCTGCCGATCCACCACCCCACCCCAACACCCAGTTGTCCCACCGCCTGATCGGCCAGCCATGGGCTGATCCACCAGCGCCGCAGGATCCCGTGCAGGGTTTCGGCCGCCATGATCAGCAGCCAGGTCGTCAGGGCTCGGCTCCAGCACATGGGGTTCTGCATGGGGCTGCGCTGGTGACCGAGAGCCTGGGGTGCACACCTCCACCTTGCTCTGTTGACGGGGCCACGCCATCCCGCCTAGCCATGGGGTAGCCGCTGCCCAGTTCCATGGCACTCGACACGTATCGCGATGAGCTGGCGGCCACCGCCTGCTCCCTGGCGGCCCAGGGCAAGGGCCTGCTGGCCGCCGATGAGTCCAATGGCACCGTGGGCAAACGCTTCGCCGCCATCGGCGTCGAGAACAGTGAGGCGAACCGCCGCGCCTACCGCAGCCTGCTGGCCACCACCCCGGATCTCGATGAGGCCATCAGCGGCGTGATCCTGTTCGAGGAAACCCTCTTCCAGGACAGTGTCGACGCTGACGGCCGGCCCGGTGCGCCGATCATCGAACTGTTCCGGGACGGTGGGATCGTGCCCGGCATCAAGGTGGATCAGGGGATCGCCCCCCTGGCTGGCGGTCTGCCCGGCGAAAGCTGGTGCACCGGCCTCAAGGGGTTGCAGGAGCGGGCCGAGCGCTACTACAGCCGCGGTGCCCGTTTCGCCAAGTGGCGCGCGGTGCTGAGAATCTCGCCGCAGGGTTGCCCGTCGGAGCTGTGCGTGCGCGAGAACGCCTGGGGGCTGGCCCGCTACGCCCGCACCGTGCAGGAGGCGGGGCTGGTGCCGATCGTGGAGCCCGAGATCCTGATGGATGGCGACCACGACATCGAGACCACCGCCGCCGTGCAGGAATGGGTGCTGCGCACGGTGTACCAGGCCCTCAGCCACAACGGCGTGTTTCTCGAGGGCAGCCTGCTCAAGCCCTCCATGACCCTGCCGGGCATGGCCTGCGCCACCCCGCCCAGCCCGGACCAGGTGGCGGAATTCAGCCTGCGCACCTTGGAGCGCACCGTGCCGGTGAGCGTGCCGGCGGTGCTGTTCCTCTCCGGCGGACTCAGCGAGGAGGAGGCCAGTGTCTATCTCAACGGCATCAACCGGGCCATCTCGCCGGCGCCCTGGCATCTGGGTTTTTCCTATGGCCGCGCGATGCAGCAGTCATGCCTGAAGCACTGGGCCGGCCACGACGTGGCAGCGGGTCAGCAGGCCCTGCTGGCCCGGGCCCGGGCCAACGGCCAGGCCGCCCAGGGGTTCTACGTGGCCGGTTCGGAGCCCTCCGACGGCACGCCGTTGTTCGAGGCCAACTACAGCTACTAGTTGTCTGGGGGAGCGGCAGCTGCTGGGTTTGCAGCGAAGTTGAAGCCACGGCCACGCCACCCAGAGATGGATGGCCTGCCAAAGATTGTCTACGTCGCTAAGGACATTTAGGTCGCTATGGACAACATCCTGCTCGCTCACCACAATCTGCTCGCCCACCACAAGCCAAGCGTTGATGACGTACCGGTATCGCTCTCAAGGCGATCCCATTCACTCTGGAATCGAGCCTGATCTCGATGAGCGCTCGCTTCAGAGCACACCCAGCCGCAGGGCCACCTGAACCAGCGTGAATCCGGCCAGACCCGCCAGCGCGAGCAGGGACGGCAGACCCGAAAAAGCCATGGCCAAAAACCCATCTGAACTATTTCTAAAGGAAATCTAAAGGCCGGCAAGCAGCAAGGGCTACCGCCGCCCCCATCGCAAGGCTTTGTCGCAAAGGTCGTGGCCCGGCGGCATGGGTTTGGTCGCCCTGGTGGCGTTTCCAGCTAGCCCGCTAGCGGCTCATGGCCAGCATCTTTTCGATCGGCGCCAGGGCCCGCTGCCGCAGCTGCTCGTCCAGCTCAATCGCCGGCGCCATGGTGTCCAGGCACTGCCAGAGCTTCTCGAGCGTGTTCAGGCGCATGTAGGGGCAGGCGTTGCAGCTGCAGCCATCGGCCCCAGGCACCTCATAAAACGCCTTGCCCGGCACCCGCTGGCGCATCTGGTGCAGGATTCCCGGCTCGGTGAGCACGATGAAGGCCGGCGCTGCGCTGGCCGCCGCCCGCTCCAGCAGCCGGCTGGTGGAGCCGGTGAAATCGGCCAGGTCCAGCAGGTGCTGCTGGCACTCGGGGTGGGCCAGCACTTCGGCCTCGGGGTGCTCCAGCTGCAGTTGCAACAGCGCCTGCTCGCTGAAGCTTTCGTGCACCATGCAGCTGCCGGGCCAGAGGGTGAGCTCGCGGCCGCTCTGGCGCTGCACCCAGCGGCCCAGGTTCTGATCCGGGGCGAACAGGATCGGCCGGTCGGCCGGCAGCTGCTTCACCAGGTCCACGGCGTTGCTGCTGGTGCAGATCAGGTCGCTCTGGGCCTTCACCGCCGCCGAGCAATTGATGTAGCTCACCACCAGGTGCTCGGGGTGCTCGGCCCGGAAGGCCGCGAAGCCATCGGCGGGACAGGCATCGGCCAGGGAGCAGCCCGCCTCCAGATCCGGCAGCAACACCGTTTTGGATGGATTGAGGATCTTGGCCGTCTCGGCCATGAAGTGCACGCCGCAGAACACGATCACATCGGCGTCGGTGGCGGCGGCCTTGCGGGCCAGCTCCAGGGAGTCGCCGATGAAATCGGCGATGTCCTGGATCGCTTCGTCCTGGTAGTAGTGGGCCAGGATCACGGCGTTGCGCTGGCGCCGCAGGGCCTCGATCGCCGCCGGCAGGGCGCTGGCCGCCGGCAGCCGGGCTGCGGAAACGGCGTTGTGGGCGGCGGCGAACACCAACCGGGCTCCTCGGCGGGCAGGATGGGCCAAGCCTAGGCAGAGCTCGATGCCGGTCCTGCGGCTGGCGGTGGTGGGGGATCCGCATGGAGCCTGGGATGGCAGCGACGCCGCCCTGCTCGAGCGGGTGGCGCCCGATGCGCTGTTGGTGGTGGGTGACCTCAGCGACGGCCAGCCACGCATCCCTGCCGATCTGCGCCGTCTGCAGCTGCCGCTGGCCTGCATCCTCGGCAACCACGACACCGGCAAGGACTCCTCCGGCCGCACCCTGCAACGCCAGCTCAACACCCTCGGCGAGTTGCACTGCGGCTGGGGCCTGCGGGAATTGCGACCGCCGGGGCTGGCCGTGGTCGGCGGTCGGCCCGGCAGTGCCGGCGGCGGCTTCCAGCTGTCGCAGGCGGTGACCTCGGTGTATGGGCCCGTGGGGCTGGAGGAGTCGGCCGAGCGCATCGCCGCGGCGGCCCTGGCGGCCGATCCGGCCCTGCCCCTGGTGCTGCTGGCCCACTGCGGTCCGGCTGGTCTGGGCAGCGCCGCCGCAGATCCCTGCGGGCGCGACTGGAAGAAACCCGCCTGTGACTGGGGCGACCAGGATCTGGCCCTGGCGATCCGGCGCATCCGCAGCCGGCGGCCCCTGCCGCTGGTGGTGTTCGGCCACATGCACCACCAGCTGCGGCGCGGCCAGGGCGTGCGCCGCAGCCTCTGTCTGGATCGCGCCGGCACCGTCTATTTCAATGCCGCCAGCGTGCCGCGCCATGGCCGCGATCCGGCCGGCCGGGAGCTGCGTCATTTCAGCTGGGTGGAGCTGGAGGTGGCCGACCCCCTGCGGGCCCGGGTCGTGCACGCCAGCCACCGCTGGTATGGCCTCGATGGACAACTGCTCTATGAGGAGCGCCTGCACCAGGCTCCGCTGGCGGCCTCCCTGCCGTGCTGATCCTCGCCTGCATCAGCAGCCATGGCTTCGGCCACGGCTCCCGCACCGCCGCCGTGCTCACCGCCCTGCACCGGCTCCGCCCCCACTGGCGGCTGGTGCTCTCCACCGCCCTGTCCCCGGAGTTTCTGGCCACCGCCTTCGGGCCCGTGCCGGTGCTGCACCGTCCCTGCCAGTGGGATGTGGGCGTGCTGCAGGCCGACGCCCTGGGCTCTGACCCGGCGGCCACCCTGAGGGCCCTGGAGGCCCTGGAGCGCCGCCTGCCCGCCCAGCTGGAGCGGGAGCTGGCCTGGCTGCGCCGCCAGGGCGAGCCCGTGCTGGTGCTGGGGGATGTGCCGCCGGCGGCCGCCCTGCTGGCCGCCGGCGTTGACGCCCCCCTGATCTGGCTGGCCAGCTTCGGCTGGGATGCCATCTATGAGCCCTTCGGCGCCGCCTTCGCCCCCTGGGTGGAGCACAGCCGCGACCTCTATGCCCGCGGCCAGTTGCTGCTGCGCTGTCCGCTGTCCCTGCCGATGCCCTGGGGGCTGCCGGCCACCGCCATCGGCCTCACGGCCGGCGAGCCCCGCCTCGACGGCGCAGCCCTGGCCGCAGAGCTGGGGCTGCTCCCCGAGCGCGATCGCAACGTGCTGATCAGCTTCGGGGGCCTGGGCCTGGCCCTCGATCCGGCCCTGCTGGCCCGCTGGCCCGGCCACCGCTTTGTGGGCCACGACCCGGCCCTGGGCGCGGCGGTCAATGGCCGCGTGCTGCCGGCCTCGGTGCGTCCCCTGGAGCTGATGGGCCACTGCGGCCGGCTGATCACCAAACCCGGCTACAGCAGCTTCTGTGAGGCCATGCGCTACGGGGTGGGGATCCATCTGGTGCATCGGCGGGGTTTCGCCGAGGCGCCAGTGCTGGAGCGCGATCTGCAGCGCCATGGCTGGCACCGCCTGCTCAGCCAGGCCCAGCTGCTGAGTGGCGACTGGGAGCTCGACCAGCCGCTGCTGGCCCCGCGGCGGGCCCCGCTGCCGGGCGATGGCGCCCAGCAGGCCGCCGCGGCGATCGCCACCCTGGGGGACAGCAGCGCAGGGGCGCGCAAGGGGTGATCAGGAGATTCGATCAATCACCCCTGGGTGATCGGTGTTTCTGTTGCTCAAGAGAGCAACTTTCCTGTGTTGACAGTGAGTTCAACCGTTTGGCGTCATTGTTGATACGAGTGGACGCCTGTGCGATTGGCACATATGCAATCCAGAATGTCTCCAGGGTTAGCCAAATTGCTGCGCAACAATTTGTTGTGACTTTTGGTTCACTTCTTCGCCAAGGCAACAGCAATTCTGGGCATGGCCGCCTCCGTGTCGGCCCTCCCCCTGGTGATGGCCCCCGCGGCTCTGGCATCCCAGCCCGGGTCTGGCACCTACCGATTGCCCAGCTCCCTGCAGGTGGATGAGGTGGCCAACGGCCGCATCGCCAACGCCTCTGCCGTTGACAACCGTGTCGCCCTGTCGGTGCCGTTGCCCCCGCCGGGCCCGAGCATCTACGCCATCACCCCGGAGCGTCGCGCCCTGCTCAACACCATCCGCTACGCGGAGGGCACCTGGGCCAACGGTCAGGACCGGGGCTACTGGATCATGTTCGGCGGCGGGCTGATGCCCTCCCTCGATCGCCACCCCGACCGGGTGAACCGCACCGCCCGCTACGCCAGTGCCGCGGCCGGCGCCTACCAGTTCATGCCGCCCACCTGGGCGATGGTCACCCGCTCCCTCGGTCTGCGCACCCACGGCCCCCAGGCCTTCGGGCCCCGCGTCCAGGACCAGGCCGCCATCTACCTGGTGCAGCGCCGTGGCGCCCTGCACCTCGCTGACCGCGGCGTGTTCAGCCCCGAGCTGGCCAATCGCCTGGCTCCCGAGTGGGCCTCCTTCCCCACCCTTGCCGGCCGCAGCTTCTACGGCCAGCCGGTGAAGCGCTACGACGAGTTGCGCCGCTTCTACGAAGCCAACCTCAACCAGCTGCGCGCCCAGGTCCGGGCCCGTCAGCAGGAAGCGTTGCTGGCCCTGCAGGCCGCCTCTGCCGCTGAGGTTGTCGAGTCCTGCACGCCCGCAAATTCGCTGCGCTGCCGTCTGGAGGCCCTCGATCAGGTCGGTCCCCGCTCCACCAGCCCCCAGCCCGGCCGCGTCTGAAGTCGCTCCAGGCCCTCCCGGGTCCAGGGCCTTTTCCGGCCCAAGGCTTCAGGTGCCGCTGTCGCCCCGGCTCTGGCCCACCGTGCGCTGGGCCAGCAGGTAGGCCGTGAGAATTCCGCCTATGAAGCCCATGGCGTTGCGCACCAGCGGCAACAGATCGCTGGTGCGGGTCACGATCGGCGCCACGCCGAAAATCCCGAAAAGAATCACCCACAGGGGTGAGAGCAGCAGCACCCAGGTCCACTCCACCGTGCGTCCCGGCTGGCGCGGATAGGCGGCGAAGCCCACGATCAGGCCCCCCAGAATCGAGGTGGCCAGGGTCAGCACCCACTGCTCCTGGGGCAGGCCGGGCACCACCTGGCAGCCGCCCCGATCCAGGCAGAGCTCCACCGCCGCCAGGGCATCGACGATGGCGCCGTCCTCGCCGTGGTCGCGCACGTAGTACTGGTTGCCGAAGCGGGTCTGCAGCTCCACCCAGTAGGTGCGCGGCATCAGCGCGAACAGGGCATCGCCCACGTTGAAGTTGAGCAGGTTGCCGCCGCGGGGATCGGCCACCAGCAGCAGCGAGCGCTCGTCCAGGTTCCAGAAATCGCGCACCGCCAGGCCGGGGGTGCGCTCGTACTGGGTGAGCACCCGCAGCTTCCAGCCACTGGCGGCTTCCACCTCACTCAGCTCCTGCTCCAGGTCGGCGCGCTGGCTGTCGGTGAAGGCGCGGGCCAGGTCGATCACCGGGGTGGGGTGGTCGGGCAGCAGCTCGGGATTGTCGGCGGCGCTGGCCGGCGGCGCCCAGGCGCCGAGGACGAGCAGCACCAGCAGCGCCGCCGCCACCAGGCCCATCCGCAGCTTGCTGAGCAGGTGCTCGATCGGCCTCTGCGGGGCCCCGGCTGCCTCCGCTGCTGTTGCCCTTGCCTCTGCTGCCGATACGCCACCCATGCATCCGCTGCGGAGAAGATGCATTCTCCCTGAGTTGGCGACCGCGACGTGAGCGTTCCTGGCTGGTTGCAACGACGCCTGGCCGCCGCCGGCGGGGCGGTGCCCTTCTCCACCTACATGGGCTGGGTGCTGCACGACCCCGAGCACGGCGCCTACGGCAGTGGCCGGCTGCGCATCGGCCCCCGGGGGGACTTCGCCACGGCCCCCTCCCTGGGGAGCGATTTCGCCGCCCTGCTGGCCCCCCAGCTGGCCGACTGGCTCAGCGACCTGGCGGCGGCCGCGCCCGGGCCCCTGGCCCTGGTGGAGGCCGGACCGGGTGAGGGCAGCCTGGCGGCCGACCTGGCCGCCGCCCTGGCGGCCGGCTGGCCGCAGCTGGCGGAGCGCTGCGAGCTGGTGCTGGTGGAGCCCAGCCCGGGGCTGCGCGAGCGCCAGCGCCAGCGGCTGGCCGGCGCTCCCCTGGCCTGCCGCTGGTGCTGCTTCGAGCAGCTGGCGGCGGCACCGCTGCGCGGGGTGCTGCTGGCCCATGAGGTGCTCGATGCCCTGCCGGTGGAGCGGTTCAGCTGGGACGGGGCGCTCTGGCGCCGCCAGCAGGTGGTGCTCCAGGACCAGCCTGATGCCGGGCCCGCGCTGCGGCTGGCGCCGGGCGAGCCCCTGGAGGCGGATCTGCTGGCGCCGCTGACAGCCTGCGGCTTGCTGCCGCCCGATCCCCAGCGCCCGCCGGGATGGAGCAGCGAGCTCCACCCCGCCGTCGCCCCCTGGTTGCAGCAGGCGGCCGCCGCCCTGGCCGAGGGCCCGCTGCTGGTGATCGACTACGCCCTGGAGGCCCGGCGCTACTACGCCCCGGCCCGCGCTGACGGCACCCTGCTGGCCTACCGGGGCCAGCAGGCCAGCGCCGATCCCCTGGCTGAGCCCGGCAGCTGGGACCTCACCGCCCACCTCTGCATCGACAGCCTTGAGCGGGACGCCGCCGCCGCCGGCTGGCGGGCCCTGGGCCACTGCCGCCAGGGCCAGGCCCTGCTCGCCCTCGGCCTGGCCGAACGACTGCACGGCCTGCAGCAGCTGCCGGGAGAGGCCTTGGCGGACGCCCTGGCGCGGCGTGAAGCCCTGCTGCGCCTGGTGGATCCCCACGCCCTCGGCGAGTTCCGCTGGCTGGCCTTTGCCCGCGCCAACCCTGGCCTGGCTGCCGTGCCGCCGGCCCCGCGGCCCCGCTTTCTGCGTGAGCCCCAGCTGGGCTGACCCTGATCGGCAGAAGGGCGGCTAACGTTCGGCGCTTGCCGCCGCTGCCGTGCCCGATCCCTTCCGACTGCTGGAGGCCCTGGTGCTGTTCACGGCCCTGGTGGGATTCCTGGGGCTGATCTGGCGCCGCAACCTGTTTCTGCGCGCCCTCGCCCTCGATGTCATGGGCACCGGAGCCGTGGCCCTGTTTGTGCTGGTGGCGGCGCGCAGCGGCCTGCGCACGCCGATCCTGGCCCGCGGTGAGCTGGCGGTGGCGACCCTGCCGTCGATGGCCTGGGCCGACGCCGTCCCCCATGCCGTGATCCTCACCGCCATCGTCATCGGTCTGTCGATCCAGGCCCTGCTGCTGGTGGTGATCGCCCGTCTCTCGCGCCTCGACCCCCTGCTCGACACCAGCAGCTTCGAGCGCCTGCTGCAGCAATCCTCCCCGGCGGCGGCGCCCCAGCGCCTCTCCTGATCTCGATGCCGGTGCTCAACCTGCTGATCGCCTGGCTGCTGCTGCCCTTCCTGGCCGCCTTCAGCTCCGCCCTGCTGCCGCGTCTGGGACGCTCCCTGGCCGTGGTCTGTGCCCTGGTCACCCTGGGCTGGGGGATCTGGGCGAGCGTGCCGGAGCACCAGCTCGTGTTCGAGCTGATCGGTCGCCTGGGGGTGCAGCTGCAGCTCGATGCCGTGGCGGCGCCGTTCCTGCTGCTCAATGGCGCTGTGGTGCTGGCGGTGCTCGTGGACGGCTGGCGGCAGCCGCCGCCGCCGGGCCCCTTCCTGCTGCTGCTGATGGTGCTGCTGGGCGGGCTCAACTCCGCCTTTCTGGCCACCGACCTGGTGAGCCTCTACGTGGCCCTGGAGGTGGTGGGGATCTCCGCCTTCCTGTTGATTCTCCAGAACCGGGAGGTCCGCCAGCTCTGGATCGCCCTGCGCTATCTGCTGGTGGGCAACGGCGTCATGACGCTGTTTCTGATCGGCACCGGGCTGGTGTATCTGTACACCGGCAGTTTCCGGCTGGAGTCGCTGCAGCAGCTGCCCGCCGGCGACCCGGCCCTGGCGGTGGCCCTGGCCCTGGTGATGCTGGGGCTGCTCACCAAGTCGGGGGTGTTCCTGAGCGGTCTCTGGCTGCCCCAGACCCACGCCGAGGCCCCGGCCCAGGTGTCGGCGCTGCTCTCGGGGGTGGTGGTGGCCGGCGGCCTCTGCCCGCTGCTGCGGCTGGCCCTGCTGCTGCCCGGCCTGCAGCCGGTGTTCACCTGGGTGGGGCTGGCCAGCGTGCTGCTGGGGCTGGTGTATGCGCTCTGTGACGGCGACCTCAAGCGCCTGCTGGCCTGGAGCACGATGTCCCAGATGGGCATCGCCTTGCTCAATCCCGCCGCCGGCGGGCTCTATGCCCTCGGCCACGGCCTGGCCAAGGCCAGTCTGTTCCTGGCGGCCGGGCGGGTGCCCAGCCGCGATCTCAGCCTCTGGGGCCGCCAGCCGCTGGCGCCTGCCCTGGGGCTGGCCCTGGTGGTGGGGTCGTTCTCGATCGCCGGCGCTCCGCCCCTGCTCGGCTACTACACCAAAGCCACCCTCACGGAGCTGCCGATCACCGGCCTGCCCGGCCTGCCGGTGACCGTGTCGGCCTGGCTGCTGCCGCTGCTGATGGTGGGCACCGCCGCCGTCTACGCCCGCCTGTGCTGGCTGCCCCTGGCCGGGGGCTGGCAGGTGCCGTCGGCGGGGGCCCTGCTGCTGGCCGTGGTGTTGCTGGTGGCCGGGCTGCTGGGGCCGCTGCGCCCGGCTGCCCTTGGCTCCCTCAGTGCCGCCGGCGCCGGCAAGGCCCTGGCGGTGCTGGCCGCCGGCGCCGGCGTGGAGGCCCTGCGGCGCTTGCTGCTCCGCCCCGCCCCGGGGCTGCGCCTGCCGCTGCCGAACCTGGAACGGCTGGTGGACCTGCTCGGAGCCCTGGCGATGGTGGGGGCGCTGCTGCAGCTGGCCCTGTTGCGCCTCAAGCCGCTCAGCACCGAGCTGGCGGAGGGCGCGGAACTGGCCTTGCGGGAGGTGGCATGGCTCGGTTGATCGTGATTTCCCTGCGCCTGCTGATCTGGCTGCTGCTCAGTGCCGACCTGGACCTGGCCAACGTGGCCATCGGTGTGGCGGTGGCCCTGGCCCTGCCCCTGCCCCGGCGGGTGCGGCGCCTGTCGTTCCATGATCTGGCCCGCGCCTTCGCCGCCAGCCTCGGGGCCCTGCCCCAGGCCTATCGGGAGGCCGCCCAGCTGCTGCTGCACCCGCGGGCGGAGCGCAGCGAGCTCCACGATGAGCCCGTTCTGGCCAGAGGCCATCCCTCCAGCGCCCTGATCTTTCTGGACGTGTTCCGGATCACGCTCACGCCGTTCACGATCGCCCTCGGCCTCGACGCCAGCGGCCGCAGCTACCGGGTTCATCAGCTGGTGATTCCGGAGAAGCGGCGATGAGCGTGCTGCTGTTCGGCATGGTGCTGGCCCTGCTGCTGCCGATCCTGGTGGTGTGCCGCCGCACCGACGTCTGGCACCGTCTGGCCGCCTTCGCCAGCGTTTCCACCAAGGTGGCGATGGTGATGCTGGTGGTGTCGACCGTTCGGGACGACTGGATGGTGGGCCTGGTGGGGGTGATCGTGCTCAGCGTCGGCAACGGCGCCGTGATGCTGCTGGCCAACCTGTTGCAGGGGGTGGAGGGATGAGCAGCGATCTGCTGGCCAGTGCACCGGCTGTTCTGGGCGCCCTGGCCCAGGCCGCCAGCGCCCTGCTGCTGCTGCTGGGGCTGGTGTTCTGGTTTGCCGGCAGCTGGCCGCTGCTGGGCCGTGCCAGCTACCTCACCAAGCTCCACTACCTGGGCATCTCCGACACCCTCGGTTCGGCCCTGATGCTGCTGGGCCTGCTGCTGCGCTTCCAGCGCGAGTGGCCGCTGCTGCTGCTGGCGCTGCTGTCGCTGGTGGTGTGGAACACAATCTTCGGCTACGTGCTGGCGGCCTGCTCCCAGCCCCGCCGGCGCCCTTGAACCGCCCATGACCCTCGGCACCGACCTGCCCCTGCTGCTGCCGCTCACGGCCCTGCTGCCGCTCACGGCGATCCTGGTGGTGCTGCAGAGCAACCCCTACCAGACGCTGGTGCTGCGCGGCATCCTCGGGGCTGTGGCGGCCCTGATCTATGCGCTGCTGGGGGCCGCCGACGTGGCCCTCACCGAAGCCCTGGTGGGCACGCTGCTCTCCACCACGCTCTACGCCGTGGCCCTGCGCTCCTCCATGGTGCTGCGCCTGGCCCGAGCCGGGGGGGGCGAGGCCCTGCCGCCAGACCTGCGCCAGCAGCTGCAGGCCTGGCTGGATCCGCTCAACCTGCGGCTGGAGCTGGTGGAGAGGCCCCAGGAGGGCGATCTCCACGGCCTGCTCGAATGGCAACCCGACGCCAGCGTGCTGCGCTTGTCGTTGCACAATCCGCAACTGCTGCGGCGCCTGGCCACCCTGCCCCGCTCTGGCGGCTGGGGCGATCTCGATGGTGCTCTGCAGCTGTTCACGGCCGCTGAGCCGCCCGGCTCCTCCGATGCAGCCGCTGGCTTGAGCGCGGCGGAGACCGGCCGATGACCGGCGGGGTGCTCCGGCTCATCTATGGACCGGCGGCGGTGCTGTTGTTCCTGGTGCCCCTGGGCCTGGCCCTGCCGCCGCTGCCCGATGTCACCGCCACGGTGAGTGAGCTGCTGGCCGCCGGTCGGGTGCCCAACCTGGTGGCCACGGTGATCCTCTACACCCGCCTCTACGACACGGTGGCGGAGGTGGTGGTGTTCACGCTGGCCTCGATCGGTGTGCGCTGGATCTTCAGCGGTGATCCCCTGCAACGGCGCATCCGTGCCCTGGCCGATGCGCCATCGGTGGTGCTCTGCCAGTTGGGCGCCACGATGTGCGCGCTGGTGGCGGTGGAGCTGGCCCTGCGCGGTCACCTCTCGCCCGGTGGTGGCTTTGCCGCCGGGGTGAGCGGTGGAACGGCCATCGGCCTGCTGCTGATCAGCGGTTCGCTGCGGGTGGTGGATCGCTTCTACAACCGCTACCGCGCCGACCTCTGGGAGAAGGGCGCCGTGGTGGCGTTTCTGCTGGTGGCCTTCCTCAGCCTTGAAGGCCTGGGCCCCACGACGGCGGGGCGCTTCGGGGCCATTGCCAGCGGCGGCTGGATCCCGCTGCTGAATGTGCTGGTGGCCCTCAAGGTGACCCTGGGTTCGTGGGCCATGGTGCAACTGCTGGTGCGCTACCGGGGCCTGTTCTGATCCAGTGACTGGGCGGGATTGGCCCCTGGGGCACTGCTGCTTGGATGTGATGAGCAGCCCCAGTGATGGGGACTGTTTTGCAGAACATGTATGTGCGTTTACATCCCCTTGTAGACACCTTGACGAAGTGGATGGAATTGCTGCGATTCAGCTCTATTGGCGTGCCTGCGATGCTACGTTTTAGCCAGTTTCTGTGTAGTTCACCCACTACACGCCTCAAGAGGTCCTCCGCATGTCCCAGCAAGTCAGCAAGCTCGTCATCGTGACGGAAAAGGTGCTGCTGAACAAGGTCGCCAAGATCATCACTGAGGCCGGTGCCTCCGGCTACACGGTGGTAGCTGCTGGCGGCAAAGGCAGCCGTGATGTGCGCTCATCGGGCCAACCCACAGTCTCTGATATTTTCACCAACATTAAATTTGAGGTGCTGGTCGCGGATCGCGATGTCGCCGTCAAAATTTGCGATCTGGTTGCCGAGAAGTACTTTGAAGACTATTCCGGTATTGCCTTTATCTGCTCAGCCGAGGTCATTCACGCCCACACGTTCTAACTCCTGGTCACTATCCAATCATCACCACATCAAAAAGAAAGCCGGGTGTGAACCCGGCTTTTTTTGTGCTGTTTGTGGTCCGCTTGGCTTGGTGATGATCACCATGCAGACTGGGGATTACCCAAGCGTCTGGGCAAGCGCAATAAACAGTGGGATCCCCACCGCAATGGCAATCGGTGTGCCCACAGCTGTGGACGAGCCGATGTAAGCGGAGGGGTTGGCTGAGGGAATACCGGCCCGCAGGGTCGGAGGCCCGGAGATGTCCGAGCTGGAGGCGGCAATCGTCGCCAGAATCACCACACCGCCAAGGCTGAATCCGGTGGTGACATGGGCAATCATGCCGAGGCCAAAACCCAGGAAGCCATGCAACAGGGGACCCACCGCGGCATAGACGGCGTACCACTGGGCCACCTTGCGCAGTTCCCTGATCCGAGCCGCAGCTTCCAGGCCCATCACCAGCATCAGCACCGAAAGCAGTCCGCGGAAGAGGGGGTTGAAGAAACTCTCATAGACACTCTCCGGCTTGATCAGAATGCCGAAAGCGATGCCAAGCAGCAGGGCCGAGAGGGCAGAGCCCTGCAGGCTCTCTTTGATGATCGGCCAGATCTTGACATCTTCATGGGTGCCTTTCATCTTGTTGACGTAGATGTTGGCCAGCACGATCGCCATCACCAGGGCTGGGATGTCCATGAAGGGATAGAGCGCCGCAGCCCAGGGCTCGTAGGGAATGTTCTGCCCTTCCAGAAGAGTCAGCGCGGCGGCCAGGGTGGAGCCACTCACGGCACCGAACAAGCCTGCATGTGGCGATCGCATCCACGACTTTGACGTTGGGTAGCTTGGCTAAAGTCCATCTCCCAATCAGTACGATCAGAATCCCGATTGCCACAGCAAAGATAGCGGGTAGAACCATCTCAGCAAGATTGGCACTCCTTGATGGCAAGGCCTCCGCTCAGGCCCACCTTCATCAGCAGCATGAAGACGATGAAGTTGTAAACTTGCTCGGGAATGACCAAGCGGCTGCCCAGGCAGGCAACAACCAGACCCACCAATCAGAAAGCCCAGGGTTGGCGACTGGAGCTTCGACACAAAGGTCGAGAAAAAATCAGACAGAAAATCCACTTCTTGATGCCTCTAGTTAAATCTTGGGGGTCGGGACGTCATGCATGTGTAGCCTCTGATTTCTGGTGGCTGCGCTCATTGATTCCAACACTCCTCATGCTGGACGATGTGATCTTGTTGAAGTCCTCTCCTTTGAGAGCAAAAGCCTGAGACGAGTGGCTCCTGGCAAGAGTCACAGAACGGCATCGTTTCAGCATGGCGACAGGAATGATGAAAAAGGGCGCGGGATAGAGAGATCAATGGACATCCCCGCTGGTGTCCATGGGTTGGTGCTGTTGGCGTGAGCCCGAGGCTCTCAGCTGGAGCCGATACCGCACTGGGGAGGTGAACGACCCCTTTGTAGAATCAAGAACATGGCCAATGAAGCATAAGCTGGAACATCAGGGAATCAGCCACACTCCCATAGCTCCGATGATGGAACCCGTAGCAGCAATGAACCGCCGCCCTGGCCCACGATCACGCCGGCCTGGCGGTAGTGGGTGAGTGCCTTGGTTACCGTCACCCGGGTCATGCCAGCGATCTCCGCCAGCTGTTGGTGGGTGAGCGTCTTCTTGCCGAAGGTCAGCATCACCCCCTGGGTGGTCATGGTGCCGAAGCGGGTGCCAAACCAGTCCAGCAATTGCAGCAGCCGGGATTCGGCAGGACGCACGCGGCTGAGCAACAGCAGGATGGCGGCCTGGCGCAGCTGATCTTCAAGAAACTCGCGCTCCATCCCACTCGAGGGCTCGTCTTCTTCCACCACCACGGCCGAGAGTGTGCGCAGCTCCAGCCGGGAGAGACCGATCAGGGCTGGAATCACCACTTCGCCCGGACCCCAGACGCCCAGGGTCAGGGGTTCTGCCTCCGCACGCCAGTGGGCCAGCCAGAGATAGCCGCGCTCAATTCGCCAGCAAACGTTGACGGGTAGCGTCTCGCCGGCCCGCAGGCTCAAGCGAAGACATCGACGTGACATGGAGACGGCCATGGCAAGGAAAGCAGAGAATCAGAGGCCTAATGCCTCGGGTCGTTCACAGGAAATCGGGTGGGATCACCCTACGCAAAGGTCAGGAACAGCCGACGACAGTGGTTGATAGACCATGTTTGGGCCGCCGAATCCCATGCCCATTCGTCGAAAGAAATGCTCCTTAAACTCGATCTGCAAACCATAGGGCCGGGCAATCAGACTGTGTCGGCTTTCACCTGCAGGATCCCAAATTGGATTCATTAGCCTGCATGATCAACGCCTTCTGCTTGTGGTCCTGCATACAGGGCCATGTTCGGCATCGTCGGCAGACTGATGAAGTTATTTGCCAGTATTGAGACGTTGGAGGGATCAACCGCCTGAAGGCCAACCTCAGGCGGTTTTTTGTGGCTCCGGCGTGGCGGGCCCCGCCCGCTCAACCCATGAGAAGCAGGCCCAGCCGCAAGCCATCGCCCCAGTTGGGCCCAAGTACCAGGCTCCTTCAGCCGACTCCTTCAGTGGGGGCCATGAGCAGCCCGCGCTTGCTGCCTTCAGCTCAGGAGGGCTGTGCTGCGGCCTCCTTGCCACCGCCAATCACCACCCGCAGCAGAATCGGCGCCAGGAAGGTGGTGCCGATCACCATCAGCAGGATTGCGGCCTCCAGGGAGGGCGTGAGGATGCCGGCCTGGGTGCCGAGGCCCAGGAAGATCAGGCCCACCTCGCCGCGGGGCATCATGCCGAGACCCACCACAAGCCGGTTGGTGGGATCTTTGCTGCTGTAGGTCCAGCCTGCGGCCACCTTGCCGGCCACGGCCACCACCAACAGGAACAGGGCCACGATCAGTCCCTCCCGGTTGTCGGGATTGAAGGGGTTCAGCACCGACAGATCCATGCCCGTGCCGATCAGCACGAAGAACACGGTGGCGAACAGCGCCACCAGGGGCTTCACCGCCGTGTCGATGTCGTGGGTGTGCTTGGAGGCGCTGAGGATCAGGCCGGCGGCGAAGGCCCCGAGGGCGGCTTCCAGGCCGATGGCCTGGGCGGCGAAACAGCTCAGGGTGAGCACCACAAAACTGGCCACGGCCACATCGCCCGGGGCCTTGAGGCGATCCACCACCCAGTCGAAACCAGGTGCGGCGGTGCGGCTGAGGAACAGGGCCGCGGCCACGAACACCACGGCGGCCGCGCAGAGTTTCAGGATCGGCCCGATGGTGAAGGCACCGCCCCCGGCCAGGGACACGACCACCGCCAGGATGACGATGCCGAGGATGTCATCGAGCACGGCGGCGCCGATGACGATCTGGCCCTCCTTGCGCTTCAGCCACTGCAGTTCGCCGAACACGCTGGCAGTGATGCCGATCGAGGTGGCCGTCATGGCGGCTCCCGCGAACACCGCCGGGATCAGTGGCACATGGAAGAGGTAGTAGAGGCCTGCGGTGCCGAGGGCGAAGGGAAGCACCACCCCGGTCACGGCCACGCTGCCGGCCTGCACCCCCACCGCCATCAGTTCATCGAGTTCGCTCTCCAGCCCGGTCAGAAACAGCAGGGCGAACAGGCCGATCTGCGACACCGCCTCCAGGCTGGGGAAGGTCTCGCGATAGATCTCGTCCACCGTCTCGGTCGGCACGTCGGCCAGGGAACCCACCAGGTTGAGCACCACACCGCTGAGTTGGGCCTGGGCCTCCGGAGGCAGCACCAGATGCAGGCCCGAAACGCCGATCAGCACGCCGGCGACGAGTTCGCCGAGGATGGTGGGCAGCTGCAGGCGCACCATCAGCTCGGCGATGGCGCGGGCGGCGATGAAGATCACCAGAAATCGGCCCACACCGATCAGGGTTTCGGCGACCTCAATCTGATGACTGCTGATTTCCATCAGCACCGAGGGCAGGACGTTCATCAAAGGGGGATGGGGAACGTACTTCTAGGCGCGACGGGGCCGGTTCTGCCGGTTCTGGCGACGGCCGCGCGACAGTGGTGGTGATCAGTGGGATCAGCAGCCGTGATCATCACGGTCCCGGTGGCGTGTTGAAGGGCCGATCCGCGAGTCTCCGTTGCAGCAGCTCAGCTTCAAACTCCTGCGCCAGCGAGGCTTCTGGCCCATGCCGGCATACCTGAACTGAAATCAAAAGCACACGAAGCGCCAGCCAGAGCGCGGCGAATACAAGAAGTAACAACATGCCGGGTTTGCGGCAATCGACTCGGCACGGTGTAACCCATCGCCACCAGCTCTGGGGGTGGGCTGTGCCCATGGGCGCTGGCACCCGGAGAGCGCCGGCGGCCCTTGCCAGCGGCTGGCGCTTGGCGGCGCTTGGCGGCGCGAAAGCCTCCTCGCCGCCCCCTAAGGTTTCGGCCACCACAGCATGATGTAGTGACGGCCACTATTTCCCCCCCCCAGGGCCCCGGCCCTTCCGGCTTCTGAATCACATCAGCAGCCAGAACATCAAGGGGGATCTCTTCGGGGGCCTCACTGCCGCAGTCGTGGCCTTGCCGATGGCCCTCACCTTCGGTGTGGCCTCCGGCGCCGGCCCGGCGGCCGGGCTCTGGGGCGCGGTGCTGGTGGGCCTGTTCGCCTCCCTGTTCGGGGGCACGCCCACCCTGATCTCCGAGCCCACCGGGCCGATGACGGTGGTGATGACGGCGGTGATCGCCAGCATCACGGCCCGCAACCCCGAGAACGGGTTGGCCATGGCCTTCACCGTGGTGATGCTGGCCGGGGTGTTTCAGATCCTGTTCGGGCTGCTGCGGCTGGGGCGCTACGTCACCCAGATGCCCTACACGGTGATCTCCGGCTTCATGAGCGGGATCGGCCTGATCCTGATCATCCTGCAGCTGGGCCCCTTCCTCGGCCAGGCCAGTCCCAAGGGTGGGGTGATCGGCACGCTGCAGGCTCTGCCTGGCCTGATCGTCAATGCCCGCTCCACCGAGGTGGTGCTGGCCCTGGTCACCCTGGCGATCCTCTGGTTCACGCCCTCAGGCATCAAGAAGCTCGCCCCGCCCCAGCTGATTGCCCTGATCCTGGGCACCATCCTCTCGCTCACCCTGCTCTCCGGCCTCGGTGATGGCGCCGCCGCCGGCGAAGGCATCCGGCGGATCGGTGAATTCTCCTCGGGCTTTCCCAGCCTGCAGACCCCCACGTTCTCGCTGTCGGAGCTGCAGGAGATGCTGGTGGATGCGGCGGTGCTGGGCATGCTCGGCTGCATCGACGCCCTGCTCACCTCAGTGATCGCCGACAGCCTGACCCGCACCGAGCACGATTCCAACAAGGAGCTGATCGGCCAGGGACTGGGCAATCTGATCTCCGGCCTGTTCGGGGGCATCGCCGGCGCCGGCGCCACCATGGGCACGGTGGTGAACATCCAGGCGGGAGCGCGCAGCGCCCTCTCGGGCATCTCCCGCGCCGTGATCCTGATCGTGGTGATCCTCGCCGGCGCCGGCCTGGCGGCCCGCATCCCCCTGGCGGTGCTGGCCGGCATCGCCCTCAAGGTGGGGGTCGACATCGTCGACTGGAGCTTTCTGCGCCGCGCCCACCGCATCTCCCTCAAGGGGGCTCTGATCATGTATCTGGTGATCGGCCTCACGGTGCTGGTCGACCTGATCGCCGCGGTGGGCATCGGCGTGTTCATCGCCAACATCCTCACGATCGAGAAGATGTCGGGCCTCCAGACCCAGTCGGTGCGTTCGGTGAGCACCGGTGACGACGATCTGCTGATCCCCGCCGATGAGAAGGCGCTGCTCAATGAGGCCAAGGGCCAGGTGCTGCTGTTCCAGCTCACCGGCGCCATGATCTTCGGGGTCGCCAAGGCCATCGGCCGCGAGCACAACGCCATCGGCGAGTGCCGGGCGGTGATCTTCGACCTCTCCGAGGTGTCCCACCTGGGCGTGACCGCCGCCCTGGCCGTGGAGAACGCCGTGGAGGAGGCGATCGACGCCGGCCGCGATGTGTTTGTGGTGGGGGCCACCGGCAAGACCCGCCAGCGCCTCGAGAAGCTGGGGCTGTTGAGCAAGGTTCCTGAGGATCACCTCGACCTCAGCCGCAAAGAGGCCCTCAGCAAGGCCCTGGCTGCCGCGGCCTGAAGCGTCAGGCCGGCGCCGGTTGCTCCTGAAGCCAGTCGGCCAGGCCCCGGACGGGCTGCTCGCCGCTGCTGGTGATCTCGATGATGCGCCCGCTCGAGCGGGGATCGGCCAGGGCCTGCAGGCACACCCGGGCCACCAGGCGGCGGGGAATGCTGGAGCTGTCCTGCTGGTCGGGGCCGCTGAACACCACCCCCTCGGATTCCTGGCCGGCCTCGAGGCCCTCCTCGCGCTCGCTCAGCCCGCCGGGACGGATCACGGTCCACTCCAGGCCACTCTGTTCCAGCCAGCGCTCGCCCACCCGTTTCCACAGCAGGATCAGCCCGAAGAGGTTGAGGGGGTGGATCCAGCGGCCGGCGCAGAGGGAGCTCACCAGCACCACCCGGCGCAGGCCCACCGCCTGGCAGGCGCGGATCTGGTTGCGCACCCCGAAGGCATCCACCTGCAGGGGGCCGCTGAGGTCCACCGAGGGCCGGGCGCCGGTGGCGATCACCAGGGCCTCACAGCCCTGCAGGGCCTGCTGCAGGGCCTCGCTGCGGCCCAGGTCCAGGCGGATCAGCTCGGCCCCCTCCAGGCCCTCGGGTGCCTGGGACTCCGCCCGCAGCAGGGCCCGCACCGTGTGGCCCTGGCGCAGGGCCTCCTGCACCACCCGCCAGCCGGTCTTACCGCTGGCGCCGCTCACCGCAATCGTTGCCATCTGCCGCCGCTGTCCGGGTCGAGAAGCTACACCCGTTGGCCACCCCGCTGGCGCGCCATCATCCCGCCAGGCACCCCACCCCCATGGCCACCTCCAGCCCCGCCCCAGCCGCCCCAGCCCCCACCCCCCAGCAGCAGGAGCGCTGGCAGCGGCAGTGGCTGCAGCGGTGGTATGCGGTGGCCTGCCTGCAGGATCTCGACCGCAGCCGCCCCTTCGCCTTCACCCTGCTGGATCAGGACCTGGTGATCTGGTGGGACGCCGGCGGCGAGCAGTGGCGGGCCTTCGCCGACGTCTGCCCCCACCGCCTGGTGCCCCTCAGCGAGGGACGTCTCAACGCCGGCGGTGAGCTCGAGTGTCCATACCACGGCTGGAGCTTCGACGGCGAGGGCCGCTGCACCGCCATCCCCCAGGCCCCGCCCGAGGTGGCTGCCACCGCCTGCGACAGCGGTCGCTCCCGCTGCCGCACCTACGCCACCGCCACGGGTCAGGGGCTGTTGTTTGTCTTCGCCGGTGAGGCCGCTGGAGCGGCTGAGGTGGCCTTGCCGCTGGTGCCGCTGCTGGAGGAGCCGGGCTGGCTGGTGCAGGACACCTTCCGCGACCTGCCGATGGATGCCCTCACCCTGCTGGAGAACGTGCTCGATGTGAGCCACGTGCCCTTCACCCACCACCGCACCGTGGGCCGCCGCGAGAACGCCGCCCCGGTGGAGGCCGAGCTCACCGGTTCCGGGCCCGAGGGCTTCACCGCCGCCTGGAAGGAGGGCCCGCGGCGGGGCAAGCTCGGCAGCCAGTTCACCACCTTCGAGGCGCCGGGGCTGATGTGGCACGACCTCGATGCCAGCGGTTTCGCCCGCTTCCTCACGGTGGTCTACGCCACCCCCACCCGGCGCGGGGCCTGCCGCCTGATCGCCCGCTTCCCGTTCCAGTTCCGCTCGCGGCTGCCGCGCCTGCTGGTGGGGCTGCGGCCGCGCTGGCTGCAGCACATCGGCAACCACACCGTGCTCGAAGACGACCAGGTGTTCCTGCACGGGCAGGAGCGGACCCTGGCCGAGCGCGGCGGCAGCAGCGACTTCACCCGGGCCTGCTACCTGCCCACCAGCGCCGATGTCTACGTCAAGGCTCTGCACAACTGGATCGTGGGCCATGGCGGCGAGCCCTTTCCCGGCCAGCCGCTGCCCCCCCGCCAGGGCCTGGTGCCGCTGATGGACCGCTGGGAGGCCCACAGCCGCCATTGCCGCAGCTGCAGCGCGGCCCATGGCCGCATCCGCCGCTGGCGGCCCTGGCTGCAGGGGCTGGTGGTGCTGCTGCCGCTGTTGTTGCTGGCGGCGGTGTGGCTGGGGGGCCTGCAGCCCACGGCACTGCTGCTGGCGTCGGGTCTGGGCGCGGCGCTGCTGCTGTTGGCGCTGGAGCGTCAGCTGGGGCGCTGGCAACGGGGGCTGGAGCGGGGCAGCGGCGAGCCACCGCGCAATGCGCTCCAGTCCTGAGCGCAACGCGCTCCAGCCCTGAATGGGTGCTTCTCACCCTTGGCAATCGGCGCGGCCGTGCCTAGCTGTGGGCTTGGGAGGACAACTGCTGGGGACAGGGCCATGGCCGGTGAGTGCACAGGTGGCAACGACGAGCCGGTCATGCCCCATGCCGCGCCGATCGTCGATGAGCTGGGCCGGATCAGCTACGTGGGCGATGACGGCCGCCGCTACGTGGTGGGTCTGCCGCCGGAGGTGGACGAGCTGGGGCTGGAGCGGGTGATGGCCAGCCTCAGCCGGGGCGGGCCGCTGTTCGACCAGATCCAGGCGCTCTGCCACCGCTGGATCGCCTCGGTGAGCAGCCAGGATCTGGAGTCGCGGGCCGCCCTGGCCCTGCTGCTCACCACCCTCGAGACGGCCCTGGAGGATCGCTACGGGGAGGTCTGAGCGGCCGCGCTGGCCTGCTCGGCCATGGCGGCCAGCACGCTGAGAATGCGATCGGTGTCCACGTCGTCGCGGATCTGCACGGCACCGAGATGGGTGGGCAGCACGAAGCGCAGCCGGCCCTGGCGCACCTTCTTGTCCACCTGCAGGCAGTGCAGCACGGCCTGGGGATCCAGCCGGGGCCAGGCCAGCGGCAGTCCGGCGGCGGCGATCACGGCCTTCTGGCGTGCCTGGTCGGCGGCGGTCCAGAGGTTCATGGCCAGGGCGAGCTCGCCGGCGGCCACCATGCCGATGGCCACGGCCTCGCCGTGCAGCCAGGTGCCATAGCCGCAGAGGGTTTCGACCACGTGGCCGAGGGTGTGGCCGTAATTGAGGATCGCCCGCAGGCCGCCCTCACGCTCGTCGGCCGCCACCACGCGGGCCTTGGCGGCGGCGGAGCGCTCCAGCAGGGTCTGCAGCAGGGCCGGGCCCACGGCGGCCCTGCTGCTGAGGTCGCCGGCGGCCTCCAGCTCGCTGAACAGGGCGGCGTCGCCGATCACGCCGTACTTGATCACCTCGGCCATGCCGGCCCTGAACTCGCGCTCCGGCAGGGTGGCGAGGGTGGTGGGATCGATCAGCACCAGCTGCGGCTGGTGGAACGCCCCGATCAGGTTCTTGCCGCCCGGGTGATTGACGCCGGTCTTGCCGCCGATGGCGGCATCCACCATCGCCAGCAGGGTGGTGGGCACCTGCACCACGGCGATGCCCCGCAACCAGGTGGCGGCGGCGAAGCCGGCCATGTCGCCCACCACGCCACCACCGAGGGCCACGATCAGCGAGCCGCGCTCCAGCCGCTGGGCGAAGGCGACGTCGTGGATGCGGGCCACGGTGGCGGGGGTTTTGCGCTCCTCACCGGCTTCCACCACCAGCTCGCTGGCCTCGAATCCCGCCTGCCGCAGGCTGGCCAGGGCCGCCTCGCCGTAGTGCTCATGCACCACCGGGTTGGTCACCACCATCACCCGGGTGCCGGGCCTGAAGCCGCGGGCGCCGATCAGTTCGCCGAGCTGCCCCAGGCTGCCGGCGCCGATCTTCACCGGGTAGGGATCGGCGCTGAGCTCCACGCGGATCGTGCGCAGGTTGCACTCGGCGGGGGCGGCGGTCATGGGGCCGGGCGATGGAGGCCTGAGGCTAGGCCGCTCGCGGTGGCAGCTCGCGGTGGCCGGGCGCCGCGAGCGGGCCTCAGCCGAGCTCCGACTCCACCTCGGCGCGGATCGTGCAGTCGGTGGTGGGATAGCTGACGCAGAGCAGGGCAAAGCCCTCGGTCATCTGCTCGTCGTCGAGAAACGACTGATCCGACTGATCCACCGATCCGGAGATCAGCTTGCCGGCGCAGGTGCTGCAGGCGCCCGCCCGGCAGGAGTAGGGGAGGTCGACACCGGCTTCCTCAGCCGCATCGAGGATGTAGGTGTCATCGGCGCAGCTGAAGCTCTTGCCGGACTCAAGGGTGATCGTGTACGAGGCCATGACGAGCGGCCGCAAAGCGGCCAGCAGTGGGGATCGGGCCGATCCTGCAGAGCCTGGGGCCCGCTGGCTGTGGGCTGGAGCACAGGACGATGCCCGCTTGAGGAGACGCACACGCAACCGCCGCTCCCTGGCTGCGGGGCGGCTGTCTAGGGTTCGACCTCACCCGTGCTCCCGCCATGCAATCGCCACTTCGCTCCGCTGGCAGCCCGGATGGGCCTGGCGTGGGGCTCAGCCTGGTGCTGGCGGTGGTGCTGGGGCTGGTGATCCTGCTCAGCCAGACCATCTTCATCGTGCCCGCCGGCAACGTGGCCGTGGTCACCACCCTCGGCAAGGTCACTGGCGCGCCGCGCAGCCCGGGGGCGAATTTCAAGCTGCCCCTGGTGCAGAACATCGCCCCGTTCGACGTGCGCACCCAGGTGCGGCCTGAGCAGTTCTCCACCCTCACCAAGGATCTGCAGGTGATCCAGGCCACGGCCACGGTGAAGTACGCGATGAAGCCGAGCGAGGCGGGCCGGATCTACGAAACCATCGCCACCGACAACCAGCAGATCTATCCGCGGGTGATCCAGCCGTCGCTGCTCAAGGCCCTCAAATCGGTCTTTTCCCAGTATGAGCTGGTGACCATTGCCACCGAATGGAACAGCATCTCGGAGATCGTGCAGGAAAAAGTTGCCGAGGAACTGCGCAAATTCGGCTACGTCAATGTGCAGGGCCTCGATCTCACCGGACTGCAGATCGCCGAGGAATACCGTGCTGCGATCGAGCAGAAGCAGATCGCTGAACAGCAACTGCTGCGCGCCCAGACGGAAGTGAAGATCGCCGAGCAGGAGGCCAAGCGCTACCAGACCCTCAACTCCAGCCTCGACGACCTGGTTCTCTACAAGCTCTTTCTGGACAAGTGGGACGGCCAGACCTCCGTGGTGCCGGCCCTGCCGGGCATGGCCGGTACCAGCGGCAATGCGGTCATCGTCAACGGCCGCCGCTGACTTCCATGCTGCTGACGATCACGAGCGTTGGTGTTTTCAGGGCAGGGTGAAGCCCGACTGCAGGTGCTTGAGGTCGAGCATCACCCAGGTGACCCACACCACCAGGGCGATGCCACCGGAGATCGCGGCAAAGCGGGCGACGAACCGGCCCACCATCTCGGCAACGCTGATCTGCTTCACCGGCCAACCCTGAACTGAGCCCCTACCGTACCGGGATCCAGCGCCTCAGCTGGGCAGCTGCAGGTCGCGCTCCAGCCGGTCCATGGCCACATCGGCCACGTGCTGGATGCGGTAGCGGCAGGCCATGGTCTCGCTGGCATCGAGGCTGCCGGTTTCCCAGTATTTGTTGCTGCCGGCGCCACCGCCACAGATGCCGAAGTAGCCGCAGCTGGCCCGGCAGGCCTCAATGCCGGCGCGCATGTCGTGCCACATGCGCTGAAATTTCTCCGTGGCGCAGGCGTCCAGGAGCGAATCGCGGCTCACGTGCCCCAGGTTGAAGCGGCCGTAGCGGGTCTCCACTGAGAGCAACTCGGGATCGAAGGTGGAGAAATGGCCCTGATGATCCACGCTCACGATCGCCATCGGCCGGTTGAGATCCGTGTGCTCAATGCGCTCGCCCGTGCGCACGAAGGAATAGAAGGTTTCGAATTCGCGGATTCTCAGGGCGCCGCCGCTGTCGGCCACCCGGTCCCAGAGGCGCTCAAGGAAGCGGCGGTAAAGCCCCTCGGTGCCGGCAGCATCGAGGCTTGAGCGCTCGTTCACGCCTTCGGTCTCTTCCATGTTGAGGCCCACCTCGACGATGCCGTGCTCCAGGTAGAAATCCACCAGTGCATCGGGATGGCGCAGCGACTCCCGCGTCAGCACGGTGATCACCGACAGCGGCACCCCCGCCTCCTGGAGGCAGGCGATGCCCCGCATGGTCTGGGCGTGGCTGCCGCGGCCGGCGCGGTTGCGGCGCACGCTGTCATGCAGGAAGGCGGGCCCATCCACACTCACGCCCACGTCGATGCCGTGGCGCAGAAAGCAGGCACACCAGCTGTCGTTGATCAGGGTGCCGTTGGTCTGCAGCGACTGCTCGACCCGCACCCCGGGGGCAGCCGCCAGGAGTGCGCGCAACTCGGCATTGGCCCCGTCGTAGAAGGACGGCGGACGGGTGAGGGGCTCGCCGGCGTGCCAGAGCAGGGTGAAGCCATCGCCCAGGAACGGGCTTTCGAGCACGCGCTGCAGGATCGGCCGCATCAGGGCTGGATCGAGCAGCAGGCGGCGCTGACGATCGGGCAGGTAGCAGTAGCTGCAGTCGAGGTTGCAGAGGGAGGTGGGCTGGATCACCAGCAGCCGGATCGGACCAAAGCCTGGTGGCGCGGCAGTCATCGCCTCACCAGTTCACGAAGCCCCCGCCCCGGGGCCGGGCGTTGACGAAGCCGCCGCCGTTGTAACCACCGCCGCCGTTGACGAAGGCGCGGGAGGGTCCGCCGTAGTAGGGGTGGCCGTTGGCAAAGCCGCGGTAGGCCGCGTTGGCGAAGCCGCCGCGGGGACCATTGGCGAAGCCGCGGGCCACGGCCTCATCGAGATGGGCGGGCATGGGCTCGGGCCCGAAGCGCTCCCGCAGGGCCAGGTTGATCCGATCCAGCCGGGCTTCGAGATCCCAGGCTGGCTGGGTGCTCGGCGCTGCCGCCGTCCGGGCGGCTTGGCCGCTGGGGGATGGTGAGCTGACGTGGCTGGACGCCCTCACCGGCTCCAGCAGAGCCGCGAAGGCGAGCAGCAGAACCAGCAGGGAGAAGCGCGGGGAGGAAGCCATGGGGAGGGGGATGGAGACGGGCGGCCTGGGTATCGGGCTGGTGGGGGGGTTAAGGCGATGCGCTGACGTCGAGGCTCTCGTGGTTGAGCAGAACGGAGGCGAAGTAGAGCTTGATCATCTCCTCCTGCAATCCCAGCCCACTCTCTGGACCCAGCCACCGGTTGACGATCTCGCGCTGGCGCTCCCCGCCGTTGATGTAGCCCTGCATCATTCTGGCCAGCGCCAGATTCACCAAGTTGCGCAGCGTGGAGTTGTTCTCCGGCATCGCACAGGCCACCGCGAAGCGGTTGTATGGCAGCTCGGGCACGAGGCTGGCCTCGGTGAAACCGGAGCCCAGCGCCGCCGATCCCAGCAGCAGCGTGTCGCCAGCCATCGCATCCAGACGGCCGGCCCGCAGGGCGGCCACGCCCGCCGCCAGGGTGGGCTGGGCCACGGTGATGGCGGCCGGCTGCAGACCCTTCACCGTGGCCTCGCCGAGGCTGCCCGCGACCACCCCGATGCGCTTGCCGCGCAGCGATTCCGGGCTGCCATCAAGGCCCTCGTCGCGGCGCAGCAGGCGGATGCCGGAGAGCGCGAAGGGGATGGAGAAGTCAACGAACATCTCCCGCTCCCAGGTGAACTGGGCACCGCAGAGGAGGTCCACTTCGCCGGTGTGCACCTGGCGGAAGAGCGTCGCCGAATCGGCGCTGGACTGGGCGACCACCTGCACAGGCCGGCCCAGATAGGTGGACACCTCCTCGGCGATCAGACCGCTGACATCGATGGCAAAACCCTCAAGCTCGCCGTTGGACGTGCTGCTCACGAAGGGGGGGATATCGGCATACACCCCAAGGCTCAGCTCCCCGGTGCGGGCGGCGCGCTCGATCGCCGTCTCCGCCAGAGCAAGCGAGGGGGCCAGCCCGGCCGCCAGCCCCAGCAGGGCGGCGAGGGCGCGGCGCAGGGGCTGAGCCCCCCGGAAGGCAGCAGGGCGTTGGACCATCGCAACCAGCGCTGGGAGGGAGCAGACCATCATGCGGTAGTCCAGCCAGGCATCGATTTGGAGCCGCCAACACGGCGAACTTGTTCACAGACCGCAAGCTGGCGCTTCCCCCTGGCGGCCTTCATTCGCCCCAGCGGCGCAGGAGGTTGGTGTAGCTGCGGCTGATCAGATCGAACACCTCGCTCTTGCCCTCCTGCTGGAACAGGGTTCGGCGGGCGGTGTCGAGTTCGAACAGCAGTTCGCGCTGATCGGCGTGGCGCACCCGGCTGTGAATCCAGCCCACCGCCACCAACCGTTCGCCGCGGCTCACCGGCTCGACGCGGTGCAACAGGCTGCTGGGGTACACAACGGCATGGCCCGCCGGCAGCCGCAGCGCCTCCTCGGCCGCGGGCGATTCCAGCACCAGCTCGCCGCCCCCGTAGTCGGCTGGATCACTGAGGAAGAGGGTGAAGGAGAGGTCGCTGCGGCCCTGGGGCATGAAGGCGTTGTCCACATGGCGGCCGTAGCCCTCCCCCGGCGCGCAGCGGCTGAACAGCAGGCCATGCAGCCGCAGCGGCAGGGCGGCGGCCTGGACCAGGGGGTGGCGCAGCATGGCCGCCTCCACGGCGGTTGCCAGCCGGCCATGCGCGGCCGAGGCGCGATCCAGCTGGCGGTTGCGCTTCACGGTGCGGGCATGCCAGCCGGCGGTGGCTTCGCCCGGCAGCCAGGCAGCGGCGGCGCTGAGCAGCTCCTGGCGCAGCTCCGCCAGTTGCGGCGCCTCCAGGAGGGGTTCAAGGGCGAAACGCATGGGATGTGACCAATGGCACCTCGGCGCGTGACCAAAGCAGGACCCTGTCGCCGCCGGATCGCCAAGACTTGTGCAGCTTTAACCCGTTGTCATGGCCCGACCCAGCATCGCCCTGTTTCTGGCCACCGCCGGCCTGGCGGCCGGCACCCTGGGCTGCGGACGTCCCGCTGAACGGATGGACGGCGGCGAGGGGGGCGAAGCGGTGATGGAACGCAGCAACGACGACGCGATGGAGCAGGGCGGCGAGGGGGGAGAAGGCGGCGAAGGGGGCGAGGGCGATGAAGGCAGAAGTGGCGAGGGCGGTGAGGGCTGAGTCAGCCGCTCACGGTTCGATCCCCCAGGGCCTCCAGCCCTCGATCCGGAACAGCCGGTAGGCCACGGTGGAGTTGACGACAGGATCGAGCAGCTCTTCGGGTTGCGTGATGCCCATCGAGGCCATCAGGCGCCGGTTGGCGCTGAAGTGAATCTGAAACAGGCCGAAGCAATCGCCGTCGCAGCCACGGGCGCTGGGCGACAGGCCGCTCTCGCTGAAGGCCAGCTGGATGGCGGTGGGGATGTGCTCCTGCGGCCACACCTGGCGGATGGCGGCGAGGGCATCGGCCTGCGGAGTCCCATTGGCCAGCGCGCGCGGCCCGGCCCAGGAGCCGAGCAGGCCCAGGGCCGCCAGCAGCAGGATGGACGCCGGGCGAGCCAGGCGCAGAGCAAACGAGTCCATCTCCGCAGAGGAGAACAGGCCGGAAAGGTACCGGCTCCACGGCACGGCAGCAACCGCCCCCGGCTGGCGATCACATCCCGGCCCGAGCGCAGGCCGGGGTGTCGCCGGGCAGGAAGCGCTGGATGAAGATCGGCAGGGGCACCGGCCCCCAGCTCTGCTGCCAGTGGCTGGAGCGAGGCAGCCGTCGCTGCCACTGCACCGCAACCTGGGCCTCTGGGGAGCTCACCAGTTGCACCCGGTAGCGGTACTCCGCATCGGCGGCCTGGTGGGGGCTGGTGAGCTGTTCGGCCCTGGTCTGGGTGCTGAGGAAGCTGCTGAGGAAGTCTTGGGGCTCAGCTGTTTCCCGCAGCGCGGCTGCGAAGCGCCAGGCGGCGCCGGTGGGGTAGCCGTCGTGGTGCAGATAGAGGTGGCAGGGCGGCCTTGCGGCAAAGCCCCAGAAGCTGTAAACGGCGCGGGTGGCCAAAGGGGTGAGTTGCGTTGGCACTGATGGATGCCACCGCCGTCCCAACGACCGCTCTGCTCGGCTCTGCCTGTCACACCCAGGCGGCGCAGAGCAGCTCCGCCTGGGCGAGCACGGTTTTCACCGCGGCGTCCTGCAGATCGGGGGGATAGCCGTATTTGTTGAGGATGCGCTTCACCATCACGCGGATCCGGGCGCGGGCACTTTCGCGCAGGGTCCAGTCGATCGACACGCTCTTCTTCACCTGGGTGATCAGCTCAGCAGCAATCAGTTTGAGCTTGGCGTCACCCATCGCCTGCACGGCGCTGTCGTTGGCGGCGAGGGCATCGTAGAAGGCGACTTCGTCGTGGCTGAGGCCAAGGGATTCGCCGCGCTTGCTGGCGGCATCGAGTTCCTTGGCGAGGGCGATCAGCTCTTCGATCACCTGGGCTGTGGTGATGGCGCGGCTGTGATAGGCATTCAGGGTGGTTTTGAGCTTTTCGGAGAACACCTGGCTCTGCACCAGGTTGCGCTTGGAGCGCACTTTGAGCTCGTCTTTCAGCAGCTTCTCCAGCAGCTCGGCGGCCACGTTCCTGTGCTTGAGACCCCGCACCTCAGCCAGGAACTGATCGCTGAGGATGGAGATGTCGGGCCTGGGCAGGCCGGCGGCGGTGAACACATCGATCACCTGGCCATCGGTGGTGATGGCCTTGCTCACCAGCTGGCGGATGGCGGCGTCGATCTGCTCGGGCGCCCGGCTGGTGCCGCTGGTTGCCTTGGAGAAGGCCGCCTGAATGGCCTGAAAGAAACTCACGTCGTCGCGGATGGCGGTGGCCTCATCGCTGGCGGCGCTGAGGGCGAAGGCGCGGGAGAGTTCGGCCACCACCTGCAGCCAGCGCTGCTTGCCGTTCTCCTGCAGCAGGATGTGCTCCTGGCCGGCGGGAAGGAGCTGCAGGCGCTCGCTGGGGGTGCCGCTGCTCCAGGCCGACCAGTCGAAACCGTGCAGCAGATCCGAGGCGATGCCGTGCTTTTCGAGCATCACGGCGATGGCCTGGGCCGGGTCGAAGGTGGGGTCGCCCTGGCCGCCACTTTCGGTGTAGCTGGCCAGGGCGCGCTTGAGCTGATCGGCGAGGCCGAGGTAGTCCACCACCAGGCCGCCGGGCTTGTCGCGGAACACCCGGTTGACGCGGGCGATCGCCTGCATCAGGCCGTGGCCCTGCATCGGTTTATCGGCATACATGGTGTGCAGGCAGGGGGCATCGAAGCCGGTGAGCCACATGTCACGCACGATCACGATCCTGAAGGGGTCGGCGGCATCTTTGAAGCGGTTGGCCAGCTGGCGGCGCGCTTCCTTGCTGCGGATGTGGGGCTGCCAGTCGGGGCCGTCATCGGCGCTGCCGGTCATCACCACCTTGAGGGTGTCGTGTGCCCACTCGGGCCGCAGCTGGATCAGGGCGTTGTGGAGATCGACGCAGATGCGGCGGCTCATGCACACCACCATGGCCTTGCCATCCATCGCCTCCAGGCGTTTCTCGAGGTGAGCCACCAGGTCGGCGGCCACGAGCGCGAGGCGATCGGGATCGCCCACCAAGGCTTCGAGGGCGGCCCATTTGGTTTTCAGCTTTTCCTTCTGCGTGAGCTCCTCGCCTTCGGTGATCTCCTCGAACTCGGCATCCAGACCGGGCAGCGCGGCGGCATTGAGGGAAAGCTTGGAGATGCGGCTCTCGTAGTAGATCGGCACGGTGGCCTTGTCGGCCACGGCGCGCTGGATGTCGTAGATGGAGATGTAATCGCCGAACACCGCCCGGGTGTTGGCGTCGGTCTGCTCGATCGGGGTGCCCGTGAAACCGATGAAGGAGGCGTTGGGCAGGGCATCGCGCAGGTTGCTGGCGAAGCCGTAGGAGATGGCGCCGGTCTTCTCGTTCACCTTGGCGCCGAAGCCGTACTGGCTGCGGTGCGCTTCATCGGCGATCACCACGATGTTCTGCCCGGGCGCTCAGCTCGGGCATCGCTTCGCCCCGTTCCGGCATGAACTTCTGGATGGTGGTGAACACCACGCCGCCGCTGGCCCGGTTGAGCAGGTCGCGCAACTGCTCGCGACTGGCGGCCTGCACGGGTGTCTGGCCGAGGATGTCGGCGCAGCGCTGGAACTGGCCGAAGAGCTGGTCGTCGAGGTCGTTGCGATCGGTGAGCACCACCAGGGTGGGGTTCTGCATCGCGGCCGCGCGGATCATGCGGGCGGCGAAGAAGAGCATGGTGAAACTCTTGCCGCTGCCCTGGGTGTGCCACACCACGCCGGCGCGGCGGTCGCCCGGCCGGCCGCCCTGGCTGCGGCGCGCAGGGCCCATGCCGCTGGCGCGCACGGTTTCCTGCACCGCCGCGTTCACGGCATGGAACTGGTGATAGCCGGCGATGATCTTGTGCAGGGCACCTGAATCCGGGTCTTCCTCGAAGACGATGAAGTGCTGCAGCAGATCGAGAAAGCGCTGCGGCGCGAACACGCCACGAATCAGCGTTTCCAGCTCCAGGGCTGTGGCCGGCGCGTCGGCTTCGCCATCGATGCTGCGCCACAGCTTGAACCACTCCTGGTTGGCCGTGATCGAGCCGATGCGGGCCTGCAGCCCATCGCTCACCACCAGGGCGGCGTTGTACTGGAGGAGTGAGGGAATCTCGGCTTTGTAGGTCTGCAGCTGGGCGTAGGCGCTCCAGATGGTGGCGTCTTCAGCGGCGGCGTTCTTGAGCTCGATCAGGCCGAGGGGGAGCCCGTTGAGGAACACCACCAGGTCGGGCCGGCGGTTGTGCTGGCCATCGCTGACGGAGAACTGGTTCACCACCAGCCAGTCGTTGGCGGCAACGGCTGCGAAGTCGACCAGCCGCACATGGTCGCCGGCGATGCTGCCATCGGGCCGGGGGTATTCCACCGGCACGCCCTCACGCAGCAGGCGGTGGAAGGCGCGGTTGGTCTGCACCAGCGAGGGCGTGGCCAGGCGCAGCAGCTTGCGCAGGGCCTCTTCACGGGCGTCCTCAGGAATGGCGGGGTTGAGCTGGCGGATGGCCTCGCGCAGCCGGCCCACCAGAACCACATCGCTGAACGACTCCCGCTCCGCCGCCGGTTCGCCGGGAGCCAGCTGGGGGCCGGGGAGCACGGCATAGCCCAGCTCGTGGAACCAGCCGAGGGCGCCTCTTCGACGCATGGCTTCGGTGAGGGTCATGGGGCTCGGGCAGGCTGGCGCCTTGCAGACTCAAGCTGATCGACGTAGATCCTGTCAGCGGGAGGATACTGTGGCCTGGCAGGAACTAGAAGCTCAGCAATCTTTTCAATCACTGCCCTTTTGAACCAGGCGGGGATCCGGTCTGTCTTGAGCTCCAGCCGCCGGCCATCGGTGATTTCTGCGATCCAGGCGAGCTGTGGGTCGGCGCTATCGGTTGAGTTGTCGAAGATGTAGGCCCGGTTTGTGTGCTTGATGGCCTCCAGCAAGTGCGCCAGCGAGCGGTAGTAGCGGCTGATGATCTTGTCTTCCGGCACAGGATGCCCGCCCAGCCCAACGCGGTTGCGCACCCGCGAAACATTGATCTCGGGATCATCTGTAGCCACGAAATAGAGATAGGTGCGGTAGCCAAGCCGTTGTGCTTGCTCCAGGAGCGCCACCTTGCCGGGATGGGACATGACGGTTTCGCAGGTGAAGCTGTGCCCGGCGCTCCAGCAGGTGCTGGCGCAGAACATCCGCCACCACCGAAGCGAAGTAGGCATTGACCACCACGCCGGCAAAGACCAGGCGCCCGCCCTCCAAGCGCAACCGCCACGCAGGCTCCAGCAACCCTGCCGATCGCAGCAACTCGGAGCCCGTGAAGGCCGGCAACAGCTCGGCTGCGGTGGTGTTGACGCCAAAGGCACCCAGATCCAGGAAGCCGTTCTGGCGGATGCTCGCCTCGATCTCATCCGGGTTGATGTACACCCCCAGCAGAGGCGGCGGCAGCACCGCCTTGAGCACGCTTTTCCCCGAGCCATTGGGCCCTGCGAACACCCGCAGCCTGGGTGTGGCCGCGATCACCGGATGGTGAAGGTGGTGCCAGGTGTGACCGGGGTGGGAGGCTCGACCGGCTTCAGCCGCTGCTTGCGCCCGTCGGGGAAGACCCGGACGATGAAGCCGCCTTCGGTTTGCAACACGCTCTGTCCAGAGGCGAGCACCTGAGCACGCGCGGCGGCGAAGGCCGCACCGGAGGCCAGCGGGAACCGGCTTTCGAGGTCTTGAAGCTGGCGTTCCTGTTCGGACATGGCCCAACCGTGCTGGTTCGAGGTTAGCTGTGTCGTCCTCAACACCCTGGGGTCACCGCCCAGGGCTTGCCGGTGACGTCCACGCTGAGCATGGTCCTGGCAACCCTGCCGTCCACTCGCCAGAGGCTAGACGGTGCCTGGGGTGTTGGCAGGTCTCGTGCCAGTCCCTGATGGCCTGTCAGTGGCCGTACAATGGCCGTACAGAGAGGCAAACCCTTGGACCCCGCCAGCACCCGTTCCCGCAATCGACGCATCGAAGTAAGGGCAACGGCTGAAGATCGCCAACTGATTGATCGGGCCGTCATCGCTTCCGGCACCGATCTCACCGGGTTCGTGATCACCCATCTGCGCCTGGCCGCCCAGCAGGTGCTGGCCGACCGCGAGGATTTCCGCCTTGACCCCGAGGCGCTCGACGCCTGGGAGCGCATCAACGAACGGCCGGCACGCCCGCTGAAGGGGCTGCGTGCGCTGATGGATCGGCCCTCACCGTTTCAGGAGTGAGCGCCGGCTACCTGTCGCCCCGGCTGCTGGCCTCCGCCGATCGCCTCGACGGTTTCCAATGCCGGTCCGAGGAGCAGACGATCTGGTTGAGAAAGCACGCCCGCCAGGCCCATGCCCGTGGCGGCACCAGCAGGGTGTTCGTGGTCACCGAAGCGGGCGGCTGCGATGTGGTGGCGTACTACGCCTGGTGCATGGCCAGCATCACGCCGGCGCAGGCCGTTCCCCTGCTGGCCCGGCTCGGGGTTGACCTTCACCATGAAGGACGGGGCCTCGGTGCCGCTCTGCTGGCGGATGTGATCAGCCGCACGGCACAGATCGGCTCCGAAGTGGGTTGCCGGGGGTTGCTCGTCCATGCCGAGAGCGCGTCGGCCCGGGCGTTCTATCTGCATCTCATCCCGGAATTCGAGCCGTCCCCCACCGACCCGTTGCACCTGGTGCTGCTGATGAAGGACATCCTGCGGACGCTGGGGTGAGCTCCACAGGACAGATGACCCATGCGCGTGGTTGAACAGGGCCGGTGTGCCCATGCGAGCCGCTCCCAGCTAGCCTTACCAGGTAATACCCTGCCTCGGGAGCGAGTTTCGATGGACTCTGCCGATGCCATCACCAGCTCGATCACCAGCAAGGGGCAGGTGACCATCCCCAAGGCGTTGCGGCAGCAGTTCGGGCTGGCCAGGGGCAGCCGCGTGAGTTTCGCGTTGGTGGGGGATCACATCGAGCTGCGCCCCTGGAAGCCGGAGCAGCCACTGCCGGAGAGCGGGTTCGGATTGCTGAAGACCAGCCGGCCAGCCGTGCCGGCGGACTTCGATCCCGCCAGCCTGCTGCGCCCGTGATTGGCCTGGACACCAATGTGCTGGCCCGCTACTTCGTGGCGGAGGACGATGCCGATGCGGCCACGGAACGCCAGCGCCGGGCCGCCCGCGATCTGATCGAATCCGGCCAGCCGCTGTTCCTGGCCAAGACGGTGGCCCTGGAGCTGGAGTGGGTGCTGCGTGGGTACTACGGCTTCCCGGTGGAGCAGGTGCTGCAGGTGTTCGACCACCTGCTGGCCCATCCCGGCCTCACGGCAGAAGACCGGCCAGCCCTGGAGCAGGCCGTGGCCGGTGTGCGCAACGGGCTCGACTTCGCCGATGCCCTGCACCATGCCAGCTGCCGCAGTTGCGAGGCGATGGCGTCGTTTGATGATCGCGGCTTTGGGCGGCGCATCCGCCAGCTCAATCTCGCGCCACGGCTGTTTGTGCCGGCAGGTTCCTGAGCGGGGGCGGACGCGTCCGCCAATGGAGACGTTGAGGCCGGTCATGCCACAGCCTCGATGACGGCTTGATGAAAGGCCCTGAAGCTGGCGGATCGGCTGCGCTGTGGATCCAGGACGGCACCGATCGCACGAGCGGTGTCGATCTTGCGCAGCCCGCCCGGGCACATACCCATGTCGTTGGAGCACTCGTTCGAGGGCTTCCCAGGTGCCCCCAGCAATGGCATCGGGATCACGAAAGCCCTGCCTGCTGGGCAGGTTGGCGGGCGCGCGTGGATAGATCTGCCGCACCGCATCCCAATCGCCGAAGAACCAGGCTTCGAGTTCTTCGATCGCCACGCGGTTAACGAGCTGCCACGTGTCGTTCCCTGCCGAACTTCGGGTGCGCAGACCGGAGCCTGTGGCGATCGCTTCGAGTTGCTGCTTGAGGGCATGGCAGTCGTCATCGTCACGGTCGACCACCACCACCAGGCGCCAATCGGGCGGGAGCCAACTGGCATAGGCGCGCAGCCTTGCTTCCAGCTTGGCGAGCAGATCGCTCTTGCCCTGAAACGGGTGCACCTCAAAGGTGCGGTCCTGAGGAAGCAGCCTCGGCAGCAGGGCGCGGAGGAAGGCTTCCATGGAAGGTTCCTCCACCAGGAACTCCAGATGGCTGGCGGCCACGGTCATCGCCCAGCCAGAGGCCTCGTTGGGGCGCCTTGGTTCACCAGGGGATCGCCCACCCCGAGCTGGCCCTCCATCCACAGCTGGCCCAGCAGGGCACCTTCCGCTCACGAACGCCTGAACGCCCTGAAGATCGCTGGCTCGCTGGGCCTGGGTGTAGCCCTGCACATCGCGCCACAGCACACGCACCTCCTCTGGCCGCAAGCCGTTGAGGAAGAAGGGGGAATGGGTGGTGACCAGGAGCTGGGTCTGGGCGATGGCGGCGCGGCACTCCTCGGCGAGTTCTGGCAGCAGGCGCGGATGGAGGAAGTTCTCCGGCTCCTCGATGCCGATGAAGGGGGGAGGCGAGGGATCGTTGAGCATCACCAGATAGGCGAGCATCTTCAGGGTGCCGTCGGAGGCAAAGCGGGCCAGCACCGGATGGGAAAACGGGGCGTCCTTGATCTGGAGCAGCAGCCGGCCATCGGGCATGGTTTCGGACAAGACGCTCTCGATGCGTGGCACACGCTGGCGCAGCACAGCAAAGATCTGCTCCAGTCGCTGCGGATGCTGCTCGGCCAGAAACTGGATCACATTGGCGATGTTGTCGCCAGAGCGGCTCAGTCGGTCTTGCGGGCCCGCCTCTGGTTGGCCGCGAGCACTGTCGGCGGAGAGGTAGGAGACATACCAGCCGGTGATGAAATCGCGCAACGCCGCCACACGCGGGTGCTCGGCGAACTGACCCAGGGCATTCACGGCGAGCAGATCGGCGGACTTCAGCGGCGTATCGACCCGCTGATCCTCTTCATCGGGAAGCTCGCCACTGACAGCACTTCCCAGGCCCTCGCGATAGTCGAGAAATCGGAACGGTTGGCCGTGGCTGCCGCGCTTCCAGCGCAACCACTCTTCCACCACGATCGGAGCGCCGGCCCGTTCATCGACGGCGAGGTGATAGGTGATCGAGCGGAAAGCCGCGCTCGCGGTATTTGATCTCGATGGTCACCGGGCCTTCACCACCACGGGTCTTGAGTTCCTTTGCTCGGCCACGCTTGTCCCAGGCGCGACGCAGACCCAGCTCGAAGCACTCGGCCAGGAAAGCAAATACGTCGAACATCGTGGACTTGCCGCTGCCGTTGGGCCCCAACAGCACCGTGAGCGGCGTGAGGTCCTTGAACTCCACGTCGCGCAAGGCGCGGAAGTTGCGGACCTTGAGGTATTCGATCCGCGCCGGTGCGCTGGAGTTGGAAACTCTCCTGCTCATGCTTGGGCCTCGATCAATCGGATCGCTTCAGGCACTTGCAGCTCACCAGAGAGGAGCTTCGGCAGCAGCGTGTCCCGCAGAGTGGCGAGGATGCGGGATAGATGGAGGTTAGCGGTGATTTGGGCATAGAGCGGCGCAACTTTGGTCGGTGAAGTCGGCCATAAGTTCCTTCGTTGGCAGCACGACGTGGATCGGGCGGAAGTTCTTTTTGCTGATTTCGGCGAAGGTGGTGCCGGTGGCCCGGCTTTCGATCTCGGCCATGTTCGTCTGGCACCAGTTCAGCATGAAGAAGTTTGAGGCGCGTTCGTTACACTTCAGCGCGATGAAGCCCTGGTTGATGGCGACGGGCATGGCGGCTATGGCGAGGTAGCCGACGGGGGCGCGGGAGGAAAGCAGCAAGGTTCCGGCTGGGAGCAGGCCGGACGAAATCTTGGCGATGCCGGCGTCGGTGAGCTTGCGGTCGGTGTCGAGGAGGACGGGCGCTTCGTGCGAGGAGAAGTCCTTCGGCGTGGTCCAGTGGTGCGTACCGCCTTTCCCAATATTTCGCCTCGGCGGTGCTCGGCGTTCCGCCGCCTACACAATCGACGATTTCTCCGACGGGCTGGACCGTCCAGCCTTTCGGGATATGGCCGGTCTCGGAGTCTTCGAAGGATCGGGGAAGAGGGCCGCGGTTGCTGGGTCGATCCCAACTGGCTCCCGCCCATCAACCTT
>CAVXWZ010000002.1:0-699215 GCA_963765575.1 uncultured cyanobacterium | reverse complement strand
AGCCACTGCCGCCGAAACGGGGGCCGTTGCCCAGAGATGCCGATGCCAAAACCCGCATGGCCCGCAAGCTCAGAAGCAAGAAGGGATCGGCGATCTACGCCCAGCGCAAGGCGATCGTGGAGCCGGTTAACGGCCAGATCAAGGAAGGCCGAGGCCTGCGGCGCTTTCTGTTGCGGGGCCTGGAGAAGGTCGACGGTGAATGGCACCTGATCGCTGCCACGCACAACCTGCTGAAGCTGTTCAGACACAGGCGATCACAGCAGCAGATGCTGATGGAAGCGACGGGATGAGGGGCTCCTGCATCACCTCCACTTCCATGAAGCTCGGTGCAGAAAGCTACAGCCCGGAGCCGTCAGCGTCAGCCAGCCCGAACTCGCTGAGATCGGAGGACCGATTCTCTACGAGCAACAAACTTCTAGGGGCGCCGGGAATGCAGGCGAGCACCAGCGGGAGGTGGCGGGAGAACAAGCTGGACATGATGAAGAGTGGCGGCGGCTCGCCGGAGCAGAATCCAGCATGAACCTCTGTCTGGCGAAACGGCCCACGATGCGCTCCTGTCTCCCCCTGCTGTTGGCGGCCACCCTGGACCCGCTGCTTGATGGAAGCCCTCGAGGCCGTGGACCGGGAGCTGGAGAAGGCCCTGGTACGTGTGGCCAGCGAGGCCGGGCAGGTGCCCAGCGAGACCTTCCAGACACTCTGGCGCGACAACCTCACCGGCTTTTACCAAACGAGTGCCGACCCGAAAGAGCAGGCGAAAGCCTTCCGCGCCGAACGCCGCAAGGTGTGCGCTTATGCCAAGTCGGTGAGCTTCCAGGGCACGGGCTACGGCATCGTCACGACACGCTGTGAGCTGGCGCTCACCCGAACCATGCTGGAGCAGCTGCGGCCTTGAGATGCCACTGATCAACTTCCGCTGCGGCTGGTCGCCTTAGTGCCCCTCCTGAAGTAGCGTAAAACTCTTGCAGTCGTGGTGAAATGACCAGTAGACAGTGTTCGAAGATTATTGCCAGTCTCGGCGAATCTACTTCGGCTCGTTATTCGGATCTGAAGGCGCTGATTCTTAATTGCACCCTTAATCGCACGCCCGTTCTATCTCATACTGAAGGGGTGATCTCTATCGCTTGTGATGTGTTCGATTCGGTGAGTGTCAGCTATGAGCTGATCCGCCCTGTCGACTATGACCTCGCCGCAGGTCTCGGCACCGACATGAGCCAGACGCCGGAATGGGACCGCGACGACTGGCCCCAGATCCAGGCCAAGGTCGACCAATGCGACATCCTGCTGCTCTGCACCTCCGTGTGGCTGGGGGAGAAGACCTCCGTGTGCAACCGGGTGCTGGAGCGCATGTACGGCTATACCCACCTCGTGAACGAGAAGGGGCAGTATCGCGACTATGGCAAGGTGGGAGCCACGTTGATCACCGGTAATGAAGATGGCATCAAGCATTGCGCCATGAACATCCTCTTTTCGCTCTCGCATATCGGGTACACGATCCCCCCCCAGGCGGATGCTGGCTGGGTGGGCGAGGCCGGTCCGGGGCCTTCCTACCGTGATCCGGGCTCGGGTGGGCCTGAGAATGATTTCACCAATCGGAACACCGTTGTTCTTGCCTGGAACTGTCTGCACCTGGCCCGCCTGTTGAAAGACGGGGGAGGCGTGCCGGCCCACGGCAACGTTCCTGCCCAGTGGGAGGCGGGATGCCACAAGGAGCGCGGCAATCCTGAACATCGGGCATGAACCAATCAGCGATGACCGATTGGATGGCTTCCGCCCCCCATCTGATGGCATCCACCGGTGATGAGGGCATGGCCTGGCTGCCAGCCGTGCTGCTTGGCAGCGCTCTGGCACTGCTGCACATCATCGGCACCAGGCTGCCCCTTTTTCAGATCATCCCCCTGTTCCGTTGGACCTCCTTTGCCGGGGGAGTGTCGATCACCTATGTATTCATGGAGGTCTTCCCGGAGCTCGCGGAACATCAGGCCCACCAGAACGCGATCGGCACACCCCTGGTCTTCATCGAGAACCATATCTATCTGATGGCTCTGGCTGGTCTGGTGGCCTTCTACTCACTGGATATCATGAGAAGTAGGCGCATGGGGACTTCGCAGCGCAGCAATAACTACAGCGTCTCCTCGCCGCCCCAGGCCATCTTCTGGATCCGCCTGGTAGCATTCGCCGCTCTGAATGTGATCTTCGGGTATCTGCTGCAAGACCTCAGCCATCACACGGTGCTTGGTTGCCTGTTGTTTTTCATGGCGGTTGGATTGCATTTCTTTATTATTGATACGTCTTTTCATGAGCACTTTGCGGTGCTGTATCAATGTTATGGTCGCTGGATTCTGGCGGCCGCAGTGCTTCTGGGTACAGCCCTGGGCCTTGTGATCGAGGTGGATGCCACCGCCTTGGCCGTGATCTGGTCATTCCTTGCCGGCAGCATCATCCTCAATGTGCTGAGACGGGAATTACCCGACGCCAACCAGACCTGCTACCGCTCGTTCCTGTTCGGATGTGGCTTATTTACATTGCTGGTTCTAGCCGCCTGAGCCTGGCTTGCCAACATTTTGTTCATGCCAGCAGCTGCGGCATTGAAACGCACGCTCATCCGCCTCTCGCTGCTGCTGCTTGCCTGCGTGGTGGATACGCCGTGGCTTACCGACTGGTCGGGCCGCAGGTGGAGGCCGATGACACGCTCCGGGAGGCTTTCACGCTGATCCCGATCAGCCACCGCCTGGGAGGAGCAGGTAAAGTGAGTGGGACCGCCGGCCTCTTGTGGAGGAAGCCAGCCAGATGTTGATGAGGCACAGCACCCAGCCCCTTCCGAACCGTTCGCCCAATGCAAAGAGGTGCCTCATGGGACTTGTGGACGCCCTATCACTGAAAGTAAGTATTTGATATTCAGTTGAGTTGGCAGACTTATCAGATCCAGCCTGCACAGATAACTAGTTATACTAGCTTATATCCATGCATGGGGTGTAATCACTAGGCCTAGTCGTCTCACAGACTCTCAGTGACAAGAGAATTTGGCGAGGGCGTGCGAGAGCAGAAGCCGTGTCTCTTGCCTCTACAAATGAGGACCAGACAGTACAGCCCTAGTGGTAGAGCAATTGCTTGGGTGATGGCTGGCATGGAGGCCGTCGCACTACGGTTGATCAACTAACTTGAAAACCAGATGAATGAGCCCAAGGCCTAGCGCCAATCTAAGTTTAAATGGCTTGGATACTAACTTCAATTGCAAGAAAATGGCGAATTACCCATCAAGCCGCAAAAGGGTAAAGATATTTCAACGGCATGGTGGATACTAGAGTGAAACATGAGGGCTACTATGATCCAGATTCAGTCTGACTAGTAAACTCAGCCCTCAGAAAACCGGATCAATATGCACGCTTCGTGGATCAGAAAGCCTTGGTCTAGTAGGCAGCGCTAGGATAAACAATAAGAAGATCGTTGGCGTTCCAGTGCTCGTCAGCGCTGGCTTTCCGGGCCTGAGGATCCTGCTCCCATTGTGGCTTGGTATTTCCAAGTTTTCCGTTGTAGAATAGGTAGAGTCTTTCGTCTGAAATGCAGTAATTCAATGGGTCAATCGGAAAAGTCTTTCCCTCAGACACTGCTACTGCACAAAATCCACCATACTCAGGAGTAAATCGTTGGGGATTGGAATCAAAAGCTGTCTTGTGCTCTCTGTTGGCAAATTGATAAATAGCGCCTTCGTAGCTAGACGTGATGTTCTCATCTCCTGGGGTTGGTTGGCCTTCCCAGTAAGACACTGGATCATATCCATGCAAACCCAAGCCTTGTTCGTTCAGGTTCAGCAACTGTGGCACGGCAGGAAGTGCTCCCAATGGATTGCCTGAATAGCATACTGGCATTGACTCCATAGGCCAATACGATATTCTTGATAGGTTCCATAGATACTGCCTATCTTCATGGAGATATATCAACTTCGTTACTACTTGGCAGTCGTGGAGACTGGGAGCTTCACCAAAGCGGCTGAGAACTTGTTCATCTCCCAGCCATCTCTGTCAACCGGCATCAAGAAACTGGAGCAGGAGTTAAAGGTAAAGCTATTAGAGAGAGGTGGTCGGCGTGCTGCTCAGACCCCTGAAGGCCGGTTTTTTGAAGAGCGTGCCAGACTGATCTTGAAAGAATATGATTCAGCTCTACGTGGCTTAACAGCATTTCACAATAATCCCATTCTTAGACTTGGTACTACACGAACTATTCCTATTTCTATCCTGTCCCGCGTAATCGCTGCTTTCCAAGCTGAATGCCCTGATGTCACCCTTGAATTGTGCGATGGTTTGCCTGAGCAGCTCCAAGATCTACTGGAGGATGGTCAATTGGATTTGCTTCTGACCGCCGTCAGTGGGCCCGATCCAGAAAAGCATTCTGAACTATTATTCCAGCAACAATTAATGCTTGCTGTGCCTCATTCCCATAGTTTCACCCACCTTGCCAGCATTCGATTATGTGATCTAGATGATGAGCCCTACATAGAGAGGCTTGCTTGTGAAGTGTGGCGTGAATATCCGGACCTGTTCGCAGCGGCAGGAACTCATCCCCACGTAGTGTATCGGGCAGACCACGAAGAATGGGTGATTAACTTAATCTCTGTTGGGATGGGAGTCAGTATTATGCCTGTTTGGAATGGGCTAGCTGGAATTGCCTACGTCGAATTCTCTGATCAGTACCTATGCCGCACTGTTGGGCTGAGGTCTCGCTCTCGGCAGGCCTCTGAGCCGGTTTCACGTCTCCGGACTTTTCTCTCCGTTCATGATTGGCTGACGATATGACTCCTGTCCTCTGAAAATAGGAAGCCTGAGCCCGTATCTACCATTCCTCGCTATCATGTGGTAATTAAGGAGCTGTCAGGGAGCCTGGAGCCTGTGATACATAACCCTATAAGACCCCTTGCTGCGTCATTGTGTAACTTTAACTTGGCTGGTGAACCGCAGGAGATCAACTGAGACCCACCGTTCTGGCTTCCGATTAAAGAGTATGCGTCCATCGATCGCATAGAATCAAAAGACTTGCCTAAAGCATGATGCAATCATTTACGAATACACTGGTCATCTTTGCGAGTCGCGCGCATGCCAGCCAGTGGCTTGAGCATTTAGATGTGCGCATAAGCTATGACTTTTACAGCGATTGCGGCTAATGGCACGGTTTCAGATCCTTTCTCTCGCCGGCGGCGGCATTCGTGGTGCTTTTATTACGTCTTATCTTTGCGAGTTGGAGCAGCGCCTAGGGCGCCCAGTTGTAGAAAGCTTTGATCTAATCGCAGGAACCTCAACCGGCGGGATCATCGCAGCTGGCTTGGCACTGGGACTGAGCGCTGAAAATATGCATCAGTTTTATGTACGTTATGGTCGTCAGATATTTGCACCACGACCACCATACAAACCGAAGGGTCCGCTCAAAATTGTTTTTCCTCTGGCAGACTGGTTTATTAAGTGGCGCACAGGGATCAGCCTGGATTATGCATTCCGCTCTCGCTTCTGTTCCAACTCATTGCAAGCAGCATTCAGTGATGCCTTCGCCGAGTATACACTGGGTTCGGTTAAGACCACGCGGCTGATAATACCCTCTGTAAATCTCAGCCGTGGGCATCCACATGTTTTCAGGTCGCGGCACCTACCTGAAGGAGTACGAGATCAGGCTCTAAGGATTTCTGATGTTGTCACTGCTGCCACGGCTGCACCAACATATTTCCCTCATCAGCTGATTCATGACGATGCGTACGTGGATGGTGGGATATGGGCCGCTGATCCGAGCATGCTGGCGTTTTGTGAGGCGATGCGAATACAACAGTTTTGTACGCGTGAAGGCATTGACCCTACCTATAGCACTAAAGAAGTTCATCTTCTTTCGGTAGGAACTGGGAGGGCACAGTTCTCTCTTAGACCTCCAGGAGATGATGCTGGAATTCTTTACTGGGCGCCTAGAGTCGCTGATGTGATGGGAACTTCGCAGGTCCAGGGCCTTCATTTGCCACTTAAGTATTTACTGGGTGACCGTTATCGACACGTCAACTTCCATATGGATCGAGAATGGGGGCTTGATGAAGTCGAACACATTCCCGCACTCTTTGACATGGGCAAGCATCGCGCCGCCCAGACTTATGATTGGGTGAGCGATGCTTTTTTGCAACACCAACGCATCCAATTTGCCCCATTCGATACCGATGCTGATTCCATAAGAATGGATGAATTTGGTTTTGAATGATGGATACCCATGAAGCGCCAGAATAACCCCTAAATTAGAATAAAAACAGAAGCTTCGGCATTGAACACCAGCCCAAGTGTGGAATCACAAAGCCTACCGGCTGATCGGGGGCTGGGTGGAGGCCGATGGCACGCTCCAGGAGGCCTTCCCTTTGATCCCGCCCCGATCGGTTTCCTACTGGTCGGAGCCGGCGCCGCTATGGGGATCGCTGGACCGTTGTTCAGGAAGCGAGCCAAACGCCGGTTAGGTTACAGCACCCAGCCACCTACGAATCTTTCGTCCACTGCAACGAGAGTTGTGAATCGCGACTCTTGCGATGTTTGCCTAGCACCCCTATCTTCGGCCCACTGGCTGATAACAGCAGGCAACAGACACTCGCCACATGTCGACCAACGCAAGACCCGGTGACAGGCGTTGCTAATACGCATGCCAATGCGATACTGGTAACGCACAATTCCTTCAGCATGTACCAAGTCCGTCGCCTTGCAGCCACCTACGGAATCGCCGCGTGTTTGCTTTGCTCGATGCAGACACCAGCCCAGGCCAATGAGTGTGCCGGACGGCTGGTCCCCTCGTCGGCTCCGTAACAGCAGCGAAGGCCCTGGCATTGATGCGGGACTGGATCTCCTCCAAGGCAGCGGTGGTGTCCACGAGCAAGGAGATCGAGATGTCGGAGGTGGCAAGAGGCATCCGCAGGAGGCGACTGCCTAAAGGGGTGCCACAGGGGTTTGGGTCAGCCTGTGGCCCCCGGCAGCAGCGGTACGGCCGCCTCGTGGTGATCTCCCATGGGCTCTGGGATGACCCGGTGAACTTCGAGGGCTGGGGCGCCCACCTGGCAAGCCATGCTCTCCGGCCGGGTGCCGCCGCCCGATCCTGAAGACCTCAAGCTTCGGCCGCTGGATGTGTCTTTGGCCATCGATGCCGCGGCCGCGGGCAAGCTGGGTCTGCCGGGCCCAGTGCGCCCAGAGCAGGTTGTGGCCATGGGGCAGTCCTGGGGAGCCACCACCGTCTTGCAGCTGGCCGGTGTCAGGCCCAGCGCCACCCTGCTGAGCCAATCCTGCGAGGACCTGCTGAATCCCGCCCGCAACCCTTCGCTCTTCAAGAATCGCCGCGGGCAGCCTGAGTGTGTTGTGGTCTGGCTTTGGAAGAAGGGTCTCCGACCGGGCGTCAGAGATCAGCGTGGTGCTCGATCCAGGGCAGGCCTGCTTCCTTCCATGCCACAAAACCGCCTTCGAGGTTGGCGACGTGCGCAAAGCCAAGGGTCTGGAGTGTGAGTGCGGCAAGTGCCGCGCGCGTGCCGGAGCGGCAGTAGACGATCACCCGAGCGCCGGGATCCAGCGCATTGTGATGCCGCGCACTGGTGGGATCGGCGGCAAATTCGAGCAAACCCCGAGGCACCTGCACCGCGCCCTCGATGTGCTCCTCCCACTCGGAGGCCTCACGCACATCGAGGGCCACGGCCTTGCCGCTGGACAGCTCCTCGAAGGCCTGCTGCGGCGGCACGGCCTCGATGCGGGCCCGGGCCCGTTCAACCAGCTCATGGGCGGTGGTGCTCATGCTGCTCACCTCGTGAACGTTTCGGGACCGCGGCCGGGGCCGCTCCACTCCCGCCCCAGCCGCTCCAGCAGGGCCGTCTTGCCGGAGCCGGGGGAGGAGAGCAGGTTGAGCACCGGCAGCTGCGCCGCGGCGAAGCGCTGACGCAGGGCCGCCGCATGGGCGTCGTTGCGGGAGAGCAGGGCCGCGCCCAGCTCCAGGTGGCGGGTGTTTGGCACCTGCAGCGCGCATCCGCAGTCGGTGCACATCGGGGCCTCCCAGGGGCCTCAGGCTAGGAACACCTTCCCCACCTGACTAGCGTGGCGAGGTCACACCCGGCGGGAGGCAGATCGGCGGAATGCAGAGTCTGCTGCTCGATCTGGTGGTGATCTTCGCGCTGGCGGGACGGGTGCTGCTGGTAGCGGTATTCGGCTTCTGCGCCTTCCGCTGGGTGGTGCCCTGGGTGGTCCGATCAATCCATCCGATCATGGCTTCTGAAGAGCCTTGAGCTCCGGGATGTAGGCAAGCCGGATCTGTTCCTCCTGGAGACCCTGCACGAGGCGACGCAGCAGCTCCCGCTCTGCCCTCCACTGATCCATGGTTCGCGTAACGAGCAGGGCGCTGACGGTGATTCCCAGGGGCGACACCTGGGTGACACCCCGCAGTAATGGGGGCTGCATCAGCAGGGGCTTCCATTCGGGATCAGCGGAGAAGCCCAAGATCACCCGGTTGGCCACCGCAAGCACCTGCTCAATCGGGGCACTGTTCGGGGCAATCACCCAGGTGACCTCCACACCGGAGCGCAGCTTGGTGTGATTGACCACTCGCGAGAAGGAGCTATTCGCTACCACCAGCAGGCGCTGATCAAGACAGCGCACGGTGGTGTTCAGCATTCCCACGTCTTCCACTACACCCTGATCGGCATCGATCTCCACCCAGTCACCGATGGCGTAGTGATCCTCCATGGCGACCACGATTCCGGCCAGGAAATCACGCAGCACACTCTGAAACGCCAGGGCCAGCGCGCCCAGCAGAGCGCCCCCCACCAGGAGAACCTCCGCCGAAAAGCTGCGAACCCCGGGAATCCCGATCAGGATCCAGAGGCCGACCACCGCCAGACAGAAGAAATTGATCAATCGGTGGCTGCCCTTCAGCAGGCTGCGGAAGCGCTGCTCCCGCCGGCACTGTTCCTCCGCAGCGACGGCCAGATTCGCGGACCACTGGAAGAGCAGGAAGCTGGCGAGGGAACGCAACACGATCGCCAGCACCCCGATCACGATGACCTTGACGGCCGCCTCGGCCGGAACCGCCAGCAGTTCAAGGCCCAGGGGGATCCGCCCGGGCACGGCCATCACCACGAGGCTCACGATCAGCACGAGGCCGATCAACACGAGCACAAGCAGCAGCCGGGAGAGCCCGAAGTTCACCTGGACAAGCAACAGGCTGGTGGTGCAGGGATTCTCCCGGGCCTGGCGGTGCAGGCGCACCGTGCGCCTGCGGACGCGTTGCCAGAGCCAGATGATCCCCGCTTCCGCCAGCACCACCATGAGAATCAGCAGCGCGGTGAAAGCCACACGGCTGAGCAGGGCCGAGGGGCTCGTGACCGTTCGGGCATGGCGCAGCCTGGCCTGGAGGAGCGAGCGCCAGGATTCGGCCAGCTCGCCGGGCGTGCTGCCGAAGAACTGGGCATCCGCATGGGTGACCGTGAGCAGCGGGAAGGGAGAGCGGCGCCCGGGCAGCTGGGCTTCGATCACCGCCAGCCCCGACGGCAGCGTTCGGCTGCGCAGAACGAGGGCCTCCGGATCGTTCAGCTTCCACCCCTTCAGAGAACACAGGTCGCTCCGCCCACTCCTGCTCCAGCGGCGGAAGAGAGCATCGGCCAGCCGTTCGCCGAAGCTGCACACCTGGACAGGCTGGTAAAGCAGGGTGAGATTCCCCTCGATCACCCGGGCCCGCTGTTGCGCATCGATGGTCTGCGCTCCTGCCCCCACGGTGCGGGAGGTGACCTGAATCACAGGCACGCCCAGGACTCGCACCGGCGCCAGCGTGAAACTCCCCACATCGATCCGGGTGGGGAAGTCCGAGGGAGGGGTCGGGCCGGCTGCAGCGGGCCGTGGCGCACCGACCGCAGAAGACGTTCCGATGGATCCGCCGCCGACGCCAGGTGCGGCGAGCAAAGGACTGAACCCTACGCAGAATCCCACTGCAAGAAAGAGGCTGAGCAGACGTGGGATCCACCGGTTTGCTCTCCGTTTCCAGCAACTGCGGAGGGGCATGGCAAGGATCTGTCGCGGAGACTGGATGGGTTCCGAAGCTATGCGGATCCAGCCGTCATGAGCCGGCGGATCTGGTCAGCCATCGCCCGGCCCGGCGCATCGGCCGTGACGATTTTGATCTTCTCCGCGCGGTCGACCCCCCAGATTCAGCTCCACGGCCCGTTGGATCTGCTCCAGTTCCCAGATGGACCCACGGGAGACCGCGGATGTGGTGCCCACCAGGCCCAGGAGCAGCAGCACCGCCAGCGGCCCGCTCACCTCTGCACCCGACGGTGCAGGGCGACGGCGAGAGCGAGGATCCATCTCGCGGTAGGCGGCCCGGCGGATCCTGCTGGCGGTGGCGCCGGCTTTCCTCAATGGAACCCCTCAGTCCGCAAACACCACTCCCATGCCCTGCGGATCCTCATGGGGTCGAGGAGCTGGTGTGGGCTCTGGCGTAGCCCTTGGAGCAGGGTCGTTGTTCTCCAGCCGCCCAACAACGTGCTGGAGCTGAGCTGAGCGCCATTCGCCGGTGTCCACATCAATCAGGCTGAGCCAGACCGGATCGATGTCCCAGTGAATCCTGTCGATCCTGCCGACGAAGGCTGGACAGTAGCTGGTGGCCATGACCCCAACGATGTCGCCGTGCCTGAGGCGTGTGCCCAGGTAGTCAGGCAGCATCCAACCACTCCCGTTGCGCCGCAAGTCTGATTTTGGTGCAAAAAGGGCGCGCTTTGATGCCCGCCTATCAGCACTGTGCAGAGCCCAAGTTCTGGCTGCCCTCAAGCTCGGGACTGTGGGTACGGCGCTTGCTCATCGGTGGGAGCCTCTTTCTGGGGCAGACCCCGTCTCGGAGGCTGCCGATCGGGACTGTCCAGAAAAACCAGACCACCTCAAGATGGCCCAGCTGCTGCTGAATGGCCTTGCGGATCTTGGCAATGCGGGGTCGCTTCTTCTTAGCCACGGCGAGAAATTGCTGCCTGGCTTTCTTGCGATGTGTTCGCGGCTTATCGCCAAAGGATGCTCTGATCTGAGGATGCATCGCATCAATCAGCTTCTCCGTGACCTCCCTGGCCTCATTGAGCAGCGAGAGGTCCGTTGGGTATCGGATATCGGCGGGGACGCAGGTGGCGTCAATCAACAGGGTGCCCTGGTTGGAAGATGCTTTGTCAGAGCCAGGCTGCGCGGGCTGATCACTGCTGTGCAACCCACTGTCGTTATCATCATCCTCGTCGGCCTCTGACTCTGCGGATCGAATGACGTTCAGGCCATGATGGACAATCCTTTCGTTGCAGTCGTTTACGATTGATTCCGGCAACCGCTTGCGAAAATAGACCATCATCGATGGATCAAACGGGGCCGAATACTGGAAGGCCTCCAGACCGATGAAGAATTGGAGATAGGGATTTTCCTTGATCTGCTCCACCAGTTCTTCGTCGGTGAGGCCCAGGCGAGCCTTGATGATCAAAGCGCCGAGTGCCATTCGGAATGGCTTGGCGGGCGCACCAAAGCCCTTGCAGAACTGCGACGCGTAGTCATCTTCCAGGTCTTCCCAGGGGATGAGTTCTGCCAGCTTGATCCAGCGATTATCACCGGAGAGCTTGCCGCCAAATGGCAGGAAGAAGTCTTCAAACGAGAGCTGATGACGAGGCTCGCGTCGGTACATGTGGAAAACTCTGGGCAGCTTTTCGGCAGAAATGAGCCGATTTGCGTGCATTCTACCGCCTAAAATTGCTCAGATCCACTGCGGTGCAAGCGGTTTGGTCTTTCTCAGGAGGCCCCACTTAGATCGAGGCTGACCTGCAGCCCTCCTGGCCGGCCGCCAGGCGGGCATCGGCAATGCGGCCTAGCTCCAGGTCTTCCACGAGATCCATCAGCTCCTCGTAGGCCTTGGCCGGAACGCAGTAGAAGGCCGGCTCATTGCGGTTGAGCACCGCGACCGCCGTCCCCTCACCGGCCGCCACGGTGGCCATCGGGTTCTTTTTGTGTTCCGAGATGCTTACGGCGGTCTCGGTCAGCACGCGGTACGCCACCTGGGGGTCAGGCCAGCTCAGGACCGCATCAGAGGTCGCGTTTCAGGTCTCGGATTCGATCGATCCACTGCGGCGATCCGGACCGATCAAGGACGGTCAAATCAGGCCATGAAACGACCCAGCAGTGAGAAGCCCTGTGAGAAGGTTGCACCAATCGCGGGCATGACCTGTTATCCACAGTCAGCCTCTGGCATGCTGCCAGCGCGTGCCAAGAGAGATGATCGCTTGAAGAACAACAGATTTTAGGCCTGGACTAAAAGCGGGTGACCGGACTCGAACCGGCGACGTTCAGCTTGGGAAGCTGACATTCTACCACTGAATTACACCCGCAAAACATAAGGAACTGCGCGTCTGCGGTTCCTTAGTTGTTGAACCCTAGCCCGCGAGGGCGGCGGCGCAGGCGGCGACCCCGGCACCAGGGGTTGCCCTGTGCAGCCCCAGCTCCTGCACGACGGCCTCGATGGCGGCCACGGCGGTGAGCACATCCCGGTCGCACACGAAGCCCAGGTGGCCGATGCGGAAAACCTTGCCCTTGAGGTGGTCCTGGCCCCCGGCCAGCAGGATGTCGAAGCGCTCCTTCACCCGCTTGCGCAGGGTCTCGGCGTCGACGCCCTGCGGGGCCACCGCCGTGATCGCCGGGCTGCCGTGGCCGGCGGCGGCATAGAGCGGCAGGCCCATGGCCGTCATGCCGGCCTGGACGGCGCCGCGGTGGCGGGCATGGCGGCTGAAGATCGCCTCCAGCCCCTCCGCCTGCATCATCGTCAGCGCCGCCTCCAGGGCGAAGTAGAGGTTCACGGCCGGCGTGAAGGGGTTGCTGTCGGCCTTGGCGGATTTGCGGTACTTGGCCAGGTCGAGATAGAACTTCGGCAGGTCGGAGCCCTTGGCGGCCTGCCAGGCCCGCTCGCTCATGGCCACGAAGGCCAGGCCCGGCGGCATCATGTACCCCTTCTGGGAGCCCGAGCCCACCACGTCGAGGCCCCAGGCGTCCATGGGCACGTTGCAGGCTCCCAGGCTGGTGACGCAGTCGGCGATCGCCAGGGCCGTGCCGTGGGCCCGCACATGGCGGGCGATGGTCTCCAGGTCGTTGATCACGCCCGTGGAGGTTTCCGAGTGGGTGAGGATCACGGCCTTGATCGCCTTGGCCGTGTCGGCCTCCAGGGCGGCGCGGAAGGCCTCGGGATCGAGCGGCTGGCCCCACTCCGCCTGGATCACCTGCACGTCCAGCCCGTAGGCCCGCGCCACCTTCACCCAGCGCTCACCAAACTTGCCGTTGTCGCCGCAGAGCACCCGCTCACCCCGGCTCAGCACGTTGATGATCCCCGCCTCCATGGCGGCGGTGCCGCTGCCGGTGATCACCAGCACATCGCCGCTGGTCTGATGCAGCCACTTGAGCTGCTCGCTGGTGCGCCGCACGATCGCCTGGAAGTCGGCGCTGCGGTGGCCGATCGGGTGGCGGCCCATGGCCTGCAGGATGGTCTCCGGCACCGGGGTGGGGCCGGGGATCATCAGGGCGAGCTTGTCCTGCATGGCGGGAGTGGCGGGGGCGAGGCGGAGTGTTGGAGGGTGCGCCCGGCGGCGCCACAGTCGACCACCATAAAAAACAGTCCACCCAGCCCCCCCAATGACCAGCGCACACCGCATCGATGGCTGAGGGCGGCTACACCCTGCCGGTGTGGTGCGCCGCAGCGGCGCGGGCGGCCCTGCAGGGGCTGCTGCGGGAGCCGGTGGCGCGGGAGCAGCCCCTGCGGCTGGATACCGGCGCCGAGCCCCGCTTGATCCCGATCGAGGCGGCGGCTCCCCTGGGCGATGGCAGCGCCCTGGCCATGGCCCGCTGCGACCCCGGCGCAGGGGTGCTCGACCTCACCCGGGATCTGCTCCTGTGGGTGCAGGCGCGCTGGCTTGAAGGTGACGGCCCCTGGCTGGAGCTGCGGGCCGGCGCCGGTGTGGGGGTGATCGAGGCCAGCGGTGAGGCCTGCCTGTCGGGCTACGCGCGCCAGCTGCTGGAGTGGAACCTGCGGCCCTTGGTGCCGCCCGGGCGGCGGCTGGGGCTGGAGCTCACGATTCCGGAGGGCCGCCGCCTGGCGGAACGCACCAGCAACGCCGCCTTCGGCGTGGTGGAGGGGCTGGCCCTGATCGGCACCCAGGCCGAGGTGCAGCGCAGCGCCGCCCCCGAGCAGCTGCAGGCGGCCCTGGCCAGCCTGCGCCAGCGCGCCGCCGCGGCCGACTTCGGCGGTGATCTGGTGCTGGTGATCGGCGAGAACGGCCTCGACCTGGCGCCGCGACTGGGTCTGCCGGCCGCCCTGCTGCTCAAGGCCGGCAACTGGCTCGGGCCCCTGCTGGTGGCGGCCGCCGAGGCCGGGGTGCGGCGGCTGCTGCTGTTCGGCGTCCAGGGCAAGCTGATCAAGCTGGCCGGTGGCATCTTCCACACCCACCACCACCTGGCCGATGGCCGCGCCGAGGTGCTCACCGCCCTGGCGGCGCTGGAGGGCCTGGGCGGGGTGGAGCTGGCCCGGCTGCATGCCGCCACCAGCGTCGACACGGCCCTCAGCGCGCTGGAGCAGCAGCAGCCCGCGCTGGCGGAGCGGTTGCGGACCCGGATCGCCACGGCGATCGAGCACCGCAGCCAGGCCTACCTGCGCAGCCACGGCCAGCCGGGCCCGCTGGCGGTGGGGGCGGTGCTGTTCGATCGCCAGCGCCGGGTGCGGGCCTGCGGACCTGAGGGTGAGCGGTTGCTGGCAGCCCTCAGCGGCGCGGCAGTCGAGCCCCCCGAGGGCCCCCCCTAGGCTTCAACGCCGGCCCGCCCAGCGCCCATGCCCGTGATCGACGCCGCCTCGCAATCGTCCCGCCATCCGGCGATCGTGATCCTGGACTTCGGCTCCCAGTACTCCGAGCTGATCGCCCGGCGGGTGCGCGAAACCGAGGTGTTCTCGCTGGTGATCAGCTACACCACGAGCGCCGAGCAGCTGCGCCAGCTCGCCCCCCGGGGCATCATCCTCAGCGGCGGCCCCAGTTCGGTCTACGAGGACGGGGCGCCGGTGTGTGATCCGGGCATCTGGGAGCTGGGCATCCCGGTGCTGGGGGTCTGCTACGGCATGCAGCTGATGGTGCAGCAACGGGGCGGTTCGGTGGTGGCGGCGGGGCGGGCGGAATACGGCAAGGCGGCGCTGCATGTCGACGACCCCACCGACCTGCTCACCAACGTCGACGAGGGCTCGACGATGTGGATGAGCCATGGCGATTCGGTGGAGCGGCTGCCGCCGGGTTTCGTGCGCCTGGCCCACACCGACAACACGCCGGAGGCGGCGGTGGCCGATCACGGCAATCGCCATTACGGCGTGCAGTTCCATCCCGAGGTGGTCCACTCCAGTTGCGGCATGGCGATGCTGCGCAACTTCGTGTATCACATCTGCGGCTGCGAAGCCGACTGGACCACCGCCGCCTTCATCGACGAAGCCATCGGCGAGGTGCGCAGCCAGGTGGGTGAGAAACGGGTGCTGCTGGCGCTCTCCGGCGGCGTCGACTCCTCAACCCTGGCCTTCCTGCTGCACCGGGCGATTGGCGATCGACTCACTTGCATGTTCATTGACCAGGGCTTCATGCGCAAGGGTGAGCCTGAGTTTCTGATGGACTTCTTCGACCGCAAGTTCCACATCAAAGTGGAGTACATCAATGCCCGCCAGCGCTTCATCAGCAAACTGGCCGGCATCACTGATCCGGAGGAGAAACGCAAGTTGATCGGCGCCGAATTCATTCGCGTGTTCGAGCAGGAGAGCAAGCGACTTGGCCCCTTCGACTACCTGGCCCAGGGCACCCTCTATCCCGATGTGATCGAGAGCGCCGACACCAACGTCGATCCCCGCACCGGCGAGCGGGTGGCGGTGAAGATCAAGAGCCACCACAACGTCGGCGGTCTGCCCAAGGATCTGCAGTTCAAGCTGGTGGAGCCCCTGCGCCGCCTGTTCAAGGACGAGGTGCGCAAGGTGGGCCGCTCCCTGGGCCTGCCGGAAGAGATCGTGGGCCGCCATCCCTTCCCGGGCCCGGGTCTGGCGATCCGCATCCTCGGTGAGGTCACCGACGACAAGCTCAACATCCTCCGCGACGCCGATCTGGTGGTGCGCGAAGAGGTCAGCAACGCTGGCCTCTACCACGAGATCTGGCAGGCCTTCGCGGTGCTCCTGCCCGTGCGCAGCGTCGGCGTGATGGGCGACAAGCGCACCTATGCCTTCCCGGTGGTGCTGCGCTGCGTGTCCTCGGAGGACGGCATGACAGCGGACTGGTCGCGCTTGCCCTACGACCTGCTGGAGACCATCTCCAACCGCATCGTCAATGAGGTGCAGGGGGTGAACCGGGTGGTGCTCGACATCACCAGCAAGCCGCCCGGCACGATCGAGTGGGAGTGACCCCCCACCCCGTGGCGAGCTCGGGGGGTGTCCGTTACCTTCGGGTCCCCGGTTTGCCGTGCCGTGAGCGCCGCCCCTGCCCCATCCAGCGAGTCTGAGCTGCAGCGTCGGCTCCAGCAGGACAGCATCCAGCTGGGCGGCAAGACCATCTACCTCAACCCTTTCCTTTACTGGCGGCGCTTCGACGCCAACACCGACCGCTGGTTGCGCGAGCCCGGCCAGCTGCCAGAGGAGCAGATCGCGGCCAACCGCCGCCGCTTCTACCCGGAACTCGACTGGGATCTGCTCGAGGAGGAGGAGCGCCGCGCCAAGGACGGGGCGGTGGAGATGTTCCTCAAGAGCCTGGAGCTGATCACCACCTTCAACCCCGAGCTCGGCGCCGGCCACCTGCTGGAGGTGGAGCGCAAGATGGCCGTCACCAAGAAGCGGGCCTTCGAGCGCTGGGTGAGCCGCTCCCTGCAGCGCCGCCAGCGGGAGGAGGTCCGGGAGCGCCGTCGCTTCGACCGCGACCGCACCCTGCGCGCCTGGGGCGAGTGGATCAGCCTCGACATCACCCGGCAGGCCCTGCTGCCGATGGCCGCCCTGCTGGTGGTGGCTGGGGTTGGTGGCTGGTGGTTGGCCAGCCAGCAGGCCTGCCGGGCCCCCCTGGCACCGGCGCCGCTCATGGACACCCTGCCCTGAACCAGTCAGCCTGCCCTGAATGGGTCAGCCCGCCCTGCCCCCGGGGCGCTCAAGGCAGACTGGAAGACCCTGCCCGTCCGGTGATGGCCGCCGACCCCCTTGACGCCCTGCGGCTCACCCTGATGCAGGACCTGTTGCCCGTGGGCATGGCCGTGGTCGACCGCGCCCGCAAGGGCGGCCCGCGTCAGGTGATGGCAGCCTTTGATGGCAGCAGCGAGGATCCCCTTGGTCAGCTGCGCCAGGAGGGGGAGCCGGCGGCCAGCCGTGTGCGCGCCCAGCTCGATCAGGTGAGTCCCGGCCTTGGCAATCCGGTGATGGAGGTGGAGGTGCGCGATGTGGATGAGAGGGCCGCTACCAGCGAGGACGGCAGCGATTCCGGCGATCCGGCCGAGCTGCAGCAGCGCCTGGCGGCGATCGCCACCCGTCTGCAGCACCTCGAGCACACCTTGCTGGCCCCGCCAGCGCCCGAGGCCTCCGCCGACCCTCGCTAGCTGATGGCGTTCGTCTCGGGCGGCCGCCACAGCGGCCTGGGCCGCCAGCCGGTGTGGCTGCTGCTGGTGGTGGTGCTGTTCAGCTCGGCCATGGTCACGCGCCTGGCCTGGCTGCAGCTTCTGCATGGGGCTGAGAACCGGCAGCGGGCCGACGAAAACCGCATCCGCCTGCTGCCGCGCAATCCCATCCGCGGCCGGCTGCTGGATCGCCATGGCCGGGTGCTGGCCACGAGCCGGCTCACCTACAACCTCTACGTGCAGCCCCGGGAGGCCAGCGAGGCGGACTGGCCGGATCTGCGCGATCGCCTCGCTGCCCTGCTGAACCTGCCGCCCGCCAACCTCGACGAGCAGCGCCGCTCCGGCACCAACGGCGAGGGTTTCCGCATCCTGCTGGCCGAGGGCCTCCAGCCCGATCAGGTGCTGCGCTTCCGCGAGCGCGCCAGCGAGCTGCCGGGGGCCGAGGTGGATGTGGACGTGCTGCGCAGCTATCCCAACGGCCGTCTCGGCGCCCATCTGCTGGGCTACACCAGCGGCATCACCGAAGAGGAATACCTGCGCCTGCGGGATCAGGGCTACCGCATCCGCGACCGTGTCGGCCGCAGTGGCGTGGAGAAGGTGTTCGAAGCCCACCTGCGCGGCGAGTGGGGTGGCCAGCAGGTGGAGGTGAACGCCGCCGGCCAGGTGCAGCGGGTGCTGGGTGAGAAGCCCGCCAGCGCCGGCAAGGACCTGCGCCTGACCCTGGACCTGCCCCTGCAGCAGGCCGCTGAAAAGGCCCTCGATGGTGTCGCCAAGGGGGCGATCGTGGCCATGGATCCCAACACCGGTGCGATCCGCGCCATGGCCAGCCGGCCCACATTTGATCCCAACATCTTTTCCCCGGCCCCCAGCATCAGCCAGTGGTCGGCGCTCAACAGCCCCGAGGCGCCCCTGCTGAACCGGACGCTGCAGGGATTTCCGCCCGCCAGCACCTTCAAGATTGTCACCGCCATGGCGGCCCTGGAGTCCGACCGCTACAGCCCCACCTCCACCGAGCTCACCACCGCCTCCTACTGCCGCGCTGGCCTCTGCTATCGCGACCACGTGAGCATGGGGCAGCTGGGCTTCCCGATGGCCCTGGCCCTGAGCAGCAACAGCTTTTTCTACCGGGCGGGCATCGCCACCGGTGCCGACGCCATTTTCGCGACGGCCCGGCGGCTGGGGCTCGGGTCGCGCACCGGTGTGGAGCTGAAGGAGGAGGAGGGCAAGGGCCTGTTGGGCGACAAGGCCTGGAAGAAAGAGGTGCTGGCCGAGCCCTGGACCGATGTGGACACGATCACCGCCTCCATCGGCCAGGGGGCTGTGCTGGTCACCCCCCTGCAGATGGCCCGCGTGTTTGCCGCTGTGGCCAACGGTGGCTGGCTGGTGACCCCCCACCTGGTGGAGCAGGAGCCGCAGCGGCAGTGGATCGGCTTCCAGCCGGACACCTTCAGCACGGTGAGCCGGGGCCTGCGTCTGGCGGTGGAGCAGGGCACGGCCCGGGCGCTCAACCAGCCCAATCTGCCCCCCGTGGCGGGGAAGACGGGCACCGCCGAGGATCCGCCCAGGCCCGTGCATGCCTGGTTCGGCGGCTACGCGCCGGCCGTCGGCGCTGATCTGGTGGTGATCGCCTTCGGGGAGAACTCGGGGGGCTACGGCGGCACCGTGGCGGTCCCCATGGCCCAGGCCCTGTTCAGCGCCTGGTTCCAGAACGGCCGGCCCGCCGCCGCGCCGCCGCCTGGCGCCCGACTGGAGTGATCCGGCAGCTGGCTTGATCACACAGCTGGCCTGATCACACAGCTGGCCTGGTCAAGCAAAGGAACGGATCAGGCCACCAGGCTGAGCGCTTTGCCCTCCAGCAGACGCCTGTAGTAGCCACGCAGCTGGTCGGTGGCCCCGGCCCAGCCCCAGCGCTCGGCTTCCGCCCGGGCGGCCTGGCGTAGGCCCTGGCGCTCGGCCCCCTGGCCCAGCAGGCGCTGCACCCCCGCCGTCAGGCTGGTGGCACCGCCATCGGGCCCATCGGGCTCGTAGAGGCAGCCATTCACCCCGTCGGTGACGATGTCGGGAATGCCGCCGCGGTTGGCCCCCACCACCGGGCAGCCGGCCGCCATCGCCTCCAGCAGCACCAGCCCCAGGGTTTCGGTGCTGGAGGGGAAGAGGAAGGCATCGCCGCTGGCGTAGGCGGCCGCCAGCTCCTCGCCCGCCAGGTAACCCACGAAGGTGACGGGAAGACCGCTGAAGTGGGCCTCGAGCTGCTGGCGGTGGGGACCATCGCCCACCAGGGCCAGGCGGGCGTCGGGCAGGGCCTCGAGCACCGGCCGGATGCGCTCGATCTGCTTCTCCGCCGACAGGCGACCGATGTAGAGCAGCAGTTTGCCGGTGTCGCTGTGGCCACCGAGCAGTCGGCGGCGGCTGGCCTCGTTGCGCAGCTCGGGCCGGAACAGCTCCGTGTCCACCCCCCGCTGCCAGAGGTCGGTGTGCTGGATGCCCTTCTCGCTCAGCTCCTGCACCATGGCGGTGGAGGTGCAGAGGTTGAGGCTGGCCTGGTTGTGGGCGGCCTTGAGCAGCTCCCAGAGCAGGGGCTCAAGCATGCCCATGCCGTAGTGCTCCAGGTATTTGGGCAGGTGGGTGTGGTAGCTGGCCACCAGCGGATAGCCCTTGGTCTTGGCCAGCCAGATGCCGCCCAGGCCGAGCACGGCCGGATTCACCACATGCACCAGGTCGGGGTCGAAGGCGTCCAGGGCCTCCGACACCGCTGGTCGCGGCAGGGCCAGCTTCAGCTCGGGGTAGAGGGGCAGCGGCATGGCCGGCACCCCCACCACCCGGGCACCCATGTAGGCGGCAGGCGCGCCTTCAGGGCAGACGATGAGCACCTCATCGCCCGCCGCCACCAGATGCTCCACGGTCTTGGTGAGGCGGGTGACGATCCCGTCCACCTTGGGCAGGAAGGTTTCGGTGAAGAAGGCGATCTTCAAGGGGGGAGGGCCGGGGATGGCGGCGGTCAGGCGGCCGGAACGGCCGCGATGGCCTGGGCCTGGGTGCTGGTCCAGGCCGACTGGCAGGGGATGCGGCTGCGGTCGCAACGGTCGGCCCAGCGCCGGGCCACGTCCACCACCTCGGCCATCAGGCCGTCATCGAGGGTGGTGGGGTTGAGACCGAGCTCGATGAAGCAGCGGTTGTCCACGATCAGGTCGTTCTCCACGGCCTCGTTGCGGGGGTTGGGCAGGTAGGTGATCTCGGCGCCGCTGAGGTCAGCCACTTTGCGGGCCAGCTCGCCCACCTGGTGGCTTTCGGTCATCTGGTTGAAGATCTTCACCTTCTCGCCGTGGGCAGGCGGGTGCTCCAGGGCCAGCTGCACGCAGCGCACCGAATCGCGGATGTGGATGAAGGCGCGGGTCTGGCCGCCGGTGCCGTGCACGGTGAGCGGGTAGCCGATGGCCGCCTGCATCAGAAAACGGTTGAGCACCGTGCCGTAGTCGCCGTCGTAGTCGAAGCGATTGGTGAGGCGCGGATCCTTTTCGGTGAGGGCCGTATTGGTGCCCCAGACGATGCCCTGGTGGAGGTCGGTGATGCGGATCTGGTCGTTTTTGTTGTAGTAGAGAAACAACAACTGATCCAGGGTCTTGGTCATGTGATACACACTGCCGGGGCTGGCAGGGTGCAGGATCTTCTCGGTGAAGCGGCTGCCATCCGGCTGGGGCACCTCCACCGTGAGGTAGCCCTCGGGAATCGTGGCGCCGCGGTGGGAGCCGTAGCCGTACACCCCCATCGTGCCCAGGTGCACGATGTGAATGTCGAGGCCGCTCTCCACGATCGCGGCCAGCAGGTTGTGGGTGCCGTTGACGTTGTTGTCCACGGTGTAGCGCTTGGTGGCGCTGCTCTTCATCGAATAGGGGGCCGCCCGTTGTTCGGCGAAGTGCACCACGGCGTCGGGGCGCTCCCGGCGCAGCAGCTCCAGCAGGCGGTCGTATTCCGTGGCGATGTCGAGCTGCTCGAAGTCCATCGGCTTGCCGCCCACCTGCTCCCAGGCCCGCAGCCGCTCACCGATGGTGGCGATGGGCGTCAGCGACTCCACCTCCAGGTCGATGTCGATCTTGCGCCGGCTGAGGTTGTCGACGATCAGCACGTCGTGGCCGGCATCGGCGAGGTTGACGGCGCAGGGCCAACCGCAGAAGCCGTCGCCGCCGAGAACCAAGATCTTCATTGCCGCATCCCCAGGTCTGCCCATCCTGTATTGCGCACCATCTTGCTACGCGGAGATCCCGCCGCTGCCGTGGGATGGCGGCCTGGCTACTGGCTGATCCCCGCCGCCAGTGCCACCAGCAGCAGCACCAGCAGGGCACCACCGATCAGCAGCCCCCGGTTGCCTGCCCCGCTGCTCTCCCCCTTCTCCATCACCACCATGCGCGGCTCGCGGGCGAAGGCGTTGAGTTTGCCGCCGTCTTCTTCGGTGACCTGCATGACCGGCACTGAGTACTTCAACTCAGCCTATGGAGGCCAGCCGGCTGCCCCCAGGGGCTCGGCACGCTTCTTCATGGTGGCCCTCAGGCGCCCACGCGGCCGCTGCTGGGGGAGCTGGCACTGGCCTCCCCCCGCACGGGCAGCCGGCCGGCGTGGAAGGCGGTGCGGCCGGCCTCGGTGGCCATCGCCATCGCCCGGGCCATCGCCGGCGGATCGCCGGCCAGGGCGATGGCGCTGTTGATCAGCAGCGCATCGGCGCCCATCTCCATCGCCCGGGCGGCTTCGCTGGGCACGCCCAGGCCCGCGTCCACCACCACCGGTACGCGCGCGTTCTCGATGATCAGGGCGATGTTGGCGGCGTTGCGGATGCCCTGGCCGGAGCCGATCGGCGAGCCCAGGGGCATCACCGTGGCGCAGCCGGCTTCCTCCAGACGCCTGGCCAGCAGGGGGTCGGCGTTGATGTAGGGCAGCACGGTGAACCCCTCCCGCACCAGCTGCTCGGCGGCCTCCAGGGTGCCGAATGGATCCGGCAGCAGGTGGCGGCTGTCGGGGATCACCTCCAGCTTGATGAAGGTGTTGTCCTCCTGTCCCGCCAGCTTGGCCAGCTCCCGGCCCAGACGGGCCACCCGCACGGCCTCCTCGGCGGTGGCGCAGCCGGCGGTGTTGGGCAGCATCCAGATCTGCGACCAGTCGATGGCCTCCATCAGGCCCTCATGGCCGGCGGCCCTGCTCTGCAGGCGACGGACGGCCACCGTGACGATCTCGCAGGCGCTGGCGGCGACGCTGGCCTGCATGGCGGCGAGGCTGGGGTACTTGCCGGTGCCGGTCATCAGCCGGCTGCGGAAGCGGCGACCACCGATCACCAGGGCATCGGTCACCGGGCTCGTGGGGTTGGGGTTGGGGGCGGACTGAACCACGCGGAGGACGGACGCTGCACTGCCGAATGGATCTAGCCTCCCACCACAGCTGTCGTTCCGCCTGCCGCCGTGCGCACCCCTGAGCCCAACACCCCTGCCGCTCAGCGCTGCGCGGCCAGCCGGCGGCGGCGCGCCGTCCCACCCCTGCTCGCAGCGGCAGTCCTGCTCGCCGGGGGGGGCGCCCTGGCGCAGGTGCCGCTAGGCAGTGACGCCTTCGGCGGCTTTCTGCCCTTCACCCCGCCGGCCGGCATGGACCCCGCCAGTGGCATGGACCCCGCCGGCGGCATGCCGCGCTTCGATTCGGTGGAGACCTTCGATCCGGTGGCCAGGGCCCGGCTGTTGGCCCGGGACATGCCCCTGATCTGGATCGGCAGCTACCAGCCCTTCGGCTCGACCGAGACCGTGCCGGTGCAGATGCTGCTGGTCAGGCCCCGCCCCATGGGCCAGCAGGTGGATCTGCGCGGGGAGATGCGGATCGGCGAGGTGGTGAGTCCTGTGCAAGGCAATCTCAATGCCCGCAGCGACCAGCTCGATCTGCTGTTGCTGCGCCCGGTGGGTCTGGCCAGTCTCGAGCCCGGCGGCGTCTTCACCGGGCTGCAGGGCCTCAGCCTGGCGGGATGGCAGGCCTCCCGTCTCACCAACCCCGGTGGCCGCCTGGTGCTGAGCCCACAGCAGATTCAGGAGCCACTCACGCCTGCCGGCGGCAGCCCCACAGCCCCGATCCGGGGGCTCTGGTGATGGCCTAGGGACTGGCCTTGGAGGCGGGTCCGGAGCCAGTGCCCTTGGACTGGGGGGCTGGGGGGGGCGTCGCCAAGGTGCGCTGCAATCGGGCCAGTCGCTTGCGGGCTGTGCTGTTGCCGGCGTCCAGCTCAAGCACCTGGAGATAGGTGTCGCTGGCCTCCTCGAGGTTGCGCTGCTTCTCGAGGGCGTAGGCCAGGTTGTTGAGCGCCACCGGGTAGTCGGGCCTGGCCTCGAGGGCCGAGCGGTAGTGGCGAATGGCGCTCTTGTAATTGTTCTGGGCAGCCAGGGCAAAGCCCAGGGCGTTTTCGATCAGCGCCAGGGCTTCCGGGGGATCGTCGCCCGCCCGGGCCAGCTTGAGGGCCTTGCGCAGGTTGTCCACCGCCTGGCCGAAGAGCCGCTTGCGCAGCTGCACCGAGGCCAGCTCATAGAGGCTGGCCGACTCGCTGTCCCGGTCGGCAGGGCTGCCCTGCTCGAGCTTCGCCAGGGTGACTTCGTCACGGCGCACCATCCAGATCTGGCGGGCGACGACGATCGCCGCCACCCCCAGCAGGACGACGAGACCGATCAGGTAGGCCTGAGGCAGGAGAGAGTCCAAGGACCACCCGATGCAGAAAGGTCAGTTCTTAGCAGCGCCGGCCACGGCGGCGAAGCTGCCGGGATCAACCACAGCCAGCTGGGCCAGCATCTTGCGGTTGATGCGCACATCGGCCTTTTTGAGGCCACCGATCAGGCGGCTGTAGCTGAGGCCGTTGAGGCGGGCCGCGGCGTTGATCCGGGCGATCCACAGACGGCGGAAGTCACGCTTGCGCCGACGCCGGTCACGGTAGGCATTGCACAGGGCCTTCATCACCCGCTGGTTGGCGGTGCGAAACAGGCTGCCGTTGCTGCCGCGGAACCCCCGCGCCAGGCGCAGGATTTTCTGACGGCGTTTGCGGGCGACGTTGCCTCTCTTGACGCGGGCCATGGCAGGGACTCAGGGGGTCGGCAGGACGGAGGGAAGGGTCAGCTGTAGGGGAGCATGGCGCTCACGTTGTCGGCGTCGCGCTCATCGACGACGGACTTGGTGCCCAGAAAGCGCTTGCGCTTCGAGCTCTTGTGATCGAGCAGGTGGTTGCGGAAGGCATGACGACGCATGAACTTGCCGCTGCCGGTGACCTGGAACCGCTTGGCGGCCGCTCGGCGGGTCTTGAGCTTCGGCATGTCTCCTGGCACGGGCGCAGTCGGCCAGCTTACGACGCGATCGTCACCAGGTCCTGCTCTGGGCTGCTGTCGTCCTTCAGGATTGGAGCCGCTTCTCCGTGCAGCCAGCCCCGCTGCGCCCGATCCCCATGCCGCTGCCGCGCATCGTCCCGCTGCCCACCGCCGCCTTCGCCGCCCTTGCCCTGCGTGCGGCTCTGCCGCGGCTGGGGCCCATCGCCCTGGCGCTGCCGGTGCTGTTGGCGGGCGGATGCCGAGCCGAGTCGCCCTTGACGCCGCCCCCAGCCGCTGCCGCGGCGCTGCACTGGCCCGTGCCCAGCGCGCCCGCGGTGGATGCGGCCACGCCGGTGATCTGGGTGGCCCTGGCCTCCCGTCTGCGCCCGTCCCAGCCGATTGAGCTGCGCAGCGCCCAGGGGCTGATCACCCTGGTGGCCCCCGATGGCGCCCGCTACCAGTCGCCCAGCTTGGTGCTGCACTGGCGCCAGGAGCCGCTGCAGCCGCCCCAGCGCATTCGCCGCCAGGTGCTGGGCCCCTTCGCCAGCTACGAGAGTGCGGCCGCGGCGGCCGACCGCTGGCGTCAGGCCGGTGCCGAGCCGGTGATCGGCTATCCCAGGGACTGGGAGGTGTGGGCGGCGGCGGATGCCCCCGTGCCGGCCGACCTGGGCCCTGTCCGGCTGGTGGAGCAGACCCTGGACCGCCGCGCCGTGCTGGAGCTGCGCCGCGATAGCGGCCCGGTGCCCCTCAGCTCCGCCCTCACCCTGGAGACCCCCGGCGGGCTGCGTTGGGGCCAGGGGGTGTTCGCCGGACCGTTCCGGCTCCTGCCTGACGCCCACGGTGGCTGGAGCCTGGTGGAAACCGTGCCCCTGGAGCGCTACCTCCAGGGGGTGGTGCCCCATGAGATCGGTGCCGGCTCGCCGCCGGTGGCCCTGGCCGCCCAGGCGGTGCTGGCCCGCACCTGGGCCCTGCGCAACCTGCAGCGCTTCGCCGTTGATGGTTATCACCTCTGCGCCACCGTGCAGTGCCAGGTGTATGCCGACCCGCGCACGGCCGGCCCGGCGGTGCGCCAGGCCATCAACAGCACCCGCCACCAGGTGCTGGCCTGGCAGGGGCAGCCGATCCACGGGGTGTATCACGCCACCAACGGCGGCGTGTCGGCCGGCTTTGAGGAGGGGTGGAGCGGCGCGCCGCTGCCCTATCTGCGCCCCCGGGTGGATGGTGGTGCTGCCCTGCAGCAGCGCTTCGTGTTGCCCCTGGCGGCCGCCCAGGTGGGTCCCCTGCTGGCCAACAGCGGCTTCTATGGCGCCGATCACCCGCGCTTCCGCTGGACCCGTTCGCTGGACGCGGCTCAGTTGCGCCAGGCCCTCCAGTCCCAGGCGCCCCAGCTCGGCAGCCCCGAGCAGGTGCGGGTGCTGGAGCGGGGGGCGAGCGGGCGGGTGCTGGCGCTGGAGATCGCCGGCAGCGCTGAGGCCGGTGGCCCCAGTGTGGTGTTGCGGTTGGATGCCATCCGCCGCACCCTCCGGCAGCTGCCCAGCACGCTGTTCGTGGTCGAGCCCCAGGGCCCGGGTCGCTGGCGCTTCGTGGGCGGAGGCTTCGGCCATGGCGTCGGCCTCTCCCAGGCCGGCGCCATCGACCTGGCCCGCCGGGGCTGGGGTCTGCAGCGGATTCTCGATCACTACTACCCCGGCACCCAGCTCCAGCCCCTGTCGGCCCTCGGCGCCGCTGCCCTTGTCCCCGGGCAAGCCCCCTAGAGTCCAGGCCTCTGCGTGATCGCCATGGCTGCCGACGCCAGTGCCTCCGATCACCGTCGCGGCAAGTCGGCCCTGTTCGTGCTGGTGTGCGGCTGCGCCGGCCTCGGTCCCCACTGGCTGGATCCCGCCGTACGGCTGTTTCCGGCCATCGCCATGGCCCTGGTCCTGGGGGGCTACAGCATCCGCACCGTGCTGGTGCCGGCCCTCACCGGCCCCAGGGGCGGTCGCGGCGCTGAGCGCCCAGATCCCAGTGCCGCGGCCGCCCTGGCTGGCCAGGTGCTGCCGGCGGTGGATGTGGTTGTGGCCGCCCGCGATGAACAGGCCGTGATCGGCCGCCTGGTGGAGCGCATGGCCGCCCTGCGCTATCCGGCCTCGCAGTTGCGGCTGTGGGTGGTGGATGACGGCAGCAGCGACCGCACGCCCCAGGTGCTGGCGGAGCTGCAGGGTCAGCACAGCTTTCTGCAGGTGCTGCGGCGTGAGCCGGACGCCGGTGGCGGCAAGTCGGGGGCCCTGAACCTGGCCCTGCATCAGCTGCGGGCCCCCTGGATGCTGGTGCTCGACGCCGACGCCGATCTGCAACCGGACACCCTCGAGCGGCTGATCCCCATGGCCGAGGCCGGGGCCTGGGGGGCGGTGCAACTGCGCAAGGCGGTGGCCAACCCCGAGGCCAACTGGCTCACCCGCGCCCAGGCCATGGAGATGGTGCTCGATGCGGTGGTCCAGCAGGGGCGCATGAGCCACGGCGGCGTCGTGGAGCTGCGCGGCAACGGTCAGCTGCTGCGCCGGGATGCCCTGCTCGACGTCGGTGGCTTCAACGAGGCCACGGTCACCGACGACCTGGACCTCAGCATCCGCCTGCTGCTGGGTCGCCAGCCGGTGGCGATCGCCTGGGATCCCCCCGTACAGGAGGAGGCCGTGCTCAGCCTGAGGGCGCTCTTCCGCCAACGGCAGCGCTGGGCCGAGGGCGGCCTGCAGCGCTTCTTCGACTACTCCCCAGGTCTGCTTTCCCACCGGGTGGGCGCCCGCCCCAAGCTCGACCTCACCTGCTTCTTCCTGCTCCAGTACGTGTTGCCGATGGTGGCGGCGGCCGATCTGCTGGGAGCCGCCATCACCCGCACCCTGCCCGCCATCTGGCCGTTGTCGTTCGTGGCCTTCGGCCTCTCCGGCGTGTCGATCGTCAGCGGCTGCCGCCGCCTGAGCGAGGGGCCGCCGTTGCCGGCCGTGGGACCGCTCAACCTGTCCCTCGGGATTCTCTACCTGGGGCACTGGTTCCTGGTGATCCCCTGGACCACCCTGCGCATGGCCGTGCTGCCCAAGCGGCTGGTCTGGGCCAAGACCCTCCACCTCGGGGAGGATCCGGCCACCGCCTGAGCTCAGCTGACGCTGCCCTGGGCCGGCTCGTCCTGGAGGTCGTCGAGGGGGCCGTCGAAATCGACCACCTCGCCGTTGAAGAACTCCGCCAGACGGCGGGCCTGCTGATCCAGCGCTGCGCTTGAGCCCGTTGGCTGGGCGGCGACGGGTCCCGGCGGCGCTGGCACGGGTGGCCCTGGAGGCGCCAAAGGCGCTGGGGGGTAGGCAGCCGTTGTGGGGCGCGGGTCTGTGGGGTTGGCCGCTGGTGCGGCACCGGGCGGGGGCACGGCGGGCGGATTGGCCACCGCCCTGTCCGGCCTCGCCGCCGGCGCGGGTCTGGGCGCAACCCGGGAGATCGCCGCCGGTGTGGGCTGGGGCGGTTGGGCCACGGCATCGTGACCGGGCTGCAGCGTCAGCTGGCGCGGGCCGCCCAGGGCCCGCGTGATCGCCTGTTCCAGCAGGCTCTGGCGGGTCTGCACCATGGCCATCCAGGTGCCTGCCACCTGCACCACCGCCTGGCGCTCATCCAGCCGCACCAGGCGGGCCTGCTGGGAGAGGAGCATGCGGGTGGAGGGCAGCTCGAGGCCGGCCAGGATCTGTTGCCACAGCTCCGGGAGGTTGGCGCCGCCGCTGGCGGCCGCAGCCTCCACAGGGGCAGGGTCAGGGGCCGGTTCTGGGATCGGGGCAGGGGGCGAGGCCGCCGCCGGCTCCGGGGTGGGGCCTGGAGCTGTTGTCGGAGCGGCGACGGCCACTGGAGCTGGAGCCGCCGCGGCAGCAGGGGTTGGGGACTGAGCCGGTTCGGCCAGCAGGCCCAGCAGCAGCACCTCGATCCAGAGACGCGGGTTGACGCTGTGGCGCAGCTGCTGCTCACTGCTGCGCAGCTGGGCCTGCCAGCCCAGCAGCCGGGCCCTGCCGATGGCGCGGGCCAGGGCCGGCAGCTGGTCGCGCAGCTGGAGCGAGATGCCGGTGAGCTCCAGCCGCTCCGGCGCCACCCCCGCCAGCACCAGATCCCGCAGCAGAGCCACCAGACCCTGCAGCACCGCGGCCGGTTCCCGGCCCCGCTCCAGCAGGCTGCGGCAGGTTTCCAGCACGGCCACGGGGTCGGCCCCCGCCAGGTCGCGGGCCAGCTGCAGCAGTTCCTGCTCCGGCACCGCCCCCAGCAGCTCCCACACCGCCATGGCCTCGATCGGGGCCGGCAGCAGGCTGAGCTGATCGAGCAGGCTCTCGGCGTCCCGCAGACCCCCCTGGGCCCGCTGGGCCACCACGTGCAGGGCCTCGGCCGTGATGTCGATCCGCTCCTGCTCGGCGATCCAACCCAGGTGCCCCTCCAGGGCCGCCAGGGGGATGCGCCGGAAGTCGAAGCGCTGGCAACGGCTGAGGATCGTGGCCAGCACCCGTTGCGGGTCGGTGGTGGCCAGCACGAACACCACCCGCGGTGGCGGCTCCTCGAGGGTCTTGAGCAGGGCGTTGAAGGCGGCGGTCGAGAGCATGTGGCACTCGTCCACCACATACACCTTCCAGCGGGCCTGCACCGGCGCGAAGCGGGAGCGCTCGATCAGGTCGCGGATGTTGTCGACGCCGGTGTTGGAGGCGGCGTCGATCTCGATCACATCGAGGGCGTTGCCGGCGGTGATGGCGGTGCACAGCTCGCACACCCCGCAGGGCTCCGGCGTGGGTGCCTCCGCGGCCAGGCAGTTCAGCGAACGGGCCAGGATGCGGGCGCTGGAGGTCTTGCCGGTGCCGCGCGGGCCACTGAACAGATAGGCCGGCGCGATGCGTCTGGAGCGCAGGGCATTGACCAGGGTGGCGGCGATGGCCTCCTGGCCCACCAGCTGATCGAAGCGCTGGGGCCGGTACTTGTGGTGGAGCGGCTGGTAGGCCTGGGACATGCGGGGCTGCTGAGCGCTGGGGCCGGTTATGGCCGGTTCGGCAGGCTGGGCTGTGGGGATGGGGACGACGGCTCGGCCGGGCCCGGCTGCAGCAGGCCGTGGGGTGGGTCCTGGCCCTCGAGCAGCCCCTGCAGGCGATGCTCCAGGGCCGTCTCCAGATCCTCCACCTCCGCCAGCTGGTCGGCGAGCCGCAGGGCGGCGCGGCGCAGGCTCTCGAACTGGCTCTGCCCCCAGATGGACTCGGCCTTGCTCAGCTCCTCATCCAGCCGCGCCTGCAGCGTCTGACGCAGCTCCTCGAGCTGGCGCAGGCTGCGGCGGGCCAGCTCCAGCCCCCCCTCCAGCGGCACCCCCTGCCGCAGCAGCAGGCGGGCGCCGGCCAGGGCCGCGGCCGGCAGCCACTGGCCGATGGCCAGGGCGCCGAGGCTGCCGGTGTGAATCCAGTTCTCCACCTGGCCGCTGCGATGGCGGCCCGTCTTGCACCAGTGGGCGAAGTGCTCGCAGTTGTTGAACAGCAGGTTGTAGTTCTGCTCCCCCAGCCGGCCCATGGCTCGCCGCAGGGTGACGCCGGCGGGGGAGCAGTCGCCCTCGCCGTAGTCGACAACGCTGATCGGTTCACTGCGGCTGAACTCCTCGCGGGAGTTGCGCAGAATTTCCCGCCCCTCCAGGTAATGGGCCACGCTGCCGTCGCCCAGATCGATGCCGTGGTGGTTGAACAGGCCGTGCCGGCGGGAAACCTGAAGATGGTCGGCGGCGGCCAAGGCAGATCAGGCGCTGGCCTGTTGAACGGACTCCATGCTGCCGCCCAGGGGGAGCACCTGGGCGCGGCTGCGCTGTTCCACCAGATCGCGGGTGATCGTGAAGGTCTTCACCTCCTGCTGGGAGGGCAGGTCGTACATCAGCTCAAGCATCAGCTCCTCCACGATGCCGCGCAGGGCGCGGGCGCCGGTCTTGCGCCGGTGGGCCTCGGCGGCGATCGCCTCGATGGCGTCGGGCTCGAACTCCAGCTGCACGTCGTCCATGCTCAGCAGCGTCTGGAACTGCTTCACCAGCGCATCCCGGGGATCGGTGAGGATGGACTGCAGGGCGTGGGTGTCGAGGGGTTCGAGCACGGCGCTCACCGGCAGGCGGCCGATGAACTCGGGGATGAGGCCGTACTTCACCAGGTCTTCGGGCTGCAGATGGCGCAGCACTTCGCTGGCCTGACGCTCGCGGGCGTGGCGGGCCCGGCCGGTGCCGTCGGGGCTGATGAAGCCGATGGCATTGCGGCCCAGGCGCCGCTGCACCACCTCATCGAGGCCCACAAAGGCGCCACCGCAGATGAACAGGATCTGGCTGGTGTCGATCTGGATGCAGTCTTGGTAGGGGTGTTTGCGGCCTCCCTGGGGCGGCACGTTGGCGACGCTGCCCTCAAGCATCTTCAGCAGGGCCTGCTGCACCCCCTCGCCGGAGACGTCGCGGGTGATCGAGGGGTTCTCGCTCTTGCGGGCGATCTTGTCGATCTCGTCGATGTAGATGATGCCGCGCTGCGCCTGCTGCACATCCATGTCGGCCTTCTGCAGCAGCCGCAGCAGGATGTTCTCCACGTCCTCGCCCACGTAGCCGGCCTCGGTGAGAGCGGTGGCGTCAGCCACCGCAAAGGGCACCTCCAGCAGTTCGGCCAGGGTCTGGGCCAGCAGTGTCTTGCCGCAGCCGGTGGGGCCGATCAGCAGGATGTTGCTCTTGTGCAGGCGGGTGGCGGTTTCGGCCGCCTCACCGCCGCCGTCGCCCTGCCAGGCCAGGCGCTTGTAGTGGTTGTAGACGGCCACAGAGAGGGTTTTCTTGGCCACGTCCTGCCCCACCACCTGGCCGTCGAGGAAGGTCTTGATCTCCTGGGGCTTGGGCACCTCCGCCAGGGTGGGGGCCGGTTTGCTGGTCTTTTTCGCTGCCGGCTTGCCGCGGCTGTGCTCGGGGGCGTGACGGGCGCCGCCAGCGGCGCCATGGTCCACCAGTTCCTCGTCGAGGATCTCGTTGCAGAGATCGATGCACTCGTCGCAGATGTAGACCCCCGGCCCGGCGATCAGCTTGCGCACCTGGTCCTGCGACTTACCGCAGAAGGAGCACTTCAGATGGGCGTCGAACTTGGCCATCGGGTGAGTCAGCCGGAGGAAGGGTCCGGGCGGGACGGAGGGACGAGAGCAGGGACCGAAACGGAGGAGGGGGAAAGAGAGAGTGGTGGGGTGTCCCTGGAGCGGGGAGGGTGCGCTGGGAACCTCGGAGCCCGAGGGGTGCCGTGCATCCTCCACGCAGCACAGGAACCAGCATTGCCCCCATCGCCGGTTTCGTCAGCTGTCGTGAAGGATCGAACCAGGGTGGACAAGGCAGCGAGCCGGCAGAGCGCTGGAGTTTCAGGCCGGTGTCGCCGCTGGAGTGGTGACCCCGGCGCCGACGAAGCTGTCGCTGACCACCCGATCGATGAGGCCGTATTCAACCGCCTCCGCCGGAGAAAGGAAGTAGTCGCGGTCGGTGTCTTCGGTGATTTTCTCCAGGGGTTGGCCGGTGTGCTCCGCCATCAGGCCGTTGAGGGTGTCTTTGAGGAACAGGATCTCCCTGGCCTGGATCTCGATGTCCACGGCCTGTCCCTGGGCACCGCCGAGGGGCTGGTGAATCATGATCCGGGCGTTGGGCAGGGCCAGGCGCTTGCCCTTGGTGCCGCCGGAGAGCAGGAAGGCCCCCATCGACGCGGCAACGCCATAGCAGATGGTGACCACATCGGGCGCCACCTGCTGCATGGTGTCGTAGATGGCGAGGCCGGAGGTGACGGATCCGCCCGGGGAATTCACGTAGATCTGGATGTCCTTCTCCGGGTCTTCCGCCTCCAGGAAGAGCAGTTGGGCCACCACCGCATCGGCCACGGCATCGTCGATGCCGGTGCCCAGAAAGATGATGCGCTCGCGCAACAGCCGTGAGTAGATGTCGAAGGCCCGATCACCCTTGCCCGACTGCTCCACCACCGTGGGCAGCACGCCCGGTGCGGCCACCGGTCGGCCGCTGATTGCCTGAGGTGCCGGCCCTGTCCAGCGACTCTCGACCCGATGGGGCCGCAGGGACTCTGGATCGATCAGGGCCGTGGGATCGGGCAGGGCCGTGGGATCGGGCATCAGCGGGTGGGCGGCGCTCATGCGAGGCGTTGGGCAGGGTCTGTCAATCTATGGGGAGAGGGCTCAGGTCGCAGCCTCCCCCTCGCTTGCCAGGCCCTCCTCGGGCGGCCCATCGGCCTTGGCTTTGGCGCTGACGGTGCTGTTCTCCTCCAGCCAGGCGAGCAGCTTCTCGCGCAGCAGATCGTCGGCCACCACCCCGCGCAGGCGCTCCGGATCCACCGGCCCCTGCTCCTGGTTGAGACTGCGGCGCACCTCGGTCACCTTGGCCTCCAGCTCCTCGGCGGCCACCTCGATCGCCTCGGCGGCCGCCAGGGCCTGCAGGGCCAGGCTGCGGCGCAGGCGCTGTTCGGCCTCCGGCCGCGAGCTGTCCATCAGGGAGCGCACCAGATCAGGGGTGAACAGCTTCTTCACGTCCATGCCCTGCTGGGCGATCTGGCCGGCGGTCTGCTCAATCAGCGTGCGCACTTCCTGCTGGACGAGGGTTTCGGGAAGTTCCACCTCCAGTTGCTCCACCAGGGATTGGATCAGGGCGTCGTGGCGGGCGGCGGCGGCGCGCCGGTCGCTGTCCTCCTTGAGCCGGACTTCAAGGTCCTCCCGCAGCTCGGCCAGGGTCTGCTTGTCGCTGGCCTGCTGGGCGAAGGCATCGTCGAGGGGTGGCAGCTCGCGGGTTTTGAGGTCCTTGAGGGTGATCTCGAAACGGGCGCCGCGGCCGGCGGCATCCTCCTGGGGATAGCTCTCGGGAAACTGACACTCGATGGTTCGGGTGTCGCCCACGGCCATGCCGATCACCCCCTCCACGAAGCCGGGGATCATGCGCCCCTCCTCCAGCTCCACCTCGCTGGCGTCGCTGCTGCCGCCCTCAATCTCCTCGCCGCTGTCGACGAACACCCCGCGGAAGCTCAGCACGGCCACATCGCCGCTCTCGGCTGGTCGGTCCTCCACCGGCACCAGGGTGGCCAGCTGCCGCCGGGACTGCTCGATCAGCTCGTCCACCCGGGCCGGGTCGTAGGAGATCTCCTCCGCTTCCGCCGTCAGCCCCCGGGTCTGCCGCAGGGTGGGTGTGGGCTGCACATCCAGCTCCAGGGTGATCGTCAGATCGCTGCCGGGCTCAAAGCGCTCCAGCACCAGCTCGAAGCCCTCGCTGAGTTCCGGACGCCCAATGGCGGCCACCTTCTCGATGTCCAGGGCGTCCCGGAAGGCGGCGTCCACCAGGTCTTCGAGGGCGGTGGCACGGATGCGCTGGGGGCCGATCTGCTGCAGCAGCACCGGCCGCGGCACCTTGCCCTGCCGGAATCCCGGCAGCTTGATGCTGCGGCTGAGTTTGGCCACGGCCGCCTCGTAGCTGGCCCGGCTGCGAGTGCCGGGGATGGCCACCTCCAGCGCCACCCGGCTACCGGGGCGGGGGCTGGAGGTCACCTGCAGGGTCGGTGCCCCGCTGGTGGCCGGATCCGATGGGGAGGCTTTGGCGGCGGGACTCATGGCAGGGAAACGCAGCCACTGATCCTAAGAAAGAGGCCGGCCCCTTCCCAGGAGCGGTATTGTGCAGCCATAGCAAACACGTGGTGGAGCCGGTTTCACAGCCCGTCTCAGCCGCCATTCCTCTCAGCCCCAACGCTCTCCAGGCCCTCCTTTCTCATTGTCTCGGACCCAGTCCGTGACCCTGCTTTGAGATCCCATCTGTCCTCGACTGATCCGTCCTGGATCTCGTCCGCCGCAGTCTCCAGACTCCGAATCAACTGATGTCACACCGGTTCCCACGGACCGGTTCCATTCACCGGATCTGCATCCCGCTGCTGCCACCCGCTGCTGCCACCCGTTGCGGCCGCCACCTGTGGCACCGCAGCCGCTACCCAGACTTCGCCAGACCTGAGCGACCCCGACGCCCCGACACCACAACATCTGACCACCATCAGTCCAACGCGCTCCAGATCACCGCGCTCCTGCCCTTGAGGTCCCGCTGCCGCGCAGCGTTGCCGCCACCAGAGGCTCCGGCAGATGCCAGCCCTGAGCCACCCAGTCCGATCCGGCCATACCCCAATTCACCCAGCTCCATTGATCAGCGCCACCACCGCCCCCTCGTCCGCTCCCACCACCCTGCCCCGCCGCCCGCTGCGGGTGGCCATTCTCGGCGCCACCGGTGCGGTGGGACAGGAGCTGCTGCAGCTCCTCGATGAGCGCCGCTTCCCGGTGGCGGAGCTGCGGCCCCTGGCGTCGCCCCGCTCCGCCGGTCGCAGCCTGCGCTGGCAGCAGCAGGAGCTGCCGATCACCGCGGTCAGCGCCGAGGCTTTTGAAGGGGTGGACCTGGTGCTGGCCTCCGCCGGAGGCGCGGCCTCGCGGCAGTGGGCGCCGGCGGCGATGGCGGCCGGTGCCGTGGTGATCGACAACTCCAGCGCCTTCCGCATGGATCCCGGGGTGCCGCTGGTGGTGCCGGAGGTGAATCCCGAGGCGGCTTTCGAGCACCGCGGCGTGATCGCCAATCCCAACTGCACCACGATCCTGCTCACCCTGGCCCTGGCCCCCCTGCATCGGCGGCGGCCGATCCGGCGCGTGGTGGTGAGCACCTACCAGAGCGCCAGCGGCGCCGGGGCGCGGGCCATGGAGGAGCTGCGCCAGCTCAGCCGCACCGTGCTGGATGGGGGCGAGGCCCGCAGCGAGGTGCTGCCCCACTCGCTGGCCTTCAACCTGTTTCTGCACAACTCCCCCCTCCAGCCCAACGGCTACTGCGAAGAGGAGCTGAAGATGCTCAACGAGACGCGCAAGATCATGGGCATCCCCGATCTGCGCCTCACCGCCACCTGCGTGCGCGTGCCGGTGCTGCGGGCCCATTCCGAGGCCGTCAACATCGAGTTCCACGAGCCCTTCCCCGTGGATGAGGCCCGCGAGCTGCTGTCCACCGCCGCCGGGGTGGAGCTGCTGGAGAATTTCGAGCACAACCGCTTCCCCATGCCCACCGATGTCACCGGCCGGGATCCGGTGGCCGTGGGCCGGATCCGCCAGGACCTCAGCGACCCCCATGCCCTGGAGCTGTGGCTCTGCGGGGACCAGATCCGCAAGGGGGCGGCCCTCAACGCCGTGCAGATCGCCGAGCTGCTGCAGAGCCCCGCGGCTGGCGGGGGAGGTGCCGTTTGAGTCGCGCTCCCTTCGGCCGGGTGCTCACCGCCATGGTCACCCCCTTCGGGGCTGGCGGTGGCCTTGATCTGGAGCTGGCGGCACGCCTCGCCGATCATCTGGTCTGCCACGGCTCCGACGGGCTGGTGCTCTGCGGCACCACCGGTGAGTCACCCACCCTGAGCTGGGACGAGGAGCACCGCCTGTTCGCTGCCGTGCGCGACGCCGTGGGCGACCGGGCCACCGTGCTGGCCGGCTGCGGCAGCAACTGCACGGCCGAGGCGGTGGAGGCCACCCGCCAGGCCGCCGCTCTTGGCGCTGACGGGGCCCTGGTGGTGGTGCCCTACTACAACAAACCGCCGCAGGACGGGCTTGAAGCCCATTTCCGGGCGGTCGCCGAGGCGGCGCTGGAGCTGCCGCTGATGCTCTACAACATTCCCGGCCGCACCGGCACCAGCCTGGCCCCCGCCACCGTGTCCCGGCTGCTGGACCTTCCCAACGTGGTGAGTTTCAAGGCCGCCAGCGGCAGCACCGAAGAGGTGAGCGCCCTGCGCAGCGTGTGTGGCGATCGCCTGGCCATCTATTCCGGTGACGACGCCCTCACCCTGCCCATGCTCGCCGTGGGTGCCGTGGGTGTGGTGAGCGTGGCCAGTCACCTGGCCGGTGAGCGCATCAGTGCGATGGTGCAGGCCTTCTTCGCCGGTGACCTGGCCACGGCGCTGCGTCTGCACGAACAGCTGCTCCCCCTCTGCAAGGCGCTGTTCTGCACCACCAACCCGATCCCCGTCAAGGCCGCGCTGGAGCTGAGCGGCTGGCCCGTGGGTGCCCCAAGACTTCCCCTTCTCCCCGCTGATGACACCGTGAGACAACGCCTTTCCGAAACCCTGGCCGCCCTGCGTCCCACCTGACGCCAAGGCTGATCCCCGCTCAGGGCCTGTCATCGAGACAGCGCATCGGAGCCTTTTCAACCAATCCTTTTCAAGCCATTCCTACATGTCCAGTTCCAACGGCAGCAATCAAGGTTCCAAGCAGCCGGCCCTGCGGGTGATTCCCCTCGGCGGCCTGCACGAGATCGGCAAGAACACCTGCGTTTTTGAGTACGGCGACGACATCATGCTGGTGGATGCCGGCCTGTCCTTCCCCAGCGATGGCATGCACGGTGTCAACGTTGTCATGCCGGATACCAGCTATCTGAAAGAGAACCAGAAGCGCATCCGCGGCATGATCGTGACCCACGGTCACGAAGACCACATCGGTGGTATTGCCCACCACCTCAAGAACTTCAACATTCCCGTGATCCATGGGCCGCGTCTGGCCCTGTCCCTGCTCACCGGCAAGATGGAGGAGGCCGGTGTGATGGACCGCACCATCCTCAAGACCGTGGCGCCACGAGACGTGGTGAAGGTGGGCCAGCACTTCTCGGTGGAATTCATCCGCAACACCCACTCGATGGCGGACAGCTTCTCGCTGGCCATCACCACCCCGGTGGGCACGGTGATCTTCACCGGTGACTTCAAGTTTGACCATACGCCGGTTGATGGCGAGACCTTTGACATGGCGCGCCTGGCCCACTACGGCGAACAGGGGGTGCTGTGCCTGTTCAGCGATTCCACCAATGCGGAGGTTCCGGGCTTCTGCCCGTCCGAGCGTTCGGTGTTCCCCAACCTGGACCGGCAAATCTCCCAGGCCCAGGGCCGGGTGATCATCACCACCTTTGCCAGCTCGATTCACCGGGTGTCGATGATCCTGGAGCTGGCCATCAAGAACGGCCGCAAGGTGGGTCTGCTGGGCCGTTCGATGCTCAACGTGATTGCCAAGGCCCGGGAGCTTGGCTACATGCGTGCCCCCGACGATCTGTTCGTGCCGATCAAGCAGATCCGCGACCTGCCGGATCGTGAAACCCTGCTGCTGATGACCGGCAGTCAGGGTGAGCCGCTGGCAGCCCTGAGCCGCATCTCCCGCGGTGACCACCCCCAGGTGCAGGTCAAGTCCAGCGACACCATCATCTTTTCCGCCAACCCCATTCCCGGCAACACCATCTCGGTGGTCAACACCATCGACCGCCTGATGATGCTGGGCGCCAAGGTTGTCTATGGCAAGGGTGAGGGCATCCACGTCTCGGGCCACGGCTTCCAGGAGGACCACAAGCTGATGCTTGCCCTCGCCAAGCCGAAGTTCTTTGTGCCGGTGCACGGTGAGCACCGCATGCTCGTGTGCCACAGCCGCACGGCCCAGTCGATGGGCGTGCCGGCCGACAACATGCTGATCATCGATAACGGTGACGTGGTGGAGCTCACCCCGGATTCGATCCGCCGCGGCGAGCCGGTGAAGGCCGGTATCGAACTGCTTGATGCCTCCCGCAACGGCATCGTCGATGGGCGCGTGCTGAAGGAGCGCCAGCAACTGGCTGAGGACGGCGTGATCACCCTGCTGGCGGCGATCAGCACCGATGGCGCGATGGCGGCACCGCCGCGGGTGACCCTGCGCGGGGTGGTGACCAGTGCCGACCCCCGCAAGCTCAGCCTCTGGGCCGAGCGGGAGATCACCTGGGTGCTGGAGAACCGCTGGAAGCAGCTCTGCCGCACCAGTGACGGCCAGGCTCCCGATGTGGACTGGGTGGGCGTGCAGCGCGAGGTGGAACTCGGCCTGCAGCGCCGCCTGCGCCGGGAGCTGCAGGTGGAGCCGCTGATCCTCTGCCTGGTGCAGCCCGCCCCCGCCGGCACCCCGGTGTACAAGGGCCGGGCCGACGCCGAACCCGACTCCCGCCCGGCTCCGCGGGGTCGGGGCGGTCGCGACGCTGGTCGCCCAACCCGTTCCGATCGTCCCGCGGAGCGGCCCACCGCCCGTCAGGATCGCGCCCCCCGGCCCCAGCCGGAGCGCCAGCTGGCGACCGTCGGTGCTGCGGCTGCCGCTCCGGCAGCTCCCGTCGCCAGCAGTGCCCCGGCGCCCGTTCAGGAGCCGGAATTCGCCGGCCGCACCCGCCGGCGTCGCTCAGCCGCCGGCGCCAGCTGAGGGCGCCCGCTGAGGCCGTCGGGCCTCAGGTCAGCCTCACCCGCAGCAGTCCCCGGCTGAGCTCCTCCAGCTCCCGGGCGCTGAGGCGGGTGGGGTCGAAGGCGAGACGATCGATCTGGCGACGGGCGGGTCGCCCGCTTGCGCTGGCAGCGTTCAGCACAGCCACATCCTCCAGTTCCAGGTCCTGGGCGCGCCCGGGATTGGCCTGAGCCACCTCCAGTTGCTCCGGCTCCTCCACCACGTCCACCTCCAGCTCGTCCATCCAGGGCATGGCCGCAGCTCCGCCGGCCACAGCTGCCGCCCCGGTGATGGCTGCCGGTTCAGCGATGTCCTGCAGGCCCCGGCCCTCCTCCACCTGCCGGCACTGCTGCAGGCCCTGCTGGGCGATCTCGCGCAGGGTGGTTTCGCTGCAGTGGTCCAGCACGCTCTGGTAGTGGTTGCGGGCATCCACCACCGCGCCCATGCCGTAGAGGCGCGTGTGGCCCAGCAGCAGCTGCAGCCGCAGCCGCACCGGGTCGTCCGATCCGGACGGCAGCTCGCGCAGCAGCGCTTCGCTGAGGGCCTCCACCTGGGGCCACTGCCGCTCGCTGTACAGGCGTTCGATGGTGGCGTAGCGCTGCTGCAGGATCTCGGGTGTGAGGCTCATGGCTCTGCGGGGGTGGGAGCTCGGCAGAGCCACAGTGTGGGTCCCTGCCAGCGCAGCTGCCATCCATCGCCGAGCTCGGCGCGGCCCGGCCCGAGTTCGGGCGACAGCCGGTCGAGCAGCGCGTCCAGGCTGCGGGCCGGCCAGCGCCGGCCGCTGATCTGCTCCAGCCAGTGCTGCAGCAGCTGGGCCTGATTGCAGCGCTGCAGCTCCGCCAGGGGCCGGCGTAGCAGCGCCATGCCGGTCGCGCCCGCCGCTGCCGGCGTCAGCAGGGGTTGCAGGGCCAGCTGCAGCAGTTCTGCGGCGGCGTCCTCTGCCTGGGCCAGCTGTTCGGCCACCCGGGCGATGCGCCGATCGGCGCCCGGGTGCAGGGCATCGAGCGCCGGCCCCACCTCCAGGCGCAGGCGGTTGCGGCTGAAGCGCCCGTCGGCGTTGCTGGCATCGACCCAGAGCGGCAGCTGCAGCGCCTGGCAGATCCGCCCCGTGTCGCGCCGGTCGAACTCCAGCAGCGGCCGCACCAGCTCGATGGGGCCCTGCAGGGGCCGCCGCAGCCTCAGGCTGGCCAGGCCGCGGCGGTGGCTGCCCCGAGCCAGGTTGAGCAGCAGCGTCTCGGCCCGGTCACTGGCGGTGTGGCCGGTGAGCACGCGGGTGCAGTCCAGCTCCCGGGCCCGCTGGGCCAGCTGTTCGTAGCGCCAGTGCCGTGCCGCGGCCTCCGTGGGCCGCTGCTCGGGTGGTCGCTGCCAGCGGTCCAGCAGTGCCGGCAGGCCCCGCTGCTGCGCCCAGCCCAGCAGCTCGGTGGCCTGGGCCGCCGCCTCGGGCCGCCAGCGGTGATCGCCGTGCCAGAGGGTCAGCCGCCAACCGTGGCGGGCCCGCAGATCCAGCAGCAGCCCCAGCAGGGCCATGGAGTCTTGCCCGCCTGACACCGCCAGCAGCAGGGGGGCACCGGCCGGCAGCAGAGCGGGGTGGCGCCGCAGCAGGCGATGCAGGCGGTGGTGGTCGCCGCTCCAGGAGGCCGTGGCTTGGGGTGGGAGAATCACCCTCCACTGTGCTTCCCCCGGCATGTCGCGTCTCGATCGCCTGCCCGCTCCGCTGCGCTCCGCCCTCGCCCAGCGCCGTCTGCTCAAGGTGATCGCCGGGCTCACCAACTTTGATGCCGCCCGTGTGACCCGCATCGCCCGCGCCGCTGGCCAGGGCGGCGCCGACCTGATCGACATCGCCTGTGATCCCGAGCTGGTGCGTGCCGCCGCCGCCGCCAGCGGCCTGCCCATCTGCGTGTCGGCGGTGGATCCCGAACTCTTCCCGGCGGCGGTGGCGGCCGGCGCCGCCCTGGTGGAGATCGGCAACTACGACGCCTTCTATCCCCTCGGCCGGCTGTTCGATGCCGCCGAGGTGCTGGAGCTCACGCGCCGCAGCCGCGCGCTGCTGGGGGAGGTGGTGCTGAGCGTCACCGTGCCGCACGTGCTGCCGTTGGATCAGCAGGACCAGCTGGCGCTGGAGCTGGTGGCCGCCGGCGCCGACCTGATCCAGACCGAGGGCGGCACCAGTGCCCGCCCCTGCAGCCCCGGCAGCCTGGGCCTGATCGAAAAGGCCGCCCCCACCCTGGCCGCCACCCACGGCATTGCCCGGGCCCTGGCCGCCGCTGGCCTGGAGGTGCCCGTGCTCTGCGCGTCGGGGCTCTCGGCTGTCACGGTGCCGATGGCGATCGCCGCCGGCGCCGCCGGTGTGGGTGTGGGCTCGGCCGTGAACCGCCTCGACGACGAGCTGGCGATGGTGGCCGTGGTGCGCGGCCTGCGCGAGACGCTTCAAGCCACGCTGCCGCTTGCCGCCGCTGCGGCCTCGCGCCTGTAACGGCCATCCGCGCCTGGGGTTGCGGGGGCTGGATCCGCGTCTAGGTTGACGCCGCCTGACTCCCCTCCCCCCCATGGGTTCCCTGGTGTGGCTGCTGCAGTGGCCGATTCGCGCGTTGGTTCTGCTGATCGTGGCCTGGTTGCCCCTGGGCGTGGAAGTGAGCAGCTTCCCCATCGCCCTGCTCTCCGCCGCGGTGATCGGCCTGCTCGGCACCCTGCTGATCTGGCCCCTGAAGCTTCTGCTCGGGCCGGTCTGGGCGGTGACCAGTCTGGGGGGGCTGATCAGCCCGGTGAGCCTGCTGTTCAACTGGCTGATCACGGTGATCCTGTTTGGCCTGGCGGCGGCCCTGATCCAGGGCTTCCGGCTCAAGCGCGGTCTGCTCAGCGCCCTGCTCGGCGGGGTGGTCTACGCGGTGCTGTCGGCGATCATCCTGCGCATGCTCGGCCTTGACGTGGGCTTCACCCGCGTCTCGGCGCTGATGAGCCAGGCCGCGGCGGCCTGATCCGTCCGCCCATTGGCGTTCGGGGCGGCCATTGCGCCGTCTGGCGCACCGCGGAGGTTGCCCCGGTCGCCGACAATGGTGGGCATGGTTGTCCCCTTCGAGCTTCACGCCCCCTACCAGCCCAAGGGCGATCAGCCCACGGCGATCGCCGGCCTGGTGCAGGGTGTGGAAGGGGGTGAGCGTTACCAGACCCTGCTGGGGGCCACCGGCACCGGCAAGACCTTCACGATCGCCAATGTGATCGCCAGCACGGGGCGCCCCACCCTGGTGCTGGCCCACAACAAGACCCTGGCGGCCCAGCTCTGCAATGAGCTGCGCGAGTTCTTTCCAAAGAATGCCGTCGAATATTTCATCTCCTACTACGACTACTACCAGCCGGAGGCCTATGTGCCCGTCTCCGACACCTACATCGCCAAGACGGCGTCGATCAACGAAGAGATCGACATGCTGCGCCACTCCGCCACCCGCTCGCTGTTCGAGCGCCGCGATGTGATCGTGGTGGCCTCGATCAGCTGCATCTACGGCCTCGGCATCCCCAGCGAATACCTCAAGGCCGCGGTGAAATTCCAGGTGGGCGACACGCTCAACCTGCGCGCCTCCCTGCGTGACCTGGTCAACAACCAGTATTCCCGCAACGACGTTGAGATCTCCCGCGGCCGTTTCCGGGTGCGCGGCGATGTGCTCGAGATCGGCCCGGCCTACGACGATCGCCTGGTGCGCGTTGAGCTGTTCGGCGACGAGGTTGAGGCGATCCGCTACGTGGACCCCACCACCGGCGAGATCCTGCAGAGTCTCGACACGATCAACATCTATCCGGCCAAGCACTTCGTGACCCCGAAGGAGCGGCTGGCGGAGGCCATCGCCGCCATTCGTCTGGAACTGCGCGAGCGGCTGGATGTGCTCAACGGCCAGGGCAGGCTGCTGGAGGCCCAACGGCTGGAGCAGCGCACCACCTACGACCTCGAGATGTTGGAACAGGTGGGCTACTGCAACGGCGTGGAAAACTACGCCCGCCACCTGGCTGGGCGCGTTGCCGGCACACCGCCCGAGTGCCTGATCGACTACTTCCCCGACGACTGGTTGCTGGTGGTGGATGAAAGCCATGTCACCTGCTCCCAGTTGCAGGCGATGTACAACGGCGACCAGAGCCGCAAGCAGGTGCTGGTGGAGCACGGCTTCCGCCTGCCCAGCGCCGCCGACAACCGGCCGCTCAAGGGCGAGGAGTTCTGGCAGAAGGCCCGCCAGACGATCTTCGTGAGCGCCACCCCCGGCCAGTGGGAACTGGCCGAGAGCCGCGGCCAGGTGGTGGAGCAGGTGATCCGCCCCACCGGCGTGCTCGATCCCGTGGTGGAGGTGCGTCCCACCGAGGGCCAGGTGGACGACCTGCTCGGCGAGATCCGCCAGCGCGCCGACAAGCAGGAGCGGGTGCTGGTGACCACGCTCACCAAGCGCATGGCCGAAGATCTCACCGATTACCTGGCCGAAAACGGGGTGCGGGTGCGCTATCTGCACTCCGAGATCCACTCGATCGAGCGCATCGAGATCATCCAGGATCTGCGCAATGGCGCCTACGACGTGCTGGTGGGGGTGAACCTGCTGCGCGAGGGCCTGGACCTGCCGGAGGTGTCGCTGGTGGCGATCCTCGATGCCGACAAGGAGGGCTTCCTGCGGGCCGAGCGCTCCCTGATCCAGACCATCGGCCGCGCCGCCCGTCATGTGGAGGGCAAGGCCCTGCTCTATGCCGAAAACCTCACCGATTCCATGGCCAAGGCGATCGGCGAAACCGAACGCCGTCGCGCCATCCAGCACGCCTACAACGAGAAGCACGGCATTACGCCGATGCCGGCCGGCAAACGGGCCGGAAACTCCATCCTCTCTGGCCTGGAGGTGTCGCGCCGGCTCAACGACGAGCCCCTTGAGCAGCTCACCGCTCAGGCCGAGCCCATCGCCGTGCCCCTCGATGCCCTGCCGGAGCTGATTCAGCAGCTGGAGGACAGGATGAAAGTGGCCGCCAAGAACCTGGAGTTCGAGGAGGCGGCCAACCTGCGCGACCGCATCAAGGGGCTGCGGCAGAAGCTGGTGGGCCGGTCCTGAGCTGATCAGGCGGGCGCCTCACTGCCCTCGACCCGGTGCACCACAGCGCCGCCGAGCTCGAAGGCGCTGTGAACCGTCTGCAGGGCGCGCACGCCGTCGGCGGCGGCCACCACACAGCTGGTGCGGATCTCGCTGGTGGCGATCATCTCGATGTTGATCGCCGCTTCCGCCAGGCTGCGGAACATGCGCGCCGCCGTGCCCGGGATGCAGGGCATGCCTGCCCCCACGGCGCTGACCCGGGCAATGGCCGGACCCTCCTCGAATCGGGAGCCAGGCCACTGGCGCAACAGGGGCGCCAGGGCCTGCTCGGCCCGGACGCGCTCATCGCGGCGCAGGGTGAAGCTCATGTCGCGGCTGAGCTGGCTGCCCTCGCCGTGGGTGCGCTCCGACTGCACGATGGCATCCAGACTGATGCCCGCATCGGCCAAGGCGCGGCAGACAGCGGCGGCGGTGCCGGGGCGGTCCGGCAGCCGCCGCACGGCCACCTGGGCCTGGTCGCGATCGAGGGCCACCCCGCGCACCGCCGGGGCCTCCAGGCGGCAGAGCTCGGGGTTGTGCTGCAGCTGGTCCTCGTGCAGCTCGAAGGCCTCGGCGGCGGCCCGCAGGGCGCGCTGGCCCTGCTCGCCGGCCACCAGGCAGCTCACCTTGACCTCGCTGGTGGCGATCAGGCGCAGGTTGATGCCGCAGCGGGCCAGGGTGTCGAAGAGGCGGGCGGCCACGCCAGGCCGGCCCATGATCCCGGCGCCGGAGATGCTCAGCTTGGCCAGCCCCCCTTCACCGCGCAGGCGGGCGCCGCCGCCGGCGGGGCTCTCCTCCAGCACGGCCCCGAGGGCGCCGAGTACCTTCCGGCACACCAGGGCAGCCCGCTCGAGGTGGTGCTCCGGCAGGGTGAAGGCAATGTCGTTGGTGAAGCCGCCGTTGGCACCGCCCTCATGGGTGGCCTGCACGATCAGGTCGACGTTGAGGTCGGCGGCGCCGAGGGCCTCAAACAGCTGGGCGGCCACCCCGGGGCAGTCGGGCACATGGGAGAGGGCCACCACGGCCTGCCGGGTCTCCAGCTGGGCGCCGTCCACGGGCTTGCCCAGTTCCAGCCCGCCGCTGCCGATCGGCTGGGGGGCGCCGCTGGTGAGCCTGGTGCCCGGGGCCTCGCTCCAGCTGGAGCGCACCACCAGCGGCACGCCGTAGTTGCGGGCGATCTCCACGGCGCGGGGATGCAGCACCGCGGCCCCCAGGCTGGCCAGCTCCAGCATCTCGTCGCAGGTCACCGTGTCCAGGAACTGGGCGTCGGCCACCCGCCGCGGATCGGTCGTGAGCACCCCCGGCACGTCGGTGTAGATCTCGCAGGCCTCGGCGCCCAGGGCCGCCGCCAGGGCCACCGCCGAGGTGTCGGAGCCGCCCCGGCCCAGGGTGGTGATCTCGGGCGTGCCGGCCTGGCCGCTGCTGGTGCCCTGGAAGCCCGCCACCACCACCACCTGGCCGTCGTCGAGCAGCCGCCGCAGCCGCTCGGTGCGGATCTCCAGGATGCGGGCGCGGCCGTGGGCCGATTCGGTGACGATGCCGGCCTGGGTGCCGGTCATCGACACGGCCGGCACCCCCTGGGAGTGCAGGGCCATCGACAGCAGGGCGATCGAGACCTGCTCACCGGTGGAGAGCAGCATGTCCAGCTCGCGCTGGGGCGGGTCGCTGCAGATCGCCCGCGCCAGGCCGCTGAGCTGGTCGGTGGTGTGACCCATCGCCGAGACCACGACCACCAGCTCGTGGCCGTCCTCCCGGCAGCGGGCGACGCGCCTGGCCACCGCCTGGATGCGCTCCACGTCGGCCACCGAGGTGCCGCCGAACTTCTGAACCAGCAGGGCCATGGCACCGCAGCCGCCCAACACGGTCTGCACATCGATCGGCCCGATTATCTGCCCTCAGCCCGCTGCGGCGGTGCCCAGCAGGAAGCCATCGCGGAAAGCGGCGCCCGCTTCGGCGCCCCGTTTGAGGTCGGCCTCCACCTCCAGCAGCTGGCCCAGCAGCCGCAGGAAGCGCTCGGGGCTGCGGCCGCGGATCTGGCGGCGCAGCACGTAGATGCGCCTGGGGTTGCCGATGCCCGCCGCTTTGGCGATCGCGGCCACGTCCTGCTCGCCCTGGCGATCGAGCAGGGCCACCCACAGCCAGCCGCGGATCTGGCTGCTGAGGGCGGCCACGATGCGCAGCGCCGGCTCGCCGGCCGCCAGCAGGTCGTCGAGCAGGGCGATGGCCTCGGCCGGCGGGCCGGCCAGCAGGGCATCGCCCACCGCCAGGGCGGTGGTGCTGTGGCCGCCCACCAGGGCCTGCACCGCTCCCAGCTTGATCGCTGCGCCGCCGCTGGCCCCGGCACTGGTCCCTGGACCGGCGGCGAACAGGCGCAGTTTCTCCAGTTCGCCGGCCAGGCGGCCGCTGTCGCTGCCGATGGCGGCCGCCAGGGCCTCGGCGGCCGCCGGCTCCAGCTGCAACCCCAGCTCCCGGGCCGTGCGGGCCACCAGCTCCACCTGGCCGGCCCCATCCCACACCGCCGGCAGGGCGAAGCTGCGCTCCTGCACCGCGGTGGTTGTTGCCGTGGCAGTCCCGTCGGCGCCGGCGCGGGCCCGCTTCTGCAGGGCCTTGGTCGTGCGCAGGCGGCCGTCGGGCTTGGCCGGGTTGAGCAGCAGCAGATGGCAGCTCGGCGGGATCAGCTCCAGGGTCGCCTCCAGCTGATCGGCCAGCTCGGCGGGGCACTGGTTGCAGAAGGGACTGCGCTGCAGCACCACCACCCGGGCCCCGCCGCCGAATGGGGGTGTGCGCGCCTCCTCCAGGGCCCGGGCAGCCTGCAGCGGCTCCTGGCCGTCGAGGCGGCTGAGGTTGATCGCGGCCCAGGCCGGATCCACCAGCTCGGCGATCAGGGCATCCAGCGCCCGGGTGCGGGCCGCCTCGTCGTCGCCCCAGAGCAGGTGGATGGGCATCAGCTCAGGACGCTCGGGCTGCCATGGTGCTGGCCGGACTGTAGAAATCGGCGGCGTGCTCGACCATCCGATCTTCACCGAGAGCATTGGGCTGATCCGCGATCTGCTGGCCGAGCAGGCCCGCGGCGATGCCCAGCTGGCGCGGCTGCTGGCGGGTCTGAACGGCCCCGAGCGCGATGTGCTGGAGCGCTGCATCCACAGCAGCGGCGACCCGGAGGTGGCCTGGCTGCTGCGCTTCAGTCCCCGGGCCTGTGTCGCCGGCCTGGCGGCGCTGGCATCGGGGGCGCCGATCGTCACCGATACCGCCATGGCGGCGGCGGCGGTGGCGCCGATGGCGGGCCGCACCTTCGCGAACCGGGTGGTCTGCGGGCTCGACTGGGCACCGCCGCAGGCGCCGGCGGGCTCCACGCGCGCGGCCGCCGGGCTTGCCGCCGCCCTGGCGGCGTTGCAGGGCCCTGGGCCGGACTCCTGTGGGCAGGCCCCGGTGGTGCTGATCGGCAGTGCGCCCACGGCCCTCGAGGAGCTGCTGCGGCTGGTGGCCGCGGCGGCGCTGCCGGCCCCGGCCCTGGTGATCGGCATGCCGGTGGGGTTTGTGGGGGTGGCGGCCAGCAAGCGACACCTGGCCGCCAGTGGCCTGGCCCAGATCCGGCTGGAGGGGGCGAAGGGCGGTGCCGCCCTGGTGGCCGCGGCCTGCAACGCCCTGCTGCGGGCCGGCTGGCTTCAGGCGGCGAGCCCTCGTTCTGTGTCCCCGTCCGTGTCCCCGTCTGCGCCCGTCTCGCCGGAAGCGGGCTGAGCGAGGCTGATCTGGCTGTTGGCCTCGATGCGGCCGAGCACCTGGCGGGCACGCAGCACCACCGGCGCCGGCACGCCGGCCAGGCGCGCGGCCTCGATGCCGTAGCTGCGGCTGGCGCCGCCGGGCACCACCCGGTGCAGGAAGCGCAGGTCGTGGCCGGTTTCCTCCACCAGCACCCGGGCGTTGGCCACGTTGGGCAGCAGGGCCGCCAGCTCGTTGAGCTCGTGGTAGTGGGTGGCGAAGACGCTGCGGGCGCCAATGGCGGTGGCCAGGTGTTCGGCCACCGCCCAGGCGATCGAGAGGCCGTCGAAGGTGGCGGTGCCGCGGCCGATCTCATCGAGCAGCACCAGCGAGCGCGGCGTGGCGTGGTGAAGGATGTTGGCGGTTTCGGCCATCTCCACCATGAAGGTGGACTGGCCGGCGGCCAGGTCGTCGCCGGCGCCGACGCGGGTGAAGATGCGGTCGGCGATGCCGAGGCGTGCGGAGCGGGCCGGGATCCAGCTGCCCATCTGGGCCATCAGCTGCAGCAGCCCCGTCTGGCGCAGATAGCAGCTCTTGCCGCTGGCGTTGGGGCCGGTGAGGATCAGCAGGTCGGGGGGGCCGTCGGCGTCGCCGGCGCTGCCGCTGCCCGGTGCCGCCGATCGGCCCAGGGCGATGCCGTTGGCGGTGAAGCCCTGCTCCACCAGCAGCTGTTCCACCACCGGATGGCGGCCGGCTTCGATCTGCACCACCCGGGCATCGGCGCCGTCGGGGTCGGTGATCTGTGGGCGGCAGTAGCCGCCGGTGCCGGCCACCTCCGCCAGCCCGGCGATGGCATCGAGCTCGGCCACCAGCCGGGCAGCCGTGCGGATCGCCGCGGCCTGGTGGCCCACGCGGCTGCGCAGGGCGCCGAACAGCTCGTATTCGCGCTGGGCGGCCCGGGCCCGCAGCTGCTGGATGCGGCCCTCGCGGGCCTTCAGCTCCGGGGTGACGAAGCGCTCCTCGTTGGCCAGGGTCTGGCGGCGGATCCAGTGCTCCGGCACCGCTGCGGCCTTGGCCCGGCTCACCGCCAGGAAATAGCCGAAGGTGCGGTGGTACTGAAGCTTCAGGGTGCTGATGCCACTGCGGCTGCGCTCACTGGCCTCCTGTTGTGCCAGCCAGCGGTCCTGGTCGTCGAGCTGGTTGCGCAGGCCATCGAGCTGGGCGTCGACGCCGTCGTGGATCAGCCCGCCCTCGCTGAGGGCCAGCGGCGGGGACTCGACCAGGGTGTGGCGCAGCTCGGCCGCCACGGCGGCCAGCTCCGGCCAGGGGCGGGCCAGCTCGCGCAGCGGTGCGCTGCTGGCGCCGCCGAGCAGGGCCGCCAGCTGGGGCAGGCGCTCAAGGCCGTCGGCGAGGGCCACCAGGTCGCGGGCCGAGGCGCTGCCGGCCCCGGCCCGGCCCGCCAGCCGCTCCAGGTCGCCCATGGGCCGCAACAGGCGCCGCAGGGCCAGGCGCAGCGGCCGCTGCCCCACCAGCTCGCTCACCCCGTCCTGGCGGGCCAGGATCGCTCGGTGCTCCACCAGTGGCGCCTCCAGCCAGCGGCGCAGGCAGCGGCCGCCCATGGCGGTGTGGGTGCGGTCGATGGCCCAGAGCAGGGAGCCCTGCAGGCTGCCGCCCAGCTGGGTGCGGGTGAGCTCGAGGTTGCGGCGGGTGGCGGCATCGAGCACCAGGGCATCGCCGGCGTGCCAGCAGGTGGGCGGATCCAGCGGTACGCGCTGATCGAGCCCAGCCTCCCCGGCGCCGATCCGGGGGGCGCCCAGGGTGCCATCGAGGTAGTGCACCAGGCCGCCGGCGGCGCGCAGGGCCAGGGGCATCTCCCCCAGCCCCAGGCCATCGAGGCTGGCCAGGCCGAAGCGCTGGCGCAGGCTGGCGGCGGCTTCCGGGGCCTCAAAGGGGGTGCGGGGCCGGGGGGTGAGGCCCAGGCCGGCGGGACACCAGCCCGGGGCTGCGGCCGTGGCGCCGGGCCAGAGCACCTCGGCGGCCTCCAGCCGCAGCAGCTCCTGGTGCAGGGCGTCGCTGCCAAGCCGCTCGCTGACACGGAATTCGCCGGTGCTGACATCGGCCACCGCCAGGCCCCAGCGGGCGGCCGAGCCGTCGCTGCCGGCCCCGTCGTCGAGGACCACGGCGCAGAGCCAGTTGTTGCGGCGGGCCGCGAGCAGGCCCTCCTCCAGCACCGTGCCAGGGGTGAGCACGCGGGTGATGTCGCGGCGCAGCAGCTCGCCGCGGCCCTGGCTGCGGGCGCTGGCCTCCTCGAGCTGGTCACAGAGGGCGACGCTGAGGCCGCGGCGCACCAGCTCGGCGCAGTAGCGCTCAGCGGCGTGGTGGGGGATGCCGGCCATCGGCACCCGGCCGATCGCCTTGCCGCCCTCCTTGCCGGTGAGGGTGAGCTCCAGCAGGCGCGACACGGTCAGGGCGTCCTCGAAGAAGCACTCGAAGAAGTCGCCCAGGCGGTAGAGCAGCAGCCGCTCGGGGTGGGCACGCTTGAGCTGCACGTAGTGGCGCAGCATCGGCGTCAGCTGCTCGGGATCCACCAGGCCGTGGTGGTGCCAGGGGGGCAGGTCGGAGTCGGCGCTGGCGTCGGCGTCGGCGGCGGGCTCGGCGTCGCGTGGGCTGCAGGACCCGTTCAGGGGTGGCGTTGCAGCCGCCGCTGGCGTGGTGGCGGCGGCCGGGGGGGGCTGGCGCCGGCGGCGAGGGCGAGCGCTGGCGTCGGCGGCGAGCGCCTGGGCATCGAGGACCTGGGCGGCAAGGGTGGGGGGACCGGGCTCAGCGGCAGCCGAGGCGGGCGATGCCGGGGCGGGCGCGCTGAACAGGCTGCCCTGCACGGCGGCCTCGGGCACGAGCGACAGCTGCTGCTCGGCTTGCGAGGCCACGGCCCACCCAGATCCTGGAGTTGATCGTAAGGCTGGCAACCCGCCGCCTCCCGGTGCCGCGGGCGGGGATGGAGGGCCTGGGGCTCCGACAACTTGTGAAGGAACATCCCTGACCCCACCGGTGGGCCGGGAGCAGCGTGTGAGAATCCCCAAACCGACCAGCCGGCCTGCCCGCTGCTCCATCGCGCTGATCCATGCAGATCCTCAACACCCTCACCGTTCTGGCCCTGGTGGTGATGTCGTTCGCCCTGATCGTGGCGGTGCCGGTGCTCTACGCCAGCAGCGAAGACAGCGGCCGCTCCAACCGTCTGATCCTGCTCGGTGGCATCGCCTGGGTCGCCCTGGTGCTGGTCAACTGGGGCATGAGCTTCTTCGTGGTCTGACGCCGACCCCAACGCCAGCGGCTTCTAGGCTCGGCCCACCAGATCAGCGCCACGGCAGTGGCGGTTGCCCGTGGCCACTTTCGAGGGAACGTTCACCGGTGCCAGCGGGCTGCGCCTGGCCGTGGTGGTGGCCCGCTTCAACGACCTGGTCACCGGCAAGCTGCTGAGCGGTTGCCTCGACTGCCTGCACCGCCATGGCATCGACACCACGGCCAGCAGCCCCCAGCTGGACCTGGCCTGGGTGCCGGGCAGCTTTGAGATCCCACTGGTGGCCCAGAAGCTGGCGGCCAGCGGCCACTACCAGGTGGTGGTCGCCCTGGGGGCGGTGATCCGCGGCGACACCCCCCACTTCGACGTCGTGGTGGCCGAGGTGAGCAAGGGGGTGGCGGCCGTGAGCCGCACCACCGGCGTGCCGGTGATCTTCGGGGTGCTGACCACCGACACGATGCAGCAGGCCCTGGAGCGGGCCGGCATCAAGAGCAACCTGGGCTGGAGCTACGCCCTGCAGGCGATCGAAATGGGCTCGCTCATGGCCGCCCTGCCTGCCTGACCAGCAGCTGCTGGCTGCCGACGCGGCGGAAGCCGAGCTGCTCGTAGAAGCCGGCGCTGTTGGTGGTCATCAGATACACCCGCTCCACAGCGCAGAGCCGTGGGTGGCTGAGCAGGCCCTCCACCACCTGGCGGCCGAGGCCGCGGCCCTGCAGGTCGCCGGCCACCACCACATCCCAGAGCACGGCGCGGCACTCACCGTCGCTGCTGGCCCGCCCGAAGCCCACCAGCCGCTTGCCCCGCCACAGGCTCACCACCACCGGCGAGCCCCCCAGCAGCCGGCGCAGCTGGCGGTCGCTGCGCTCCCGGGCCCAGAAGGCGTGGTGATTGAACAGGCGCCGGAGCTTGAGCAGACCCCGGGTGGGCCGCAGCCCGGGGCCAAGACCCAGCCAGCGCAGGCCGGGGGCCCCTGGGGCGTGACGCAGCAGGCGGATCGCGACCATCAGACGCGGCTCATGGCAGCATCCTCCCAGCCACAGCGGCGTATTGGCACAGCAACGCAGGGGAATCATCCTGGCCGGCGGCAGCGGCACGCGCCTGCACCCGATCACGGTGGGGGTGAGCAAGCAACTGCTGCCGGTGTACGACAAGCCGATGATCTATTACCCGCTCAGCACGCTGATGCTGGCCGGGATCCGTGAGGTGTTGATCATCACCACGCCGCTCGATCGGCCGGCCTTCGAGCGGTTGCTGGGCGACGGCAGTGCCTGGGGGATGACGATCCGCTATGCGGTGCAGCCCAGCCCCGACGGATTGGCCCAGGCCTTTCTGATCGGTGCCGACTTCCTCGCTGGCGCCCCGGCGGCCCTGGTGCTCGGGGACAACCTCTTCCACGGCCACGACCTGGTGCCCCAGCTGCAGGGCAGCAATGGCGCCGGCAGCGCCGCCACCGTGTTCGCCTACCCGGTGCGGGACCCGGAGCGCTACGGGGTGGTGGAGTTCGCGCCCGACGGCAGGGTGCTGAGCCTGGAGGAGAAGCCGGCCCGGCCCCGCTCGCGCTATGCCGTCACCGGCCTCTATTTCTATGACGCCTCGGTGGTGGAGCGGGCGCGGCGGGTGCGGCCCTCGGCCCGGGGTGAGCTGGAGATCACCGATCTCAACCGTCAGTATCTGCAGGAGGGCTTGCTGCGGGTGGAGCTGATGGGCCGGGGCATGGCCTGGCTGGACACCGGCACCTGCGACTCCCTGCACGAGGCGGGCAGCTACATCCGCACCCTGGAGCACCGCCAGGGCCTGAAGGTGGGCTGTCCGGAGGAGGTGGCCTGGCGCATGGGCTGGATCGATGGGGCCCAGCTGCAGCGGTTGGCCCAGCCCCTGCGCAAGAGCGGCTATGGCGACTACCTGCTGCGCTGTCAGAGTGAGGCCACCAGCGACCATCGGGCGCTGCAGGCGAGCCTGGAGGAGAGCCATGGAGGTTGAACGGCTCACCAGCGCCGCCGGCGTGGAGATCGAGGGGCCGCTGCTGCTGAGCCCCAGGGTGTTCGGCGATGCGCGCGGCTTCTTCTTCGAGAGCTGGAACCAGCGCACGTTCGATGCGGCGGCGGGCGAGACCCGCTTCGTGCAGGACAACCACTCGCGCTCGACGGTCGGGGTGCTGCGCGGCCTCCATTACCAGCTGCCGCCCCACCCCCAGGGCAAGCTGGTGCGCTGCGTGCTGGGCTCGATCTTTGACGTGGCGGTGGACATCCGCCGCGCTTCCCCCACCTTTGGTCAGTGGGTCGGTTCTGAGCTGAGCGCCGACGACAAGCGCCAGCTGTGGGTGCCGGCAGGTTTCGCCCACGGCTTCCTCACCCTCAGCGCGCACGCCGAGGTGCTCTACAAGACCACCGACACCTGGAGCCGGGAGTGCGAGCGGGGAATCCGCTGGGACGACCCCCAGCTGGCGATCGCCTGGCCCCTGGCGGCACTGGCGGCGGCGGCCCCCGAGCTGGGCGGCCCCCAGCTGAGCGCCAAGGATGCGGCCGCGCCCAGCCTCGAGCAGGCCGTGGCCGCGGGCGAGGTGTTCGCGTGACGGGTTGGCTGGGGTGCCGGCTGTGAAGGTGCTGCTCAGCGGCGCCGCCGGCCAGCTGGGCCAGGCCCTGGTGGCGGCCAGGCCGGAGGGGGTGGAGCTGATCGCCACCAGCCGGGCCGGCGGCGAGGGGCTGCTGCCGCTGGATCTGGCCGATGCCGACGCCTGCCAGCGGGCGGTGGCGGTGCATCGGCCCGACTGGGTGTGCAACGCCGGCGCCTACACGGCGGTGGACAAGGCGGAGAGCGAGCCGGAGCTGGCGATGGCGGTGAACGCCGGCGCGCCGCGGGCCTTCGCCGCAGCCCTCGCCGACAGCGGCGGCCGGCTGCTGCAGCTGAGCACCGATTTCGTGTTCAACGGCCAGCAGGGCAGCCCCTACCGGCCCGAGCAGCCCCGCGATCCGCTGGGGGTCTATGGGGCCACCAAGGCGGCGGGCGAGGAGGCGGTGGAGCAGCTGCTGGGTGGCAGGGCCGCTGCCGACGGCACAGCACGGGGCGTGATCCTGCGCACCAGCTGGGTGATGGGTCCGGCGGGCAAGAATTTCGCCCTGACGATGCTGCGGCTGCACCGGCAGCGGGGGGCCAGCGGCCAGCCCCTGGCTGTGGTGGCCGACCAGGTGGGCTGCCCCACCAGCACCCTCACCCTGGCGGCGGCCTGCTGGGCTGTGATCCCGCGCGCCGAGGCCCTGCCGCCCGTGCTGCACTGGAGCGACGCCGGCGCCGCCAGCTGGTACGACGTGGCCGTGGCGGTGGGCGAGCTGGGGCTGGAGCTGGGCCTGCTGGAGCGGGCGGCCCCGGTGCATCCGCTCACCACCGCCGAGTACCCCACCCCGGCGCGGCGCCCCAGCTATTCGCTGCTCGACTGCAGCGACAGCCGCCGCCAGCTGGAGCTGGAGCCCCTGCACTGGCGCAGCGCCCTGCGGCAGGTGCTGGCGGCAACGGCGGCGGTGAGCTAGTCCATCCTTCTGCTGTCCACCGGCCTCCATCCCCCCACAGTTCTCGATGCCTGCCTCACCCGTGATCTCCACCGCCGCCGCCCTGCTGGGTGAGCGCCGCCGCGTGCTGGTGACCGGTGGCGCCGGCTTCATCGGCGGCGCCGTGGTGCGGCGTCTGCTGCGCGACAGCGAGGCCACGGTGTTCAACCTCGACAAGTGCGGCTACGCCAGCGATCTCACCAGCGTGGAGGACGTGCTGGATGAGCTCGGTGACGGCGCCGGGGCCCGCCACCAGCTGCTGCGGGTGGACCTCACCGATGCCGAGGCCACGGCCGCGGCGGTGCGCCAGGCCGATCCGGATCTGGTCATGCACCTGGCCGCCGAGAGCCACGTGGACCGCTCGATCGAGGGTCCGGAGGCCTTCATCGCCAGCAACGTGAGCGGCACCTTCCACCTGCTGCAGGCCCTGCGGGGCCACTACGAGGGTCTGGCCGAGGAGCGGCGCGCCGCCTTCCGGCTGCACCACATCAGCACCGATGAGGTGTTCGGCTCGCTGGGGCCCACGGGCCGCTTCTCGGAGACCACCCCCTACGACCCCCGCTCCCCCTACTCGGCCAGCAAGGCCGCCAGCGACCACCTGGTGAGCGCCTGGCACCACACCTACGGCCTGCCGGTGGTGCTCACCAACTGCTCCAACAACTACGGCCCCTGGCAGTTCCCCGAGAAGCTGATCCCGGTGGTGATCCTCAAGGCCGCCGCCGGCGAGCCGATCCCCCTCTACGGCGACGGCGCCAACGTGCGCGACTGGCTCTATGTGGACGACCACGTGGACGCCCTGCTGCTGGCGGCCACCCGCGGCGAGCTGGGCCGCAGCTACTGCGTGGGCGGCCATGGTGAGCGCACCAACAAGCAGGTGGTGGAGGCGATCTGCGCCCTGCTCGATCAGCTGCGCCCGGCCGGCGCCCCCCACGCCCGCCTGATCACGCCGGTCACCGACCGCCCCGGCCACGACCGCCGCTACGCCATCGACCCGGCCCGCATCAGCAGCGAGCTGGGCTGGCAGCCGCGCCACAGCTTCGAGCAGGGCCTGGAGGCCACGGTGCGCTGGTATCTGGAGCAGCAGGGCTGGTGCACAGCCGTGCGCGAGCGCGGCGGCTACACCGGCGGGCGGCTGGGGCTGGTGGGGTAACTCCCCCAGGGACCCGGGACCAGCCTCGGTAGGCTGCCAGCAACGACTCGGTAGCCGTTCTCACCATGCTCAAGCTCCTGCTGGGTGATCCCAATGCCCGCAAGCTGAAGCGCTACCAGCCCCTGGTCTCCGACATCAACCTGCTGGAGGAGGAGATCGCGCCCCTCTCCGACGACGAGCTGCGCACCCTCACCGCCGAGTTCCGCCAGAAGCTGGATGCGGTTCGCTCCGCTGGCGGTGAGGTGGAGGCTGTGCGCTCCCGCGAGCGGGCCGTGCTCGACGAGTTGCTGCCCCAGGCCTTCGCGGTGGTGCGCGAGGCCGGCAAGCGGGTGCTGGGCATGCGCCACTTCGACGTGCAGCTGATCGGCGGCATGGTGCTGCACAACGGCCAGATCGCCGAGATGAAGACCGGCGAGGGCAAGACGCTGGTGGCCACCCTGCCCGCCTACCTCAACGCCCTCACCGGCCGCGGCGTGCACGTGGTGACGGTGAACGACTACCTGGCCCGGCGTGACGCCGAGTGGATGGGCCAGATCCACCGCTTCCTGGGCCTCTCGGTGGGCCTGATCCAGCAGGACATGACGCCCGCCTGAGCGGCGCGCCAACTACGCCTGCGACATCACCTACGCCACCAACAGCGAGCTGGGCTTCGACTACCTGCGCGACAACATGGCCACCGACATCGCCGAGGTGGTGCAGCGCGACTTCCAGTACTGCGTGATCGACGAGGTGGATTCGATCCTCATCGACGAGGCGCGCACGCCCCTGATCATCTCCGGCCAGGTGGAGCGGCCCCAGGAGAAATACCAGAAGGCGGCGGAGGTGGCGGCCGCGCTGGTGCGCTCAGCGGAGCTTGGCAAAGATGGCATCGATCCGGAGGGTGACTACGAGGTGGATGAGAAGCAGCGCAGCTGCACCCTCACCGATGAGGGCTATGCCAAAGCTGAGCAGATGCTGGGCGTGAGCGACATGTTTGATCCCGCAGACCCCTGGGCCCACTTCATCACCAACGCGCTCAAGGCCAAGGAGATGTTCGTCTGCGATGTCAACTACATCGTGCGCGGCACCGATGCGGTGATCGTGGATGAATTCACCGGCCGGGTGATGCCGGGCCGGCGCTGGAGCGATGGCCAGCACCAGGCGATCGAGGCCAAAGAGGGTCTGCCGATCCAGCCCGAAACCCAGACCCTGGCCTCGATCACCTACCAGAACTTCTTCCTGCTCTATCCGCGCCTGGCCGGCATGACCGGCACGGCCAAAACGGAAGAGGTGGAATTCGAGAAGACCTACAAGCTGGAGGTGGCCGTGGTGCCCACCAACCGGCCGCGGGCCCGCTCCGACTGGAGCGATCAGGTGTACAAGAGCGAAACAGCCAAGTGGCGCGCGGTGGCCGCCGAAACCGCCGAGGTGCACCGTTCCAGCCGCCCGGTGCTGGTGGGCACCACCAGCGTGGAGAAGTCGGAGCTGCTCTCGGCGTTGCTGGCCGAGCAGCAGATCCCCCACAACCTGCTCAACGCCAAGCCCGAAAATGTGGAGCGGGAGGCCGAAATCGTGGCCCAGGCGGGCCGGGCCGGTGCCGTGACGATCGCCACGAACATGGCCGGCCGCGGCACCGACATCATTCTGGGCGGCAACGCCGACTACATGGCCCGCCTGAAGTTGCGCGAGGTGCTGCTGCCCGTGCTGGTGCGCCCCGAGGAGACCCACCGTCCGCCCGTTCCCCAGCAGCGCAACCAGGCCGCCCCAGGCTTCGGCAACGCTGCCAAGGAAGCGGGCGGCGGCGGCTTCAGCGCCCCCAGCGAGGCCCGCGCCATGGGCGCTCTCTACCCCTGCGCCCTGGGCGACGACACCGACTCCGCCCTCTCAGCGCTGGCCAGGGATCTGGTGAAGGCCTGGGGGGATCGCCAGCTCACCGTGCTGGACCTGGAGGACCGCATCGCCCAGGCGGCCGAGAAGGCCCCCACCGACGACCCCGAGATCCAGCGCCTGCGCGAGCTGATGGGGCGGGTGCGCGGCGAATACGAAGCCGTGACCGGGATGGAGGAGGAGCAGGTGCGTGAGGCCGGGGGCCTGCACGTGATCGGCACCGAGCGCCATGAGTCGCGGCGGGTGGACAACCAGCTGCGCGGCCGTGCCGGCCGCCAGGGCGACCCCGGCTCCACCCGCTTTTTCCTGTCGTTGCAGGACAACCTGCTGCGCATCTTCGGTGGCGAGCGGGTGGCTGGCCTGATGAATGCCTTCCGGGTGGAGGAGGACATGCCGATCGAGTCCGGCATGCTTACGCGCTCGCTGGAGGGCGCCCAGAAGAAGGTTGAAACCTACTACTACGACATCCGCAAGCAGGTGTTCGAGTATGACGAGGTGATGAACAACCAGCGTCGGGCTGTCTATGCCGAGCGGCGGCGGGTGCTGGAAGGGCGCGAGCTCAAGGCCCAGGTGATCGGCTATGGCGAGCGCACCATCAACGACATCGTTGAGGCCTATGTGAACCCCGATCTGCCGCCGGAGGAATGGGACCTGGAGCGCCTGGTGGCCAAGGTGAAGGAGTTCATCTACCTGCTCGCTGATCTCGAGCCCGATCACATTCTTGGTCTGTCGATGGAAGAGCTCAAGGCCTTCCTGCAGGAGCAGATGCGCAATGCCTACGACATCAAGGAGGGCCAGATCGAAGCCCAGCGCCCGGGGCTGATGCGCGAGGCCGAGCGCTTCTTCATTCTTCAGCAGATCGACACCCTCTGGCGCGAGCATCTGCAGGCCATGGATGCCCTGCGCGAGTCGGTGGGCCTGCGCGGCTACGGCCAGAAGGATCCGCTGATCGAATACAAGAACGAGGGCTACGACATGTTCCTGGAAATGATGACCCAGATGCGCCGCAACGTGATCTACTCGATGTTCATGTTCCAGCCGTCACCGGCACGCCAGGGCGCCACTGCCTGATTGGCTTCTGGGCCACGCGATTCAGGCGATCAGTTAGTTGGTGGAGCCCGGGTTGTCGCCCAGGAATTCCAGGATCTCCCGGTCGCGCAGGCTCTGGGCCAGACCACCGCAGGGCTCGCGCAGGGGGCGGCCGGCGGCCAGTTCCTGCAGGCAGCCCTGGGTGCGGGCCAGCTCGCTTTCGAGGGCGTCGATTCGCTCCATCAGGTTGCGGATCACCCGGGCTTCGGTGTCCGGCAGCGCGGAGTGGGCCAGGGGGTCCACCCGCACGCCGCTCTGGTGCACCACCCGGCCCGGGATGCCCACCACCGTGCAGTCCGGCTCCACGTTGTGCAGCACCACCGAGCCGGCGCCGATGCGGGTGTTGGTGCCCACCGTGATCGCCCCCAGCACCTTGGCGCCGGCGCCCACCACCACGTTGCGGCGCAGGGTGGGGTGGCGCTTGCCGTGGGCCTTGCCGGTGCCGCCCAGCGTCACCCCCTGGTAGAGCAGGCACTGGTCGCCGATCTCGGCCGTCTCGCCGATCACCACCCCCATGCCGTGGTCGATGAACACGCCGTGGCCGATGCGGGCCCCCGGGTGGATCTCGATGCCGGTGAGCAGGCGGCCCACCTGGCTCAGCAGCCGCGGCAGCAGCGGCAGCCTCAACCCCCAGAGGCGGTGGCTGAGGCGGTGCAGCGCCAGGGCGTGCAGACCCGGGTAGCAGAGCAGGATCTCCAGCGGTCCGCGCGCGGCGGGATCCCGCTCCCGGATGATCGCCAGGTCGGAGCGGATGGCCTTGAACATGGAGGCATCCTGGCGGAGCGGCCGCGGGTTTGACCTGGGGGCAGGCCGTCAGGCATGATCGCTTGGCCGGCGCATCAAACCGCCAGGCGTGCCCGGCCGAGACCGCCGGACTCGCGGATGTAGCTCAGTGGTAGAGCATCTCCTTGCCAAGGAGAGGGTCGAGAGTTCGAATCTCTTCATCCGCTTTCCTGTTTGAACCGGGCCTGATTCAGGCCGCCAGCAGCCCAATCTCCTTGCGCAGTTCGTCGATGGTGGCGGTGCCCAGGTAGCTCTGGGCGCAGTGCACCACCGGCATGCGCATCAGCTGGCCCCGGTTCTGGCGCAGGCTCTGCTCCACCAGCGGCAGGCTGGGACGGTCGCAGAGCACATGGCTGGCGGCCCGTAGCAGCGCCAGCAGCCGGCTGCCGGTGTCGGGGGTGGCCGTCATCACCAGCAGCTCGTTGCCCCGCAGGCTGTGCAGGATCACCTCGGCGGCCCGCAGGATTCCCGGGCTGATGCTCACCAGCCCCACGCAGCTGCCGCTGCGCAGCTCCTTGAGCAGGTCGAGTTCGTGGCGGAAGTCGTTGAGGTCCACCGGCACCGCCCGCACGCCATGGCGGCGAGCGATCTCCTCCACCGGCTGCAGGAAGTAGCGGCTGGTCACCACCGTGCCGTTGTTCGACTGCTCCAGCACACCCTCCAGCTCCTCCATCGGCACCACCTCCACCGGCACCTCCAGGTTGGGGGTGAGTTCCTCGGCGATCAGCAGCGAGGCGCCCAGGTCCTCCCGCGGCGTACTCACCAGCACCCGGGCGCCGCAGCGCAGCCGCCAGTCGATCTCGCGGGTGAGCAGGTCGCGGGTCTGCTGCAGGGTGCAGCCGGACTGCAGCAGGCCGTCCACGCTCTGACGCACCTCCCGGTCGATGTCGGGCAGCACCCGGTTGCGGGGACCCGGCGGTGGCTTGATCTGGCGCGGCTTCTGCTGATCGCGTACGTAGATGCCGGAGCCGGCCATGGCCTCCACCACGCCGTCGGTTTCCAGCTGGCGGTAGACCTTGCTGATCGTGTTGCGGTGCAGTCCCGTCTGCATCGCCAGCTGACGGGTGCTGGGCAGGCGGTGCCCAGGCGGGTAGTGCCGGGCCGCGATCGCGAAGCAGATCTGGTTGTACAGCTGGGTCGAGGCGGGGATGTCGCTCTCCTGCTGGATGTGAAATCGCACGCCGCGCCGGGCCTTGGGTTTGGGGCTCACCATACGGAGCATCCCCGGCGGGGACAATCCCCCCGTTGGCATAGGAGTGTGTGCCGGTTCAGGGCCAGAAGCCCGGCCCCGGCCAGCCGATTTCAGACTGCTCCAGCCCCGCTGCCCCCGCCATGACCTCCAGCCCGCCCTCCAGCAACGATCTCCCGGCCACCGCGTCTGCCGCAGCCACCGCTGGGGTCGAGGCCGGCTGGCAGGAGCTGGCGGGTCCGGACGGGCTCAGCCTGCGCTGCTGGTGGGCCCGGCCCACGCAGCGGCAGGCCCGGGCCGCCCTGCTGGTGCTGCCGGAGGTGTTCGGCCTCAACGCCTGGGTGCGCGGCGTGGCCGAGCGCCTGGCCGCCGCCGGCTACGCCGCCCTGGCGATGCCGATCTTCGCGCGCAGCGCCCCCGATCTCGATGTCGGCTACGACGCGGCGGGCCTGGCCGCCGGCCGGGAGCACCGCGACCGGGTGAGCGCCGATGCGTTTCTCGCCGATGCCCGTGCCGCCATCACCTGGCTGCAGCGTCAGCCTGGCCTGGACAGGCCCGTGGGCTGTGTGGGCTTCTGCTTCGGCGGCCATCTGGCGATGCTCGCGGCCACCTTGCCGGAGGTGGCCGCCACCTGCGCGGCCTACGGAGCGCGGGTCTCCAGCTTCCGCCCCGGCGGCGGTGAGCCCACCCTGGCGGTGCTGCCGCGCCTCCCCGGTCACCTGCTTTGCCTGGTGGGCGATCAGGACCCGCTGATGCCCGCTGCAGAGCTGGCCGCCATCGAGGCGGCCCTGGCCGGCGACCGGGCCCGCCGGCCCGAGCTGGAGCGCCGCTTGGTCGTGGCGGCCGGCGCCGGCCACGGTTTCCTCTGCGATCAGCGCGCCGACTTCCACCCCCAGGCCGCAGCCCAGGGTTGGCAGCAGATGCTGGAGCTGTTCGCCCGCCGCCTGTGATTCAGGCTTGGCTCTCAGGCTTCGGTGGGGCTGGGGGGCGCTGTTGGTGCGGCACTTGGTGCGGCAGCTGGAGCGGCGCTCTCCGACCTGGTCACCTGCGGCTTGCTGCGGATGATGCCTTTGCCAGCGGCACCAGCTGCACTGGAGCCGCCGCCGGAGCCGCCACTGGCGGCGGCCTTGGCGGCAGCGGTCTTGCGCGGGCTCAGAAACATGATCATGTTGCGGCCCTCGCGCTTGGGCGGCTGCTGGACCTCGGCCGCCGCCTCCAGGTCCTTGGCCATGCGCTTGAGCAGCACCTCGGCCAGGGCTGTGTGTTGGATCTCACGCCCGCGGAAGATCACGGTGCACTTCACCTTGTCCCCGGCCTTGAGGAAACGGTTGGCCTGACCGATACGCACGTCGTAATCGTGCTGATCGATCTTGTAGCGCATCTTGACCTCCTTGACTTCGGTCTGATGCGATTTCTTCTTCGCTTCCTTGGCCTTCTTTTCCTGTTCGAACTTGTATTTGCCGTAGTCCATGATCCGGCACACCGGCGGATCAGCCTTCTCGCTCACCAGCACCAGATCCAGATCGCGGTCGCTGGCCACAGTCAGCGCATCCGCTCGCGAGATCACGCCGAGTTGGGAGCCGTCGAAATCAACCACCCGCAACTGGGGATAGTTGATGCGTTCGTTGATGTTGGGCAGCTCCCGCACGGGAGCACGACGGTCAAAACGGGGACGTGGTGGCATTCAGTCGCTGGTTGGAGTCGGACGATTGGGTCTCTGCCAGCACCCTAGACGCCCTTCGATCTCCTGCAATGCCTGTTGCAGTTGCCCGGCCACGTCGGTGGCGCTGAGCCACAGCGGCCGGTGTTGGCGGCGGAACCAGGTGCGCTGGCGCTTGGCGAACTGGCGGGTGCGCCTGCTGGTGAGGGCCACCGCCGCGCTGCGCTCCAACTCCCCGGCCAGCAGGCGCCGGGCCTCGCCGTAGCCGATCGTCTCCAGCAGGGGCAGGTCGGCCCCGTAGCGCGCCATCAGGGCCTCGGTTTCCGCCACCAGGCCGCCGTCGTAGAGGGCCTGGCTGCGCCGCTCGATGCGCTCCTTGAGGTCGGCCGGATCCAGTCCCAGCTCCAGCACCTGCCAGGGCGGTGGGGTGGCGCGCTGCTGGCTGGAGAGGGGCTGGCCGGTGGCATACAGCACCTCGAGGGCTCGCTGGGTGCGCACCGCGTCGGCGGGGGCGATGCGGGCGGCGGCGGCGGGGTCGCTGCCCTGCAGCAGCTGGTGGCAGAGCGGCTGGCCCAACGCCTCAAGCTGGCGGCGCAGCTCGGGCTGGGGCGGCACCGCCGGCGGCTGCAGGCCCTGGCTGAGGGCCTTGAGATAGAGGCCGCTGCCCCCCGCCAGCAGGGCCAGCGGCGGCCCGCTGCGGGGGCGGGCGAACTCCGTGGCGAGCGCCGAGCGGGCCAGATCGCAGAACTCCTGCAGGTTGATGGGCCGGTCGGGCTCGCGCAGATCCAGCAGCTCGTGGCGGGCGGCGGCGCGCTGGGCCCGGTTGGGCTTGGCGGTGCCGACGTCCATGCCCCGGTAGAGCTGGCGCGAGTCCACGTTCAGCACCGCCAGATCGAGGGCCCTGGCCAGGGCGATGGCCAGCTCCGTCTTGCCGCTGGCCGTGGGGCCCAGCAGCACGATCACCAGCGGTTGGTGGCTGCCCATCCCCCCACCCTGCCAGGCCCGCCGCCGCCACCGTCGGCCCCGGGGAGCGGTGGTAGATTGCCTCTCCAAGAAGGGATTTCGCCGAGAACGGCTGCCGGTTCCATGCCAGATCCCCGGGGAACCCCTCCCGCATGAGCGAAGCAACAAAGGTTCAGAACGACTACGGAGCCGAGCAGATCCAGGTCCTCGAGGGCCTGGAGCCGGTGCGCAAGCGCCCCGGCATGTACATCGGCACCACGGGCCCCCGGGGTCTGCACCACCTGGTGTACGAGGTGGTGGACAACTCGGTGGACGAGGCCCTGGCGGGCCACTGCGACCAGATCCTCGTGGTGCTGCACGAGGACGGCTCCTGTTCCGTCACCGACAACGGCCGCGGCATCCCCACCGACGTCCACCCGCGCACCGGCCGCAGCGCCCTGGAGACGGTGCTCACGGTGCTGCACGCCGGCGGCAAGTTCGGTTCCGGCGGCTACAAGGTGTCCGGCGGCCTGCACGGTGTGGGCGTGTCCGTGGTCAACGCCCTCTCGGAATGGGTGGAGGTCACCGTGCACCGGGCTGGCCAGGAGCACCGCCAGCGCTTCGAGCGTGGCCAGCCCATCGGCAGCCTCCGCTCCAGCCCCGCCGCCGCTGGCGAGACGGAGCACACCGGCACCGCCGTGCGCTTCCTGCCCGACACCCAGATCTTCAGTGTCGGCATTGAGTTCGACTACGCCACCCTGTCCGCCCGGCTGCGCGAGCTGGCGTACCTCAACGGCGGCGTGCGCATCGTGTTCCGCGACGAGCGGGCCGCCGCCCGCAGCGAGGCAGGGGAGCCCCGTGAGGAAAGCTATTTCTATGAGGGTGGCATCAGGGAGTATGTCGCCTACATGAATGCGGAGAAGGATCCCCTTCACCCCGACATCATCTATGTGAATTCCACCAAGGACGGCGTGCAGGTGGAGGCTGCCCTGCAGTGGTGTGTGGATGCCTACTCCGACAGCATCCTGGGCTTCGCCAACAACATCCGCACCGTCGATGGCGGCACCCACATCGAGGGCCTCAAGACGGTGCTCACCCGCACCCTCAACGCCTTTGCCAAGAAACGCGGCAAGCGCAAGGATGCCGATTCCAACCTGGCCGGTGAAAACATCCGCGAGGGCCTCACGGCCGTGCTCTCGGTGAAGGTGCCGGAGCCGGAGTTTGAGGGTCAAACCAAGACCAAGCTCGGCAACACCGAGGTGCGCGGCATCGTCGACACCCTGGTGGGTGAGGCCCTGGGGGAATTCCTGGAATTCAACCCTGGCGTGATCGACCTGATCCTGGAGAAGGCGATTCAGGCCTACAACGCCGCCGAGGCCGCCCGCCGCGCCCGTGAGCTGGTGCGCCGCAAGAGCGTGCTGGAGAGCTCCACCCTGCCCGGCAAGCTGGCCGACTGCTCATCGCGGGATCCCTCCGAATCGGAGATCTACATCGTGGAGGGGGATTCGGCCGGGGGCTCGGCCAAGCAGGGCCGGGATCGCCGCTTCCAGGCGATCCTGCCGTTGCGGGGCAAGATCCTCAACATCGAAAAGACCGACGACGCCAAGATCTACAAGAACACCGAGATCCAGGCCCTGATCACGGCCCTGGGTCTGGGCATCAAGGGTGAGGAGTTCGATTCAAAGAACCTCCGCTACCACCGCATCGTGATCATGACCGATGCCGATGTGGACGGTGCCCACATCCGCACCCTGATCCTCACGTTCTTCTTCCGCTACCAGAGGGCGCTGGTGGAGGGTGGTTACATTTACATCGCCTGCCCGCCGCTCTACAAGGTGGAGCGCGGTAAGAATCACACCTATTGCTACAACGAGGGCGACCTGAAGAAAACCCTTGAGGGGTTTGGCGAGAAGGCCAATTACACGATCCAGCGGTTCAAGGGTCTGGGCGAGATGATGCCCAAGCAGCTCTGGGAAACCACCATGGATCCCTCCAGCCGCATGATGAAGCGGGTGGAGATCGAGGATGCCCTGGAGGCCGACCGCATCTTCACGATCCTGATGGGCGACAAGGTGGCTCCACGCCGTGAATTCATTGAAAAGCACAGCGCCGAGCTCGACCTGGCCCAGCTCGACATCTGAAATGGCCGCGCCCGCTTTCCTTTGACCCCCTCCCCCGCGTGACGCCACCCTCCCGCGTGACGCCACCCTCCCGCGTGACGCCATCAGCCTGGCGCCTGGCCGCCCTGCTGGGATTCGCCCTGGTCGCACCTGCCGGCCTGCCCGCCGGTGGTGCCGACTGGCGCCTGCCCGAGCTGCGCCGCCGCCAGAGCAGCCGGGAGCCGCTGCTGTCGGTGGTGCCGCAGGCCCTGCGCTGCGCGCCGCGCCACCAGGCTCCAGCGATCAGCCGCACCCAGCCGGGGGTGCCCCTGCGGGTGCTGCGCCACTGGGCTCACCCCGGCGGCGAACGTTGGCTGCAGGTGGAACTGCCCACCACCGCCGGCCTGCGCCGGGGTTGGCTGGCCGGCTGATCCGCCTGCCCTGGCGGCTGGAGCCGTTCAGGCGGCCAGGGCCGCCTCGATGGCGCCGGTGAGTTCGGCGCTGTCGGGCTCCACGGCACTTTTGAAACGGCCCTGCACCATGCCGTCTTTGCCGATCAGGAATTTCTCGAAGTTCCAGGCCACATCGCCGGCGGGCTCGACCTGGGTGAGGGTGCTGTAGGGCTCGCTCTTGGCGCCGCTGGCGTGCACCTTGTCGAACAGGGGGAAGGCGGCGCCGTAGGTGCTGGAGCAGAACTGCTGGATCTCCGCCAGGGTGCCGGGCTCCTGGCCGCCGAAGTCGTTGCAGGGGAAGCCGAGCACGCTGAAGCCGCGGGGGCCGTAGGTGTCCTGCAATGTCTGCAGGCCGGCGTACTGGCGGGTGAAGCCGCAGCGGCTGGCCAGATTCACGATCAGCAGCACCTGGCCGCCCCACTCGCCCAGGCGGCGATCACTGCCCTTGGCGTCGCGCACCACCACATCACTCACGTTCACGCCCATGGACGGCATCCGGTTCAGAAGCCCGGACGCTAGCCGTCGCCTCCTGCGCCCCGGCCGGCGCTGGCCCATAAACTCCTAGCGCCGTGGCAGCTGGCGATGGGCGAGGCGAACGGCTCGGTTGAGCGCGGTGGGGTGAATCACGCCACGCCCATCGCTGAGGTGGTGGCGTCGCAGCTGGAGGCGCTGCTGCAGGCGGGGAACTACGACGGAGCGAAGCTGCTGCTGCGGCCTGTGCAGGAGGTGGACGCGGCGGAGGCGATCGGACGTCTGCCGCGGACGCTGCAGGCGCTGGCGTTCCGGCTGCTGCCGAAGGACGAGGCGATCGATATTTATGAGTATCTGCCGGTGGAGGTGCAGCAGAGCCTGCTGGAGCGTCTGCGCTCGGGGGAGGTGCTGGAGCTGGTGGAGGAGATGTCACCGGACGACCGGGCGCGGCTGTTCGACGAACTGCCGGCGAAGGTGGTGCGGCGTCTGCTGGCGGAACTGAGCCCGGCGGAGCGTCGGGTGACGGCGCAGCTGCTGGGGTATGCGCCGGAGACGGCGGGTCGGTTGATGACGCCGGAGTTCATCGACCTGAAGGAGTTTCACAGCGCGGCGCCAGGCGCTGGATCTGGTGCGGCGGCGGGCGCGGGATACCGAGACGGTGTATTCGCTGTATGTGACGGATGGGTCGCGCCACCTGACGGGGATTTTGTCGTTGCGGGACCTGGTGGTGGCGGATCCGGAGGAGCGGATCGGGGATGTGATGACGCGGGATGTGGTGAGGGTGAGCACGGACACGGACCAGGAGGAGGTGGCGCGAGCGATCCAGCGGTACGACTTTCTGGCGATGCCTGTGGTGGACCGTGAGCAGCGGTTGGTGGGGATCGTGACGGTGGACGACGTGATCGACGTGATCGAGCAGGAGGCGACGCGGGACCTGTATGCGGCGGGAGCGGTGCAGGCGGGCGATGAGGACGACTACTTCCAGACCGGCCTGTTCACCGTGGTTCGCCGCCGCATCGTCTGGCTGCTGGTGCTGCTGGTGGCCAACAGCATCACTGCTGCGGTGATCGCCCGTGAGGAGGACATCCTCAGCCGGGTGGTGGTGCTGGCCGCCTTCATTCCGCTGCTGATCGGCACGGGGGGCAACGTGGGCGCCCAGAGCTCCACGGTGGTGATCCGCGGCCTCAGCACCCAGCAGCTGCTGATCAACGGCCGCCGCCTCACCGTGCTGCGTGAGGGCATCGCCGGCCTGATCCTGGGCCTGATGCTGATGGCAGCGGTGGTGCCCTGGGCCTGGCAGGTGGGTGGGGATCTGCGCGTGGCCTGGACCACCGGCCTCAGCCTGGTGGCGATCACCACCCTGGCGGCCGTCGCCGGCTCGTCCCTGCCGCTGCTGTTCAACCGCATGGGGCTGGATCCGGCGCTGATGTCAGCACCGTTCATCACCTCGGCCGTGGATGTGGTCGGGGTGGTCATCTACCTGCGCACGGCCCGCTGGCTGTTGCCTGGCCTGGGGTCGACACCATGAGCCTCACCCCCGGGACCACCCGAGCCGAAGCCGGCGCCACGCCCATCGCTGAGGTGGTGGCGTCGCAGCTGGAGGCGCTGCTGCAGGCGGGGAACTACGACGGAGCGAAGCTGCTGCTGCGGCCTGTGCAGGAGGCGGATGCGGCGGAGGCGATCGGGCGTCTGCCGCGGACGCTGCAGGCGCTGGCGTTCCGGCTGCTGCCGAAGGACGAGGCGATCGACATTTATGAGTATCTGCCGGTGGAGGTGCAGCAGAGCCTGCTGGAGCGTCTGCGCTCGGGGGAGGTGCTGGAGCTGGTGGAGGAGATGTCACCGGACGACCGGGCGCGGCTGTTCGACGAACTGCCGGCGAAGGTGGTGCGGCGGCTGCTGGCGGAACTGAGTCCGGCGGAGCGTCGGGTGACGGCGCAACTGCTGGGGTATGCGCCGGAGACGGCGGGTCGGTTGATGACGCCGGAGTTCATCGACCTGAAGGAGTTTCACAGCGCGGCGCCAGGCGCTGGATCTGGTGCGGCGGCGGGCGCGGGATACGGAGACGGTGTATTCGCTGTATGTGACGGATGGGTCGCGCCACCTGACGGGGATTTTGTCGTTGCGGGACCTGGTGGTGTCGGATCCGGAGGAGCGGATCGGGGATGTGATGACGCGGGATGTGGTGAGGGTGAGCACGGACACGGACCAGGAGGAGGTGGCGCGAGCGATCCAGCGGTACGACTTTCTGGCGATGCCTGTGGTGGACCGTGAGCAGCGGCTGGTGGGGATCGTGACGGTGGACGACGTGATCGATGTGATCGAGCAGGAGGCGACGCGGGACCTGTATGCGGCGGGAGCGGTGCAGGCGGGCGATGAGGACGACTACTTCCGCAGCAGCCTGTTCTCGGTGGCCCGGCGGCGGGTGGTGTGGCTGCTGGTGCTGCTGGTGGCCAACTCCGGCACCTCGGCGGTGATCGCCGGCCACCAGGCGGTGTTGGAGCGGCTGGTGGTGCTGGCCGCCTTCATTCCGCTGCTGATCGGCACGGGGGGCAACGTGGGCGCCCAGAGCTCCACGGTGGTGATCCGCGGCCTCAGCACCCAGCGCATCCAGCAGTTGGGCCTGGCCCGGGCGGTGGCACGGGAAACCCTGGCCGGGTTGCTGCTCGGGGCGCTGCTGGCCTGCGTGGTGTTCCCCTGGGCCTGGCTGATGGGGGGCAGCGCCCTGGTGGCCCTGGCGGTGGCGGTGAGCCTGGTGGCCATCTCCCTGCTGGCGGCGGTCGCCGGCTCCTCCCTGCCGCTGCTGTTCAACCGCATGGGGCTGGATCCGGCGCTGATGTCGGCACCGTTCATCACCACGGCGGTTGACGTGGCCGGAGTGTTCATCTATCTCTCCACCGCCGCCTGGCTGCTGCGGGCCAAGATCGGTGTCTGAGCCAGGCTTGCGGCAGCGCTGGCGGGGACCGCCGCGGCAATCCGAACAGTCAGATGAGAGGCGTTCACACTTCTTCAGGTTAGGCTTTACGGAACTTCAAGACCAGCGCCATGACTACCGCACTGGCTTCCGTACAGGACCGTCCCAGCACTGACCAGCCCAGCAGCCTCACGGCTGCCGCGGCTTCCGGCCCCGCCCGCAAGCTCTCCATCGCCCCCAAGACCTCCCGCTCCCAGCCCGCCGCCGATGGCGACCTGGTGCGCAGCTACCTGCGGGACATCGGCCGGGTGCCGCTGCTGAGCCACGAGCAGGAGATCACGCTGGGCCGCCAGGTGCAGGAGCTGATGGGTCTGGAGGAGATCGAACAGGAACTGACGATGCGGGCCGGCGGCAGCAAGCCGAGCGGTGTGGAGCTGGCGGCGGCGGCGGGTCTGAGCCCGCTGCTGCTGAAGAAGCGGCTGCAGGCGGGCCGGCGGGCGAAGGAGCGGATGGTGGCGGCGAACCTGCGGCTGGTGGTGAGCGTGGCGAAGAAATACACCAAGCGGAACATGGAACTGCTGGACCTGATCCAGGAGGGCACGATCGGGCTGGTGCGGGGTGTGGAGAAGTTCGACCCGACGCGGGGCTACAAATTTTCAACCTATGCCTACTGGTGGATCCGGCAGGGGATCACGCGGGCGATCGCCGGAGAAGAGCCGCACGATCCGGCTGCCGATCCACATCACCGAAACGCTGAACAAGCTGAAGAAGGGTCAGCGGGAGCTGAGCCAGACGCTGGGTCGCACGCCGACGGTGACGGAACTGGCGGAGTTCGTGGAGCTGCCGGAGGAGGAGGTGAAGGACCTGCTGTGCCGTGCGCGGCAGCCGGTGAGCCTGGAGACGAAGGTGGGCGACGGTGAGGACACGGAGCTGCTGGAGCTGCTGGCCGGGGATGAGGAACTGCCGGATGAGCGGGTGGACGGTGAGTGCCTGAAGGGTGACCTGCGGGCGCTGCTGGAGCAGCTGCCGGAGCTGCAGGGGCGGGTGCTGAAGATGCGCTACGGCATCCCCTGCCCCGATGCGCCCGAGGGCGGCGAACCCATGAGCCTCACCGGCATCGGCCGCATCATCGGCATCAGCCGTGACCGGGTGCGCAACCTCGAGCGCGATGCCCTGGCCCGTCTGCGCCAGCTCGGTGACGCGGTGGAGGCCTACGTGGCCAGCTGAGCCGGCTTCGCCCTGCGGGGGCCGGGTTAGCTTCGGCGCCTGGTGTGTCCAGGCCACCCCACTCCCCAACCGTTCTCCATGCCACCCGAGTCCCTGTCCTCCTGGCTGGAGCGTCGGCGCGAGCTCTGTGACATGGCTGTGCAGGAAATCCCCTGGCGCGAGTCGCGGGAATGGGCCTATCGCGATGGTGCGCTGCGGCACCACTCCAGTGGTTTCTTCAGCATCGTCGGGGTCGAAAGCACGGCCGGCGGGGCGGTCACCCTGCGCCAGCCCCTGATCAACCAGCCCGAGATCGGCATCCTCGGTTTTCTGCTGCAGCGGCGGGCCGGGGTTCCCCACCTGCTGATTCAGGCCAAGCCCGAACCCGGCAACATCGGCCTCTGTCAGGCGGCGCCCTCGGTGCAGGCCACCAAGAGCAACTACCAGCGCCTCCACCAGGGCAAGGCCACCCCCTTCCTCAACTACTTCACCGGTGACCCGGTGGCCAGCGTGCGCGCCGACAGCCTGCAGTCGGAGCAGGGCACCCGCTTCCTCGGCAAGTACAACCGCAACATGACCGTGGAGGTGCCCGAGGATCTCGAGCTCCCCTGCGACGGCCCCTACCACTGGGCACCGGTGGCCGAGGTGTGTGACCTGCTGGTGACGGACTTCCAGATCAACACCGATGCCCGCTCGGTGCTGGCGACCTCCGACTGGACCGCGCTGGCCGCTGCCGGCTCACCCTTCGCGCGCTGGCGTGGTCGGGGGGGATTTGGCGAGGACCTGCTGCGTTCTTTTCAGGCCGGTGAGGCCGAACAGTGCGCCAGTGACGCCGCCATCGTGGCGCAGTTGAGCGCGGTGCGGGCCGCCCATCCCTTCAGCGTGGGCGTGGTGCCCCTGGACGATCAGCAGGGCTGGCTGAACGGCGAGGAACCGCGGCTGCTGGGTCCAGCCGGCAGCTTTGACGTGCGGCAGGTGGCGGTGACCTGCAGCGAGCGGGAGGTGCAGAGCTGGGATCAGCCCCTGGTGGCCCAGGTCGATGAGGGCACCGCTGTGGTGCTCGTCCGCAAGATCCGGGGGGTGCTGCATGTCCTGTTCCGCTGCCGCCCGGAAATCGGCTTTCAGGAGGGCTTCCAGTACGGCCCGGCGGTGCAGGATGCCGGCGGTGCGCCCTCGCCGATTCCGGCCCTCGATCCTGAAGAGCACCAGCTGGAGGTGCTCAGCCGACGGGCCGTGCCGGTGCTCTCCAACCTCCACTCCGACGAGGGTGGCCGCTTCTACCGTTCCGTGGCGCGCTACAGCATCTGCCTGCTGGATGACGCCGAGCCCCTGCCCGAGTCGGAGACATTGAGCTGGATGACCCTCGGACAGATTTCCCGGTTGGTGCATCACCAGGGCCTGTTTTCGAATGAGGCGCGCAGCCTGATCTCCATGCTGCTGGCCTACCTCTGAGTCGATGGGATGAGGTGATGGCGATCGACGCAGTGAAGAAGCCCCGGGTGAGCTTTGTGATCGCCACCTACAAGCGGGTGGATGCCCTGCGCAGCACGTTGCGGGCGCTGCAGCTGCAGAACGTCAACGCCTGGGAGGCCATCATCGTGGGCGACTGCTGCGATGCCGAGACCGGTGCGATGGTGGCGGCTCTGGCCGATCCGCGCCTGCGTTTTTACAACCTCACCGAGCGCTTCGGTGAACAGTCCGGGCCCAATTCCTTCGGCCTGGCCCTGGCCCGTGCTCCGGTGGTCTGCTTTCTCAACCACGACGACATCCTGCTCAGGGACCATCTGCAGCAGGCCTTGCCCCTGCTGCGCCGCAGCCGGGCCGACATCCTCATCGCCCCGGCGGTCAAGCTGATCGACTGCCACCTGGATGCTGATGGCTGCATCCGTCCCGCCTTCATGAAGCGGCTGACGGTGCGGCCGCAGTTGCGGGATCTGCGCCTGCTCCTGCGGCCCGAGGATCTTTTCTATGACCCCAGCAGTTTCTGGCTCGTGCGCACGGCCTTCGCCCGGCGTGTCGGGCCCTGGACCCACTCCAGCCGCCTCTGGCGCACCCCCCTGCGCGACTGGCTGCTGCGGGCCTGGCGCCTGGGGGGCCGCTTCGTGTTCGGATCCCGATTGCTCGGGGTGCGGGTGGTGACCCACAACCACCGCGGCAGCAGGCGGCGCTACGACGCCAGCACCCCCGAGCACCAGCGGCTGGTGCAGCTGCTGAGCCAGTGCAGCCCCCGCCAGTTCCGTGCCCGCATCCCTCGCCGGCTGCGGCGGCTGGCCCGGGAGGTGGGCCGCCCCATGGACGCTCGCTCCCAGGGCGACGAGCTGGTTACGCCGGCGGCTGCGGCTGAGCAGCTGGCTCTATCGGCTGCTGGGCCTCGACTGGCAGGTGCTGTGCTGGCGTTGGCAGGGTGTGGAACGGGGGGCGTTCCACTCGCGCCTGCTGCGGCTGCGCACCGGCGAGCGGCTCGCCGCGGTGCCGGATCTGCGGGCGATGCTCGCCGATCCCGAGCGCTACCGGGTCGTCTGAGCCGGGCTGTCCGCCTGGCCATCGGCTTTGGGGACGGCCTTGAACGCCAGCAGCGTGCGACCGCCGGCATCCAGCAGCGCCAGGGTTTCGGCCTCGATCTGCCAGCCCCGCACCTGCTCAAGGGCCTGGAACATCCGCATCTCGAAGTCCATCAGCGCCGGCGGGCAGGCCATCTTGGTGCTGGCCAGGGGGGAGAAGCGCAGCTTGGCGCCGTTGAGCTCGAAGCCCCCCATCAAGCGGTTGCAGCCACCGCTACCGCTCACCCGGTCGCTGTCGGGATCGAACAGCAGCTCCACCGGCCGGCCGCTGGTCGGGGCTGGAGCCGGCCCGTCTTCACGCTCCAGGCTCTGCAGCCGCCAGCTGGTGCCCCGCAGCGGCAGTGCCTCGGCACTGGGACAGTTCTGGCGGTCGGAGAGCTTGGCGAAGGTCTTCACCACCACGGTGCGCTGCGGCGGCTGGCTCTCCTCCATTGACGGCCGGTTGGTGATCAGGCCGTCGATGCTCACCAGCCGCGGCGCTCCAGCGGCTTTGCTTTGCAGGTAGGCCCGCTCCAGCGGCAGGTAGTCGGCCTCCATCGCCACGGGCAGGGTGCGGCCGGTGGCACAGAGCTCGATGCTGGGCGCATCGGCCATGTAGCGGAACAGGCCCACCAGGTTGAGGCGCGGGTCGATCGGCTCGGGCGGGTCCATGCGCGTCAGCCGGTCGTTGAGCCCGGAGCGGATCCGCTGGCCCTCCAGGTTGAGCTTGCGCAGTCTGCGGCCGTTGCGCTTCGGCTGCAGGAACACCGGGGCCTCGCGGCCGCCCTGCAGCACCAGGCGCTTGCCGCCGGACTCGAGCCGCCAGCGGCCGATGTCGTCGAAGTTCTGCCCCGGGTCGCGGTTCAGGTAGGTCTGGCGCAGCTGGAAGGTGCCGTCGGCCTCCAGGTCCACCTGCCAGCGGATCGCCCCCGAGGCGCCCGGAATGTCGCCCACCCAGCTGGCGGGCAGGGGCCCGAGCGCTTTGGCCACAGGCTTGGCCTTGCCGGCCACAGCCGGCGGGGCCGCGCTCAGCAGCAGCAGGCCCAGGGCCAGGCCATGGGGAAGTGCCCTGGCCACGGTGCCGGGGAACGCCATGGCCCGCTGGCGATGCGGAACCATTTGCGCTGAGTGCGGCTTTGGCGTCGGCTGCGGCATGGAGGGCGCGGGGATGGGGCTGAATCCAGTGTTGATGGCCAGGGGCCTTTCAGCAAGCCAGCCGCTGGCTGATCGCGGGCGTTGGCGCCCTCGGCCCCTGCACCGGCAGGGCCTCCACCTGGACTGGCCTGCGAGGCCTTGAGCTTGAGGCGCACGTCGTCCATGCCGACGGCCACTGCCCAGGTGGCCAGAATTGATGCGCGTCGTGGTGCAGGCTGGGGACATGAGCGCAGCCGATGAGCTCCAGCGCCTGGAGCGCGAGATTGAGGGCGCCGAGCGCCTACAACGCCAGCCGCCTGGGGAGGCGAAGCAGCTGAAGCCTGCGCCAGCGCACCCCCGCCGCAGTTTCAGTTTTGACATCGGTGCGGCGGCTGGCTTGCTGGCTGGGTATGCCGTGGGCCGACTGCGGCGGTGATCCGGGCCGACCTCCATCGAGCCGAGCTGCGCCAGCAGCTGCTGGCCTGGTGGCAGGAGCACGGTCGGCAGGCTATCCCCTGGAAACAGCGGTGCGATGGCCACTTGCCCGGGCCGGGTGAGGCGTTGGATCCTTACCCGATCTGGGTCGCCGAGGTGATGCTGCAGCAGACCCAGCTGCAGGTGGCACTGCCCTACTGGCGGCGCTGGATGGCCGCATGGCCCACGCTGGAGGGCCTGGCGGCGGCCGATGCGCACGATCTGCTGCTGCTCTGGCAGGGGCTGGGCTACTACGCCCGCGCCCGGCGGTTGCAGCAGGCGGCGCGGCAGCTGCTGGGGGCGGCGGCTGGGCCGGGTGGGGCGGCCGGTGAACCCTGGCCGCGCACGCTCGAGGCTTGGCTGGCGCTGCCGGGGATCGGCCGCAGCACCGCCGGCAGCATCCTGTCCTCGGCTTTTGATCTGCCGTTCGCGATCCTCGACGGCAATGTCAAGCGGGTGCTGGCGCGGCTGATCGCCAGCCCGCGGCCGCCGGCGCGGCAGCTCGCGGGGTTCTGGCAACTGAGTGAACGGCTGCTCGATCCGCAGCGGCCCCGGGCGTTCAACCAGGCGCTGATGGACCTGGGCGCCACCGTCTGCACCCCCCGCAAGCCCGATTGCGGCGCCTGTCCCTGGCAGGGGCACTGCGCTGCCTACGCTGCCGGCGACGCCGCCGCCTATCCCGTGAAGGATGCCCCGCGCCCGCTGCCCTTCCAGGTGATCGGCGTGGGGGTGGTGCTCAACGGAGCCGGCGAGGTGCTGATTGATCAGCGGCTCAACGAGGGCCTGCTGGGTGGCCTCTGGGAGTTCCCCGGCGGCAAGCAGGAGCCGGGCGAAGCGATCGCGGCCACCATCGTGCGCGAGCTGGGCGAAGAGCTGGCGATTGAGGTGGCGGTGGGGGATGAACTGATCACCCTCGATCACGCCTACAGCCACAAGAGGCTGCGCTTCGTGGTGCACCTGTGCCGCTGGCTGGCGGGCGAACCCCAGCCGCTCGCCAGTCAGCAGGTGCGCTGGGTGCGGCCCGGGCAACTGGCCAACTTCCCCTTCCCGGCCGCCAACGCCCGCATCATCGCGGCGCTGCAGGCGCGGCTGGATCCAGGCGTCGATGGGCAGCAGGCTGGGGAGAGCCGCCCGGCCGCCTGATGCTCCCATCGCCAGCGCCGTCCACCACAACGGCCACCCCTGCCCCTCAGGTGCTCTGCCTGGGTGAGGCGTTGGTGGATCGCCTCGGTCCCCCCGGCGGTGACCCGGCCAGCGCCGGTGTCGACTGCCTTGGTGGTGCCCCGGCCAACGTGGCCTGCGCCCTGGCGCGCCTGGGAACGCCGGCGGCCTTTCTGGGCCGGCTGGGCAGCGACGCCATCGGCGCTGAATTCGCCCGTCTGTTCGCCAGCCGCGGTGTGGACACCGGCGGCCTGCAGCGCGATCCCGAGCGGCCCAGCCGCATCGTGCTGGTGCGCCGCGATGCCGGCGGCGAGCGCCAGTTTGGCGGCTTCGCCGGTGGCCGGGACGCGGGCTTCGCGGATCAGGCCCTCGCCGCCGATGCGCTGGCGACCGCGCTCCCGGCGCTGCTGCCGGCGGCGCGTTGGCTGTTGGTGGGCACCATTCCGCTTGCCTCCCCTGCCGCCGCCGCTGCCCTGGAGGTGGCGTTGCGGCGGGCCGCGGCGGTCGCCGTGGCGGTGGCGGTGGATGTCAACTGGCGACCCACCTTCTGGGATCCGGCCGCCGACCCGGCCAGCGGTCCCGATGCCGGCCAGCTGCGCCGCTGCCAGCCCCTGCTGGAGCAGGCGGCCCTGATCAAGTGCGCCCGTGAGGAGGCGCTGTGGCTCTGCGGCAGCGACGATCCGGCGCTGCTCAGCGCCGCGTTGCCCGGCCGGCCGGCCGTGGTGGTGAGCGATGGCCCCAATCCGGTGCGCTGGTGCTGCGGTGCGGCGCGCGGTGCCCTGGCCCCCTTGCCGATCACCCCGCTCGATACCACCGGCGCCGGCGACGCCTTCACCGCCGGCCTGCTGCACGGGCTCTGCGCCCGCCCCGAGCTGCTCGATGGGACCGATGCGGCGGCCCTGACGGAGCTGATGCGCTTCGCCAGCGCCTGTGGCGCCCTGGTGTGCCAGGGCTCCGGCGCCATCGAGCCCCAGCCCACCCTGGCCCAGGTCCGGGCCTGCCTCAGCCGCCCTGGTTGAGGCAGGCCGGACCTTGGAGCCAGGCCACGCGGCCCGCGTCGGGGTCGACGGGATCGGCCAGCTCCAGGTGCAGCCACCAGGCCTGCGGCGGCAGGGCCCGCAGCCGCTCGGGCCACTCCACCGCCAGCAGCGCCCCCAACTCTGCGGCCGCTTCCTCCTCCTGGGCGAACAGCTCCTCGGCCGCCGCCGGTTGCTCCAGGCGGTAGAGGTCCAGATGCACCAGGGCGGTGGCGGTGCCGTCGGGGTGGCGGCCTGTGTAGTGCTGGGCCAGGGCGTAGCTGGGGCTGGTGATCGGCTCGGCGATGTCCAGCCCCGCCGCGATCCCTTGCACCAGGCAGGTTTTGCCGGCGCCCAGCTCCCCCTCCAGCAGCAGGGGCAGCTGGGCGGCCAGCAGCCGGGGGGCGAGATCCCGTCCCAGGGCCCGGGTGGCCGCGGCATCCGCCAGCCGCCAGTGCTGCCTGCCCCGGCCTGCGCCTGGGCGCGGGCTGGCGGCGGGCGGGGAGCTCGGGTTCACGGCGCTCGGGAGACTCTCGGTAGATTGCCGCCCAGCGAGCCCGAAGCCTCGGCGTCTCTGCAGATATTTCCCATCCACGCCCTCCCAGTCGGGAGCGAGCGCTTTTCAGGAGCATGACCCCCATGGTGGCCACCCCCACTGCGCCCACGCTGCAGACCACATCGTCGTATGTGATTGCTGACATCGATCTCGCCGACTTCGGTCGCAAGGAGATCGCCATCGCCGAAACCGAGATGCCGGGCCTGATGGCCCTGCGTCGCACCTGCGGCACTGAGCAGCCCCTCAAGGGCGCCCGCATTGCGGGTTCCCTGCACATGACGATCCAGACCGCCGTTCTGATCGACACCCTCGTGGCCCTCGGCGCCGAAGTGCGCTGGGCCAGCTGCAACATCTTCTCCACCCAGGACCACGCCGCCGCCGCGATTGCCGCCGCCGGCGTGCCGGTGTTCGCCTACAAGGGTGAGACCCTCGATGAGTACTGGGCCTTCACCCACCGCATCCTCGAGTGGGGCGATGGCGGCACGCCCAACATGATCCTCGACGACGGCGGCGATGCCACCGGGCTGGTGATCCTCGGCACCAAGGCCGAGCAGGATCTCTCCGTTCTCGACAACCCGTCCAACGAAGAGGAGACCGCCCTCTTCAACAGCATCCGCCAGAAGCTCGCCGCCCAGCCCGGCTTCTACTCCCGCATCCACGCCGCCATTCAGGGCGTCACCGAGGAAACCACCACGGGCGTGGCGCGGCTGTACCAGCTGCAGAAGGCCGGCGAGTTGCCCTTCCCGGCGATCAACGTCAACGACTCGGTCACCAAGAGCAAGTTTGACAACCTCTATGGCTGCCGCGAATCCCTGGTGGATTCGATCAAGCGTGCCACCGACGTGATGGTGGCCGGCAAGGTGGCCCTGGTGATGGGCTACGGCGATGTGGGCAAGGGTTCGGCCCAGTCGCTGCGCGGCCTCGGCGCCACCGTGATGATCGCTGAGGTTGATCCCATCTGTGCCCTGCAGGCGGCGATGGAGGGCTACCGCGTGGTGCGCCTCGACGACGTTGTCGGCGACGTGGACATCTTCGTGACCGCCACCGGCAACTTCAAGGTGATCCGCCACGAGCACCTGATCGCCATGAAGGATCAGGCGATCGTCTGCAACATCGGCCACTTCGATAACGAGATCGATGTGGCGTCGCTGAAGCAGTACACCTGGGACAACATCAAGCCCCAGGTGGATCACATCGTGCTGCCCAGCGGCAACCGCATCATCCTGCTGGCTGAGGGCCGGCTCGTGAACCTGGGCTGCGCCACCGGCCACCCCAGCTTCGTGATGAGCAACTCCTTCACCAACCAGGTGCTGGCCCAGATCGAGCTGTTCAGCAAGGGCGATCAGTACGGCAATGAGGTGTATGTGCTGCCCAAGCACCTCGATGAGATGGTGGCCCGCTTCCACCTCGACAAGATCGGCGCCAAGCTCACCGAGCTCAGCGCCGAGCAGGCCGCCTACATCAACGTGCCGGTGGAGGGTCCCTACAAGCTCGACCACTACCGCTACTGAGGTGCCGCCTGCTCAGCCCGCGTCGGGCGGCCACCGGCCAGGGGCCGGACGCCCCTCGGCGGGCTGACTCGGGGCCGGGGGGCTGGCGGCAGTGCAGGGTGAGGGTTCTGCCTTTCGGCGTTCTGCACAGGTCTCAGCACAGCCTGTGAGCGCTGAACCAGCCCGAGCGCCACGGCGCGGCGCTCAGAAGGGCACTTCCTCCTCGCTGGGCTCGCCGCCGCCAAAGCCACCGGCGCCGCCACTGCCGTAGCTGCCAGCGCCCGCCATGGCGGCTTCGCCGTCGCGCTTGGAGCCCAGCAGCTCCAGCCGGTCCACGCGGATCACCGGCTTGGTGCGCTCCTCGCCGCTGCTGCGGTCGGTCCAGCGGTCGAGCTTGAAGCTGCCGATGATTCCGAGCAGGGAGCCCTTGCGCACATAGTCGGCTGCCACCTGGGCCTGCTTGCCCCAGATCTCGAGGTTGAACCAGTCGGGTTCGTCGTCGCGGCTGCGCCGGTTCACCGCCAGGGTGAGATTGGCGACCATGCTGCCGGATTCGAAGTACCGCACCTCAGGGTCGCGGCCGGCACGGCCCACCAGGGTGATGGAGTTGACGCCCATGGCGTGTGTCCTCGTTCGTAGGGATCAATGATGCGGCACCCGGGTCCGGATTTCGGCCTGCGGCGCCACCGTTCTTCCAGTGCCACCGCGGGGGTGGGGCCGTAACACCCCCCTATGATTCGGCGCCTTCCGGCCTGGTCCCGCCCCGTGTTTTTCCGTCGCTTTCAGTTCTCCCGCGACATCGGCATCGACCTGGGAACGGCCAACACCCTCATGTACGTGTCCGGCAAGGGCATTGTGCTCCAGGAGCCCTCGGTGGTGGCCCTCGATCTCGAGCGTGGCGTGCCCCTGGCCGTGGGTGATGAGGCCAAGATGATGCTCGGCCGCACCCCCGGCAACATCCGGGCCATCCGGCCGCTGCGCGACGGCGTGATCGCCGATTTCGACGCCGCCGAGCAAATGATCAAGACCTTCATCCAGAAGGGCAATGAGGGCCGCGGCATCGTGGCGCCGCGCCTGGTGATCGGCATCCCCAGCGGCGTCACCGGCGTCGAGCGCCGCGCCGTGCGCGAGGCCGGCCTGGCCGGCGCCCGCGAGGTGCACCTGATCGATGAGCCCGTGGCCGCGGCGATTGGCGCCGGCCTGCCGGTGACCGAGCCCGTGGGCACGATGATCGTGGACATCGGCGGCGGCACCACCGAGGTGGCGGTGCTCAGCCTCGGCGGCACCGTGCTCAGCGAATCGGTGCGGGTGGCCGGCGATGAGCTCAGCGATGCCATCGGCGTGTATCTCAAGAAGGTGCACAACCTGGTGGTGGGGGAACGCACCGCCGAGGACATCAAGATCCGCATCGGCTCCGCCTTCCCCGATGAGGTCCACGACGAGACGTCGATGGATGTGCGCGGCCTGCACCTGCTCTCCGGTCTGCCCCGCACCATCAACGTGCGCGCCGGCGACATCCGCGAGGCGATGGCCGAACCGCTGAACGTGATCGTGGAGGCGGTGAAGCGCACCCTCGAGCGCACGCCCCCCGAGCTGGCCGCCGACATCGTCGATCGCGGCATCATGCTCGCCGGTGGCGGCGCCATGGTGCGCGGCATCAGTGACCTGATCAGCCACGAGACCGGCATCCTCACCCATGTGGCCGAAGAGCCGCTGTTGTGTGTGGTGCAGGGTTGCGGCATGGTGCTCGAGGACTACAAACGTCTGGAGCGCGTGCTCGACACCCCTGACTTCGTGCGCCAGCTGGCCTGATCGCGATGCAGTCGCCGGGCCGCAGGCTGCGCCTCCCGCCGCTGCGCCTGCTCACCGCAGCCTGGCCCTGGCTGCTGGTGTTGCTGGCCCTGGCGGCCGTGCGGCTGAGCAAGGGGGCGCTGCTCAGCGATGCCTATGCCCTGCTCAGTCGGCCGTTCTGGCCCGGCAGTGCCCAGTCGGCCTGGCTGCGTGCCGCCCAGCAGCTCGACCAGCAGACCCGCCTGGAGCAACTGGAGGCCGACAACAGGCGGCTGCGGGAGCTGCTGGAGCTCCAGGGCAGCTCCGGCGGCCTGCTCAGCGCCCCGGTGATCTCCCGCCAGGCCGGGGGTTGGTGGCAGCAGCTGGTGATCGGCCACGGTTCGCTGCAGGGGGTGGCCAGCGGTGCCGCGGTGCTCGCCCCGGGCGGGCTGCTGGGCCGGGTGGCCAGCGTCACCCCCACCACCGCCACCGTCACCCTGCTCACCGACTCCTCCAGCCGCGTGGGCGTGTGGGTGGGGCGGGTGCGGCACCACGGCATGCTCGTGGGCCAGGGCACGGACCGCCCCCTGCTGCGCTTCATCCAGCAGGATGTGGGTGTGCGGCCCGGCGACGTCGTCACCACCTCCCCCGCCAGCACGCTGCTGCCGCCGAATCTCACCGTGGGCGTGGTCCAGAGCGTGAATGAGCAGGCGGTGCCGGCCCCCGAAGCGGTGGTGCAGCTCAGTGCCCCGGCTGAGGCGATCGACTGGGTGCAGGTGCGGGTGACGGCGCCGTGAGCGGCCTGGCGCGCCAGCGCTGGACCCTGGTCACCGTGCTGGCGGTGCCCTTGCTGGTGCTCGCCGCTCCGGCGCCCCTGAAGCTGGCCGGGGTGCCCCCGAGCTGGGCGGTGCTCTGGCTGCTGCCCTGGGCGCTGGTGGATGGGCCCCTCTCCGGGTTGCTGCTGGGGGTCGTGCTGGGGCTGCTGCTCGACGGCCTCCATCCCGGCCCGCTCACCCAGATTCCCGCCCTGGCCCTGCTGGGCTGGTGGTGGGGACGGCTGGGGCGGCGGGGACCGCCGATCGAACGCAGCTTCAACCTCGGCCTGCTGGCCCTGCTGGGCAGCGCCCTGCTGGGGGCTTCGCTGGCCCTGCAGCAGCTCTGGCTGGGCCTGGCCAGTGCCGCCGTCCTGCACACCCTGCTGGCCCAGACCCTGCTCACCGGTCTGCTGGCGCCGATGCTGTGTTCGCTGCAACTGCTGCTCTGGCGCCAGCTGGCGCCGGGACTGCGCAGCTGATGACGATGCCCAGCGACCCGATGGCGAGCGATCCGATGGCCAGCAACCCGATGTCCCGCCGGCGGCTGCTGCGCCTGCTGGCCACAGCGGGGGGCTCGGCCGCGGTGGCCGCCTGCGGGCGGCGGGGCGGCCCGGGCGATGGCCGCCGGGAGCTCAACCTCTGGACCCTCGACCTGGCCCCCCGGTTCAACGACTACCTGGGCGGGGTCATGGCCGCCTGGGAGAGCGCCAACCCGGCCGAGACGGTGCGCTGGACCGATGTGCCCTGGGGATCGGTGGAGCGCAAGCTGCTGGCCTCGGTGTTCGCCCGCACCGCCCCCGACCTGGTGAATCTCAACCCGCCCTTCGCCGCCAATCTGGCCAGCAAGGGCGGGCTGCTGGATCTGACCCCGCTGGTCAGCGCCGAGGCCGCCCAGAGCTACCTGCCGGCCATCTGGGCGGCGGGCGGCCAGGACGGGTCCCAGTTCGCCATTCCCTGGTATCTCACCGCCCGCATCAGCATGGCCAACCGCCGGCTGCTGCAGGAGGCCGGCAGCACGGCCCCGCCGCAGCGCTGGCGGGAGGTGCCGGCCTGGGCGGAGGCGGTGCGGCGCCGCACCGGCCGCTACGCCCTGTTCGTGACCGTGGTGCCGGACGACTCCGCCGAGATGCTGGAGACCCTGGTGCAGATGGGGGTGCAGCTGCTGGACGGGCGCCGCCGGGCCGCCTTCAACAGCCCTGCCGGGCGTGAGGCCTTCCGGTTCTGGAGTGAGCTCTACCGCCGCGGGCTGCTGCCGCGGGAGGTGGTGAGCCAGGGCTTCCGCCGGGCCGTGGAGCTCTACCAGGCCGGCGATCTGGCCCTGGTGGCCACGGGCCCGGACTTCCTGCGCAACCTGCAGACGAACGCCCCGGGCATTGCCCGCGACACCGCCCCCTTCCCGCCGATCCGTGGCGATGACGGCGCCGCCAACGTCGCGGTGATGAACCTGGTGGTGCCGCGCCAGAGCGCCATGGCCGCCGAGGCGGTGAGCTTCGGGCTGTTTCTCACCAATGCCGCCAACCAGCTGGCCTTCGCCGAGGAGGCCCGGGTGCTGCCCTCCTCCCGCCAGGCCCTCAGCCAGCTGGAGGCCGCCCTGGCCCAGCCCGCCGCCGGGGATGCGGCCAACCAGCTGGTGGAGCAGGCGCGCCTGCTCTCGGCCCGCACCCTGCAGCGCGCCCGGGTGCTGGTGCCGGCCATTCCGGGCATCAAGCGCCTGCAGGCCATCGTGTACACCCAGCTGCAGCGGGCGATGCTCGGCCAGGTGGACAGCGACCGGGCCCTGGCGGAGGCGGAGCGGGAGTGGAACCGCTACGCCGAGGCGCGCTGGCCCTGAGCGGCGCCGGCCACCACGGCGACCGCTCTGGAAAACATTCTTAAATCTGCCCGCTTCCGTGGCGCCCGTGCCTTCGGATGCAGGCTCGGGTGATCGATCGAACGGTAGGGTTGCGAAACTTCACACCGTTGGTGCCTTGCCCATGCCCTCGGCGGACAGGTCGACCCAGCCGGCCGATCCCAAGGCCACGGTGCTGGTGGTCGACGACGAGGCCGCGGTACGACGGGTGCTGCTGATGCGTCTGCAGCTGGCCGGATACCGGGTTGTGTGCGCCGAAGACGGCGAGGAGGCCATCACTCTCTTCCACCAGGAGCAGCCCGACCTGGTGGTGCTCGACGTGATGATGCCCCGGCTCGACGGCTTCGCCGTCTGTCGCCGGCTGCGGGCCGAATCCTGCGTGCCGATCATTTTTCTCTCGGCCCTCGATGCCATCGCCGAGCGGGTTTCGGGCCTGGATCTGGGCGCCGACGACTTCCTGCCCAAGCCCTTCAGCCCCAAGGAGCTGGAAGCCCGCATCGCCACCATCCTGCGCCGGGTGGGCCGCGGTTCGGCCACCAGCGAGCCGCGCGAGCTGCCCTCCGGCAATGGTGTGTTGCGGGTGGGGGATCTGGTGGTGGACACCAACCGCCGCCAGGTCACCCGCGACGGCGACCGCATCGCCCTGACCTACACCGAGTTCAGCCTGCTGGAGCTGCTGTTCCGCGACCCCGGCCGGGTGGTGCCGCGGGCCGAGATCCTCGAGCAGCTCTGGGGCTACCCACCCCGCCGCGCCGCTGACCTGCGGGTGGTGGACGTGTATGTGGCCCGGCTGCGGGGCAAGCTTGAGCCCGATCCGCGCAACCCGGAGCTGATCCTCACCGTGCGCGGCACCGGGTACGCCTCCCAGCGGCTGGGGGATGGCGGCATGGTCGCCGCCGGCTGAACGCTCGGGCACCGGGTGCCTGTCCTGCAGGATGGCTGCCTGCTGAATCCTCCCCGCCCCCGTGTCGGAGCTGCGCGATACCCGTCTGGAGAAAGCCGCTGCCCTGGCGCGGCTCGGCCAGGGCCCCTACGCCCTGCGCTTCGAGGCCAGCCACCGCACCGCCGAGCTGCAGGCCGCCCATGGCGACCTGGCCAACGGCCAAGAGCGCGACGTGGCCGTGGCCGTGGCCGGGCGGGTGATGACCCGGCGGGTGATGGGCAAGTTGGCCTTCTTCACCCTGGTGGATGAGAGCGGCCCGATCCAGCTGTTTCTCGAGAAAGCCACCCTCCAGGCGGCCAACCCCGAGGCCCCGGCGCCCGGTGCCTTCGCCCAGCTCACCACCCTGGTGGATGCGGGCGACCTGATCGGGGTGAGCGGCACCCTCCGGCGCACCGATCGCGGTGAGCTGTCGGTGAAGGTGACGGGCTGGCAGATGCTCAGCAAGGCGCTCCAGCCGCTGCCGGACAAGTGGCACGGCCTGGCAGACGTGGAGAAGCGCTACCGCCAGCGCTACCTCGACCTGATCGTTTCCCCCCACACCCGCGACACCTTTCGCAAACGGGCCCTGCTGGTGAGTGGCATGCGCCGCTGGCTCGACGAGCGGGGCTTCCTGGAGATCGAGACCCCGGTGTTGCAGACGGTGAGCGGTGGCGCCGATGCCCGTCCCTTCGAAACCCACCACAACACCCTCGATCTGCCGCTCACGCTGCGCATCGCCACCGAGCTGCACCTCAAGCGGCTGGTGGTGGGGGGCTTTGAGCGCGTCTACGAACTGGGGCGGATCTTCCGCAACGAGGGGGTGAGCACCCGCCACAACCCCGAGTTCACCTCCGTGGAGGTCTACCAGGCCTACGCGGACTACACCGACATGATGGTCCTCACCGAGGAGCTGATCGCCGCGGTCTGCCGCCAGGTGTGCGGTGCCACCACGATCACCTACCAGGACACCGCCATCGACCTCACGCCCCCCTGGCGTCGGGCGACGATGCATGAGCTGGTGCAGCAGGCCACCGGCCTCGATTTCGACACCTTCGCCAGTCGTGAGCAAGCCGCCGCCGCCATGGCCGACCAGGGCCTGGAGGTGCCAGCCCTGGCCGATTCGGTGGGCCGCCTGCTGGTGGAGGCCTTCGAGCAACGGGTGGAGGACACCCTGGTGCAGCCCACCTTCGTGCTCGATTACCCGCTGGAGAATTCGCCGCTGGCCCGGTCCCACCGCAGCAAGCCCGGTCTGGTGGAGCGCTTCGAGCTGTTCATCGTGGGCCGCGAGACCGCCAATGCCTTCAGCGAGCTGATCGATCCGGTGGAGCAGCGCCGCCGCCTTGAGGCGCAGCAGCAGCGCCGGGCCGCCGGTGATCTCGAGGCCCAGGGGGTGGACGAGGACTTCCTCCATGCCCTGGAGGTGGGCATGCCGCCCTGCGGCGGCCTGGGCATCGGCATCGATCGGCTGGCGATGCTGCTCACCGACAGCGCCTCGATCCGCGATGTGATTGCCTTTCCGCTGCTCCGCCCGGAGGCCTGAAGCGAGGCCCGAGAGGGCGCAATGGGATAATTGCTCAGGTAGCCGATCTCCCCAGCAGGGGCAACGATTTCATGAGTGGCGAGCGCGTTGGTTTTCGCTTCCAACATGCGGATGCGGTCGTGAAGCGCAACCCCCAGGGCCGCTCGCGTCGCGGCTGGGTGATGGAGCCCGTGGAGCAGACCACGAGCCGGGGCACGAAGATGCCGGCTTACCGCATCCGCTGGCGGGACAGTGAGCGGCCGGAGATCGTGCTGCAGCACATGCTGATCGCCGATCCCGATCCCACCCCGCCACCCGAGGGCGTCAGCCTGGTGCCGCCGGCCCCGAAGCCCTGAACGGCACTCAGCAGCCCTGAACGGCACTCAGCTCCCGCCTGGCAGCCGGTCGCGGAGCGTGTAGGTGATCGTGCCCAGGTGCTCCTTGATTGCCACGCTGCTCAGCTCGAGGGCCTGGGCGCTGGGCAGCAGATCCTGGGCCAGGCTGGCCGCGGTGGGATCGCCGAAACGGTTGCGGTCCGGCAGCTGGAAGTCGCAGGCCACCGGAATCACCTCCAGGCCGCTGTGCCGCTGAAAGCTCTCCAGCGAGCGGGGCAGGTGGTAGGCGCTGGTGACCAGCAGGATGCGCCGCCAGTTGCGCCGCCGGCCCAGGGCACCGATGTCGCGGGCCTCCTCGGCGGTGTTCCGTGAGCCCGGGTTGAGCAGGATGCGCTCGGGGGGCACCCCCAGCTCCTCGGCCAGATCCCGGGCCCAGATGGCCTCCGGCAGACCCGGATCGCCGCTGGTGAAGCTCACCCAGCCGCCGCTGGTCACCAGCAGCGGGGCCCGCTGCTGGCGCAGCAGTCGCAGGCCGGTGAGCAGCCGGTCGCCGCCTTCGGCCACCTCCACCGCGCGGCGCGGCGGCAGCGGCGGCCGCAGCCCGCCCCCCAGCACCACCACCGCGTCAGCCACGGGAATCTCCGCCGGTGTGAGGGCCAGGGCGCGCTCCTCCAGCCCCCAGATCAGCTGCCGGCTGGTGAGCGGCAGGGCGAACAGCCAGATCAGCCCCAGGCCGGCGCCGCCCAGCCACGGCCCCCAGCGGCGGCGCCGGCCCAGCAGTCCCGCCAGTCCCAGTCCCAGGCCGAGCCCCAGGGGATAGAGCAGCAGCGGCAGCAGTTTGGAGAGCAGGAAACCCATCGGTGAGCGGCTGGCGGTGGCGTGGGCGGGCTCAGCCCTGGTTGCGGCGCAGCCGCTCCAGTTCCTGCTGGTCTTCGAAGTCGGCCCAGGCCTGATCCAGATCGACCCTGGGATCGGCCGGCGCACCGTTCGCGGCCCCGGCATCGGCGCCGGCCGCGTTCCCAGGCTCCGCCGGGGCGCTCAGGTCGGCCTCCAGCTGGCGGAAGGCCACGCCCAGTTCGGCCAGGGCCTGCCAGCGGTCGCGGCCGCGGGCGCTCAGTTTGGCCACGTGCAGCTCGGCCCGCGCCGCCAGCGCGTCGGCGCCGGCGGCGCGGGCCCGCTCCACCCGCCGCTGCCACTCGCCGATCTCGCCGGCCAGCTGCAGCAGTTCTGCCCGGCTCTGCTCGGCGCTGGTCTGCAGCTCGAGGCGGCGGCGGCGCAGACGCTGCTGCCGTTCCTTGTGCTCCTGCTGGTGCAGCAGCTGCTCCTGCTCGGGGTTGGCGCGCAGGAACGACTCCAGCTGCTGCTCGAGCTGTTGCTCCAGCCGGCTGAACCAGTCACTGGCGGTCATGGCTCGGGATGTGCCGGGGCGCTGGTGATCAGCGGCGCCTCGATCTCCTGCTGCAGGGGGGTGATTGCGGCCTCGCGTGAGCGCAGCAGCAGCTGGGTGAGGCGGGCGATGCCGCCCTCCCCCAGGTCCTGGCCGGCCAGTTTTTCGAAGCTGGCGGCATAGAGATCCTCCAGTTCGCTGATCAGGCCTTCGCGCAGGGCGCGCACGGCCTGGCGCTGGGCTTCCCTGGACATGGTGGCGATCGGCAGAGCTCAGGTGGAGTCTGCCTGGCCCAGGAGATGCAGGGACAGATCGCCGGCCGGGTCGCTCCAGCGCTGGTGGGGCTGCCAGCCGGCCGCCCCGGCCAGCTGCAGAAAAGCCTCCGGTGTGTACTTGATGCTCACTTCGGTGATCAGCTCCTCGCCGGCGGCGAAGGTCCAGTGGCCCCCCGCCAGCCGCACCGTCTGGGGCCGCTCGCTCACCAGGGCCATGACGATGCGGCTGTGCTGGGGCTGCCAGCGGGCCCGGTAGCGGAAGCCGGCCGGGTCGAAGTCGCCCTCCAGATCGCGATTGAGGCGCACCAGGAGATTGCGGGCGAAGGCCGCCGAGGCGCCGGCGGCGTCGTTGTAGGCGGCCTCCAGGCGCTGCACGGCCTTGGGCTGGTCGATGCCGATCAGCAGCAGCCCGCCGGGCCCCAGCAGGCGCCGGAATTGTCCCAGCATCGCGCGGGCCTCGGCGGGGTCGAAGTTGCCCAGCGAGCTGCCGGGGTAGAACCCCAGGCGGCGGCGACCCGCCAGCTCGGCGAGCTCCGGCAGCGCCGGCTGGGCGTTGTAATCGCAGCACACCCCCAGCACCCGGGTGGCGGGATGGCTGGCCTGCAGCGCCGCGCAGGTGGCCTCCAGGGCGCTGCGGCTGATGTCCAGGGCCAGGTAGGCGCTCGGCTGCAGGGCCCGCAGCAGGGGGCCGGCCTTGCGGGCATTGCCGGCGCCGAATTCCAGCACCACCGGGGCCGGCTCGCCGATGGCCGCCGCGATCGCCTCCCCCTGCCCCTCCAGCAGGGCCACCTCCGTGCGGGTGAGGCTGTACTCGGGCTGCTCGCAGATCGCCTCGAACAGCCGCGACCCCTCGGCGTCGTAGAGCAGCCAGGCGGGCAGCTGCCGCGGCCGTTGCTCCATGCCGGCCCGCACCAGGGCGCGGATGTCGGCTGGGGCCGGATGCAGGTCGATCAGCCGGGGACGGTGGGCGGTGAGGTTCATGGCAGGGAGAACGGATCGCTGAGCGGGGGCTGGCCGTCCCGGGCCAGCCGCAGCCCGGCCGCCATCCAGCGGCAGGCGGGCGGAAAGAAATTGCGGTAGGTGTGGCGCGCGTGGCCCGGCGGGGTGAGGAAGGCGCTGCCGCGCAGCACGAACTGGGAGCTCATGAACTTGCCGTTGTATTCCCCCACGGCGCCGGCGGCCGGTTGGAAGCCGGGGTAGGGACGGTAGGGGCTGCCGGTCCACTGCCACACCAGCCCGAACGCCTGGGGCAGGCCGCCGGCGGCTGCCTGCAGGCCCGCCGCCAGCTCCCATTCGGCCTCGCTGGGGAGCCGGGCTCCGGCCCAGCGGGCATAGGCGTCGGCCTCGAACCAGCTCAGATGCCGCACCGGTGCCTTGGGCTGCCGGGGCCGCAGGCCCGCCAGGGTGAATTCGTCCTGTCCACGCCAGTAGCGCGGCGCCCGCCAGCCCCGCTCCTGGCACACGGCCCAGCCCTCGCTCATCCACAGCTCCGGCCGGCCGTAGCCGCCGTCGGCGATGAAGGCGGCGTAGTCGCCGTTGCTCACCAGCCCCCGGGCCAGGCGGAAGGGCTCCAGCCAGTGGCGGTGGCTGGGCTCCTCGTTGTCGAAGTGGAAGCCGCCGCCGGCCGGGTGACCAATCGCCACCAGGCCCCCGTCCCAGTCCAGCCAGGCACTGGCCTGGGTGTGGTGATCGCTGCCTGGAGCGCTGACGGGGTCGCCGCCGCTGAGCCGCCGTAGCCAGAGCGCCTCGGGGCCCTCGGCGCCAGGGCCCTCAGCGCGGCAGTCGTAGGCCGGGGCCAGGGGGTTGCGGCTGAAGCCATCCAGCAGGTCCATCAGCAGCAGTTCCTGGTGCTGCTGCTCGTGTTGCAGGCCCAGCTCCAGCAGGGCCCGAACTGCCGCGGCCCGGGCGGGGGGGACCTGCTCCAGCAGCTCCTGCAGCCGCACCAGGGCGGCATCCACCCGCCGGCGCCAGGCCAGCAGCTCGGCGATCGGCGGCCGGCTCAGCAGACCCCGCTGGGGGCGGGGGTGGCGTTCCCCAACGGCGTCGTAATAGCTGTTGAACAGATACCCCCAGGCTTCGGGAGCGGGCTTGTAGGCCAGGGGCAGCCCCGCCTGCAGCTGGGGCTTGAGCACAAATTGCTCGAAGAACCAGGTGGTGTGGCCCAGGTGCCACTTCGGCGGGCTGGCGTCGGCCATGCCCTGCAGGCAGAGATCCTCGGGTTCGAGGGGGGCGATCAGCGCCAGGCTGTGGCCGCGCACGCTGGCCAGGCGCGCCGCCAGGCTGGCAGGGGGGGCCAAGGGGCCGGCGGGGGCAGGCGCGTCAGCCGCGTGTGGGGGCCTGGCTTGGCGGGGAGTCGCGTCGCCCAGGTCGGTCCCGTTCAGCAGGCCGCTGCTCATGGCATCGCCGGGCTCAGGCCCGACCATAGGGAGCTTGCCTACGATCCCGCCACGCGGCCGAGGCACGATGGATGGGATCAGCAAGGGGTTTGACGGCGCGGTGGGCCGTACACCGCTGATCCGCCTGCGGCTCCTGTCTGAGCTCACCGGCTGCGAGATCCTCGGCAAGGCCGAATTCATGAATCCCGGTGGCTCGGTCAAGGACCGGGCGGCCCTCGGCATCCTGCTGGAGGCGGAACGGGACGGTCTGTTGCGGCCCGGCGGCACCGTGGTGGAGGGCACCGCCGGCAACACCGGCATCGGCCTCACCCACCTCTGCAACGCCCGCGGCTACCGCGCCCTGATCGTCATCCCCGACACCCAGTCGGCGGAAAAGATCGGCCTGCTGCGCAGCCTCGGGGCGGAGGTGCGCACGGTGCCCGCCGTGCCCTACCGCGACCCCAACAACTACGTGAGGCTCTCGGGTCGCATCGCCGCCGAGACCCCCGGCGCCGTCTGGGCCAACCAGTTCGACAACCTGGCCAATCGCCGCGCCCACTACGGCAGCACCGGGCCGGAGATCTGGGAACAGACCGGCGGCCGGGTGGACGCCTGGGTGGCGGCCACCGGCACCGGCGGCACCTACGCCGGCGTGGCGCTGTTTCTCAAGGAGCGCGACCCGCGGGTGCGCTGCGTGCTCGCCGACCCCCACGGCAGTGCTCTCTACAGCTGGGCGCAGACTGGCGACCTGGCCAGCGAGGGCAACTCGGTGACCGAGGGCATCGGCAACAGCCGCATCACCGCCAACCTTGAGGGCGCACCGATCGACGATGCCGTGCGCGTCGCCGACCAGGCCGCCCTCGACACGATCTATCAGCTGCTCTGGCGCGAGGGCCTGTTCATGGGCGGCTCGGTGGGCATCAACGTGGCCGCGGCGGTGGAGACGGCGCGGCGGCTGGGACCGGGTCACACGATCGTCACCGTGCTCTGTGACAGCGGCGATCGCTACCGGTCCCGGCTTTACGACCGCGCCTGGCTGGCGAGCCGCGGACTGCGGCAACCTGAGCGCGCAGCGGTGGCCGCCGGCTGATGACATCTGATTCTGAGCAGGCAGGTGCCAGCCGGCCGAGCGAGCTGATCGGTGATCGCTATCGGCTGCAGCAGCAGCTGGGGGATGGGTCCCAGGGGACTGTGTGGCGCGGCTGTGACCAGCTCGCCAGCGACGCGCCGGTGGTGCTGCGGCAGCTGGGCCCGGAGCACGACCAGGGCCGGGCCCAGGAGCTCTGGTCCCGGCTGCAGGGGGTGCTCCATCCCCAGGTGCCTCGCCTGGGGGGGGCCATCCGCGACGGCGGCAGCCTCTGGTTGGTGCGCGAGTGGCAGGCCGGGCGCACCTTTGCCGAGCTGCTCACGGCCCGGGGCCAGCGCCAGATGGTCTTCGGTGCCGGTGAGGTGCTGCTGCTGCTGCGCCAGATCCTGCCGGTGCTGGCGGTGCTGCACGGCCAGCAGCTGGTGCACGGTGACCTCTGCCCCGCCAACCTGCTGCGCCGGGACAGCGACGGGCTGCCGGTGCCGCTTGACTACGGCCTGGTGGCCGGTGGCGCGGCCGTGACTCCCGGCTATGCCCCGCCAGCTCTGGTCCCCAGCCAGCGGCCCGAGCCCTGGATGGATCTCCACGCCCTCGGCGTCACGGCCCTGGTGCTGCTCAGTGGCGATCCCCCCGAGCGGCTGCTGGACCCCGCCTCGATGGCCTGGCGCTGGCCCGCGTCCCTGGGCGATGAGCCTGGGCTGCGGGCTGCCCTGGAGCGGCTGCTGGCCAGCGATCCCCAGCAGCGTTTCGGCTCCGCCTCCCAGGCGCTGGCGGCCCTTCAGACCCTGCCCATGCCGGAGAGCACCGGGCCGGTGCCCCGGGCCGACCGCACCCTGGCCCTGGTGCCGCCCCCCGCGCCGCCCGTCGCCGCCCCTGCCGTCGGACCCTTCCCATCCCAGCCGCCCCTGCCGCCGAGCCTCGGCGCCGCGGCCGCCGCCGATCCGTCCCGGGCGGCTCCCCAGCTGCCCTTCGAGCCGCCCGCGGCGGAGCCGCCGCCGGAACTGCCCCCCCTGCGCTCCCTCGAGCGCCGCCGCTCCTCCGGCAGCCGCCGCCGCGGCGAGGAACGGGAGCTGCAAGCCGAAGGCAGTGTCTGGCCGGTGGTGATGGCCCTGGTGCTGTCGGCCGTGGTGGGCACCGCCCTGGGTTGGTGGTGGCTGAGCCGCGGCACCAGCCCCGATCCGGGCACCCCCGATGTGGCCCTGCAGCTGCCCAGCAGCCTGCCCCAGGAGGAGGTGAACCAGCGCCAGCAGCTGCTCAACCGCCTGCGGGCGATGCAGGTGAACCGGGCCTGGTTCCTCAAGCTCGTGGATGCCAGCCTGCTCGCCCGCTTCCCCGAGCGGGGTGGGCGTCTGCCCGGCGACTCAGCGCAGGATGCACCCCTGCGCCAGGCCTGGAACGAGCTGGCGGAGGAGCTGCTGGCCCGGGTGGAGCAGTTGCCCCTGACCCTGCGCCAGCGGCTGGGCCGCTTCACCAATGCCGACTGGGAGCGGCGCCAGAGCCAGCTGGAGTCCCAGGGGCTCAGCGGCCCGGTGCTGCGCCAGCTGGTGTCGGCCAATGCCCAGAACCTCCTGCCCGGCCGCTCCGGTACCGCCATTCCCCCGGAGCCCTTCCGCCAGCTCTGGTTCGCCGCCGCCGTGCAGGGCCTCTCCAACCTGCAGATCGAGGCGATCCAGGCCCGCCCCCTGCGCACCGAGGTGCGCCGCGCCTCGGTGGCCGCCGGCGGCGCGCGGCTGTTTCCAGTGCAGGCACCCGCCGGCCACTCGGTGGTGCTGGGGCTGAACGGCTCGCCGCTGATGGAGATGAGCGTGTTCGCGGCTGACGGCACCCTGCTGGAGTCGCGCGGGCCGCTGCGGGTGGTGAGCGTGGGCGCGGAGAACGCCAGGCCGCTGCAGCTGCTGGTGAGCAACGACGGCGTGGCGGCGGGGATGGTCACGCTCTCGGTGCGCAGCGATCCCCCTGCCCCCGAGCCGCCGCCGCCGGTGCCCGAACCCGAGGCGGACGATCCACCCGAACCGGCGCCGGAGGACGAGGCCCCGGAGGAGGCCACCGAGGAGCCCGTGCCCCCTCCGGTGTCGCCGGAAGACCCCCAGCCCTAGTAGCGGGCGATGGCGGTGCGGGTTTCCTTCTCCGTCTGTTTGCGCCGCTCCTCCTGGCGCTTGTCGTGCAGCTTGCGACCCTTGCCCAGGCCCAGGGTCACCTTGATCCAGGAGCCCTTGAGGTGCAGGTTGAGGGGGATCAGGGTGAGGCCCTTCTGCTCCAGGGCCACGCGCAGCTTGTCGATCTCACGGCTGTGGGCCAGCAGCCGCCGCACCCGCAGGGGCTCGTGGTTGAAGTAGGCGCCGGCGTGGCTGTGGGGGGAGATGTGCACGTTGTGCAGCTGCAACTGGCCGTTGCGGATCAGGCAGAAGCCGTCGCGCAGGTTGGCCTGCCCCGCCCGGATCGACTTCACCTCCGTGCCCACCAGCTCGATGCCGCATTCGAGGCTGTCGAGGATCTCGTACTGGTGCCGGGCGAAGCGGTTGTCGGCCAGCAGCCGCTGGGCCGCGTCGCGCTGGGCCCTGGCGGCCAGCTTCTTGGTGCCGCCCTTGGCCATGGTTTCGCTCTCGCAGCGCCCGCTCAGCTGTTGACCCTAGGTGCCCTGCCAGCTGCCTCCGGATGACTGCCGTGGGCAGCCCGGCGGCGGCTGGCTAGGTTCCCGGTGAACCCCGGGCTGAACGCAATGAGTACGGCGACGGGCTTCCCCTTCCCCCATGGCATCACGTCCTATCTGGGCGGTGGGCTGCTCATCGGGGCCGGGTTGGTGGTGATGTACCTCACCCTCGGGGTGAAGGCGGGAGCCAGTTCCTTTCTCAGCTCCACCCTCACCTATTTCACCCCGCTCACGGCGGAGCGCGCCTCGCGCCAGTGGCGGCTGTTGTTCGCGCTCGGCCTGGTGTTCGGCGCCTGGCTCTATGCCTGGAGCCAGCAGGCCTTCTTCGTCACGGCGGTGGGCTGGTGGCGCCTGGGGGTGGGGGGCCTGCTGGTGGGCTACGGCACCCGGCTCTCCTCAGGTTGCACCTCCGGTCACGGCATCTGCGGCCTGGCGTCGTTCTCGCGGGCCTCGCTGCTGGCGGTGGCCGTGTTCATGGGGGTGGCGATCGTCACGGCCCGGGTCGTGCTCCTGTTGGGGGTGACGCCATGAAGCGGCTGGCCGCGATCCTGCTCGGCGGTGGGCTGTTCGGCTATGGACTGGCCTGGAGCGGCATGACCCGGCCGGAGGTGGTGCTGAGCTTCCTGCAGCTGCGCGACCTCGGCCTGCTGCTGGTGATGGCGGCCGCTCTGGCGGTCACGGCCATCGGCTTCCACCTGGCCCCGCGCCTGCGCTCCACAACCCTGCTGGGGCTGCCCTTCTCCCACGAGGTGAAGCGGATGCTGCCGGGCACGGTCTCCGGTGCGCTGATCTTCGGGGTGGGCTGGGGCCTGTCCGGCCTCTGTCCCAGGGGCGGCGGTGGCCAGCGTGGGCATCGGCAACGGGCCGGTGCTGATCGGTCTGGCCGCCATGTTCCTGGGGGCCTACCTGCAGGGGGTGATCGCCGCCGGCAGGCCCAGCCCTGATCGCCCCCTTGATCGCCCGGTTTGATCGGCCAGGCTGATCGCGGTCACTGCCACCGGCTCCGATGGATCTCTCAGCCCCCTGTCCCCTGGAGGCCGCAGCCGGCGGCGGGCCGCTGCTGGTCCGGCAGCTCCACGATGCCGATACCGGCACCTTCACGCTGCTGCTCGCCGATGTGGCCAGCGGGGCGGGGGTGCTGATCGATTCGCTCTACGACCAGCACCCCCGCGATCTGTCGCTGATCCGCGAGCTGGGCATCGATCTGGTGGCCTGCCTCGATACCCATGTGCATGCTGACCATGTCACCGGCAGCTGGCGCATGCACCGGGCCACCGGTTGCGCCATCGGCCTGGCAGCGGTGGCGCGGGCGGAGAACGTGACCCTGCCCCTGGAGCATGGCCAGCGGGTGGCTTTCGGCAGCCGCCATCTGGAGGTGCGCGCCACCCCCGGGCACACCAACGGCTGTCTCACCTTCGTGCTCGATGACCACACCATGGCCTGCACCGGCGACGCCCTGCTGGTGCGGGGCTGTGGCCGCTGCGACTTCCAGGAGGGCAACGCCCACACCCTCTACCGCTCGATCACCGAGCAGATCCTCTCGCTGCCCGACCACTGCCTGCTCTATCCGGGCCATGACTACAGCGGCCGTTCGCTGACGTCGGTGGCCGAGGAGAAGGCCTACAACGCCAGGCTCGGGGGCGGCGCCGATGAGCGCGACTTCGTGGGCTACATGGAGAACCTGCATCTGCCCCACCCCAACCGGATCGCCGTGGCCCTGCCGGCCAACCTGCGCTGCGGCAGGCCCAGCGACGAGGGGGAGATGCCTGCCGACGACTGGGCGCCGATCGAGCGCAGCTACGCCGGGCTGCCGGAGCTGAGGATCCCCTGGGTGGCCGCCCACCGCCACGCCGTCACCCTGGTGGATGTGCGCTCGGAGGCGGAGGTGCTGGGTCCGGATGGGCGTATCGAGGGCAGCCTGCTGATCCCCCTGCCCGAGCTCGAGCAACGGGCCGCTGAGATACCCGATGGCCGCCCCGCAGTGGTGCTCTGCCATTCCGGCAGCCGTTCCGCCCTGGCCACCCAGCAACTGCTGAAGAGGGGGTTCGGCCAGGTGGCCAACATGCGCGGGGGCGTGCGGGCTTGGAAGGCCCAGGGGCTGCCGCTGGAGCACCCCTCGGCACCCCTCTGAGCCGCCTAGCCGCAGTGCCGGCAGCCCATCCCCTGGGCGGGGCCGGTACCCTCCAGCCATGGCGATCGTCTCCTCCGGATCCCAGGGCCCGGGCCGCCCCAGGTCCGCCCCGGCGCCGCGGCGGCTGCTGGATCCGGCGGTGGTGGACGCTGCCGGGGCTGACGGGGCAGTGGCGGAGGCTGCCGAGGGGCCGCAGGCCGCGATCCCGCGGGAGGACTCGCTGCGGCCGCGGCGACTGGCCGACTACATCGGCCAGAGCGAGCTCAAGCAGGTGCTGAGCATCGCCGTGGAGGCCACCCGGGCCCGCGCCGAGGCCCTCGATCACGTGCTGCTCTACGGCCCGCCCGGGCTGGGCAAGACCACCATGGCCCTGGTGCTGGCCGAGGAGCTGGGGGTGCGCTGCCGCGATCACCAGCGCGCCGGCCCTGGAGCGTCCCCGCGACATCGTGGGCCTGCTGGTCAACCTGCAGCCCCGCGAGCTGCTGTTCATCGACGAGATCCACCGCCTCAACCGGGTGGCGGAGGAGCTGCTCTACCCGGCGATGGAGGACTACCGCCTCGATCTCACCGTGGGCAAGGGCAGCACCGCCCGCACCCGCAGCCTGTCGATCGCCCCCTTCACCCTGGTGGGGGCCACCACCCGCGCCGGGGCGTTGAGTTCGCCGCTGCGGGATCGCTTCGGGCTGATCCAGCGGCTGGAGTTCTATGGCCTCCACGACCTGCAGGCGATCGTGCTGCGCGCCGCCGGGCTGCTGGCGGTGCGGCTCGACGCCGCAGCGGCCCTGGAGGTGGCGCGCCGCTGCCGCGGCACCCCGCGCATCGCCAACCGGCTGCTGCGCCGGGTGCGCGATGTGGCCAGCGTGCGTGGCCAGACCCAGTGACGCGCCGAGCTGGTGCATGAGGCCCTGAGCCTGCACCGGGTCGACGCCCGTGGCCTCGATGCCCATGACCGCCGGTTGCTGACGCTGATGCTGGAGGGCTATGGCGGCGGGCCGGTGGGCCTCGACACCCTGGCGGCGGGCCTGGGCGAGGACCCCGCCACCCTGGAGGCGGTGGTGGAGCCCTACCTGCTGCAGCAGGGCCTGCTGCAGCGCACCCCGCGCGGGCGCCTGCTCACCGAGGCCGGCCGGACCCATCTGGCCACCGCCCACCTCGCTCCAGCCGCGGTGGCCGCGGCGGAGGCGCCATGAACTGGGCCCTGCTGCTGGCGGGTCTGTTGCTGCCGGCGCTGCTGGCCCTGGGCCCGCTGCCGGCGGCGGCGGCAGTGGCGGCAGCGGGCCAGCCGCCACTGCCGGAGCTGTTTGATCAGGCCCTGCGCGCCAGCCGTGAGGGGCGATTCGGCGATGCCCTGCCGCTCTGGAACCAGGTGCTGGAGGTGGCGCCGGGCGATGCGGCGGCCTGGAGCAACCGCGGCAATGTGCAGCTGGCGCTGGGGGATGCCCGGGCGGCCATCGCCGACCAGAGCCGGGCCATTGAGCTGGAGCCGGCCAGCGCCGACCCCCATCTCAACCGCGGCACCGCCGAGGAGTCGCTGCAGCGCTGGGATGCCGCCGAGGCCGACTACCGCTGGATCCTGGAGCGCCCTGATGCCGGCGAGGTGCGGGCCTCCGCCCTCTACAACCTGGGCAACGTGCAGGGCTCGCGCGGCGACTGGTCGGCGGCCCGCAGCAGTTTTGCCGCCGCCGCCGATCTGCGGCCCGGCTTCGCCATGGCCCGCTCCAGTGCCGCCCTGGCCGCCTTCCAGCTCGGGGAGTTTGAAGAGGCAGAGCGCAGTCTGCGCTCCCTGATCCGCCGCTATCCCCTGTTCGCCGATGCCAGAGCCGGCCTCACCGCCCTGCTCTGGCAGCGGGGCGCCCGCGGTGAGGCCGAGAGCAACTGGGTGTCGGCCTCCGGCCTCGATCCCCGTTACCGCCAGCAAGAATGGTTGTTGAGCACCCGGCGCTGGCCCCCCGGGCCGGTGCAGGCGCTGCAGCAGTTCCTGGCGATCGCTTGATGCCCTGTGATCTCGAGCCCCGATCCGCTGCCGCTGACGGCGGAGGCCCAATGCCGCCCACGCCGCTGAGCTGGCGGCAACTGGGGCTGGAGGCGGATCTGGCCGCCGTGCTGCCCGAGCTGATCCAGCTGCGCCGCCACCTGCACCGCCACCCGGAGCTGAGCGGCCATGAGCAGCAGACCGCCGCCCTGGTGGCTGGAGAACTGCGGCGCTGGGGCTGGGAGGTGCGCGAAGGCGTGGGCCGCACCGGCGTGTTGGCTGAACTCGGCCCCCGGCTGCGGCCCGATGGTTCGCCGGCGCCCGTGGTGGCCCTGCGGGTCGACATGGACGCCCTGCCGGTGGAGGAGCGCACCGGTCTCGACTACGCCTCCACGGTCCAGGGCCTGATGCACGCCTGCGGCCACGACCTGCACAGCGCCGTGGGCCTGGGGGTGGCCGCCCTGCTGGCGGCCTTGGCCAAGCGCCATCCCGAACGGCTCGCCGCCCGGGTGCGGCTGCTGTTCCAGCCGGCGGAGGAAACCGCCGAGGGGGCGGCCTGGATGAAGGCCGACGGCGCCACCGAGGGCATCGAAGCCCTGTTCGGGGTGCATGTCTTCCCCTCCATTCCGGTGGGCAGCATCGGTGTGCGCAGCGGCAGCCTCACCGCCGCCGCCGGTGAACTCGAAATCGAGGTGCTCGGCGAGAGCGGCCACGGTGCCCGGCCCCACCAGAGCACCGATGCCATCTGGATCGCGGCCCGGGTGGTGAGCGGCCTGCAGGAGGCGATCAGTCGCCGGCTCGATGCCCTGCATCCGGTGGTGGTGAGCTTCGGCCGCATCGAGGGGGGTCGGGCTTTCAACGTGATCGCCGACCACGTGCGTCTGCTGGGCACGGTGCGTTGCCTGGATCTGGAGCTGCACGACCGGCTGCCGCTGTGGATCGAGGACACGGTGCATGCCCTCTGCCGCGGCCATGGCGGTGAGGCCCGGGTGCGCTACCGGCGCATTTCGCCGCCGGTGCACAACGATCCGGAGCTCACCGGCCTGGTGGCCGCGGCCGGGGTGGAGCTGCTGGGGGCGCAGCGGGTGCAGTGGCTGGAGCAGCCGTCGCTGGGGGCTGAAGACTTCGCCGAATTTCTCGACGGTATCCGCGGCACCATGTTTCGCCTGGGGGTGGCGGGGCCGCAGGGCTGCACACCGCTGCACAGCAACACCTTCGCCCCCGATGAGGGCGCCCTGGCGGTGGGGGTGAAGGTGCTCAGCCTCAGCCTGCTGCGCTGGATCGAAGCCCGCGCCGAAGCCGCTCCATCGCCGTGACGCCGAAACCGCTGCGCCCCCGGCCCCTGCTCGATGGCCTGCTGATGCTCTCGGCGCCGCTGCTGATCGTGCTGGCGCTGGTGGTGCTGCTGCAGCGGCAGGGGCAGGACCGCATCCAGGTGGTGCCGGCCCTGTTGATCGGCGCTGGCCTGCTGGTGGCCAGCCGGGTGCGGCGGCAGCGTCGGCGGCGCGCCCTGCTGCTGGCCCTGCGACAGGAGCGCGGCTGATCCAGGCAAGCTGGGGACATGACTGACAAGCCCGATCTCCAGCAGTTGCGCGACGCCATCACCTGTGGCGATCCCGGCCGTTCCATGCCCGCCCTTGTGGCGCTGCGGGCGGCGGCGGTGGAGGACGCGGTGCCGCTGCTGCTGCTGGGGCTGGAGGAGGAGGCGTTTCTGGTGCGTTCGCTGAGCTGCGCCGGCCTGGGAGTGAAGCGCAATGGGGCGGGCCGGGAGGCGCTGGTGCGGGCCCTGGAGCACGACGCCGACCCCAACGTGCGCGCCGAGGCGGCCAATTCGCTGGTCAGCCATGGGCTGGAGCAGGCCTGGCCGCTGCTGCTGGAGGCCTTCCGCCGCGACGACCAGTGGCTGCTGCGCTGCAGCGTGTTGGCGGCGGTGGCGGAGCATCCCGAGGCCGGTGCCGAGGAGTTGCTGGAGCTCGCCAGCCTGGCCATCGACGCCGATGACGGCACCGTGCGCGTGGGTGGCGCCGAGATCCTCGGCCGGGTGGTGCGGGACGGCTCGGCGTCGGCCTCGGCCTCGGCCGCTGGTGGCGGGCTTGCGGCCACGGCGCGGGAGCTGCTGCAGCGGCTGCAGGCCGATCCCGATCACCGGGTGGTGGCCGCCGCCCTCAATGGCCTGCAGGGCTGATGCCCCCCAAGGGCGCCGGTTCGGCCGGATTGGTGTGGCCTGGCTAGGATCTGGGCGTCACTAGGGGTGCCCGGTCAGCGGCTTCACGCCGTCCGACCCAGGGCTGAGATCACACCCTCCGAACCTGATCCGGGTCATGCCGGCGCAGGGAAGTGAGCCGCCCACCGTCCTGGTGGGCGAAGCGATCTCGGCAACCGGAACCGGAACCCCGCCTCGGCCGCAGACCGGCCGCTTCCCGTTCCGTTCTTTGCCCCAACCGATCATGCGCAGCGCCTGGATTGAGAAGCGTCGTGGCGACGCCAATGTGTCGCAGATGCATTACGCCCGCCAGGGCGTGGTGACCGAGGAGATGGCCTTCGTGGCCCAGCGGGAGAATCTGCCCGAATCGCTGGTGATGGAGGAGGTGGCCCGGGGCCGCATGATCATCCCGGCCAACATCAACCACCCCAACCTGGAGCCGATGGCGATCGGCATCGCCTCCAGGTGCAAGGTGAACGCCAACATCGGCGCCTCCCCGAATGCCTCCGACCTCAATGAAGAGGTGGCCAAGCTGCAGCTGGCCGTGAAGTACGGCGCCGACACGGTGATGGATCTCTCCACCGGCGGCGTCAACCTCGATGAGGTGCGCACGGCGATCATCAACGCCTCCACCGTGCCGATCGGCACCGTGCCGGTGTATCAGGCACTCGAGAGTGTGCACGGCTCGATCGAGAAGCTCGATGCCGATGATTTCCTGCACATCATCGAAAAGCACTGCCAGCAGGGGGTCGATTACCAGACCATCCACGCCGGCCTGCTGATCGAGCACCTGCCGCTGGTGAAGGGTCGCCTCACCGGCATTGTGAGCCGTGGCGGCGGCATCCTGGCCCAGTGGATGCTGTATCACCACAAGCAGAATCCGCTGTTCACCCACTTCGATGACATCATCGAGATCTTCAAGCGCTACGACTGCAGCTTCTCGCTGGGTGATTCGCTGCGTCCCGGCTGTCAGCACGACGCCTCCGATGCCGCCCAATTGGCGGAGCTGAAAACCCTCGGCCAGCTCACCCGCCGCGCCTGGGAGCACGATATCCAGGTGATGGTGGAAGGTCCGGGCCACGTGCCGATGGACCAGATCGAGTTCAACGTCAAAAAGCAGATGGAGGAGTGCAGCGAGGCACCCTTCTATGTGCTCGGCCCGCTGGTCACCGACATCGCCCCCGGCTACGACCACATCACCAGTGCCATCGGCGCGGCGCTGGCGGGCTGGCACGGCACGGCGATGCTCTGTTATGTGACCCCCAAGGAACACCTGGGCCTGCCCAATGCCGAAGACGTGCGTGAGGGCCTGATCGCCTACAAGATCGCCGCCCACGCCGCCGACCTCGCCCGCCACCGCCCGGGCGCCCGCGACCGCGACGACGAACTCAGCCGTGCCCGCTACGCCTTCGACTGGAACAAGCAGTTCGACCTCTCGCTCGATCCCGAACGCGCCCGCGAATACCACGACGAAACCCTGCCGGCCGACATCTACAAAGAAGCCGAGTTCTGCTCGATGTGCGGCCCCAAGCACTGCCCGATGCAGACCAAGATCACCGATGAGGATCTGGCCGGATTGGAAGAGGTGCTGGCGGAACAGCAGAAGGCCCAGGAGCCGTCCGGCCAGCCGGTGGGGGTCTGAGCAGGTCACAGGACCAGCTGAGCCAACTGGTGGATTCAGTTCGTTGGCTCAGCTGCACGACCTGGGCTGAAACGACGGCCCCGTTGATGCGAGGAGTTTCGAGTCATCGAACAAGAACAATCTCATGACCCAGCATCCATGACCCAATCAGTTCAGACCCTCGTAGATGGTGTCCTGCTGCTTGGGGAAGACCAATTTCAGATCGTCGAAGCGGTTCGTGCGTTGGCTGCGGCAACCATCCAGCCGCTCTCGGAAGAGGTGAAGTATGGAGGCATCATGTTTGCGTCAGATGTTCCATTTGCTGGTGTCTTCGCCTACAAGCACCATGTCTCCGTGGAATTCAGCCATGGTGCACACATCGTTGATTCCGATGGGCTTCTGGAGGGCTCGGGACAGTTCCGTCGCCATCTGAAGCTCAGATCTCTCGGCGACATCAAGACCAAAAGAGTGTGCGAGTTCCTGATGCTTGCCCTCGAGGCCTCCAGGCGTGAATCCTGAATTTCACGTCTCGTGTCACCCGATTCCTGAGGCGGCAGCTCATCCCCACCGGCTGGGCACCACCAAGCCCAAACCGATTGAATCTGGGCGCGTGCAGCTCTCCGGCTAACCTTCAATGCTGGAGTCCTGAGCACCAGTTTGACGCTCACCGTTGCCGAGCGCCATCAGTTCCAGGAGCAGGGGTTTCTGATCTGCTGCCGTGGCCGGGGTGAGTGGGCTATCCCGCTGCTGGCTGCCCTTGAGCCGCTGATCGGCAGCGATGGGCCCACCCAGGACCCCCGGCTGTACCGGCACATCGATTGCGCCCCGGTCCATGCCCTCGCCTCGGCGCCGCCCGTGATCGAGCGGCTCGCCGCCGTGCTGGGTGACGACCTGCTGCTCTGGAACAGCCGCCTGTTTGACAAGGCCGTTGGGGTCGCCGCCTGTGCCCTGGCATCAGGACGGCGCCTTCTGGCCCCTGGATCCGATCGCACTGCGTGAGCGCTCATGTGATCGCCATCACCGTCAGCGGCCCCACCAGGCCTGCGCCACAGGCGGCCGCTTCGCCCAGGCGATCGCGTTGGAACCAGGCGAGGCCGAGCGGGCTGTGCCGATCATCCTGGCCCCGGGAGAGTTTGTGATTTTCGATCGCTGGATCGTGCACAGCTCGCCCGCGAACTCCTCGAATCAACGGCGCATCGGCCTGGCGGCCCGCTACGTGCCCCGCCCCTGCTGGCCACCCAGCTCGTTGCCCGGATCCTGAAACGCGAGGGCTGAAGCGGGGTTGATTCGGTTCTCCGCCCACGGCAGGTGGGTGAGCCGAATGTTGTCGTGAGGGCCGAATCTCTGTGTTCGGTTCATCCCATCCCGGCTGCTGTCTGGGCCTGCAAAGGTTGTTGCACGGGGGCGATGAGACCCCGCATCAACGCAACTTCGCCACCAAAACCATGCTGAACCTGCGCACCACCTCTCCCTTTGAACTGTTCGATCGCCTCGAAGAACAGCTCACCCAACAACGTCAGGACGCCGAGCGCGTGCCTGCCGCTGAAGTGCATGACACCCCCGAGGCCTATGCCATCTGCCTCGAGCTCCCCGGTGTTGACCGCGACGCCATTGATGTCAAGGCCACCGATCGCACCCTGGTGATCAGCGCTGAGCGCCGCGCCGCCACGGCAGCTCCCGTGAGCGGCTCCGAGCCCAGCCAGGCTGGCGACCAACCCGAGGCGGCCGCTTCCCCCCGCCCGCAACCCCTGATCAGCGAGTTCCGCTACGGCACCTGGAGCCGCAGCTTCCGCTTTTCGACACCGATTGATCCCCAGCAGATCAACGCCACCTACCGCGATGGCCTGCTCACGGTCAAGGCCCCCAAGGCCCACAAGCTCACCAGCGTGTCGGTGAAGGTGGTGGGCTGAATCCCAGCAGCAGGAGGCCCCCAGGGAGGCCTCCTCACCAGGCTTGAGAACACCCCGCCCCTGGCTGATGCCGGGGGCTCCGTTACAGTTACTCTTGTCAATGTTGTAGGCAATTTCTGACAACGTCCTCGCGTTGTCTGAGCTCTCTCCCGATTATCCAGAGCTTCCCTGGTTGCCCACCGAGGTCGGAATCCAGAACCCTTGAGAACGGGGTCTTGCCACGGGCGGAAAGTGACAGGTGGCATTGGTAAGGACCAGTGCCGGCCATGCCATCTGGGCCTCACAGCCTTGATCCAGAGCAGGTTGCAAGCCGGGGCGCCAGCCCCCATCGAGATCTCCAGCTTCGCCACGTTCAACATCGCCATCGTGGTGCTGGCGATTGGCCGCTGGCTGAACCAGCGCTTCGCGCTGCTGCGCCAGTTCAACATTCCCGAGCCGGTGAGCAGTGGCCTGCTGGTGTGTGGGCTGCTTGCCCTGGCGCATGCGCTGAGCGGGTTGGAGGTGGGCTTCAACCTGGCCAGCCGCGATTTCCTGCCGCTCTATTTCTTCGCCGCCATCGGCCTCAATGCCGATGTGAAAACCCTCAGGGCCGGCCGCCGGCGATGGCCTGGGCGAGCGAGCTGACCCCCCTACCCACCAGCGGCCGGTGAACTACTTCAGCCTGCTGCGCACCCTCTTCTGGCTGAACATGAGCCTGGTGCTGGGCGAAGGTCTCCACTACACCCTGCAGACCATCGGCAGCAATCTGCCGCTGTTCGTCTGCGCCCTGTTCGGCGCGATCCTGCTCACCAACATCGTGCCTCTGGCGGTGCCGCGCCTGCGCTGGCCGGCGGTGAGGTCGCTGGCCCCGGTGTCGGAAATCGCGCTGGGGATCTTCCTCACGATGTCGTTGATGAGCCTGCAGCTCTGGACGATCGCCGGCCTGGCCGGCCCGATCCTGCTGATCATGGCGGCCCAGTTCCTGGTGGCCCTGACCTTCGCCATCGTGGTGGTGTTCCCGGCCATGGGCCGCAGCTACGACGCCGCGGTGATCTCCTCGGGCTTCTGCGTGGACTTCAGCAACGCGATCGTGATCCAGCGCTTCCTCAACTGGCTGGCCTAGGGCCTGGCCTCACCGGCAGAAAACCGATTCAGATTGAGACTCAGCTGCACCACCAACCCCATGGGCCGCGACTCAATCCGTGCCCCCCGTTCCCAGCACCCCCGCCGCCACCAGCTCCTCGGTGAAGCCGAGGGCGCTGGGCTCCTCCACCCGATCGGGGAACAGCACCCCATCGAGGTGGTCGCACTCGTGCTGCACCACCCGCGCATGGAAGCCGTCCACCTCCCGCTCCAGCCCCTGGCCATCCGCATCCAGGCCCGCGTAGCGAATCCGCGTCCAGCGGGGCACCGCACCGCGCAGGCCGGGCACGCTCAGGCAGCCCTCCCAGCCGCTGCTGCGCGCCGCGCCCAGGGGGGTGATCAGCGGGTTGATCAGCACCGTTTCGGCAATCGGCGGTGCTTCGGGGTAGCGGCAGTTGTGGGTGATCCCGAAGATCACCACCCGCAGCGCCACGCCGATCTGGGGTGCCGCCAGGCCCGCCCCATCGCGGGCGGCCATGGTGTCGCGCAGGTCGTTGATCAGGGCCGCCAGCCCGGCGCCGCCGCAGGCCTCAGGCGGCACCGCCGCCGCCACTTGGCGCAGGCGCGGATCTCCGAGGCGCAGAACGGGTCGGATGGCCATGGAGCAGCTGCCAGCATCGCTCCAGCCTGGCGTAGGCGCCGGGGAGATCTGCCCCTGGCAGAGTGCTGCTGCCGCCCGGCCCGCGGTGATGGACACCTTCGCTGAGCTGGTGGGGCACACCCTGCGGCTGCATCCCACCGGCTTCCGCCTGCTCAGCGGCGCCCAGGTGCCGGGTTGGTGGGGCGTGCTGATCGCCCTGCTGGCGGCCCTGTCCCAGGGCATCGGCCATGCCTTCATCCTGTTCGTGAACCGGGTGTCGCCGGTGCGCTTCGCCCTCAGCCTGGTGGTGGAGGCGATCCTGGTGGTGGTGGGCTTTCTGTTCTGGGCCCTGAGCACCTGGCTGGTGGCCCGCCTGGCCTTTGCGGTGCCGGTGGCCCCCGCCACCATCGTCCTGGCCCTGGGCGTGGCCCATGCCCCCCAGTTGCTGGCCTTCCTCGGCGCCCTGCCCTACCTCGGCGTGCCCTGGCTCACCCTGCTGTCGCTGTGGACGGCGATCGCCTTCGTGGTCGCCCTGGTGGAGGTGGCGGGCCTCGGGCCCTGGCAGGCCTTCATCGCCCTGCTGGGCGGCTGGCTGGTGATGCTGCTGCTGCAGCGCCGCGCCGGCCAGCCGCTGATGCGCCTGGGCAGTGGCCTGCTCAACCGCACGGCGGGGGTGCAGCTGGTGCAGGGCCGCCGCGGCCTGCGCGATCTGCTGGCCAGCGATCCCCGCGGCGGGCCACGGCGATGAGATTTTGGTGGCGCCGCCATCGCCGCTGGCTGCTGGCGGCCCTGCTGCTGGTGCTGGCGGTGCTGGTGCCGGGCACCGGCCTGCTGCTGGCCCTGGCCCGTCAGGCCCTGGTGCGCAGCTTCGGCGTTGTGGTGGATCTGATCGGCATCGGCCTGGTGCTGTTCCTGGTCGCCGCCTTGCTGGCGCCGCTGGAGTCGCTGGGGTGGTGGGCCGGCTGGTTCGGCGCTGCCGAAGAGCGGCCGCCGAGCCTCGGTGAGCTGGCGGTTCCCGTCAGCGCCGGCAACAGGGTGCGGCGCTGGGTGGTGTATCTCGACGGCATCGGCCAGGCCTCCCAGCAGGCCCTGCCAGAGGGGGAAGACTTCCTGCGCCGCCTGGCGGCGGCCCTGCCGGCCGACATCGCCATCCTGCGCGGGATCATGCCCTACTCGATCACCAACCAGCCCCTCACCGAGGGCCGCTGGCTGGCGCGCTTCTGGCGCTGGGTGGACGCCTGGCGGGTGCGGCGGCCGCTCTCCTGGCTGGGCCTTCTGGTGAACCTGCGCAACCTCACCGTGGTGGCGGTGTCGGCCGATGGCCGCTATGGCCCGCTGTACAACGCCGGCATGGCCGAGCTGATCGTGGGGTCCCTGCTGGCCAACGGCTATGCCCCCGGCAGCGGCACACCGGTGACGCTGCTGGGCTTCAGCGGCGGCGGCCAGATCTCCCTCGGGGCCCTGCCCCATGTGCGTCGGCTGCTCGGCGCACCGGTGCAGGTGATCTCCCTGGCCGGTGTGTTTGCGGGCAACAACCGCGTGCTGCAGGCCGAGCACCTCTTCCACCTGGTGGGCGACCGCGACCGGGTGGCGCCCCTGGGCTCGATCCTCTTCCCGCGCCGCTGGCCGGCCTATCTCTTCTCCGACTGGAACCGGGCGCTGCGGCGCGGCAGGGTGAGCCTGGTGCCGCTGGGCCCGGTGGGGCACGAGCTGCCCGGCGGGGTCATGGATGCCGTCGCCACCCTCCCCGATGGACGCACGCCCATGCAGCAGACCCTGGATCTGGTCAGCGCCATCGTCGCCACCCCCCGTGGCGGCGAGGCAGAGCTGATGGCCTCCAGCGGCAACTACGGCCGCTTCATCACCAACCCCTGGCACCGCCCCGATGGGGCCCGCGACGGTGCCCCCCTGCCCGATCCGCGCCTCCAGCCGCGGCCGCACTGGATCGGCCGGCTGATCCTGCCGGCGGCCGACGCCCGCGATGGCGCCGTGGGCTTCGAGGTGCTGCAGGCACCCCCCGGCTGGCGGCACTGCTGCGGCCGTATCGCCGCCCTGGTCTGGCGGGATCCGGCCCTGGCCCCGGTGACGATGGACGTGGCCTTCAGCGATGAGGCCCGCGACAGCGCCCGGGCCGGCAACCAGCACCCGCTGCGGCTGGATGGCTGGGCGCAGGTGAACCCGCTGGAGTCCCTGGCCGGGGCCCATCCCCACGACGACCTCCTGGTGCGCCTGCAGGAACCGGTGACCGTGCTGGCGGGCGGGGTGCCATCAGCGTCGACGGCTCCGCTGCGGCTGCAGGTGAGCGCTGAACCGCTGCAGACCGCCGGCCTGGCCCAGGCCCTGGTGCGCTTTGTGCGGCCCCTCGATGGCGATGCCTGGGAGGCGCTGGTGTTCGATCCCGCCCGGGGCGCGTTCACGGGCCCGCCCCTGCGCCTGCGGCTGCCGCCGCCGGTGGCCAACCAGGAGGGCATCCTGCCGGCCAGCGCCGCCGGGCTGGCGGAGGGGGAGCTCAACCGGGAGGGCTGGCTGGTGAGTGGCGTGGGCGACGGCGACGGCGCTTTCGTGGTGCAGGCGCTGCTGCCGCGGCGGCTGCGCCGGCTGGCGCCCCAGCGGCTGATCGCCCATCCCCGTGCCGCCTGGCGCTACCTGCGCCACCAGGCCTGGGCCGACACCACCGCGGGCGCCGCCAGTTCGGTGCTGGTGTCGCGGCGGGCCGCCCCCGGTGCCACCCCTGGAGCCACCCCCGGAGCCGCTGACCAGGCCCTGCTGGCGTCGTGGCAGGAGGGCGACCGGCTGCTGGTGCTGCACGTGTTCGGCGGCATCGGCGGCGAGCAGCGCGAGCAGGCCCTGCGCGGCGGCCTCTGCAGCGGCCACTTCGCCTATGGCTTCGGCCGGGTGCGGCGCGACCCGCTGGCTGGCGGCGAGCTCTGCGTGGCGGTGGACTACCGCCAGGTGTACGCCCACAACCGCGATGGCATCGTCGCTGGCGCCCAGGACCGCTGGCGCTACCTGGGCGAGCGCCAGTGGGGCTGGCTGGGCAGCCGGCCGGTGGCCGACATCCTGGTGCGCTTTCCCCCCTTCACCGGCACCTACACCCTGGGGCTGCCAGGCGCCGAGCAGCAGCGCTCTCCGCTCGATGCCTTCGCTCGCCAGCTCACGGCGATGACGGCCCGCTACCGCATCGGCGATGGCAGCGGCGGCAGCTTCGTGGGGCCGGCCCACAACTGCGCCCAGGACTCCAACCTGGCCCTGTTCGCGGCCATCCGCGACCTGGATGCCGAGATCCGCGGCCTCGATCCAGAGCAACGCCGGGCCTGGGAGCAGCGTCACCCCGAGCAGGCCGAGCGCCTGGGCAGCCTGCTGGAGCTGGAGCGGATCCTGCGCGCTCGCCTGCTGCCGGTGCCCCCCCTGCGCGACGACTGGCAGCGCGATTCCTTCCGCCTGGGCAGCAGCCTCGACGACCAGCCCCTCCACGACCTGCTCCAGGGCCTCGGCAGCTGGCGCTCGCTGCTGCCGCGCCTGGCCTGCGAGTCGGTGCTGAAGGTGTTCCTCAACCTGGGGGCCTCCGCCCTGGTGCTGCGGGCCAACCAGGTGGGCGGGCGCAACCCGCGCATCGCCCCGGTGGCACCGCTCACCCTGGGCTGCTGAGGTGGTGATGGCGATGCCGGAGCAGCGATGAACCCACCCACGGCCCGCCTGCTGGGCTGGGCGGCCTGGCTGGCCCTGGGCTACGGCAGCGTCTGCCTGTTGATGGCCGTGGCCCAGCGCTCGTTCATCTACTTCCCGAGGCCGGCCGCCGATCCCCGCAATCAGCTGGCGCTGCAGGTGGAGGGCGCGCGGGTGCTGGTGGCCCAGCGTCCCCATGCGGGGCCGAAGGCGCTGATCTACTTCGGCGGCAATGCCGAGGATGTGTCGCTGACCCGCGCCGAGCTGGCCGCCCTGCTGCCGGACACCGCCCTCTACCTGCTCCACTACCGCGGCTATGGCGGCAGCGGCGGCAGGCCCAGCGAAGCCGCTCTGCGCGCCGACGCCCAGGCGCTCTACGCCCACGTGAGCCAGCGGCACCGCGAGGTGAGTGTGGCGGGCCGCAGCCTCGGCACCGGGCCGGCCGTGCACCTGGCCGCCACCCGCGAGGTGCAGCGGCTGGTGCTGCTGGTGCCCTTCGACAGCCTGCTGGCGGTGGCCCGCGGCGCCATGCCCTGGCTGCCGGTGCGGCTGCTGCTGCGCGACCGCTGGGACGCGGCGGCCGAGGCGCCCCGGGTGCGCGCCCCCACCACGATCGTGGCGGCCGAATTGGATGCGGTGGTGCCGCTGCGCCATGCCGAAGCCCTGCAGCGGGCCTTCCGGCCGGGCGTGGCCGAGCTGGTGGTGGTGAGCGATCTCGACCACAACACGCCGATCCTCGATTCGGCGGCCTTGCGCGCGGCCCTGGCGGGGCCGTGAAGGGCTACGGAATGTGAGGGCCGCGCTCGGCGCTGATCGCCCTTCGTACGGTCGTGATGGACACGCAGCTCCGGGAGAGCAGCCGCCATGACCGAACTCGGCACCTGCCCCTTCAGCGGCCATGGCGCCGCCACGCCACCGGTGGCGGGCCGCGGCCCCGCAGCGCGCGACTGGTGGCCCGAGCAGCTGAATCTGGGGATCCTGCACCAGCACGGTCCGGCCTCCAACCCGCTCGGCGGCGGCTTCAATTACGCCGAGGCCTTCGCCCAGCTCGACTACCCGGCCCTCAAGCGCGACCTGATCGCCCTGATGACCGACTCCCAGCCCTGGTGGCCCGCCGACTGGGGCCACTACGGCGGCCTGTTCATCCGCATGGCCTGGCACAGCGCCGGCACCTACCGCACCGCCGATGGCCGCGGCGGCGGCGGCACCGGCAACCAGCGCTTCGCGCCGATCAACAGCTGGCCCGACAACGGCAACCTCGACAAGGCCCGCCGGCTGCTCTGGCCGATCAAGCAGAACTACGGCAACCGCATCTCCTGGGCCGATCTGATCATCCTGGCCGGCAACTGCGCCCTCGAATCGATGGGTTTCCAGACCTTCGGCTTCGGCGGCGGCCGCGCCGACATCTGGCAGCCGGAGGAGGACATCTACTGGGGCCGGGAGTCGACCTGGATGGGCGATGAGCGCTACAGCGGCGACCGCCAGCTGGAGAACCCCCTGGCGGCGGTGCAGATGGGCCTCATCTACGTGAACCCGGAGGGTCCGGGCGGTGTGCCCGATCCCGTGGCCTCGGGCCGCGATGTGCGCGAGACCTTCGCCCGCATGGCCATGAACGACGAGGAGACCGTGGCCCTCACCGCCGGCGGCCACACCTTCGGCAAGGCCCACGGCGCCGGCAGCGCCGAGCTGCTGGGGCCGCCGCCGGAGGGGGCGCCGCTGGAGGAGCAGGGGCTGGGCTGGCGCAACCGCCACGGCAGCGGCAAGGGGGCCGATGCCAACACCAGCGGCATCGAGGGCGCCTGGAAGCCCCATCCCAACCGCTGGGACATGGGCTACTTCGACATGCTCTTCGGCTACGAGTGGGAGCTGATCAAGAGCCCCGCCGGCGCCTGGCAGTGGCAGGCCAAGGACGTTCGCGAGGAGCACCTGATCCCCGACGCCCACATCCCCGGCCTCAAGCACGCGCCGATGATGACCACGGCGGATCTGTCGCTGCGCTTCGATCCGATCTACGAGCCGATCTCGCGCCATTTCCACCAGCACCCCGAAGCCTTCGCCGACGCCTTCGCCCGGGCCTGGTTCAAGCTCACCCACCGCGACATGGGGCCCAAGACCCTCTACCTGGGCCCGGAGGTGCCGGCCGAGGACCTGATCTGGCAGGACCCGATCCCGCCGCTGGATCACCCGCTGGTCGACGACGGCCGCCATCGCCGACCTCAAGGCGCGGGTGCTGGCCTCCGGCCTCACGGTGGCCGAGCTGGTGGCCACCGCCTGGGCCTCGGCCTCCAGCTTCCGCGGCTCCGACAAGCGCGGCGGCGCCAACGGCGCCCGCATCCGTCTGGCCCCCCAGAACGGACTGGGCCGTGAACCAGCCCGAGCAGCTGCAGCGGGTGCTGCGTGTGCTGGAGGGGATCCATCAGGCGTTCAACGCCTCCCGCAGCGACGGGGTGCGGGTGTCGCTGGCGGATCTGATCGTGCTGGCCGGCGGCGCGGCGGTGGAGCAGGCCGCCGCCGCGGCGGGCCACTCCGCTGAGGTGCCGTTCAGCCCGGGCCGCATGGATGCCGGCCAGGAGCACACCGATGCCGCATTCGTTTGCGGTGATGGAGCCCCAGGCCGACGGCTTCCGCAACTGGCAGAAGGGGCCGATGAGCGTGGCCGCCGAGCACCTGCTGGTGGACCGGGCCCAGCTGCTGGGCCTGAGCGCGCCGGAGATGACCGTGCTGGTGGGCGGCCTGCGGGTGCTGGGCGCCAACACCGCTGGCGTGCCCCATGGCGTGTTCAGCGAGCGGCCGGGGGTGCTGAGCAACGACTTCTTCGTGAACCTGCTCGACATGGCCACCACCTGGACGCCCAGCTCGACGACACCGGCGAGCTGTTCGAGGGCCGCGACCGCTCCACCGGCGCCCTGCGCTGGACCGGCACCCGGGTGGATCTGGTGTTCGGCTCCAACTCCCAGCTGCGGGCGATCGCCGAGGTCTATGCCCAGAGCGATGGCGCAGGCCGCTTCGTGGCCGACTTCGTGGCGGCCTGGGTGAAGGTGATGAACGCCGATCGCTTCGAATTCCAGGGTTGAAGCCCCTGCGCGAGAGTCGCAGAGGCTCCTGGAGTCATTCTGGTGATGACTTCCTGGTCGAGGATTAGCCCAGGAATGTAATTTCCTCAAAGCTTATCGCACGCATGGTCATAGATCCCATGGTATACGAGAAGCCGCCTTTGATATTTCTGGTGTTGTAATCACTGGCTTGTCCTGGCAGGAACAGGGAGTCTTTCCCTTTGCCGCCATTAAAGGTGCCATTCCCAAAGCCCAGCACTCGGTCCTTGCCGCTGCCCAGCAGATATTTGCCGCTACCTCCAAAACCTCCTCGTAGGCCATTGATCGTATCGTTTCCAGCGCCTGTTTTGACTGTTGTTTTGCTAAAAATGGCGAAACCTCTGCTGCCGTTTTCTCCATCTTCTCCAGGGTCGCCGGAGCTCCCAGGGTTTCCACCCACTGCCAAAGTTCCACAACTGCCGTTTTCTCCATTCCTGGCAAGGCTTGCGCCCTTGAACTTACCCCCGAGTCCCCTGCCAACGCCACCAAAGACCCACCTCTACCCCCAGCTCCGAGCTCGCCACCACTTCCGCCCTGAGCTCCCAAGCCCTCCGGCCCCCCCTCTGCCGATGATCACATCGTTACCGGCGCCGGTATTGAAACGAGAGCGGAAGACAATGCCGGAACCGCCGCTGCCCCCATCGCCGCCATCACCCCCATCACCACCATTTCCGCCATTACCTCCATCGTCCACCATTCCCACCATTGCCGCCATCACCGGCACTTCGCGAACACGGCATTGCGGCGTCCCCACCATCGCCACCCCGTCCACCCGATCCACCCCTCTGACCAGCACCACCGTTCGCCTCCATCGCCGCCATCTCGGCCGTTTCCACCCCTGCCGCCAATCCCAGGATTCTGTCTCTGCCTCGTCCCTTTCCCGATATCCTTTTGTCTCAGTCTTAAGCCAACCAATCCATTCTGGCCCGAGTCGCCATCGCCCCCATCCCTGCCGTTGCCGCCATCGACGCCATTCCGGCCATTGCCACCATTGCGCCCATCCGTCCCGTTGGGATTGGTAACAATATTCCTGCCGTCTGCACCATCGCTGCCACGTCGGCCAGCTGCTGCGGCGACCTCCTCTTGGGATCCGGGAGCACCATTCTGGCCGGAGTTGGCGCCCGAAGCGCCATTGGCGCCCTTGTTCCTGAGTCGCATCGGCGCCTCTAAAGAATTAATCGTTCTTGTTTAGCCGCCTCCAAGCGTGCGTCTTGGGACAAGCGCATAGCCTGTAGTCTTTCTTTACTGTTATCCCTTTGTTCGGCTTGGAGGTGTTCCCTGCTCAGGCAGGGGACTCTTCGGCAATCTCCGTCAGATGGTTTCCAGGGCCTGGGGTGCTGGTTGTCACAGCAGTGCGATCACGTTGAGCACTCTGCCTTCCTCCCCTGTCGTGTCGGGCTCTGACGAGGCGCCCTCAGCAAAAAGCCCCGCCATCTGCGGGGCCCTAAGGATTCAGACAAGCAGATTGGCTGGCCGACCCTGATCAGCTGGCGGGATACCCAGGCCGGCTGGATCAGCCCAGCAGGCCCTGGCCTTGGCCAGCACGTTGTCCACGGTGAAGCCGAACTGCTCCATGCACACCGGGCCGGGGGCGGAGGCGCCGAAGCGGTCGATCGACACGGTGTCGCCCTCGAAGCCGGTGAACTTGTGCCAGCCGAAGCTGCTGGAGGCCTCCACCACCAGGCGTTTGCGGCAGGCGGCGGGCAGCACGCTCTCGCGGTAGCTGGCGTCCTGCTCCTCGAACAGCTCCACACAGGGCATCGACACCACCCGTACGGCCTTGCCTTCGGCGCGCAGCGCGGCGGCGGCCTTGGTGCAGAGCTCCAGCTCGGTGCCGGTGCCGATCAGGATCAGATCGGGTGCTGCCGTTGCTGTCCTCCAGCACGTAGCCGCCCCTGGCCACGGCGGCGGCACTGGAGTTGGCCTGGTTGGCCATCGCCTGGCGGCTGAGGATCAGGGCCGTGGGGCGGTGACGGTTGTTGATCGCCACCTGGTAGGCACCACTGGTCTCGTTGCCGTCGCCGGGGCGGATCACCAGCAGGTTCGGCAGGGCCCGCAGGCTGGCCAGGGTCTCGATCGGCTGGTGGGTGGGGCCGTCCTCGCCCAGGCCGATGGAGTCGTGGGTGAGCACGTAGATCACGCCCAGCTCACTCAGGGCCGAAAGGCGGATGGCGCCGAGGGCATAGCCGGCGAACACGGCGAAGGTGCCGCCGTAGGGGATCAGGCCGCTGCCGTGATACGCGAGGCCATTGAGGATCGCCGCCATGGCGTGCTCGCGCACACCGAAGTGCAGGTAGCGGTTGGCTTCGGCGCCCTTCTGGAAGCTCTTCTCCCCCTTGATGTCGGTGAGGTTGGAGTGGGTGAGGTCGGCCGAGCCGCCGATCAGTTCCGGCAGGTTGGGGCCGATGGCATTGAGGCAGTCGAAGGAGTGGGCGCGGGTGGCCTTGCCCTTGTCCTCGGCGCCGTAGGCGGGCAGGCCGCCATCCCAGCCCTGGGGCAGTTCACCGCGCAGCTGGCGCTCGAACGCGGCCGCCTCGGCGGGGTAGCTGCGGCGGTAGTCGTCGAGGCGGCTGTTCCAGTCGGCCTCGGCGGCGGCGCCGCGGCCCACGGCCTGACGCCAGTGGTCGTAAGCCTGCTGGGGCACCTCGAAGGCGCCAAAGGTCCAGCCCAGGTTTTTGCGGGTGAGCTCGGCCTCATCGGCCCCCAGGGCGGCACCGTGGACCCCGGCGGTGTTGGCCTTGTTGGGGGAGCCGTAGCCGATGGTGGTGGTGACCTTGATCAGCGAGGGACGGTCCGTGACCGCCTTGGCCGCCTCAATCGCGCCGCTGATGGCGGCGATGTCGGTGTTGCCGTCGGCGATGTGGATGGTGTGCCAGCCGTAGGCCTCGTAGCGCTTCAGCACATCCTCGGTGAAGGACACCTCGGTGTTGCCGTCGATGGTGATGTGGTTGTCGTCGTAGAGGGCGATCAGCTTGCCCAGGCCCAGGTGGCCGGCCAGGGAGGCGGCCTCCGAGCTCACTCCCTCCTGGTTGCAGCCGTCACCCATGAGCACATAGGTGAAATGGTCCACCAGGGTGCAGTCGGGCTTGTTGAAGCGGGCGGCCAGATGGGCCTCGGCCATCGCCAGGCCCACGGCGCTGGAGATGCCCTGCCCCAGCGGGCCCGTGGTCACTTCCACCCCGGGGGTTTCGAAGGTCTCCGGGTGGCCCGGGGTCTTGGAGCCCCACTGGCGGAACTGCTTGATGTCGTCGAGGCTCACCGAGTCGTAACCGGTGAGGTGCAGCAGCGCGTAGAGCAGCATGCAGCCGTGGCCGGCCGAGAGCACGAAGCGATCCCGGTTGAACCACTTGGGGTTCTTGGGGTTGTGCTTCAGCAGCTTGTCCCACAGCGCGAAGGCCATGGGCGCGCAGCCCATCGGCAGCCCCGGGTGGCCGGAGTTCGACTTGTTGATCGCGTCGACCGCGAGAAAGCGGATGCTGTTGACGCACAGCGCCTCCAGCGGACCGGCGGCGGTGACGGGGGACGGGGGAGCTGCGACCATCGTTGAAAAGCGAAAGGTGGGAGAAGGGGCTGGGCTGAAGCGCCGTGGGCGCTCGGGCACAGGTGGGGAATTCAGGCTGGGCGGGAAGGCTCAGCTCAGCCGTCGAAAGGCCAGGCAGACGTTGTGGCCTCCGAATCCAAAGGAGTTGGACAACACCACATCGAGCTTGGCTTCCCGGGCCTGGTTGGGTACGACATCCAGATCACAGGCCGGATCCGGATTGCTGTAGTTGATGGTAGGCGGCACCACTCCGTGCTCCATCGCCAGGATGGCGGCCACCGCCTCGATGCCGCCGCTGCCGCCCAGCAGGTGGCCGGTCATCGACTTGGTGGAACTCACTGGGATCTGCCGGGCATGGTCCCCCAGGGCGCTCTTGATGGCGGCCGTCTCGTTGCTGTCGTTGGCCTGGGTGCTGGTGCCGTGGGCGTTGACGTAATCCACCGCTTCGGCTTCGAGGCCGGCATCGCGGAGGGCCAGGCGCATGGCCTCGGCGCCGCCGATGCCGCCCGGGGCGGGGGCGGTCATGTGGTGGGCATCGCAGGTCATGCCGTAGCCCACCACCTCGCCGAGGATGCGGGCGCCGCGGGAGCGGGCGTGGTCGAGGCTCTCGAGCACCAGCATGCCGGCGCCCTCGCCGATCACGAAGCCATTGCGCTCGGCATCGAAGGGCCGGCTGGCCGTGGCTGGATCGTCGTTGCGGAACGACAGCGCCTTGGCGCTGGCGAAACCGGCCACCCCCAGGGGCGTGATCGCTGACTCGGCGCCGCCGCACACCATGGCGTCGGCCAGACCCAGCTGGATCAGGCGGTAGGCATCGCCAATGGCGTTGGAGCCGGCGGCGCAGGCGGTGGACACCGCACTGCTGGGGCCCTGGGCACCGAGGGCGATCGCCGTCAGCCCGGTGGCCATGTTGGGGATCATCATCGGCACGCAGAACGGGCTGACCCGATCGGGGCCGCGGTCAACGAGCACCTGGGCCTGGGTTTCCATCATCAGCAGGCCACCCACGCCCGAGCCGATGGCGGTGCCCACGCGCTGGCGGTTGCTGTCGGTGATGCTCAGGCCGGCATCGGCCACGGCCTGCCTGGCGGCCACCACGGCGAACTGGCAGAAGCGATCCCAGCGCTTGACTTCCTTGGGCTCCAGCCAGCCGCGGGCATCGAAATTCTTCACCTCCGCGGCGAAGCGGCAGGCATGGCGGCTGGGGTCGAAGAGGGTGATGCCCGCCACGCCATTGCGACCGCTGCTGAGACCCTCCCAGTAGCTGGCCACGTCGTTGCCGATCGGTGTGAGCGCACCGAGGCCGGTGACGACGACGCGCTGAAGACCCTCAACCATGGAGCGGTTCAGGCCTGTTTCTCTTGGATGTAGTTGACGGCATCACCGACGGTGGCGATGCCCTCGGCGGCCTCATCGGGAATCTCGATGTCGAAGGCCTCTTCAAGCGCCATCACCAGTTCCACCGTGTCCAGGGAATCGGCGCCCAGGTCGTTCTGGAAGTTCGACTCGGACTTGACCTCAGCGGCATCGACGCTGAGTTGCTCGGCAACGATCGAGCGCACTTTCTCGTAGATCGCTTCCTGTGACATGGCCGCTGTGAGAATCGAGGCACTCTACGGGTCACCGGGCCGGCCTCCCCGGGCCGGCGCCCAGCCCCTGCCGGCCCCGCACCGGGCCTGCGTATGAACAACGGTGAAGGGCTCGCGGGGGGTGCGGAAACCTTCCGGAGACGTTCGGTACCTTTGGCCAACGCCGAGTCTCAGCACCTCCGGAGTTCAGATGTCCCACGCCGTCAAGATCTACGACACCTGCATCGGCTGCACCCAGTGCGTCCGCGCCTGCCCCCTCGACGTGCTCGAGATGGTGCCCTGGGACGGCTGCAAGGCCAGCCAGATCGCCTCCTCTCCGCGCACCGAAGACTGTGTGGGCTGCAAGCGCTGCGAAACCGCCTGCCCCACCGACTTCCTCTCGATCCGGGTCTACCTGGGCGACGAGACCAGCCGTTCGATGGGCCTGGCCTACTGAGCCGCGAGTCACGGATCGCCCCAGGCTGGCGATCCTGCTCCAGTGTTTCAACGCTCCTTTCAAGGCCCCCTCTCAGGTGCCCTGACGGGTGTGCCCTTGCCCCTCCGCTGGGCTTCCATAAGCTCAGGCCCGGCCGCAAGCCGGGCTTTTTTGTTGCCCCAGGTTTTGTTGCCACAGCCCTATGTGCGGGATCGTTGCCCTGATCGGATCGCGGGAGGCCGCCCCCCAGCTGCTGGAGGGGCTGCGCCAGCTGGAATACCGGGGTTATGACTCCGCCGGCATCGCCACCGTGGAGGTCCCCGACGGCGCCGCCGAGGGCCTGCTGCACTGCCTGAGGGCGGAGGGCAAGTTGGTGAATCTCGCCGGCCGCTTTGAGAGCCAGGGCGCGCCGGGCCACTGCGGCATCGGCCACACCCGCTGGGCCACCCATGGCAAGCCGGAGGAACGCAACGCCCATCCCCACCTCGACGGCCGCGGTGAGCTGGCGGTGGTGCAGAACGGCATCATCGAAAACCACCGCAGCCTGCGCGAGGAGCTGCAGGCCACCGGGGTGGTGTTCCGCAGCGACACCGATACCGAGGTGATCCCCCACCTCGTGGCCAACCAGCTGCAGACCTGGTGCCAGCAGGGGCGCCGGCCCTCGGGATCGTTGCTGCTGGCGGCGGTGCAGGCGGTGCTGCCGCGCCTCAACGGTGCCTACGCCCTGGCGGTGATCTGGGCCCAGGCGCCCGGGGCCCTGGTGGTGGCCCGCCGCGCCGCGCCGCTGCTGATCGGCCTGGGGGAGGGCGAGTTTCTCTGCGCCAGCGACACCCCGGCCCTGGCCGGCTTCACGCGCACGATCCTGCCCCTGGAGGACGGCGAAACGGCCCTGCTGACGCCGCTGGGTATCGAGCTCTATGGCGGCGACGGCGAGCGCCGGCAGCGCACCCCGAGCCTGCTGAGCGGCACCGAACACGTGGCCGACAAGCGCAGCTTCCGCCACTTCATGCTCAAGGAGATCCACGAGCAGCCGGAGACGGCGGCCCTGTGGGTGGCCCGCCACCTGCCGGAGCCGGCTGCGGCGACAGGGGCGGAGCAGTCGGGTGAGCAGCCGCTGGTGGCGCTGCCCCTCGATGAGGCCGTGTTCAGCGGCGTCGAGCGCATCGAGGTGCTCGCCTGCGGCACCAGCCGCCATGCCTCCCAGGTGGGGGCCTACCTGCTTGAGCAGCTGGCCGGCATTCCCACCAGCGTCCACTACGCCAGTGAGTTCCGCTACGGCCCGCCGCCCCTGGCGCCCCACACCCTCACCATCGGCGTCACCCAGTCGGGTGAAACCGCCGACACCCTGGCGGCCCTGGCCATGGAGCAGCAGCGCCGCCGCCTGGTGGCCGATCCCGCCTACGCGCCGCTGCTGCTGGGCATCACCAACCGGCCGGAGAGTTCCCTCGGCCGGCTGGTGCCCCACATGCTCGACATCGGTGCCGGCATCGAAGTGGGCGTGGCGGCCACCAAGACCTTCCTGGGCCAGCTGCTGGCCTTCTACGGCCTGGCGATCGCCTTCGCTGAGCGGCGGCTGGGGCAGCCGGCCGGCGGCGGCACGATCAGCCGCGAGCGGCTGGTGGCCCTGGTGAGCGAGCTGCGGCAGATGCCGGAGCTGCTGCGGCAGCTGGTGCTGGACCACGACCAGCGCAGTGAGGCCCTGGCCCACCGCTTCGAGAGCACCCAGGACGTGATCTTCCTGGGCCGCGGCATCAACTTCCCGATCGCCCTCGAGGGGGCCCTCAAGCTCAAGGAGATCAGCTACATCCATGCCGAGGGCTATCCGGCCGGGGAGATGAAGCACGGGCCCATCGCCCTGCTCGATGCCCGTGTGCCGGTGGTGTCGATCGCGGTGCCGGGCACGGTGTTCGACAAGGTGCTCAGCAACGCCCAGGAGGCCAAGGCCCGTGATGCCCAGCTGATCGGCGTGGCGCCCGTGTGCGCCGACACGGAGATTTTCGATGTGCTGCTGCCGGTGCCGGAGGTGGACGAGTTGCTCAGCCCCCTGCTCACCGTGATTCCGATGCAGCTGCTCAGCTATCACATCGCCGCCCACCGGGGTCTGGACGTGGATCAGCCACGCAACCTGGCCAAGAGCGTCACCGTGGAATAGGGGCTCCGCCCACCGCCGCCTGCGCCCGCTGGGGTTGGGCCTGGGGCTGGTCGCTGCGGCCGTAGCGGTCCTCGAAGCGCAGGATGTCGTCTTCGCCCAGATAGGAGCCGCTCTGCACCTCGATCATCTCCATGGGGATGCGGCCGGGGTTGCTGAGCCGGTGGCGGGACCCCAGCGGGATGTAGGTGCTCTGGTTCTCGCTCAGCAGCTCCTGGCTGCCGTCCTTCTCCACCAGGGCCGTGCCCTGCACCACCACCCAGTGCTCGGCCCGGTGGTGGTGCATCTGCAGCGACAGGCTGGCGCCGGGATTGACCACGATCGTCTTCACCTGCCAGCGCTCGCCCTCCACCACGCCGTCGTAGGAGCCCCAGGGCCGGTAGATCTTGCGGTGGGCCCGGCTCTCGCGCGCCCCCGCCTGCTCCAGCAGGCCCACCACACTCTTCACGTCCTGGGCGCAGTCGCGGTGGGCCACCAGCACCACGTCGTCGGTTTCCACCACCACCAGATCCTCCACGCCCAGCCCCACCACCAGCCGGTGTTCACTGCGCAGGTAGCAGTTGCGGGAAGACTGGCTGATCACCCGTCCGCGCAGCACATTGCCGGCGGCGTCCTGGTCGGCCGTTTCCCACAGGGCGCTCCAGCTGCCCACATCACTCCAGCCGGCCTGCAGCGGCAGCACGCTGCCCAGGGTGGTCTGCTCCATCACCGCCACATCCAGCGCCACGTTGGGACAGCCGGCGAAGGCCTCGCGCTCCAGGCGCAGGAAGTCGAGATCGGCGGCATCGTGCTCCAGGGCCGAGCGGCAGGCGCTCACCACCTCCGGGGCCAGCCGCTCCAGCTCCGCCAGGATGGCGCTGGAGCGGAACAGGAACATGCCGCTGTTCCAGGTGAAGCGCCCGGTGGCCAGGAAGGCCTCGGCCGTCGCCTGGTCGGGCTTCTCCACGAAGCGGGCGATGGGCACCGGTCGAGCCGGCGCCGCGTCGCCATCGAGGGGCAGCGCTTCGGCGGCCTCGATGTAGCCGTAGCCGGTTTCCGCTGCCGTGGGCACGATCCCGAAGGTCACCAGCCGGCCCGCCGCCGCCGCCGCCAGGCCGGCGCAGACGCTGGCGCGGAAGCGCTCGGCGTCGCGGATCACATGGTCGGCCGCCAGCACCAGCAGCAGCGGATCGTCGCCCTGGGCCGTGGCCTGCAGCGCCGCCACCGCCACCGCCGGGGCGGTGTTGCGGCCGATCGGCTCCAGCAGGATGCCGGCCGGATCCACGTCGATCTGGCGCATCTGCTCGGCCACGATGAAGCGGTGGTCCTCGTTGCAGATCAGCAGCGGTGGTGCCAGGCCCGGCAGTCCCGCCAGGCGCAGCTGGGTTTGCTGCAGCAGGGTTTCCTCGCCGTCACCGGCCAGGGCCCAGTACTGCTTGGGGTAGCTGGCGCGCGACAGCGGCCACAGCCGGGTGCCGGTGCCGCCGCAGAGAATCACCGGAACCAGGTTGCTGGGGGCCATGGGGCTCTGCGGGGACGGCGGTGGCCCCATTCAAGGCCAGCCGGCAAGCAGGGGCCAGGGCAACCAGCTGGGCTCAGAGCTCCAGCAGCCCTGGCGGCGGCGTGATGCCGATCCAGCCCTGGTCGAGGTGCACCTCCGGCACGATTGGGCGCACGAAGGGGATCAGCACGCGCCGCTCGTCGATCGTCACCTCCAGCAGGTCGTTGCCGGCGTGCAGCAGGTTGGTCACCGTGCCCAGGGCCGCGCCGCTCTCCAGCAGCCGCACCTCCAGTCCCACCAGATCGAGCAGGTGGAATTCCCCCTTCCCCAGCCGCGGCCGGTCGCTGGCGCGCACCAGCAGCTCCTCCCCCACCAGCGCCTCGACGGCCTCGCGGCTGTCGATGCCCTCCAGGCGCACCACGAACAGCTCCTTGCCCGGCAGCACCCGCCCGCCCAGCAGCTCGACGCTGCGCACGTCTCCCCCCGGCCGCCGCAACCAGCGCTGGCCCGCCCGGGTGAAGCGCTCGGGGAAATCACTCAGGGGCAGCATCCGCAGTTCCCCCTTCAGGCCCTGGGCCGCCACCACGCGCCCCACCACCATCAATTCGTCGGCCGGAGCGTCCGCCATTCCTGCCGCAGCCATCGGCCCCCGATAATGGGCCAGAGCCCGCACCTGTCCCTCGCCAGCCCACCATGACCGCTCTGCCGATCCTGCCCGGCACCACCGTGGTGGTGCGCGATGGACGCTCCATCTACAACGGCTACCGGGGCTTCGTGCAACGCATCAGCGGCAGCCGGGCGGCTGTGCTGTTTGAGGGCGGCAACTGGGACAAGCTGGTGACTGTGCCGCTCAACACCCTGGAGCAGGCCTGAGCAGGGCCAGCAGCGAGCGGGCGGCGTCCTGCTCGGCGGCGCGGCGTGAGGGGCCCGCACCCTCGGCGACGCACGGATCGCTTCCGGGCCGCGGCAGCGCGACCGTGCACTGGAAGCGCTGGGGATGGCCGTGCAGGGGGTGCTGCTCCCGGCAGTGGTAAGCGGGCAGCCCCAGGGCGCAGCCCTGGCTCCACTCCTGCAGGGCGGATTTCCAGTTGTGGCGGTGGGGATCGGCCAGCAGCTCGGCGCTGCTGCGTTGCCAGTGGGGCGTGAGCCACTGCAGCACCGGCTCCAGGCCGCCCGCCGTTCCCCCCCACAGCTGATAAAGGGCGCCGATCAGGGCTTCGCAGAGTTCGGCGCGCACGGTGGCCTGGCCAGCGCGGTCGCCGGCGGCGATGGCGCCGATCCGCCACACCGTCTCGATGCCGCAGTGCTCCCCCAGCTCCCCCAGCCAGCGGTCGCTCACCAGCTGGGCGCGCAGGGCCGAGCGGCGGCCCACGCTCAGGCGGGGGTGCTGGCGCTCCAGGTACTCCGAGGCGGCGAGGCGCAACACCGCATCGCCGAGAAACTCAAGCCGCTCGTGGTTGCGAGGCTGGCGGGCGGAGGTGTGGGTGAGGGCCTCCTCGATCGGCGCCAGCAGCTCGGGCCCATCGCCGGGGCCGTGCGGCGGGGCTGGATTCAGTCCCAGGCCGGCCAGGAAGGCCAGCAGCTGGCGACGGCGCTCCGGGGTCACGGCGGGGACTGGACTGGAAGGGGGTGAAAGCAGGACATAAGCCGGGTTCTGTTCACCCGCAGGCGGCGGTAGCCGCCCGGGGGGGCGATCATCTGTCTGGGACCGCCGTCTCCGACGGCCTCGAGCGGCGCACTTGTGGCGGGACGGGTGTCATGGCCAACCGTTGTCCCTGGGCCTTGCTCCCGGCCGGGGTTTACCGAGCCAGCACCTCTCGATGCTGCTGGTGCGCTCTTACCGCACCCTTGCACCCTTGCCTGTGCCGCGGAGGCGAGCCTCCGGGCCATCGGCGGTGTGTTTCTGTGGCACTGTCCTCACGGTCACCCGCACTGGGCGTTACCCAGCAAGCCTGGCCATTGGGGAGCCCGGACTTTCCTCAACCAGGTGGAGCGGCGGCCCGAAGACCGCCAGCCCCCTGATCGCGATCACCTCGCCTGCTTTCCAGCCCATCATCACCTGTGGCGGATAATGACCAAGTGCTGGGCGTCAGCCCGGTTCCTGGGGCTGTAGCTCAGCCGGATAGAGCGACGGTTTCCTAAACCGTAGGTCGTGGGTTCGAGTCCCGCCAGCCCCGTTGACAACCCCTGGCTGCCGGCACTGGCCTCTGGCGTCAGCGGCGCTTGAGACTCGCCACCCACTCGCGCAGTTGCTCGCCCGCCACTTCGCGGCCGCCGAGTCCGAAGGCCACCGCAGCGGCCACCGCCAACGACCCCAGCACCAGCCCGAAGGCCAGGCCCACGATGTTCGGGGCAACGCCGATCTGCTGCAGCGCCATGGCGCCGGTGAAACCGATGATCGCCACCCGCGCGATCTGGGCCAGCAGCGGCGCCTGGTGGCCGCTGGAGCTGCTCACCAGCTGGTGCGCCAGCTGCGCCAGGTAGAGGCCCACGGCGAACACCACCAGGCCCGAGAGAATCTGGCCGAACAGCAGCAGCAGTCCTTCCACCACCTCGGCCAGGCCGGGCAGGTTGAGCACGTTGGTGGCGGCCACGGCGGCGAACAGCACCACGCCCACCTGGGCCACCACCCCCAGCAGTTCCGAGGGGCTGCGGCCCGTGGCGCTGCCGCCGCTGCGGTTCAGCCCCTCCAGCCCCATCCAGCTGTAGAGGCGGTCGAAGCCCACCCCCGCCAGTAGACGGCTCACCAGCTGGCCGATGAAGCGGCCCGCCACCACGCCCAGCGCCAGCACCAGCACGGCGGTGAAGATCTGGGGCAGGGCGGTGAGGATGCGGTCGAGCATCGCCGTGGCCGGCTCAGAGATCGCCGGAATCGCCAGGGCATCGAGGGCGGCGGTGGCGGTGGGGATCAGGATCAGCACGTACGCCACGGTGCCCACCAGCCAGGACAGCTTGCGGCCGCCCTGGCTGGGGTCGAGGCCGAGGCCGGCGCCCACCTGGTCGATGCCGCTGGAGGCCAGCAGGTTGGCCACCAGCAGCCGCACGGTGCGGGCCACAAACCAGCCCACCGCCGCGATCAGGGCGGCCTTGGCGATCTGGGGCAGGGCGCCGAGGAAGGTGTCGAACAGGTTCACCACCGGGGTGACCTGGGAGCCCAGGTTGAGGGCGTTGAGGATCAGCGGCAGGAAGAAGAGCAGCACCAGCCAGTAGACGACCTCGGCCAGGGCGTTGCCCACCTGGGCCACCGGGGCGGCGGCCGCTTCGGACCCATCGGCCGGAGGGGCCAGGAGCTGGTTGTGGCCGAGACCCTGGGTCACACGCCGCAGGGCGGCCCGGGCCACGGTGGCCAGCAGCCAGGCGAGCGCCGCCAGCAAGGCGGCCGCGCCCAGCTTGGGCAGGTAGGCGAAGATCTGATTGAGAAACTCGTTGAGCGGCTCCGAGACGGTCGTGAGCTGCAGCACGTTCAGGGCGGCCACGATGGCCAGCACCATCACCACCCAGAACACCACCGCCGCCAGCAGGCGTTCAAGCCGCGGCATCCGGCGCTCGCCGTCGCCGCTCACGGCCCCGGCGATGCGCCCGTCCAAGCCAGTGCGGCGCGCCAGGCGGCGCACTCCGCGGGCCAGCAGGGCGGCCACCACGAAGCCCAGAACCAGCACCCCCAGGGCGCCCAGCAGGTTGCCCACCATGCCCATCAGCTGGGGTCCGATCACGGCTTGGAGCGGGTTGCCGGCCGCTCCGGCGGCGTCGGGAAGGACGGCCAGGGGCGCCGTCGACGGGCCTGGCATGGGCACGAGCGAGGGTATGGCTTCAGGAATCACAATGGGCATCAGCTCTGGGCTTCGGGGCTCAGGTGGGGATCTCCTAAACCCTGCGCAGAGCCGCCCCTGATGTCAACCATCGCTGCGGCGGCCGCTTTGTGGAGCTGTGGTAGTGAACGCTACGAATGGTGCCCTGGAGAAATCAGCCACTGCCGCTAGCGTGTCAGCAGTCGCCATCCCGCGATGACCCAGCTGCACGACCTCAGGCTGCGTCTGCTGGTTCAGCAGGAAACCCAGCAGATCCTCGACACCCAGCCCGATGAACTCGACCTCTCCGTGGTGCAGGCCCGCTGCCTCTGCTGGCTGGCCCTGTTGATCGAAGCCCACGAGGAGCAGGCCTGTGATGCCGAGCGCCGGGGCGACACCGAGCAGGCCATGGGCTGGTTTGCCGATTCGATGCGGCTGCGCGATGTGATCAACGTGGTGACCTCAATCGAGATTCCGCTGCCGTCGGCCGACGAATCCGACCCATCAGCGGCCTGATGTGTTCCCTGATGCCATGATGGGGGTTGCGACGGATAGGGAGCGCGGTGCCCGAAGAGCCCTGCCAGTGCCCTGATTGCCAGCGTTTCTATCGGGAGCATGACCGACTGATCCGCGAAAATCCCAGCCTGCGACAGCAGCAGGAACTCAATTGGGCGGCCCTGCAGTCGTTCCGCACCCTCGCCGGTCGGGTGATGGAGGAGCTGCAGAAGCGGCAGGATGCCAATGAGGCCCAGCCCGTCGCCGGCCCTGCCGGAGCCGTTGTCGCCCCTGGGGCCGAGCCGGACGAGCAGAGCGAGCCCGATGCCATGCAGCAGGCCCTGGCTGATCTGGAGAACATCAATGCCCACCTGTTCTCGATCGAGGCGCTGATGGAGCGCATCTTCGATGTGCGCGTGCCCGAGGAGGTGGAGCAAACCTTCCATGAGCAGGCCGGCGAGCTGGCCCCCGACCCCCTCAACGCGGACCGGCTGCGGCTCAACCGGCTGCTGCACCAGACCCCCGATCTGCCGGACCGGGGCTGAGCGCGATCAGCCCCGATCCGGCGTTCAGGCCTGATTTGTCAGGCCTGATCTGTCTCGCAGGTGATCGTCACCGGGTAGGGCTGGGCGTCCCAGATGCGCTCGGCGTACTCGCGGATCGAGCGGTCGGAGGAGAAAAAGCCCGTGCGGGCCGAATTGAGCAGGGCCATGCGGTTCCAGCGCCGGCGATCGGCCCAGGCCTGGTTCACCTCGCTCTGGGCGCGCAGGTAGTCCTGGAAATCGGCCAGCACGAAGAAGGGGTCCTGGCCGGTGAGGTTCTGCAGCAGCGGCCGGAACAGATCACTGTCGCCGTCGCTGAAGTGGCCCTGCTCGATCAGGCGCAGCACCTCCCCCAGCTCGGGGATTGAGCTGATCCATTCCCAGGGGCGGTAGCCCTCGGCGCGCAGGGCGGCGATCTCGTCGGCGGTGCGGCCGAACAGGAAGAAGTTGTCCGCGCCCACCTGCTCGCGAATCTCCACGTTGGCGCCATCGAGGGTGCCGATGGTGAGCGCACCATTCATGGCGAACTTCATGTTGCCGGTGCCCGAAGCCTCCTTGCCGGCAGTCGAGACCTGCTCGGAGAGGTCGGTGGCCGGATACACCTTCTCACCCAGCTTGACGCTGTAATCGGCCAGGAAGATCACCCGCAGGCGCCCGTCCATATCGGGATCGGAGTTCACCGTTTGGGCGATGCCGTTGATGAAGCGGATGATCAGCTTGGCCATGTAGTAGCCGGGAGCTGCCTTGCCACCAAAGATCACCGTGCGTGACGGCAGATCGTCGCCGGTGCCGCTCTTGATGCGCAGGTAGTGGGCGATCACCTGCAGGGCGCAGAGGTGCTGGCGTTTGTATTCGTGGATGCGCTTCACCTGCACGTCGAACAGGGATGTGGGATCCACCAGCACGCCAGTGTGGCTCTTGATGTAATTGGCAAGCTGGGTCTTCACCGCCAGCTTGGTGTCACCCCAGCGCTCCAGGAAGCCGTCGTCGTCGGCAAAGGCCTCCAGTCGGCGCAATTGATCGAGATCCTTCACCCAGCCGTCGCCGATGGCGTCGCTGATCAGGCTGGAGAGTCGGGGATTGGCCAGGGCCAGCCAGCGCCGTGGGGTGACGCCGTTGGTCACATTGGTGAACTTCTGCGGCCACAGAGCGGCAAAGTCGGGGAACAGGTCCCGCTGCACCAGATCGCTGTGCAGGGCCGCCACACCGTTCACATGGTGGCAGCCGATCGTGGCCAGGTGGGCCATGCGCACGGCCTTGGGGCCGTCCTCATCGATGATCGACACGCGTCGCAGCATCTGTTCATCGCCGGGATGGCGTATCCGCACCTGCTGCAGGAAGCGGCGGTTGATCTCGTAGATGATCTCCAGGTGGCGCGGCAGCAGCGAGCCCATCAAATCAACCCCCCACTTCTCCAGCGCCTCGGGGAGCAGGGTGTGGTTGGTGTAGGCGAGTGAGGCGGTGGTGATCGTCCAGGCGTCCTCCCATTCGAGATGCTTCTCATCGAGCAGCAGCCGCATCAGTTCGGCCACCGCGATCGAGGGGTGGGTGTCGTTGAGCTGCACCGCCCAGTGCTGGGGAAACTCCTGCACCGGGATGCCGCGGGCCTCGAGGCTGCGGATCATGTCCTGCAGGGAACAGCTCACGAAGAAGTGCTGCTGCTTGAGCCGCAGCCGCCGGCCCTCATCGGTGCCGTCGTTGGGGTAGAGCACCTTGGAGAGGGTTTCACTGCCCACCTTCTCCTCCACGGCGCCGTAGTAGTCGCCGATGTTGAAGGCGTAGAAATCGAAGCTCTCGGTGGCGTCGGCCCGCCACAGCCGCAACCGGTCGCAGGTGTTCACCCGGTAGCCCAGCACCGGCACGTCGTGGGGCACGCCGATGGCGTGCTCGGCCGGGATCCAGCGGCTGCGCTGCACGCCGTGGCTGTCGCTGTAGGTCTCGGTGCGGCCCCCGAAGCCCACGAAGCAGGCCTGGTCGGGCTGGGGCAGCTCCCACGGCCAGCCGGCCTTCAGCCACTTGTCGGTGATCTCCACCTGCCAGCCGTCGCGGATCAGCTGGTCGAAGATGCCGAATTCGTAGCGGATGCCGTAGCCGGTAGCCGGGATCTCCAGGGAGGCCAGGGATTCCAGGAAGCAGGCCGCCAGGCGGCCGAGGCCGCCATTGCCCAGCCCCGGCTCCTCCTCCACATCGAGGATCTCGCCGAGGTCTTGGATGCCGAAGCCCTTGAGGGCCTCGGCCGCCGCCTCCTGAATGCCGAGCATCAGCAGGTTGTTGCCCAGCTGGGGCCCGATCAGGAACTCGGCCGAGAGGTAGGCCACCACCCGGGTGGGGGTGGCGCGCAGGGCCTCCACGCCGGCCAGATAGCGGGTCATCAGCCGGTCGCGCACCGCGAAGCTGAGCGCCATGTAGAGGTCGTGGCGGCTGGCGGTGGGGGCGAGCTTGCCGAGCGTGTAGAAGAGGTGCTCGGTCATGCCGTCGAACACCTCGCTGGCGCCCAGGCCGCTGCGGTGGGGGTCGGCGTAGCAGCCCGGGGTGGGCAGGCGCAGGTTGGCCGGCCGACTGGCGGCGAGCCGCTCGGGCTCGATCGGGGTGAGCGGGTTGGCCTGCGTCATGCGGGAACCGGAGTCTGCCGACCGTAGCCACCGCTGCCACGGCCGACTGCCTCCTGCGACTAGGGATCAGCAAGCGAACACCGGCCTGCGGCTGCGCTGCGGCGAATCGCCTTATGGTCGGGCCCGCTTTTCCCTATCGATCCCCCTGACCATGGAGTTGCCCATGATCCTGCCGTCGCTGCTGCTGGAGGTGGGCAGCCATCAGCTCGAGGTGGCCGAAACCCTCATCGCCGTGGGCGAATTTCTGGTGATCTTCGTGGCGGCGCGGCTGCTCGCTGAGCTGATGGTGCGCATCCAGCTACCCACCATCCTCGGCGAGCTGGTGGCCGGTGTGCTCATCGGCGTCTCCGGCCTGCACCTGATCGTGCCCCCTGAAACCCAGGCCCAGCTCAGCGGCTGGCTGCTCTCCCTGGTGGGCTCCCTCTCCGAGGTCTCGCCCGACACCGTGCAGGAGCTCTACAGCGAAACCTTCCCCAACCTCCAGGCCGTCTCGGAGATCGGCCTCTACGCGCTGCTCTTCCTCACCGGCCTGGAGAGCGAACTCGACGAGCTGGTGGCCGTGGGCATGCAGGCCACCACCGTGGCCGTGACCGGGGTGGTGCTCCCCTTCGCCCTGGGCACCGCCGGCCTCTACTACTTCTTTGATGTGCCGCTGATTCCGGCGATCTTCGCCGGCGCGGCGATGACCGCCACCTCGATCGGCATCACCGCCAGCGTCTTCGGGGAGCTCAAGTTTCTCAAGACCCGCGAGGGCCAGACCGTGATCGGCGCCGCCGTGCTCGATGACATCCTCGGCATCGTCATCCTGGCGGTGGTGGTGAGCCTGGCGGGTGGTGCCGGCTTCAGCCTCGGACCGATCCTCAAGCTGGTGGCCGCCGCCGGCGTGTTCGTGGCCGCGGCCCTGTTCCTCAGCCGCACCGCCGCCCCAGGCTTCGACTGGCTGCTGGATCGCCTCAAGGCCCCCGGTGAGGTGGTGGTGGCCTCCTTCGTGGTGCTCTCGCTCTGCTGCTTCGCCGCCCAGGCGATCGGCCTTGAGGCCGCCCTGGGCGCCTTCGCCGCCGGCCTGATCCTCAGCGCCTCCAAGCACACCCACGCCATCGATGCGGCGGTCAAGCCCCTGGTGGCCCTGTTCGCCACCATCTTCTTCGTGCTGATCGGCACCAGCATGGACCTGGCGGTGCTCAACCCCTTCAACCCCGACAACCGCGAGGGGCTGATCATCGCCGCCTTCCTGTTGGTGGTGGCGATCGCCGGCAAGATCGCCGCCGGCTGGAGCTACATCAGCAAGGAGAAGACCAACCGCCTGGTGGTGGGTCTGGGGATGATGCCGCGGGGTGAGGTGGGTCTGATCTTTCTGGGCCTGGGCACCCAGGCCGGCCTGCTCACCAAGCCCCTGGAGGCCGCCATCCTGCTGATGGTGATCGGTACCACCTTCCTGGCGCCGATTCTGCTACGGGTGGTGCTCAGCGGCAGCAGTGGAGGACCGGACCTTGACCCCCTCGCCGAAATCCCCACCTGATCCGGCCGCTGGCCCTGCCTCCCGCCCCCTGCTGGAGCTGCCCCGGCGCTGGGGCCTGAGCTGGGGCGGCTGGCTCGACAACCGGCGTGGCGAGTGGTGGCTGCTGGCCCAGCTGCTGCTGATCGCCGCCCACCTGCTGCCTGCCTGGCCGGCCCCGGGCTCCTGGGGTGTCGCCTGGCCGCTGCCCCTGGCCTTCGCTGGCGCTGCGCTGCTGCTGGCGGGGCTGCTGCTGGCGCTGCAGGCCTTCCTGCGGCTGGGATCCAACCTCACGCCCCTGCCCGAGCCGATGGCTGACGCGGCGCTGGTGACCACGGGTGCCTACGCCCGCTGCCGTCACCCCCTCTACCAGGCGGTGCTGGTGTGCTCCCTGGGCCTGACGCTGGCCCTGGGCAGCCTGCTGCACCTCGGGTTGTTGCTGGCCCTGGTGGTGGTGCTGGGGGGCAAGGCCCGGCGCGAGGAGCGGGGCCTGCAGCGCCTCCATCCCAGCTATGCCGCCTACCGCAGCAGCACGCCGGCGATCATTCCCCGTTGTCCCTGGCTTGACTGGCGAGGGCTGTGAAGGCGCCCCAGCCGGCGGCGATCAGCCCCATGCTGCTGGCCCAGCTGGGGCCCAGGGCCCAGCTCAGGGCCAGGTTGGTGAGGCCCCCCACCGCCAGGGCCAGCAGCAGGCTGCCGACCACCAGCACCAGCTGCTGCAGGTTCTCGGGCAGGCTGCCGGCGGCCAGCGCCGCCTCCAGGCGCGCCAGCGGCAGGCTCAGGGGCAGGTAGAGCGCCAGCGCCCAGAAGGCGGTGCCGGGCAGCAGGGGAATCCAGTGGGGCACAACCATGGGGGAGCCGGGGCGGGGCCGACGCTGGGGTGTGATCCCTAGCATCAACCACCCCAGGGAGTCGGCGGTGAGTGCGGTGAGCGGCAAGATGGAATCGGGCGCGGCGATCCGGGTGCAGCCCTGGCAGTACCGCGGCCATGCAGTCCATGCGCTGAAGGCCGTGCCGGAGCGGCCGCAGGGGCCGGCGCTGCTGCTGGTGCATGGCTTCGGCGCCTCCACCGACCACTGGCGCCACAACCTGCCGGTGCTGGCCCGCCGCCATGAGGTGCATGCCATCGATCTGCTGGGGTTTGGACGCAGCGCCAAGCCCGCCGGCCTGGCCTACGGCGGCGCCCTCTGGCGCGACCAGCTCAGTGCCTATGTGGCCGAGCGCATCGGCCGGCCCACGGTGCTGGTGGGCAATTCCCTGGGCGGCTTCGCCTGCCTGGCCGCGGCCGTGGCCCTGGCTGAGCAGGCGGCGGGGGTGGCGCTGCTCAATGCCGCCGGGCCCTTCAGCGATGAGCAGGCGCCGCCGCGGGGCTGGGGGGCGATCGCCCGTCAGACGATCGGCGGCGCCCTGCTGCGCAGCCCGGTGCTGCAGCGGTTGCTGTTCGAGAACCTGCGCCGTCCGGCGACCATTCGCCGCACCCTCAACCAGGTGTACATCGACCGCACCCATGTCGATGCGGAGCTGGTGGAGGCGATCCGTCGTCCCTCGCTGGATCCGGGGGCGTTCGGGGTGTTCCGCACCGTGTTCGACATCCCCCGGGGCCAGCCCCTCGATGAACTCTTCGCCGAGCTGAACTGCCCGCTGCTGCTGCTCTGGGGCATCCGCGATCCCTGGATCAACGCCGCCGGCCGCCGGGCCGCCTTCCAGCGGCACGCGCCGGCGGCCACCAGCGAGGTGGTGCTGGAGGCCGGCCACTGTCCCCACGACGAAGTGCCGGAACAGGTGAATGCCGCCCTGCTGGAGTGGCTGGCCGGCCTCAGTTCGGCGGCGAGTCCCGCTGCCGGGGAAGGGGCTGGGGCTGAACCCCCGGCAACCGGCCCCGGGCCAGCTGCTGTTTCGGATCGAACTGCCGCTTGAGCGCCTCGATCAGTGGCCGCGACGGGGCATCCAGCCAGGCCGGAATGGCGCTGTCCGGCGGGCCGGGCGGCTGGCGCAGCACGGTGAGGTGGCCGCCCAGCTCCTGGCAGCGGCGGCGCAGGGCCTGCACCCGGTAGGCCGGCAGCGCAGCGGCAGCGGCCCAGAGGTCACCCAGGCCGCTGCCGGCCCCGATCACCGCGCTCACGCCGCGCAGCTCGGGGGCCTCCAACAGCGCCGGCACCCGGCTGGGCAGCACGCCGCCACGCAGCAGCCAGTCGGGCCGTGGCTGTGCCGCCCCCCGGCCCAGCTCCAGGTGGGCCTCCAGGCGCTCGGGGTCGAGGCGCTCGGCCACCAGGCCGGCCTGGTCGGCTTCGCGGCCGATGCAGGTGAGCTGATCCTCAAGGGTTTCGGGGCTGATGCTGGCCAGGCTGATCAGCAGGGCCGCGGTCTCGCTGCCGCTCTCGGCTGGCTCCGGCGCGGCGGGCAGGGTGTGGCGGTGCCAGTCGAGCCGTTCCGGGCTGAGGCTGGAGTTGAGCAGCCAGCGGGCCAGGGGCTGCAGCTGCGACAGCGGGCCGGGCAGCCAGAGCCCGCGGCGCTGGGGCGGCAACGGCTGGGTGCGCAGGGTGACCTCGGTGATCAGGGCCAGGGAGCCCCAGCTGCCGCACAGCGGCCGCATCAGGTCGTAGCCGGCCACGTTCTTCACCACCTTGCCGCCGGCGCGGGCGGCGGTGCCGTCGGCCCGCAGCAGGGCGATGCCGATCAGCTGGTCGCGCACCCCCAGGTGGCGCTGGCGGTAGCCGCCGGCCAGACCCCGGGCCACCAGCCCGCCGACGCTGCCGGCACCAAGGCTGCCACTGCTGGCACCAAAGCTGCCACTGCTGGCCTCGGGGGCGCCGGCAAGCTCGGCGGTGCCCCAGGGCCAGTCCAGGCTCAGCCACTGCCGGTGGCGTGCCAGCTCCTGCTGCACCACTACCAATGGTGTGCCGGCCTGGACGGTGATGGTGAAGTCGCCCGGGTTGTGCTCCACGATCCGGTCCAGGCGGGCGGTGCTCAGCGCCAGGGGCTCGCTGCGCTCAGGCCCGGGCTGCACCGGCGGCCCCCAGTCCAGGCGGCTGCCGCTGCCGGCCGGCAGCCAGGGGGTGGCCTGCCGGTGCAGATCCCGCACCAGCTCCTGCAGTTCGCTGGGCTCAGGGCGCATCACGGCACGATGGTGCCATGGCCGCCGTCCCCCTCAAGATCGTTGTCTTCGACGACGACCCCACCGGCTCCCAGACCCTGCACAGCTGTCCGCTGCTGCTGCGCTGGGATGCCGCCAGCCTGCGCGCCGGCCTGGCCCATCCCTCACCGTTTCTGTTCCTCCTGGCCAACACCCGCGCCCTGGATCCGGCGGCGGCGGCGGCGCGGGTGGGGCAGATCTGCCGGGCCCTGGCGCCGGCCCTGGCGGCGGCCCGCCGCGAGGGGCTGATCGGGCGCTGGTTGCTGGTGAGCCGCGGCGACTCCACCCTGCGCAGCCATTTCCCCCTGGAGCTGGAGGTGATCGCCGCCGAGCTGGGCGGACCCGCCGGCATCGATGCCACCCTGCTGGTGCCGGCCTTCCTGCCGGGGGGGCGCACCACCCGGGGCGGCGTCCACTATTTGCAGGGTGAGCCGGTGCACACCACCGCCTTCGCCCGCGACCGCCTGCTGGGCTACCGCAGCAGCTTTCTGCCGGCGTGGGTGGAGGAGAAGAGCGGCGGGCGGATTCCGGCGGCCGCGGTGCAGCGCATCGACCTGGCGACATTGGATGCCGCCGCAGGCGATCCTCAGGGGCCGGGGTTTGGGGCGCTGTGTGGGCGGCTGGCGGCGCTGGCGGACAACTGCTGCGTGGCGGTGGACGCGGAGCAGCCCCAGCAGCTGGCGGCCCTGGGGGCGGCGGTGCGGGAGCTCACGGGGCCCGCCGCCGCACAGCGCTGGGGCCGGCCGCGCCAGTTTCTGTTCCAGGCGGCCGCCAGCCTGCTCAATGCCCTGGCGCCCCTCGACCCCCAGCCCCTGGATCCGGCGGCCCTGGCGGGCCTGCGCCGCCGGGACGCCCAGGGGGTGCCGCTGCCGGGCCTGGTGCTGGTGGGCTCCCATGTGCCCCTGGCCGATGCCCAGCTGGAGGCGTTGCTGGCTGAACCCGGCTGCGCCGCGATCGAGGTGCAGGTGGCCAAGGTGGCCCGGGTGCTGGAGGGCCCCCTGCCCGGCGCGCTGTTGGCCTCGTTGGAGCGCACCTGGCTGCAGCGGCTGGAGGCGGCGCTGGCCGCCGGACGCACGCCGGTGCTGTTCAGCAGCCGCGGCGAGCTGGCCTGCCGCTCGGCCGGCGAGCGGCGCCGGCTGGGGCTGGAGCTGGCGGCCCTGATGGCGCGGCTGGTCGCAGCCCTGGCGCCGCGGCTGGGCTACGTGATCAGCAAGGGCGGCATCACCACCCACACCCTGCTGGCCGACGGTTTGGGGGCGGGGCTGGTGGAGCTGCAGGGCCAGCTGCTGCCGGGGCTGTCGCTGGTGCTCCTGCCCGCCGGCGATCGGGCGCTGGCGGGGCTGCCGCTGCTCACCTTCCCCGGCAACCTGGGTGATGCCGGCACCCTGCGCCAGGCCTGGGCGCTGATGCGGCCTGGGCTCAGATCCGGATCGGTGCCAACGGCCGGCAGTGCCAGCGGCCCCTGGCCCGCTCCGCCACCAGGGGGGTGAGCGTGAACCGCGGCGGCGAACCGGCGTCCACATCCACGCGCACCCCGGAGTAGCGGCGTCGCAGCTCGGCGCCATGGCCGTCGCGGCCATGGAACAGGTGCGAGCGGGCCAGGGGGCGGCCGCCGGCATCGCTGAGCACCGGCCCCTCTGGCCGCTGGCGGCGCAGGCTGTAGCCGCCACCACCGCACACCAGCCAGGGGATGCCGGCATCGCCGCGGCCGGTGGCGCCCACCCGCACCAGCTCCAGGCAGTGGGCGTGGCCGCTGCAGGCCAGATCCAGCAGCGGCCTGCCGCCCGGCCGCTCCCCCAGCTGGTCGGCCACCCGATCCAGCACCTGCTGCAGCTGGTGGCGCACCGCCAGGGTCTGGGCCTGGTTCCACTTGGTGGCCTCGGTGACGTAGGGCGGGTGGTGCAGCACCAGCAGCCGGCCGCGCACGGCCGGGTTGCGCCAGGAGGCCAGCAGCTCGCGCTCGAACCAGGCCAGCTGCTCCTGGTCGAGGGCGGGGGAACGGCCGGAGCGGGCGGCGGCGGCACTGGCCAGCTGCTTGTTGATGTCGTGGATGCGCTCGTCCAGCTCCTCGACCAGGCCCAGGGCATCGGCGAGGCTGTCGTCGGCCTGCTCGTCGTGGCGCCCCGCCAGCCAGGTGCCCCCCAGCTCCCGCAGCAGCTCTGCCCGTTCAGCCTCCAGGGTCTGGCGTTGCCGCAGCAGGTCCTGGCGCTCCGCCTCGCCCCAGGCCTCGGCGAGGGGGGCGTTGAAGGTGTTGGAGTCAAGGGCGAACAGGTCGATCCCCGCCCAGCGGCTGGCGTAGTAGCGGTTGGGCAGACGCGTGAAGTGACCGGGGCGGTAGAGCAGGGCCCGGCGTCCGCCCGGGCCATCCACCGGCGCGCTGCGGGTGGACGCCAGGTGGGCGGCCAGGCGCCCCTCCGGCACGGCCGCCAGCCCATCCACGAAGGCCTCGCTCCAGGCCTGGCCGCAGAAGGAACCGTGCCAGCCCACATCGAGGTTGACCCAGGGCCGCAGCAGCCGGCGGGGCAGGGCCGTGAGCACCGACAGCAGGGCCAGGGCCAGGGGCAGGTCGTAGTAGTCGTGGTTGCCGAGCACCGGCAGAAACGGCCGGCGGAACACCAGCTCGCGGGGGCGCAGCCGTCGCCACTGCTCGCCCCCCACCAGCCACTCGCGGTAGGGGCGGATGAAGTTGCGGCGGTACTGCTCGCTGGAGCCCACCAGGTACACCACATCGCCGGTGTGCAGCAGGAAGCTGGCGTCGTCGCCATGGGCCAGCAGCAGCTCGGCCACCAGCCGCTGGGGGTCGTTGCGGCCGCGGCGGCCGGTGCCGCTGTCGCCGATCACCAGGAAGCTGAAGGCCCCGCTGCCACCCGGGTCGCCCTCCAGAGCCAACCGGCAGGGATCGACGCCCGCCGCCGCCAGGGCCGGATGCCCCCAGCGCACCCTCTCGGCCATGCGCCGGATCTTGGTGGGGATACCGGCTTCGCTGGCGAAGGTCATGGGCGGATGCGGCGCCAGGGGCGGATCAGGCCGGCGTGACGGCCAGGGGGGTGACCACGCTGAGGGAATCGGGACGGCAGCCGATCTCCACGCTGGCACTGGTGATCATCTCCCCATCGATCACCAGCTTCTGGGGGCTGTCGGTCTCGATGCGGATCTCGCGGGCCCGCAGGCAGAGCAGGTCGGGGTGGCTGGTGGGTGACTGCACCACGGCCGAGGCCATCAGCGCCGCCAGGGCATTGAGGCCCTGCAGGCGGCTGGCGGGGGTGGCCACGGTCACCTCCAGCAGCCCGTCATCGGGCACCACCTCCCCGAAGCCCTGGGCGAGCACGGAGGTGCCGGGGGCCACGTTGGCCACGGTGATCGCCACTGCCTGCAGCTCGCTGGTCTTGCCGTCGATGCTGAGGCGGGCCTGGAACGGCTGCTGGCTGAGCAGCTGCTGGGCTCCGGCGAGCACGTAGGCCAGGGAGCCGAAGCGGCTCTTGAGCTCGCGGTTGGCCCGCTCCACCATGCCGGCCTCGAAGCCGAGCCCCGCCAGCAGCACCATCGGCCGCCCGTTGCACAGGGCGGTGTCGAGGCGTCGTTCGTGGCCGGCCAGCAGCACCTGGCAGGCGGCCGTCAGGTCGGTGGGGATGCCGAGGGCGGTGGCGAAGGCGTTGGCGGTGCCGCGGGGGATCACCCCCAGGGGGATGGTGGTGCCGGCCAGCACACTGGCCGCGGCCGACACGGTGCCGTCACCGCCGCAGGCCACCACCATGGCGCCGGCGGGATGGCCCTCGGGCCTGGCCTCGATCAGCTCCACCAGCTTGTGGGTCTGGGCGGCTGGATCCACGTCCGCGCGGGTGTGCACCACCGTCACCAGCAGCTGGGGCTCGAGCAGGAAGCGGATGCGGGCCAGCTCGGCGCCGGCATCGCCGTTGCCCGCCACCGGATTGAACAGCAGGTAGGCCAGCCGGCTGCGGCCCAGGCCCCGCAGGGCCAGATCGGCGCTGGCGGCGTTGAGGGCCAGGGGGGTCTGGGCGATGGCGCAGGCCCGGATCAGCAGCGCCGTATCCGCCTGCTGATGGGCGGCTGAGCGGGGATCGGGGAAGGCCACCACGGCGGCTGCGTCGCCGTCGAGCACCAGGGCGGCGGCGCGGATGTCGGCGCCGCCCTCGAGGCTGCCCAGCGTGTGCTGCTCGCTGAGTTTCAGCCCGGCGCTGACGGGGCGGCTGGCGAGCGCCTGGGCGAGCTCGGTGTTGGCCAGGAGGCGGAACCCGGCCAGGCTGGTCTGCTGCAGTTCCAGCCAGTCCAGCAGGGGGTCCAGCCCCGCTGCGGCGGCCAACAGCACGAGCGTGTTGCTCATCCCCCGGCCGCGCCAGGGGCGCTCCTGGGTGGGGCGCTGGCAGGCACCTGCTGCAGGTAGGTGGCCACCGGCACCGGCTGGCTCTGGGCATAGCCCACCGGCAGCCAGAGGTCACCGGCCGCCGACTGCACGTGGATCTCCCAGTGGTAGAGGCCGGTGTAGGCCCGCGGGTCGTCGCGCAGCAGCGAGGCGTAGAGCAGCACGGCGCGGCCGTAGTAGTCGCTGTTGTTGTAGCCCCACAGGCCCTTGCGGATGTCCTGGGCGCCACCGCGGCGCACCAGGTAGCGGGCGGCGGCCTGGATGGCGTCGTGGGGATCGCGGATGTCGCCCTGGCCCACGCCGGGCTGGGCCCAGGTGGTGGGCAGAAACTGCATCGGGCCCTGGGCGTTGGCCACGGACACGCCGTCGATGCGGCCCATGCCGGTTTCCACCAGGTTGATCGCCGCCAGCACCTCCCAGTCGATACCGGTGGTGGCGGCGGCCTTGCGGTAGTGGGCCAGCAACTCCTCGGCCGGGGCGGGGGGGATGATCCGCCAGGCCGGCAGGGTCGTGAGCGGCCGGCTGCGGCGCTGCATGCTCAGGAACTCGCGGCGGGCCGCCAGGTGGCGGTCGGCCACGCTGCGCCAGGCCGGATCCAGGCGAGCCAGGACGGCGTCGGAGCGGGCGGGGTCGTGGGAGAGCCGGCGGTAGATCACCTGCTGCTGGTGGCCGAGGCGCGGCAGCTGTGCGGCGGGGGTGGTGGGCTCGCGCAGGGCCGTCTCGACCGCCGTGAGCAGGGCCGCCAGCTCGGCCGGATCGGCCGGCACCAAGGGGTAGTGACGGCCATCGGCCAGGCGCGGCTGGGCCGGATCCGAGGGCAGGGTCACGGCCGTGGCAGGGGCCTCCATGACCGCCGGAGCGGCGGCGTCGGCCAGGGCCGGGGCGCTGGAGCGCAGCTGCGCTCGGAAGGCCACGCCCCCTACCACGGCCAGGGCGCCAGCGGCCAGCAGTCCCGCCGCGAGGCGGCGGCCGCGGGCGGGCCCGGTGCCGGAAGGGCTGGGAGGACCGTCAGGTCGACGTTGGGACATCCTGGGCTGGGCACCGGCGGTCCATCGAAATTACCGGCTCTGTGCCCCAGACCTGCCATCAGCCTCGGCAGCCGTTGGTGTCAGTCGGCTGCCTGATTCGGCTTGTCAAACTTGCTGGTGTGGGCCGTGCGCCTGACGGGGGGCCTCACGCTCACCACACGAGCTCACCACACGAACTCACCACACGTCCGGGCAGGCCTGATCCATCGCCGTGGAGAAGCCCGCCCTGGTGGCCGAAATCCAGGCGAGGCCGTTGCCGGCCAGCAGCAGTTGGTCGGTGTATTGCTTGGCGACGGCGGGATCGCGAAGGGATTGGTCCCGGGCGTTGACCTGTTGACCGATGGCGCAGATTTTCAGCAGTTCGGGCCGGCCACTGCTCAACAGCCAGTCTCTGAAGGAGCGCCAATCGGTTCCGGGATCCTCAGCGCGGGCGGCCGTTGGGGCGAGGATGATTGCGGCGGCAAGCGCAGCAGCAAATCCCATGGGAAACACGTTGCTGGCTGGGATTTTACAGGCATGCCTGAAACGAGAGGCGATGTTGTTTTGCAGGGAAATTCTGGCTTGAACTCTTAGGTTGAACTGCCCACATCTGCAGTTCCCAGGGCCATCGACTCCCTGCCGGAGGTCCCACCCGTGGCGGTGCCGCTGAGCGGGCTGGGGATCAGCTCCTCGGTGATCACCTCGAAGCTGAGCAGCTGGTGCTCACCGAAGGAGAGCAGGAAGGGCACATCGCCGGCGTCGCGGCCGCGGGCGATCAGTACCCGGCCGCAGCGGGGGATGTTGTGGCGGGCGTCGAACACATACCAGCGATCGCCGAGGAAGGCCTCGAACCAGGCGGAGAAGTCCACCGGCGCTTCGCCCACCGGGATGCCCGTGTACCCGAGGTAGCCGGTGCAGTAGCGGGCGGGGATGTTGAGGCAGCGGCAGAAGCTGATGGCCAGATGGGCGAAGTCGCGGCACACACCGGCGGCGTCGCTGAGGGTGTGGCTGGCGGTCTTGTGGGGCTGCACCGCCTCGTAATCGAAACGGATGTGCCCATGCACCCAGTCGCAGATGGCCTGCACGCGCTTCCAGCCCGCGGGGGTCGCACCGAACTCCCGCCAGGCCAGCGACATCAGGGCTGGCGTGTCGCAGTAGGTGCTGGCGGTGAGAAAGGGGTAGGTGTCGATCGGCAAGGCCTCCACCGGGCACTGGCGGGCGGAGGGCTGCACCGGATCGGGCCCGTCCGGGCAGCTGATGCTGGTGGCGTAGTGAAAGCGGGTGACGCCGCTGGGGGCCACCATCCGGCTCCAGCGGTTGCCGCTGCGATCGGTGAGCGCCTCGAGGGTGCGATCGGGGCTGAGGTCCACCCGTTCCGGGGCCTGCAGATCCGGCAACAGACCGAGGTGGGGCCGCACCAGGGTGAGCACCGGCGTGGGCGCCTCACATTGCAGCTCCAGCCGGCAGCCAAGGGAGAGTTGCACGGGAGCGGGCGTGGCGAAAGACCGCTGCCATCCTCGTTGCTGCCGGGGGCTGCTGGGGGCTGGCCAGGCCGACCGGCAGCCCCAGCCCGCCCTGGAGCGCCGCCTCGCGGCGTTGCTGCAGCCAGAGAACGCCCCATGGCGCGGCTGAGATTGCACGATCAGACCAGCGCCCCGTATTGCGCCGCCGTGATCAGCAGGTCCTTCTGCATGCATCGACCCATCGGTGTGCCCGGGCGGCCGTGGCGCCGAGCTCCTGATTGATCACGGCAAGACCCGCACACATGCTGTTGATGTCGACGTTGAGGTCACTGCTGGCCCTGGCGGGGCGTGCCTGCAGGGCCAGCGCCCCATTTCCGGGAAGTTTCGCAGTGACATGTGCCCATCTTCTTCACCTCGAACGATGGGTTAGCCAGCTCCAGCGATTGCATCGAGGACTTGTCCGGTCATGAGTCCCTCGACCGACCTCACATAGGTCTGCGCCACCTGCGCCGCTGGCACCCCAGAACTGGGGTCCGCCTTCATCGCCACGAGCGTCTCCCGCACCCAACCGGGAGCGACTGCATTGACACGGACACCACGGGGGAGCTCCAATGCCGCCGCGCGTATAAATCCTTCCAGCCCGGCATTACCAAGCTGATCACCGCACCGCCGGGCATCGGCTGCCGACTCGCAATCCCGCTCGTCAGTGTGAAGGAGCCCCCGTTGGCGACGAGCTCGATGCCGAGGCGGACAAGGTTCACCTGGCCCATGAGAGGGTCTGCTAGGTCCACCGTGAGCGCCCCACCGGTATGGCTAGCGCACAAGACCTCGTGCCGCGCTTCGAGTTTATGTGCTACAGCAGTTCCAATCGTGCCTGTTGCGCCGACCAGTAAAATCTTCATATGTCTCTTCCTTTGGTAAGTGTAACGCTTGCCGTAACCGGCGCATTTGTAGTGAGCGCAGCGAATAAAAAATGCGTCCGAGTTTACGTTCTTGTTAGGGGTAGTCTGCATCTGGCTTCAGTACCTGCGATACGTAATTCATAAGCGAAATCGCTTTTAAACTGTTTGTTTTATTTCCGTAGTCCAATGACTCACCGTGCAGGACCATATGCCTATTGAGAAGATCAAAACCCGCTTCACGTTCGTGCTCAGAGGCACTTATTGGTGAACTGGCCGCCAATGGACTTAATAGTGCAGCTTTAAAAGTGTCCGCCGCTACTTGCTCAACATAAATAGCAGTTCGTGGCTTCCTATCTTTTTTCATAAATAAGTACTGATCTACAACTTCTTTGCATACTCCGTCTGTTTGCGCCAGCAACACGGGGATTGACAGGAAGTATTCGTCGTTACGATGCGCCTCAACAGCAGAGCTTATGATATGCGATCTATGTGGGAATTGAGCGTTAATTGATTTTTCTATTTCATCCAGTTGACCTTCAAAATATTCTACTAGCGCCTCTTCTACCTCTTCGATCTCGCCACTGGATATTGCCTTCTTAATTTCCCAGAGACTTGAAAGTGGCATATTGAAATCTAAATACCAACCGTGTTGTGCCAGCAATAGCAGAGCCTCTTGAATTCTTGGAGGTAGCTCTTCAAAAGAGCGCTGCAATTCCTCAAAGGCGGGACTAATAATGCCACTGAGAGATTTTTGGTATTGTTCAATTTCCTTTGTAAAAGGACTTAAGTCAGGCAACTGATAGCTGGGTAACTTTATACCCTCGAAAGTTTTCTGAAGTATCCTTTGCTCTTCCAGGAAGGGCTCCAATGGAGATTTGAGAGCTTTCTGTAACTCAAGAGTTGGGCGCAAAGCTTTCTCAATGGCCTTCTGCGCTTCCATAACGGGCCCTAACTGCCCGTGCAATCGATCAGATATCTGCTTCCATTGCTTGAGGTGCTTTTCTAGCGCGTCCATTCCGTTTCCTTTCATTGTCTCAATGCCTTATTGACCCCTAACGCTCCAGATCAGAAGCGGGCACTTGATCAGAGTCAAGGAGCCAGCTTTCCGCTCCTGCCTTCTGTATCTGGATGTTATACGGCTTCAACCTGCTTAAGGGTGCGACCCTCTGAATCCTTCCATGCAGTAAGCCCATTGGCATGTCCGCCATGGACTACTGCCGCCGCGGCACTCGGACTGGTGAACTCGACATCTCTTGTAAAGACAAGAGCGTCTGTTGCGATAGCAAGAGAGCCTTCTTCCTTGAGCTTCAGCCTCATGTTCAGAGCCCAGGGATACTTCTGCGTTGATGGGCGCTCATTCAGCACCGCCTGGGAGCCCGAAAGAATGACAAAGCCGTTCGGAGACAGGTGCCCTCGTGCTTTGACTCCCTTGATTTCACATGACAACATCTCTACTTCCAATTCGGCTTCGGGTTTGGCTACTGTCGGGACTAGGAGTTCGATCCCAAGAACAGGCAGGAGTTGATTTACTTTCTCAAGGAAAGTCTCTAGATCCGCTCGGTCCGACTCAGGAAGACGAGCGCCACTGCTCTGATTGTTAACAACTACAGCTCGAGAGGCTTCGCGTGCTTTCTCAATCAGTTTTCCCTCCAGGTGCCTGATATGAGCCTTGGTAAGATTCTCGTCTTTGCTGACGAAGAAGGCAACCTGATTCCAGAAATCCTTTTGCAGGTGAGACTTCAGGCGATCACGAATGCATTCGGCCTCTCCGACGTAGATTGAAGGCTTGCCACTTTCAGGATCTGAACCCGTCAAAAGATAGATGCCAGAGCCTTCGGCTTCTTCACGTGAGATGACGCCTTCAAACTCGCTTCTTGGCCCAGCGACAGCTTTTCCGGTCCAGTTAGATATCTCAGCAGTTCGCAGTCGTTTCGGATCACCATGAACCAAGAATATTTTGATCGTGGCACTTGGCATGCGGATAGATGAATGCTTGGCTCTGTTGCTGACAGCCTAGAGCTTCGTCAGGGAGGCTTGCAGAAGGCTGGTAACGCTCTCGCCCGCCTAACGCTCATTATGCGGGTCCGTTAACCACCAGCGTAGCCAGCCCCTTGCCGCCTATCCCGCTTTGCATTGCGCTTCCCAGAGCCTCAATGCCAGTGTCAATCACACGTCTGAAGCTGCCCTCTCCGCGGCCTGGCTTGTTAGGCGGACCCGGTATCCACGGCCCAGTCCTGCCACCCTCACCCCCCATGCACCTGCACGAACAGATGCATCTGCTGGCTGCCTTGGGCCATCGGCACTTCCTTCACCCTGAGGTAGGTCTGGGCCTTCACCAACTCGCTCAGTTTGCGGAAGCCATAGCTGCGGGCATCGAAGGAGGGGTCGTTCTTTTGCAGCAGGCTGCCCACCATGCCCAGCGGCGCCCAGCCGTCCTCCTGGGTCACAGCCATGATCGCCTCGCTCAGGAAAGGCTTCAGTGGTGGCGCGCTGTCGTCGCTGCTGTCGCCGGCCGAGCGACGGCTCCCGCCACTGGAGCTGCCGCCGCGCTTGAGGATGTCGGTGTAAAGAAAGCGGTCGCAGGCGGCCACGAAGGGCTTGGGTGTTTTGCGCTCGCCGAAGCCGATTACCAGCAGCCCCTGCTCGCGGATGCGGGTGGCCAGGCGGGTGAAATCGCTGTCTGACGACACCAGGCAGAAGCCCTCCACCCGGCCGCTGTGCATCAGGTCCATGGCGTCGATGATCAGGGCCGAATCGGTGGCGTTCTTGCCGCTGGTGTAGCTGAACTGCTGCACCGGCACGATCGCGTGCACATTCAGCACCTCCTTCCAGCTGCCCAGCTGCGGCGTGGTCCAGTCGCCGTAGGCGCGTTTCACGGTGGCGGTGCCCACCTGGGCGATCTCCGCCAGCAGGTCGCTGATCACGGCCGCCTGGGCGTTGTCGGAATCAATCAGCACGGCCAGGTTGGGCGCTTCGCGGCTCATCGCCTGCCCGCTTGCCAGCTGCGCTGCAGCAGCTCCAGAGGGTGCAGCACCGGCAGGGGCTGGTCCTGGCTGGCCATGTGCTGGCGGATCTGCAGTGTGCAGCCGATGTTGGCACTCGCCGCCAGCTCGGCGCCAGTGCCGCAGAGGTCGGCGGCCTTGATCTGGCCCAGCTCCGCCGCCTCCACCGGCTGCACCAGGTTGTAAATGCCGGCGCTGCCGCAGCACACGCCCGCCTCCACCGCCTCCTTCAGCCGCAGGTGGGGGATGTGGCGCAGCAGCTGGCGTGGCTGCTCGCGGATGCCCTGGCCGTGGAGCATGTGGCAGGCGTCGTGGTAGGCCACCGCCAGCGGCCGCTCGGCACTGGCCGCACTGCCGTCGGCGTGCTGCAGCGGCGCCAGCCGCGAGCGGAAGGCCGCGCTCAGCCCCAGCGTTGCCAGGAACTCATGGGCGTCCCGCACCTGCCCCGCGAAGGCCGCGCCGCGCTCCGCCCAGTCGGGCTCCTCGGCCAGGATCGCGTCGTAGTGCTTGAGCGTGTGGCCGCAGCCGGAGGCGGCCACCAGCACCGCATCCAGCGGTCCCGCCGCCGCGAAGCTCTCGACCAGGGCGCTCGCCAGCTCCCGCGTCTGCTCCAGTTCGCCCTGGTGGTGGGTGGCGGCCCCGCAGCAGCCCTGCTCCGCCGGAATCACCACCTCGATGCCGTTGGCGCTGAGCACCTCCAGCGCCGCCCGGTTGACCGCCGGATCGAACAGCCGCTGCACGCAGCCCAGCACCAGCCCCACCCGCGCCCGCCGCTCTCCCTGGGCGGGCACCACCCGGGGGAGGTCGTCGCGGAAGGCCTCCGGCGCCAGTGCCGGCAGCAGCCGCTCCATCGCCTCGAGCTGGGGCCCGAACAGCTTGGTGAGGCCGCTGCGCCGCGCCAGGGCCTGCAGCGGTGTGCCGGCGTAGGCCCGCAGGGGCGTGAGCACCGCCCGCAGCCGTTTGGGGTAGGGGAGAAGGGCGAACAGCAGTCGGCGCAGGGCGCGCTGGGCCGGCGTGCGCAGCTCGGGTGCGTTCAGTTTGGGGCGGGTGGCCTCGATCAGCTGGTCGTAGCGCACCCCCGACGGGCAGGCGCTCACGCAGGCCAGGCAGCCCAGGCAGCTGTCGAAGTGCTGCGCCACCGTGGCATCGAGCTGCAGCTCACCGGCCTCGATCGCCTTGAGGGCGTGGATGCGGCCCCGGGGCGAGTCCATCTCCGTGCCCAGCACCCGGTAGCTGGCGCAGCTGGGCAGGCAGAAGCCGCAGTGCACGCAGGGGTCGGTGATCCCTTGCGGTAGGCCGGGCAGTGTCATGGCTTCACTCTGCCCGGCGATGTTGCGGGCTGGGGGCTGGGCCTCACCCCCCGAAATGCCGCACCACGGCGTCGGCGAAGCCGCTGCAGCTCACCGGCTCCACCCGCGGTTCCATCAGCCGGGCCAGGTCGTAGGTGACCTGCTTGCCGGCGATGGCGGCGCTGATGCCCTGGGTGACCAGGTCGGCCGCTTCCTGCCAGCCCAGGTACTCCAGCATCATCACGCCGCTGAGGATCACCGAGCCGGGGTTGATCCGGTCGAGGCCGGCGTGCTTGGGCGCCGTGCCGTGGGTGGCTTCGAAGATCGCCGCGTTGTCGCCGATGTTGGCCCCGGGGGCCATGCCCAGGCCCCCCACCACGGCGGCCGCCGCATCGGAGATGTAATCGCCGTTGAGGTTGAGGGTGCAGAGCACCGAATACTCCTGGGGCCGTGTCTGGATCTGCTGGAAGATGCTGTCGGCGATGCGGTCGTCGACCAGCACCATGCTTTTCCACTTGCCGTAGCCGTGGCTCTCGCCGATGGCGGCCAGCACCCCCTTCACCTCGTCATCCACCGCCTGCTTCTTCTCGGGGGTGAGGCTGTCGTAGCCGGGCTCGATCAGCCGGGCGTTGTCCTCGACGCTGAGGCCGTGGTTGCGCGCCAGGTTGTCGAGGATCCAGCTCTCCCGCTCGGTGACGCACTGGCCGCGGAACTCCGTGGTGGCCAGCTCATAGCCCCAGTCGCGGAAGGCCCCCTCGGTGAACTTCATGATGTTGCCCTTGTGCACCAGGGTCACGTGGCGCTTGGCGCCCTCCAGAGCCAGGGCGTGCTGGATCGCCTTGCGCACGTGCCGCTGGGTGCCGGCCTTGCTCACCGGCTTGATGCCGATGCCCGATCCCGCCGGGATGGTGCGCTTGCCGAGCTTGCCGTTGGCCGGGATCACCGTGTCGTTGAGGTGGGCGATCAGCTCGATGCACACCGGATCTGTGGCTTCCCACTCGATCCCCATGTAGATGTCTTCGGTGTTTTCCCGGTACACCACCACATCGAGGTCTTCGGGCCGCTTGTGGGGGCTGGGGGTGCCGGCGTAATAGCGGCAGGGGCGCACGCAGCAGTAGAGGTCGAAGATCTGGCGCAGGGCCACATTCAGCGAGCGGATGCCGCCGCCGATCGGGGTGGTGAGCGGACCCTTGATCGCCACGCCGTAGGTGCGGATGGCGGTGAGCGTGTCCTCCGGCAGGTACTGGTAGGTGCCGTAGAGGTCGCAGGCCTCGTCGCCGGCGTACACCTTGAACCACTCGATGCGGCGCTCGCCGCCGTAGGCCTTGGCCACCGCCGCATCCAGCACCCGCTGGGTGGCGGGCCAGATGTCCACGCCGGTGCCGTCGCCGCGGATGAAGGGCACGATCGGGTCGGCCGGAACGATCGGCTTGCCGTCCGCGAAGGTGATCGGGGTGCCCGCCGTGGGGGGGGTGAGCTTCTCGTAGCTGGCGGAGCCGGTAGCCATTCCTGCGGCACTGATGCAGCGCCGACATTAGGTTTCAGGTCCGGCCGGTTCTGCTCAGCAGCAACCGCTTGTCCGCAACGACGCACCAAACCAGCTCACCAGCGCATCCGGCATGAACGCCGCCGACCAGGCCCGCAATCTGGAACTGGCCCAGGCGATCGCCTCGGTGGGTGCCCTGTTTCGCAGCCGCTTTCCCGACGCCCGGGCCAACCTCACCCCCTGGCGCGACGACCCGCTCACCCGCGCCTGGGCCGAGCAGGAGAGCCTCGACCTCTCCTTTCACTTTCCCGGCTGGAACCCGCGCAACCAGTGCCGCTCGATGCTGGTGCAGCTGCGCCTGGAGCAGCCGCCCCAGGGGCCGGCCCAGGCCCTGCAGCTGCCGGCGCGGCCGCGGCTGATCGGCGTGCTGATCCGCGGCCTCACCTACGAGCGCGAACGCTGGCGGCTGGCCACCATGGGCGACTGGCAGGCCTCCGGCAGCCACCTGCCCCAGGCGGTGGTGGTGGCCCAGCTGCAGCAGTTCTGCCGCGATCTGTTCGAGCTGTTCAGCGACGCCGACAGCGGCAGTGACGCCGCTGTGGCGTAACCCTTCGCAACCTGAACAGGCCCGCCACGGGACGGCAGAACTACGGTGGCTGCCTGACTGCGTCGAGCCCCCAATCCCATGGCCGTTGCCCTCGCCTCCCAGCTTCGTGAAGGGACCAAGAAAGCCCACACGATGGCGGAGAACACCGGCTTCGTGAGTTGCTTCCTCAAGGGTGTGGTGGACAAGGCCAGCTACCGCACCCTGGTGGCCGACCTCTATTTCGTGTACGCGGCGATGGAGGAGGAGATCGGCAAGCTGCGCGAGCAGGGCCATCCGGTGATGGCACCGGTGGGCTCTCCAGAACTCAACCGCCGGGAGGCCCTCGAGCAAGACCTCGCCTACTACTTCGGTGCCGACTGGCGCAAGGTCATCGTCGCCACCCCCGCCGCCCAGGAGTATGTGGCGCGCATCCACCAGCTGGCGGCCGAGAGCCCCGAGTTGCTGGTGGGTCACCACTACACCCGCTACATCGGTGATCTCTCCGGTGGCCAGATCCTCAAGAACATCGCCCAGAAGGCCATGAACCTGGGGGAGCACGACGGTCTGCGCTTCTACGAGTTCGACGCCATCCCCGACGAGAAGGCCTTCAAGGTGGGCTATCGCGCCACCCTCGACGCCCTGCCGATCGACCAGGCCACCGCCGATCGCATCGTGGCTGAGGCCAACCACGCCTTCCACCTGAACATGAAGATGTTCCAGGAGCTGGAAGGCAACCTGATCGCCGCCATCGGCAAGGTGCTGTTCGGCTTCCTCACCCGCCGCCAGCGCACCGGCAGCACCGAGCCCGTCGCCGCCTGAGTCGCCGCGCCTGAGTTGCCTCCCGGTTGCGGCAAAGTCGGCTCGCCCGGCTGAGTCACCCTTGCGTCCCCTCCGCTTTCTGGTGCCCGGCACCAGCGGCCGCCTGCGCAGCGGTGGCCTGCTGGTGGAGCTGCAGACGGCTCGCCTGCTGGCGGATGTGCTGCCCACCGAGGTGGTGACCTACCGGCAGCGGGAGCCGGGCCGGCCGTTTCTGGCCGATCTGCTGCGCGCCGAGCCGCTCAGCGGCGCCGCGGCCCGGCAGGCGCTCTGGATCGTCAGCTGGGGATTTGAGGTGCCGCGCCAGCTGCGCGCCCTGCGCGGCCGGCCGGTGGCCTACCACGCCCACAGCAGCGGCTACGGCTTCCGGCTGCCGCCCGGGGTGCCGGTGCTCGCCGCCAGCCGCAACACCCTGGGCTACTGGGGTCAGTGGGCCAGCCGCAACCCCCTGTTCCTGGTGCCCAACGCCCTCGCACCGAGCTGGCACCAGCGCGGCGATCGCGGCTCCAACCTGTCCGGCGAACCAGCCCCGGGCGGGCGCTCGATTGATGTGCTGGTGCAGCGGCGCAAGAGCAGTGCCTACCTGCTGGAGCGCTTGCTGCCGGCCCTGCGCGCCCGCGGCCTGGCGGTGACGGTGCAGGACGGCTGGGTGGACGACCTGGTGGATCTGTTCAACAGCGCCACGGTGGTGCTCTACGACTCGGCCGACCACTGGCGCGCCAGTGGCGTGAGCGAGGGCTTCGGCCTGCCGCCCCTGGAGGCCCTGGCCTGCGGCTGCGTGGTGTTCAGCAGCTTCAACCACGCCCTGGCCGACAGCCTCGACCCCGGCGGCATGGCCCACCAGCTCGGCGCCGGCACCCTGGCGGCCGACGTGGAGCACATCGCCGCCGCCGTCGCCGCTCCGGGGGCCTGGCTGCCGCCAGCGCGGCGGCTGGAGGCCCTGCTGGAGGAGCACAGCGAACCCCGCCTGCGCCAGTGCTGGTGCCAGGCCCTGGAGGCGATCAATGGCCACCTCGATCGGCTGGAGGCGGGCGAGCCGCCGCTGCGGGCGCCGGCGCTGATGGCCCTGCGCTGGCGCCGCTGGCGCGACCGTCTGCGCCGGCTGCTGCCCCCGGGCCGGCTGCGGCGCGGTGCCTAGGGTTGGATCGATGAGCGCCTTTCTCAGCGGCCTGAACGACGCCCAGCGCCGGGCGGCGGACCACCACAGCGGTCCGCTGCTGGTGGTGGCCGGTGCCGGCAGCGGCAAAACCCGCGCCCTCACCCACCGCATCGCCCACCTGGTGGGCCACCACGGCGTGGATCCGGCCGAGCTGCTGGCGGTGACCTTCACCAACAAGGCGGCACGGGAGATGAAGGAGCGGCTGGAGCTGCTGCTGGCCCAGAAGCTGGCCCAGAGCCAGTTCGGCCAGCCCTGGAGCACCCTGCCGCCGGTGGAGCAGCGCCAGCTGCGCAGCCGCATCTACCGCGAGGTGATCAAGGACCTCTGGATCGGCACCTTCCACGCCCTGTTCGCGCGGCTGCTGCGCTTCGACATCGACAAGTACAGGGATCAGGAAGGGCTGAGCTGGACGCGCCAGTTCTCGATCTACGACGAGGGCGACGCCCAGAGCCTGGTGAAGGAGATCGTGACCCAGGAGCTGGGCCTCGACCCCAAGCGCTTCGAGCCCAAGAAGGTGCGCTGGGCGATCAGCAACGCCAAGAACCAGGGCTGGATGCCCGAGCAACTGGAGGCCGATGCCGGCGGCCAGCGGGGCAAGCTGATGGCCGACACCTACCGCCGCTACCGCCGCGCCCTGGCGGCCAACAACGCCCTCGACTTCGACGACCTGCTGCTGTTGCCGGTGCAGCTGCTGCGCCAGAACGAGCAGATCCGCCACTACTGGCACCGACGTTTTCGCCATGTGCTGGTGGATGAATACCAGGACACCAACCGCACCCAGTACGACCTGATCAAGCTGCTGGTCACCGGTGGCCGCGATCCGGAGACCTTCGACGACTGGAGCGGCCGCTCGGTGTTCGTGGTGGGTGATGCCGACCAGAGCATCTACAGCTTTCGCGCCGCCGACTTCACGATCCTGATGGGCTTTCAGGACGACTTCGGCGATGGCGCCGCCGATGAGGCCACCCGCACGATGGTGAAGCTGGAGGAGAACTACCGCTCCACCGCCACGATCCTGGAGGCGGCCAACGCCCTGATCGCCCACAACAGCGAGCGCATCGACAAGGTGCTGCGCCCCACCCGCGGCGAGGGCGAGCCGATCACCCTCACCCGCTGCGACGACGAGATCGCCGAGGCCGAGGCGGTGGTGCAGCGCATGCGCCTGCTGGATGCCGCCCACGAGGAGCTGCGCTGGGGCGACATGGCCGTGCTCTATCGCACCAACGCCCAGAGCCGGGCCATGGAGGAGTCGCTGGTGCGCTGGGGCATCCCCTACATCGTGGTGGGGGGCCTGCGCTTCTACGACCGGCGCGAGGTGAAGGACATCCTCGCCTACCTGAAGTTGCTGGTGAATCCGGCCGACACGGTGAGCCTGCTGCGGGTGCTGAATGTGCCCCGCCGCGGCATCGGCAAGACCACGATCGAGCGCCTCACCGATGCCGCCAGCCAGCTCGCCATCCCCCTCTGGGATGTGGTCAGCGATGCCGAGGCGGTGCGCTCGCTGGGGGGACGATCGGCGAAGGGTCTGCTGCAGTTCTGCGAGCTGATCAACGGCCTGCAGCGCTGTGCCCAGGACGTGCCGCCGTCGGAGCTGCTGCAGCGGGTGATGGAGCAGAGCGGCTATCTGGCCGAGCTGATCGCCGCCGGCACCGACGAGGCCGAAGACCGCCGCCGCAACCTCAACGAGCTGGTGAACGCCGCCCTGCAGTACCAGGAGGAGAACGAGGAGGGCTCGCTCGAGGATTTCCTGGCCTCAGCGGCCCTGGCCAGCGATGCCGACAGCAAGGACACCCAGCAGGATCGGGTGACGCTGATGACCCTGCACGCCAGCAAGGGCCTGGAGTTTCCGGTGGTGTTCCTGGTGGGGATGGAGCAGGGCCTGTTCCCCAGCTACCGCTCCCTGGATGACCCCTCCGCCCTGGAGGAGGAGCGGCGCCTCTGCTACGTGGGCATTACCCGCGCCAAGGAGCGGCTGTTTCTCTCCCATGCCAGCGAGCGGCGGCTGTGGGGGGGCATGCGGGAGCCGGCGGTGCCCTCGGTGTTCCTCTCGGAGCTGCCCGAGGAGCTGGTGCAGGGCGACATCCCCCGCAGCGGCGGCGCCGCCATCCGCCGCGAGCAGCGCCTCGATCGCCTCAGCCGGGTGGACCGCGAGGACAGCCGCCGGGTGGCCGCCGGCGGCGCCGCCGGTGCCCCGGCCAATGCGGTGCGCCGCGCGCGATGGCGGCGGCGCCGGCAAGACCTGGGCGGTGGGCGATCGGCTGCGCCACAGCGCCTTCGGGGAGGGGCACGTGACCCACCTGTTCGGCAGCGGCGAGAAGATCTCGATCGCCGTGAAATTCGACGGCATGGGCCCCAAGATCCTCGATCCGCGCCTGGCGCCGATCGAGCCGCTCTGAGGCCGGCCTTGGACGTTCCCGGCATTCCCGCGGTGCTCTCGGCCGCCCTGGCCGCGGTGGCGCGGCAGGGAGAGGCCTCCGGGCAGCGGCTGGCGCTGGTGGGGGGCGCCGTGCGCGATCTGCTGCTGCACCGGGTGCACAACGACCCCTGGCGCGGCGTGCCCGACCTGGATCTGGTGGCGGATGGCTCCGCCAGCGCCCTGGTGCGGCGGCTGGAGGCGGCCCTGCCGCCGGGGGCCCTGCGGGGGGCCCAGGAGCACGGGGCCTTCGGCACGGTGGAGCTGGAGCTGCACCTCGAGGGGCAGACGGTGCTGCTGGATGTGGCCACAGCCCGCCGCGAGACCTACCCGCAGCCGGGCGAGAACCCGAAGGTGGTGCCGGGCCGGCTCGCCGACGACCTGGCCCGCCGCGACTTCACGATCAATGCCATCGCCCTGGATCTGGCCAGCGGCGAGCTGCTCGACCCCCATGGCGGCCAGGCCGACCTGCAGCGGCGGCAGCTGCGGCTGCTGCACCCCCACAGCCTGCGGGACGACCCCAGCCGGCTGGTGCGCGGCGCCCGCTATGGGGCCCGGCTGGGGTTCCAGCTGGAGGCCGGCAGCCGGGAGCAGGCCCGGCGCACCCTGGCGGCCTGGCCCTGGGCCTGGCATTCCGGCGAGCGGCCGGGCCAGGCGCCAGCCGCCCTCGGCACCCGGCTGCGCATGGAGCTGGAGCTGCTGCTGCGGCGTGAACCCTGGCCCCAGGCCCTGGCGCTGCTGCAGAACTGGGGTGGTCTGGCCCTGCTGGATGCCCAGCTGCAGGCCGATCACCACTGGCACCGCCGCCTGCGCTGGGCCCAGCGGGCCGGCCTGCCGCTGCTGGTGGCCCTGGTGGCCGGGGCCGCCGATCCCCTCGCCCTGGCCGAGCGGCTGCAGTTGCCCCACCGCCAGCACCGCCTGCTGGCCCAGTGGCTGGAGCTGCGGGCCGCCCTGGCGGCGCTGGGCGGCGAGGCGGCGCCGCGCTCGGTGGTGTCCTGGTGTGCCGTGCTGGAGACCCCCGGGATCGCCCCCGAGGCCGTGGCGCTGGCGTTGGTCACGGGCAGCGGCGCTCGCCGGCCACTGCTGCGCTGGTGGCTGCGCTGGCGGGACCTCCAATCGCCGCTGGCGGCCAGGGAACTGATCGCCCAGGGACAGGCGCCGGGGCCTGGGCTGGGGGAGCGGCTGCGACAGCTGCGAGCCGAGCGACTGGAGCAGGAGAAGCTGTAGCGCCCTGGCTTCCGGTCCGAGCCGTGGGGTGGTCTGGTCGTTCTGGACTCCTCCTCAAGCCCCCCACCCCGCAGCGCACCGCTCACCTGCCCCATAGGATCCGCCCAGCCGATCACCCCGCTTGGCCGCTGTGATGTCCTGCCCGGTGGTGGTGGCCGTTCCGGCGAGGCTGGAATCCTCGCGGCTGCCCGGCAAGGTGCTCGCCGACATCGCCGGCCGGCCGATGCTGCGCCACGTGCTCGAGCGCTGCGGCCAGGCCCGGGGGGTGGACCACGTGGTGGTGTGCACCGACAGCGAGCTGGTGCGGGAGGCGGCGGCCGCCTGGGGGTTTGCGGCCCTGATCACCTCCCCCCGTTGCAGCAGCGGCAGCGAGAGGCTGGCCTCGGTGGTCGACGCGCTGGTGGCAGCTGGTGGCGGGCTCGCCGCCGAAACCCTGGTGATCAATGTGCAGGGAGATCAGCCCCTGCTCGATCCCTCGATCATCGAGGCGATGGTGGAGCGCTTCCGGGCCCTGGGGGCTCCGCCGGTGCTGACGCCCGTGTACCCCCTCGAGGCCGCCAAGCTGCACGACCCCAACGTGGTGAAGGTGCTGCGAGCCGCCGATGGTCGGGCCATCACCTTCTCCCGCAGCGCCCTGCCCCACGTGCGCGACCTGCCGCCCGAGCTCTGGGCCAGCCGCACCACCTACTGGGGCCACGTGGGCCTCTACGGCTACCGAGCCGATGTGCTGGCGGGCTGGGGGGCCTTGCCGCCTTCGCCGTTGGAGCAGCTGGAGAAGCTCGAGCAGCTGAGGCTGATCGAGGCCGGCGTGCCGATCGCCACCTTCGTGGTGGAGCAGGACTGCTTCTCGGTGGACACCGCCGAGCAGCTGGAGCAAGCCAGGCGGTGGCTGAGCTCCTCTGCCGCCGGAGCCTGAGCACAGCACTGTCCTGATCAGCCGTTGCCGTCGCGCCAGCCCTGCCGGTGCAGGGCCTGCAGGGCGCCGCGCGCTTGCAGCAGCGCCTCCGCCAGCTCCCGCACGGCGCCGTGGCCACCCCGTTGCCGCAGCACCCAGTCGGCCCGGCGACGCAGGCCCCGGGCGGCATCGGCCGGCGCCACCAGCAGCCCCGCCGCCGGCCGCACCACCAGATCGTTGAGGTCATCGCCGATGAAGGCCGTGTGGGCCGGCGCCGCGCCCAGCTCCGCCTGCAGCTGCCGCAGCCCCGTCAGCTTGTCGCCCACCCCCACGCGGCAGTGGCGGATCTGCAGATGGCGGGCCCGGTGCTCCACCGCCCCGCTGCGGCCGCCGCTGAGCAGAGCCACCTCGAGGCCGGCCTGCTGCAGCAGCCGGATGGCCAGGCCGTCGCGCACATCAAAGCGCTTCACAACAGCGCCGGCCTCGTCGTAGTGGAGGCCGCCGTCGGTGAGCACCCCGTCCACGTCGCACACCAGCAGCTGCACCGCCGCCAGCCGCGGCCCGATCGCCAGGCGCTGCAGGCGGGAGCGCAGGGCGTGCAGGGGGGCGGCCATGGGGGTCAGTAGCGTGCTGACGGCCAGGTCGTCCTGCACCACGGCCCGCAGCTGCATCAGCTGGCGCAGCAGGGCCTCCAGCCGGTGCAGGGGCACCATGTTGGGCCCGTCGCTGAGGGCCTGGTCGGGGTCGGGGTGCACCTCCATGAACAGCCCGTCCACCCCCGCCGCCACCGCCGCCCGGGCCAGGGGCGCCACGAACTCCCGCTGGCCGCCGGAGCTGGTGCCCTGGCCGCCCGGCTGCTGCACGGCGTGGGTGGCATCGAAGATCACCGGGCAGCCCAGCGCCTGCATCTGGGGCACGCTGCGGTAGTCCACCACCAGGGTGTTGTAGCCGAAGCTGGAGCCGCGCTCCGTGAGCCAGAGGCGGCCGCTCTCGGGCGTCAGGCCGCCCTCCCCCAGCTTGTTCACCACCTGGGCCATGTCCCACGGCGCCAGGAACTGGCCCTTCTTCACGTTCACCACCTTGTCGGTGCCGGCCACCGCCTGGGCGGCGGCCTCAAGCAGGTCGGTCTGGCGGCAGAGGAAGGCGGGAATCTGCAGCACATCCACCGCCTGGGCGGCGGCGGCGGCCTGGTGGCTCTCGTGGATGTCGGTGAGCACGGGGATGCCCAGCTGCTGCCGCACCTCCTGAAGGATGCGCCAGGCCCTCCTCGGCGCCGGGCCCGCGGAACGACTGGCCCGAGCTGCGGTTGGCCTTGTCGAAGCTGGCCTTGAACACGTAGCTGATGCCCAGCTCCTTGCAGAGCTCGCTCACCCGCTCGGCCACCTGCAGCACCAGATCGCGGCTCTCGATCACGCAGGGTCCGGCGATCAGGCGAAAGGTCATCGGGAGGGCCAGGGGTGGGGGAGTGGGGTGGCGCGCCGGGGCGCTCAGCTGCTGGCGCTGCTGAAGCCAGCCTGGACCAGATCATGCAGCCGCAGCAGGCCCACCAGCTGGCCGGGGTGGGCGGGATGGACCACGGGCAGCACCGAGATCGCCTGGCGTGGGTTGCGTTCCATCAGCTCCAGCGCCTCGGCGGCCATCACCTCCGGGGTCACCGTGATCGGGTCGCGGGTGGCCATCGCCGCAGCGGTGACGTGGCCCCACTCAGCGGCCCCGTGACGCTGCAGGGCGCGGCGCAGGTCGCCATCGGTGATCAGCCCGGCCAGGCGGGCCGGATCCCCCTCGCCATGCATCCAGGTGGCGCCGAGGCTGCCGCGCTTGGGGCTGCCGCTGGTGAGCTGGGCGATCACCAGTGGCAGGGGGGCATCCGGGGCCAGGGGGGTGAGTTCGTGGGCCGGCACCATCAGGTCCGCCACCGTGAGCGTGAGGCGCCGGCCCAGGGAGCCGGCCGGGTGGTTGATGGCGAAGTCCACCGGCGAGATGCCGGCCCGCTCCATCCACACCGCCGCCAGGGCATCGCCGATCGCCATCGCCACCGCCGTGCTGGCGGTGGGGGCCAGGTTGAGCGGGCACACCTCCCGGTCCACCGAGGCGTCCAGCACCACATCGCAGCCGCTGGCCAGGTTGGAGGTCAGCTGCCCCACCAGGGCGATGCGGTGGGTGCCGCGGCGGATCAGGTGGGGCAGGATCGCCAGCAATTCGGCGGTTTCACCGCTGTTGGAGAGCAGCAGGGTGACGTCCTCGGCGGCGACGATGCCGAGGTCGCCGTGCAGGGCGTCCACCGGGTTGAGGAACACCGCCGTCAGGCCGATCGAGGAGAAGGTGGCGGCGATCTTGCGGGCGACGATGCCGCTCTTGCCCACCCCGGTCACCACCAGCTTGCCGCGGCGGGCCCGGCAACTCTCCAGCAACTGCAGGGCCAGTTCCACCTGCTCGGAATCCAGGCGGGAGGCGCTGGCGGCAATGGCGGCAGCCTCTTCCACCAGGCAGCGGGTGAGGGCGGACAAGGGCAGCAGCGACGTCGCCCTCATTCTCCCAGGCCCGGTGCGCTGGCGACAGTGCCCTCGCGGTTTTCGGCAGGGTCCAGCACCCGGCCGATCACCTGCGCCGCGCCAAACCCGTGCTCGCGCAGGGCCTCCAGGCCCGCCGCGGCGGCGCCGGCCGGCAGGGCCGCCAGCAGGGGGCCACAGGTCTGGGGATCGATCAGCAGGCCCTGCCGGGCCCGATCCAATGCCGCCGTTGCCCTGGCGCCGGGCGGGGCGCCGAGCTGCACCGGCCCCCCCAGCAGGGCCAGGGCGGTGGCGTTGGTGGGAGCCAGGCTGCTGGCCCGGCCCTGGGCGAGGAGCTCAAGGGTGCCGGGCAGGGCCGGCACCGCCCAGGCATCCAGCTCCACCCGCAGGCCCGGCGGGCTGGCGGCCAGCATCTCCCCCAGGTGGCCCAGCAGCCCGAAGCCGGTGATGTCGGTGCAGACGCGGCAGCCCAGCTCCCGCAGCGGTTGCACCAGCTCCGCCTGGCTCTGCTGCATCTGCTCGAGGGCCTGGTCGATCCAGGCCGGCCGGGCGGCCGCCGCCATGGCGGCGGCAAACAGCACACCGGTGCCCAGCGGACGCGTGAGCAGCAGCACCTGGCCTGGCCGCAGGGGCCCCTTGGGCCAGTGGTCCGGGGGTGCCACGCGGCCGTTCACGCTCAGGGCCAGGGCCAGGCCGGCGCCGTCGCGGCCCTCGAGGGTGTGGCCGCCGAGCAGGGACGCCCCCAGGGGCTCCAGCACCGAGCGGATGCCGGCGAGGGTGTGGGCCAGCCACTCCTGCTGCAGCCGCGGCGCCGCCTCCGGCAGGGTCACCAGGGCCTGGGCGCTGCTGACGCGGGCGCCGCAGGCCCACAGGTCGCTGCAGGCGTGCAGGGTGGTGAGGCGGGCGTTGAGCCAGGGATCGCCCACCAGGGCCGGAAAGCCATCGACGCTCTGCAGCAGCAGCTGGCCCCGGGCGTCGCGTCCGATCAGGGCCGCGTCCTCGGCGCCGGCGGCTGCGGGCTGGCCCGATTCCGGCGGCTGGCGGGCGCCTTGAGCAAGGCCCGCCGGTGGCTGCTGTGAGGCCTGCCTGCTGCAGGCCTGCCGAGAGGGTGGCCGCCGGCAGCTTGGCGGCGCAGCCGCGGCAGGCCATCGCCGGGGCGTCCCCCCCTCGGGCGCCATCGCCCCGAGGGCCTCGAACCGTTCCATGAAGCGGCGGTCGATGCGGTTCTTCCACCGCCACAGCAGCCGGCTCGGACCCACGGCCCACGGGCCCCAGAGGGCGATCGCCCGGGGGTGCCGGGGTTTGCTGCCATCGGCGAGCAGCTGCAGGGCCCGGCGCTGGGGCCGCCAGCGCCGCATCCCCCTGGGTTCTGGGGCCTGCGCCGCGTTGAGGCAGCGCGCCAGGTTGGCGCCCAGGGTGGGCGCGGCCCGCACCGCCCACACCCCCGAGGCCGGTCTGGGGTCGGCGGCGATCACGGCGCAGTCGCCGCAGGCGAACAGCCGCGGGTGGCCCAGCACCTGCAGCGTGGCCTCGGTGAGCACCCGTCCACTGGCGGCTTCGGTGGGCAGGCCCGCCGCCCCCAGCCAGAGCGGCGCGCGGCTGCCGGTGCAGGCCAGCACTGCCGGCTCCGCCGGACCCGCCTGGCGCCGCAGCGGAATGCCGGCCGCGGCCAGCAACCCTTCACCCAGCCGGTTGGCCGCGCGCGACCCCAGATGCAGCTGCTGGCCGCGCAGCAGCAACGCCGGCCGCCGGCCGCGTCCCCGCAGCGCCAGGGCCACCTCCACCGCCGCCGCGCCGCCGCCGCGGATGGGCAGATCCGGCGTCCCCGCGTCGGCGCCGTGGGGCCCTGGGCTGGCCGCGGCCAGGTGGGCGTCGGCCCAGGCCAGAAAGGGCTCGAGGGGCTTGACGGCCATGGCCGTGGCGCGGCCTCCCGGCGCTTGCTCGGCGCTCGGATCGGGTGCGGGCATGGCGGTCTGGGAGCCCACATCCAGGCTCAGCCAGTCCCAGTGCAGCGGCGGCCGGCCCTGCAGCAGCAGCGCGCGGGCCCCCGGCTCCAGGCCGGTGATCTCGGCGGCGATGAAGGTCACCCCCGCCAGCTCGCAGAGGCGCCGCAGGTCGATGCTGCAGGCGTCGCGGTCGTAGAGGCCGGCCAGCAGGCCCGGCACCATGCCGGAGTAGAGCGCCGAACTGGCGCGGCTCACCAGGCTGATCAGCCCGCTCGTCCCTGTGCCCACTCCTCTGCCCAGCCCTCGCATCGCCCCGCGGCTGCCGTTTCGCCGCCGAGCCGCGGCCATGGCCCAGCCCAGCAGCACCAGCGCGTGGGTGTGGCCGCCACCGGCGAGAACCAGGTGGCCGGCGGGCCGTGGACTGTCCACAGAGCGGGGCTGGCCGGAGGGCTTCAGAAGGGCAGGGGCAGGAAGGCCTTGCCGGCCAGCGGTGCCAGAAACTGCAGCAGGCCCATGGCGCCGGTGAGGGCCATCGAACCGATGCCGTTGCCACCGCCTGCAGGCCGGTCGGGGTCGGCCTTCGCCTGCTCGGCGGCCTGGCGCAGCTGGGCGGCCTGGTCGCCATCGCCGGCGGCCTCGTAGAGGCTGGCGGCGTAGGCGAAATCGTTGGAGGCCTCCTCCCGCCTGCCCATCTGACTGCGGGTGATGCCCCGCGCCAGCCAGCTCACCCCGGCGGCGGGTTCGCGGCGAATCGCCTCACTGAACCACTGTTCGGCCTCCGGGAAGCGGCCCTTCTGGGCGGCCTCGACGCCGGCGTTGTGCAGTTCCCCGAAGCTCAGCAGCCCCTGGTCGACACCCCGCGCTCCCTGCCAGTGGGCCCGGCTGAGGGCACCGGGGCTGAGCTGGGCGCCGCTGAGATCCGTCTGGCGCAGGTCGGTGCCCTCCAGGCGGGCGCCGCGCAGGTCGGCGCCGCGCAGCGAGGCGCCCAGCAGGCTGGTGAAGCTGAGGTCGGCCCCACTGAGCCGGGCACCATCGAGCTTGGCCTGACTGAGATTGGCCCGTTGCAACCGGGCGCCGCTGAGGTCGGCATCGGCCAGTTGGGCATGCACCAGATCGGCGCCGGCCAGATTGCAGCCCTGGCAGCTGCGCTGCTCCAGCAGCTGAATCAGGGCCTCGGTGCCGCCGGCGGGTGACGCCTGGGATGAGGGGCGTCCCTGGGCGATGGCGGCCGGGGCGCTGCCGAGCAGCCAGGCCGTGGCGGTGAGTGCCACCCCAGCCCGCGCCACCAGCCTGGCCGCGGCAGGGACCTGCGCGGTGGTGGCGCCGTCCTGGGCGCCGCTGAACCGGCGATGTTGGTTCATGGCCCGGATCCACACCTCTGCCTTATAGCGCCGTTGCGGATTCGCTACCGCGGCCAGCAGGCCCGGACCGTAGCGTTTGCCCATGGGCAGCGGGCAGGCGAGCGAGCGCCATGGCGGCAACCTGGCGGCCGCCGCCCGGCGGCTGGGCCGCTCCCCCGGCTCCCTGCTCGATGCCAGCGCCTCCCTGGTGCCCTTCGCGCCGCCGCCGGCGTTGCGGCTGGCCCTGCTGCGGGCGGCGCTGGGGCCGGCGCCCAGGGTCTACCCCGACCGCAGCTGGCAGCGCCTGCGGGCGTTGCTGGGCCGGCACCACGGCCTGCCGGCCGAGTGGGTGCTGCCGGGCAACGGCGCCGCCGAACTGTTCACCTGGGCGGCCCGGGACGCGGCCGCGCTGGGGTCGAGCCTGCTGCCGGCGCCAGGTTTTGCTGACTACCACCGCGCCCTGGCCTGCTGGGGCGGCACCGCCACCCCGCTGCCGCTGCCGCTGCGCTGGGATGGCGCCTTCCCCCAGCCCTTCCCCGCCAGTCGGGCCGACGCCCCGGTGCTCTGGCTCACCAACCCCCACAACCCCACCGGCCAGCTCTGGAGCCGCGCCTCGCTGGAGCCGCTGCTGGCGCGCCAGGCGCTGGTGATCTGCGATGAGGCCTTCCTGCCCCTGGTGGGCGGCGGCGAGGCCCAGTCGCTGATTCCGTTGCTGACGCGCCATCCCAACCTGGTGGTGGTGCGCAGCCTCACCAAGCTGCTCTCACTGGCGGGCCTGCGGCTGGGCTACGCCCTTGGCGACCCGCAGCGGCTGGCGCGCTGGGCGGGGTGGCGCGATCCCTGGCCTGTCAACGGGCTGGCGCTGGCGGTGGGGGAGAGCCTGCTGGAGCGGCCGGGCTGGCTGCCGCGCTGGACGGCGCGGGTGCAGCGCTGGACGGCGCGGGAGGGACCCTGGCTGGCCGGGCAGTTGCAGCGCTGGCCGGGCCTCAGCCCCATGCCATCGGCCGCCAACTTCCTGCTGCTGCGGGGTGATCGCTCCCTCGAGGGCCTGCGCTGCGCCCTGGAGGAGCGCCACGGCATCCTGGTGCGCGGCTGCCGCTCCTTCGAGGGACTGGGGGAGGACTGGCTGCGCATCGGGCTGCAGCACCGCCGCGGCCACCGGCGCCTGGTGCGGGCGCTGGAGCGGGAGCTGGGCTGAGGCCCTACACCAGATCCACCAGCAGCTTTGCCAGGCGCCGGTCGGCGTCGCGCACCGCCAGCCGCTCCATGCCCGCGCCCATCGCCTCGAGTGGATCGGCCGCCGGGGCCACCCCCCGCAGCCGTGGCCCCAGCAGGCGCCAGATCGTCCGCTCCAGCGTCGGCTGCCCGGGGGAATGTTCGGCCACGATCACCGCCGCCCCCAGCCGCGCCGCGGCCTGGGCATTGGCGTCCTGGTGGTGATCGGCCGCCGCCGGGTAGGGCACCAGGATCGCCGGGGTGGCGCAGACGGCCAGCTCGCTGAGGGCCCCGGCCCCCGACCGGCTGATCACCAGGTCGGTGTGCTGCAGCAGCCCGGCCAGCTCCGTGCTGAAGGGCCGTTCCACCACCCCGGGCGGCAGGGGCCCGCCGGCCTCGGGGTCGTTGCGGCCGGTGAGGTGCACCACCCGCACGCCGGCGTCGCTGAGTCGCCCCAGCAGGGGGCGCAGCATGCGGTTCAGCCCCACCGCGCCCTGGCTGCCGCCCATCACCAGCAGCAGGGGGCCCTCCCCCGGCGGCAGCCAGGACGGAGCGGGGGCGGGCTCCAGGAAGTCGCGGCGCACGGGTGTGCCGGTGACCAGGGGCCGGCAACGGGGCAGGCGCTCGGCCCCATCCACCAGCCCCACCGCCACGTGGGTGCAGAGCCGCCCCAGCAGCCGCGTGACGCGACCGGGGATGGCGTTGCTGTCATGCAGCACCACCGGTACGCCGCCCCAGCGCGCCGCCAGGATGGCCGGCGCGGCGATGTAGCCGCCGCTGCTGAAGACCACGTCGATGCGCTCGCGCCGGATCAGCCGCCGCACGCTGCGGATCGCCCCCAGCAAGCGCAGCAGGTTGAGCAGCTTGCGCAGGCCGCGGCCCTGCAGCCCACCGGCCCGCACCGTGTGCAGGGGGTAGCGGCTTGGCACCAGCTCCCGCTCCAGCCGGTCGGGCACCCCCAGCCAGCGCACCTCCCAGCCGGCTGGCAGGGCCTCGGCCACCGCCAGGGCCGGGAACAGGTGGCCTCCGGTGCCGCTGGCGGCGACAAGGAGCCTGGGCATGGGTGGCGCTCACAAGCGCGCCTAACTTAAAAGCGCTTCCCCAAGGCCCATGCGGCGTTTCGCCTTCCCCTTCCGTTCCCCGCTCCGCGCGCCGGCATCCGGCGGTCGGAGCGCCGCCGCCCTGGCGGGCATGGCGGCCCTGCTGCTCGCGGCGGCCCTGCCCGGCCGGGCGGCGGCGCCCACGCCCCAGCAGCTCCAGGCCCTGGAGGCCGCCTTCAACGGCCAGGGTGATCTGGGCTTGCTGCTGGAGGCGGGGCCCGGCCTCGACCCGGCGGCGGTGCAGGCGCGCCGCAAGCGGCTGCTGAGCCAGTTCCCCAACGCCCGCTGGCAGTTGGTGTCGGGCCCCGAGCTGCCGGGCGGCCGCGCCACGGTGCTGGTGCAGGTGCGCGGCAGCCGCGAGGACGGCCCGCTGAGTTTCCGGCTGGAGGCCGAACAGCAGCTGCTGCTGGAGAGCGATGGCCGCCGCATCAACGCCCAGACGGTGCTGCGCGATCAGTCGCTGTTGCGCAGCGGACCGGAAGACTTGCCGGTGACCGTGATGATTCCCGACACCGTGCTCACCGGCGAGCGCTACGACGTCGACGTGATCGTCGATGAACCCCTCGACGGGGCGATCCTGGCCGGCGGCATCACCGACCTCACGGGCGACCAGGTGTCGGCGTTCGACAGCCCCACGCTGCGCATCGGCGCCCTGGGCGGTGGCGGCCTGTTCCGGATCGTGCGGGCCCCGCTCAATCCCGGAGAGCAGACCTGGGCCGTGCTGCTGGTGCATCCCGACGGGCTCGTGAGCGCCAGCAAGCGGGTGCGCGTGGTGGCCGAGCGCGACCAGCTGCAACCCTGAGGCCTCAGCCCGGGGGCCGCTGGAACAGCCGGGCCAGGGCTGAAACGTCCTCGTCGCCATGGCCCAGCTCGATCAGTCCGTCCTCCAGCTCCGCCACCAGCCGGCTCAAGGGCAGCTCAAGGTCGCAGGCGGCGGCGCTCGCCAGGGCGATCGCCAGATCCTTGCGGTGCAGGCTCAGCCGGAAGCCGAGGGGAAACTCCCCCTGCAACATGCCGGCACTGCGGTGCTCCAGGGCCCAGGAGCCGGCGGCACCGCTGCGCAGGGCTTCCACCACCTGGGCCATCGGCAGCCCCAGCCGCTGGCCCAGGGCCAGGGCTTCGGCCACGGCGGCGTAGCTGCCCGCCACCAGCACCTGGTTCACGGCCTTCGCCTGCTGGCCCGCCCCCACCGGCCCGAGGTGGCTGATGCGCTCGCCCACCACCTCCAGCAGGGGCTTGGCCCGGGCGACGTCCCCTGGCGCCCCGCCCACCAGCACTGAGAGGGTGCCGCGAGCGGCGCCCTCGGTGCCGCCTGTGACGGGGGCGTCCAGGTAAGCAACTGCGTGCGGCGCCAACCGCGCCGCCAACCTGCGGCTGGTCGCCGGCGCGATGGTCGAGAAGTCGATCACCAGCGAGCCGGCCCGCAGCCCCTCGATCGCCCCGCTGGGGCCGAAGAGCACGGCCTCCACATCGGGCCCATCGCTCACGCAGACGCAGAGCAGGTCCGCTGCCGCAGCGGCGGCTGCAGGGGTCGCGGCCCGCTGGGCTCCGGCGGCCACCAGGGGATCTTCCTTGGCCCGACTGCGGTTATGGACCAGCAACGGATAGCCAGCGGCCAGCAGATTGGTGGCCATGGGGGCACCCAGGGCTCCCAGCCCCAGGAAGGCCACGGTGGGGGTTGGGGATGGCATCTCGGCCTGGCCTGGAAGCGATCTGGTCATCCAGATAAGGAAGCACGGGGCTTGTTCAACCGCAGTCGATGCCGGGCGCAGCGAGGATCCAGCGACCGGAATGATGCCTTGTAATAAAAAACAATGCCAAAAAATCTTGCTGAAAAGATTTCGTGCTTGTGTCGCTGAGTGATCGCACGATGAATGCCGCCATGCTGCTTTGGCGTTGACGGAATCGATGCGGTCATGCTGTCCAACATCTAGTGGCCACCATGGTATTTCCAACGCCAAATGGCGATGAAATCAGGCAATTCGGCCCATCGGCAGTTGCTTTTATTGGCAATTTCCACAAGACACTTCAGCACAATAAGTACGGCGAGGTTGATCGCGCACAGTATCGAGACTTCATGCGCACATGCCTGGAGATTGAGGCGGGCTCGCCAGTCAAGTTTGAGCGCACACCCAGCTATGAAATTCAGCCCGCTGACTTCTCTCCAGTCGCCGAACCTGGTCTCACCACTGGGGTAGCCCGCTTCGTGAATCCTTTGGCGTCTGCCGCCAGCGAGGGGTTTGGGCCGGATCCAAAGACCCTTGAGATGCCACCAGCACCGTCGATCTCGTCAGTCAGCAGCGCTGCAGAGATGGTTGAGCTGTATTGGATGGCGCTGCTACGCGATCTGCCGCTCAACGATTTCTCCGCAGTCAATCTGGCAGAGGCTGTCACGCAGGTCCGGGAGGCCTTCCAGCAGGCGCTGGATCAGGACCGGGCCCAGGGAGGGCTGAAGCTTGGGCTGGATCTGCCGGTGACCAGTACAGGCCAACTGGACATCAGGCCCGAAACGCTCTTCCGCAGTGGGCTTCATGATGAAGAGTTTGGCCCGATTGTAAGCCAATTCTTCCTTCGTGATGTCGGCTATGGCACCCAAACCATCAGTGTGCAGCAGGTGCCGTATCTCCGCAAAAGAGATTTTCTGACGACCTATGATGATTGGTTGCTCGCGCAAAATACTGGCAAGGATAAATTTGGCAGAGACTATGGTACTTGCAATCACTTTGGTGACCAGCAAAATGCCAGCCGTCAGGCCGCCGGGGCTGATTATTATCCCAGTGACTTCAAGGTCAGGCATATCTCAACCATGCGAGACCTGGCTCGTTTTGTGAATCGAGATGCTCTCCACCAGGCCTATTTCAATGCGGCTCTTTTCCTCGATGGTATTGGCGCCCCAGTGGATGATGGGAATCCCTACAAAGGGGGAGTGCGCGTCAGCCGGGAGGGAGGTTTCGCCACCCTCGGGGGGCCCGATCTGCTCACCTTCGTCTCTGAGGTGGCCAGCCGGGCATTGAAAGTGGTGTGGCGGCAGAAATGGCTGGTGCACCGTCGCTGTCGCCCGGAGGTCTATGGGGGCATGGTCCAGATGCAGTGCGAAGGCGTGGCTGGGGATCGGCGGGACTACAACCTGCCCGTGGCGACCGTGCTGCCGGCGGCGAACAGGATCCACAGCGAGTTCGGCAGCTTTTTTCTGCCGATGGCGTTCTCAGCCGGATCTCCGAATCACCCCGCCTATGGAGCGGGCCATGCCACGGTTGCCGGTGCTTGCGTCACCGCACTGAAAGCCTGGTTTGACGAGGACCAGAAGCTCGGTGATCTGCTTGATGCCTTCCCCGAATCCCGTCGCCGTGACCCCCTGCTTGGCCCGCTCTCGCTGCTGGCGCCGGGAGCCCATCAAGGCGGTGAGGACTTTCAGGCACCGCAGCCCTACTCCGGGGCTGATGCCGATCGCATCACTGTGGGAGGTGAGCTCAACAAGCTCGCTTCCAATGTTGCCGTGGGTCGCAGCATGGGAGGCGTTCACTGGCGCACCGACAACACCAGGAGTTTGCGCCTGGGAGAGCAGATCACGATCGAGATTCTGCGGAAACGCACCGCTGAGTATTTCGAGAAGCCGTTGTCCTTTACCTTTCGCAGCTTTGATGGCGATTGGATTGGTGTCGGCGACGGTGAGGTGAGGGTAAACGGAGCGTTGCAGCGTTGAAGGCTGAGGGTCTGACTGACAGCGCGGGGGCAAGCCCCGCCTGCCAGTCAGGCCCTTCCTCAGGCCTCGTCGAGGGCGGCCACGCCCGGCAGCACCTTGCCCTCCAACAGCTCCAGGCTGGCGCCGCCGCCGGTGGAGATGTGGCTCATCTTGTCGGCCACGCCCACCTTCTCCACGGCGGCCACGGAATCGCCGCCGCCGATGATCGTGATCGTGCCCTGGGCGCTGAGCTCAGCGAGGGTGTGGGCGATGGCGTTGGTGCCGGCGGCGAAGGCGTCGAATTCGAACACCCCCATCGGCCCGTTCCAGATCACCGTCTTGCAGTCAGCCAGGGCCTGCTGGAACACCGTCACCGAGTCGGGACCGATGTCCAGGCCCATCCAGCCGTCGGGGATGGCCTCGATCGGCGCCACCTGGGTGTTGGCGTCGGGGGCGAAGTTGTCGGCCAGCACCACATCGGTGGGCAGCAGGAACTGCACCCCCTTGGCTTTCGCCTTGGCCTCCAGCTCCCTGGCGAGCTCCAGCTTGTCCTCCTCCACGAGGCTCTTGCCCACCGCCAGGCCGCGGGCCTTGTAGAAGGTGAAGATCATGCCGCCACCGACGAGAACCTTGTCGCACTTGTCGATCAGGGCCTCGAGCACGCCGATCTTGCTGCTCACCTTGGAGCCGCCCACGATCGCCGCCAGGGGCCGCTTGGGGGCGTCGATCGCACCCTGCAGGTAGGCCAGCTCCTTCTCCATCAGCTGGCCGGCCACGCTGGGGCTCAGGGCCCGCGCCACGCCCTCGGTGGAGGCATGGGCGCGGTGGGCGGCGCCGAAGGCGTCGTTCACGTACACCTCGGCCAGGGCCGCCAGCTTGGCGGCGAATTCGGGGGCGTTCTTCTCCTCCTCGGCGAAGAAGCGCACGTTCTCCAGCAGCACCACATCGCCGTCGGCCATGGCCGCCACCTTGGCCTCGGCATCGGGGCCGATGCAGCTGTCGGTCTTGACCACCGGCACCCCCAGCAGGTCGCTGAGCCGGGCCGCCACCTGGGTGAGGCGCATGCCCTCCACCACCTGGCCCTTGGGCCGGCCGTAGTGGGCGGCCAGGATCACCCGGGCGCCGCTGCCGCGCAGGTGGGCGATGGTGGGCAGGGCGGCGCGGATGCGGGTGTCATCGGTGATGGCGCCGCTGTCGTCCTGGGGCACGTTGAAGTCGACCCGCACCAGCACCCGTTTGCCCCGCAGTTCATCGACGCTGAGGCTGGTGAGGGATCGTTTCGCCATGGGACGCGTTTGGGAATAGGGATAAACGGGCGGGAGCCTAGCCCGCAGGGCGTCGTCCAGACTGAATCCCTGCCCGGCCCCACCTGGATGGGGCAGGTCCACCCCAGCCATGTTCAACACCGTTCTGTTTCCGATCGATCGCAGCCGCCAGGCCATGGAGACCGCCGCGCTGGCCCTGAAGCTCGTGCAGGAGCATGGCAGCCGTCTGGTGCTGCTCTCGGTGGTGGAACCCGACGACGACGAGCCGGCCGTGGCCCGACTGCTGGAGCAGGCCCGCGGCAGCTTTCAGCAGGCCGGCGTGGCCTGTGAGGTGATCGAGCGCGCCGGCAAGGCGGCCTTCGTGATCGGCGATGTGGCCGACGAGATCGATGCCGATGTGATCGTGATGGGCACCCGCGGCATCGCCCTGGAGAGCGATCAGCACAGCACGGCGGCACGGGTGATCCAGCTGGCCCCCTGTCCCGTGCTGGTGGTGCCCTGATGGGCGATTCCGCCACTGTCCCGCCGGCCGTGGGGCTGAGCGTCAACGCGCCGGCGATCCAGTGGTATCCCGGCCACATCGCCAAGGCCGAGCGGGCCCTGCGCGCGGCCCTGGCGAAGGTGGACCTGGTGATCGAGGTGCGCGATGCCCGTGTGCCTCTGGCCACCGGCCACCCGCGCCTGCAGCGTTGGATCGGCAGCCGCCAGCACCTGCTGGTGCTCAACCGGGTGGACATGATCCCGCCGCCGCTGCGGGCCGCCTGGACGGACTGGTTCCGGGCCCGCGGCCAGACGCTGCTGTGGTGTGACGCCAAGGTGGGCACCGGCGTGAAGCAGCTGCAGCAGGCGGCGATCCGCAGTGGCGATGCCCTCAACGCCCGCCGCCGCGGCCGCGACATGCGGCCGCGGCCGGTGCGGGCCCTGATGCTGGGCTTCCCGAATGTGGGCAAGTCGGCCCTGATCAACCGCCTGGTGCGTCAGAAGGTGGTGGAGAGCGCCCGCCGCGCCGGCGTCACCCGCAGCCTGCGCTGGGTGCGCCTGGGCCAGGACCTCGACCTGCTCGATGCCCCCGGCGTGCTGCCGCCGCGGCTGGACGACCAGCAGGCGGCCCTGCGCCTGGCCCTCTGTGATGACATCGGCCAGGCGGCCTACGACGCCGAGGCGGTGGCCCGGGCCTTCATCGCCCTGCTCACCGCTCTGCAGGCGCTGCCGGCGGCGGGCGCCACCCCCGGCCTGCTGGAGCGGCGCTACGGCATCGCCCTGGGGGTGCTGCCCACGGGCGGCCCCGATGCCGAGAGCTGGATGCTGGCGGCGGCCGAGCGCCACACCAGCGGCGATGGCCTGCGCATGGCCACCAAGCTGCTCGACGACTTCCGCTGCAGCCGCCTGGGGGCGATCGGCCTGGAGCTGCCGCCGGCGCCATGAGCGGCTTTGGCCACGGTGCGGGCGAGCTGCTGACGCTCACCTACCCCAGACCGCTGCCGATGCGGCTGGATCGCTGGCTGGTGAGCCAGCGGCCGGAGCAGAGCCGCGCCCGCATCCAGAAATTCATCGATGCCGGCTACGTGCGCGTCAATGGCGTCACGGGCCGGGCCAAGACGCCCCTGCGCCCCGGCGACACGGTGGAGCTGTGGATGCCGCCCCCCGAGCCCCTGCCCTACCTGCTCGCCCAGGCGATGCCGCTGGATGTGCTCTTCGAGGACGCCCACCTGATCGTGCTCAACAAGCCCGCCGGCCTCACCGTGCATCCGGCGCCGGGCAACAGGGACGGCACCCTGGTGAACGGCCTGCTGCACCACTGCCCCGACCTTCCCGGCATCGGCGGTGAGCTGCGGCCGGGCATCGTGCACCGGCTCGACAAGGACACCACCGGCTGCATCGTGGTGGCCAAGAGCCAGGAGGCCCTGGTGAAGTTGCAGGTGCAGATCCAGAAGCGCATCGCCTCGCGCCAGTACCTGGCGGTGGTGCACGGCCAGCCGGCGGCCGAGACCGGCATGGTGGTGGGCGCCATCGGCCGCCACCCGGTGGATCGCAAGAAGTACGCGGTGGTGAGCGACGGCAGCGGCCGCGATGCCCGCACCCACTGGCGGGTGGTGGAGCGGCTGGGCGACCACGCCCTGCTGCGCTTCAAGCTCGACACCGGCCGCACCCACCAGATCCGGGTGCACTGCGCCCACATCAACCACCCGATCGTGGGCGATCCGGTGTATTCGCGCTGTCGCCGGCTGCCGCTGGAGCTGCCCGGCCAGGCCCTGCATGCCGTGCAGCTGGGGCTGAACCATCCGATCAGCGGCGAGCGCCTGGTGTGCGAGGCGCCCCTGCCGCCGGTGTTCGAGCAGCTGCTGCTGCGCCTGCGCCGCCGGGCGGGCCAGGGGGCCTAGGCCAGCTCCGGCAGCCGCGGGCAGGCCTCCACGAGCTGCCGGGTGATCGCCGCCCGCGGCTGGCGCAGCAGCGCCGCCCCCGGGCCCTCCTCCACGATGCGGCCGCCGTCGAGCACGATCACCCGGTGGCAGAAGCCGCTGGCCACCGCCAGGTCGTGGGTCACGAACAGCATCCCCAGCCCCAGGCGGGTCTGCAGATCGCGCAGCAGCTGCAGCACTTCGGCCTGCACTTCGGCGTCGAGCATGCTCACGCTCTCGTCGCAGAGCAGCACGCGGGGCTCGAGGATCAGGGCCCGGGCGATCGCCACCCGCTGCTGCTGGCCGCCGGAGAGCTGGCGGGGCAGGCGGGTGTCGAAGGCCTCCGGTGGGTTCAGCCCCACCGCCGCCATCAGCTCGCGGGCCCGCTCGCGGGCGGCGGCGCGGCTGGCCAGGCCATGGATCAGCAGCGGGTCGGCGATCGCCTCGCCCACCCGCATCTGCGGGTTGAGGCAGGCCAGCGGGTCCTGGAACACCATCTGCAGGCCCCGTCGGGCGCGGCGCAGGCTGCCGCCCCGCAGCCGCTGCAGGTCCACCCCCTCCAGGCGCACGGCGCCGCCGCGCACCGGCGCCAGACCCATCAACGCCCGGCAGAGGGTGCTCTTGCCGCAGCCCGAGGCCCCCACCAGGCCGATGCTTTCGCCCTGCTGCAGCCGCAGGCTGACGCCGTCCACCGCCTTCAGCCACTGGCGCTGCCAGGGCAGGCCCGGCAGCGGATGCCAGCAGCGCAGCGCCTCGATCTCCAGCAGCAGCGGCGCCGCGTCCGGGGCCTGGCTCTGGCGCCCCTCGCGCTCCCGCGCCCGGGCCACCAGCCGCTGGGCCAGGGGTGATTGCGGTGCCGTGAGCAGCTGCCGGGCCGGGGCCCGCTCGATCAGGCGGCCCTCATCGAGCACGGCGATCTGATCGCACCAGCGCCCGGCCATGGCCAGGTCGTGGCTGATCAGCAGCAGGGCGCTGCCGGCCTCGCGGCAGAGGCCCGTGAGCTCGGCCATCACCTGGCCCGCCACCGCCACATCCAGGCTGGTGGTGGGCTCGTCGGCGATCACCAGCGGTGGATTGAGGGCCAGGGCCAGGGCGATCGCCAGCCGCTGGCGCATGCCGCCACTGAATTCATGGGGATAGCTGCCGTAGCGGTCCACGTCGATCCCCACCCGGCTGAGCAGCTCTTCGGCCCGCTGGCGCAGCTGGCGGCGGCTCCAGCCGGGACGATGGGCCCGCAGGGTGTCGCTGAGGTGGGCACCGATCCTGAGCAGCGGGTTGAGCCGGGTCATCGGGTCCTGAAACACCAGCCCCACCGCCTCGCCCCGCAGCCGGCGCAGGGCCGGCCGCCGCAGGCTGCGCGGATCGCGGCCGGCCAGCAGCAGCTCGCCGCTGCAGGTGCTGCCCTGGGGCAGCAGTTGCAACGCCGCCCGCGCCACGGTGCTCTTGCCGCAGCCCGAGGGGCCCACCAGGGCCAGGGTCTCGCCGGGGTTGAGGCTGAGATCGAGGCCGTCCAGGGTGGGGCGCGGGCTCTGGGGGTAGGACACCTTGAGCTGCCGCAGGCTGAGCACCGGGCTGGCGCTGGCGGGATCGGCCATGGCGGGGTCGGCCATGGTCAGCAGCCGGGGGGACAGAACGGAAAACTGAACAAGGACGTCACGGAATGGCCCCCGAGTCTCGCCGCCTGCATACGATGAAGCCACTCCGCAGGACCCCATGCTGCCGGCGGCCACCGATCGCAATCCGTTGCCGAAGCCGCTGCAGAAGCCGCAGCTGAATCCCAGCACGGGTTCCAGCGCGGGTTCGAACGCGGTGGCGGTGCCCGAGCGGCCTGGGCCGGTGCCGGAGTCTTTCCCTGCCCAGGCCGCGCCTCGGCCCCCCGGCCGGCGGCCGATCCAGGGGCCTGCCGACTACAACCTGCCGCTGCCCGAGTGGTTGCAGCGCTGCATCGAGCACGTCCCCCCCGGCAGCGGCCAGTGCTGCCCCACCGACGCCGAGGCCCTGCTGGCCTCGGCGTTTGACTTTGCCTTCCAGCTGCACGAGGGCCAGTACCGGGCCAGCGGCGAGCCCTACATCAGCCATCCGGTGGCGGTGGCCGATCTGCTGCGCGATATCGGCGCCAGCGCGGCGGTGATCGCCGCCGGCTTCCTGCACGACGTGGTGGAGGACACCAACGTCACGCCCGAGGAGCTGGAGGAGCATTTCGGCGGCGAGGTGCGCGCCCTGGTGGAGGGCGTCACCAAGCTCGGTGGCCTGCACTTCACCAACAAGACCGAGGCCCAGGCCGAAAACCTGCGGCGCATGTTCCTGGCCATGGCCAGCGACATCCGCGTGGTGCTGGTGAAGCTGGCCGACCGGCTGCACAACATGCGCACCCTGGCCGCCCTGCGCCCCGAGAAGCAGCTGCGCATCGCCCGCGAAACCCGCGAGATCTACGCCCCCCTGGCCAACCGCCTGGGCATCGGCCGCTTCAAGTGGGAGCTGGAGGACCTGGCCTTCAAGATCCTCGAGCCCGAGGCCTACCGCGACGTCCAGCAGGAGGTGTCCACCAAGCGCAGCGAGCGCGAGAACCGCCTGGCGGTGACCGTGCAACTGCTGTGTGACCGCCTGGCGGCGATGGGGCTGACCGACTGCGAGGTGAGCGGGCGGCCCAAGCACCTGTTCGGCATCTGGAGCAAGATGCAGCGCCAGCAGAAGGCCTTCCACGAGATCTACGACGTGGCGGCCCTGCGCCTGATCTGCCCCAGCCTCGAGAGCTGTTATCGGGCCCTGGCGGTGGTGCACGACACCTTCCGGCCGATCCCCGGTCGCTTCAAGGACTACATCGGCCTGCCCAAGCCCAATGGCTATCAGTCGCTGCACACGGCGGTGATTGGCCGCCACCGGCCGATCGAGGTGCAGATCCGCACCGCCGACATGCACCAGGTGGCGGAATACGGCATCGCCGCCCACTGGAAGTACAAGGAGGGCGGCTCCCCCGCCGCCTCTGGCGCCGATGCCGAGCGCTTCAACTGGTTGCGCCAGCTGGTGGACTGGCAGAAGGACGACGGCGGGGAGGACAGCAGTGATTTCCTGCGCTCGATCAAGGAAGACCTCTTCGATGAGGAGGTGTTCGTGTTCACGCCCAAGGGCGATGTGCTGGGGCTGCGCAAGGGATCCACGGCTGTGGATTTCGCCTTCCGGATCCATTCGGAGGTGGGCAATCACTGCCAGGGCGTGCGCATCAACGACCGCCTCTGCCCCCTGGCCACGCCGCTGCAGAACGGCGACTTCGTGGAGGTGATCACCAGCAAGAACGCCCATCCCAGTCTCGATTGGCTGAATTTCGTGGCCACCCCCACGGCCCGCAACCGCATCCGCTCCTGGTACAAGAAGAGCCATCGCCAGGAGAACATCCAGCGCGGCACCGACCTGCTGGAGCGGGAGCTGGGCCGCGAGGGCTTCGATGCCCTGCTCAACGGTGAGGCGATGGCCCGGGTGGCCCGCCGCTGCAACCTGGTCGCCACCGAAGACCTGCTCGCTTCCCTGGGCTTCGGCGGGGTGACCCTGCACCAGGCACTCAACCGCCTGCGCGAGGAACTGCGCCTCGACAGCGCCGCGGCGGCGCCCCAGCTCAGCAACGAGGAGCTGGCCCGCAGCGTCTCCGCCCAGGGGGAGCAGGCCGGCGCCGGCGGCGCCCAGCGCACGGCTGTGCGGCCTGGGGCCCACGGCAGCGACAGTCCGATCCTGGGGCTGGAAGGCCTCGACTACCGCCTCGGGGGCTGCTGCAGCCCCCTGCCCGGCGAGCCGATCCTGGGGGCCGTGGCCCTCGGCAACCACGGCATCACCATTCACCGCCAGGACTGCTCCAACGCGGCCCAGGTGCCGGCCCAGCGCCGACTGCCGGTGCGCTGGAACCCGGCGCTGCCCCAGCCACGCCGTTACCCGGTGCAGCTGCGCATCGAGGTGCTCGACCGGGTGGGCGTGCTCAAGGACATCCTCACCCGCCTCTCCGACCACCGCATCAACGTGAGCGACGCCCGGGTGCGCACCAATCCCGGCAAGCCGGCCCGGATCGACCTGCGGGTTGAGCTCGACAGCGCCACCCAGCTGACCACCACCCTCAACCAGATCGGCTCGATGGCCGACGTGCTCGACATCTGCCGCACCGGCATTGGTTGACCCCGCTGGTGCTGCACCCCGAGGTCGCAGCAACCGGCACACCCTCCTGCTGCATGCTGCGCATCCTGAATGTGCACTGGTTTCTGTTGGTGGGTGTGATCGCTGGCTGGCTGGCCGGTGTGCTCGTGAAGGGCGGTGGCTTTGGCCTCCTCGGTGATCTGGTTGTGGGCATCCTCGGCAGCATCCTCGTGGCCACGATGGGAGCCGTGCTGCTGCTGGTGCTGATCCGTGTGATCAAGCGGGCCTGAACGTGGCCATCGTGGGCCGGACGTTGCTGCTCGCCCAGTCCCTTGTCTGCTCAGAGTCAGCCCTTGTCCACCGCGGCCGGCCCCGAAGGCGGTGCCGCCATCGCCAACCCCCTGCTGGCCCTGCCCTTCGAGCCCGCCGTGGAGGGGCTGGGCCCCGAGTACTGGGATGTGGTGGAGGCGGCACGCTTTCCCCGCACCCAGCTGCGCTTCCGCAATGACGACCTCTTCCGCCAGCTGGGGCTGGATCCTGGCGCCATCGCTGACGCCGATGTGGAGGCCGCCTACGGCCGCTTTGAGGCGCGCACGCCGCTGCTGGCCCTGCGGTACCACGGCTATCAATTCGGCACCTACAACCCCCAGCTTGGCGATGGCCGCGGCTTCCTCTATGGCCAGCTGCGCGACCGCCATGGCCGGCTGCAGGACCTGGGCACCAAGGGCAGCGGCACCACCCCCTGGAGCCGCGGCGGCGATGGCCGCCTCACCCTCAAGGGCGGTGTGCGCGAGATCATCGCCAGCGAGGCCCTGCAGCGCCTGGGTGTGAGCACCAGCCGCACCGTCAGCCTGGTGGAAACGGGAGAAGACCTCTGGCGCGGCGACGAGCCCTCGCCCACCCGCAGCGCCGTGATGGTGCGCCTCGCCCGCACCCACCTGCGCTTCGGCAGCTGCGAACGCCTGCTCTACCTGCGCCAGCCGGAGAAGCTGGAGCGCCTGCTGCGCCATGTGGTGGCCCACTACTACCCCGACGTGGCGGCGGCCCATCCGCCCCGCCCGGACGCTGGCCTGGCCTTCTACGGCGAGCTGGTGCAGCGGGTGGCGCGGCTCACCGCCGAGTGGATGGCGGCCGGCTTCACCCACGGGGTGCTCAACACCGACAACATGTCGCTGGCGGGCGAGAGCTTCGACTACGGCCCCTTCGCCTTCCTCGACCAGTGGGATCCGCGCTTCACGGCGGCCTACTTCGACCACTCCGGCCTCTACGCCTACGGCCAGCAGCCGGCGATCAGCCACCACAACCTGCGCCTGCTGCAGGAGCCCCTGGCGATGCTGCTGCCCCGGGCCGAGCTGGAGGCGCGGCTGGAGGGCTTCGCGCCGGCCTACAACGCCCACTACCGCCTGCTGATGCAGCGCCGGCTGGGGCTGATCGCCACCCTCGCTGACACCCCCGCGGCGATGGCGGAGCTGAGCGACCCCGTGCCCCTCACCCTGCAGCTGCTGGCCGCCTGGCCGGTGGGCTACGGCGCCTTCTTCGCGGGCCTGGCGGCGGCGATCGAGGCCCATGGCGTGCCCGAGGATCCCGAGGCCCTGGCGCCCGTCGTGGCCGCTGCTCCGGATCCCCCCCGCAACGCCTGGCTGGCCTGGCGCGATGCCTGGTGGGCCTGCAGCCGCCAGCAGGATCCGGCCCGGATCAGCGCCAGCCTGCGGCGCTGGAACCTGCGCGAGGTGCCGGTTCGTCCCCTGATCGAGCGCCTCTGGGAGGCGATCGATCAAGCCGACGACTGGCAGCCACTGCACGACTGGCTGGCGGCGGTGCGGCTCGACTGAGGGCGTTCCCCCACAGGCGCGGTGGGCCGTGCTCTACACGACAGCGGCCCCGGATCAGCCGGCCTACACAGGATCCACTGATTTCCTTGCAGCGATGACCTCCGAGCAGGCGGCCCGCTTGATCGACGACACCCTGGCCCTGGTGCACCACCGGCTCCAGGCCCTGCAGACCCAGGCCCTGGGCCCGGAGCAGCAGGCCCTGGCGGCCGAGTTCCGCGAATGGCGCCATCCCGCCGGCGGCCAGATCGACCTGATGGTGTTTCCCGGTCTGGCCAATCCCTGAGTGCTCAGCTCAGCTCAGTCAGCTCAGCTCAGCTCAGTCAGTGTTGCGGCGCTGCTGCCGCTCCAGCCACAGCCAGTAGAGCCCGCCGCCGGCGGCGCTCGCCACCAGCCCCACGATGGTGGAGCCCAGCAGCAGCCGGCTGGCCACACTCCAGCCCAGCTGGCCCAGGTTGTCGGCCTGCAGGGCGGCCATCCCGGGCCAGGCCTCGGCCGGTCCGATCAGCCAGCAGCCCAGGTTGTAGTTGAACCAGTAGAGCGGCACGTAGGTGAAGGGATTGCTGATCCAGGTGCCGGCCGCCGCCAGCAGGTGGTTGCCGCGCACCAGCGAGGCCAGGGCCACCCCCAGCAGGGTCTGCAGGCCGAAGAACGGGAAGCAGCCGCAGAAGATGCCCGCCGCCAGGCCCCGGGCCCGCTGGCTGTGGCTGCCCTCCTGGGACCACAGCCAGGCCAGCAGCTCCCGGCCGCGTGTCAGCAGCCGCTGCAGCAGGGCCGGCAAGGGTGAGGCGTGGGGCTGAAATGGGGGCATGAGCGCCACGGACACCATCGCCGCCATCGCCACGGCCGTGGCACCGGGTGAGGGCAGCATTGCGATCGTACGAATCTCAGGCCCCCGGGCGGAGGCGATCGGCCGCCAGCTGTTCCGGGCCCCCGGTCGGCAGGTGTGGGACAGCCATCGGGTGCTCTATGGCCATGTGGTGGATCCGGCCAGTGGTGAGCGGGTGGATGAGGCCCTGCTGCTGCTGATGAAGGCCCCCCGCAGCTTCACCCGCGAGGACGTGGTCGAACTCCACGGCCACGGCGGGCTGGTGGCGGTGCAACGGGTGCTGGAGCTGGTGCTCGCCGCCGGCGCCCGCCGGGCCCTGGCGGGGGAGTTCAGCCAGCGGGCCTTCCTCAACGGTCGCCTGGATCTCACCCGCGCCGAGGCCATCGGCGAGCTGGTCACGGCCCGCAGCCGCCGCGCCGCCCAGCTGGCCATGGCCGGTCTCGACGGCGGCCTGCAGCGGCGCCTGGGCGGGCTGCGCAACCGCTTGCTCGATCAGCTGGCCGAGCTGGAGGCGCGGGTGGACTTCGAGGAGGATCTGCCGCCCCTCGATGGCGAGGCCGTGGCCGCTGAGCTGGCGGCGGTGGGTCGGGAGCTGGAGCAGCTGGTGGCCGAGGGGCGCCAGGGGGAGCTGCTGCGCGAGGGCCTGCGGGTGGCGATCGTGGGCCGCCCCAACGTGGGCAAGAGCAGCCTGCTCAACCTGCTCAGCCAGCGGCAGCGGGCGATCGTGACCGACCTGCCCGGCACCACCCGCGACCTGCTTGAGAGCGAGCTGGTGCTTGAGGGCGTGCCCCTCACCCTGCTCGACACCGCCGGCATCCGGCCCACCGACGACCGCGTCGAGCGGCTGGGCATCGCCCGCAGCCACGAGGCGCTCGCCGCCGCCGATGGGGTGCTGCTGTTGTTCGATCTCAGCGTCGGCTGGACCCCTGAGGACGAGGCGCTGCGCGCCCTGGTGCCGCTCGGCGTGCCGCTGCTGCTGGTGGGCAACAAGGCCGATGCCGCCGGGATTGCCGCCGGCCGGGTGGCCGGCCCCGGCCAGCCCGGCGCTGGCGCCCTGCCGCCGCCGGCCGAGCTCAGCCTCAGCGCCCTCAGCGGCGCCGGCCGCCAGGAGCTGGAGGCGGAACTGCTGCGGCGCTGTGGTGCCGCCCCGGCCGAGGGCCTGCAGGTGGCGCTCAACACCCGCCAGCGGGATCTGGCCGCCGCCGCCGCCGTGGCCCTGCAGCGCAGCCTCGAGGCCGCCGCCCAGGAGCTGCCCTGGGACTTCTGGACCATTGACCTGCGCGAGGCGGTGCGGACCCTGGGCGAAATCACCGGCGAGGCGGTGAGCGAGGCGGTGCTGGATCGGGTGTTCGCCCGCTTCTGCATCGGCAAGTGAGCCGCGACCCCCCAGGGCCCGCCGGCCTAGCGTCCGCCCAGCCGCCGCGGCAGCCTGAGCCATGGCCGCTCCACCCACCCTCGCCTTCACCCCGGCCCTGGAGGCCCAGCTGCGCTCCTGGCTGGCTGAAGACATCGGCCGCGGCGACCTCAGCGCCCCGGCCCTGCTCGGCCGCCGTGGCTCGGCCCGCTGGATCGCCCGGCAGGCGGGCGTGTTCTGCGGCGGGGTGCTGGCGGGGCCCCTGTTCGCCCTGCTCGATCCGGCGGTGGCGGTGCAGGTGCTGGTGGCCGACGGCGAGGCGCTGCGGCCCGGCCAGGTGGTGCTGGAGCTGCAGGGGGAGGCCGCTGCCCTGGTGGCCGCCGAGCGCACCGCCCTCAACCTGGCCATGCGCCTGAGCGGCATCGCCACCGCCACCGCGGCGCTGGTGGCCGAGCTGGAGGGCACGGGGGTGGGGTTGGCCGACACCCGCAAGACCACGCCGGGCCTGCGGATGCTGGAGAAATACGCCGTGCGCTGTGGCGGCGGCATCAACCACCGCCTCGGCCTCGACGACGCCGCCATGCTCAAGGAGAACCATCTGGCCTGGGCCGGCGGCGTGGCCGCGGCGATCGCCGCGGTGCGCGCCCAGGCCCCCTGGCCGGCGCGGCTGATCGTGGAGGCCGAAACCGAGGCCGAAGCGCGGGCGGCGGTGCGGGCCGGGGCCGATGGCGTGCTGCTGGATGGCTTCAGCCCCGAGCAGCTCAGTGCCCTGGTGCCCGAGCTGCGCCAGCTGGCCGCCAGCACCGCGACTGCGGCCGGGCGAGGCGCCCCGGTGCTGGAGGCCTCCGGTGTGGCGCCGGAGCGGTTGCGCGCCTATGCCGCCAGCCGGGTGGACCTGATCTCCACCAGCGCCCCGGTGACCCGCAGCCCCTGGCTCGACCTCTCAATGCGCTTCTCCCTGCCGATGGTCTGAGCGGGCCGGGTTTCAGCGGTGTTCGCTGGCGCGCTCAGCCCTGCTCCAGGGCCATCAGCAGGGCTGAGCGCGCCGGCAGCCGCCAGGCGCCGCTGTCGCTGGCGTTGCTCCCCGCCTGCGGCCACACCACCGGGCCGGCCCCCGCCGGTGCGGCCACGGCCAGCTCCTGGTCGCCGCGGTTGATCGCCACCCACAGCCGCTGCGGCCCGCTCCCCCGCTCCAGCAGCACCAGGTCGTCGTGGTGGCTGGGCAGGAAGCGCAGCTCAGCGGCGCGCAGCGCCGGCTGGGACTGCCGCAGGGCCGCCAGGCGGGCGATCCAGTCCGCCAGCGGGCCGGGGCTGCGCTCCCAGGGATAGGCCTCCCGGCAGCCGGGCTCCGGCCCCCCCGCCAGCTCCAGCTCGGTGCCGTAGTAGAGGCAGGGGGCGCCGGGCAGCAGGAACAGGAACAGCAGGCAGAGCCGCAGGGCCTGGGTGTCGCCGCGCAGCACGTGCAGGGCCCGGGGGGTGTCGTGGCCGTCCAGCAGGTTGAGCTGGGCCCGGCGGGTGGCGGCCGGATACCAGCCCAGCACCGCCTGCACCCGCCGCTCGAAGCCGGCCCGGTCGAGGGGCTGGTAGGGAGCGCTGTTGAGCGCCGGCAGCACCAGCTCGCTGCGCAGGCTGGCCGCCCCGAAGTAGCCCAGGATCGGCCAGGTCAGGGGATAGTTCATCACCCCGTCGAACAGCGGCGGCTCCGCCAGCCAGGGGCGGCCGTCGCGCCAGATCTCGCCCACGATCCAGGCGTCGGGGTGGGTGGCGCGCACCGCGTTGCGGAACTCGCGCCAGAAGGACGGCGGCACCTCATCGGCCACATCCAGCCGCCAGCCGTCGATGCCGGCCTGCAGCCAGTGACGGGCCACCGCCAGCAGATAGCGCCGCACCCCTGGGTGGGCGTGGTTGAAGCGGGGCAGGGCCGGGTCGTTCCACCAGCAGTGGTAGCCGCAGCTCTCGCCCGCCGCCGGATAGGGCCGCAGCGGCCAGTGCTCCACGTGGAACCAGTCGCGGTAGGGGGAGGCCGCGCCGTTCTCCAGCAGGTGGTGGAAGGCCCAGAAGCCCCGGCCGCAGTGGTTGAACACGCCGTCGAGGATCAGCCGCATGCCGCGCCCGTGCAGCGCCTCGATCAGCGCCTCCAGCGCCGTGTTGCCGCCCAGCAGCGGATCCACCTGGAAATACTCGAAGGTGTGGTAGCGGTGGTTGGCCGCCGAGGCGAACACCGGGTTCAGGGACAGGGCGGTGACGCCGAGGGCCTGGATGCGGTCGAGACCATCGATCACCCCGAACAGATCACCCCCCTGAAAGCCCTGCCCGTCCGGCGGGCTGCCCCAGGGCACCAGCTGCAGATCCTGTTGCGCCCCCACGCGGCCGCTGCGGCGGAAGCGATCGGGAAACACCTGAAGCACCACCGCGTCGGCCACCCAGGCCGGTGTTGCAAGCCCCATCGATCCCCTTGGTGCTCGGCGCCAGCAGCGCTAGCACGAAACCAGGCACCCCCGCCGAGGACACCGCGCATGACCACGCCCCTGCTGCTTGCCCTCGATCAGGGCACCACCAGCTCCCGGGCCGCGATTATCGACAGCAGCGGACGCCGGCTGCACAGCTGCAGCGCCCTGCTGGCCAACCACTACCCCGCCGACGGCTGGGTGGAGCAGGACGGCATGGCGATCTGGCACAGCCAGCGGGAGGCCATGGCCGCCCTGGAGCGGGCCATCAGCCCCGAGCAGCGGCGTGCCGTGGCGGCCTGCGGCATCGCCAACCAGCGCGAGACCACCCTGCTCTGGCGGCGCTCAGGCGGCGAGCCGATCGGGCCGGCGATCGTGTGGCAGGACGGCCGCACCGCCCCCATCTGCGCCCAGTGGAAGCGCCAGGGCCTGGAGCCGCTGCTGCGCCAGCGCACCGGCCTGCTGGCCGATCCCTACTTCTCCGCCAGCAAGATCGTGTGGCAGCTGCGCGAGCACGGCGCCGCGGCGGCGGCGGCCGCCGGTGAGCTGGCCTTCGGCACGGTGGACAGCTGGCTGCTCTGGCAACTCACTGCGGGCCGCCGCCATGCCAGCGAGCGCAGCAACGCCAGCCGCACCCTGCTGATGGACCTGGAGTCGGGCCGCTGGGATGGCCAGCTCTGCGAGGCGCTGGGGGTGCCGCAGGCGCTGCTGCCGGAGCTGCTGCCCAGCGCCGCCGACTTCGGCACGATCGCCGCCGGCCTGCCCTTCGCCGGGGTGCCGATCACCGCCATGCTCGGCGACCAGCAGGCCGCCACCCTGGGCCAGAACTGCCTGGCGGTGGGCGAGGCCAAGTGCACCTATGGCACCGGCGCCTTTCTGGTGATCAACACCGGCCGGGAGATCCGCCGCTCCAGCCAGGGTCTGCTCAGCACCTACGGCTGGCCCGACAGCGACGGCCGCGCCACCTACTGCCTTGAGGGCAGCCTCATGAACGCCGGCACCGTGGTGCAGTGGCTGCGGGACGGGCTGGGGGTGATCGAGCAGGCCGACGAGGTGAACGCCCTGGCCAGCCGGGCGGCCGCCCGCAGCGGCCTGATGCTGGTGCCGGCCTTCACCGGCTGGGGCACGCCCCACTGGGACCCCCTGGCCCGGGGGCTGCTGATCGGCATCACCCGCGACACCGATGCCGCCCAGTTGGCGCGGGCCTCCCTGGAGGGCATCGCCCTGGCGGTGGCCACCCTGGTGCAGCTCGCCAGCGAGGCCATGGCGGAACCCCTGGCCCAGCTGGCCACCGACGGCGGGGCCGCGGCGGCTGATCTGCTGCTGCAGGCCCAGGCCGACGCCACCGGTCTGGTGGTGCGGCGGCGGGCGGATCTGCAGAGCACCGGTCGCGGAGTGGCCCTGCTGGCCGCTAGGCAGGGGGGAGTGGTGGCGGATCTGGCGGCCTGGCGCCAGGTTCCCGGTGAGCAGCCGGCCCGCCAGTTCCAGCCTCAGCTGGACACCCTTGAACGGGAGCGCTGGCTGGGCCGCTGGCAGGAGGCCCTGCGCCGCAGCCTCGCCTGGCACAGCCCCGCTGTCGCCCCCAGTTCACCAGCCGCCAGCCCCACCCCCTCCCAGCTTTGATGACAGCCGCCGCCACCGCCGAACCCAACCCCCACTTCGACCTGCTGGTGATCGGTGCCGGCGCCAGCGGCGCCTCGATCGCCTTCGAGGCCGCCCGCCGCGGCCTGGCGGTGGCGCTGGTGGAGGGCCATGACATCGCCAGCGGCACCAGCAGCCGCAGCACCAAGCTGCTGCACGGGGGCGTGCGCTATCTGGAGCTGGCCTTCCGCCGCTTCGACCGGCGCCAGCTGCAGCTGGTGCGCGAAGCCCTGGCCGAGCGGGGCCACTGGCTGGAGGCGGCGCCGTTCCTGGCCCGCCGCCTGGAGCTGCTGCTGCCCACCCGCCAGCCGATCGCCAAGCTCTATTACGGCACCGGCCTGGCCCTCTACGACGCCCTCGCCGGCCGCCGCAGCATTGGCGCCAGCCGCTGTGTGTCGGCCGATGAGGTGCGGCAGCGGCTGCCCCAGCTCGCCCCCGGCCACGGCGGGGTGGCCTACAGCGACGGCCAGTTCGACGATGCCCGCCTCAACCTGCTGCTGGCGCGCACCGCCGCCGGCCTGGGCGTGCGGGTGTGGACCCAGGCGCCGGTGGTGGAGCTGTTGCGTGACGGGGCGGGGCGGCTCAACGGTGCCGTGCTGCAGCAGCGCGACGGCAGCGCCCTGCGGCTGCAGGCGGCGGCGGTGGTCAACGCCACCGGCATCGGCGCCGATGCCATCCGCCGGCTGGCCGAGCCCGATGTGGCCCCGCGCCTGCAGGTGAGCCGCGGCGCGCACGTGGTGCTGGAGGCCGATCTCTGCCCCGGCGGCACCGGCCTGCTGGTGCCCTCCACCGACGACGGCCGCGTGCTGTTCGTGCTGCCCTTCTACGGGCGCACGCTGGTGGGCACCACCGACACCGCTTGCCCCGCTAGTGCGGCTGAGTCCCCCAGCGCCGATGAGGAGTCTTACCTGCTCGACTACGTGCGGCGCTGGTTCCCGGCCCACGGTGAACCGCTGGTGGCCAGCCGCTGGGCCGGCGGCCGCCCGCTGCTGCTGCCGGACGCCGGCGCCGCTGGCGGCACCGCCGGCATCGTGCGCGAGCACGCGGTGGAAACCCTGCCCTGCGGCCTGGTGAGCCTGATGGGCGGCAAGTGGACCACCTGCCGGCCGATGGCCCTCGACGCCCTGGCGGCGGTGGCTGAGCAGCTCGGCCGACCGCTGCCGGCGCCCCAGGCCACCACCCCGATCCTGGGCGCGACGGCCGATGGCGCCACCAGCCGCCTTCAGCTGACGGCGCTGGAGCAGCGCCTGCTGCAGCACCATCCCCCCGCCCTGGTGGCCCACCTGCTGGCGAGCCACGGCCTGCAGGTGGAGGCGGTGCTGGCCTGTGCCGCCACGGCGGCGGAGCTGGAGCCCCTGAGCGCCGTGATCCCCCTCACCGCGGCCGAGGTTCGCCACGCCGTGCGGCACGAGTGGGCCCGCGAGCCCGCCGACGTGCTGGAGCGTCGCTGCCGGCTGGGCTTTGTGGATCAGGCCGAGGCTGCGCGCCTGCAGGATCCGGTGCGGGCGCTGCTGCAGCAGGAGCTGGAGCGCGCGGGGATTTCCGCCGCCGCCGGCTGACGGCGCTGGCCGCGGTCGCGGCTGGGGGGGCATCGGCGGCGTTGTCGGGATCGGCATCGGCGGCCACCTGCTCCCCCCCGTCCGCGGGCTCTTCAGTCTTCTCGTCTCCCACCATCCACCAGAAGAAGCCGTAGGCGGGCAGGTACACAAACCAGTCGTCGCTGGCGGGGGGGAATTCGCAGCCCCAGATCACCTCCCGCACCTGGCTGCCCTGCCAGGGGCTGAGGTCGAGACGGGTGGCGGCACCGGCGCCGGACACATTGGCGGCGATCACCAGGGTCATGCTGGCGCTGCTGCGGGCGAAGCAGAGCACGCTGGGGTGGTCGCTGGGCAAGAGGCTGAAGTCGCCGTGGCGCAGGGCCGGCAGGTGCCGGCGGCTGGTGAGCATGCGCCGGTGCCAGTTGAGCAGCGAGCCGGAGAGTTGCTGCTGCACCTCCACGTTCATCACGCGGTAGTCGTAGCCGGGGGCTGTGATCGGCGGCAGCACCAGCAGGGGGTCGGGGGCGCTGGAAAAGCCACCGTTGCGCTCGCTGGTCCAGGCCATGGGGGTGCGGTTGGGGTCGCGGTCGCGCAGGCCCGGCCAGTCGCCCATGCCCAGCTCATCGCCGTAGTAGAGGCAGGGCAGGCCGGGGAGGCTGTAGAGCAGGGCGTGCAGCAGCGCGTTGGGGCGCGGATCGCCGTTGAGCAACGGGGCCAGGCGCCGGTTGATGCCCCAGTTCAGCCAGTGCCCTTCGGCGGTGGGGAAGCCGGCCCGGATCGCTTCCACCACCGACTCCTCCACCAGGTGGCCGTCCCCCAGCCAGAGCTCGTCATGGTTGCGCAGCGGCAGCGCCCAGCGGCAGCCCGGCACCAGCTCCTGGGAATGGGCGAGACACTCGCGCAGCTCCTCCACCCGGCCCTGGGCCAGGGCCGCGAACAGCTGGGCTGTGAGCACGAAGTCGAAGGCGGCGTGCAGCTCGCCCGCAGCCAGGTAGGGGGCTGATTCGACCACGGGCTGGATCGCCTCGGCCAGCAGCAGCACGTCCCGGTCACAGGCCTCCACGCGCGCGCGCACCTCCTGCAGGAAGGCATGGGTTTCGGGCAGGCCCTCGCAGCGGCTGCCCTCCGCCTCGAACAGGAACGGCACGGCGTCGAGCCGGAAGCCGTCCACCTCCAGCTCCAGCCAGAAGTCCACCACGCTGAGCATGGCCGTCTGCACCGCCGGGTTGGCGTAGTTGAGGTCGGGCTGGTGGCGCAGGAAGCGGTGCAGGTAGTACTGCCGGGCCACGTCATCCCACTCCCAGTTCGAGCGCTCGAAGTGGCGGAACAGCACCGGCGCCTCGGGATAGCCGCGGTCGTGGTCGCGCCACACGTAGAAGTCGCGCTCGGCACTGCCGGTGGGGGCCCAGCGGGCCCGCTGGAACCAGGGGTGCAGCACGCTGGTGTGGTTCAGCACCAGATCGAGGATCACGCGGATGTCGTGGGCATGGGCCTGGTCGATCAGCTGCACCAGATCGTCGAGGTTGCCCAGGTCGGGGTGGATCGCCGTGAAGTCGGTGATGTCGTAGCCGCCGTCGCGCAGCGGCGAGGGGTAGATCGGCGTCAGCCAGATGGCATCGATCCCCAGCCATTGCAGATAGGGCAGGCGGGCGGTGACACCCGCCAGGTCGCCGATGCCGTCACCGCTGGCGTCGTTGAAGCTGCGCGGCATCAGCTGGTAGATCACGCAGCCTTCCCACCAGGGCCTGGGCTGGTCGGCCATCAACAGCTCTCACGCGAGGGGTCTGCCGTTCGGTCTAGGCCGAACGCTCCGGGCTGCCAACTGCCGCGCCTCAGCACCGCTCGCCGCTGGCCTGCTGGAAGCGGTGCTCGTGGCGGCGCTCCCAGCCCAGGCGCAGCTGGTCGCCGATCGCCTCGTTGCCGTCGCAGGTCCAGCGCAGCGGGCCCTGCTCGCTCTGCAGCAGCAGCTGCTGGCTGGCGCCGTGCCACTCCCGGTTCAGCACCCGCACCGCCAGCCCGCCGCTGGCCACGGCCACCAGGTGCTCGGGGCGGATGGCCACCACGCTGCCGTCGGCCTGGGGCAGCAGGTTGATCTGCGGCCGGCCGATGAAGCCGGCCACGAACAGGTTGGCCGGCCGGTGGTAGAGCTCCTGGGGGGTGCCGCACTGCTGCAGCCGGCCGTCCTGGAGCACGGCGATGCGGTCGGCGATGCCCATCGCCTCTTGCTGGTCGTGGGTCACGTAGATCGCCGGGGCGCGGCCGCCGCTGAGGATCGCCCGCAGCTGGGGCCTGAGCTCCTCGCGCAACTGGGCATCGAGGTTGCTCATCGGCTCATCGAGCAGCATCAGCTGGGGCTTGCGCAGCAGGGCCCGGGCCAGGGCCACGCGCTGGCGCTGGCCGCCGGAGAGCTGCGCCGGACGGCGCTGGCGCAGGGCGCTGAGCTGCAGCAGCTCCAGCACCGCCGCCAGCTCCTGCTGGCGCTGCTGCGGCGCCACGCCGCGCAGCTCCATGCCCAGGCTGAGGTTGCGCTCCACGTCGAGGTGGGGGTAGAGGGCGTAGCTCTGGAACACCATCGCCACCCGCCGCCGGGCCGGTGGCTGGCGGGTGATCTCGCGCCCATCCAGCAGGATGCGGCCGCCGTCGCAGGGGTCGAGGCCGGCGATCACCCGCAGCACGGTGCTCTTGCCGCAGCCGCTGGGACCGAGCAGGGCCAGGCACTCGCCGGCCGCCACCTCCAGGTCGATGCCCGCCAGGATCGCGCGGCCGCCGATGTGCCGGCAGAGGCCCTCCAGCCGCAGGCAGGCGGTGTCTGTCTGGGGTGCTGCTGGCGCCGCTGCCGGGGGCGGTGCCGGGGGACGGGGCGGCGGTCATGGTGTGGCCATCATGGTGCGGCGGTCATGGCGAGGCGGTCATGGCGAATCAGGGGGCATCGGCGCCGGCGTTCTGCCTGGATTGACGGTGTCATCCCTTGATCGCTCCCTGGGTGAGGCCGGCGACGATCTGGCGCTGGAACAGCAGCAGCAGGGCCAGCAGGGGCAGGCTGCCCAGCACCGTGGCCGCCGCGAAGGCGCCGTAGGGCACGGTGTACACCGACGAGCCGGCGATGCGCGCCATCGCCGGGGCCAGGGTGAGCAGCTCGCTGCGGCTGATCCAGGTGAGGGCGATCGGGAATTCATTCCAGCTGAACAGGAACACCAGCAGGCCGGTGCTCACCACCGCCGGGCCCATCAGCGGCAGCAGGATCCAGCGCAGCCGCTGCCAGAGGCTGAAGCCCTCCAGCAGGGCGCTCTCCTCCAGTTCCGCCGGCAGCTCGGTGAAGGCCGCCTGCAGCAGCAGCACCGCCAGCGGCAGCTGCAGGCCGGCGTAGGGCAGGCAGAGGGCGAGCAGGTTGTTGGCCAGGCCCAGCTGGCGGGCCACCTGCAGCAGGGCCAGAAACAGCAGCACGTAGGGGAACACCGCCGCCGCCAGCAGGCCGCCGCCCACCAGCAGCCGCAGCAGGCCCGTGCGGCGACTGAGGGCATAGGCGCAGGGAATCGCCAGGGCCAGGGTGAGCAGGGTGCTGAGGGCCCCCACCGCGGTGCTGTTGAGCAGATAGCGCCAGAAGGGTGGATCGCCCCCCAGCACGGCGCCGTAGTTGGCCAGGGTCCAGCCGCCGCCCAGGCCGGCGGCGCCCGCCAGCAACGCCTCGGGGGTGCGCAGGGAGGTGTAGAGCTGCCAGAGCATCGGCCCCAGGCTCCAGAGCAGCAGCAGCGCCACCAGAGCCTTGCGCCTCATGCCCGCACCTCATTCCGTCGGCTCCAGAGCAGCAGCGCTCCGGCCCCCGCCAGCAACAGCAGGAACATGCCCAGCATCACCGTGGCGCTGTAGCCGAAATCGAGGAAGCGCATGGCGTTGAGGTAGGCATACACCGCCAGGCTTTCGGTGCTGCTCGCCGGGCCGCCGCCGGTGAGCACGGCGATCAGGTCGAAGACCCCCAGGGCCTGGGCCAGCCGGAACAGCAACACGATGAACACGTAGGGACGCAGCAGGGGCAGGGTGATGCGCCACAGCCCCTGCCAGGGCGTGCCGCCCTCGAGGGCGAAGGCCTCGTAGAGATCCTCGGGAATCGTCTGCAGCCCGGCCAGCAGCAGCAGGGCCACGAAGGGGGTGGTCTTCCAGACGTCGGCCACCACCGTGGCCATCCAGGCCAGCTGCGGGTCCGCCAGGAAGGGCACGCTGGCCAGCCCCAGCAGCTGCAGCAGGCCGTTGATCGGGCCGTAGGGATCGTTGAAGATCCAGCGCCAGCCCAGGGCCATCACGGTGGTGGGCAGGGCCCAGGGCAGCAGGGACAGGCTGCGCACCACCCCCCGGCCCCGCCAGCGCTGGTGCAGCAGCAGGGCGATCGCCAGGCCCGCCACCAGCTCCAGCGCCACCGACACGGCCGCGAAGCGCAGGGTCTGCCAGGCGTCCTGCCAGAAGCGGCCGTCGGCCAGCAGCCGCTCCCAGTTGAGCGTGCCCACCGGCACCGCCTCCAGGCCGGTGAACACCGACTGGGCCTGCAGGCTCAGCCAGGCGTAGTCGAGCAGGGGCCACACGAACACCGCCAGCAACAGCAGCAGGGCGGGGGCCATCAGCAGCAGGCCGCTCATGGGGCCACCGCGCCGGCCTGCGGACGCTGCGGGCGGGCCTGGCCGCTGGCCCGCAGCAGCAGATCGCTGTCACGGCCCGCCCGGGCCATGGCGGCGGCGGGATCGGCGTTGCCGGTGATCAGGCCGCTGAGCTGGCGCTGGAGGATGTCGCTGAGCTGGGCGTAACCGGGGTTGATGGGCCGCAGCACCGCCTGGTCCAGGGCCTGGCGCAGCTCGGGCAGCAGCGGCCGTGCGGCCACCAGCTGGGGGTCGTCGAACAGGGCCGTGAGGGTGGGGGTGTAGCCGTACTGGCTCACCAGCCGGCGCTGGCTGGCCTCGCCGGTGAGGGCCTGCAGCGCCGCCACCGCCGCCTCGGGGTGGGGGCTGCCCGTGAGCAGCGACAACCCCCAGCTGCCCTGGGTGGCGGCGTGGGGTGCCCCCGGCTCGGCCACCATCGTGGTGACGCCCACCCGGCCGGCCACGGCACTGCCGTCGCGCTGCAGCTCCTGCCAGGCGTAGGGCCAGTTGCGCAGGAAGGCGGCCTCGCCCGCCGCGAAGCTCTGCAGGGCCTCGGGTTCGGCGAAGTTGGCCACCGCCCGGGGGCTGATCCCTTCGCGCACCAGCTGCTGCAGCCAGCCGGCCGCCCGCGCCGCCGGCTGGCCGGCCAGGCCGAAACCGGTTGCACCGCCAGGGCCCGGGCCCCACTGGCCACCGAAGCCGTTGATGAGCTCCAGGAACACGCAGCTCAGCCCCTCGTACTGGCGGCCCTGCCACACGTAGCCCCAGCGCACCTGGCCCTGCTCCTGAAGGCGCCGGGAGATCGCCACCAGCTCATCGGGGGTGCGCGGCGGGGCCGCCATCAGGTCGGTGCGCCAGTAGAGCAGCCCCATGTCGGCCACCAGCGGCAGCCGGTAGAGGCGACCGTCGATGCGGTTGCCGCTGCGGGCGCCGCTCACCAGGGGCTCGAGGGCCCCGGGGCCGAGCCAGGCGTCCAGGGGCTGCAGCCAGCCGGCTGCGGCGTACTTGGCCGTCCAGGTGACGTCCATCAGCAGCAGGTCGTAGGGGCTGTCGCCCAGCAGCAGGCTGCTGATCGCCAGGTCCGACACCGCATCGGTCTGGAACGGGCCCCTGGTGACGGCGATGCGCAGGTCGCGGTGGCTGCGGTTGAACTCCGCCACCACAGCGGCCGTGGCATCGGCGAAGGGGGCCGGCATCAACACGCGCACCACGGTGGCCGGACGCGCCCAGACCGAGCTCAGCAGGCCGATGATCAACGCCAGCAGCAGGCCCAGCCCGATGGCCGCGGCGGGCCCGGGCCAGCGCCGCGGCAGTGCCCGACTCAAAGCGCCCGCAGGGCCCCCAGCTGTTCTTCGGCCCAGTGCTGCACGGTGAAGGTCTCCACGGTGCCGGTCATGGCGGCCATGCGCTGGCGCTGCTCCTCCGGCGCCATCTCCAGGGCCGCCACGATCGCCCGGTCCATGCTGGTGTGGGAGTAGGGGTTGGTGAGCAGGGCCTGCTCCAGCTCCACCGAGACGCCGGTGAACTCCGAGAGCACCAGGGCACCACCGCGGCCCTGGCGCACGGAGACGTACTCCTTGGCCACCAGGTTGAGACCGTCGCGCAGGGGGGTGATCCAGCAGACGTCGGCCTCGCTGAACCAGGCCAGCAGTTCCTCGTAGGGCACCCGGCGGGTGGAGAGGCGGATGGGGGTCCAGTCGATGCGCCCGAAGCGACCGTTGATGCGGCCCACCATCTCCTCCACCGAGCGCTGGATGTCGTCGTAGATGCGCATGCCGCCGGCGGCGGCCACGCAGGCCAGGAACAGCTCCACCCGGCCGTGCCATTCGGGCCGCTGTTCCAGCAGCCGCTCGTAGGCCAGCAGCATCTCCTCGTTGCCCTTGGTGTAGTCCACCCGGGAGGCCGAGAGGATCAGCTTGCAGCCCTCGTGCTGCTCGGCGATCTGGGTGGCCATGGTGCGCACCTCGTCGCTGGCGGTGATGGCACGCAGGGCCTCCGGGGAGGTGCCCACCGGCGAGGCCAGCAGGTGCACCCTGCGGCCCTCGTGCTCCAGCCAGGGGATGGCGGTGGGCTCGGCCAGGGCGCAGCCGACGCGGCGGAACTTGGTCGCCACCGGGATCGGATCGCCACCCTGCACCCCGCGCAGGTTCATGGCGTTGCGGGCGAAGTTGTTGGCATAGCGGGGGATATGGAACCCCACCAGGTCACAGCTCAACAAACTGTCGAGAATCGCGTCGCGCCAGGGCAGGATGCTGAACACGTCGTTGGAGGGGAACGGCGTGTGGTGGAAGAAGGCGATGCGGACATCGGGCCGCTGCTCGCGGATGTAACCGGGCGTCAGCCAGAGGTTGTAATCGTGAATCCAGATCGTGGCCCCCTCAGCGGCCTCCTCACAGGCGGCGCGGGCGAAGGACCGGTTGACCTCCTCAAAGATGGGCCAGTCGGAGTTGTCGACACTGAACAGCCCCGGGAAGCTGTGCAGGATCGGCCAGAACGACTCCTTGGAGGTGACGTGATAAAAACTGGAGATCTGCTCCTGGGTCAGGGGCAGGCGGCGCAGGCTGAATGATTGACCGTCTTTGTCGATGTCCAGGCGCTCATCGGCACTGCTGGCCGCTTCCGCATCCTCACGCCAGGAGATCCAGGTGCCGCCCCGTTCTTCCTGAAAAAGATTGCGCAGGGTGGGAATGATGCCATTGGGACTGTTCTGGTCCACCCACTCGATTGTGCCGTTGGCGTCAACCTTCTGGTCGTAGGGTGAACGGTGATAAACGAGTACGAACTTGCTGTTGCCACGGGTCATGGCTGGCGCGGTTGAAGGTTGGTGTGCGGGGGATGGGGTGGTGATGGTGGTGCTCCCCTGGGCGGAACGTTCCTGCAACTGACTGGTCATGTTGTCCTTCACCTGTTGTGGCCGTTTCGGCTGTGCTCAGAATGACTGCCGGAAGATTGTTCTGCGTCCAGCGGACAAGGGGCTCCGCAGTGTGCTTTCAGGCTCTGCGGAATGGCCAGAAGAGAGCTGACGCAGTGAAATTTCCACATTCTTTATACTAATACTTCACCACGGATGGGCCATTCTGTCAACCCTCAGGGGTGGTGTTCGCCGCCGTGCCGGGCACCGTGTCCGCCGTGAACAACCCTGTGCTGGGCTTGGATTTCGGCCAGCGCCCGTCACTCTCAGCGTGGCCCCGTGCCTGGCCCGAGGCTCGGCTTGGCGCCCGCCTGGACCTGCTGGCTGGCCCGCCGCCTGCGGGCCGGGAGGGATGATCGGCACTGGGTCTGCCCCGGGCCCGCCGCCTCCCTGTTCCATGCTGTCGGTCTTCCATGCGCTCAACGCCAGCCTGCGGGTGGCGATGGAGCGGGCCTACCCGGCGGCCGCTGCCGCCGCCGCCGCCCGGGGCCAGGCCCTCGACCCCCAGCTGGCCCCCGCCAGCAAGCCGGAATTCGGCGACTTCCAGGCCAACGGCGCCCTGCCCCTGGCCAAGCCGCTGAAGCAGGCACCCCGGGCCATCGCCAGCGCCATCGTGGCCGAGCTGGCCGCCGATCCGGTCTTCACCGCGCTCTGCCTGGAGCCCCAGATTGCCGGCCCGGGCTTCATCAACCTCAGCCTGCGGCCGGAGCGGCTGGCGGCCGAGCTGGCGCAGCGGCTGGATGATCCGCGCCTGGGGGTGCCGAGCGTGCGGGAGCCCGGCGCTGAAGCGCCGGCGCCGGTGATCGTGGACTTCTCCAGCCCCAACATCGCCAAGGAGATGCACGTGGGGCACCTGCGCTCCACGATCATCGGCGACTCCCTGGCCCGGGTGCTGGAGTTTCGCGGCCATCCGGTGCTGCGGCTCAACCACGTGGGCGACTGGGGCACCCAGTTCGGCATGCTGATCACCCATCTCAAGCAGGTGGCGCCGGAGGCCCTCAGCACCGCCGACGCGGTGGACCTGGGCGATCTGGTGGCCTTCTACCGCCAGGCCAAGGCCCGCTTCGATGCCGATGACGCCTTCCAGGCCAGCTCCCGCGAGGAGGTGGTGAAGCTGCAGGGGGGCGATCCGGTGTCGCTGAAGGCCTGGGGGCTGCTGTGCGACCAGAGCCGCCGCGAGTTTCAGAAGCTCTACGACCGCCTCGCCATCGACCTGAGCGAGCGGGGTGAGTCGTTCTACAACCGCTATCTGGGGGCGGTGGTGGCCGATCTGGAGGCCTGTGGCCTGCTGGTGACCGACGACGGCGCCCGCTGCGTGTTCCTCGAAGGCGTGAGTGGAAAAGACGGCAAGCCCCTGCCGGTGATCGTGCAGAAGCGCGACGGCGGCTTCAACTACGCCACCACCGACCTGGCCGCGATCCGCTACCGCTTCGCGGCGCCGCCGGAGGGGGATGGCGCCCGGCGGGTGATCTACGTGACCGATGCGGGCCAGGCGGCCCACTTCGCGGGGGTGTTCCAGGTGGCCGAGAGGGCCGGCTGGATCCCGGCCGGGGCACGCCTGGAGCATGTGCCCTTCGGGCTGGTGCAGGGCGACGACGGCAAGAAGCTGAAGACCCGCGCCGGCGACACCGTGCGCCTGCGCGACCTGCTGGATGAGGCCGTGGAGCGGGCCGAGGCCGACCTGCGCCGAAGGCTCAGCGAGGAAGAGCCGCAGCGAAGACGAGGCCTTCATCGAGCAGGTGGCCACCACCGTGGGCCTGGCGGCGGTGAAGTACGCCGATCTCAGCCAGAACCGCAGCACCAACTATCAGTTCAGCTTCGATCGCATGCTGGCGCTGCAGGGCAACACGGCCCCCTACCTGCTCTATTCCGTGGTGCGCATCGCCGGCATCGCCCGCAAGGGGGGATCGAGGCTCGGAGGCAGCCCGCCCAGCTGAGCTTCAGTGAACCCCAGGAGTGGGCGCTGGCGCGGGAGCTGCTCAAGCTCGATGCGGTGATTGCCGAGGTGGAGGAGGAGCTGCTGCCCAACCGGCTGTGCAGCTACCTGTTCGAGCTCAGCCAGGTGTTCAACCGCTTCTACGACCAGGTGCCCGTGCTCAAGGCCGAGGAGCCTGCCCGCTCCTCGCGGCTGGCGCTCTGCAACCTCACGGCTGCCACGCTCAAACTCGGGCTGGGGCTGTTGGGGATCCCGACCCTGGAGCGGATGTGATGGGTTGGCTGATCCCGATCTTGAGACCCTGCAGGCGGGGCTCCGCAAACTGGCATCGCCATCGCTGCGATGGACCGGCTCACTGTCCTCAAGGGGATGTGTGGGGTGGATGGAGATGGGCAAACGCCGTGCCCGCGGACAGCTGTCAACTCTTGCAGAAATAATCAAGAAGTTTGATTGCCCATGGAGGGTTAGCACCCACGGAAAAGGCTTCTAACTCGATCGCCTTCTCTGGAGCCGGTCCTTCATACAATGGTGATCTGAGTTGTTGCAAAAAAACTTCTGCAGCATCCACCTTGATCCCCATCGGCTCACTGCCTTCGCCAAGGCCACCAGCTCGACAAGATTGTGCTACGTGTGCGGACTCATGGGCAATAACCTCTTCAAGAGCGTGGCTTCCCAGGGCAACGGTTGAAGGAAGAATTCTGATTTCAGCCCTATTGGGATCCCATACTCCGGCCGCATGCTCAGTCACTCGCTCACTGACTAACAAGCGCACACCTTTATCTTTTAATAGAAAAATCAGCTCCCGAGTCGTGGCGTGAACTGACTGTTCCACATCCTCCCCATCACCCTTTTGGGCTTCACCAATCAAAAGCTCCACGTCCGCAGGTGTCTTGATCCACCAGTCATTTTTGCTGGCCGGACTGTATGGGGCTATCCAATGGGAAACTGCCCTTGGATTCGCCATTAGATAGACATAAGAACCAACCAGGCTGATTGGTAGTAGCCATGCGATTAGATTCCTAATGCTTTTTGATTGCAGCCATTGACCTTGTGCCCCTAGAGCATGCGTTCGAAGTCGCCAGGCGCTTGGCTTTGGCTCAACCATTGGCGTTCCACACACCGAACAGACGGCCCTGCCACCCAGGCTTCTGTCGTGGCGTACTGACTTGCTACGACAGCGGGGACATTTTAGAGCCATTGATCGGGAATCTTTCGGGGCAGAGTGCGGCTTGAGTCTGCGACTTGATCCGCATGGAGACTTTAGAATTAGCAGGTCTCCACGTAGGATGCGTCTGCTAAAATGTCAATCCTATGTCTAGCCAGGAGATGATCGGTTGTCAATCGTGCGAGGGCTCTTGCGGGTCCTCTGTCTGTGCTTGGCAACGGTTGGGAGGTTGATTGGGTTGAGGGATGACCTGCCAGAGGCTCGATGGCCCAAGGGATCGCTGGCAACAGCAAAACCTTTCGCAAAACTGATGTTGTAGATAATTTCTCACGTCAGACAGTGGTCGCCTCAATGAACCAGATGAAAACTAGACTCTGTGTTCCATGTAATTTGCTCGATCATAGCTATTGAATGGCTCCTTGAAGAACAAAACTGCTGACCAATGAACCATCGCTTTGGCATTGTGGTTCCGCCCGCCATCGGCCATCTCAATCCCATGGTGGCCCTGGCGCTGGAGCTCATGCGGCGACACCACGATGTGGTGCTGTTCACCGTGGCCGATGGGGCTCGGAAACTGTCTGGGCTGCCGCTGGAGGTGGTGACGATTGGCACCGAGGCCTTCCCCCCGGCGACGTTGATGAGGCCTATGCCCAGCTCGGCCGACTCAGCGGCCTGGCCGGACTGCGCTTCACGCTGGCCTACCTCCAACGTGAGATGGACATGCTGCACCAGGAGCTTACGGCTGCAGTAGCGCTGGCCGGCATCCAGCTTCTCCTGGTGGATCAGATCTGCCCAGCAGGTGCATCGGTAGCCGAAAAACTCGGAGTGCCGTTTGTGACCATCTCCAATGCGTTACCAGTGAACTGCGAGCCAGCAGTCCCTCCTTATCCCACGGGTTGGTTGCCAAGCAACGCGCCGTGGACCCGCTGGCGTAACCAGATCGGCAACATCCTGCTGAACTGGCTCACCGCTCCGTTGTGGCGAGGCCTTCAAGAGCAGCGGCAATGCTGGGGGCTGAGGCGCCATCGGTGCCGGGAGCAGAGCTACTCGCCGTTGCTGCAGTTGGCTCAGCTGCCGCCCGGCTTTGATTTTCCCCGCGAACGGCTGGCGCCCCACTTCCACTATGTGGGACGCCTTGCGGATCCCTCCGGCCGCGAGCCGCTGCTCCGTGATGCCGTGTCCTTTCCGTGGGAGCGATTGGATGGACGCCCCCTGATTTATGCGTCGCTGGGCACATTGCAGAACCGACGCCCGGAGCTGTCTGCACAGATTGCTGCCGCTTGCGCTCCTTTGGATGCCCAGCTGGTGATCTCGATGGGTAACCCATCCGCCATGCCGCTGGATTTGCCCGGTCAACCGTTGGTGGTGTCCTATGCACCGCATCAACAGTTGATCGCCCGATCGGCGCTGGTGATCACCCATGCCGGCTTCAACACCACGCTGACAGCCATAGGCTGTGGTGTGGCGCTCGTGGCGATCCCGATCACCAACGAACAGCCAGGGATAGCGGCCCGCGTTGCCTACAGTGGTGCCGAGTGTGTCATACCGCTGGGACAGCTCGACATCCACCGGCTGACGGTCCTGGTGTCTGAAGTGCTCAGCAATCCCACCTACCGGGACAAGGCGCAGCGCCTGCAGGCTGATATGGAGGCGTCAGGAGGTGTGGGCGGTGCCGTTGATCGTCTTGAGGCATCCTTTCAGACACTGGGTGAGGATGACATCTGGCCCTCCCCTTGAGCTTGAGGATGGCCAAGGGCAGCATTGGTCCCTTGCACTTCTACGCTGGGTTGGCTTAGCGCAACGGTTCCACCGCGTGACCAGGTTCGGGCATCATCGAGATCGTCACGGCACTGCGGGCGATCAGTCCCAGCCATGAACCCCTTCCCCCCGGCGCGCCAGGAGGTGGAGAGACCTGCAGGCCTACAGCGCACCGCTGGAGGGGCGGCGCGGCCTGCTGCGGCTCGATTTCAACGAGAACACCATCGGCCCCAGCCCCAGGGTGGCGGCGGCGTTGCGGGCCATTCCCGCCGACCAGATCGCCACCTATCCCGAATACGACGGCCTGCGTGAGGCGATGGTGGCCAATCTGGCCGGGGGGGCGCTGGCCCATCCCCTCAACCCCAATCAGATCGGCCTGTTCAATGGCGCCGACGGGGCCATCCACGCCCTCTTCCAGGCCTACGGCGAGCGTGGTGACACCCTGCTCACCACCACCCCCACCTTCGGCTACTACTCCCCCTGCGCCCGCATGCAGGGCATGGGTATTGAGGCGATCCCCTACGAGGGGGATCAGTTTGGCTTCCCGCTGGCAGCGATTCGGCGGGCCCTGGTGGATGAGCCCTGGCCCCGGCTGCTGCTGATCTGCAACCCCAACAACCCCACCGGCACCCGCCTGGCGCCGCGGGAGATCCTGGCGCTGGCGGCGGCCGGCCCCCACACCCTGGTGGTGGTGGATGAGCTCTATGAGGCCTTCACCGGTGACAGCCTGCTGCCCCTGGCCGACTTCAACGCCACCCCCAACCTGGTGGTGTTGCGGTCCCTGGCCAAGACGGCCGGGCTGGCCGGGTTGCGCATCGGTTTCGCCATCGGCGCTGCGCCGGTGATCGATCGCCTCAGCCGCGTCACCGGGCCCTACGACATCAACAGCTTCGCCGTCACCGCCGCCTTCGCTGCCCTGGCCGATCAGCCCTACACCGATGCCTACGTGGCCGAGGTGCTGCGCGCCCGCCACTGGCTGGTGGCCCAGCTGCAGGCCGCGGGGGTGCGCCACCACGCCGCCGGCGGCAACTACCTGCTGATCTGGCCTGAGAATCCGGCCGCGCAGGTGGAGGCCCGCCTGCGCGACGCCGGCATCCTCGTGCGCTCGATGGCGGGCAAGCCGCTGATCGACGGCTCCCTGCGCGTCAGCATCGGCACAAGCGAGCAGATGGAGCGCTTCTGGGGCGCCTATCGGCAGATCAACAACCTCTGCTGATTCGCTTGCTGCCCTATGAAATGGCCATAGGCTTGAGCGAAAACAATCAGATTGTCGCATTGCAATTGATCTTGCGTTCACTGCTTCAAACATCACCTGCTCGAAGTCAATGAATGCATTCAGTTGCCGCCTGCACTCAGGGATGGCTGCCACGATCACCGGCGTGATCTCAGCATGACAAGCATTGGCCTGGCCCTGGGAAGCGGTGGTGCCAGGGGTTGGGCGCACATCGGTGTGCTGCGAGCGCTTCAGGAGGCTGGGATCAGGATTGATTGCATTTCTGGGGCCAGCATCGGCGCTCTGGTTGGCGCCATCCATTGCGCCGGTGAGCTGGATGAACTGGAAGACTTCATCAGCGATCTGAGCTGGAAAGACATGCTCACCTACTTCGACCTGGTTTTCCCCACCTGCGGCCTGCTGGATGGCAACAAGATTTACGACCTGCTGTCCGATCGCATTCAGGGGATGAAGATTGAGGAATCCGAGATCGCGTTCTGTTGTATTGCCACCGATCTGCTCAAAGGAGAGGAGGTGCAACTCCGCTCAGGGGCGATGGTGGATGCGGTCAGAGCCAGCATCTCTGTGCCGGGGATCTTTACGCCATTTTGCCGTGGTGATCTGTTCCTAGGGGATGGCGGCCTTGTCAATCCTGTCCCGGTGGACGTGGCCAGGGCGATGGGTGCTGAGGTGGTGATCGCCGTGAATCTCAACAGCAATGGCGTAGGGCACTCAGAGGATCCACAAGACGATGCTGGGGTAGAGGATCAGCCCAGACGAGCCAGCAGTGAGGCGGGAGAGCTGCGCAAACAATCATTCCTCAAGAATCTCAGCGAACGCTACTTGGATCTAGAGCAGGATCTGCACGCCAAAGTTGACCGCTGGTTCGTCGATGACGATCCATGTCCGAACATCTTTGAGGTGATCGGCAGCTCGCTGAATGTGATGGAACAGCAAGTCACCCGCAGCCGACTCGAAGCACACAGCCCAGATCTGCTGATCGAGCCACGCTTAAACGATTACGCCATCTTTGACTTTCACAAGGCTCAGCAGATCATCTGCCGCGGCTATACCAGCATGAAGCAGCAGCTGCCGGCCCTGCAGGCTTTACTCTCCGCTAACGCTGATCCACCCCAAAAGCCCATACCAGAATGAGTGCCTGAGTATGGGCAGTGGTAGCGCAGGCCGAGACGGTTCAAGACTAAAGTGACCCGGACTAAGGCAGATCGATTTCGCCCGTTGTTGCGACCAGACTGTCAGTCAGCGCCGATAGGGTCAGAGCGACCCTCAAGATGAAGGCACCAGCTTCTTATGACATGGCGACGAGCTGGCTCCAGCCCGGCCGCTCCAATCGGCTGTTGTTGAGCAGTGGGCTGCTCAAGCTGAGAGGGAAGGCCTTCTGATCCGCGTAATTCTAGACTTTTCCTGGGCCAACCTATAGCATCAGAATGGTCAAAACATATGCCTTGGCAGATCAATGAAGCTCGCCGCGATCGATATTGGTTCGAACTCCATCCATATGATCATCGTTGAAGTGATCGCGCAGCGAAACTTTGAAGTGATCGAGCGTGAAAAGGAGATGGTCAAGCTTGGGGCTGGGGTGTTTGCGAATGGTCGCCTCAGCAATCGCGCTTTTGACACTGGTTTGGACGTGCTTGAGCGCTATGTGCAGCTGGCCGAATATCTGGGGGTTGATGAGGTGATGACAGCGGCGACGAGTGCCATTCGTGAAGCGCAGAACGGTGAGGCATTCTTGAACCAGCTGGCGCGCCGTACCGGCCTGGCGCCCAGAATCATCTCAGGCAGAGAGGAAGCTCGTTTGATTCTGCTTGCTGTGCGCAACTCCATACCACTTGAGGATCAGCCAGCCCTGCTCTTTGATATTGGTGGTGGCAGCACGGAAGCCGTGATTGGTCATCGCCATGGCCTGTTCTTCAGTGAGAGCCTGCAGCTGGGTGTGCTGCGCTTGCTCGACATGGTCGGCAGTTCAGGCCCGGTTGGCCATGACAGTCGCCACGTGCTGGAAGCCCATATCCAATTTGTCGCTGAGCATGCGATCGACCAGATTCAGGAGATTGGCTTCACGCAGGTGATCGGCACATCGGGTTCGATTCGCACGCTGGGAGCAGCTGCCCATCGCTACTCTGGCGGAGAATCCTGGCAATCGGTCAATGCCGAAACTGTGCAACTTAAAGATATTCACAGCCTGACCAAGGAGTTGCTTGAAAGCACGGCAGAAGATCGTTCAAAATTCGCGGGAATCAGCGAAAAACGTATCGACGCTATCCATCTGGGCGGCCTATTGCTTGTGCAGCTCTTGGAGATGGTTGGCGCCACAGAAATCATCCTTTGCGATGCTTCCCTGCGCGAGGGAATGATCTTGGATTATCTCGAGCAACATCCGCAGAGGCCCGCCTCGTTCCCAGTTCAAGGTGGCCTGCGCTATCGCAAGGCAGCTCAACTGGCTGCAAAGTATGAGTCTGACCTACGGCGAAATGAGCATATCGCTGAGTTGGCCCTGCAGTTGTTTGATCAAACACAGTCTCTGCACCATTTCACTAACTCCGAGCGTGACCTGCTGAAGTTCTCGGCCTTGCTCCATGACATTGGGACATTCATCTCCTATCGGAAGCACCACAAAAACTCGCGAGACATTATTCGCCGAACCCTCCCCCGGGGCTTCACGGATGGCGACATCTCATTGCTTGCTGATTTAACCCGCTATCACTGCAAGGCGGCGCCAAGCAAGCACCATCGGCGTTTCAGGAAGCGATCCAAGGCTGATCGTCAGCGTATTCGTATTCTCTCAGGGATCCTCCGAATCGCGGTGAGTCTGGACAAAGCCAGGAGTCAACGGGTCATGTCGGTGTCCTGTGAGATTTCTGATGATGTTGTGAAGATCATGCTTTGTGGCACTGGCATTCTAGACCTGGAAGTCTGGGCTGCGCAACGAACCTGCCAAGTGCTGGCAACTGCCCTGAAGCGCGACGTGACCATTCACCACGTCAGGTCTGCTCTCGCTTTGCCGGCAAGAACCAGTGATGATGAATGAAAGAAGCCTTCAGTCACTGAGGATGAATCCTCTCTTCAACTCCTGCAAGGTCTCGGCTAAGACTGCTGCCTTCTTGGCTATCGTCCAGCATAATCTGAAGCTTCGCTACGATTGATTCACCACGCTCGCGATTTACCACGCCTGGCATCGAGGCCTGACTTTGGCCGCTGCCATCCCTGTGGTCTGTGTTGTTGGTCACCGCCCACCTGCATAGGCTGGGATTTCCCTCGGCGAAGCCCCAGCGCAGCGCAGACCCCCGATGCCAAGCCACCTGTTTGCCACCGCCCTGCGGGATCGTCTGGAGTTCACGGTCAACCGCCTGCGCGAGAAAATCTGGGTGCGGCCGCTCCTGCTCTGCCTGGTCTCGCTGATCGGGGTTGGCTTGGCCGATCTCGCCGATTTTCTGCTGGCAGCGGCGCCCCTGCCTGATATCTCGGTCGACACCCTTGAGACGCTGCTGCGGATCATCACCTCGAGCATGCTGGTGATCGCGGTGTTTGCCGCTGGTTCCATGCTCACCGCCTACGCCTCGGCAGCCTCCGTGGCCACACCCCGTGCCTTTGCCTTGGTGGTGGCAGACGATATCTCCCAATACGCCCTATCAACCTTCATTGGCGCGTTCATCTTTGGGATCGTGGGATTGATCGCCCTGCTCAACGGTGTCTATGGCCGCAGTGGTCGGTTTGCCCTGTTCCTGTTCACGGTGGCGGTCTTAACTGTTGTGGTTCTCAGTTTTGTCACCTGGGTCGACCGCATCGCCCGGCTCGGCCGGGTCACCAACACGATCGACCGCGTTGAAAAGGCTGCCAGCAAGGCCCTGCAGCAACACGGTCGGCGGCCCACCCTGCGCACGCGACCCGCCAGCAGCGAGCTTGTCCACAACTCCACGTCGCAGAACCAATCCCCCGCTCACCACCCCCGTGGCCTGTTGATCCATGCCCAGGACGTGGGCTATCTCCAGACAATCAGCCTGGCTGAGCTGCAGCAGAATGCTGAATCCCTTGATCTCCAGGTGGCGATCGAGACCTTGCCCGGGGCTTTCGTGACGCCCCAACGGGTGTTGGCCCGAGTCATCAGCGCCAATCCCATTCCGTCCGGCACCGGCGAGCGCCTGCTCGCCTCATTTCGTGTCGGCCAGCGGCGCACCTTTGACGACGATCCCCGCTTCGGCTTGTTGGCGCTCTCGGAAATTGCCAGCAGGGCCCTCTCGCCGGCCGTGAACGATCCCGGCACCGCCATCTACATCATCGGCACCTTCGTGCGTCTGTTCACCGGCTGGGTTGATGTTTCCTGCCACCGCCCGGACGACCCTGACGAGCCGATCCGTTTCGATCGGCTCTGGATGGACGAGTTGGCCCTCGAGGATCTTTTCGATGATGCCTTTCAGGCCATCGGCCGCGACGGCGCCGCCTCGCTGGAGGTTGGCCTCCGGATTCAGAAGGGTCTCTGCCTGATCAGCCAGCTGCCGATGGCGGGGATCCACGAGGCGGCCAGGGCCCAGGCGAGGCTGGCGTTGCACCACGGCGAACAGGCCCTGCGCCTGGCCCAGGACGTGGCGCGGCTCCGGCGGGCAGCCGGCTGGGTCATTCACCCGCAGCAGTTTGGCCAAGACATCAGCCCTGGCTGATGAGGTGTTGTCAGCGGTGGTGATCAACGGCGTCAGCCGCCTGCTCCACACCAGGCGATGCCGGCCAGGTTGGCCAGATCCCGATTCCAGCTGGTGAGATCGCGACGCTCGAAACCACTCAGAGTTGTGTGGCCACAGGCACGCGCCATCACCTGCATCAAGTGCACCGAGGCCTGCAGAAAGCGTGCCAAACGATCGGCTGCATGGTCGATGTTCAATCTCCGGCGAAGATCTGGATCCTGGGTGGCGATGCCCGCCGGACATTTGTTGGTGTTGCAGATCCTGGCCCCAACGCAGCCGATCGCTTGGATGGACGCATTGGCCAGGGCAATGCCATCAGCTCCCAGGGCCAGTGCCTTGATGAAGTCGGCGGGGGTGCGTAAGCCACCCGTGATGATCAAGGTGACGCGGCCGCTGGCACCTCTGCGATCGAGATGGCGCCGCGCCCGCGCCAATGCGGGGATCGTGGGAACGGAGATGTGATCACGAAACAGCAGTGGTGACCCCCCTGTGCCGCCACCCCGTCCATCGAGAATGATGTAATCGGCTCCCGCCTTCAGGGCAAAATCCAGATCGTCTTCGATCTGCTGTGCACTCATCTTGAAGCCCACAGGGATCCCCCCGCTGATCTCCCGCACCTCGTCTGCAAACCGTCGAAACTCTGCCACCGTGCGCAGACTAGTGAATGTTGGAGGAGAGAAGGCCGCCTCACCCTCGGCGACGCCACGCAACGCGGCGATGCGGGCTGTTGTCTTCTTGCTCGGCAGGTGCCCTCCGACTCCGGTCTTCGCTGCCTGTCCGCACTTGAAGTGGAAGGCCTGCACGTGCTCAAGCAACTCCGGCTTGTAGCCGAATTGAGCGGATGCAAATTCAAGCAGATATCTCGTGGATTCAGCCTGCTCTTCTGGCAGCATTCCTCCTTCTCCGGAGCAGATGCCGGTTCCAGCCTTTTCGGCACCCCGTGCCAGGGAAATCTTCGCTTCCTCAGAGAGAGCTCCAAAGCTCATGTCTGATACAAACAGGGGAATCCCTAAGCGCAGAGGTTTCGTAGCCTGCGGCCCCAGCACCAGCTGTGTTTCCACTGGAACGTCCTCCTGCAAGGGTGTTCGGGCAAGCTGGGCCACCAAAATCTGCAGTTGATCCCAGCTCGGCAGTTGGCTACGCGGCACTCCCATCGCCTCAACCGGGCCGTGCGCCCCCATCTGCTCCAGACCATGTTCGGCCAACTCATGGATCAAGCTGACAAATGGTTCCTCAGCCGTGGACTCGGGCTTTGGCATCTGAGCCTGATCAGGCTCGTCCTGCCCCGACGTTGATTCCGACTGGGACAGTGTCTGCCCCACCCGCTCGTCTGGAACCTGGGCATGGCTTCCGTCGCAATAGGGGGCATCATCCGTCTGCTTGCATCGGCAGAGCAAGGCCTCCCCTGCTGCGTCAACGGAGAACGACTGGGGCGTAAAACCGCTTCCCCTATGGGAGCCATCGCAGAACGGTTGATCGCTTGAGCGTCCACATGTGCAATACAGGTAGCTCTCCCCAGCCTTCAGCTCCACGGAAATCGGTTCATTGGCGGCAATGATGGCTTGGTCCATAGGATGTTCCGGCGCTCGTGTTGACAGTCAGTTGGTTCGTTGCTCCATGGCCCAGGCCCCCTTGCTGCCATCGAGCACAGCTGCCAATACGTTTTGGCCACAGGGTATCCCTTGACCCTGGCTGTTGAGCGATTCAAGGCCATGGTGACCAGCCAGGCAGCACTGGATCGTTGCAGCCATACCCGCCACCAGCACGGAGGACCGATTCGCCAGTCGCGCCTGGATCGCTCTCGCCTCGGTGGCACCAAAGAAGTGATCGGCTTCCTCCAAAACGACGTCAGCCGTTCTGGTGGCCCGGTCTGAATCCGTCCCCACCCATGCAGAGCAAGCGGGGTTGCCATCACATCTCCGGATACAGGGTGGCTGACCGCCCTGATCGTGCAGATGGACGATCTTGTGGTGTTGGCTTATTGCGAAATACTGGCGAGCTTCCAGGCTGTTTTTTCATGCAGTCGCAGCCGCTGGGTCAACAAGTCGGCGCTGCCTTCATCCGATGCGTCGTGGGCCAGTTCCAGGGCCTGCTGGCAACGTGAAGCGAGGCCTCGATGGTCTGCCTCCAGCTCCCGCACCATGGCCATGGCCTCCAGGTTGCCGCTGGCGTCAGTGAGACCAGAGAGTTTGGAGAGCGCCGCCGGACCGAAGGGCGCTGCAACCTTGAGCACACGGATGCGCTCGGCCAGCACATCCATGGCTTCGAACAGTTCGATGTACTGCTCCATGAACAAGGCATGGAGCGAGGTGAACAGGGGGCCTGTCACATTCCAGTGGAAGCCATGGGTCTTGCTGTAGAGCACGTAGGTGTCAGCCAGCACCCGCTTCAGCGCTTCCACGTTGTTGCCGTGGGATTCCCCTGTGGAGATGGTGGGCGCCTGGGATGACATTGGCGACATCGTTGGCGACATCACTGGCGACATCACTGGCGACATCAATGGGTTTGTCATAACAACTGTTGCGAACTCCTTCACCCCTACCACGATCTGCAGAAGGACACAAATCCGGAGGCGCCAGAATCCAGGCCCTAGACGCATGAGTCATCAGGATCACTCATGAGTCAGCGCCCTGTGGGCGGTTCTTGGGCGCAGGCTGCTGTGCAAAAGGCTGAGACAGCGCCAACTGGCCTTCAGGGGCCGCCATCAATCCAGGCAAGGCCCCTCTAGGCACGCCAACAGCCAAGAAGACCTGATGAATGCTCAGCCCACCCCCATGGCGCCAGCCTGCGGGCGGCGGCCCTTGGGAGGATCGATCAGCGCATCACCTTGATCACGGGGCCTTCGCCCAGGCTGGTTCCCAGGTTGAGGGTGCGGCCGCTGCGCTGCACCGGGGTGCCGCTGAGGGCCTGCAGGAAGGGCTCCACACTGCCCTGATCGCAGTTGGCCGGCACGGCGCCATTCACGTACTGCACCGGAATCACCACCCGCGGCCGCAGCTCCCGCACCACTTCGGCCGCCTCGGCGCCGTCGTACACCTTGGCGCCGCCACCGACACCGATGACGAGCACATCGGGGCGGCTCAGCATCACCCGGTCGGACGCGGTGAGGGGGCCGGCGGTGCCGCCCATGTGCACGAAGCTGAGGCCGCCCTGCTGCCAGCGCCAGAGGGTGGCCTGGCCGAAGCGCCGGCCGCCCAGCCGGTCGCGGGCCGAGCCGATGCCCTCGATGCGCAGACCGCCCACCTGGAAGGTGCCGGGATCAGCCAGGAAGCGTCCGGAGGCCACCGGCGCCCCCTCATCCAGCAGCCGGCTGCTGGCCAGGATCGCGGTGGCGCTCACCCGCGGCTCGCTCAGGCCCGCGGCGCAGCCCACCGCCCGGAAGGGATTGAGCAGCACCCGGGCACCGCCGCCCTGGATCAGCAGGGCGCTGTGGCCATAGCTGGTGATCGACACGCTGGCCACTGCGGCCGCCGGTAGCGCCAGGGGCAGGGCCGCGGCCGGCAGGACCATGGCGGCGGCGGCAAGGGTGGGCAGCAGTCGCATCCGGGCAGCCTGGGAGGGCGCGACGCTACCGCAGTTGCCGGGGCCAACCCTGCAGCCGGGGACGCTCAACGGGCTGCCCGCGGTTCAGCCGGCGGCCTGGCGCAGGAAGTTGGCCAGCAGGCCATGGCCCGCTTCGGTGAGCACGCTCTCGGGGTGGAACTGCACCCCCTCGATGTGGGGGAAGGTGCGGTGACGCAGACCCATGATCGTGCCGTCCTCCAGCCAGGCGGTGATCTCCAGGGCCTCGGGCAGCGAGGCCCGCTCGGCGATCAGGCTGTGGTAGCGGGTGGCGGTGAGCGGATTGGGCAGCCCGGCGAACACCCCGGCATCGCCATGCAGCACGGGCGAGGTCTTGCCGTGCATCAGCTCCGGGGCCCGCACCACCCGCCCCCCGTACACCTGGGCGATGGCCTGGTGCCCCAGGCACACCCCCAGGGTGGGCACCGTGGGGCTGAGCTCGCGCAGCACCTGCAGGCACACCCCCGACTGGTCGGGGTCGCCGGGACCGGGAGAGATCACGATCGCCGCCGGCTGCAGCTCCCGGATCTGCTCCAGGCTCAGGGCGTCGTTGCGCTCCACCCGCAGCTCCGCCGCCAGCGGGTGCTCGGCGGCCAGCTCCCCGAGGTACTGCACCAGGTTGAAGGTGAAGCTGTCGTAGTTGTCGAGCACCAACAGCATCGGCCCCCTCCCTCAACGCCGGATCGGCGCCGCGTGTGTGACCCCATTCAAAGGCCGAGGCGCACCAGCAGCGGCGGTGCCAGCAGCAGCACGGCGATCAGCAACGAGGCCAGGGCTCCCACCAGCACGGCGGCGGCGGCGCAGTCCTTGGCCACACGGGCCAGGGGGTGGAACTGGCGGCCGATGGCCAGGTCCACCACGGCTTCGGTGGCGGTGTTGATCAGCTCCAGCACCAGCACCGCCGCCACGGTGAGCACCAGCACGGCCAGCTGGGGCGGCGGCAGCTGCAGCCACAGCCCCAGGCCGAACACCGCCACCCCGGTGAGCACATGAATGCGGAAATTGCGCTGGCTGCGGAAGCCGTAGGCCAGCCCCTGGGCGGCGTAGCGGAAGCTGGCGGGCAGGTCGCTGGCCACGGTCCAGGACCCCAGCCGCGCCGTGCGCCCGCGGCGCCTCAGCATCGGTGCCACGGCCTTGGGACCGGCGCTGCGCTCGCCGGCGGCCTGGCGGTCTGGAGGAGGCAGGGGCAGAGGCAGCACATTCCCCACGGGCACCGGTCGAACCCTACCGCTGCCATCCGGGCTGACCAGGGGGGGTCAGCAAACGCTCCTGCCGCGCCAGCATCGCCTCCAGGCTGGCCGGGTCGGGGTGGTCCCAGCCGAGCAGATGCAGCAGGCCGTGGCTGGCGAGGAAGTGCAGCTCCCGCAGCAGGCCGTGGCCATGGTCGCCGGCCTGGCGGGCGGCCGTGTCCACGGAAATGACGATGTCGCCCAGTTCCAGGGCTTCCGCTTCGGCCCAGCCGGGGGGGCTCTGGGGTGGGGGCAGGGCTGGTGTCCCGTCCAGGCCCGCGTCGCGGGCGGCGAAGGCGAGCACATCGGTGGGGCCGCTCTGGTGGCGCCACTCGGCGTTGAGCGCGGCGATGGCGGTGTCGTCCACCAGGCTGAGCCCGAGGCTGTAGGCCGGTGCGCGCAGGTGGGCCGGCAGCTCGGCGCTCAGCTGCTGCAGCCAGCTCCCCAGCAGCCGCTGCCAGGGCCCGGTGCCGTTGTGGGGATCGAGCCAGGTACCGGCTTCGGCTTGCAGCGCTGCTGCCCAGTCGGCCTCGGCCGTGAAGGCCAGGTCGATCTCGATGGCGGCGGCCACCTCAGCCCCCGGGCACCTGGGGCCGGCCCAGCCAGGCCAGCAGCACCAGGAAAGCCATCAGCCCTGCGGCGGTGAGCCCGAAGTGCAACAGGCTCTGGCGGCCCTTGCGCACCATGTTGCGCATCGCCAGCTTCACGAAGCTGGGCTTCTCCTGATCAGTCATCGCCGCCACCGGCCATCTCCACGCCCGCGTGCAGCAGGCTCTGGATGAAGGGATCGAGGTCGCCATCCATCACGCCTTGCACGTCGGTGGTTTCGTGCTGGGTGCGCAGATCTTTCACCATCTGATACGGGTGAACCACATAGTTGCGGATCTGGTTGCCCCAGGCCGCCTCCACCATGTCGCCGCGGATGTCGGCGATCTCGGAGGCGCGCTGCTCCTGGGCGATCACCAGCAGCTTGGCCATCAGCAGCGCCATGGCCTTCTCCTTGTTCTGCAGCTGGGAGCGCTCCTGGGTGCAGCGCACGAACAGGCCGGTGGGGATGTGCAGGATGCGCACCGCCGTTTCCACCTTGTTGACGTTCTGGCCGCCGGCGCCGCCGGAGCGCGAGGTGGTGATCTCCAGATCCTTGTCGGGGATGTCGAGCTTCACCTCCTGCTCAATCTTGGGCATCACCTCCACCCCGGCGAAGCTGGTCTGGCGCTTGTCGTTGGCGTTGAACGGCGAGATGCGCACCAGCCGGTGGGTGCCCTTCTCATTGCGCAGGTAGCCGTAGGCGTAGCGCCCGTCGATCTCGATCGTGCAGCTCTTGATACCCGCTTCCTCCCCCTCGCTGAGTTCATCCACGCTCACCTTCATGCCGTGGTCTTCGGCCCAGCGGGTGTACATGCGCAGCAGCATCTGGGCCCAGTCCTGGGCATCGGTGCCGCCGGCGCCGGCGTTGATGCTGATCACGGCGCCCTCCTTGTCGTAGGGGCCCGAGAGCAGGCGCTCCAGCTCCCAGCGGTCGAGCTCACTGCGCAGGCCCTGCAGGCCCCGGTCGGCCTCCGCCAGCAGGTCGGCGTCGGGCTCCAGCTCGTAGAGCTCCAGCGTGGCCTCGGCGTCGCCCACGACCGAGCGCCAGCGGGCCAGCTGCTCCAGCTGGGCCTTGACCTCATCGAGCTGGCGCATGCGCGCCTGGGCTTGCTTCGGGTCATCCCAGAAATCGGGCTGGGAGGCCAGTTGCTCCAGGTCCTGCTGGCGGGCTGTCAGGGCAGCTTCGTCAAAGACAGTCCTGGGCTTGGCCCAGGCGGTCGGTGAGCTCGGAGAGGTCGCGCTTGAAGTCGCTGAGGTCGAACAACGGGACGGCGGCGCCGATGGCGCCGGCTCCGGTGGCGGCGGTGGCGGTCACGGTGGAGAAACGATGCGTAATTCGACCGTACTCAATGGCGGCGGCAGCGGCGGCCGTCCAGCCCCCGGCCCAACGGCTCACTTCTAGGATCCGGCCACCTGCGGAACGGCCCTGATGGCGGCGACGGTCGAGATCTACACCTGGCGGTTTTGTCCCTTCTGCGTCCGCGCCAAGGCGCTGCTGGATCGCAAGGGAGTGGCCTACAGCGAGTACGCCATCGATGGTGACCGCGAGGCCAGGGCGCTGATGAGCGCGCGGGCCGATGGGCGCAGCAGCCTGCCCCAGATCTTCATCGACGACGACGGCATCGGCGGTTGCGATGAGCTGCACGCCCTGGAGCGCAGCGGCCGGCTCGACGCCCTGCTGGCGGTCTGAGCCATGGCCAACGCCCCGGCGGCGAACGATGCGGGCGGCGCTGCGGCAATCGCTGCGGGCCCTGGCGCCCAGCTGTTTGTGATCGATCCGATCGAGCGCCTCAATCCCGCCAAGGATTCCAGCGTGGCCCTGATGCAGGCGGCCGAGCGGGCCGGCCGGCCCGTGTGGGTCGCCACCCCAGCTGCACTGATGGCCTGCGGCCCCGCCACCCCCGACCCCGGCCCCGGTGCCGGGGCCACGCGCTTGGGCCACAGCGCCTGGGCCTGGGTGCGGCCGCTGGTCACCGAGCCCTGGCCCACCCTGGGCGAGGCCCAGCTGCTGCCGCTCACGGCCTTCGCCCACGTGTGGATGCGCAAGGACCCGCCCGTGGATGAGGCCTACCTCTATGCCACCCACCTGCTGGAGTTGGCCGAGCGCCAGGGCGTGCGGGTGATCAACCGCCCGGCCGCCCTGCGGGCCTGGAACGAAAAGCTCAGCTCCCTGCGCTGGAGCCACCTGATGGCGCCCACCCTGGTGGCGAGCCACCGGGACTCCCTGGCCGCCTTCATCGCCGAACATCGCGAGGTGGTGCTCAAGCCCCTGGGCGGTCGGGCCGGCCAGGGGGTGGTGTTCGCCGCGGCGGGCACGCCGGGTCTGGGGGCGCTGCTGGAGCTGGTCACCGCCCAGCAGACCCTGCCGGTGATGGTGCAGGCCTTCCTGCCCGGGGTGAGCGCCGGCGACAAGCGCATCCTGCTGGTGAACGGCGAGCCCCTGGGGGCGGTGAACCGGGTGCCCAGCGGTGGCGAGTTCCGCAGCAATCTGGCCGTGGGCGGCCGGCCGGAGGCCACCGAGCTCAGCGAGGCCGAGCTGCAGGTCTGCAGCGCCCTGGCGCCGGCCCTGCGGGCCGAGGGTCTGTTCTTCGTGGGCATCGACGTGATCGACGGCCGCCTCAGTGAGATCAATGTGACCAGCCCCACCGGCATCCGCGAGGTGGAGCGCCTGGCGGGCCTGCCGCTGGCGGATCTCACCGTGGAAAAACTGCCGCAGTCCCCATAGCATCGAGGCAATCCACGGCCTCGCCCAGCTCCCTGGCCAAGGGCTGCCGGCAGGTCCAGAGGCGATGGCTGAAGTTCGACACCAGCGTCATCAGATCCACTACCTGCGCACCCTCAGTGGTGTGGTGGGCATGATCCGCAACCCCGAGGCCACCGAATCGGTGTTCGACATCGAAGACGGGCTGCGCCGCAGCGGCGCCATGGACAGCTTTCTGCAGCGGGTGCGCGGCCTGAGCGGCGTCAGCGAGCTGATGGGGGAGCGCTATCTGGCTCCGCCCGTGGAGGTGGAGGAGCTGGCCCGGATGCCCCCAGGAAGCCTGGGGCAGGCCCTGGCGGAGCACTTCGTTGCGCATGGCTTCGACCCCGACTACTACCGCAAGGTGGAGGTGGTGTCAGACCTGGACTGGACGCTGATGCGCATGCGCCAGAGCCACGACATCTGGCATGTGGTCACCGGCATCGGCACCGACCGGGTTGGGGAGATTGCCCTCAAGGCCTTCGAACTGGCCCAGACCTGGCGACCGATGGCGGCGGTGATCACCTGCGGCGGCCTGCTGCGCTATTTGCTCAAGGACCCGGAGCAGATGGGCGTCGTGCTGGCGGCGATCGGCCATGGCTACCAGCTGGGCTACCGGGCCCAGCCGCTGCTGGCCCAGCGCTGGGAGTGCCACTGGGAACGCCCCCTGGTGGCCTGGCGTCAGGCGCTGGGGCTGCCGGAGCAGCCACTGCTTCCGGTCTGATCAGCTTCCGGTCTGATCAGCTTCCGGCTCCGGCCAGCCCGCGCCTAGCAGCTTGAGGGTGTCCTCGTAGCCCACGGCATAGATCTCGCGGTACCGCTTCCAGTCCAGAAAGGGGAAGCGCGCGATGCCGGGCCTCAGCACCAGATCGGCCTGCTGTTCCTGGGCGCGGGTGCCGGCATGGGAGCCGCACATCATCGCGTCGATGATCGTGCGGCCCAGGCTGGGTCGCTCGCGTTCAGAGGGCTCCGCTGCGGCCGCCGCCGCGGGGGCCGCAGGGTCGGGGTCGAGGGAGATCGCCAGCACGCGCCCCTCGGTTTGCCGCCGCGCCTCGGCCACCGGCAGGTTGTTGAGGATGCCGCCATCGACATGCAGGTTCCCCTGCCCGTCGACCACCGGCGGGAAGATGCCGGGCACCGACATGCTGGCGACCACCGCCGTGGGGATGTCACCGCTGGCCCAGCCCTGCAGCCGCTTGCTGGAGAGGTTGGTGCTGAAGCAGCGCAGGGGCAGCCAGCTGTCCTGGAGCTGGGCCGGGCCGAAGAAGCGTTGCAGCTCGCGGCGGGAGTTGCGCAGGGTGAACAGCGATTCGCGCGGCAGGGTGAAGGAATAGGGGCGGGACTTGATGATCACCCGCTCGAGCTGCTCAAAGATCTCCGCGGCGGGGGTTTCGAAGGCCGCCAGGGCGGCCACCAGTGAGCCGATGCTCACCCCCATCACCATGTCCACGTCGTTGAGGCCGAGGTGCTCCAGGGCGGCGAGGGCACCAATGTGGGCAAAGCCTCTGGCCCCGCCGCCTCCGAGCACGAGCGCGGTCTGGCGGCGCAGCACGGCCCTGGCCAGCCGTTGCAGGTGGCGGGGCTGCCGGGGTTTGAGGTTGAGCACCTGGGCGCAGGGGGGCTGGCTGCTCCAACTGCGGGAGCTGGGCCGCTCCTGCTGCTCGGGCCAGAGCCGCACCAGCAGCGCCTCGCGATTGATCGTCTCGGGCAGGTTGCGGGTCGCAGCGGTGCCGTCGCAGAGCAGCAGCAGCCGATCGATCAGCAGCAGATTGCGGCGGCTGAGGGCCTGGGGGTCCTGGTTGAACAGCACCTGCGGCCGTCCGGCGCGGCTGGCTTCCACCAGCCAGCGATGCAGATGCTCCTCATCGCCGCCGTTGCTGTGAACGCTCAGATCGGCCAGACCGGGCCAGGCGCTGGCCATCCCCCGCAGGTGCTCCGGCAACAGGGCGACCGCGGCGGCGGTGAGGTCCGATCCCGGGTTGGCGTCATGAATCACGACCGTCTCCAGGCCCATCCGCCCCGGAACCCGGCCGACCGAAGCGGCCTCGGCCAGGGCCGAGATCAGGCGCTGCTCCACGGCCGGCGCCTCCTCCAGCAACCGCTGCAGCTGGCTGCGGTCCAGCTCCAGCAGCTCCATGTCCGTGAGGGCCACGGCCGTGGCGGAGCGGGGCTCGCCGCAGAGGGGCCCGTATTCCCCCACCAGCTCCCCGGCCACCACCTTGCGGAAGCAGCTGGGGGCCTCGCCGGCCTCGCCCCCCTCGCCCGTGTTCAGGCCGAGGATGCCGTCCAGGATCAGGTAGGCGCAGGCTCCCGGTTCACCACGGCGGAACAGCACCGCCCCCTCCGCCAGCTGCCGGCGCTGGGGGCGCAGGGCCGTGATCCGCTCCGGATCCACCCCCGCCAGCATGCCGGCGCCCGAGAGGGTGGCGGCCAGGAGGGTCGTGAGCTCGCTGGTCATGGCTCGGGGCGGGGGGAGAAGGGGGTGCCGCAGCGGTGGCAGAAGCGGGCGCTCGCCGGATGCTGACACTCACCGCAGCGGCCGCAGGGCTGGGGTTCGCCGCTGGCCTCACCCTGGCCCACATCGGTGCGGGCCCGCCCCAGCTCGGCGGTGACGATGCCGGTGGGTACCGCAATGATGCTGTAGCCGAGCAGCATCACCGCCGAGGCCGTGATCCGGCCCAGGGGGGTGATCGGGGCCACATCGCCGTAGCCCACGGTGGTGATCGTGACAATCGCCCAGTAGATGCCCGTGGGGATGCTGGTGAAGCCCCCGGCTTCGCCCTCGATCACATACATCAGGGCGCCGATGATCACCACCAGATTCACCATCATCAGCAGGAAGATCAGAATCTTGCGGCGGCTGGCCGTCAGTGCCTGTTTCAGCCGCTCGGCCTCGCGGATGTATTGGCCCAAGCTTGAGAATCCGGAACACCCGCATCAGCCGCAGAATGCGGATCACCGTGAGGTATTTGCCGCGCAGGCTGCCGAGGCCCAGCAGCGGCGGGATGCTGGAGAGCAGATCGACGATGCCGAAGAAGCTGCGGGCGTAGCTGAGGGGCCGCGCGCTGCACAGCAGCCGCAGCAGGTATTCGAGGGTGAAGAGGCTGGAGAAGCCGTACTCCAGGGGCGTGAACTGGGCCTGGAAGCGGCTCTGCAGGCCCGGTTCGCTCTCCAGGGCCACCGCCACCACGCTGAGCACGATCGCCCCCAGCAGGGCGATGTCGAATTGCCGGCCGGCCGGGGTGTCGGCTTCAAAGATGATCCGCGCCAGCCGCCGCCGGCCCACGGCCTGGCGCACCAGCAGAGCCGTGGCCAGCAGTGCCAGCAGCAGGCCCAGCTGCGGCCATGGCGGCATCAGGGGGGCCATTCAGTGCCTCACCAGCGGCCGGGCACGGGCAGATTGAGCTGCTGCTGCAGCACCCCCAGCTTCAGCGCCACCTCCTGCAGCTCCCGCTCCACCGTTGAGCCCGGCACCAGCCCGGCGCCGGCGGTGAGCTCCAGTTCGCGGCCGCGCAGGATGCCGCTGCGGATCGCCACGCGCAGGTCGGCATCGCCAGCGCTGTCGATCCAGCCGATCGGGGCGGCGTAATGCCCCCGCTCGAAGGGCTCCAGGCTGCGCAGCCAGCCCATCGCCTCGCGCCGCGGCAGACCCGCCACCGCGGGAGTGGGATGGAGGGCGGCCGCGATCGCCAGCGGGTGCCGCCCGCCCAGGGCCGCACTGATCGGCGTATGCAGATGCACCAGCTGGCCATGGCGGGCCAGCCGTGGATGGCGCGGCCGCTGCGGCCGCAGGCCCGCCCGGCTGAGCACGGCCATGATCGTGTCCACCACCAGCTCGTGCTCGAGCCGGTCCTTGGCCGAGGCCAGCAGGGCGACGCCCTGATCGGCCGGGGCGGTGCCCGCCAGGGCGTCGCTGCGCAGCTGGCCCTGGCGCACGGTGAGCAGCCGTTCCGGGGAGGCCCCCAGCAGGGCCGAGTCGTGGCCGCGCTGCCAGAGAAACCGGCAACTGCCGCTCTGGTGCCGTCGCAGGGGCGCCAGCAGGGCCAGGGGGTCGGGGGCCCGGTCGAGCCGCAGCTGCTGGCGCACCGCCAGCACCAGCTTCTCCAGCCGGCCCTCGTCCACCAGCGCCAGGGCCTGGGCGGCGTTGAGGCGGTAGCGCTGCTGCCAGGGGGAGCGCTCGATCACGGCGGCCAGGCTGGTGTCGGCGATGGCAGCGGTGGTGGCCGGATCGCAGCTGTCGCGGGCGATCCGCTCCAGGGCCCTGGCGGCTTCCCACAGCTCTTCGGCCAGGCTGCGGGCGGTGGTGCCGCCGCCCAGGGGGCGCTGCAGCCGCAGCCAGCAGTGGCGGCCGTGGCGGCTGAGCTGCCAGCGCGGCAGCACCGCCTGCACGCCTGGCGCGGCGCCGGTTTCGCCCTCCAGGGGCGAATCGAAGAAGCTGAAGGCCAGCAGCAGCCGCGGCCGGGCATGGCGCGGACAGGGGGCGGCGGCTGCGCCACCCTGTCCCCCCAGCCGGGCCAGGGTGGCGCTGGCGAAGCGGCGGGCCAGCTCGAAGCGCCGCGGGCCGCTCAGCTCCAGGCTGTGGGTGCGGCCACTGGCGGCGATGCACAGCCCCGGCGCTCCGTCCCAGAGAAAGCGGAAGTCACTGCTGCTCTCGCCCCTGCCGCCTTCGCCCCTGCTGGCCTCACCGCCGCCGTCGAGGTGGGGCAGCAGGGTGAAGGGATCACCGCCGGCCAGGGGGGTCGCCAGGCTGAGCACGCTGTCCTGCTCGAGCTGGCGGGCGCGCCGGCAGGCCTCGTCCAGCAGGGCGGAGAAGTCGCCGCCCGCCTGCACCAGTTCGGGGCCGGTGGTTGCCAAGCCGTGCCGCTCCGTTGGGCTGCTCAAATGTATGGGCCCCGTTCGTGCCAGCGCCGCCGGCCCCCATGCCAGAGCCCGAGGTCGTCGCAAGCCGTTACGCCCGTGGGCAGCTGTGGACGGCGGCGATCAAGTGGCCGATGTATGCGGTGGCGGTGATGCCGGTGCTGCTGGCCGCCGGCTGGCGCTTCGGCCGGGCCGAGCCGGTGCGCCTCGATCAGCTGCTGCTGTTCCTGCTGGCGGCGGTGCTGCTGCTGGCCTGGGAGAACCTCGCCAACGACGTCTTCGATGCCGACACCGGTGTGGACGTCCACGGCAAGCCCCATTCGCTGGTGAACCTCACCGGCCGCCGCGACCGGGTGGCGGCCCTGGCCAACGGCTGCCTGGCGCTGGGGCTGGCGTTGATGGCCCTGGTGGCCTGGCGCAGCAGTGCGGCCGTGCTGCTGCTGGTGCTGGCCTGCTGCGGCCTCGGCTACCTCTACCAGGGGCCGCCGTTCCGGCTGGGCTACCGGGGCCTGGGCGAACCGCTCTGCTGGCTGGCCTTCGGCCCCCTGGCCACCGCCGCCGCTCTGCTGGCCCTGGCTCCGGCCACTTCGGCAGCGCTGGGCACCCCGGTGCCCTGGGCCGAAGCCCTGGAGCTCGGCAGCGGCGCGGCCCTGGCCACCACCCTGGTGCTGTTCTGCTCCCACTTCCACCAGGTGGAGGAGGACGCCGTCAACGGCAAGCGCTCGCCGGTGGTGCACCTGGGCCCGGCGGCGGCGGCGGCCCTGGTGCCCTGGTTCGTGGCCGCCACCCTGGCGTTCCAGTGGGCGCCCGTGCTGGTGGCGCCCGCGGCCCAGCGCTGGCCGCTCACCGCCCTGCTGGGGGCGATCGGCCTGCCGCCGGCCCGTCGCCTGATCCAGCTGCTCAGCCGCCACCACCACGAGCCGGCGCGGATCAGCGGCAGCAAGTTTCTGGCCCTGCGCTTCCAGGCCCTCAATGGCCTCGGCCTGGCGGCGGGCCTGGCCCTGGGCCGCTGGCTGGCCTGAGCCGGTGATGGCGGTGCCCGTGAGCCAGCCCGCGACAGCCGCCGCCGGCGGCTCCCTGCGCCTGGCCTGGCGCCCCTTGCACGTGCTGCTCCCCAGACCCCTGCGCACGGCGCGGGGACTGCTCACCGCCAAGCGGGGCTGGCTGCTGCGGCTGCAGGCCCCCGGCGGAGCGCTGGGCTGGGGCGAAGCGGCCCCCCTCGATGGCGATCCGGCGCCCCTGGCGGCGGCCATGGCCCAGCTGGGCACCGCCGTGGCGCGGGCTGGGTTGGAGCGGGTCCTGCCCGGCTTGCCGCCGGCGCTCGGCTTCGCCCTGGGGGCGGCCCTGGCGGAGCTGGACGGGCTGCCGCGCCGCCGCTGGCTGCCGGCCCCGCCCCCGGCCCTGTTGCTGCCGGCGGGCGAGGCGGCGCTTGAGGCCCTGGATGCGGCGCTGGCGGCGGGCGCTGCCGCCCCGGGGGGCACCTCCGCCGAGCCGCTCAGCTGCAAATGGAAGGTGGCCGTCAGCGAGGACCGCCTGGAACGGCAGGTTCTCGAGCGGCTGTTGCAGCGGCTGCCCGCCGGGGCGCGGCTGCGCCTCGATGCCAACGGCGGCTGGGACCGGGCCACGGCCAGGGCCTGGGCGCGAGCGGCTGCGGGGTGAACCCAGGCTGGAGTGGCTGGAGCAGCCCCTTGACCCCCTGGATCATCAGGGATTGGCGCGATCTACTGCGCCACTGCCCTGGCCTGCCGGTGGCTCTGGATGAATCGCTGCAGCGCCACCCAGGCCTGCGCGCCAGCTGGGACGGGCTGGCAGGTGCGCCGGCCGGCCCAGGAGGGCGACCCCCGGCCGCTGCTGGCGGATCTGGAGCGGGGCCGGCCGCGGCTGATGCTCAGCACCGGCTTCGAAACGGGTATCGGCCGGCGCTGGCTGCATCACCTGGCGGCCCTGCAGGCCGAGGGGCCCACGCCGGCGGCGCCCGGCCTGGCCCCGGGCTGGCAGGTGGCCGGGGAGCTGGGCAGCAGTGATCCCGAGCGGGTATGGCGGGCGGCCGGGCTGCAGGCCGAGCAGGCTGTTGAGGCGGGCTGCCCATGACGGCGGAGCGGATCACCCCAACGGCCCTGCCGCCGCTGCAGCTGGCCCGGGCCTGGCGCCGGGGGCGGATCGTGCCCCTGACGGCGCCGGCCCTCCAGGAGCAGAAGGCCCTGGCGGCGGCGATCGGCCCTGGTGGGCTGGAGCCCCTGGAGCGCCGGTGGGGCCCGGGGGTGGTGCTGGGCAGTGGCGGCAGCCACGGAGGCGACCCAGGCAGAGACGGTGCCGGCCGGCGCTGGTGCCTGCTGCCCCTGGCCCAGCTGCAGGCTTCGGCCGCCGCCACGGGCCGCTGGCTCGAGGCGCTGGGCCTGGATCCGGCGGCCTGCCTGCACCTCAACCCCCTGCCCCTGCACCACGTGAGCGGTGTGCTGCCGTGGTTGCGCGCCCGCCAGTGGGGGGCGCGGCACCGGCGGCTGGAGCCGGCCTGGCTGCGCCGGCCAGCCCTGCTGTCCCAGGCCGCCCCCGTGCCTGCTGAGCGACCCGTGCTGCTCTCGCTGGTGCCCACCCAGCTGCAGCGCCTGATGGCCGAACCCGCCGCGGTGGCCTGGCTGCAACAGCTGGCGCTGATCTGGGTGGGCGGGGCCGCGTTGCCGCCGCAGCTGGCCAGGCGGGCCCGGGCTGCTGGCCTGCGCCTGGCCCCCTGCTACGGGGCCACCGAAACCGCCGCCATGGTCTGCGCCCTCTCCCCTGAGCGCTTCCTGGCCGGAGCCGCTGGCTGCGGCTGGCCCTTGCCCGGGGTGGAGTTGCGCGTCGACGGCGCCAGCGGGGCCGTGGAGCTGCGCTGTGCGCGGATCAGCCCCGGCTGGCTGCAGGCGGGCGAGCTGCGACCCCTGGACATGGGGCCCGATGGCTGGTGGCGCAGCGCCGATGCCGGCCGGCTCGGACCCGTCGGGCTGGAGCTGCGGGGCCGGCTCGATGGCGCCATCCACAGCGGCGGCGAAACCGTGTTCCCCGACCAGCTGGAGCTGCGGCTCAACGCCGCGGCGGCAGCGGCGCCGTTGCCGTTGCAGGCGCTGCTGCTGCTGGCTGTGGAGGATGCCGAGTGGGGCCAGCGGCTGGTGGCGCTGGTGCGGCCCCGGCCGGCCGCCGATGGCGCGGCGCTGCTGCAGCGCCTGCAGGGGCTCTGCGCCGACTGGGCGCCTGCTGAGCGGCCGGGGCGCTGGCTGCTCTGCCCCGGGCTGGCCCCTACGCCGCTGGGCAAGTGGCAGCGGGGCCGTTGGCAGCGCTGGCTGATGGCGCTAGAAGCGGGGCACACGGATGCCACCCGCCACGCCGATGAGCACCTTCAGCGATAGCGAAATCAGCAACAAGAAGCTGGCGGTTGGTCTCACCGGCATTTTCCTGGGCGCCTTCGGGGTGCACAAGTTCATCCTTGGCTACACCAAGCCGGCCGTTATCATGCTGGTGGTGTCGCTTCTGACGTGCGGAATTGGCTATGTCGTATTCCAAATTATTGGCATCATTGAAGGTATTATCTACCTAACTAAAACAAACTCCCAGTTTGAAGCCGAATATCTTGATTCGCAGAAGGACTGGTTCTGATCTTGTCATGCGATTACCTGTGCTGTTCTTGGTAGCTGGTGCAGGCGTTCTCAGCCTCGCCATGGCTGGAACCATCCCCCACGATGGGCTCCATCCCCTCGCTCTGATGGCGGCCTTCCTCCCCCTGCAGCTGGCGGCGCTGTTTTATGTCTTCCGCCGCCCCCAAAGGAGCACTGCCCTCAGAGCGGCTGAATCCCCTGCTCCAGCCCTGAAGCCTCCAGCCAACGGTTGATGGGAGCGGGCAGGGGGCAGCGCCGGCGACTGGCCGCCTCGATCGCCAGGTGGCGGGTGAGAGCCTTGGCCGCTTCCCGTTCGCCGCTGCGGAAGCTGTACTGCAGCTCAAAGCTGGCGGGGTCGAGGCGCCTTGGCCTCAGCTTGATTTGCAGGCAGTCGCCGCACACCAGCGGCGCCCGGTAGTCGGCCTGGCAGTGCAGCACCGGCAGCGCCACCGCCGGCGTGCGGCCGGGGGTGGGAAAGATCTCGGCGGCCGCCAGCCCAAAGCGCTCCAGGCTCTCTTCATAGGCCTCATGGCACCAGACAAGCAGCCGGGGAAAGTGCATCACCCCGGCGGCATCGGTGTCACCGAAGCGCACGGTGCGTGCGAGCAGCAGCCAGCTGGCGGGGTCCATGGCGCCATGGTGTCACGGGTGCCTCAGGCCGCTGGGAAGCTGTCCCAGCCCAGCCTCTGCTGCACCACCACCCGCACGACCCAGTAGCCCAGCAGCCCCACGGCCACCGCCGCCAGGGGCCAGCCGGGCAGCGGCCGGGACAGCGGCCGAGGCAGCAGGCGCCGTTGGCGGATCGCCAGCACCGACCAGCCCACCAGGCCCGCCGCCGCCAGCGGCCCGAAGGCATGCCAGTGCAGCGAGCCGCCCAGATCTCCGCGCAGGGCCAGGCTGGTGGCGCGGGTGAGGAAGCAGGTGGGACAGGGGATGCCCGTGAGGGTTCGCAGCGGACAGGGCCAGCCGGGCAGGGCGGGATGGCCGCCCTTCAGCCACAAATAACCGGTGAGCGCTGCCGGCAGCAGGAAGCCCGCGTGCCGGAGGCGGCGCAGAAAGCGCTTCAGCGGTCCAGGCTGTTCATCGATCCACCGACCCCATGATCACGTCGATGGAGCCGAGGATCGCCATGATGTCGGCCACTTTGTGCCCCTTGAGGATGTGGGGCAGGATCTGCAGATTGTTCTGATCGGCGGCGCGGATCTTGAACCGCCACGGCGTCACGTCGTTGGTGCCCTGGATGAACACACCGATTTCACCCTTGCCCGATTCCAGGCGGGTGTAGAGCTCACCCTCGGGAATCTTGAAGGTGGGGGCCACCTTCTTGGCCACATACTGATAGTCGAAGCCGGCAAACTCGCTGCCTTTGCCCTCGGCCATGCGGCGGGCTTCCAGGTTTTCGGTGGGGCCGCCGGGAATCATGGCGCAGGCCTGGCGCAGGATCTTCAGCGACTCCCGCATTTCCTGCACGCGCACGCGGTAGCGGGCGAAGCAGCAACCTTCTTCCGCAGTGACGACCGACCAGTCGAAGTCGTCGTAGCACTCATAGTGGTCCACCTTGCGCAGATCCCAGGACACCCCCGAAGCGCGCAGCATCGGCCCTGAGAGGCTCCAGTTGATCGCCTGCTCGCGGTTGATCACCCCCAACCCCTCGATGCGCTTGCGGAAGATCGGGTTGTTGGTGATCAGCTTCTCGTATTCATCGATCTTGGGGCCAAACCAGTCGCAGAAATCGAGGCATTTATCCAGCCAGCCGTAGGGCAGATCGGCCGCCACGCCACCGATGCGGAAGTAGTTGTTGTTGATCAGCCGCTGGCCCGTGGCTGCTTCCCAGAGGTCGTAGATCATCTCCCGCTCGCGGAAGATGTAGAAGAAGGGCGTCTGAGCGCCCACATCAGCCAGGAAGGGGCCAAGCCAGAGCAGGTGGTTGGCGATGCGGTTGAGCTCCAGCATCAACACGCGGATGTAGCTGGCGCGCTTGGGCACCGGCACATCGGCCAGACGTTCGGGGGCATTGACCACGATCGCCTCGTAGAACATGCCGGCCGCATAGTCCATGCGGCTCACGTAGGGCACGAACATGATGTTCGTGCGGTTCTCGGCGATCTTCTCCATGCCGCGGTGCAGGTAGCCGATCACCGGCTCGCAATCCACCACGTCCTCGCCGTCGAGGGTCACCACCAGCCGCAACACCCCGTGCATCGAAGGGTGATGGGGGCCGAAGTTGACCACCATCGGCTCGGTGCGCGTCTCCAGCTGGGTCATGGGGCCTGCACCGAGGGCGGAACGTTGGCCGGATCTTAGGAAGGCAGAGCCAGCCGATCAGGGCCTGGGGCCCCAACAGCTCCCCTGGGGACTACGGCAGGGGCAACGGGGCGCTGGCCGCCAGGGCCAGCCAGGGTGGGTATGGACTCACGTCGACCCCTGCCCGCCGGTTCAGGATGGCGCCATGGCAACTGCGCTCGCCAGTCCCGAGGCCTTCGACCACCGGCCCGTGCTGGCCCAGCCGCTGCTGGCGGGCCTGGCGCCGCTGGCCGAGCTGCTGGCGGAGCGACCGGAAGGCGGCCTGCTGATCGACTGCACCCTCGGCGGCGGCGGCCACAGCGCCCTGCTGCTCGAGGCCCACCCCCGCCTGTGCCTGGTGGGGCTCGACCAGGATCCGAGCGCCCGCGCCGCCGCCGCCGAGCACCTGGCCCGCTTCGGCGATCGCGTCACGATCGTGGCCGCCAACTTCGCCGCCTTCAGCCCCAGCGAGCCGGTGGCGATGGTGCTGGCCGACCTGGGGGTGAGCAGTCCCCAGCTGGACGTGGCCGGCCGCGGCTTCAGTTTCCGCCACGACGGCCCCCTCGACATGCGCATGAACCCGGAGCAAGGGGAGACGGCGGCGGAGCTGCTCGAGCGGCTGGAGGAAACCGCGCTGGCCGATCTCCTCTACGCCTACGGGGAGGAGCGGCTGTCGCGCCGGATCGCGCGCCGCATCAAGGCTGATCTCACCGCCCATGGCCCCTACAGCGGCACCGCGGCCCTGGCCTATGCGGTGGCCGGTTGCTATCCCCCCAAGGCCCGCCGTGGCCGGATCCATCCCGCCACCCGCAGCTTTCAGGCCCTGCGCATCGCCGTCAACGATGAGCTGGGGGCCCTGGAACGGCTGCTGGCCGACGCTCCCGACTGGCTGTTGCCTGGGGGCCTGTTCGGCGTGATCAGTTTCCACTCCCTCGAAGACCGGCGGGTGAAGCAGGCCTTTCTCGCCGACGAGCGGCTGGAGCGCCTCACCCGCAGGGCGGTTCAGGCCGACGAGCAGGAGCAGGCCAGCAACCCCCGCAGCCGCAGTGCCCGCTGGCGTCTGGCCCGCCGCCGGCGCAGCTGAGCCGGTGTCTCAGCAGACCAGATCGCTCAGCTGGCCAGCCCGGTCTGGTCCTCGCTGCCGAACAGCTGGCGGTAGGCCGCTGTGGAGATGCACAGGGCGAGCGGGAAGGCGGCCACCACCCCCACCAGGCAGAGCAGCAGGCCCACGAGCATGATCGCCGACTCCACGATCAGCAGCAGCACCACGCTCCACCAGTTGGGATCCACCACCTGCCTGCCGTGCTCGATGGTGTCCACGGGGCCGCGCTGTTCCAGCAGCGCCACGTAGGCGATGAACTTCTGGTTCACGGCCAGGTAGACGAACACCGCCAGGGCCACCACGGCCGGGATCCAGATCAGCAGCTCATTGATCTGCATCAGCCCGAAGGCCACCACCGCCGCGACCGCGGCAATCACCAGGATCACCAGCGTCAGGGTGAGTTGACGCACAAACAGGCGCTTGGCCGCGGCGCCGTCCCAGCGGCTGAAGTCGGCGAACACCGGCCGCCTGCCCTCCAGCGCCATCCAGGCGCCCCGCACCAGCCCGGTGGTGCCCCAGAGACTCACGATCGCGCTGCCCACCAGGGAGACGAGTGCGGCGATCGCTCCACCAACGCCGAGCAACGCGCCCTCCTCGTTGATGCCCGCATTGCCGATGGCCTGGACGATCGCCGACAGCACCCCCACCAGCAGGGCAAAGAGCACGAAGGGCCAGGGGGAGCGGCTGAAGGCCTGCCAGCCGTCTTCAACCGCCTGGCCCACGCGAAGCCTGGTGCTGCCGTGGCCTGCCGTCATGCGAAGGGAAATGGAAAGAGTGACCCGAACCTATCGGCCGCTGTAGGCGTGGCCACAAACTGACGTCAACGGCAACACCGCTGCCGCACCACGCCTACCCCTGCACAGACTCACCCCACGCCGTCCCCACACCGCCTCGGACCATGGGGCTGTCCCCGGATGGGCTGATTCCCCCTCTGCCCAGGGGCGCCGGATTGGCGATCATCAGGTCGATTCCCTGAACATCGCGCTGTGAGCACGGCCCGGCCCCGGCCATGACGCCCCCCGTCGGCCCTGAGGCCTTCTGGTGGATCGCGCTGGTGATCCAGCTGCTGGCCATCCCGGGCACCCTGCTGCCCCTGCTGCCCGGCCTGGCCCTGCTGCCCCTGGGGGCCGGGGTTTGGGTGTGGGCGGTGGGCTGGAGCGCCGGCTGGCTGCCCTTCGCCCTGGCCTGCCTGCTGCTGGCCCTGGGCTGGGGCGCTGAGGCGCTGGGGCTGGTGCTGGGGCCGGCCCGCCTGCGGGCCACCCGCTGGGCCTACATCGGTGCCGGGCTGGGGCTGCTGGTGGGTCTGCTGGGGCTGCTGCCGGTGCTGCCCTTCGGCGGTCCGCTGCTCGGCGCTCTCTGCGGACCCCTGCTGGGGGCTGCCCTGGGGGAGCTCTGCAGCGCCCCCACCTCCCTGGGACCCCTGGGCCTGCTGCGCCTGCGGCGCTCCCTGCTGGTGGGGCTGGCGGTGGTGGCGGGGATGCTGGTGAGCCGGGTGGCCCAGGCCCTGCTGGCCCTCCTGGGCGGGGTGGGGTTCGTGGTGCTCACCACCGTGCTGGGCTGAGCTGCCGCAGGCTGGCCACGGCCTCGGCCACCGCGGCGACGGCCAGCTCGATCTCCGCCGCGCTGGTGCTGCGCCCCAGCCCGAAGCGGATCGAGGCGGCGGCCTCGGCCCGGCTGCGGCCCAGGGCCGCCAGCACGTGGGAGGGGGACCCCTGGCTGCAGGCCGAGCCGCTGCTCACGGCGATCGAGCGGCGCAGCAGCCGGTGCAGGGCGGCGCCGTCCACGCCCTGCACGGTCACGTTGAGGTTGTGGGCCAGCCGCGGACTGGCGGCCCCGTTCACCGTGAGGCCACCGAGGGCCAGCAGCTCCTGGAGCAGCCGATCGCGCAGGCCGCCGAGCCGCTCCGCCCGCTCCCGCTGGTCGGCCAGGGCGCGCTCCAGGGCTTCCCCCAGCCCCACCACCAGGGGCACCGCCACGGTGCCGGCGCGCCGGTCCTGCTCCTGGCCGCCGCCGTGCAGCTGGGCAGCCAGGGCCACCCCCTCGCGCACCAGCAGCGCCCCCACACCCTTGGGCCCATAGCACTTGTGGCCGCTGAGGCTGAGCAGATCCACCCCCAGCTCGGCCATCGCCAGGGGGATGTGGCCCGCGGCCTGGGCGGCGTCCACGTGCAGCAGCACGCCGCGCTGGCGGCAGAGGCGGGCGATCGCCGCCAGCGGTTGCAGCACGCCGATCTCGTTGTTGGCCGCCATCACGCTGAGCAGCAGCACATCGGGGCCGAGGGCCTCCTCCAGGGCTTCCAGCTGCACCAGGCCACCTGGATCCACCGGCAGCAGGCGCAGCGGAAAGCCATGGCGCTCCAGGTAGCGCAGGGGGTCCAGCACCGCCCGGTGCTCGCTCACCACACTCACCAGGGTGCGGCGCGCGGCGCCCCGTTCCAGGGCCGCCTCGGCGACACCCTTGAGTGCCAGGTTGTTGGCTTCGGTGGCGCCGCTGGTGAACACCACGCCGCCGGCCTCGGCCCCCAGGGCCGCCGCCACCTGCTGGCGGGCCCGCTCCACGGCGGCGGCCGCGGCCAGCCCGGCCCGGTGGCCGCGGCTGGCGGGGTTGGCGCACTGCTCGCTCCACCAGGGGCCCATCGCCGCCAGCACGGCGGCATCACAGGGGGTGCTGGCCTGGTGGTCGAGGTAGGCGAGCATGGCCGTGGTTGCCTGCGGTCCATGCTGACAAGCCCCCCGCCGCCCTGGCGCCTGCTGGCCCTGCCAGCGCTCGTGTCCATGCTGCTGACGCCGGCAGCGCTGGCCCAGGTGTCGCTGCCGGATCGGCCACCCGGGCTGGTGGTGCTGGAGGAACGGCCCAGCATGGAGGGCCCCCGGGTGCTGGGGGTCTATGGGGTCAAGGTCGATCCCGCCAGCCCCAGCCTCAGTCGCGTGCAGCTCTGGCGCCAGCACGGCAGCGATGTGCGGCTCACCGCCGACACCCTGGGCTGTTCGCCGGCGGCGCCGATGCGCATGACCCGGGAGGGCGACCGCTGGGTTGTGCGCCGGCTCAACCCCGGCGGCCTGGTCACCGCCGCCAACCGCATCGATCACCTGGTGTGGTGGGCCGTCTGCCATCCCGAGCAGGCGGGCCGCGACCCCGCCAGCCTGGGTGCGCTGGCCCTGGAGCTGGGCTACAGCGGCGGCCTGCCCGAATCCGAGGAGGTGCTGCCTGGACGGGCCCGTTGACGCTCTGCAGACTGGGTCGATGAGCACTGATCCCACCGCCGCCCAAGGCACCCCAGACGGAACCCCTGGCCCCACCCCCCCAGGCAGCCCTGCGGACAGCCCCGAGGGCAACCCAGAGGGCAACCCAGAGGCCGCCGCCAGCCCTGTCCCCGTGCGCTTGCTGCTGGTCGACGACGAACCCGGCCTGCGCGCCGCCGTCACCGCCTACCTCGAGGACGAGGGCTTCGCCGTGACCACCGCCGCCGACGGCGAGGAGGGCTGGGAGAAGGCCCAGGAGCTGCTGCCCGATGTGGTGATCAGCGACGTGATGATGCCCCGCTGCGACGGCTACGGGCTGCTCAGCAAGCTGCGTGCCGATGAGCGCCTGGGCGGCACCCCGGTGATCTTTCTCACCGCCAAGGGCATGACGTCTGATCGCATCGCTGGCTACCAGGCGGGTTGCGACGACTACATCCCCAAGCCCTTCGACCCCGACGAACTGGTGGCGCGGGTGCGCAATGCCGTGCGCCGTCAGGAGCGGCTGCTGGCTGAGGCCGCCCGCTTCGCCGATGCCGACATCGGTCAGATGGCCCGCCAGATCACCGAGATCCGCTCCCTGCTGGCCACCGGCGGCTCGGCCAGGAAACCGCCCGGTGCCCCGGAGATCAACTTCACGCCGCGGGAGGCGTCGGTGCTGCAGCTGGTGGCCGAGGGGCTGATGAACAAGGAGATCGCCCGGCGCCTGGAAACCTCCATCCGCAACGTGGAGAAATACGTGAGCCGGCTGTTCATCAAGACCGGCACCTCCAGCCGCACCGAACTGGTGCGCTTTGCGCTCGAGAACGCCCTGGTGGAGTGAGCCCGGCTTGACCCCTGAGCGGGCCCCGGGCCCACCGCCCCCCGCCGGCTGGCTGGCCAGTGGCCCCAACCGCGGCCACTGCTACCGCGACAGGGTCGCTGCCGCGGCCGCTGGCCTGGCGGTGAGCGCCTTCTACGCCGGGCGCTACCGGCATTCGGATCAGCACGTGTGGCGGCAGCGGCTCGCCGCCGGCGAGATCTGCAGGAACGGCCAACAGCTCCGGGCCGATGTGGCCCTCGCCGCCGGCGATCGGCTCAGCTGGCATCGGCCCCCCTGGCACGAAGCCGCCGTGCCGGCCCTGCCCGGCCCCCTGTTCGACGACGGCGACCTGGTGGCGTTCGACAAGCCCAGCGGCCTGCCGGTGCTGCCGGCCGGCGGGTTCCTCGAGCACACCCTGCTGCGGCAGCTGGAGCGGCAGCTGGCCGCCGGCCAGCTCGATGGCGCCAGCGGCCTGCCGCGGCCCGTGCACCGCCTCGGCCGCTTCACCTCGGGGTTGCTGCTCTGCGCCCGCCGCCCCGCCACGCGGGCCTGGCTCAGCGCCCTGCTGCGCGAGAGCACGGCCGCACCCGCCGATGCCCAAGCTCGCCTCCCCACTGGCAGCTCCACCGGCTCCGGCTGCCGCAAGACCTACCGCGCCCTGCTCCAGCCCCCCGCTGCCGGTTCGCCGGTGCTGGCCCTGCAGTCCGGCGGCAGCCTTGAGCTCACCACGCCGATCGGCCGCCGGCGCCATCGGCTGCTCGGCCAGGTGTGGGCCGCGGCGGAGCCGGAGGATTGCCGCGCCCTGGTGGCGCGCAGTGTCCTGCGTCTGCTCAGGCGCGGTGGCGCGGGCGGGGGCACCGGCGGCGCTGCGGGGGGCGGTGCTGAAGATCCCGCTGCTGAGGCCTGGCTGGTGGAGGTGACGATTGCGTCCGGCCGCCCCCACCAGATCCGCATCCACGCCGCCGCGGCCGGGGCGCCGCTGCTGGGGGATCCGCTGTATCGCAGCGGGGGTGATGCCGGTGGCGAGGTGCTCCCCGGCCAGGGCGGCTACCGCCTGCACGCCCACCGGCTGCGGCTGGCCACCCCGGAGGGCGGGCTGCTGCAGCTGGAGGCTCCCCTGCCAGCGGCGTTGCAGGGTCCGCACGATGCCTGAACCCTGCGGCCAACTGCCCCTGGATGCTGGGCTGCTGGCCGAGGGGCTGATCGAGCGGCCTGGGCTGCGGCTGCGTCACCTGGTGGGCTGGCTGGCGCCGCCGCAGGCCGAGGCGCGGCTGGCGCGGCTGGGGGCCGAAGTGCCCTGGAAACAGGAGGCGATCACCCTCTACGGCCGGCGCCACCCGCTGCCGAGACTCACCTGCTGGATGGCCGACCCCGGCTGCGGCTACCGCTACAGCGGCCTGGCGAATCCCATCGAGCCCTGGTCGCCCGCCGCCGAGGCGCTGCGCCGCGACCTGGAGGCGCTCACCGGCTGGCGCTTCAACTCCCTGCTGCTCAACCGCTACCGCGACGGCCGCGATGCCATGGGCTGGCACGCCGACGACGAACCGGAGCTGGATCCGGCCGCGCCGATCGCCTCCTTGAGCCTTGGGGCGTCCAGAGATTTCCGCCTGCGGCCACGGCCCAGTCCCCGCGCCAGCGGCTCGCCGCCGGCCGGCTACGGCTCAGCCAGCGAGGCCTGCGCTCCCTTCAACCTCAAGCTGGCCCACGGCGACCTGCTGCTGATGGCGCCCCCCAGCCAGCAGTGGTGGCAACACGCCGTGCCGCGCCGATTGCGGGTGGGGGGCGAACGGCTGAACCTCACCTTCAGGGTGGTGCGCCTTCAGGCGCGCTCGAAGGCGATCAGCCGTGAGAAGTAGAAGGGGGCCTGGTTGAGGCTGCGGCGCACGGGCTGGAACCCGGCCTCAGCGGCGGCGGCAACGATGCCGTCTTCCTTGAGGGTGTAGGCGCGGGTGGTCTTGCTCGGGCCGGGAAACAGCTGGCCGATGCCCTTGAGCAGCGCCAGCAGGGGGGTGTAGGGGGCGAAGCTCACGATCAGGTGCGTCTCGGCCATGCCGGCCAGGTGGCGCACCATCTCCTCGGCGGCGGCCTGGGGGTAGTGGATGAACACGTCCAGGCAGATCACGGTGTCGTAGCGGCCCTCGAGGCTCTCCAGATCGGAGGCACTGAACTGCAGCTGGCCGGCGCCGATGCCCGCTGCCTCGGCGCGGCGCCGCGCTTCGCTCGCCATCGCCTCGGACAGATCGCTGGCGGCGATCGAGCCGGCGCCGAGTTGGGCCAAGGGGATCGCCAGGCTGCCCACGCCGCAGCCGGCATCGCAGAAGCTGCGCTCGCCCAGGTTGCCCTGCTCCTGCAGCCAGGCCAGCACGTTGTCCACCGTTTTCTGGTGCCCGATGCGGATGTTCCGCTGCACCTTGTTCACCTCGCCGGACTCGCTGTAGATGCGGTTCCAGCGCTCGAAGCCGGTGGTCTCGAAATAGCCCTTCACCTCCTGCTTCTCGGCGGCTTTGGTCTGGGGGGAATCGAGCAGCGGCTCGGCAGCCATCGGGTGCGGGCGTGGTGGCGCGGATCCTAGGCAGAGGCGGCGGTCTGGCCGGGTTGCTCGCTCCGCTGCCAGCCCAGGCCGCCTGTCCCCTGGCTCCAGCGCAACGTCTCCTTCAGCTCTATCCCCCTGAGTAGCGCGGCGCCATCGCGCCCATCCCCCAGCACCCGCCGCGGCGTCACGGTGGCGGCGGCGATCGCCTGCTCCGCCGGCACCCCCCAGCCCACCAGCCGCCTCACGCCCTCCAGCAACGGCAGGGTGACGCCGGCCAGGGTGCCGTCCTCGAGCCGGCAGCTGCCATCGGCCACCAGCAGCAGCCGCTCATCCCAGCGGTGGCGGCCTTCGCCCAGGCCGTAGGGGCCGAGCGCATCGCTCACCAGCACCACCTGATCGGGGGCAAGCCGCTGCAGCAGCAGCACCATCGATGGCGCCACGTGCACCCCATCGGCGATCAGGCCCAGGGCCACATCGCCCCGCAGCACCGCCGCCGCCACCGGCCCCGGATCGCGGTGCTGCAACCCGCCCATGGCGTTGAAGCTGTGGGTCACCATCCTCACCCCGGCCGCAAAGGCCGCGGCGGCCTGCGTTTCGCTGGCGGCGCTGTGGCCCAGGCTCACCACGATCCGCCGCCGCCGCAGCACGGCGATCAGCTCGCCGGCCCCCTCCAGCTCCGGGGCCAGGGTCACCAGGGCGATCTGATCCTCGAGGCCGGCGATGCGCTGCTCCAGTGCCGCCAGGCTCGCGGCTGCCAGGTGCTGCTGCGGGTGGGCGCCGCGGCGCGCTGGATTCAGAAACGGCCCCTCCAGGTGGGCCCCCAGCAGACGGCAGCGGCCGGGGCGGTGCTGGCGGCGGGCCTGCTCCAGCACGTCCAGGGCCTGGCGCAGCGGCTCCACTCCGCAGGTCACCAGGGTGGGGCAGATCGCCTCCACGCCGTCGCGCCAGAGCAGCTCCAGCAGCTCGATCAGCTTCGGCAGGTCGGCGGGGGTGAGTTCGGGGAAGGCCAGGCCCAGGCCGCCGTTGATCTGCAGGTCCACCCCGGCCGGGCTGAGCCAGTCGCCGCCCCAGTCCTCGCCGCCGGCGGCGCTGCCGGCCGGGATCGGCTCCAGCACCTGGATCACCCCGCCGACGCCCACGCCCAGCCGCCAGCGCTGGTCGGCGCCGTGGCGGCAGCGGGAGCTGCGGGGCAGGCGCAGGTTGCTGATCCAGCGCATCGCGGCGGCAGGCACGACAATGCCCCCATCCTCCGCCCTTGCCCCTTGAGCGCCACTGCCTCCAGCCCAGCCCAGCCCCGGGTGGCGGTGGTGATGGGCAGCGACTCCGACCTGCCCACCATGCAGCCGGCCGTGGCGGTGCTGGAGCGCTTCGCGGTGGCCCACGAGGTGCGCGTGCTCTCGGCCCACCGCACGCCGCTGGAGATGGTGGCCTTCGCGCAGCAGGCTGCCGGGCGGGGGCTGAAGGTGATCATCGCCGGCGCCGGCGGCGCCGCCCACCTGCCCGGGATGGTGGCTTCGCTCACCACCCTGCCGGTGATCGGCGTGCCGGTGCAGAGCCGAGCCCTCTCGGGGGTGGATTCGCTGCATTCGATCGTGCAGATGCCGGCCGGCATCCCGGTGGCCACCGTGGCGATCGGCAACGGCGCCAACGCCGGCCTGCTGGCGGTGCAGATCCTGGCCATCGCCGAGCCTGTCCTGGCCGGGGCGCTGGCGGCCTATCGCGCCGAGCTGCACAGCCAGGTGCGCGCCAAGGACGGGCGCCTGCAGGAGCTGGGCAGCGAGGCTTACCTGGCCCAGATGGGCTGAACCGCCTCAGTCTTTGATCTCAGCGCATCACAGCCAAGCGCCTCGCCCCCACCGCCACACACCCCATGCTTGAACGCCTGGAGCTGCCCCCCTGGCTGAAGGCCGGCCTGGCCCTGCCCCTGCTGGTGCTCAACCTCTGGGTGCTGCGCCAGCTGCTGCTGCCCCTGGCGCCGTTCCCGGCCCTGTTCGTCACCGCGGCCCTGTTCGCCTTCCTGCTCGACATCCCCAGCCGCTGGCTGCGGCAGCGGGGCCTGCCCCGGCCCCTGGCCATGGCGCTGGTGCTGGGGGTGGCCCTGGGGGCGTTGGTGCTGGCGCTGTTGGTGCTGGTGCCGCTGCTGATCGAGCAGCTGGGCGGCCTGGTGAACGCCCTGCCGGGCTGGCTGGCCCGGGGTGAACTGTGGCTCGATGCGCTGGAGGGCTGGGCCAGCGACCAGGGCATCCCCACCGACTTCGGCAACCTCAGCAGCGAGCTGCTCACCCGCCTCAGCAAGCTGGCCAGCCAGGTGAGTCAGCGCCTGCTCAGCCTGCTGGGGGCCACGGTGGGCCTCACGGTGAACACGGTGATCGTGCTGGTGCTGGCGGTGTTCCTGCTGCTGGGCGGCGAGCGCATCACTGCCGGCCTGGCCCAGTGGCTGGCGCCGGGGCTGCGGGCCCTGGTGCTGGCCACCCTGGGCCGCACCTTCCGGGGCTACTTCGCCGGCCAGGTGCTGCTGGCCCTGATTCTCAGCAGCCTGCAGATGCTGGTGTTCACGCTGCTGGCGATTCCCTACGGCGTGCTGTTCGCCGTGCTGATCGGCTTCACCACGCTGATTCCCTTTGCCAGCTCAGTCACGATCGTGCTGGTGAGCGGACTGCTGGCCCTCAACGACCCCCGCACCGGCCTGGAGGTGCTGCTGGCGGCCATCGGCGTGGGCCAGATCGTTGACCAGGGCATCCAGCCGCGGCTGATGGGCAAGATCGTGGGCCTGCAGCCGGCCTGGCTGCTGATCTGCCTGCCAATGGGGGCACGGCTGGGCAGCCTGCTGGGGTTCGGGAACCTGCTCGGGTTGCTGCTGGCGGTGCCGCTGGCGAGCTGCGGCAAGACCTTTCTTGATGCCTGGGGCGAGCGGCTGCGCGTCAGCCCCCCTGGGTAATGATTCCCAGCTTCTGCAGCAGTGCCAGCACCTGCGCCACGCAGTCGTCGAGGCTTGCCGCTCCGGTCTGCACCCGCAGCTCGCAGTGATCCGGCGCCTCATAGGGGCTTGAAATCCCCGTGAAGTGCTTGATCTCCCCGGCCCGCGCTTTGGCATAGAGCCCCTTGGTGTCGCGCTGCTCGCACACCTCCAGGCCGGCGTCACAGAAGATCTCGATGAAATCGCCCTCGCTCACCAGGGCCCGCACCTTGTCGCGATCGGCCTTGAACGGCGACACGAAGGCGGTGAGCACCACCACGCCGGCATCGAGAAACAGCTTGGCCACCTCGCCGATGCGGCGGATGTTCTCCTCGCGGTCGGCATCGGCGAAGCCCAGGTCGGTGCAGAGGCCATGGCGGATGTTGTCGCCATCGAGCACGTAGCAGGTCAGACCCTGCTCGAACAGGGCCGAATTGACGGCATTGGCGAGGGTGCTCTTGCCGGCGCCGCTGAGCCCGGTGAACCAGAGGATGGCGCTGCGGTGGCCGCGCTGGTGGGCCCGTGCCTCCCGCGTCACCGTGCTGTGGTGCCAAACGATGTTGGTGGCGGAGCTGGCGGTCATGCGGGCAGCGGCGGTCGGGCTGGGGGCCATTGTCCCCTGTGAGCCCTCAGCCCCCCGCCTGCTTGGGGCGGTAGCCGGCCGCTTCCAGGGCCGCCAGTGCAGCCGCCACCTGGTCGCCCTGCAGCTCGATCACGCCGTCCTTGGCGCTGCCGCCCGTGCCGGCGGCAGCCTTGAGCTGCTTCAGCAGGGCCTTGAGCTCGGCCTCCGGCGCCTCCAGCCCGCTGATCGCGGTCACCAGCTTCCCCCCCTTGCCCGCCTTGGTGCGCTGCACCCGCACCCGCTGCTGGGCCCGGGGGGTGGGGGCTGCGGCCGGGCGCTCCAGGCTGGCCGGGCGGCCGAGGCTGCCGAACTCCTGCCAGCTGCCCTTGCTGCCCATCGCGTCGCCCCTGTTCGCAGCCATCCTCCCCCAGCCCCCTCGCTTGCCCTTGGCCGCCTTTGCCCGGTCCAGGTGGCCTCCCTGCCTACGCTGGCACCACTGATCTGTTCCGGTGGCCCGCGCGTGACCAGCACCGTTCCCTCCGCCGCGTTCTCCGCCAGCGCGTCCTCGCCCGCAGCTTCCAGCGCCCTGGAGCCGGCGATGCGCCCCACCCCTGCGGGTCGCTTCGGCCGCTACGGCGGCCAGTACGTGCCCGAAACGCTGATGCCCGCCCTGGCGGAGCTGGAGGTGGCGGCAGCCGAAGCCTGGGCCGATCCCGCCTTCACCGATCGGCTCAACCACCTGCTGCGCACCTACGTGGGCCGGCCCACACCGCTGTATGAGGCCGAGCGGCTCACCGAGCACTACGCCCGCCCCGAGGGTGGTCCGCGCCTGTGGCTGAAGCGCGAGGACCTCAACCACACCGGCGCCCACAAGATCAACAACGCCCTCGGCCAGGCCCTGCTGGCCCTGCGCATGGGCAAGCAGCGGGTGATCGCCGAGACCGGCGCCGGTCAGCACGGCGTGGCCACCGCCACGGTCTGCGCCCGCTTCGGCCTCGAGTGCGTGGTGTACATGGGCGCCGAGGACATGCGCCGCCAGGCCCTCAACGTGTTCCGCATGCGCCTGCTCGGCGCCACGGTGCAGCCGGTGACCGCCGGCAGCGCCACCCTCAAGGACGCCACCAGTGAGGCGATCCGCGACTGGGTGACCAATGTGGAGAGCACCCACTACATCCTCGGCTCGGTGGCCGGCCCCCACCCCTACCCGATGCTGGTGCGTGATTTCCACGCCTGCATCGGCAAGGAGGCCAAAGCCCAGTGCCAGGAAGCCTTCGGCCGCCTGCCGGATGTGTTGGTGGCCTGCGTGGGCGGCGGTTCCAACGCCATGGGGCTGTTCCATCCCTTCGTGCAGGACACCGGCGTGCGGATGATCGGTGTGGAGGCGGCCGGGGAGGGCGTCGCCAGCGGCCGCCATGCCGCCACGATCACCGAGGGCCGGGTGGGCGTGTTGCACGGGGCCATGAGCCTGCTGCTCCAGGACGCCGAGGGCCAGGTGCAGGAAGCCCACTCGATCAGCGCCGGCCTCGACTACCCCGGCGTCGGCCCCGAGCACAGCTACCTGCGCGAGATCGGCCGGGCCGAGTATCTGGCCGTGAGCGATGACGAGGCGCTCAAGGCCCTGCAGCGGGTGAGCGAGCTGGAGGGCATCATCCCGGCCCTGGAGACCGCCCACGCCTTCGCGGCCCTCGACGCCCTCTGCCCCACCCTGGCCCCCGGCACCGAGGTGGTGCTCAACCTCTCCGGCCGCGGCGACAAGGATGTCAACACGGTGGCCGAGCGGCTGGGCGAGGCCTGATCATCTTCCGTCTCTGGAATGCGACTGTGATCCAGTGATCAATCAGTGCCGCCCATTGTCAGAAGACGTCAATGTGGCGTGGAGATCGGTCATCAACGCCAATGCGCTGATGAGCACAGCAGCCGAGCAAAGGCAAGTTGCCGAGCAAAGGCAGTTGCCGACGGTCCGCCTGCTCCAGTCCTCCCGCCCTGGGGCCCCCCTGCTCTCAGAGGCTCGCCCAGGCGTCTCCCCCATGCCCTTCGGGCTCCCAGGGGAAGCGCGGCAGCCGTTCCAGGGCCTCCCGCTGGGCCTCCACCCAGGTGGTCATGAAGCTCTGCAGGGCAGCTGAATCCTGGCCCAGCCGCAGCTGCTGGGCGATGCGCAGTTCGTCGCGCCGCAGCATCACCAGATCGAAGGGCGGCCCCACGGTGAGGTTGGAGCGCCGGGTGATCACCTGCGACACCAGACACAGCCTGGCCGCATCCTCCAGCGACAGCTCGGTGCTGGCCAGTCCGTCGAGCGCCGGTTTGCCGTATTTGCTCTCGCCGATCTGCAGGAACGGGGTTTCGCTGGTGGCCATCACCGCGTTGCCCTGGGGGTAGATCATGAACAGCCCATGGGGCTGGCCGGCGATCTGGCCGCCGAGGATGAACGATGCCGAACCGCTGGCACCCGCCTGGGACAGGACCGGCTTGAACTCCGCCTGCACCTCGCGGCTGATCCGCCCCACGTAGTCGGCCACCTCAAATAAATAGTCGGCATCCAGCAGCGAACCCACCCGCTTCTGCTCGCTGCCACTCTCGCCATCTCCGCCGCTACGGCCACTGCCCCCTGCCCCGCCCTGCTGGGCCCGGTCCAGATCGCGCTGGATGCGGTTCAGCACCGCCTGGGTGGTGGCCAGGTTGCCCGCCGCCAGCAGCACCATCAGGCGATCGTCGGAGGGCCGGAAGATGTGCATCTTCCGGTAGCTGGAGATGTAGTCCACGCCAGCATTGGTGCGGCAGTCCGATGCCATCACCAGCCCTGCCTCCAGCAGGAAGCCCAGGCAATAGGTCATCGGCTTGCGGCCTCAGCTCAGCAGTCGCTGCAGGCTAGAGGCCACTGAGCGCACGGCTGCCGTGGCCGTGGCGTAAGCCATGCGCATCGGCCCGATCAACGCCACGTGGCCCACCCCCCCATCACCGCTGCGGTAGGCGGCCTGCACCACCGCGCAGGCCGCCAGCGCCGCATGGGGGTGTTCATCGCCGATCCACACGGCCTTGGGGCTGGGGCCCAGCACCTGCTCGGGCTGCTCCTCCACCAGCTGCAACAGCGGCCGCAGGCTGGCGGTGTGGCTGAAGTCGGGCTGGGCCAGCAGTTTGCCCAGTCCGCTGGCCACCGCCTCGCCGCCGGGCCCTGGGCCGGCGGCCTGCTGCGATTCCACCAGCAGCCGCAACAGCCGGCCGCTGGTGGCCAGTTCCCGGGGCAGATGCCGCCAGGTGATGGCGCCGCCGCCGTGCAGCTGGTCGTTGGCCCAGCGCTCCAGCACCGACAGCTCGATGGCGGCGCCGGCGGGCAGGCGCAGGTTGTGGCTGCTGGTCTGGGTGGCCCCATGCACCAGGAACACCAGCAGCCGTTCGCCGCTCGGCACCAGGCGCAGGGCCTGGAGCTGCGGCTGCGGCTGCGGCCGCCGCGGCCGGGTGATCAGGCTCAGCAGGCCGGTGAGGTCCGTCAGTCGTCGGCCCAGCTGCAGCAGCAGGTCGTCGAGGCCCGGCCACTGCAGGCTGAGGTTGGCCAGGTCGCGCTCCAGCTGCAGGGCGGCGGCGCCGGGGGGCGGCAGCAGCCGGTCCACGTAGAGCCGGTAGCCCTGCTGGCTGGGCACGCGGCCCGCGGAGGCGTGGGGCTGGGTGAGCAGGCCCTGCTGCTCCAGGGCCCCCATCGCCGAACGCACGGTGGCGGGGCTGGCGGCCAGCCCGAAGCGCCGCACCAGCGTCTTGCTGCCCACCGGCTCCATGGTGTCCACGTAGTGGCGCACCGCCAGGCTCAGCACCTCCTGCTGTCGAGGGGAGAGGGCCTGCAACGGATGCCCCGACGTGGAGGATGGTGTGATCGTAGGGACCCTGCCCAGCTCCGGGGGCCGGGGATCAGTAGCGCGGCACGGCCGGGTCCACCTCCACGCTCCAGGCGTCGATGCCGCCGTGCAGGTTCCACACCTGCTCATAGCCCTGTTGCTCCAGCAGCCAGCAGCCAAACTGCCAGCTGCGCACGCCGGCATGGCAGAGCACGGCGATCGGCCGGTCGCGCTCCAGCCGCAGCTCCAGCCCAGCCAGCCACTCCTGCGAACGGCTCAGGGGCAGGTGCAGCACCGGATGGGGCAGCCGGGCCAGGCCCAGCTCCTGGTCCTCGCGCACATCCACCAGCTGGATCGTTTCACCCCGCTGCAGCCGCTCCTGCAGCTCGCGGGCCGGGATGCTCAGCGGCGTGTTCATGGTCCTGGGTCCGGTGCAGGATGGGCCCATCCTGCTGTGGATGCATGAAGGCCCGCCGATTTCTGGCGGTGGTGCTGACGGTGGTCCTGGTGCTGCTCGGCCTGGGCGGAGCGGCCTGGTGGCTGGTGTGGCAGCGCTCCCCCCTGCAACTGCAGCACCGGGCCCTGACGCTGCCGCGGTCGGCGCGCTTCGTGCCCCGGGATGTGGACCTCAGCCTCTACCTGCTCAGCGACGCCGACCAGCCCCTGGCCTACGCCCGCGCCGTGGCCCCAGCGCGCCGCCGCGCCGCCGCCCAGGCGGCCCTGGCCGGTCTCCGCGATGGTGCCTTCGCCGCCGCCGGCCTCGACTATCCGGGCGAACTGGCTGGCTGGCTGGGGCCTGAAACCGGCCTCTGGGTGCTGGCGGGCGAGGAGGGCCGCCCCGCTGGCTGGGTGCTGGCCCTGAGCAGCCGCGACGGCGACGGCGCCCGCCGCTTCCTGCAGCGCTTCTGGCAGACCCGCAGCCTGGCCGGCACCGATCTGCAGGTCAGCAGCTATCGGGGCATGGGCCTGATCAGCGGCCGCGGCGCCCTGCTGGGCAGCCGGCCGGTGCCGATCGCCACCGCCCTCATCGACGACGACCTGGTGCTGCTGGCCTCCGGCCGGGGGCCGCTGGAGCAGGCCCTCGATGTGTCCCAGATCGACGACCTCAACCAGGCCGCCGATCCGGCCTTCCAGCGCTCCCTCGAGCGCCTGGGGGAGGGGGTGCTGCTGCTCACGGGCCGGCCCCCGGCCCTGGCCGACTGGCTGGGCCCGGCCCTGCCCTCCAGCGGCTCCCTGGTGGCGGCCCTGCGCCCCGACGGGCCGCATCTGCTGCTCGATGGCTGGTTGGAGCCGCCGCCGCCTGGATCCGGCGACGAGCTCTCCGCCGGCTTCCCCCCGGCCAGCGCTGGCGCCAGCGGGGCCAGGGGCGATAGCGGGGCCAGTGGCGCCGATGGCGAGGCCCTCCTGGCGGCGGTGCGCGGTGAGGGCCTCAGCCTGGCCCTGCTGCGCGAACCGGCCCACTGGCCCGCTCCCTGGTTGGCCCGCCTGCAACCCTGGCTGCTCGGCGGGGCCGACCAGCGCCTCGAACCCCTGCCCGCCCAGGTGGCCGCGGCCGCGGAAGGGCCGCTGCTGGTGCTGCGCTCGGCCGGCGGCTGGCTGCTGGGCAGTCCGGCCACCTCCCCCGATCCGGCCAGCCTGGAGGCGGGCCTGGCCGGCGATGGGCTGATCGCGGCCCCACTCGACCTGGACGGCGACAGCGTGCAGGTGTGGACTCGGCTGCAGGCCGCCGCCGCCCGCAGCGCCGCCCCCGCCGACCAGCTCCAGGCCACCCTGGTGGCGGCCCGCCGGGAGCAGGACGGGCGGGCCTGGTGGTCGGATTCCCTCGAGTCCCTGGCCCAGCAGCGCCAGACCCGCCAGGTGCCCCGCCCGCTGCTGGAGCGTCTGGCGGCGCTCGATCTCCCCGCCGCGCCGCTGCGCTGGGCCCTGGCCGCCCAGCCGGCCCGCGAGCTGCTGCCGGGCTGGTTGCCCTGGCGCCTGCTCTCGGCCCTGGCCGGCCAGCCCCTGGCCGAGCCGGTGCAGGGCCTGGCGCTGGCGCTGCAGGGCGAGGATGGGGCCGTGCACCTGCGGGTCCGGCTGAGCTATGGCTGAACTGCTGCTGCTGCGTCACGGCATCGCCCAGGAGCGCAGCCCCGAGCGCCCCGACGCCGAACGGGCCCTCACGCCCGCCGGCCGCACCCGCACCGAGGCGGTGGTGGAGCGGCTGCGGCGCCTCGATCTCGGTTGCACCGCCCTGTTCAGCAGTCCACTCCAGCGGGCGCGCCAGACCGCCGAGCTGGCCTGCGCCGGGGGCCTGGCGCCGGCCCTGCAGTTGGCCGATGGACTGGCTCCCGGCGGCGACCCCTGGCCCCTGCTGCGCAAGGCGATGGGGCAGGAACGGTGGGCGCTGGTGGGTCATGAGCCCGACCTGGGCCTGCTGGCGGCGGCGCTGATCGGCGCTGAGCCCGGTGCGCTGCAGCTCAAGAAGGCTGGCGTGGCCGTGCTGCAACTGGCGGGCTCCCCCGGCGACGCGCGGTCCCGGGGGCGGCTGCTGCTGCTGATGGGCCCCCGGCAGCTGCTGGCAGGCAGCTAGCGCTACGGCGCCTGCCCTTGGCTGGCCGTAGGGTCGCCCGAGCCCTGTCTGTCCGCCGCCCCGTGAGTGACACCGCGATGCACAGCGCTGGCCAAGGCGTTGACCCCACGGCGCCCGCGGCGGCGGCCCCACCCTTCCGCCCCGGGCTGGAGGGGGTTCCGGCCACCCAGTCGGCGATCTGCGACATCAAGGGGCGCGATGGCCAACTCACCTACCGAGGTTTCGACACCGCGGCCCTGGCGGCCCAGAGCACCTTTCTGGAAACCGCCTACCTGCTGATCTGGGGCGACTTACCCACCGCCGAGCAGCTGCGCGAATTTGAACATGAGGTGCAGATGCACCGGCGGGTGAGCTTCCGCATCCGCGACATGATGAAGAGCTACCCGGCCCAGGGCCATCCGATGGATGCGCTCCAGGCCAGTGCCGCCTCTCTGGGCCTCTTCTATTCCCGCCGCGCCCTCGACAACCCCGAATACATCTACGGGGCCGTGGTGCGCCTGCTGGCCAAGATCCCCACGATGGTGGCGGCCTTCCAGCTGATCCGCAAAGGCCAGGATCCGATCCAGCCCCGCGACGACCTGCCCTACGCCGCCAACTTCCTCTACATGCTCACGGAGCGGGAGCCCGATCCCCTGGCGGCCCGCATCTTTGATGCCTGTCTGATCATCCACGCCGAGCACAGCCTCAACGCCAGCACCTTCAGTGCCCGGGTCACCGCCAGCACCCTCACCGACCCCTACGCCGTGGTCGCTTCGGCCGTGGGCACCCTGGCCGGCCCCCTGCACGGCGGCGCCAACGAAGACGTGCTGACCATGCTGGAAACCATCGGCACGGCCGACCAGGTGGAGCCCTGGCTGGACCGGGCGATCGCCGAACGCCAGAAGATCATGGGCTTCGGTCACCGCGAATACAAGGTCAAGGATCCCCGCGCCGTGATCCTCCAGAGCCTGGCCGAGCAGCTGTTCGAGCGCTTCGGCCCCGATCCCCTCTACGACCTGGCCCTCGACCTTGAGGCGGCGGCCGCCGTGCGGCTCGGGCCCAAGGGCATCTATCCCAACGTCGATTTCTACTCCGGGCTGGTGTACCGCAAGCTCGGCATCCCCCGCGACCTGTTCACGCCGATCTTCGCCATCGCCCGCACCGCCGGCTGGCTGGCCCACTGGAAGGAGCAACTGGGCGCCAACCGCATCTTCCGGCCCTCGCAGATCTACACCGGTCCGCTGCCGCGCCAGTGGCAGTCGCTCGAAGCCCGCTAAGTTTCCCCAATCTGAGCAGTGCCCATGGTGAGCACCCTGGCCCCCGGCAGCGCGCCGGGTCTCGATGCGGCCCCAGGCCTCGACCTCCAGGCCAGTTTTGAGACCCTGCTGCAGGGTTTTGGCCTCAGCGCCGGTGCAGCCCACCTGCTCTGGCTGCCCCTGCCGATGGTGCTGGTGCTGGTGGCGGCCGTGGTGGGCGTGCTGGTGAACGTGTGGCTGGAGCGCAAGATCTCGGCCGCCGTGCAGCAGCGCATCGGTCCGGAATACGCCGGCGCCCTGGGGGTGCTGCAGCCGATCGCCGACGGCCTCAAGCTGGTTTTCAAGGAGGACATCATTCCGGCCCGCGCCGATGGCCTGCTGTTCACCCTCGGGCCGGTGCTGGTGCTGATCCCGGTGATCCTCAGCTGGCTGGTGGTGCCCTTCGGGCAACACCTCCTGATCAGCAACGTGGGCATCGGCATCTTCCTCTGGATCTCCCTCAGCTCGATCCAGCCGATCGGGCTGCTGATGAGCGGCTACGCCTCCAACAACAAATATTCCCTGCTGGGGGGGTTGCGGGCCGCGGCCCAGTCGATCAGCTACGAGATTCCCCTGGCGCTGGCGGTGCTGGCGGTGGTGATGATGAGCAACTCGCTCAGCACCGTCGACATCGTCAACCAGCAGTCGGGTGCCGGCATCCTCAGCTGGAACATCTGGCGCCAGCCGGTGGGCTTTTTGATCTTCTGGATCTGCGCCCTGGCCGAGTGCGAGCGCCTGCCCTTCGACCTGCCCGAGGCCGAAGAGGAGCTGGTGGCCGGCTACCAGACCGAATACGCCGGCATGAAGTTCGCCCTCTTCTACCTGGGCAGCTACATCAACCTGGTGCTCTCGGCGCTGCTGGTGTCGGTGCTCTACCTCGGCGGCTGGGGCTTCCCCCTGCCGGTGGAGTGGTTGGCCGGCTGGCTGGGCCAGCCCATCGATGCGCCGGCGGTGCAGGTGATCACGGCCTCGGTGGGCATCGTCATGACGGTGCTGAAGGCCTACCTGCTGGTCTTCCTGGCGATCCTGCTGCGCTGGACCACCCCGCGGGTGCGCATCGACCAGCTGCTCGACCTGGGCTGGAAGTTTCTGCTGCCCCTCGCCCTGGTCAACCTGCTCGTCACCGCTGGCCTCAAGCTGGCCTTCCCCCTCTTCTTCGGGGGCTGAGCCGGAGCGGGCCGGGGCCCTTGTGTCCGCGTTTCGGTGGGCTTGTGTCCCCGTTTCGGCCAGCGTTCCCGCCAGGGGCGCCATCATGATCCCAATCACCGCCTGAGCAGCCATGTTCGGATTCCTCAAGAAAGTCGGCGACTACACCCGTGACGCGGCTGGTGCGGCCCAATACCTGAGCCAGGGCCTGGCGGTGACCTTTGACCACCTGCGCCGCCGTCCGGTCACGGTGCAGTACCCCTACGAGAAGCTCATCCCTTCGGAGCGCTACCGCGGCCGCATCCACTACGAGCTCGACAAGTGCATCTCCTGCGAGGTCTGCGTGCGGGTCTGCCCGATCAACCTGCCGGTGGTCGACTGGGTGATGAACAAAGCCACCAAGAAGAAGGAGCTGCGCAATTATTCGATCGACTTCGGGGTCTGCATCTTCTGCGGCAACTGTGTGGAGTACTGCCCCACCAACTGCCTGTCGATGACCGAGGAATACGAGCTGGCCGCCTTCGATCGCCACAGCCTCAACTACGACAACGTGGCCCTGGGCCGCCTGCCCACCAGCGTCACCAGCGATCCAGCGGTGGTGCCCCTGCGTGAGCTGGTCTACCTGCCCAAGGGCGCCGTCGATCCCCACGGGGTGCCGGACAGCGAGCCCCGGGCGGGCAGACTGCCCGAGCAGGTGCTCGAGACCCTGCCCAAGTCCGCCACCCCTGAGGAGAAGGGCTGATGACGATCGCCTCCACCACCCAGCAGATCTGTTTCGCCATCCTTGCGGTCACGGTCGTGGGCGGGGCCCTGGGCGTGGTGCTGCTGCCCAATGTGGTCTATGCCGCCTTCCTGCTGGGCGGGGTGTTCCTTTCGGTGGCGGGGCTCTACCTGATGCTCAACGCCAGCTTCGTGGCCGCCGCCCAGGTGCTGGTCTACGTGGGCGCGGTGAATGTGCTGATCCTGTTCGCGATCATGCTCGTGAACAAGCGTGAGGACCTGGCGGCGATTCCCGGCCTGGCGCTGCGCCGTGTGCTTTCGGGCCTGGTCTGCGGCGGCCTGTTCGCGCTGCTGATCCGCGTCGCCTTCACCACCCCCTGGGGCACTGGGCCCGAGCCGGTGGGGGAGGAGGCCACCATCCGCATCGGTGAGCACCTCTTCTCCGACTACCTGCTGCCCTTCGAGCTGGCCTCGGTGCTGCTGCTGATGTCCATGATCGGTGCGATCGTGCTGGCCCGCCGCGACGTCTTCAGCGAAGACATCGGCACCGGTGAAGCTGTGGACCAGGGGCTGATCGAGAAGGCCCGCACCCCCCTGCTGCTCGAGACCGCAGCCCCCGCTGATCCCAGCCCCCGCTGATTTCAGCCCCGCCACCTCAGCCCAGCCCACCAGCGCCGCCTCCACCCTCGATGGACCTCTCCCTCTCCTCCGCCATCCCCCTGCAGGCCTTCCTGGTGGTGGCGGCGCTGCTGTTCTGCACCGGTGTCTGGGGCCTGATCAACAGCCGCAACGCCGTGCGCGTGCTGATGAGCATCGAGCTGATGCTCAATGGCGTCAACATCAACCTGATGGCCTTCTCCAGCTACCTCGACGGGCAGCTGATCCGCGGTCAGGTGTTCGCGATCTTCGTGATCACTGTGGCCGCCGCCGAAGCCGCCGTGGGCCTGGCGATCCTGCTCTCCCTCTACCGCAACCGCGACACGGTGGACATGGAGCGCTTCAACCTGCTGCGCTGGTAGCCCGTCCATGCGCCTGGAGCGTGTCTGGCTGATCGCCCGAGCCGGCAGTCAGGCCGCCCAGCGGCAGCTGCGCCTCTGTGCCGACGACCTGCGCCGCCAGGGCGTGGCTGTGGTCACCGCCCAGTCGGGTGCGGCCGCCGACCCCTTCCCCGGCCTGTTCGCCACGGAAGAGCAGCGTCCCGACCTGGCGGTGGTGCTCGGTGGCGATGGCACCGTGCTCGGCGCCGCCCGCCACCTGGCCCCGCTGGCGGTGCCGATCCTCTGCTTCAACGTGGGCGGCAACCTGGGCTTTCTCACCCACGACCGCCGCCTGCTGCGGCTGGAGCGCCCCACCACCGGCGCTGAGCCGAGCCTCTGGCAGCGCCTGCGCCAGGACCGCTTTGCCCTGCAGAGCCGCATGATGCTGCAGGCCTGCATCCATCGTGGCGATGGCGTGGAGGGCGATTTGCACGACCACCATGTGGCCCTCAACGACTTCTACGTGCGGCCTGTCTCCGAAGATCTGCCACCCACCTGTGTGCTGGAGCTGGAGATCGATGGCGAGGTGGTGGACCAATACCGGGGCGATGGCCTGATCATCGCCACCCCCACCGGCTCCACGGGCTACGCGATGGCGGCGGGCGGGCCGATCCTGCATCCGGGGATCGAGGCCATCGTGGTCAATCCGATCTGTCCGATCAGCCTCTCCAGCCGTGCCCTGGTGGTGCCGCCGCGGGCCGAACTCACGCTCTGGCCCCTGGGCGGGAGCAACCGTCGCGTGAGGCTCTGGAAGGACGGTGCCCACGCCACCAGCGTCGAACCCGGTGACCGCGTGGTGGTCCGCCGCGCAGAGCACCCCGCGCTGATGGTGCAACTGGAGCAGAGTCCCTCCTATTACCGCACCCTCACCCACAAGCTGCACTGGGCCGGCAGCCTGATGGCGGCCCAGCCGTCGCACAATTAGGCAGCCGCAGCGGGAGCCCATGGGACTGGAGATTGAGCGCCGCTTCCTGGTGATCGGTGCGGGTTGGCAGCGCCACGTGGCCTGGCAGGCGGATCTGCTTCAGGGCTACCTCACCAGCACCCCCGGGGGCTTCACCGTGCGCGTGCGTCTCAGCCGCGAGGCCGCTGCCGCAGAGCTGGACGCTGCAGTGCTGGATGCTGGCGCCGACGAGCGGGCCTGGCTCACCCTGAAAGCTCCAGCCCCGGCCATCGCTCCCGCTCCGGCCTCGGCGCTGGCCATGGAGCCGGGGGCTCTGGCGGGTCTGGTGCGGCAGGAGTTTGAGTACCCCATCCCCCCCACCGATGCCAGGGCGCTGCTGGCGCTCACGGTGAGCCAGCTGAACAAGCGCCGCCATGGGCTCGACCTGGCTGGTGGCGACTGGGTGGTGGATGTCTTCGCCGGGGCAAATGCGCCGCTGGTGGTGGCCGAGGTGGAGCTGGAGCGGCCGGATCAGTGCGTGGCCGTGCCCGATTGGTGCGGCATCGAACTCACCGGTCGCCACCAGCTCAGCAATGCCGCCCTGGCCCACGAACCCTTCGCCAGCTGGCCCGGGGAGCGGCGTCAGCCGCTGCTCCAGGCCCTAGGATCTGAACGAAAGAATTTCTGAAGATTTCGCCTTGCTGGGTCTCTACGACGGCCAAGGGGTTCTCCGCTACGCGGGCCGCGACCGGGCCGACTGCCTGGCCTACGCCGAGCTGTTCGGCCTCGAGGAGGCCGCCTACAGCCTGGAGCCCCTGGTGGTGCGGCTGATCAACCTGGCCGCCGCTGAGCCGGCCACGCTCTAGGTGTTCCCAGGGGTGCGGCGTTCTTCCCAGGGGTGCGGCGTTTCAACGGGCCTGGGGCTCTAGCTCAGCCGCGTCGCCGTTGCCGACGCATCGGGCTCCAGGGCGCAGCAGTTGACGCCATCGCGACAGATCTTGCCGTGGTCCATGGCCCAGTTCAGCAAGGCGACGCGGTTTTTTGAGCCGGTCTTGGTGAAGATGTTGCTCACGTGGTTGTCCACCGTGCGCTTGCTGATCGTCAGCTGGTCGGCGATCTCCTGGTTCGTCAGGCCCTCGGCCACCAGGGCGATGATCTCCAGCTCCCGCTCTGACAGGTGGCGCTCTGGAGGCTGGCGCTCCGGAACGGCACCGTTGCCGGCCTGCTGACCCTGCGGCGCTCTTTGGTGAGAGTCTCGACCCATGCCGGCGCCGCTGCCCAGTCGAACCACTGTAGGCAGCGAGAGCACCGGTGCATGATGGGATCTCTCTGCCCAAGCCCGGCTTGCTGCTCCAACAGGCCCTGGCCGAGGGCCGCACGGCGATCACCGCTGAAGTCACCCCGCCCCGGGGTGGAGATCCGGCGCGCACCCTGGCCGCCGCGCGCCAGCTGCGCGGTTGGGTCCATGCCATCAACGTCACCGATGGCAGCCGCGCCGTGATGCGCATGAGCAGCCTGGCGGTGTGCCGGCTGCTGCGGGAGGAGGGCCTTGAGCCCGTGCTGCAGATGGCCTGCCGCGATCGCAACCGCATCGCCCTCCAGGCCGACCTGCTCGGCGCCCACGCCCTTGGCCTGCGCAACCTGCTCTGCCTCACCGGCGATCCGGTGCGGGCCGGGGATCAACCCACGGCCAGGCCGGTGCATGAGCTGGAGTCGGTGCGCCTGCTGCAGCTGGTGGACGAGCTCAACCGCGGGCTCGACCCGGTGGACGGCAGCCTGCCCGATGGCGGCACGGCCTTCTTCGCCGGTGCCGCCGCCGACCCCCAGTGCCCCAGCTGGGCGGGGCTGCGGGCCCGGGTGCGGCGCAAGCAGCAGGCCGGCGCCCGCTTCCTGCAGACCCAGATGGTCTCCGATGGGGCGGCGCTGCGGCGCTTCGTGGAGGAGATCGCCGCACCCCTGGGCCTGCCGGTGCTGGCTGGGGTGTTCCTGCTCAAATCCGCGCGCAACGCGGCCTTCATCAACCGGGTGGTGCCGGGCGCCAACATCTCCCAGGCGGTGATCGACCGGCTGGCGGCGGCGCCGGACCCGGCAGCTGAGGGCATCGCCATCGCCGCCGAGCAGGTGGCTGACTACGTCGGCATCGCCCAGGGCGTGCACCTGATGGCGATCCGTGCCGAGGAGCGCATTCCCCTGATCCTCCAGCAGGCCGGGCTGGCTGCCGGGGTTGCTGAACCCCTGCTCAGCTCGCCTGGCTGACGCTGAGGTCGGTGCCGAGCAGCTCGGCCAGGGCCTTCTGGTGCGGCGACGGCTCGATCACGTCCTGGCGGCGGGCGTCGGTGATCAGCCAGTCGAGGGCAGCCTCCTGGAGGTCGAAGTGGTCGCCGTTGCGATCCACGCAGTAGCGGCCGAACACCAGCTTCTCCGTCAGCCGCACCCCGGGGCCGATGCGTGAGTAGTCGAAGATGATCGAGTTGTCGATCGTGGCGCCCTCGCAGATCTGACAGCTGGGCCCGATCATCGCCGGGCCGATGATGGTGACGCCATCCTCAATGCGGGTCATTCCGCCCACATACACCGGGCCCTCCACCTTGATCCGGTCCCAGTTGGCCGCCACGTTGAGGCCGGTGAAGACGCCGGGCATCACCTCCTTGCCGGGGACCTGCACCTGGCGCACCTCACCCAGCAGCACACTGCGGATGGCCTGCCAGTAGTCGGGCACGCGGCCGATGTCCACCCACTCGAACTCCATCGGCAGGGCGTAGAAAGGGGCGCCGCTGTCCACCAGCAGGGGAAAGAGGTCGGAGCCGATGTCGAAGGGCACGCCGCTGGGGATGAAGTCGAGCACCTCGGGCTCGAAGATGTAGATGCCCGTGTTGATCATGTCGCTGCCGGCCTCCTCCATCGCCGGCTTCTCCTGGAACGAGAGCACCTGTCCGTTGTCGTCGGTGACGACCACGCCGTAGCTGCTCACCTGCTCGCGGGACACGCGCTTGGTGATCAGGCTGGCCATTGCCCCCTTCTCTTTGTGACGGCGCAGGGCCTCGGTGAGGTCGAGGTCGATCAGGGCATCGCCGCAGAGCACCACGAAGGTGTCATCGAAGAAGCGCTGGAAGTTCTGGATCTTCTTGAGTCCGCCGGCCGAGCCCAGGGCGGCACCGATCAGTTCGCCATCCTCAATGCGGCCCTCGAAGCTGTAGGCGATCTCCACCCCGAAGCGCTGGCCGTCCCGGAAGTAGTTCTCGATCTCCTCGGCCAGGTGGGACACGTTCACCATCACCTCGGTGAAGCCGTGCTGCCGCAGCAGTTCCAGCAGAAACTCCATCACTGGCTTCTGCAGGATGGGGATCATCGGTTTGGGGATCGTGTGCGTGATGGGTCGCACCCGGGTGCCCTTGCCGGCCGCCAGGATCATCGCCTTCATCGGCACGCGCTCGCTTGGTTCCGAGGACCAAGACTAGGCCGTGCTCTAGGCGGCGAGCCGCGCCGCGGCCGGCAGCCCATCTGACTGCGCCGCTGTTGCCGCCAGGGCCAGCGGCAATGGCGGCTCCCCTTGGTTGCCCTGGCTGAGCTGGTTGCCCTGGCTGAGCCGCCGCAGGGCCAGGGGGCCGAACAGGCCATCGCGCTGGTGGAGCTCCAGGCAGCCCTGGTGGCAGAGGAACAGCAGGGCCCAGAACACGCCCACCCGGTCGCAGTCCAGATCAGCCTCCCCGGGTCCGCTCGCCACCGCATCAGTCCAGGCCGCCACCAGGCTGTCGAAACCCACCCAGGCCTGGGCCGGGCTCCAGTGCTGCAGGAAGCGGCTCAGGGCGGCGGTGGTTTCCGGCAGTTTTTCGCGGTGGGCCAGGGTGGCCACCTGCTCGATCGCCTCCCGCTCGCTGAAGCGCCGCCGCCGCTTCCGCGACCGCCCCTGCCCCTCGTCGCTTTCGAGCTGCTCGGCGATGTCCTCCAGCTGGCGGATCAGTTCCCCGAGGGTCACCGGCCGCTGCAGTGGCGGTGGGGCCACCGGTCGCCGCCACAGGTGGCGCTCCGGCCGGCGCGGCAGGGCCGGGCCAGCGTCGAGGCCCCAGCAGGCCTCTTCAGCATCTCCTGCCCAGTCGTCCGGCTCCACCAAGGGTTCCGGCGGCAGGGTGCTGGCCTCGAGCAGCTGGGCCTTGAGGCTCACGAGCACCGCCGCCGCCAGGAAGGCCTCGCTGGTGTCGGCCAGTTCCTGCTCGTAGCTGCCCCCCCGGCCGGGCCGGGCCGCCGCCACCAGCCGCGGCACCGTGATGCGCTGGCGCAGCTGATCGAGAAAGCCGTCCACCACGGCAATCACATCCACATCCCAGGGGTCGATCTCCCCCCGCTCGGCGGCGTCCTGGAGCAGTCGGATGGCCAGCCTGGCGCCTGCTTGCGTCACTCCTCCTGCGGCCAGCGGTGGGCTCACCGTACCGATCTTGAGCCGGAGAGACCAGCACCGCCCTCAACCGTCGCCACCCTCAGCCGTCACTGGGCTCGCCGCTGGCCAGCGCTGCGGCCTGGGCGGAGCTCTGGCCGGCGGCCGGTAGCAGGCCCAGCTGGGCGTCCACCGTGGCCCGGTAGCGCTGCAGGTCGTTTTCCAGTTCCTGGATGCGCACCTCCTGGGCGTCGGCTTCCCCCTGCCGCTGGGTCGTCTCCACCGTGCGTGTGACGCCGCTCCAGACGGCGAACACCCAGGCCGCCGTGGCCCCGATCCCTCCCACCAGCAGCAGCAGGGCCGCCAGCGGCAGGGTGCTCTTCATGCCCGGCAGGAAATGAACCGTGGTGGGGGCCGTGTTCTCGAGGGTGAACATCACCATCGCCAGGCCGAAGCTGAAGATCAGCAGGAAATTCAGCTGTTTCATGACGTCGTCGCTGCGGCCAGCGAGCGTAAGACCAGTTGCTCAGCCCGTCAGCTCGATCACCGCCTCAGGGCCGGGGTCAACCCGTCAGGGCCGGGGCCTGCAGGCCTGGCTCCAGGCCGGCCTGCAGCCCCGCCTGGCGGATCAGGCTGCCGGCTGGCGTGGGCATCACCAGCGCCATCGCTGAGGTTTCGCGGCGCACCAGCGCCTCGATCGAGGCCCGGTAGCTGTCGGTCATGATCCGCGGATAGAGCCCGATGCCGATGATCGGCACCAGCAGGCAGGTGATCACATAGATCTCGCGGGGTTCGGCATCCACCAGGTTGGAGTGGGAGGCCAGCTCCACATTCTCCTTGCCGAAAAAGATCTCGCGCAGCATCGAGAGCAGGTAGATGGGCGTGAGAATCACGCCGATGGCAGCCAGGCTGGCGATCACCACCCGGAAGGTGAGGGTGTAGGCCTCGCTGGTGACCAGACCCACAAACACCATCAACTCACTCACGAAACCGCTCATCCCCGGCAGTGCCAGGGATGCCAGGGAGCACACGGTCCAGAGGGCGAACATCTTGCGCATTTTCTGGCCCACGCCGCCCATCTCATCGAGCTGCAGGGTGTGGGTGCGGTCGTAGGTGGCGCCCACCAGGAAGAAGAGGCTGGCGCCGATCAGGCCATGGCTGATCATCTGCAGCATGGCGCCGCTGGTGCCCAGGGCGCTGAAGCTGCCCACCCCGATCAGCACGAAGCCCATGTGGCTGATCGAGCTGTAGGCGATCTTGCGCTTGAGGTTGCGCTGGGCGAAGGAGGTCAGCGCCGCATAGATGATGTTCACCACCCCCAGCACCACCAGCAGGGGCGCGAACTGGGCATGGGCCTGGGGCAGCAGCTGCACGTTGAAGCGCAGCAGGGCGTAGCCGCCCATCTTCAGCAGGATGCCGGCCAGCAGCATGTGCACGGGTGCGGTGGCCTCGCCGTGGGCGTCCGGCAACCAGGTGTGCAGCGGCACGATCGGTAACTTGACACCGAAGGCGATCAGCAGACCCGCGTAACAGAGCAGCTGGAACTTCGCCGGGAAGTCCTTGGCCATCAGGGCCGTGTATTCGAAGCTGATGTTGTCGCCATAGAAGGCCATCGCCAGGCCGGCCAGCAGGATGAACAGCGAACTGCCGGCGGTGTAGAGGATGAATTTGGTGGCGGCGTACTGACGCTTCTTGCCCCCCCAGATGGCCAGCAGCAGGTACACCGGGATCAGCTCCAGCTCCCAGGCCAGGAAGAACAACAGCATGTCCTGCACCGCGAACACGGCGATCTGGCCGCCATCCATGGCCAGCAGCAGGAAGTAGAAGAGCTTCGGCTTGAAGGTCACCGGCCAGGCCGCCAGGGCCGCCAGGGAGGTGATGAAGCTGGTGAGCAGGATCAGCGGCATCGACAGGCCGTCGGCGCCCACCGACCAGGCCAGCCCCAGCTGGGGCAGCCAGTCGATCCGCTCCACCATCTGCAGCCCCTCAATCGCGGGGTCATAGCCGTTGAGGTAGCCCCCCACGGTGAGCAGGAAGGTGGTGAGGGCGATGCCGAGGGCGTACCAGCGCACCTGCTTGCCATCGCCCTTGTCGGGGACGAAGGGAATCAGCAGTGCTGCTCCGATCGGGAACAGGATCGCGGCGCTCAGCCAGGGGAAGGGCACGAAGTCGGGCATTCTGTTGGCAGGAGTGTAGAAATACCTCCCCGCCGCCCCGATCGCCGGTGGGGGTAGGCACACAGTCCGTTGTGGGCCGGCCGTGACTGGAGCCCGGCCATCCCTGGCGCTGTGCACCCAACGCGGCCTGAGATCCACTCACGGCCGGCAGGTGTTGCTGGTCGGCCTGGCCACCCCCGCCGCGACAGCCACGAGGGGGTGAGCTGGCGAGCCAGGTGTGTTGCTCGGTTGCGGCGCCGAAGCCCCCTCAGCCCAGGGAGCCGAACAGCACCACCAGGGCGATCACCCCCCCGAACACGATCAGCGCATAGAACTGGGCCCGGCCGGTCTCGAAATACTTGAGGCCCTCACCGCTGCCCAGGGTCATCAGACCGGTGAGGTTGACCACGCCGTCCACCACCTTGGAATCCACCTCAAGCACCGAGCGGGCGAGCTTGCGGCTGCCCCGCACGAACAGCTTGTCGTTGAGCTGGTCGAGGTACCACTTGTTGGCCAGGAAGGCGTTCAGGGCGGGGAAGCGGCCGGCCACGGCCGTGGCCAGATCAAGCTTGCGCAGCCCGTAGGCCAGCACCGCCACGGTGATCCCTGTCACCGAGATCGCCACCGACAGGCCCGCCAGGGGCAGAAACTCCGCCCAGCTGAAGTGCTCGGCCATCTCGGCGGCCTCGTGGGGGTCGAGGAGGGAAGCAAAACGGCTGTTCCAGGGGATGCCCAGCAGGCCGATCAGGGCCGAGGGCACCGCCAGCACGGCCAGGGGCAGGGCCATTTGCCATCCGGATTCGTGGGGATGCTCGGCGTGGGCATGGCCATGATCCCCGCCCTCACTGGAGCCCCCGCCGGCGGCTGAGAGCAGCTCGGCCTGGAGGTCCGTGTCGTTGCCGCGGAACTCGCCCTCGAAGGTGAGGAAGTAGAGCCGGAACATGTAAAAGGCCGTCAGGCCGGCGGTGACGAAGCCCATCACCCAGAGCAGGGGATAGCTGTTGAAGGCCTGGCCGAGGATCTCGTCTTTGCTCCAGAAGCCGGCCAGGGGCGGGATGCCGGCGATCGCCACGCAGCCGATCAGGAAGGTGATGCTGGTCACCGGCATGAACTTGCGCAGGCCGCCCATCAGCCGCATGTCCTGGGCCAGCACCGGCTCATGGCCCACCACCTCTTCCATGGCATGAATCACCGAGCCGGAGCCCAGGAAGAGCATCGCCTTGAAGAAGGCGTGGGTCACCAGGTGGAACATGCCGGCCACCGGGGCGCCGCAGCCCATGGCCAGCATCATGTAGCCGAGTTGGCTCACCGTGCTGTAGGCCAGCCCCTTCTTGAGATCCATCTGGGTGAGGGCGATCGAGGCCCCCAGAACCAGGGTGATCGTGCCGATCACCGCAACCGTGAGCTGTACCGCGGCGAAGGGTTCGTACACCGGCTGCAGCCGCGCCACCAGGAACACCCCGGCGGCCACCATGGTGGCGGCATGGATCAGGGCTGAGATCGGCGTGGGGCCCTCCATCGCATCGGGGAGCCACACGTGCAGGGGGAACTGGGCCGACTTGGCCATCGGCCCCATGAACACGAGCAGACAGAGAATCACGGCCACCGTGCTGCTGAGGCTGCCGCCGGCCACGGCCTCCTGCAGCCGGGCACCGATCTCCTCGAAGCCGAAGCTGCCCGTGGCCCAGAACAGCCCCAGGATTCCCAGCAGCAGGCCGAAGTCACCCACCCGGTTCACCACAAAGGCCTTCTGGGCAGCGTTGGCAGCACCGTCGCGGTCGTACCAGAAGCCCACCAGCAGGTAGGAGCACATGCCCACCAGCTCCCAGAACACGTAGATCTCGAGCAGGTTGGGGCTGATCACCAGCCCCAGCATCGAGCTGCTGAACAGGGCCAGATAGGTGAAGAAACGCACATAGCCCTTGTCGTGGGCCATGTAGCCATCGGAATAGACCATCACCAGCAGGGCGATGGTGGTCACCAACGCCAGCATCACCGCGGCCAGGGCATCCACGCGGAAGCCCATCTGCAGGTTGAAGCTGCCGGCGCTGGCCCAGTTGAAGAGAATTTCGGTGGGCCCCGCACCGGCGAGCTGCTCGGCCAGCACGGCGAAGCTGAGTACCGCTGCCGCACCGACACAGCTGATCAGCAGCCAGGCCACCGGTTTGCGCAGACGGTTGATCGTGCGGTTGAAGCTGATCAGGCCGAGGCCCACCAGGCAGGCACCCGCCAGGGGCAGCGCCGGGATCAACCAGGCAAGTTGAGCGGCTGAGGGCATCCGGCGGGCACGGGCTGGGGCGAGTGTAGGCAGTGCTGCCTGCGGCGCCGCTCAGGGATGGGGGATTGACAGCACGACTGCTGGCTGAGGCCTCAACCGAGCCAGTGGGCCAGCTGGGTACGGGAAAAGCCGGTGGCTCCCACACCGATGTAGCGGTGGGACCACCAGAACAGGCCGATGGCGATGGCGATGCCCAGCTGGGCCGGCCGCAGAAATTCTGAGGCCACCAGCTGTTGGCGGCCGTCGAGCACGGCCTTGAAGGGGATCACCGAGGTCGTGGCCCGCAGCTCCTCGAACGCCGCTCCAAAGCGGTTGTGCAGCCGCCGGTCGCCGTTCCAGACGGCGAACAGGTGGTGGGCGATCAGGCCGATGCTGGCAGCCACCATGAAGCTGCTGCCGATCCAGAGCAGGTGGGTGGCGCACCAGAGCACCTGCCCCACCGCCTGGGGATGGCGGCTGATGCGGATGATGCCCGTGGCATAGAGCCGCACCTGGGGCTTCAGCAGGGCCGGGATCTCCAGCAGGTTGTAGGTGGCCGGATACAGAAACACGAAGCTGATGGCCGTGCCGATCCACACCAGCGGCACGATCCAGGGTTGGTCCTGCAGGTCCCAGAGCCGGATGCCGTCGTAGCGGTGGGCCAGGAAATAGCCCACCAGCACCACGGCCGCGGGGATGCTCAGCCCGGCGAAGATCAGCCGCCAGGCCCGCTCGCCGATCCGCTCCACAGCTGCGGCGCGCAGGGAGGCCCCCCCGCTGTGGATCACGGCGAAGACCAGCAACAGGGCCAGCATCACCCAGCTGCTGTGGTGGTTGCCAACCGGCGGGCTGAAGCTGGCGAACACGGGCTGGATGGGGAGTTGTGAAGGCAGCGATTCTGGCCGCCGGTGGCGGCCCCTAGAGTTTGGGCCCCCTGCTGGCGCTGGCCTGCGGGCTTGCAGGCCGAACCATGGCAGATCTGCCGTTCACCCTCGACCAGCTGCGCATCCTGCGGGCCATCGCCAGTGAAGGCAGCTTCAAGAAAGCCGCCGACAGCCTCTACGTCACCCAGCCGGCGGTGAGCCTGCAGATCCAGAACCTGGAGAAGCAGCTGAGTGTGTCGCTGTTCGATCGGGGTGGGCGCAAAGCCCAGCTCACCGAGGCCGGCCACCTGTTGCTGAGCTACTGCGACCGCATCCTCAGCCAGTGTCAGGAGGCCTGCCGGGCCCTGGAAGACCTCCACAACCTGCGCGGTGGTTCCCTGATCGTGGGTGCCAGCCAGACCACGGGCACCTACCTGATGCCGCGCATGATCGGCCTGTTCCGCCAGAAGTACCCGGATGTGGCGGTCCAGCTGCAGGTGCACAGCACCCGCCGCACCGGCTGGAGCGTGGCCAACGGCCAGATCGACCTGGCGATCATCGGCGGCGAGCTGCCCAGCGAACTCAATGAGCTGCTGCAGGTGGTGCCCTATGGGGTGGACGACCTGGCCCTGGTGCTGCCCACCAAGCACGCCCTGGCCCGTCTGCCCGAGCTCACCAAGGACGACCTCTATCGGCTCGGTTTCGTCTGTCTCGATGCCCAGTCCACCACCCGCAAGATGGTGGACCATCTGTTGGCCCGCTCCGGCCTGGAGCTGTCGAGGCTGAAGATCGAGATGGAGCTCAATTCCTTCGAGGCGATCAAGAACGCCGTGCAGTCGGGCCTGGGTGCGGCCTTCCTGCCGGTGGTGTCGATCGAGCGCGAACTGGCCTCCGGCAGCCTGCACCGGCCCCAGGTCTCCGACCTGGTCGTGCGCCGTCAGCTGAAGCTGATCAGCCACCCGGCCCGCTACTGCTCCCGGGCGGCTGAAGCCTTCCGCCGGGAGGTGCTGCCCGTGTTCGCCAGCGCCGACAGCCCCCTGCGCCGTCCCGCCCAGCCTGCGGCCGCCAACCAGTCAGAGGCCGGCCCCCAGCCAGAGGCACCCGAGGCCGCCGCCACGGCCGGAGCCTGAGCGGGCCGCTCAGGCGGTCAGAACTGGCTGGCCTCCGGTGTCACGCCCACAGTGTCGTCAGCCACGCCACGGGTGACGAACTGGTTCTCGCGGGCGTCGGTCTGGTACACGCAGCGCACGATCGGCTGGTCCTTGACCGAGCCCACGTAGGCGAAGGTGTTCATGCGCTGTTTGCACTGACGCATCTGCTCGGACGTGACGGCGCCCTGCTTCTGCAGCACGCTCCAGTTCTCCCGGCGGATCACGCAGCCCGGCCGCAGGGCCGGCTGGGTCACGAAGCTGCTGCTGGGGTTCATGGTGGTGTAGACCTCCACGTCCATCACGAAGGCACTGGCCCCCCACTGGCGGCAGAACTCCGGATCGGGCACCGCCATGTCCAGCTGCTGGGAGCTGGCGATGTTGCCCTGGTTGCCCACGGTGGTGCTGGAGAGGGCCGTGCCGATGCCGATGCCGAGCACCAGCACGCCGGCCAGCACCGCCATGGTGGCGATGTTGAACTGGGGACCGCCCGGCGCCCCACCATTAGGGCCGGCGCCGCCGGCTGCGGTGGCGGGGCGGCGCGGCGGACGCTCGCTCCGGCCGGGGCGATCAGCTGTGCTGTAGCGATCCGAGCTGGTCCTGGCGTCGTCGTCGTAGCGGCTGCGGTAACGGGTCACAGGCTTTCGGGCGTGCGGGGCAGGCCCATGGAGAAATTCAGCACCCGGCAATCGGGGTTGTAGCGCAGCTCACCGGCCTGCAGCAGCTGGCGGATCAGCCCCTCCAGGTCCGAGCCGATGCGGCGCAGGGTGTAGTCGTTCAGTGGCTCGCCCGCCCGGGCCTCCACCAGCTCGCCGAAGCGCTGCTGCACCTTGGCCAGCACGGGCTGGTCCCACAGGAACTCGTTGTCGGGGTCCACATCCATGGTGAGCTGGCTGGGATCGGACATCAGATCGCCGTTCTCCACCCGGGCCGTGAACAGGCGCACGTGCCGGGTCGTGGACTTCAGCAGGGTCGCCTCGGTGGAGGGAGCTGCGGGGCTGGCGTCGGCCATCGGAGGTGGGGCGGCGGACGGCTCGATCTGACGTCCTTGCTGCCGACTTTAGGAACTCCGCCGTCGACGGGCGCCCTTCTCTGCCACCGGGCGCCCTCTGCTGCCACCGGGCGCATGGTCCCTGGCCTGCCCTTAGGGTTTGCGCTGATTGCCATGTGTTCGATGCGCGTCGCCATCGCCGGCGCCGGCCTGGCCGGCCTCGCCTGCGCCAAATACCTCTGCGATGCCGGCCATACCCCGGTGGTGGTGGAAGCCCGTGACGTGCTCGGCGGCAAGGTGGCGGCCTGGCAGGACGAGGACGGCGACTGGTACGAGACCGGTCTGCACATCTTCTTCGGCGCCTATCGCAACATGCGCCAGCTGTTCAAGGAGCTGGACATCGAGGACCGGCTGCAGTGGAAGAGCCACTCGATGATCTTCAACCAGAAGGAGACGCCGGGCACCTACAGCCGCTTCGATTTTCCCGACATCCCCGCCCCCTTCAATGGTTTGGCGGCGATCCTGGGCAACAACGACATGCTCACGTGGGGCGAAAAAATCAGCTTCGGCCTGGGCCTGGTGCCGGCAATCCTGCGTGGTCAGGAGTATGTGGAGGAGTGCGACAAGTATTCCTGGAGCGAGTGGCTGCGGCTGCAGAACATCCCTGAGCGGGTCAACGATGAGGTGTTCATCGCCATGGCCAAGGCGCTGAACTTCATCGATCCCGACGAAATTTCCAGTACCGTTGTACTGACGGCGCTGAACCGTTTTCTGCAGGAGGGTGATGGCTCCAAAATGGCTTTCCTGGACGGCAACCCGCCGCAGCGCCTCTGCCAGCCAATCGTCGATTACGTCACCGCCCGCGGTGGTGAGGTGCATCTGGACTCACCCCTGCGTGAAATCGAGCTCAACCCGGACGGCACGGTGAGCGGCTTCCGCATCGCTGGCATCAAGGGCAAGGAAGCCTCGACCCTGCATGCCGACGCCTACGTCAGCGCCTTGCCGGTGGATCCCTTCAAGTTGTTGCTGCCCGAACCCTGGACCGAACTCCCCTACTTCAAGAAGCTGGAGGGTCTCAACGGCGTACCGGTGATCAACATTCACCTCTGGTTCGACCGCAAGCTCACCGACATCGACCACCTGCTGTTCAGCCGCAGCCCGCTGCTGAGCGTCTACGCCGATATGAGCAACACCTGCCGGGAGTACGCCGACCCGGAGCGCTCGATGCTCGAACTTGTGTTCGCCCCGGCCAAGGACTGGATCGCCCGCCCCGACGAGGAAATCGTGGCGGCCACGCTGGAGGAGCTCAAGCGGCTGTTCCCGAGGCACTTCACGGGTGATGATCAGGCCCAGTTGCGCAAGTCGATCGTGGTCAAGACCCCCCGCTCGGTTTACAAGACCGTGCCCGGCTGCCAGCAGCTGCGCCCCGACCAGACCTCCCCGATCGCCAATTTCTTCCTGGCCGGCTGCTACACCATGCAGCGCTACCTGGCCTCGATGGAGGGGGCGGTGCTGAGCGGCAAGCAGTGTGCCCAGGCCATTGAGGCCGCCCACGCCGCAGGCCGCATCACCCCCACCGACGCCGGAGAGGCCCCAGCGTCTCTGGCGTCGGTTTGAGCGGCGGCGTGGTGCTGGCCGATCCAGCCACGGGACGGCGACCACTGCCCTCGCTGAGCGAGGCCTTTGAGGACTGTCGGCTGGAAACGGCCGAGTGGGCCAAGACCTTCTATCTCGGCACCCTGCTGATGCCGCCGGTCAAACGCCGGGCCGTGTGGTCGATCTACGTGTGGTGCCGCCGCACCGATGAGCTGATGGACAGCCCGGAGGCCCAGCAGCGGCCCGTGGGCGAGCTGGCGGCCCGGCTGGATGGTTGGGAGCAGCGCACCCGCGCCCTGTTCCGGGGGGAGGTGCGCGACGGGCTCGATCTGGTGATGCGCGACACGATCGAGCGCTTCTCCCAGCCCCTGCAGCCCTACCTGGACATGATCGAGGGCATGCGCATGGACCTCACCACCACCCGCTACGCCAGCTTCGAGCAGCTGCGGCTCTACTGCTATCGGGTGGCCGGCACCGTCGGTCTGATGACCCAGGAGGTCATGGGCCTCGACCGCGCCTACACCACAGCCCCATGGAGTGCTCCCCCGGACACGTCCGAGGCGGCGGTGGCCCTGGGCATTGCCAATCAGCTCACCAACATCCTGCGCGATGTGGGTGAAGACCGAGGCCGCGGCCGCATCTACCTCCCCCAGGATGAATTGGAGCGCTTCGGGTACAGCGAGGAGCACCTGCTGGCCGGCGTGGTCAACGACAACTGGCGGGCGCTGATGCGCTTCCAGCTGCAGCGGGCGCGGGAGTGGTTTGCCCGCTCCGAGGCTGGCGTGCGCTGGCTGGCCCCGGATGCCCGCTGGCCCGTGTGGACATCGCTGCGGTTGTATCGCGGCATTCTCGACGTGATCGAGCAGCACGACTACGACGTCTTCAACCGCCGCGCCTACGTGCCCCGCCGGGGCAAACTCCTGGATCTGCCCTTCTCCTATCTGGTCGCCCAGGCCCGCTGAGCGCCTGGCCGGCTGAACGCTCAGCTCCGCTGAACGCTCAGGTCTCGCCAGTGATCCAGCGGCGCAGCAGGGGGTTCACCAGCTCCGGGGCCTCGTCGTGGGGGCAGTGTCCCACCCCGGGCAGCACCACCAGCTCCTGGATGCAGGCGAAACACTCCGCCCAGCGCCTCGCCTCGGCGGGGTCTTCCCAGGGATCGGCCTCCCCCCAGATCAGCCGCACCGGCACCAGCTCCCGGCCGGCCGCGTCCGGGGCGCTGAGCTCGGCGAGGAGCTCCGGTGCGAGGTGGTCGTTGAACAGGTTCACAAAACCCCGGAAGCTCTCCACGGCCCCGCTGTCGGTGCTGGGCTGGAACAGCAGATCCACCAGCTCCTGATCCACGTGGGCGCCGCTGGGGTAGGCCCGCCTCAGCACCCGGCGGATCACCGCCGGCCGCGCCAGCAGGCGGAACAGGGGTGCCACCAGGGAGCGCTGGCGCACCAGGGCCTTGAGCAGGGGGCGTGATGGACGCTGCCAACCCGGCAGCTGCGCCAGCCGCTTGTCATCAAGGGCCCGCTGGGCGCAGTCCAGCAGCACCACCTGCTGGGGAGGCAGGCCGCGAGCGCGCAGCAGCCGGGCGGCGTTGAGGGCCACCATGCCGCCGATCGAGTTGCCCACCAGATGCAGCCGACAGGGTTGCTCCCCGATGCGCAGGAGCTCAGCAGCCGCGTCGGCCACTTGCGCGGCCCAGAGATCGAAGCAGTAACGCACCGCCTGCGGCTGCTCAGGCTCGTCGGCGAGGCGGGAGCGCGGCTTGGAGCTGGCCCCGAAACCCAACAGGTCGAGGGCGATCACCTCAGCGATGTCGGCCAGGGCGGGCAGGGTGTGGCGCCAGTGGGCCGAGGAGGCCCCGAAGCCGTGGATCAGCAGCACCTTCTCGGCGGCCGATGCCTCGCCGCTTCGGCGCACGCCGACCGTGTGGCCCCGCCACAACCAGAGCTGAGAGGGGGCCTGAATCAGCGGACCGGGGGCGGTGGGATCAGACGGCAGCCTTCTGGCTGTCGAGCAGTTGCTTCAGCTTGGCGAGGTCGCCGGCCCAGCGGGGGTCGGGGGCTTCGCTGTCCACCTGGTCGGCATGCACCACTTTCTTGGTGGCCTGACGCTGCGGGGCACTCTGCCCGCGGCGCTCGGTGCCGCCGGTGGGGCGGCTGTCGCGGCGCTCGGACACTTCGATGCGCAGGGTGTTGCCGCCGAAGTCCTTGCCGTTGAGCTGGGAGATCACCGCGTCGGCCTTGGCCTGATCGTCGACGTTGGCGAAGCCGAAGCCCCGGCAGAGGCCGGTCTCGCGGTCGTTGACGACTTTGAAGCGGACCCCTTCTCCAACGCCGGTGAACAGAGCTTCGAGCTCCTTGGCATCAAAAGACTGCGGCAGGTTGCCGACGTAGAGACGAACGCTCATGGAGGGGAAATTCAGAAAATGGAATACTTCAGCTGAAGGGGAAGCAGGCGAAGACAGGACTCACTCATCTCAAGCCATCGCTCCATGCAGTTAACCACGGCGTGGGCTGGTCAGCGGCGTTGCTCCAGCCACAGGCGTGCGGCGGCCAGGGCCTCCTGCGTGCCGCCCGCCGGCAGACGGCCAAAGGCCCGTTCGTGGCTCAGGTGCCCGAGCAGCTCTCCCAGTTCAGGCCCGGCCGGCATCCCCAGCTCTTGCCGCAGGCGGTCGCCGTTCAGCGCTGAACGGGGATGGAACAGGGGATCCTCGGCATCGCGCCAGCGCTGCAGGGCGAGGCGGGCCGGGGCTGCCGGCAGGGCCAGCAGCAGGGCGGGCAGGATTGGCTCCAGCTCGTGCTGCAGCTGCAGGCGCGCGGTCTCATCAAGGGCGTCCAGCGGCAATGGCCGCCGTTCGCCTGCGGCCGTTGCGCCGCCGCTGTCCTGCAGGCGCTGCCACCAGTGGCGCAGCACTGCGCACTGGCGCTGTAGCCGCCGGCTGCCGCGCAGGGCCAACACCGCCTGCGGGGGCAGCAGGGCGGCCAGACGGGCCAGGGGCAGGGCTGCGGCGCTCTCGGCGGCACTCAGCCCCAGTCGCCCGGTGGCGCCGGCATCCAGCAGGGCCAGCCAGCCGGCGGCCCAGCCCTCGGTGGCCCCGCCTTGGGTGGTCCCTCCCTCCGTGGTCCAGGGACGCAGCAGATCCAGCTCCAGGGCCTGCAGCAGTCCGCGCCCACCCTCGGCCGCCTCGGCCAGGCGTTGCAACTCACTCAGCACCCGCTCCCCCGCCACGTCGGCCAGCCGCGAGGCGTGGGTGGCGATCCAGCCGGCGGTGGTGGTCTCCAGCTGCAGCTCAAGCTGCCAGCACAACCGGATGCCGCGCAGCAGGCGCAGCGGATCGTCGAGCAGGTTGGCCTCCGACACCGCCACCAACCGGCCCTGCCGCAGGGCCGCCAGACCGCCGGTGGGATCGAGCAGCCCTGCTCCCGGGGCCAGGGGCAGGGCGATGGCATTGGCGCTGAAGTCCCGCCGGCCCAGGTCGTCGCGCAGTGTCCGTCCCTCCTGGCGGGCGAGGTCGATCGTCCAGCTCGCCAGCACCACCCGGGCGATGTCCCGCTGCCGATCCAGCACCACGCAGCTCCCCCCGCTGCCGGGCCAGCTGCTGGCCGAGGGCGATGGCACCGGCTGGGACGACCAGGTCCAGATCGGGTTGCCCGCTCAGCCGGCCCAGCAGGGCATCGCGTACGGCCCCCCCCACCAGGGCGCTGCCAGCGGGCAGGTCGCGGGGATCAATCGGCCAGTGCTGTGGCGCCAGCCGCTGCCAGAGGCGGCGCTCCAGCTCACCGCCGCTTGCCAGGACCCCCACAATGGGGGCCTGGCGCGAACTGGCCGGGATGTGCATCTGCGTGGACTGCCGCTGGGTCGACCGCTGTCAGGCCTATCACGCGGTGGAGCGTCAGCATGGCGCCGAGCACCTCAATCCCCACCCCGAGTTCCGGCCCAATGAGCCGCGCATCCATGTGCAAGTAATGGAGTTGGTCGGCGGCGGCGTGGGCGTGGAGTGGGACGTGCGGGCCTGCGGCAGCTTCCTGGCCGAGCCCGGCCGCTGGCGACGGCTGCGCCCCGGCGCCGCCCTGCCCCGATGACGCCGGCTGGCTGCTGGTTGCTGGCCCTGCACAGCTCCACCGCCGAGCTGGGGGTAGGTCTGCGCCACCTCGAGGGTGGCGTGCCCGATCGCATCGCCACCTTCCCCCTGGGCCGCGGCCTCTCCAACCAGCTGCTCAGCTGTGTGGAGGAGGTGCTGCCCGCCGCCGACTGGCCGGCCCTGGGGCGGCTGGCGGTGGCCACCGGCCCGGGGGGGTTCACCGGCACCCGTCTCACCGTGGTGATGGCCCGCACCCTGGCCCAGCAGCTCAAGCTGCCCCTTGACGGGGTGGGCAGCTTTCTGCTGGTGGCCCGCCGCCTGGGCCTCACTGCCCCCACCTGGCTGGTTCAGGAGCTGCCGCGCCGCGGGCTGGTGGCCGGGCTTTACGGACCCGGTCCCGGGACCGACGGCGGCGCTGGGCCCGGTGCGGCCGTGGTGGAGTTGCTGGCGCCGCGGCTGCACGCCGATGCGGCCACCCTGGACGCCCTTGATCCAGCCCCCCGGCTGGAGGCCACGGTGGCCGTAGCCGCCGATGTGGGCGAGCTGCTGGCCCTGTCCCAGCAAGCCCGAGGGGGCGGCGTGGCGGCCCCTTGGCAGCCGGTGCTGCCCCTCTACCCCAGCTCGCCGGTGGGGGTGGGCTGATGCAGGCCCGTCCCCCCGGTGCGCCTGGTCGCCGTCGTCCCCGGCCGCAGCGCCCGCCGGTCGGCCGGCGTTCCCCGACGGCGGCGCGCCCGCCCCGGCCCCCTGCGCCGCGCCGCCGTCGGTCCCTGCCCTGGCGGCTCTCGCTGCTGCTGGCACTGGCCGGAACCTGGGTGTGGCTGTCGCGCGGCTGGTGGTGGCCGCCGCCCCCGCCGGCCCAGGTGATCCTGGTGTTGGGCGGCGATCTGGAGCGGGAGCGCCATGCCGCCGCGATCGCCCGCGAGCGGGGCCTGCCGGTGGTGGTGAGCGGCGGCAGCAATCCCGAGTACGCCCACTGGCTGTTCGAGCAGCACCAGGGCCTGCCCTCCCGCCAGGTGCAGCTTGACTACCGCGCCACCGACACCCTCACCAACTTCACCTCCCTGGTGGATGACCTGCGCCAGGCCCGGGTGCGCCATGCGCTGCTGGTGACCAGCAGCGACCACATGGACCGTGCCCTGCTGGTGGGCCGGATCGTGGCCGGCAGTCGCGGCATCCATCTCACCCCGGAGTCGGTGGACTGTGGCGACCAGTGCGTTCCCGAGCGCCGTCGCAAGGTGTGGGGCGATGGCCTGCGGGCGGCGCTGTGGGTGGTCAGCGGTCGGGATCTGCGCCACTGGGCGGCAGAGCGTCTGGCACCCGGGCGCTGGACAGAGCGGGTGCTGCGATCAATCCCTGGTCGAGAAGGGCATTGATCTGGAGCTGGCAGGCGGCGGTGCTGGCGTCGAGATCGACCCGGCGCCGGGAGGCCGGCGGCGGAATCGGCGTGCCGATGCGGATGTGCACCGGCACGGCCCGCACCCGGCTCTGGCCGGGACCCAGGGCCCGGTGGCTGTTGACGATCGCCACCGGCAGCAGGGGCACGCCGGCGCGGGCGGCCAGCAGGGCTGCACCGGGCAGGGGATGGTTGACGCGTCCGTCGGCCTGGCGGCTGCCGTCGATGAACACCCCCACGGCCCAGCCCTCCTCGAGGCGATCACCGGCGGTGCGGATCGCCTCGCGGTCGCTGGCGCCGCGGGTGATGGGGTAGGCCCCGCAGGCGCGGATGATCGGCCCCAGCAGGGGCACCCGGAACAGTTCCGCCTTGGCCATGAAGGCCACAGGGCGCCCCAGGGCATGGCCCAGCAGGGGTGGATCGAGGTGGGAGCCGTGGTTCGCCACCACCACCAGGGCCCCGTCCCTCGGCACCTGCTCACCCCCACAGGTGCGGCCACGCAACAGCAGCCGAAAGATGGGGAACACCAGCAGATAGCTGATCGCCCGGTAGGTGAGGCTGGGCCTGGGGGTGCGGATGAGGGCTGGTGGCTCGCTGCGCCGACGTCGGCGCAGCACCCGTTTCACCGCGGCGACGGATCGATTCATCCCCCCAGGTCGGCGGTGCTGGCGATGCGGGCGGTGGCGATGGCCGCGCCGCTGCGCTTGATCAGACCGCTGAGCACGCTGCCCGGGCCGATCTCCACGGCGGTGTCGATGCCGGCGGCAGCCAGACCGTCCATGGTTTCCCGCCAGCGCACGCCGGTGGTCATCTGCCGCCGCAGCCGCTCCTTCAGCACCGCAGCGCTGGTGGCCGGCACGGGGTCGGCGTTGCTGAGCACCGGCACCTCGGCGTCGGCGAAGGGGACCGCCTCCAGCTCAGCGGCGAAGGCCGCAGCGGCCTCGGCCATGAAGGGTGAGTGGAACGCTCCACTCACCGCCAGGGGCACGGCGCGCTTGCAGGCCAGGGCGTCGCTCACCCGCGCCACCGCCTCCGGGGTGCCGGAGAGCACCACCTGGGCGCTGCTGTTGTCATTGGCGATCACCACCCCATCGCTGGCCGCCACCAGGCGCTCCAGCTCGCTGCGATCGAAGCCCATCACCGCCGTCATCGCGCCGCCGCCCGCCGCTGCCATCAGTTCGCTACGGCGCCGCACCAGGGCCAGGCCGGTGTCGGCATCGAACACCCCTGCGGCGTAGAGGGCCGCCAGCTCGCCGAGGCTGTGGCCGGCCACCAGGTCGGCGCGCCGGCCCTGGGCCCTGAGCGCATCCGCCAGCAGGCTCTCAACCACAAACAGGGCCGGCTGGGTGTTGCGGGTGTCGTTGAGATCGGCCAGCTCCCCTTCCCCCTGGCCGCTGCAGATGGCCACCAGGTCGCGGCCCAGCAGGGCCGAAGCGCGCGCAAACCGCTCCCGGGCTCCGCCCAGGTCGAGCAGGCCATCGGCCATGCCCGCTTTCTGGGACCCCTGGCCAGGAAACACCCAGGCAATCGCCATGCCGTTGCTGCAGTTTGGATCGGCCTGGAGGTTAGGCCTCGGGCCCGCAGCCTCCGGCGGCGCTCAAGTGCGCGGGCCGTGCCAGCGCAGCAGCGCCGCACCCCAGCTGAGTCCGGCCCCGAAGCCGCTGCTGGCCAGCAGGTGGCCGGGCTGCACGCGGCCGTCGCGCACCGCCTCATCGAGCATCAGCGGGATCGTGGCCGCCGAGGTGTTGCCGTACTGGGCGAGGTTGCTCAGCACCCGCTCGCTGGGCACGTCGAAGCGTTCCGCCACCGCGTCGAGGATGCGCTGGTTGGCTTGGTGCAGCAGCAGCCAGTCGAGCTGATGGGCCCCGATGCCGGTGTTGTTGAGCAGGTCGGCAAGCACAGCCGGCACCTCACGCACAGCAAATTTGTACACCTCCTGGCCGTTCATGTGGATGGGTGCAAATCCCCCCCTCTGGGTCGACACGTCGTTGAGGAGGTGGGCTCGGCCGTCGTGCTGCGCCAGGGTGAGGCAGGCGTTGCGGCTGCCGTCGGAGCGCATCTCAAAGCCCAGCAGGCCGCTGTCGGCCGCTGCGCAGGCCTCCACCGCCACGGCGGCGGCTCCATCGCCGAACAGCACACAGGTGCGGCGATCGTCCCAGTCCACCCAGCGGCTGAGTTGGTCGGCCCCGATCACCAGGGCCCGCCGCACCGCGCCGCTGGCGATGTACTGGCTGGCGGTGACCAGGGCGAACAGAAAGCCGCTGCAGGCGGCGGTGAGATCGAAGGCCACCGCTCCGCTGGCCCCCAGCGCGGCCTGGATGCGGGGGGCGGTGCCGAAGAGGTCGTCGGGACTGGAGGTCGCCAACAGGATCAGGTCGAGGTCGCCCGGCTCCCAGCCGGCCTGGCGGAGCGCCCGCTCCGCGGCCTGGGTGGCCAGCACGGAGAGCGGTTCATCGGCGCCGCACACCCGCCGTGCGGCGATGCCGGTGCGGCTGCGGATCCAGTCGTCGTTGGTGTCCACCCTGCGGCTGAGATCCGCGTTGCTGACACTCACGGCCGGCATGGCGCTGCCACAGCCCACCAGGGCCATGCCGGCCGTGGCACCGGACCCGCCCGCGGATCCTGTGAGGCTGAGGGACACGCCGTGGGGCACGCAGAAGGCCCTGAATCGTGGCTCAGTCAACCACAGGCGATGGCGCCGGTCGTGGCGCCATCGGCGCGGCTGCTCTGGTCGCTGAGGGCGTGCAGATCGTCCATGACGCCGTGGTTGGCGGCCGAATGGGCCAGCCGCAGGGCGCTCAACACCGAGAGCGCCTTGCTGCTGCCGTGGCCGATCACGCAGACCCCGTCCACCCCGAGCAGCAGGGCGCCGCCGTGCTCGGCATGGTCGAGCCGCTTCTTGATGCGGCGCAGATTGTTGATCAGGAAGGCCGATCCCACCTTGCCGCGTCGCCCCCGGGGCAGCTCCACCTTGATCACATCGAGCAGCACACTGCCCACGCTCTCCAGGAACTTGAGCAGCACGTTGCCGGTGTAGCCGTCACACACCACCACATCGAACTTGCCGGAGAGGATGTCGCGCCCCTCGCAGTTGCCGGCGAAGGCGAAGCGCTGCTCGGCCGCCAGCAGCCGGTAGGAGCGCTGGCAGAGGTCGTTGCCCTTGCACTCTTCCTCGCCGATGTTCACCAGACCGATGCGCGGCCGGGCCACCTGCAGCACATCGTGGCTGTAGATGTTGCCCAGCAGGGCGAACTGCAGCAGCCATTCGGGCTTGCAGTCCATGTTGGCGCCCACATCGAGCACCAGCACCTGCTGTTCCGGGTCGCGGGTGGGGAAGATGGCGCCGATGGCGGGGCGATCAATGCCCCGCAGCCGACCCAGCCGGAAGATCGCCGCCGCCATCACGGCCCCGGAGTTGCCGGCCGAGTACACCGCCGTGGCCTGGCCCTGCTTCACCAGGTCCATGGCCAGATTGATGCTGGCGTCACGCTTGCGCCGCACCACCGTGGCCTCTTCGTTCATGCCCACCGAGGGGCCGCTGGGCACCAGCTGGATCCAGCCCCTGGCGATCGCCTGATCGAGCTGCTCCTGCAGCCCCAGGGCCACCACGGCGGCCCGCAGCGGACCTGTCTCGGCCACGAAGCGCACGCGCAGGGGCAGCCGCGCGACGGCCTGCAGGCAGCCCTCGAGGATCGGCCCCGGGGCGTGGTCTCCGCCCATGCCGTCCACCGCCACCCAGAGGCGGTCGGCCTCCTGGATCGGCGTGTCTTCGTCGGGGCCGCCGAGGCCGCGCTGCAGGCGGCGCAGGGGATCGAACACCAGCGGCTGCAGCACGGTGTGGGCGGCGCTGGTGGCGGCTCCGGCCACCGAGCCAGCCCCGGACACCGCCGCCCCGGCCACGGAACCGGCCATGGTTCCGGCGCTGGTCGCCGTTCCCACCAGGCTGGTGACGGCGGCGTTGCGCCGATACCAGATCACCAGCCGCCGGATCGTGCGGCTGGGCTTGGTGCGCTTCTCAGGCTCCTTCGGAGGCAACGGGCTCGACGATGCGTTGGAACAGGTAGCCGGTGCCACGAGCCGTGAGGATCAGCTCGGGGTTGGCCGGATCATCCTCCAGTTTGGAGCGCAGCCGGGAGATGTGGACATCCACCACCCGGGTGTCCACGTGCCGTTCGGGGGTGTAGCCCCACACCTCCTTGAGGATCTCGCCACGGCTGAAGGGCTCGCCACTGCGGCTCACCAGCAGCTCCAGCAGGCTGAACTCCATGCCCGTGAGGCGGATGCGCTCATCGCCCCGGTACACCTGGCGCTTGTTGGTGTCGATGCGCAGGTCGGCGATGCCGATCACCCCGGAGTTGGGGATGCCGGCGGCGCTTTCCTTCTCCACCCGCCGCAGCACGCAGCGGATGCGGGCCTCCAGCTCCTTGGGGCTGAAGGGCTTCACCACGTAGTCGTCAGCGCCGAGCTCGAGGCCGGTGATGCGGTCGGCCACGTCACCGAGGGCGGTGAGCATCACGATCGGCACATCCGATTCCTTGCGCAGCTCCTGGCAGACGCCGTAGCCATCGAGCTTGGGCATCATCACGTCGAGCACCACCAGATCGGGCTGGCTGTCGCGGAAGGCCTCCAGCGCCTCCTCGCCATCGCTGGCGGTGACCACCTGATAGCCGATCATGGACAGGCGCGTTTCGAGGATCCGGCGGATGCTGGCCTCGTCATCGACCACCAGGATCGTCTCTTTCTCTTTGCTGGGGCTGGGAAGGGAGGCCGTCATGCCGCCGTGGGGCTACATCAGACGGCCCCTACTGAAAAGGTCGAAGGGCTCAGGATTCATGCAACGCCATCTTTCTTCATAGTTCACGCGCCATCGTCGTCGCTCCGGCCCTCCCCCATCCCCCGTGGCCAAGTCCGTCACCGTCTACGTTTGCAGCCAATGCGGCGCCCAGACCCGCCAGTTCTTCGGCCGCTGCAGCGGCTGTGGCAGCTGGAACACCCTGGTGGAACAGCTGCAGGCGACCAGCCCGGCCGTCGACGCCCGCCGCCGCCGACCGCTGAGCCAGCAGCCCGCCGCCGCCCGGCCCCGCCGCTCGGCCTCGATCGCGGCGGTGGGGGACCGGCCGTTGCAGCGCCTGGGCAGTGGCTACGGCGAATTCGACAGGGTGCTCGGCGGCGGCCTGGTGCCCGGCTCGCTGGTGCTGCTCGGCGGTGATCCCGGCATCGGCAAGAGCACCCTGCTGTTGCAGAGCGCCCGGGCCATGGCCGGCCGGGCTTCGGTGCTCTACGTGAGCGCCGAGGAGTCAGCCCAGCAGGTGAAGCTGCGCTGGCGTCGGCTGGCTGAGGTCGGCGATGAAAACGGCGAGGAGGGGGCGGCGGCGGTGGCTGATGTGCAGCTGCTCGCCGAGACCGACCTCGAGCTGGTGCTGCAGGAGCTGGAGAGCCTGCGGCCCGCCGTGGCCATCATCGACAGCATCCAGGCCCTGCACGACGATCAGCTCAGCAGTGCCCCCGGCTCGGTGGCCCAGGTGCGGGAGTGTGCCGCCGCTCTGGCGCGCATCGCCAAGCGCCAGGACACAGCCCTGCTGCTGGTGGGCCATGTGACCAAGGAGGGCATGCTGGCCGGACCCAAGGTGTTGGAACACCTGGTGGATGCGGTGCTCACCTTCGAGGGCGACCGCTTCGCCAGCCACCGCCTGCTGCGGGCGGTGAAGAACCGCTTCGGGGCCACCCATGAGCTGGGGGTGTTCGAGATGCGCGCCCGCGGCCTGGCGGAGGTGAGCAATCCCAGTGAGCTGTTCCTGGGGGGCAGCGAGCCGAGCAGCGGCACGGCCACGATCGCCGCCTGTGAGGGCACCCGGCCCCTGGTGGTGGAGCTGCAGGCCCTGGTGAGCAGCACCAGTTACGCCAGCCCCCGCCGCAGCGCCACCGGCATCCCGGTGAACCGCCTGCACCAGATCCTGGCCGTGCTCGAGAAGCACCTGGGCCTGCCCTTCTCCCGATTCGACTGCTACCTGGCGGTGGCCGGTGGCCTCGAGGTGGAGGAGCCCGCCGCTGATCTCGGTGTGGCCGCCGCCGTGGTCGCCAGCCATCGGGATCTGATCCTGCCCCCGGGCACGGTGCTGGTGGGGGAGCTGGGCCTGGGCGGCCAGCTGCGGGCGGTGAGCCAGCTGGAGCTGCGCCTGCAGGAGGCGGGACGGCTGGGATTCAATCGGGCCGTGGTGCCCCGCGGCAGCGGCCTGGGGCGTGTCGCGGCGGCCGCTGGCGTGCAGTTGCTGGAGGCCGCCACGGTGGCTGAGGCCCTGGTGGCGGCCCTGGGGGTGGATCCTGCTGATGGCGAGGCCTGAACGGCCCCCACTCAGAACGAGTCGTTCAGCACGAATCGTTCAGAAATACACGTCTACGCTGCCGCGGCCGCTGGTCTTGAGCCAGTTCTGGGCCTCGATGTAGTTGTTGGGCGCCATGCGGATGGCCTTGCCCCAGTAGTCGGCGGCCCGGTCATAGCGACGGTCGGCCTCGTCGGGGTCGCCCCGCTCCTCGGCCTGGGCGCCCAGGTGGTGGTGAATCACCGCCATGTTGTTGAGCACCTGGGGCATCTTGCTGTTGAGGTCCAGGGCCTGGCCGTAGAAGTCGAGGGCCTTGTCGTGCTCTCCATTGGACGCGAACACCAGGGCCATGTTGTAGAGGATGAAGGCCTTGTCGTTGGGGTCGTCCTCGAGCTTGAGGGCCTCCTCGTAGTTCTCCAGGGCCTCGGCGTATTCACCGTCGGCCTGGGCGCTCATGCCGTCGCGGTAGTAGGCGAAGGCCTCCTTCGCCCGGCGGTTGGTGGGCAGCACCTTGAGAATCAGGTCGGCCATCACCGTGAAGCTCTTGTCGATGAAGTTGTCGTTGCGCTGGGAGCGGGGCACCGGCGGACCTGGCGAGCGGGGAGAGTGGTCCATCCTGACGGATCCCCCTAGGTTGAGCGCCATGACCCGCCGCCCGCGCCTTGGCTGAGCCGCTCCCGCTGGAGTCGCTCCCCCGCGAGCCGCTCCTGCTCACCATCGACGGCATGAAGTGCGGCGGCTGCGTGCGGGCTGTGGAGCAGCGCTTGCGCGCCCAGCCGGGGGTGCTCCAGGTGAGCGTCAACCTGCTCACCCGCACCGCCTGGGTGGAGCTGGACCCCGCCCAGCCCGACGCCGCGGCCCCTGCGGATCTGGCCTCCCCCCTGCAGACGGCCCTGGCCACGCTGGGCTTTCAGGCTTCCTTGCGGGATGGGGCCCTGGTGGCCTCCAGCTCCAGGCTGCAGCAGCAGCAGCGCAGCTGGTGGCAGCGCTGGCGGCAGTTGATGGTGGCCCTGGCCCTGCTGCTGGTGTCGGCGGTGGGGCACCTGGGCGGCCAGCCCGGCCCCCTCTGGCTCCATGCCCTGATCGCCACGGTGGCCCTTGTCGGCCCCGGTCGCCCGATCCTGATCGCCGGCGTGCGCACCGCCGCTGGCGGGATGCCCAGCATGGACAGCCTCATCAGCCTGGGGGTGCTGAGCGCCTATGGCGCCAGCCTCGTCGGCCTGCTGTGGCCAGCCACGGGCCTGCCCTGTTTCTTCAACGAGCCGGTGATGCTGCTCGGCTTCGTGCTGCTCGGCCGCTTCATCGAGGAGCGGGCCCGCTTCCGCACCGGCCTGGCCCTCGAGCAACTCGCGGCCCTGCAGCCCGACACCGCCCTGCTGGTGATGGATGACGGCCCCCCTCGCGAGGTGCGGGTCGGCGGCCTGCGCCCCGCCGACCGCATCCGTGTGCTGCCGGGTGACCGGCTGCCGGTGGATGCCGAGGTGCTGGAGGGGCACTCCAGCGTGGATGTGTCCACCCTCACCGGCGAACCGCTCCCCCAGGAGGTGGCGCCGGGGGCTGAGCTGGCCGCCGGCAGCCTCAACCTGCAGAGTCCGCTGCTGCTGGAGGTGCGCCGCAGCGGCGCCAACAGCGCCATCGCCCGGATCATCCACCTGGTGGAGCAGGCCCAGGCCCGCAAGGCGCCGATCCAGGGCCTGGCCGACCTGGTGGCCGGACGCTTCACCCTGGGGGTGCTCGCCCTGGCGGCGGCCACCTTCCTGTTCTGGTGGCTGTGGGGCGCAGCCCGCTGGCCCCAGGTGCTGGCGATCCCCCTGCACCAGAGTGTCCATGGCAGCCATGGCCTGCTCGGCGCCGGCGCCACCACCCCCCTGGCCCTGGCCCTGCAGCTGGCCATCGCCGTGCTCGTGGTGGCCTGCCCCTGTGCCCTCGGGCTGGCCACCCCCACGGCGATCACCGTGGGCACCGGTCGGGCCGCCCGGGCCGGCGTGCTGTTCCGCGGTGGCGACGCCATCGAGACCGCCGCCCGACTGCGCACCGTGCTCTTCGACAAGACCGGCACCCTCACCCGCGGGCGCCCCCTGGTGAGCGCCGTGGTGCCGCTGGCGGCGGTGGCCCCCGACAGGCTGCTGCAGCTGGCCGCGAGCCTGGAGACCTCCACCCGCCACCCCCTGGCCCACGCTCTGCTGCAGGAGGCCGAGGCCCGGGGTCTGCAGCCCACGGCTGTGGAGCAGGCGGAAACCGTGGCCGGTGCCGGGGTCAGCGCTCGCATCGATGGCCAGGTCTGCCGGCTGGGGCGGTTGGACTGGGCCTGCGCCACCGCCACTCCTGCCGGGGCCCCTCCTGCCGTGCTGCCCGAGCTGGCCGGCCAGCGCCTGGAGCAGCTGGAGGCCGAGGGCGCCACCGTGCTCGCCCTGGCCATCGAGGGCCGACCGGTCGGATTGATCGCGGTGCAGGACCAGCTGCGGCCCGATGCCCCGGCCCTGCTGTCCGCCCTGCGGGCCCGGGGGCTGCGCCTGGGGGTGCTGAGCGGCGACCGACGCCAGCCGGTGCTGCACCTGGGCCAGGCCCTGGGTCTGGAACCCAGTGAACTGGCCTGGCAGCAGTCCCCTGAGCAGAAGCTCCAGGCCCTGCAGCGCTGGCATCGGGAGGCGGCGCCGGTGGCGATGGTGGGGGATGGCATCAACGACGCCCCCGCCCTGGCCGCCGCCGACCTCGGCATCGCCGTGGGCACCGGCACCGCCATCGCCCAGGACACGGCCGATGTGGTGGTCCTCGGGGAGCGGCTGGGCGGCATTGATACGGCCCTCACCCTCGCGGGCCGCACGATGGCGAAGGTGCGCCAGAACCTGGTCTGGGCCTTTGGCTACAACCTGATCGTGCTGCCGATCGCCGCGGGCGTGTTGCTGCCCGGTTTCGGCGTGCTGCTCAGTCCGCCGCTGGCCGCCCTGCTGATGGCGCTCAGCTCCATCACCGTGGTGGTCAATGCCCTACTGCTGCAGGATGGCGACATCAGCACCAGCCAACGGCAGGCCATCCCTGAGCCCCAACACCGCCACCGTGCCGCCTGATCTGCAGCCAGGCCGCTTCCTGGTGCTGGAGGGCATCGATGGTTGCGGCAAGACCACCCAGCTCGCGGCCCTCGGCCAGTGGCTGCCCCGCAGCGGTCTGATGCCCGAGGGCTCGGCCCTGGTGGTCACCCGCGAGCCGGGCGGCACGCCCCTCGGCCAGGCCCTGCGACAGCTGCTGCTGCATCCCCCCGGGGAGGCGGCGCCGGTGAGTCGGGCTGAACTGCTGCTCTACGCCGCCGATCGGGCCCAGCACGTGGAGCAGACCATCCGGCCGGCCCTGGCGGCGGGGCACTGGGTGCTGAGTGACCGCTTCAGCGGTTCCACCGCCGCCTACCAGGGTTACGGCCGCGGCCTGCCCCTGGCGTTGATCGAGCAGCTGGAGCAGGTGGCCACCAGCGGCCTGCAACCGGATCTCACCCTCTGGCTGGATCTGCCCCTGGCCTTGAGTCGGCAGCGCCGCGATGGCCGCGCCGACGACCGCATCGAAGCCGCTGGCGACGCCTTCCTGGCGGCGGTGGCCCGCGGCTTCACCGAGCTGGCCGCCCGCCGCCGCTGGTGCCGGGTGGACGCCGCCGCCGATCCCGGCCTGGTCACCGCCGCCTGCCAGGCCCTGATCAGCCAGCTGCGGCAGCGCCGGTGAGCGACCTGTTCGCCGATCTGGTGGGCCAGCAGCAGGCCCGTGCGCTGCTGCTGGCCGCGCTGGAGGGCCGCCGCATCGCCCCCGCCTACCTCTTCGCCGGGCCGCAGGGGGTGGGGCGCCGGCTGGCGGCGCTGCGCTTTCTGGAAGGGGTGCTGGCCGGGCCGCAGGGTTCTGCGCACCTGCGCCGCCGCCTGGCTGAGGGCAACCACCCCGACCTGCTCTGGGTGGAGCCCACCTACCTGCACCGTGGCGAGCTGGTGCCCCTCTCCCGCAGCGAGGAGGAGGGGGTGAACCGGCGCAGCCCGCCCCAGCTGCGCCTTGAGCAGATTCGACCGATCGCCCGCTTCCTGGCCCGCCGGCCGGTGGAGGCACCGGGCTGCGTGGTGGTGCTGGAGCAGGCCGAAGCGATGGCCGAGGCGGCCGCCAATGCCCTGCTCAAGACCCTGGAGGAGCCCGGTGAGGGGCTGTTGCTGCTGATGGCCGCGGCACCGGAGCAGCTGCTGAGCACGATTCGCTCCCGCTGCCAGTTGATCCCATTCCGCCGCCTGGCAGCCGCCGAGGTGGCCCAGGTGCTGGCGCGCCTGCCGTTGGCTCCGCCCGACCCGCCCGACCCGGCTGATCCACCCGAACTGCTCGAGCTGGCCGCAGGCTCCCCCGGGGCCCTGCTCCACCACCGCCGTCAATGGCAGGCCCTGCCACCCGAGCTCGCCGACCGTCTCCAGGACCTGCCGGCGGCCGGCGATCCGCTGGTGGCCCTCGCCCTGGCCCGCGATCTCTGCGAAGCACTGGATGGCGAGCAGCAGCTCTGGCTGCTGGGGTGGTGGCAGCTCTGGCTCTGGCGGCGACAGTGTGGGCCGGCGGTGCTGCAGCGGCTGGAGCGCCTGCGCCGCCAGCTGCGCGCCTACGTTCAGCCGCGGCTGGCCTGGGAGGTGGCGCTGCTGGAGCTGGGCACGGCGCTGGGCAGCTCCAGGCAGTAACCGGCGCCATAGACCGTTTTGATGAAGCGCGGCTTGCGTGGGTCGGGCTCCAGCTTGGTGCGCAGATGGCGCACGTGCACCCGGATCGTTTCGATGTCGTCGTCGGGCTCGTAGCCCCACACCTCCTTGAGGATCAGGGCCGGCGAGGCGGTCTGCCCGTGGCGCTGCAGCAGGCAGTGCAGCAGCTCAAACTCCAGGTGGGTGAGTCGCACGGGCTGATCGAACCAGATCGCCTCGAAGCGTTCCGGCACCAGGGTGAGGGGCCCGTAGCTGAGGATCTCGCTGTGCTGGCTGGAGAGCTGCGGCGCATGGTCGCTGCGCCGCAGCAGGGCCTTGACGCGCACGGTGAGCTCCTCGAGATCGAAGGGCTTGGTGAGGTAGTCGTCGGCGCCGGAGTTGAAGCCGCTCACCTTGTCCTTGGTGTCACCCAGGGCCGTGAGCATCAGGATCGGGATGCGCGCCGTGCGCTCATCGCGCCGCAGGCGCTGGCAAAGGGTGAGGCCGTCCACCTTCGGCAGCATCAGGTCCAGCAGGATCAGGTCGGGCACCACCTGCAGGGCGAGGGCCTGACCACGGATGCCGTCCTCGGCCCGGTGCACATCGAAGCCGTTGTGCTCAAGGTGCCCGGCCACCAGATCGCGCATGTCGCCGTCGTCCTCGATCAACAGGATGCAGGGCTTCATGTCGGATGGGGGGACAGAGCGATGGGGAAGCTCGACGCGGCCCGTGGCCCTATGGAGAGCCCTGAGCTGCCGCCATTCTCGTCGCCAGCGGCCGGATCAGCGGCGGTGCCCGGACGTCGGGATTGGGTCTGGCGGGGATCCCCCGGCAGGCTGGCCACCGCCACGGGGCAAGGACCGGCGCCGGAGAGGACATGCCCAGCGCTCGACAGCCCCAGCGCTCGACAGCGCCGCCGGAGGCCCCGCGACGAATGTCTTGCTGATCAAGACGATGTCTTGGTGATCAAAACTCCCCGGGCGGGATTCGAACCTGCGACCAATCGGTTAACAGCCGACCGCTCTACCACTGAGCTACCGAGGAATGCCATTCGCGGGACGCTCCCGGAATGAACTGTCAGCATCATTGGCGCTGACAGCCTCAGACCTTACCGGCCAGCTGTCCCCCAGGGCAAGGGCAGCGGCTGTGCTCAGCCGGCCAGCTGGCGGGCCAGGGCTGGCCCCGGTTGCCAGGCGCCGACCCGTCCCTCCCGCATCAGGGCGGCACCGTCGCAGCTGGCCAGTTCCTCGAGCCGATGGGTGATCCACAGGGCCGTGAGCGGCCGATCCCCCCGGCTGGTGAGCTGCCGGATCAGGTCCAACACCTCCCGCTGGCTGTGGGGGTCAAGCAGGGCTGTGGGTTCATCCAGCAGCAGCAGTTCGGCCTCGCTGGCCAGGGCCGCGGCGATCGCCAGACGTTGCTTTTGGCCACCGCTGAGGGCATGGATGGGGCGATCGGCCAACCCGGCCAGACCCACCTGCTCCAGGGCCCGCTCCAGGCGCCTTTCGCGGACCCCCTGGTCCAGGCCGGGGTCGATGGCCAGCAACAGCTCACTGCCGCAGCTGGGCAGCAGCAGCTGGTGGTCGGGGTTCTGGAACACCAGGGCGCAGCGCAGCTGGCAGCGGATCCGGCCCTGCTGCAGCGGCAGCAGTCCGGCGATCAGGCGCAGCAGGGTGCTCTTGCCGCTGCCATTGCTGCCCACCAGCATCCAGAGGCCGGGTTGCGGCACCTGCAGCCGGCAGTCACGCAGGGCGGCCACCCGGCCGTCGGGCCAGGTGTGCTCGAGCCCTTCAGCCACCAGCGCTGGGAGGGAGCCGGAGATGGGGCTGGGGGCGGCCAAGGGATCGGGGCAAGAGGAGCGGCGGCGGGCCGCACTGGAGCCCGAAAACCTGTCCGGTCTCAGCTGTCGAAACTGAAGCCGGGCCGTCGGCTGCCGGTGGCGGTGGCCGACTTCTCATACATCTGCACCGCCACCACCTCGCTGCTGATCAGGCTCACCTTCTTCTCGGCGTCCTTCTCACAGCTGAGCTCCAGCAGCCGCGGGCTGCCGCTGTCCATGGCGGCACGCACGCTGGCGTAGAGGGCCTGGGCATCGGCCAGCTCCTTGCGTTGCACGGCGATCGGCAGGGGGCTGAGCTTGATCGACAGCTCGACGACGTACATCAGGGGGGCATGGGGAACCTGCACGCCACTCTGGCGAATGGGGTTCTTAGGTGCATCTACTCAACGGCTTGGTCGCGGGTCTCGGTTCGGGCCCCCACCCCATAGGATCGGAGGTGTAACGCTTCATGAAGTCAGCTTTCCATGACGATCGCAGTAGGGCGCGCGCCAGCGGGCCGGGGATGGTTTGACGTCCTCGACGACTGGCTCAAGCGCGACCGTTTCGTTTTTGTCGGCTGGTCCGGCCTGCTCCTGTTCCCCACGGCCTACCTGGCCCTGGGCGGCTGGCTCACCGGCACCACCTTCGCCACCTCCTGGTACACCCACGGCATTGCCAGCTCCTACCTGGAGGGCTGCAACTTCCTCACGGCCGCCGTCAGCACCCCCGCTGACGCCATGGGCCACAGCCTTCTCCTGCTCTGGGGCCCCGAGGCCCAGGGCGACTTCGTGCGCTGGGTGCAGCTCGGCGGCCTCTGGCCCTTCGTGGCCCTGCACGGTGCCTTCTCCCTGATCGGCTTCATGCTGCGTCAGTTCGAGATCGCCCGCCTGGTGGGCATCCGCCCCTACAACGCCATCGCCTTCTCCGGCCCGATCGCGGTGTTCGTCAGTGTCTTCCTGATCTACCCGCTGGGCCAGAGCAGCTGGTTCTTTGCCCCCAGCTTCGGGGTGGCGGCCATCTTCCGCTTCCTGCTCTTCCTGCAGGGCTTCCACAACTGGACCCTCAACCCCTTCCACATGATGGGTGTGGCGGGGATCCTGGGCGGTGCCCTGCTCTGCGCCATCCACGGCGCCACGGTGGAGAACACCCTCTTTGAAGACGGTGAACAGTCGAACACCTTCAAGGCGTTCGAGCCCACCCAGGAAGAAGAGACCTACTCGATGGTCACCGCCAACCGCTTCTGGAGCCAGATCTTCGGGATCGCCTTCTCCAACAAGCGCTGGCTGCACTTCTTCATGCTCTTCGTGCCGGTGATGGGTCTGTGGACCGCCAGCATCGGCATCATCGGCCTCGCCCTCAACCTGCGCGCCTACGACTTCGTGTCGCAGGAAATCCGCGCCGCTGAGGACCCCGAGTTCGAGACCTTCTACACGAAGAACATCCTTCTCAATGAAGGCATCCGGGCCTGGATGGCACCGGCTGACCAGCCGCACGAAAACTTCGTCTTCCCTGAGGAAGTTCTGCCCCGGGGCAACGCCCTCTGATCAAGCTGATCCAGCCATGGGACCGAGCCGGTTCCATGGCCCCCAATTGGTCAGTTCAGCGCCCCTCAGGGGGCGCTTTTTCATGGCCCCACCCGACTCCAGAAGCTGCGTTCGGCCGCCTGCTGGCGGGTGTTGGCCTCGCGCAGGAAGGGGGCCAGCGCCGCCAGGTTCAAGAGCCCGTGGTTGAACACCGAAAGCGGCCAGCGCAGCGGCCGCTCGAAGTCCACGAACAACACCACCCGGTAGCCGTCAGTGTCATTCCACACCTGGTGGTTGTAGGTGTCGTCGAAGACCAGGCAACGGCCTTCGCGCCAGGTGTGCAGCTCATCGGCGATCCGGATCCGGCAGCGCTCGGCCGGCTCCGGCACCAGCAGGGCGAGGTGCAACCGCAGCACCCCCGCCCAGGCGCCGCGGTGGGGGGGGATCTGCTTGTGGGGCGAGAGAATTGAGAAGAAGGCCGTGGTGCAGCCAGGGATCGCCGCCAGCACCCGCATGGTCTGGGGGCAGCGGCGGGCGTTCTCGCTGCAGTCCATCCCCACTCCCTTGAGGAAGAAGGTCTTCCAGTCATCGTCCTTCTGGATCGCGCCCACCTCCCGGAGGATGTCCTGGAAGTTGGGCATCGCCGCCCGGTGCTCCATCAGCCCATCCAGTTCCTGCCTCACCCCCTGCCAGTCGGCCTCCACGCGCCGGATCCAGGGGAACTGGGCAACGGCGAACACCGGCCGATCGCCGGGGATCGAGAACCACCCCACCAGCTGTTCCAGCCCGCCATGGAGGGCGCGCCGCAGCCTGGCTTTGCGGGATCTGGCTGGAAACGTCCAGTGCCGCCGGCGCGGATCCGGCGTAGGGCTGGGCTGCGGGCGGGGGGGCTCGGCCATCGGGCGGCGGCGGACGGCGCACTTTGCTGAGGAACGACTCGACCCTAGGCAGCGCTCGGAATCGCTCCCCCGGCCCTGCCTGTGGTGCCCCCGGCGATCCCTCCCCGCCCACCAGCGCCGTTCGCGCCAGCCCGGAAAGCGGTCCTAAGATCCAGCAGTTCTGTCAGCAGTGACGTGGCTGGACCCCCCGGGACTCTGTTCCAGGGGCTCCAGCCGAAGACGTTGCCGGCTGGCCCCATCCCCAAAGGAGGAGGTGCCCGTGAGTTCCAGTTGTTTCACCAAGGGTCTGCTGATCGCGGAGAACGCCGCCTGATTACGGCGCCTCAACCCTGATCAAACGGTTCCGCGACCGATGCGGACCCGGCGAGAGCCCCCGGCGTCCCCTTCCAGGGATACCGGGGGCATCGTTTTGGCAGCGTGGCTGGCGGGGCCCGTTGTCCGAGGCCATTGCACGCTCTGGCACACCCGGGCTGGAGGGGGGTGATCCCTGGTCACACACTGTGCTCGGCGCATTGCGCCATTTGTGTGAGGAACACCCCCATGAAACTTTTCCAGCAACTGCTGGTTGCCCCTGCGGCACTCGGACTGCTGGCCCCCGTGGCCGTCTCCGCCGCTGAGGTCAACCTGGATGGCGTCAATCAGTACGCCTCCGAAGAACAGGTCACCAGCATCTCCCAGTTCCCCGACGTCTTCCCGACGGACTGGGCCTACCAGGCGCTCTCCAACCTGATCGAGCGTTACGGCTGCGTCGCCGGCTATCCCGACGGCACCTTCAAGGGCCAGCGGGCCATGACCCGTTTCGAGGCCGCCGCCCTCCTGAACGCCTGTCTCGACCGCGTCACCGAGGTGACCGACGAGCTCAAGCGCCTGATGGCCGAGTTCGAGAGGGAACTCGCCATCCTCAAGGGCCGCGTCGATGGCCTCGAGGCCAAGGTGGGTGAGCTGGAGGCCAACCAGTTCTCCACCACCACCAAGCTCAACGGTCAGGCCACCATGGTGCTGGGCGGCGCCGGCAACACCGGCTTCGGCGGCGACGTCACGCGTCAACTACGACGTTCAGCTGAACTTCGACACCAGCTTCACCGGCAAGGACCTGCTGCGCACCCGCCTGCGGGCCGGCAACTTCGCTGACTTCGGTGTTCGGCAACGGCAACACCCTGCTCGAGATCGCCTTCCGGCGAAGAAGACTTCGAACGGTCCAAGTCGAGCTCAACCGCCTCTTCTACCAGTTCCCCATCGGCGAAAACTTCACCGCCACCGTGGGTGCCAACGTCCGCCAGGACGACATGCTGGCCATCTGGCCCAGCGCCTACCCGGCTGACACCATCCTGGACATCTTCACCTACGCGGGTGCCCAGGCTGCCTACAACCTGAACCAGGGTGCCGGTGCCGGTATCTGGTGGCAGGACCAGGGCTGGGCCTTCAGCCTGGAACTATGTCTCCGACCGGGATGCCGCCGAGAACTCCCGCATCGGTGCCGGTGAGGACTACACCATCACCGCCCAGGGTGGTTACTCCGGTGAGAACTGGGGTGGCGCCATCGCCTACACCTACGCTGACTACAGCAACATTGTCTTCCCCACCCGCTCCAGCAACAACGTTGGCATCAGTGGCTACTGGTCGCCCGATGGAGGCCGGCTGGGCTCCCTCGATCAGCGCCGGCTTCGGCTGGTCTGACATCGACCGTCGCAACAACGATTCGGCCTGGAGCTGGATGGTTGGCCTGCAGTGGGCTGACATGTTCATGCAGGGCAACGCCCTGGGCATGGCCCTTGGCAGCGTCGGCCAGGTGGATCGTGGCAACTGTGCCAACGCCACGCTGCTCCGCCAGCCTCTGGGTTGACGGCGGTGCCGGCGACGACAACCTCGCCTACGAGCTCTGGTACAAGTGGCAGGTCACCGACAACATCAGCGTGACCCCTGCCTTCTTCTACCTGCAGAACACCGGTCGTCGACGACACCTACGGCGGCCTGGTCAAGACCACCTTCAAGTTCTGATCCTCCGATCAGTTCTTCCCATTTGTCCGGACCTGGTTCCTCACACCTCTCCAGGTCCGGCACTTCCTTCCCAGGCTGCAGTCGTTCCGACTCCCTGGTTCTGCACTCCTTCACGTCCTCGCTACAGCGTCGTCGTCCTCCTCTCGCCCCGGCCTTCGGCCGGGGTTTTTTCTTGGCCTGGGTGTGACTCGCTGGCGGGCGTCCCTTAGCTTGAGAACGCCTGCAGCCGCTGCCGCCACGCCTTGGGTCTCTTCACGGTCGAAGCCGCCACGCTGGATCCCTACCGGGTGCTGGGGGTGACGCCCGAGGCCAGCGGCGCCGAAATCAAGGCGGCCTACCGCCGTCTGGTGAAGCAGCACCACCCCGATGCCGGCGGCGACGACACCACGATCCTGGCGCTGAACGCGGCCTGGGAAGAGCTCGGCGACCCGGAGCGCCGCCGCCTCCACGACCGCCAGCGCAGCGCCCATGCCGGCGTCAGCAGCCCGGCAGGGGCTTCACGGGCTCCGGGCCCATCAGCTGCCCGCGCCGGCTCGAGAGCCACTGCCGGCGAGGAGCAGCGATTGGCCTGGCTGCGACAGGTCTATGTCCCGATCGATCGCCTGCTCGGCCAGGTGGTGAACCCCTTCCCCGCCCAGTTGCGCGCCCTGGCGGCCGACCCCTACGACGACGCGATCATGGAGGCGTTCTGCACCTTCCTCGAGCAGGGCCAGGGGCGCATGGCCCGGGTGGAGAGCCTCTACCGTTCCCAGCCCACGCCTGCCGGTCTGCAGGAATTCAGCCTGGAGCTCTATCACTGCCTGAGCTTGGTGAAAGACGCCCTGCTTGATCTGGAGCGTTTCACCATGGGCTACGTGGATTCCTACCTGCGCGATGGCCGCGAGCTGCTGCGCAAGGCCCGGTTGCGGCGCCGGCAGCTGCACGGGAGCCGGCGGCGGCTGCAGCGCTGATTTCAGGAGGGGAAGGCCTCAAGCTGGTCGAGCCGCAGCCACACATCGGGCACTGGTCGGCGCCAGCGCAGCTGGGCGTAGGCCCCGCTGAGAGCCAGGATTTCGCCGGGCCCATCAAAGATGTAGTCAGGCGCCTCGCTGTCGCTGGCGGCGGCCTCCAGGCTGCCCGCATAGGTCTGGCGGTTGACCCGCACCAGGGCACCCTTCTTGAGGGCCGGCTTGGCTGGGGCGGCCTCCTTCGGCGTTTCGGCCATGACGTGCAGTGCGGTGGCGATGGGCTGCAGGCAGGCTAGGGCCCGTGCAGCGGACCCTCGCCCTTGAATTCCACCCTTGCCCTGTTTCTCACGGTGTTCGGGGCGCTGCTGCTGGTGGCGGTGCTGCTGGATGACATCGCCGCGCGCATCCGCATCCCCGGCATCCTTCTGGTGCTCGTGCTCGGGCTGCTCACCGACAACCCCCTTGAACAGATCCCGGGCCAGGCACCGCCGTTGCTGTCGCTGACCCACGCCGATCAGATCGCCCAGGTGGCCCTGGTGCTGGTGCTCTTCTTCGGTGGGCTCACCACCAACTGGCGGGAGCTGCGCCCGGTGCTGCGGCCGGCGCTGCGCCTGTCGATCCTCGGTTCGCTGCTCACGGCCCTGCTGCTGACGGCGTTGGTGCTGGCACTTGCGAGCGTGCCCCTGCCCATCTCCACCGGCCCCCTGGGCCTGCCCCTGGCGCTGTTCGTGGGGGCGATGGTCTGCAGCACCGACGCCTCCGCGGTCATCGCCCTGCTGCGGCCCCTCACGGGCCACCTGCCCCGCCGCCTGATCGATCTGATTGAAACCGAATCGGCCTTCAATGATCCGGTGGCGGTGGTGTTGGCCGGCCTGGCCATGGCGATGGCATCCGGCCAGGCCTCAGGCAGCCCGGCCGACCTGGTGGCGGCGGTCAGCCGTCAGTTCCTGCTCGGCGCCCTGCTGGGCTTTCTGGGTGGCAGCCTCGCCCGCCAGCTGCTGGCCGACCGCTCCACCGCCGCAGGGCCGCTGCTGCCGGTGATCAGCCTGGCGGTGCTGCTGCTGCTGGTGGGTGCCACCCAGCTGCTGGGGGGCTCGGGCCTGCTGGCGGCCTACATCGCCGGGCTGGTGCTGGGCAATTCCGGCGATTGCGACCGGCCTGTGCTGGAGGCGTCCCATGCCGGTTTCGCCAAGATGGCTGAACTGATGCTGTTCCTCTGCATGGGGCTGGTGGTTCAGCCCGAGGATGTGGTGCGGGAGGTGGTCTGGGCGGTGTTGCTGTTCGCGGCCATGCTGCTGGTGCGCTGGCTGATGGTGCAGCTGCTACTGGCGCAGTCGGGTTTCGATCGCTCCGAGAAGCTCTTCGTGGCCTGCTCCGGCCTGCGGGGTGCCGTGCCAGATCGCCCTGGCGATCCAGGCGGCCGCCTCACCGATCCCCTGGGGCGGTGGGATGCCGCCCCTGGCCCTGGGGGTGGTGCTGCTGGGGCTGGGGCTGCAGGGCTTCGCCCTGGTGCCCATGGCCAAGCGTCTGGGGCTCACCGAGCGGGCCTAGCCTCCCCCCAGCAAAGGGAGATCAAGGCGTGCGTCTGCTGCTGCTGGGCTGTTCTGGATTCGTGGGGCGCGAGCTGGTGCCCTACCTCTTGGCGCTCGGCCACAGCCTCACCCTGGTGAGCAGGCAGGCCCGGCCCTTCCCCCAGCTGGTGGGCTCTCGTCTGGCCTGCCTTCAGCTCGATCCCAGTCAGCCCGCCAGCTGGGAGCAGGACGGCCTGCTGCAGGCCCTGGCCGCGGCCGAAGGCGTGGTCAACCTGGCAGGTGAACCGATCGCCGAGAAGCGCTGGACCGCAGCCCACCGGGCCCTGCTGATGGCCAGCCGGGTGGCCACCACCGAGCAGTTGGTGCAGGCCCTGCAGCGGCTGGATCACCCACCGCGGGTGCTCATCAACGGCTCGGCGGTGGGGTTCTACGGCACCAGCAGCACGGCCCGCTTCCGGGAGGACTCCCCGCCGGGACAGGACTACCTGGCTGAGATCTGTAGGCGCTGGGAGGGGGCCGCGGCCGCGCTCCCGGCCGCCACGCGCCTGGTGATCCTGCGCATCGGCATTGTGCTGGGGCCCGATGGCGGAGCGCTGGGCCGGATGCTGCCGGTGTTCCGGCTGGGGTTCGGAGGACCGGTGGGCAGCGGGCAGCAGTGGATGAGCTGGATCCATCGCCTTGACCTCTGCCGCCTGATTGCCACCGCCCTCGAGGACGACAGCTACCGCGGCACCTACAACGCCGTGGCCCCCGAGCCGGTGACCATGGCCGAGTTTGCCGCCGGCCTGGGCCGTGCCCTCGGCCGCCCCAGCCTGCTGCCGGTGCCGGCGCCGGTGCTGCAGTTGCTGCTGGGCGATGGGGCGCAGGTGGTGCTGGAGGGTCAGCAGGTGCTGCCCGAACGCCTGCTGGGCCAGCAGTTCCCCTTTCAATACGGCGAGCTCAGCGCTGCCCTTGCCGCTGCCACCAGCCCAGCAGGCCGCTGATCAGCGCCGCGCCCATCAGCAGGCCGATGGCCGGCGTGAACAGCGGCTCCCACAGCCGCTGAAATAGCTCCAGCGGTGCCTCCACCTGGCGGGTGTGGCACACCACCGCCACGGCAAACCACAGGGCTCCGGCGATCACCAGGAACACATTGGCCACCAGCAGCCCATCGAGGCCCGCCTTGAGCCGTTGCAGCATCGGCATCGGTGGGGTTTCGGACATGGATCGCAGGGGGCTTCGCGGGCAGTGCGGCGTCAGGCGGACATGCCGCTCTGGAGGGCCAGCAGGTCCATGATCGCCGCCGCCAGGCGCTCGCTGCCACCGGCGGCGCCGATGCGCTCGGCGGCCTCGGCCCTCAGCCGAACCCGCAGCTCGGGCCCCAGCCTGGGGTGGGCGAGGCGCTGCAGCAGCTCGGCTCCGAGCACCGCCGTGGCCTCCAGGCAGGCCGGGCTGCCCGGCTCCCCCGCGGCGCCCACCACCGCCGGGCCCAGCAGGCGCCGTTGGGCCTCGGCGAATCCGGCCGTGAACTGGGGGCCGCGGCCGGCCAGCTGCAGCACCGGCTTGCCCAGCCCCACCGCCTGTTCGGTGGCCGTTCCCGCCATGGCCAGCACCAGATCCGCGGCCATCAACTGCTGGGCGAACAGCGACCACCCCAGCTCCAGCACCAGGCCGCAGGGATGGCGCAGCCCCAGCGCGGGCCCCTTGCCCCTCTCCGTCACCGGGGTCCAGTCGAGGGGCGCCGCCAGGCGCAGGATTGTCTGGGGCTGCAGATCCCGCACCAGGGCGGCGGCCACCTGCAGATCCCGGGGCCGTTGCAGCCGGCGGGCCAGACGGGGCAGCAGCCGCAGCATCAGGGTGAGGTTGTGCTGGGCCTCCGGCAGCCTGCTGCCGGGCAGCAGCAGCAGCCGCTGCCGCGCGGATGCGGCCCGGGGTTCCCGCTGGGCCGCATCCGGGCCATCGACCTGCCCATCCGGCACCCCATCCAGCACTCCATCGAGGAAGGGGTTGCCGACGAATGTCACCGGCCGCTGCAGCTGGCCGCAGAGGTCGTCGGCACTGAGGCGGTCCCGGGCCCAGATTGCCCGCATCTGCGGCCGCCGCAGCAGCCAGCCGCAGGGCCAGGGCAGTCGCAGGCGGCCTTCGTAGTGGCTGGAGTAGGCCACCAGATACACCGCCGCCGGGTGGCCCGCCAACCAACCGCCCAGCACAGCCACCAGATCCCCCACCGCCAGCACCAGATCGATGTCGCGACTGCGGCCCCGCAGCCGCGCCAGCTGCAGGATCACGTGCAGCGTCTGGCCCTCCAGCAGCTCCCGCATCTGGCCGGCCAGGCTGGTGAAGCCGAGGCCACCGGTGCTGAAGGAGCGGGTGCGCCCCAGCACGGCAATGTCGCGCCGCCGGTAGGGCTCGCCATGGCCCACCAGGGGCAGCGCGGCCACCGCCACGCCGCGGCGCCGCAGGGCGGCGGCGATCAGGGCGCCGCTCAGATCTTCGCCATGGCCGTTGCTGAGTACGAGGACGCGGCCCTTGGCCATGGAGCTGGTGGGGGTCAGCTGCTCAGCCAGGTCCGCACCTTCTCCATCGCGCCCCAGCCCGGTCGGCGCTGCAGGCCGTCGGCGATTGAGTCTTCCAGCTCCTGGGCCAGATCCGGCGCCATCGCCATCACCCGCCGCACGATGTCGATGTGCTCGCGCACCCCCTTGGCGCCGGTTTCGAGCATGGCCAGGCTGAGGTTGATGCGCGCCTGCGGATCCTGGGGGTTGAGCTTCACCGCGTTGCGGGCGGAGTGCAGGGCGTCGAGGGGTTGGTCGGCCAACAGCTGCAGCCAGGCCAGGCAGGTCCAGCCGGCGGAATGGCGGGGGGCCTGCCGGGTGATGGCATGGAACTCTGGAATCAGGTCGGCGGGCGCGGCCCCGGCGTTGTAGCGGGCGATGGCCTGGTCGAACTGGGAGTCCGCGGTGCTGGCCGTCATGACGGGAGAGACGCGATCGCTGGTCTCAGATTCCCACGCCAGGCGTCCACCTCGGTGTCAGACGGCGAAGGAGCTGCCGCAGCCGCAGGTCTGGCTGGCGTTGGGGTTGGAGAAGTTGAAGCCGCCACCGATCAGGGCGCTGGAGAAGTCCAGCTGCATGCCGTAGATGTACAGCAGGCTCTTGGGATCGCACACCACCTCGAAGCTGGCCCTGCCGGCCGGTTCATAGGTGTAGCGCTCGTCATCGGGGCCGATGTCGACGGCCTCGATGAAGTCCATGGTGTAGCTCATGCCGCTGCAGCCGCCGGAGCGCACACCCACCCGCAGCACCTTGCCCGCGCCCTGCTGGTGCACCAACGCGGCGAGCTGATGCATCGCCGGCTCGGTGACCAGGATGCCCTTGCCATCGCGGGCCGTGTGGGTGGCCGCTGGCTGGGAGACCGCTGGCTGGGATGCCGCTTGCTGGGAGACCGTGCCCGCATCGCTGGCCTGGGCCAGCTCGCTGGTCTTCGGGGTCGCCAGATCGGTGGCCATGGCGGAATCGCGGGGGCGCGCAGTGGTTTGGGTGCCGATGCTAGGGAGCCGGCCGCCTTTTGAGGGCTCCGCTCCATAGAGTCATGGCACTGTTTGCGAACTGAGCGGGTGCGCGTCGCCATTGTTGGGGCAGGGCTGGCCGGTCTGGCGGCCGCGGTGGATCTGGTGGATGCCGGCCACCAGGTCGACCTCTACGAAGCCCGGCCGTTCATGGGCGGCAAAGTGGGCAGCTGGGTGGATCCGGACGGCAACCACATCGAGATGGGGTTGCATGTGTTCTTCTTCAACTACGCCAACCTCTTCGCCCTGATGCGCAAGGTGGGGGCGATCGACAACCTCCTGCCCAAGGAGCACACCCACCTGTTCGTGAACCGGGGAGGTGACCTGCGCGATCTCGACTTCCGCTTCCCCGTCGGCGCTCCCTTCAACGGTCTCAAGGCCTTCTTCACCACCCCCCAGCTCGACTGGATCGACAAGCTGCGCAACGCCCTCGCCCTGGGCACCAGCCCGATCGTGCGCGGGCTGGTGGATTACGAGGGCGCCATGGCCGTGATCCGCGACCTCGATCGGATCAGTTTCCAGCAGTGGTTCCTCAACCACGGCGGCAGCCCCCGCAGCATCGAGCGGATGTGGAACCCGATCGCCTATGCGCTCGGCTTCATCGACTGCGCCTCGATCTCGGCCCGCTGCATGCTCACCATCTTCATGATGTTTGCGGCCAAGACGGAGGCCTCGAAGCTGAACCTGCTCAAGGGATCCCCCCACCGCTGGCTCACCGGGCCGATCCTCGACTACATCCAGCAGCGCGGCGGCCGGCTGCACCTGCGTCACCGCGTCTCCGAGGTGCGGGTGGAGGAGGGCCCGGCCGGGACCGACGGCTTGCCCTCCACCCGCGTCAGCGGGCTGACCCTGGGCACCCCCGAGGGTGAGATCCAGGTGCAGGCCGACACCTACCTGGCGGCCTGCGATGTGCCCGGCATCCAGCGCCTGATTCCCCAGAGCCTGGCGCCGTTGGCCCCTGTTTGATCACATCTATCGCCTCGAGGCAGTGCCCGTCGCCACGGTGCAGCTGCGCTACGACGGCTGGGTCACCGAGCTGGGCGACAGCGCCGCCGCCAGGGCGGCCCGCGCCGACCTCAGCCAGCCCGCCGGTCTCAACAACCTGCTGTATTCCGCTGACGCCGATTTCAGCTGCTTCGCCGACCTGGCCCTGGCCAGTCCGGCGGACTACCGCAAGCAGGGCCTGGGCTCCTTGCTGCAGTGCGTGCTCACCCCCGGCGACCCCTGGATCCCCAGGAAGACCGAGGAGATCGTCGCCCACACCGACGCCCAGGTGCGGGAGCTCTTCCCCTCCGCCAGCGATCTGACGCTGGTCTGGAGCAACGTGGTCAAGCTGGCCCAGTCGCTCTACCGCGAAGCCCCGGGCATGGAGCCGTTCCGCCCGGCCCAGCGCACACCGGTGTCCAACTTCTTCCTCGCCGGCAGCTACACCCGCCAGGACTACATCGATTCGATGGAGGGGGCCACCATGAGTGGCAGGCTGGCGGCGGCGGCGATCCTCGATCGCCCTGTGGATCTGGCCAGCAGCGCTCCCAAGGCCGCCATCGCAGCCACCGCAGCCACCGCCAGCACGGCCACCGCCGACGCCGCCTGAGGCGGCCCGCTTCCACCCGCCACACGAGGAGAACCGCATGGGCCGTTGGCTCGAGCACAGCGTCACCACCACGGTCCAGGCCCCTGTGGAGCAGGTTTGGGCGGTCTGGAGCGACCTGGAGGCCATGCCCCGCTGGATGCGCTGGATTGAATCCGTCGTCGCCGTCCCAGGCGAACCGGATCTCACCGACTGGACCCTCGCCGCCCAGGGCTTTCGCTTCCACTGGAAAGCGCGCATCTCCCAGCGGGTCGAGGCCCAGCAGCTGCATTGGGAGTCGGTGGGGGGCCTGCCCACCCGGGGCGGGGTGCGGTTCTATCCGCAGCCCGATGGCTCCACGGCCGTGAAGCTCAGCGTGAGCTACGAATTGCCAGGGGTCTTGGCACCGCTCATGGAACCGACCATTCTGGGGGGCATCGTCACCCGGGAACTCCAGGCCAACCTCGACCGCTTCCGGGATCTGGTTGAACAGCCCCAGCTCTGATCGTCCGATGTCGACCCCGTCCATGCCCATCCGGTTCCCCTGGCTCCTGGCTGCCCTTGCCGGCAGTGCTCTGGTGCTGGCGGCCTGCTCCCGCGATCAACCGGAGGCCGATCTGGTGGATCCCCCTGCGGCGCCGGCCGCCGGCGTTGATCCGGCTGCCGCGCCGGCCGCAGCGGTGACTGGCTTCACGCCCCTGCCCACCACGAACCAGGTGCTGGCGGCCAATCCGATCGGCCGCAGCGATCCCTTCGCCTCCGACCGCCCGGCGCCGCCAGCGGCACCCACCTCCGGAGCGGTCGGTCGCCCCTCGACACCGCCGCCCCGCCCCGCGCCCCTGCAGCTCCCCTCCGACTTCCGCTTCAGCGGCGTGATCCGCACCGGTGGCTCGCCCCAGGCCTTGGTGCAACTCGGCGCCACCTCGGGCTCCGTGGGCATCGGTGAACTGGGCGGCCGCAACACCGATCTGCTGCCGGCCGGCTGGGTCGTGTCCTCGATCGATGTCGACCGCGGTCGCCTGGTGCTCCGCCAGGGCGGCCAGACGGTCACGGCCGAGCTCTGAGGGGCCGGCCCCTCAGGGCCCTGGCGCAGGCCTCCACCAGGCCCGTCAGGTCGTGGGGATCAGCTTCAGCATCGACCCGGCCCAGGCAGTCGCGGCAGCGCGCGCTGGTCTGGGGTCCGATCGAGACGACCGCCACCGAGCCCAGGCGCTGCCGCCAGCCGGCGCCGAACGCCTCCTCCAGCAGTCGCGCCGTGTGGCTCACGGTCTTGCCACTGCTGAAGGTGATCGCATCCAGCTGCCCCCGATCCAGGGCCGCCACCGCCTGGCTGGGCAGACCCTGGGGGCAGCGGGTTTCATAGGCCGGCACCTCCACCACGCGGGCCCCACCCGCCGCGAACGCCTCCGCCAGCACGGTGCGGCCGCCGCTCTGGACCCGCGGGATCAGCAGCCGCAGGCCCCACCCCGACACCGGGAAATGCTCCACCAGGCTGTCGGCCACGAAGGCGGGCGGCACGAAGTCGGCCGGGGCGCCAAGCTCCGCCAGCCGGGCGGCGGTTTTGCGGCCCACCGCCGCGATCTTCAGACTCGCTGGCCGGTGGGCCAGGCTGCTGCCCCGGCGCCGCAGCCGCTGCTCCATCGCCTCGACGCCGTTGGCGCTGGAGAGCACCAGCCAGTGGAAGTCGTCCAGTTCGGCCAGGGCGTCATCGAGCGGCCCCCAGGTGTCCGGGGGGGTCACCACCAAAGCCGGTAGGTCCACCACCCGGGCCCCGGCCGCTTCAAACAGCTGCCGCGCCGCCGCCAGCTGGGTTTCGGCCCGGGTCACGGCCAGGCAGCGGCCCGCCAGGGGCGCCGGGTCCGGGCTGGCCGCGGCGGCGGTGGAGGGATCAGGGGGCTGGGCCATGCCGTCTGGGGTCCGTTGGGGAAACTGTCGTCGGGAGCGTTCAGTCGTCGAGCGTCACCAGCGAGCGCAGTCGCCGGCGCAGATCCTCGGCCGCCGCCGGCCGGCCCTGCTGATGGAGCAGGCGGATCGCCTCAGCAAAACCGCTGCGGGCGGCGCCGATGTCGCCCGAGAGCAGCTGGGCCGCCGCCAGGTTCTGGTGCCAGTCGGCCTGGGTGGGATCCAGCCCCACGGCCCGCTGGTAGGACTGGATCGCGGCCGCCAGATCGCCTCGTTGCCGTGCCACCTGGGCCCGTCGTGCCCAGGCCAGACCAAGCTCCGGTGCCGCTGTGGTGGCCTCTTGGCTGAGGTGGGCCGCCTCCTCCAGCCACGCCCGACCGGCGGCGGCATCGTCCAGCAGGGATGCGCTCGCGGAGAGCAGGCTGGCCAGGTTGAGGCGGGCCCCCAGGCTCACCCGGGGCGCCAGGGGCAGGGCCAGGGCCTGGCGGTAGAGCGCCATCGCCCGCTGCGGCGCCGGGGGGTGCGGGCGATGGCCAGATGCAGCAGCAACTCGTAGCGCTCAGCCACGGCTGAGGCCGGGCAGTGGGCCAGTCCCTGCTCCAACAGCGCGATGCCCCGCTGGCAGCGCCCTTCGCTCACCTCCAGGCTGCCGAGCTTGGCGCAGGCGTAGGGATCCCCCGGGCGGCGCTCCAGTTCGCTCTCCATGGCTCGGCGCAGGCGGACCGCCTTGTCACCGGCTGCCAGCAGCTCCGGCCGGTAACCGTCATGCACCAGGGCCGGTTCATCGCAGTCGGCGATCCGCCAGTGCGGCTCCCGGCCGAGCAGCTCCAGCACGCTGTCATCCACCATCGCGTGATATGGCCGGCTCCAGCGGATGGCGGGATGGCGGCGAAACAGGCGACTCACGCTTGAGTAGGGCGACTGGCGGGCCCCGCGCTCGAAGCGCAGCAGGTTCACCAGCAGCAGATCGGGCTTGGCCAGCAGTTGCCGCAACGGCTCCCTGGCCTCCGGCCGCAGCTGTTCGTCGGCATCGAGCACCAGCACCCAGTCGCCGCGCACATGCCTCAGGGCCTCATTGCGGGCCGGGGCGAAGTCCCCGGGCCAGGGCAGGTGGTGCACCACGGCGCCGCAGCCCTCGGCGATTGCCACGGTGGCGTCGCTGGAGCCGGTGTCCAGCACCACCATCTCGTCCACGAAACCGGCCACCGAGGCCAGGCAGCGCCCCAGCCGCTCGGCCTCGTTGCGCACGATCATCGACAGACTCACGCTCATCGGCGCCGTGCCACGGGGTCGGCCGCATCGTCGCCACGTCGGCGCGCCACGCCCACCTCAGTCGGTGAAGCCGCCATCGCCGGCCCCCCCCCCAGCCCCAGGGCGGCCAGCACGGCCTCCTGGGCCAGGGGCATCTGGCCCGGGCTGTAGGCCGCCGGCAGCTCGGGGGGAAGCAGGTTCTGCAACTCCTCCCAGAGGTAGGGACTGCCATACACCGCCAGCCCCGCCAGCCGGCCGGCGGCGAGCAGCTGCCGCAGGGCCGCCGGCCAGGGCTCGCGCCCGCCGGCGTGGCCGCGGAAGGGGTTGCCACGCACGAACAGCTGCACCAGCACCGGCCCCTCCCCAAGCCGCTCCAGGGCCAGGGGGGCGTGGGGATCTCCGCCCCACGGCGACGTCGTGTCGCCCGCCAGCAGGCAGGGCTGGAAGCCGGCGGCGGCGGCGAGGGTGAGCGCCGGCGCCGCCGCCGGCAGAAAGGGGTTCTGCAGGGCCTGGTCGAGGCGAATCAGGTTCACTCCGGAGCGGCCCGCCGGCCGCGGCTGTATTTGGCCGCGCACCTCCAGCGTGGCGGTCACCAGGTCCTGGGCCAGGCCCAGATCCGGCGCTGCGGCCTGGTAAGGATCGGCCGCGGTGCGTCCCTGGTCCGGCAGGGCGGAGAGGGCGGCGCGACGGCGGGAGGCGCTGCTTTCCAGTCGCTCCCGGCTCAGCCGGCCGCCGGCCACGGCGCCGGCGATGGCGGTGATCGCCGCGCGGGCATCGGCGGGCATCAGCACCAGATCGGCCCCAGCCTCCAGGCCAGCACGGCCGCTTCACCGGCCCCGTAGCGGCCGGCGATGGCCTCCATCACCAGGGCGTCGGTCACCACCAGCCCGGTGAAGCCCAGCTCCCGGCGCAGCAGGCCGCTGAGCACCGCTGCTGAGAGGGTGGCGGGCCGATGGGGGTCGAGGGCCGGCAGGCTGAGGTGGGCGGTCATCACCGCCGCCACCCCGGCCGCGATCGCGCTGCGGAAGGGTGGCAGCTCCACCGCCTCGAGCCGGGCGCGGCTGTGGGCCAGCACCGGCAGCTCCAGGTGGGAGTCGCTGGCGGTGTCGCCATGGCCGGGAAAGTGCTTGGCGCAGCCCAGCACCCCGTCGGCCTGGAGGCCGCGGCTGAAGGCGGCGGCCAGGGCGCCGGCGGTGGCCGGATCCTCCCCCCAGGCGCGCACGTTGATCACGGGATTGGCGGGGTTGTTGTTCACGTCACACACCGGCGCCAGCACCCAGTTGAGCCCCACGGCGCGGGCCTCACGGCCGGTGCAGGCTCCGTAGCGCTCCGCCAGGTCCAGGGCTTGCTCAGGCGCATGGCCATGCAGGCGTCCCAGGGCCAGGGGCGGCACCAGCCAGCTGGCGCCATCGAACCGCTGGCCCACCCCCTCCTCCACATCGGCGCAGAGCAGCAGGGGGCGGCCGGCCCAGGCCTGCAGCTGGCGGGTGCGCAGGCCAGTTCCGCCGCGCTGCCCCCCAGCAGGATCACCCCCCCCACTCCAGCCTCCAGAAGCTCCTGCAGATCGCGGTTGGCCAGTTCCCAGCGCGGATAGCGGCGCTGCGGATCGCTGAGGTGGCCGCTGGCACGCACCACCAGCAGTTCGGCGATCAGCCGTCGCAGCTCCCCAGCCACGGGTCGCGCCTCGGTTGCGGCCCCCGCGCTCATGGATCGCTGTCCGAGGTGCCTCCAGTGTCCGGATCCTCCGTGACGCTGCGGTCCCCCTCCAATTTGTTGCAGCAGGCTGAGCACCGAAGTGCCCCGCTCGATGCCCCGGTCGAGCACGAACACCACCTCGGGCGTGCGCCGCATCTTCAGCCGCCGCCCCAGTTCTCCCTTCACGAAAGGCGTGGCGGAGGTCAGTCCCGCCATGGCCTGCTCGCGGTCGGCGTCGGTGCCGAACACGCTCACGAAGATGCGGCAGTGCTGCAGATCTCCGGCCACCTCCACCGTGGTCACGCTCACCAGGCCGCGGCCCACCCGTTCATCCCGGAGGCCGCCCTGGAGCAGTTCGCTCACCTCGCGGCGGATCAGGGAGGCCACCCGCTCCACCCGTCGGCCCTGTGCCATGGCTATGCCAGTGGTTGTGCGCTCACCATCGCACGCAGAACCAGCCCCAGACTGAGAAATCCGCTCACCGCCGCACCGATCAGGGCCACCGCCGTGACCGGATTGCTGGCCCGGGCGGCGAGGGGTTCCAGCACCGAATCGGCCACCCCCAGCCCCAGGGCGATCAGGTAACGCGGGTAGCGCGTCACGTTCAGGAAGAACTCCCTCATGCCATCTCCTCGCGCTGGCTACTCTGCCTCCTGGCACCCAGGCCCGACGGATGCAATTGCACCAATTCCGCCATTCCGCCTTCTGCGAGAAGGTGCGACTGGTTCTGGCCGCCAAGGGTCTCGACTACACCGTGGTGGAGGTCACCCCGGGGCTGGGCCAGCTGGAGCTCTTCCGGCTCTCCGGCCAGCGTCAGGTGCCGGTGCTTGTGGATGGGGCTGAGGTCATCCCCGATTCCACCGCCATCGCCCTGCATCTCGAACGTCAGCATCCGCTGCCGGCCCTGCTGCCCACCGATCCGGCCGACCGGGCCCGGGTGCTGCTGCTCGAAGACTGGGCGGACACGGCCCTGGCCTTCGGCTGCCGCCTGGCCCTGCTCCAGGCCGCCGCTGCCGATCCGGTGCTGCGCGGCGCCCTGTTGCCGGAAGCCACTCCCGCCCCCCTGCGGGAGCTGGTGGCGGGACTGCCAGCCGGCGTGGTGGGCGGTATGGGAGAGGCCATCGGCGGGGTACTCGGCCAGCAGGAGCGCCGCCAGCTGCAAAGCAGCCTTGAGCAGCTGGCGGCGCTCACCGCCGCCCAGCCCCATCTGGTGGGTGATCAGCTCAGCCTGGCCGACGTGGCGGTGGTGGCCCAGCTCTCCCTGCTGCTCTTCCCTGCCGGCAGCGGCGCCCCCCTGGCGGGCCGGGGGGTGAGCGGCATTGCCGACAACCCCATGCTGGAGCCGCTGTTCAGCTGGCGGGACAGGATCCTGGCTGAGCTCGGCCGCACCTGAGACAGCCGAAGGGTTGGGCGGTCAGGATGGTGCCAGGCGCTGCGCTGGCCATGTCCGACCCCCTGCTGCGGGAACTCGATCACTACGTGGTGCTGGAGCCCGCCGCCGGCGAGCGCATCCTCACCGCCGCCGAAACCCTGCTCTGGCTGGAGGAGCAGCTGGCCGGGCTGGAGGAGGCGCCCGCCGATCTGCTCGCGCTGCCCTCCCGCGCCGAGCAGGCCGAACGACTGCTGGAGACCGCCTGCCAGCTGGAGCTGGAGCCCGGTCGCAGTGTGCAGTGGTTTGCGGTGCGGCTGGAGCCCCCGGCGCAGGCTTGAGCCGCGGCCTTGCGCCCGGTCCACCGCCCGGTCTGGGCGTCTGGCCGCCCCGGGTTCTGGGCGGCGTTCAGTTGAGCGACTGGCTGAGGTGCCCCTCGCTGTCCTGCAGCTGCGCGCCGGCGTGCGGGGGGTTGGGGGCGCTGGCGCAGGATGTCAGGCAGTCCGGCCAGCACCTGCTCGGCCACCTGCTGCGGTTGGCCACCGCCCTGGAGGACGTGCAGGTCGGCCTGGGCGTAGAGCGGCAGCCGTTCGCTCAGCAGGCTGCGCAAGCGGGCCCCCGGATTCTCGCTGCGCAGCAGCGGTCGTCGGTCCGGGTCCTGCCGCAGCCGCGCCAGCAGCAGTTCTGCCGGTGCATCCAGCCACACCACCGCCCCCTGACGCAGGTGACCCCAGTTCTGGGGCCGCGTCACCACGCCGCCGCCGGTGGCCACCACCAGGGAATGCCAGGAGCTGATCTGGTCCAGCACCGCCGTTTCCAGCTCCCGGAACCCGGCTTCGCCGTCGCTGGCGAAGATCTCGGCAATCGTCCGTCCCGCCACGCTCTCCAGCACCGTGTCGGCATCGAGGAAGCGGTAGCCCAGCGCCTCGGCCAGGGGACGGCCCACCGCACTCTTGCCGGCCCCCATCATCCCCACCAGATAGAGGTTCAGCCCCTGCAAGCGGCGCGCCAGCTCTGGATGGGTGCTCGCGGCCATGGCCACTCCGTCGGCGTGTGGGAAGCCGTTTCTAGGATGGAGCACCTGAGATCCCAGGCCATGCCGGCGCGTGCCACGGCCCCCCCCTCTCCCACCGCTCTAGCCACCGCTGCAGCCACGGCCCCAGGCCAGGGCTCCGATCCCGGTGCCCCTGGCCCGCTGGGCAGCTGCCGCCACCCCCACGGCCAGGGCAGGCCCTGTGTGATCACCCGGCGGGCCACCTTCAGCTCCAGCCATCGCTACTGGCTGCCCGAGCTCAGCCCTGACGCCAACCAAGCCCGCTTTCGGGCTCTGCTGCCTGGCTCCCGGCCACGGCCACAACTACGAGCTGATCGTGGCCATGGGCGGTGGGCTCGATGCTGACGGCATGGTGCTCAACCTCTCCGAGGTGAAGCACGCCATCCGCTCCCAGGTCAGCGCCCAGCTCGATTTTCGCCACCTCAATGAGGTCTGGCCCGAGTTCGACGTCTCCCGGCCCGACGGCCAGCTGCCCACCACCGAGGCCCTCGGCCAGGCCATCTGGCGTCGTCTGGCGCCCCTGATCCCCCTGGTGGGGCTGCGGCTCTACGAACAGCCCGATCTCTGGGTCGACCTGCTGCCGCCGCCCCCCGCTGCCAGCACCCAAGCCTCCCACCCCCAGCCAGTCCCCGCTCACGCCGTCCCGATGGAAGCCTTCCTCTCGATCCGCACCCACTTCGCCGCCGCCCATCGCCTGGCCCGCCCCGAGCTCTCCCAGGCCGAGAACGAGGCCATCTACGGCAAGTGCGCCCGGCCCCATGGCCATGGCCACAACTACCTGCTCGATGTCAGCGTGCGCGGGCGCATCGATCCCCGCACCGGCATGGTCTGTGATCTGGCGGCCCTGCAGCAGCTGGTGGACGACCTGGTGGTCGAGCCCTTCGACCACACCTTCCTGAACAAGGACGTGGCCCATTTCGCCAGCACCGTGCCCACGGCCGAAAACATCGCTCTGCACATCGCCGATCTGCTCGCTGCCCGGATCGCCGAGCTCGGGGCCAGCCTGCACAAGGTGCGCCTGCAGGAGAGCCCCAACAACGCCGCCGAGGTCTTCGCCGAGGTGCCCCAGCTGGAGATGCGGCCCGCAGCCCTGGAGGCGCTGGCCGCTGTCTGACGCCGCCGGCGATGGGCCCTGGTTGCGGCTGGTGCTGGCCGTCAGCCTCGATGGCCGCCTGGCCCCACCCGGCGGCGGTGCCGCCCAGCTCGGTGGACCCGGTGACCGCCTCGCCCTCGAGGAGTCCCTGGCCTGGGCCGATGGCGCCCTGATCGGCGCCGAGACCCTGCGCCGCCATGGCAGCACCTGCCTGATCCGTGCCCCTGCGTTGCTGGCCGGCCGGGCCCGTGCCGGTCGCAGTGCCCAGCCCGCTGCCCTGGTGGTCAGCCGCAGCGGACGCCTGCCCCCGGACCTGCCCTTCTGGCGGCAACCCCTGCAGCGCTGGTGGCTGCGGCCCCACGGGACCCAGGCACAGCGCCCTGCCCACTGCCAGCGGATGCTGGCGTTCAGCTCGTGGCCGCAGCTGCGCGCCGAGCTGGCCGCGGAGGGTCTGGAGCGGCTGCTGCTGCTGGGTGGCGCCGACCTGGCTGGCCAGCTGCTGGCCGACGACCAGGTGGATGAATTGCAGCTCACCCTCTGCCCCCTGCTGCTCGGCGGTCCCCACACCTGGATGCCCCCATCCCTGAGCCCGAGCAGCCAGCGCTGGCGCCTGCTGGAGCAGCGGTGCCTGGGGGGTGATGAGCTGTTGCTGCGCTACCGCCGGGCGGCAGCGCCCGCCCTCCGCAGCCCCCTCCGCAGCCCCCGCATCGCCCCCGTGAAGGGAGACGCCGAAGCGCTGGGCCATCTGCTTCAACGACAGTCCCTCCAGGCTCTCGGCCGGCAGCCCCAGCAGCCGGGCGATGCAGCGCTTGGCGATCCGCTCTCCCTGTACACCCAGCTCCCCTTGCAGCAGCTCCGCCAGCACGGCAAGGCCCTTGCCGCTGGCATCGGTTTCCCGCACCAGGCAGCGGCTGGTGCGGGCGGCCAGCTGGCGGCAAGGGCCCTGCAGCTGGGCGACCAGCTGGGGGACATCACCAGCGAGCCCATCCACGCAGGCCTCGCTGATGCGGGCCGCCAGCTGGGGACGCATCAGGTCCAGCACAGGTCGCATCAGCCCGGCCCGTGCCGGGGTGGCCTGCAGCGGCGTGGTCAGTGCCACAGCAAGCAGGAGAGCCGAACGGGAATGGCGCACGGGCGGCACGGCCTGGGTAGGGGTGGTTAGTTTTGCGTCCCTCGCCCCAGCGGCCGTGGCCGAGCTGCAAGCCCGCTGGCACCAGTCGACAGCTGAAGTGCCCTCAGCGGCCTGGGACCTGCTGCTGCAGTCGGCCGGCGAGCTGCCCTTCTACCGCTGGCACTGGCTGCAGCAGCTCGAGGCCAGTGCCAGCATCGTGCCGAGTCAGGGCTGGCGCCCCTGCCATCTGGGCCTGTGGCGCGGTGAGCAGCCTGTGGCCCTTGCCCCCCTCTACCTCAAGGGCCACAGCTACGGGGAGTTCGTCTTCGACCAGAGCTTCGCCCAGCTCGCCGGCCAGCTGGGCCTGCGCTATTACCCCAAGCTGGTGGGCATGAGTCCGGTGAGCCCGGTGGAGGGCTACCGCTTTCTGATCGCCCCCGGCGAGGATGCCGCTGCGCTCACGGCCCTGATGCTGGAGCTGATCGACGCCTTCTGCCGCCGCAACCAGATCCTCAGCTGCAACTTTCTCTACGTGGATCCAGCCTGGCGCCTGCTGGCCGAGGCCGCCGGTTGCGCCACCTGGATCAACCAACAGAGCCAGTGGAGCAACCCCGGCCATGCCGATTTCGGCGACTATCTGGCCAGCTTCAATGCCAACCAGCGGCGCAACATCAAGCGGGAACGCAAGGCCGTGGCCGCGGCGGGCCTGAGCGTCACGCCCCTGGTGGGCGAGGGGATTGCACCCTCTCTGGTGGCCCGCATGCACGACTTCTACGCCCAGCACTGCGCCCGCTGGGGCCCCTGGGGCAGCAAGTATCTGAGCGAGGCTTTCTTCGAAGCCCTGGCCCTCGATCCAGAGCTGCGCCGCCACCTGGTGCTGTTCAGTGCCCATCGGGGGGATCCGGCAGAGCCGCTGGCGATGTCGCTGTGCGTGCGCGGCGGCGACCACCTCTGGGGCCGCTACTGGGGCAGCGAGGTGGAGGTGGACTGCCTCCACTTCGAGGTCTGCTACTACGCGCCGATCGAGTGGGCGATCGCCAACGGCATCCGTCACTTCGACCCCGGCGCCGGCGGCAGCCACAAGCGCCGGCGGGGGTTTGTGGCCCAGCCCCGGGCCAGCCTGCACCGCTGGAGCAATCCCCGCTTCGATGCCATCCTGCGGGACTGGCTGCCGGGGGCCAACGCCGAGATGGCGCGGGAGATCACGGCGATCAACGACGAGCTGCCCTTCACCGCTGCCTACGATCCTCCGAATGTCCCAGTTCCGCGATCCGAGCCAGCGGCGTGAGCTCGACGAGCAGCTCTCCCAGCGCTACATCGACCTCGATCCACATGGCTATTTCCTCATCAAGCTCGATCGCGCGGCCGGCGAGCTGATTGCCGAGCACTACGCCAATGGCATCGATGAGCGTGGGCTGGCCACGGACCCGGCCACCGGTGAGGTGATCAGCTGCCGGGGAGCCGGCCCGAGGTCACCCCAGGCGGTGTTCCGTGGCCGCAGTGCCAAGGAACTCGGCGTCGCCCTCAGCGAGGGCCAGGGTCCCCATCCCCTCAGCCGCCTTGACCACGCCCTCTATCTGGGCCGAGAGCTGCAGAGGGCCGAGGCGGCCCTGGAGTCCGGCGCCGAGTACGTGCAGGACTAACTGGGCACCAGCACCGGTTCGGACCGCACCGGGGCCGGGGGCTGATCGGGGGGCAGCAGGGCCAGCTGCTCCTCAATCTCCCGCCGCACGATGCTGCGGTACTCCAGGAAGTGTTCGTTGTGGGCCAGGATCGAAATGAATCCGGTGAAGCGGGCCGGGTTGTGGCGGGCCATGCCGAACAGGGCACGCCAGAAGCGGAAGCGGGTGTCGCGGCGGACGCCCTGACGCCACACCACGATCGCCAGAGCACGCAGATCGACCCAGCTGGGACCAGCCTTGGTGGTACGCCGGTGGCTGCCTGAGGGCAGCTCCCGCAGGATCTGTTTGTAGCGATGGGGCGGCAACTTGAGGAAATAGCCGTACACCCGATCGATGTAGGCATTCGGCTCGTAGAGGTCGGCAAACGCCTCCATGTACTCCGCCGCGATGTCGCGGATGGGTCGGGTGGGCCTGAAGTTGAGCAGGTTGGTCTGGTTCACCCCCTTGGCGGCGTCGGAGTCCTGGATCAGGCGGCCCTCCTGCTCCAGCCGGGTCCACAGGGCGGTGTTGGGCAGGGCCTGCAGCATGCCCATCATCGCGTGGGGGATGCCGGTGCGGGTCACAAACTCCACGATCCGCTGGCCGGCGCCGCGCTGCTCGCCGTCAAAGCCGATGATGAAGCCGGCCATCACCCGCAGGCCCGTGGCGGTGATTTTCTCCACCGACTCCTCCAGGGAGCTGCGGATGTTCTGCAGCTTGCGGGCCGTCTCCAGGCTGGCGGCATCGGGTGTCTCGATCCCCAGAAATACGCTCTCGAAGCGGCACTCCACCATCTGATCCATCAGCTCCTGGTCGGCAGCCAGGTCCACTGAAGCTTCGGTGGCGAAGCTGAAGGGGAAGCCATTCTCGATCTGCCAGGCCTTCAGTGCCGGCAGCAGCAGCTTCACGTTGCGCTTGTTGCCGATGAAGTTGTCGTCCACCAGAAACACCGAGCGGCGCCAGCCGAGCTCAAAAAGCAGCTGGAGTTCTGCCACCAGCTGGTCGGGGGTCTTGGTGCGGGGTTTGCGCCCGTAGAGCACGATGATGTCGCAGAACTCGCAGTTGAAGGGGCAACCCCGCGAGAATTGCACCGACATCTCTGAATAGGCGTCGAGTTCAAGCAGGTCGAACCGCGGCACCGGTGTGGTGGAGACGTCGGGCTTTTCGCCATTGGCCGTGAAACGACCGCTGGTCTCACCCCGTTCCAGGGCTTCGACAAACAGGGGCAGGGTGATCTCGCCCTCGTCGAGCACCTTGTAATCGGCCTGGGCGATCTCCGGGGCATCCGGGGTGGAGCTGGCGAAGGGTCCACCCACCGCCACCGGCAGCCCGCGGGCCTTGGCCCGGGCGATCTGTTCGGCCATGTCGGCCTTCTGCACGATCATCCCTGACACCACGACCAGCTCGGCCCAGTCCCACTCCGCTTCCTCCACCTCGCGCACATTGCGGTCCACGAGCTTCATCTCCCAGCTCTGGGGCAGCAGGGCCGCCACGGTCACGAGCCCGAGGGGCGGCAACAACACCTTGCGGTTGATCAGCTCCAGGATCTTTTCGTAGCTCCAGAAGGTCTTCGGGAACTCGGGATAGATGAACAGAGTCCGCATGGATCACCGGGGGAAAGAAAGCAGCCAGATCGCTCGCGCGGCGCTGGAACACTCGACCCGGCAACCTTAGGGGGATTGCCTGGATACGGCCGGTTGCCCGCCCCGGGCCAGTTCCTGACCCGGGGCTCTGCTGTAATGGCCTCTCCCTTCGACGGCAACGGCCATGGGCGCGGCGATCTATCTGGCACTGGTGGGCGGTGGGCTTGTGGCCGCGGTGGCCGCCTCCTATCTGCTCAGGGGCATCAAGCTGATCTGAGTGCCGTCAGGGCCTCGTCCACCATCGCCCTGGCCCCCACCACCTCGCCGATCAGGTCATAGGTGTCGGAACCGGTGATGCGGACCGGCACCATCGTGCCCGGTGCCGCGCACAGTCCGCCCGGCCCGGGCAGCACCCGCACCTCGCCGTCGACTTCGGGGGCAAAGCGGGCGCAGCGGCCCAGCATCTCGCCGGTGCTTGGGTTGTCCTGCTCAATCAGCACATCCACGATCCGGCCCACCCAGGCGGCGTTGCGGGCCGCAGCGATCGGCTGCTGCAGGGTCATCAGGCGGTGCTTGCGTTCGGCGGCCAGCTCAGCGGGCACCTGATCGGGCAGCGAAGCGGCCGGGGTGCCCTCCTCGGCCGAGAAGGTGAACACGCCCACATGGTCGAAACGCTGCTCGGCCACGAAGTCCAGCAGGTGCTGGAAATGGTCCTCGGTTTCGCCCGGGAAACCCACGATCAAGGTGGTGCGCAACACCGCCTCCTCGCCCAGCTGCTCGCGGATGCGCCGCAGCACGCCGGCGGTCACGTCCGCCTGCCAGGGACGGTTCATCGCCCGCAGCACCTGCGGGTGGCTGTGCTGCAGCGGCAGGTCGAGGTAGGGCAGCACATTGGGCACCTCCCGGTAGGCCGCCAGCACCTCCGGGGTGAGGCCGGTGGGGTAGGCGTAGTGCACGCGGATCCAGGGGATCTCCACCTCCCCCAGGGCCCGCAGCAGCTCGGCCAGCTGGGGTTTGCCATAGAGGTCGAGGCCGTAGTTGGTGGTGATCTGGCTGATCAGCACCAGCTCCTGCACCCCCTGCGTCGCCAGGGCGCGGGCCTCGGCCACGATCGATTCGATCGAGCGGGAGCGCTGGTCGCCGCGCAGGTGGGGAATGATGCAGAAGGCGCAGCGGTAATCGCAGCCCTCGGCCACTTTCAAGTAGGCCACCGCCTCGCTGGTGGTGCGGTAGCGGGGCAGGTGTTCGTCGCCAACAAAGGTGGGTGTGGCACTCACCTGATTCACCCGTTCGCCCGCCTCCACCCGCTCCAGCACGCTGACGATGTGCTGGTAGTCGCCGGTGCCCACGATCGCCCTGGCCTCCGGGAGGCTCTCGAGCAGTTCGTCCTTGAAGTGCTGGGCCAGGCAGCCGGCGATGATCAGCTCCTTGCCCGCATCGGCCAGCTCCACCAGGGTGCGAACCGATTCCTCGCGGGCGTCCTGGATGAAGCTGCAGGTGTTGACCACCACCAGGCTGGCCTCGCCCTCATCGGCGCTGACGCCATAGCCCGCTTCGGCCAGCAGGCCGAGCATGTGCTCGGTGTCCACCCGGTTCTTTTCGCAGCCCAGGTGGGCGAAGGCCACGGTCTTGCGGGGTGCGCCGCCTGTGCGGGCGGTGCTGTTGCTGCCCGTACGGGCCGTGCCGTTGCTGGTGGTCATGGACTGTGCGGGCCGATCCACCAGCCTATGGGCTCGGCCAGGCAAGGAGCCGCGGCTGCGAGAATGGCGCCGACGCATGATGATCGTGACTTCCAGCCGCCTCAGCGAACGCCTCAGTTCCAGTCGCCGCCGCAGTGATTCCGGCCATCGCTGGGTACGGGTGGTGATGGCGGTCTTGGCCACCGTGGGCATGGTCGACACCGGCTCGATCACCCTGGAGCGCTGGGGGCTTTTCGGCAACCTCAGCTGCCCCGGCGGTGCTGACGGCTGCGACAGGGTGCTGGCCAGCGCCTGGGGCTCGGTGCTGGGCCAACCCCTGTCGCTGTTCGGCTTTCTCGCCTATGCCGCCGTGCTGGCCCTGGCCCTGCTGCCACTGGTGCTGCGCGGCGAGTCCAGGACCCGTCTGGCGGCCCTGAGCTGGTGGGGGCTGCTGCTGCTCAGCACCGGCATGACGGTGTTCAGCCTGGTGCTGATGGGCGTGATGGTGTTCAAGATCCAGGCCTTCTGTTTCTTCTGCGTGCTCTCGGCCCTGCTCAGCCTGGCCCTGTTCGTGCTCAGCCTGATCGGCGGCGACTGGCCCGACCGCGGCCAGTTGCTGTTCCGCATCGTCGGCGTCGGCCTGGTGGTGTCCCTGGCTGGGCTGGGCTGGGCTGCCGCTGCCGATCCTGCCGGCGGCACCATCGCCGAGGGCCGCGTGCCGCCGCCGGTCACCACCACCAGCACCCCCGAGTCGATGGCCCTGGCGGAGCACCTCAGCGGGAAGGGAGTGGCGATGTACTCCGCCTATTGGTGCCCCCACTGCCACGACCAGAAGCAATTGTTCGGGAAGGAGGCCACCGAAGCCCTCACCGTGATCGAGTGCGCCCCCGATGGGCGCGACAGCCAGGCTGAGCTCTGCAAGAGCAAGGGCGTCGAGGGGTTCCCCACCTGGGAGATCGACGGCACGTTGGATGCCGGAGCCAAGCCCCTGGAGAGACTGGCCGAGCTCAGCGGTTTCCAGGGCCCCTGAGCCCAGCGCCCCGGTCCCCGTCACCCCGGGTGGCAGCGGTGCCGATCGGGGCGCCGTGGCGCTGCAGCGAGTGCCGACGCCAGTAGGGCAGGGGGCAGGGGGCATCGGTGCGGTAATGGCCACCACGGCTCTCCTGGCGGAACAGGGCCGCTTCGATCAGCAGGTCCGCCAGGGTGAGCCGCTGGTGCCATTCCTGCAGGGCGGCCAGCCGCCGGCCCTGGTCATCAACCAGCTGCAGCCAGGCGTGCCTGGGCAGGGCCTGCAGGCAGCCCCAGGCCGGCTCGGCCTCCACGTTCTGCCGCTCCCGGCGGATCAGGGGCAGGGCCTGGCCCAGCTCCCGGCCGCAGCGTTCCACCCCGGCCACGCGCCAGCAGAGATCACGCAGGTCGGCGATCCCCCGCTCAAGGCGCCCGAGATCGGGCAGGGCGCCCAGCAGGGGCCGGCCCCGGGCCTCCCTCAAGGGTGGCGGAGTGCCGTGGCCTGGCGACTCCAGCCGGATGTGGCGTAGCTGGCGCGCAAACACCAGGCACTCCATCAGTGAGTTGCTGGCCAGGCGGTTCGCCCCGTGCACCCCCGTGCAGGCCACCTCGCCCACGGCATAGAGACCGGCAACGCTGGTGGCGGCCTGCAGATCCGTCGCCACACCGCCCATCCAGTAGTGGGCCGCGGGCGCCACGGGCAGGGGCTGGCCCAGGGGCTCCAGGCCCAGGGCCCGGCAGCGCCCCAGGATCGTGGGGAACTGGCGCTCCAGTCGCGCTTCTCCCACGGGCCGCAGGTCCAGCCAGAGGTGGTCCACCCCCTGGTCCTGCATCGTGCGCGCCAGGGCCCGGCTCACCTGGTCGCGGGGGGCCAGGTCCCCGCCCTCCAGCTGGCCCACCGGGCTCCCTCCCTGGTGGTCGAGCAGGCGGGCCCCCTCGCCGCGGACGGCCTCGGAAATCAGGAAGTGGGGGGCTCCCGGGAGCATCAGCGCCGTGGGATGGAACTGCACGAACTCCAGGTCGCGCACCGCCGCGCCGGCCTGCCAGGCCATGGCCACCCCATCGCCGCTGGACAGGGCGGGATTGGTGGTGTGAGCGAAGAGGTGACCACCGCCGCCGGTGGCCAGCACCACGGCCCTGCTGCGCAGCCAGCCGATCCAGCCGGAACTCAGCAGCTGCAGGCCCCGGCAGCGCTGCGCCTCGATCCAGATCCGCAGCACCACGGTGTCGTGGAGCTGGCGCAGCCCCGGCCGTTGTCGCACCTGCTGCTCCAGGGCGTCCACCAGGGCACCACCGGTGCGGTCCTGGGCGTGCAGCACGCGGCGATGGCTGTGGGCCGCCTCCAGGGTGGTGCTCAGCGCGGCGCCCTCGCGGTCAAAGGCCATGCCCAGCTCCAGCAGCCGTTGCACACAGCTCGGGGCCTGCTGCACCAGCAGGTCCACGGCATCGGCATCGCAGAGGCCGGCCCCGGCCCGCAGCGTGTCGCTGCGGTGGCTGGCGAAGCTGTCGCCCGGGGCCGTCACGGCGGCGATGCCCCCCTGGGCCCAGCGGCTGGCCGAGCGCGGCTTGCGCTCCTTGCTCAGCAGCAGCACGCTCAGTCCGGCGGGCAGCTCCAGGCAGGCCATCAGCCCGGCAGCGCCACCCCCCACCACCACCACATCCCAGGCTTGATCAAGAACATCGCCCGGATATCCGGGTCGGTGTTGCTCGGGGAGTTGATCCGCCATGGCTGCAGGAGGCATCCCGGCAGCAGCCGGCAGCAAAAAAGCCGCCGGCCTGCCCGACGGCTGTCAACGGTGGGCTGAGTGTAAGGAGCGGGGCTTCAGGACAACCCCGGCGCCCCGCCTCAGCGGTACTGGCCGTCGTTGATGCGATCAAATCCCTCATTGAGGGCGATTTCAGCAGGCGTCACCGTGAAGTTGGCCTTGTACTTGTTGAACAATTCACGCTGACGCTCGGTCAGATCCAGATCAAGCACGTCGTCTACGCTTTCGTAGGGGCCGCCGAGCACGATCTTGCCGGCCAGGGTGGGGTACATCCCCGGGAAGTCCTGGAAGCGGCGCACCGAACTGTTGTTCAGGTCCACCTTGTTGCCGCGCTCGGCGATCTTGTCATCGGCCCGGTTGCGCAGCTCGGCTGCATGGGCGGACGGTGCCAGGGTCAGGCCGACCAGCAGACCCACCAGAAGCACCCCACTCATCAGCCAGGCAACCAGCCTTTTCATCGCGACAGTCCTTGATTGGTAAGGGAGATGGGCGGATGGACCACCCTTGATCAACGTTACCGAACCGGTGGATCAGGCCCGCTTAACCAGGCCTGCCGCTTTGTGTTTCTTCAGACGCGGCGGCTCAGGCGCCCAGGCTCAGGTGTGCCAGCTCAGACCAGACCGCTGAGCCGGGGGGCGACCAGCGACAGCGCCACGAACAGACCATCCACGGCCAGGGTGGTGGCCAGTGCCGCACCGGCCACCCGCCCGGCGGGGCCCCGGCGCCAGCACCAGCGGCTGAGTTGGAGCAGGGTGGCCCCCAGCACGCTCACCACCAGCAGTGAGCCGGGCCGCAGCACTGCTGCCGCGCCCAGCACCAGCAGCTCGCCGGCCTGCTCGGGGGATGCGGCGAGGGCCTGGGGCCAGAGCGGCATCAGGCCCGTGAGGCCGATGGCGGCGTCGGTGGCGGCGGTGCCCAGCAGGGAGCCCAGGTAGAAGCCACAGGCCAGGCGCCAGCGACTGCCAAGACCGGCCAGCGCCAGGGGCAGGGCGAAGGCCTCCAAGGGCAGGTGGCACACCGGATGCAGTCGCGCCCATCCCCAGAACAGCGATCCCGCCAGCCAGCTGCCGCAGAACCCCACCAGCAGCTCCCCCAGCTGCCGCTGCCGCGGGCCTTCGCTGTGGGCGAGCAGCAGCGCGGCCGCCAGCAGCACGGCCGTGAAGGCCGCCGCACTGACGGGGGCCTGTCGCACCCAGGGGGCCTGGATGAAGACCGGCAGGGTCACCAGCAGGGCGCTGAGCAGCGGTAGCGCGCCCAGCTCTCCAGCTGGTCTGGCCAGGCCGCTGGACCGAGGCAGCGTCCCGCTCGCTGTGCTGGGAGTGGCAGCGATCACCCGGTCTGTGAAGAAAGTTGTCCAACCTTAATGTGTGCCCGGTGCGGCTCCGCCATAGGGTCCACATCCCTTGCGGTTCTCCATGGACTGGCTGCCCCCCCTCTGGGTCTTCGTCGCGCCGCTGGCTGCGGCCGCCAGCGACACCGGGCTCAGCGGCGGTGAGCTTGAGGCTGCGGCCCAGCTCGGCCTCGCCCAGGCCTGTCTGCGGGCGCTGGTGCTGGGGGCGGTGCAGGGCCTGACGGAATTCCTGCCGATCAGCAGCACTGCCCACGTGCAGGTGGTGCCGATGCTGCTGGGTTGGGGGGATCCGGGGGTGTCGGTGATCGCCGTGATCCAGCTGGGCAGCATCGCCGCGATCGTGGCCTACTTCTGGCGCGACCTGGCCCAGGTGCTCAGGGGCGTCAGCCGGGCCCTGCGTGAGGGGCGCTGGGGCTCCGCCGATGCCCGCATGGGGATCGCCATCGCCGCCGGCACCATGCCGATCGTGCTGGTGGGGATGGCGATCAAGCTCTGGGTTCCCGATTACGACAACTCCCCGCTGCGCAGCCTGCCCGCCGTGGCGATCGTCTCGATCGTGATGGCCCTGTTGCTCGGATTCGCTGAGCTGGTGGGCCGCCGCCGGCGCCGACTCGAGGACGTGCGCGTCCGCGACGGCTGGATCGTGGGCCTGGCTCAAGCCCTGGCGGTGATTCCCGGGGTGTCCCGCGCCGGCAGCACCCTCACCGCCTCCCTGTTCGACGGCTGGGAGCGCCCGTCGGCGGCCCGCTTCTCGTTTCTGATGGGAATCCCCGCCATCACCCTCGCCGGGGTGGTGGAGCTGAAGTCAGTCTTCTCTGGCCCAGCCAGCCCAGGCCCCAGCGGCGGCGACATGGCCGCGATCGGCGCCCTGCCCATGCTGCTGGGGATCGTGGTCTCCGCCGTGGTCTCGTGGCTGTCGATCGCCTGGCTGCTGCGCTTCCTGCAGCACCACAGCACCTGGGTGTTCGTGGCCTACCGCCTGGCTTTCGGGGTCGTCATCCTGCTCTGGGTGCGCGGCACAGTGGGTCTGTAGTGCCTGCCCCCCGGCCCGCTCCCCAGCCATGTGGAACGAACCCTCCAGCGGCATTGCGGTGGCCGCCGAGGCCCAGGCCGGCCAGGTCTCCGCCCGACTGCCCCAGCCCGCCGTCGTGGCCCGTGTGGAGCCTGGCTCGATTGGCGCCGAGCTTGGCTTTCAGCCCGGCGACCGCTTGCTCGCCGTCAATGGCCAGCGCCCCCGCGACCTGATCGATCTGCAGCTGCTGGTGGGCGATGAGGAGTTGGTGCTGGAGGTGGAGGACCCCGACGGCAGCCGCCACACCATCGAGCTGGAGAAGGATCCCGATCAGAGCCTCGGGCTTGACTTCACCGAGGCCCTCTTTGATGGTCTGCGCCAGTGCAACAACGCCTGTCCCTTCTGCTTCATCGACCAGCAGCCGCCCGGCCGTCGCCGCAGCCTCTACCTCAAGGACGACGACTACCGCCTCAGCTTTCTCTACGGCTCCTACCTCACCCTCACCAACCTCAGTGAGGCTGACTGGCAGCGGATCGAGCAGCAGCGCCTCTCCCCCCTGTATGTGTCGGTGCATGCCACCGACCCCGAGCTGCGCAGCCGGCTGCTGGTGAATCCGCGGGCGGGGCGGCTGCTCGACCAGCTCGCCTGGTTTGCCGAGCGCGATCTGCAGATCCACGCCCAGGTGGTGGTGTGCCCCGGCCTCAACGATGGTCCGGCCCTGGAGCGCACCCTCACCGACCTGGCGACGTTCGCGCGGGGCGCATGGCCGGCGGTGCTCTCGGCCGCCGTTGTGCCGGTGGGCCTGACGCGCTTCCGGCCCAGCGCCGATTCCCTGGTGCCGGTGGACCAGGCCTGCGCGCGTCGGGTGATCGCCCAGGTGGAGCCGCTTCAGGATCAGTTCCACCAGCGCCTTGGCAGTCGCTTCGCCTGGCTGTCTGATGAGTGGTACCTGCTGGCGGGTCTGCCGCTCCCCCCCCGGCACCAGTACGAGGACTTGCCGCAACAGGAAAATGGCGTCGGCAGCATCCGCGCCTTCCTGGAGGACCTTGACCAGGCCACCCGCTCCCTGCCCGCCGGGCTGCAGCGGCCGCGCCGACTCAGCTGGGTGGTGGGGGCCCTGGTGGCGGAGGCCCTCAAGCCCGTGGTGGATCGCCTCAACCGGGTGCAGGGCCTGGAGTTGCTGCTCCATGGCCTGCCCAGTCCCTACTGGGGGCAGGAGCAGGTGGTGACGGGATTGCTCACCGGCTCCGACCTGCTCAGCGGCCTCAGGGAGCGCGATCTGGGCGAACGCCTGCTGTTGCCGTCGGTGATGCTGCGGCAGGGTGAAGCGGTGTTTCTCGATGACCTGCGGCTCGAGGACCTGGAAGCCAGGCTGCCGGTGCCGGTGGATCTGGTGCAGGGCGCAGCTGACCTAGTGGCCGCCTGCACCGGGGCAAGAGGCCAGGATTCTTAAACTCCCGACGTACCGTGCACCCCGGCGTGACGCATCCCGCTCTTCGACTGGTTCTTCTGGGTGCGCTCGGTCTGCCCCTGAGCGGTGGTGTCGCCGCAGCCGAAGAGGCCACTCCCGCGGCCCGATCCGCCGTTTCCCAGGACGTGGAATCAGCTGCTGCGGCTGATCCCGATCCGGGAGGGCCGTTTGACTACAGGCCGTCCCCCCTGCCGAATGCGATTGATGCCAAGGGCGAGCGACCGCGGCCCAACCCGCGGCTCGTGGCACCGGCAGCGACGGAGCTGGGTGGGGAACTCAACGATCTTCCCGCTCCCGATTCCCTCGCCCTGCCGACGCGCCCTGGGCAGGTGCAGATCCGCGAGCTGCGCCCGCTCACGCGCAACCAGGTGGAAACCCTGGTTGAGGTCAACAATCCCAGCCTCAAGGCGATCGCCTCCCAGGTGGATCAGGCCCAGAGCGGCCTCCGGGCCCAGATCGCCAGCTGGTACCCCACCATTGATCTCAACGCCGGCTCACTGCCCGCCTTCACCGCCTCGGAGACCCGCACGGAGTTCTTCGACGGCTCCAGCACCACCGACACCGAGCAGCGCTGGCGAGCGGCCGCCTCGCTGCTGGCCCAGTGGGCGTTGATCGACCCCACCCGCACGCCCTCCATCGCCGCCGCGCGCGACCAGTTTGAGAGCGCCAAGTTCCAGTACATCATTGCCCTGCGGGACCTCCGTCTCCAGGCCAATCAGGCCTACTTCAGACTCCAGCAGGCCGACGACCAGGTGCGCATTGGCCAGGAATCCGTTCGGGCCTCGTTGGTGAGCCTGCGCGACACCCGGGCGCGTTTTCAGGCCGGGGTGGCCACCCGCCTGGATGTGCTCGAAGCTGAAACCCAGCTGGCGCGCGACCAGCAGCTGCTCACCAATGCGCTGGCTTCCCAGGCGATCAATCGCCGGGTCCTGGCCGAGCTGCTGGACCTGCCCCAGGATGTCACTCCCACCGCTGCCGACCCGCCGCGGGTGCTGGGGATGTGGCAGCCGTCCCTGCAGGAGAGCATCGTGGCCGCTTTCGCCTTCCGCGAAGAACTCGACCAGACCCTGCTCGACATCTCGATCGCCAACAGCCAGGCCAACGCTGCCCTGGGCCAGGCCCAGCCCTTCCTGAACGTGTTTGCCAGTTTCGACACAGCCTGGGCCAATGTCTCGGGAGCCACGGACACCCGGGTGGACGCCAACAGGAACCTCGACGCCACCGTGGGGCTGAATTTCAACTGGCGCCTGTTCGATGGCGGCGCCGCCGCCGCCGAGGCCCGGCGCAACCGCCAGCGTGCCCAGGAGAGCAGCTTTCGCTTTGCCGAGCGACGCGATTCGATTCGCCAGCAGGTGGAGGAGAGCTTCTACGAGCTGGAGAAGAACAACCGCAACATCGCCACCACGGCCCGCGAAGTCACCCAGTCGCGCGAATCCCTGCGCCTCGCCCGCCTGCGGCTGCAGGCCGGAGTCACCACCCAACGGGAGGTGGTGGACCAGCAGCGTGACCTCACCCAGGCGGAAGTGCGCTACTCCACCGCCGTCACCGACTACAACATCCGTCTGGCGGAGCTGCGCCGCCGCACCGGTCTGGACGTGATCGTCAGCTGCCCGGAGCGCAGCCTGCCGGCCGAGAAGCCTCCACTCGATACCAACGTCCCCGTCGAACCTGCCCCGCTGTTGCCCGCCTGTCAGGCTGCCAACCCTGGCCTGCTCTGATCCCCGGAGCCGATGACTGTCCTGTCCTCCGGCATCCCGGCCCACCGGCTGGGCCTCCCCAGCACCTTGAGGCTGGGGCTGTTCCAGGGGTGTCTGGGCTGTCTGGCGGTGATCTTTGCCGGCCTGATGAATCGGGTGATGATCAGCGAGCTGGGCTTCCCAGCCCTGTTGGTGGGGGCAGCCCTGGCCTGCGAGCAGTTCGTGGCCCCCGCCCGGGTGCTGTTCGGTCAGCTCTCCGACAGCCACCCGTTCGCAGGTCACCATCGGGTTCCCTACATCTGGTTCGGCGCCATCGTCTTCTGCGGCCTTGCCGTGCTCTCGGTGCCGCTGATCTTCCGGGTGGGGAGCCTGCTGGATGGTGGAGAGCGAGGGGCGCTGCTGGCGGCCATCGCTGCCCTCTGTGGTCTGTTCGCCGTCTACGGCCTGGCCATCTCCATGGCCTCCACGCCCTATCTGGCGCTGGTGATTGACCGCACCAGCGAACAGGAACGGCCCCGGGCTGTGGGCATCATCTGGTGTCTGCTCACGGTCGGCATCGTTGCCGGTGCCATCGCCATCACCCTGGCCCTGGGGCAACTGGATGGAGTCACCGATCCGGCGGTGCTGGAGCCGGCCCTGTTCAGCTTCATGGTGCGGGTGGTGGGCGTGATCCTGCTCCTCACCGTGATCGCCACGCTCGGCATCGAACGGCCACGCCAGCCAGCGCCGACCGCCGCCTCCCGCCCGGGGGGCCCTGGGGCTGCCGGGCCAGAGCCCCGCGATGACGCCATCACCCTGCGCCAGTGTTGGGCTCTTGTCACCTCCAGCCGTCAGGTGCTGGTGTTCTTCCTGTTTCTGGTGCTGTTCACCCTGGGTCTCTTCCTGCAGGATCCTGTGCTGGAGAGCTACGGCGCTGAGGTGTTCGGCATGTCCATCGCCGCCACGGCCTCGCTGAATGCGCTCTGGGGTGTGGGCACCCTGGTGGGGCTGCTGGTGGCCGGCCTCTGGATCGTGCCCTGGCTTGGCAAGTTCGCCACCGCCCGCCTGGGCTGCCAACTGATCATCGCCAGCCTCGCCCTGCTGCTGCTCTCGGGGGTCACGGGCGAGGTGAGTGTGTTGCGCGTGGTGATGGTGCTTTTCGGTCTGGCGGCAGGGGTCGGCACCAACAGCGCCCTGGTGCTGATGCTCGATCTCACCCTGCCTGAAGCGGCAGGAACCTTTGTGGGCGTCTGGGGGCTGGCCCAGGCCCTCTCCAGGGCCCTCGGCAAGGTCTTCGGTGGCGGGCTGCTGGATCTGGGCCGCTTCCTGCAGCTGCAGCTCACCGGTGGCACCGACCCGTTCCCCGCCTATGCCCTGGTGCTGACTGTCGAACTGCTGGTCGCTGCGGCGGCCCTGGTGCTTCTGAACCGCGTCAATCTGCGCCAGTTCCGGGAGGATACGAGCCGCAGCCTCAGTCGGGTGCTTGCCCTGGAGATCGGATGACAGCGGCCCCGGCATCACCTTTCTTGCACCCAGGTCTGGGGTCGCTGCTGGATCGCGTTGGCGACCGCCAGCGCCAGGACTTCGGCCATGTGGTCTCCGATGTCAAGCCCGATGGCAGCCTGATCACGGCCTGTGACCGCTGGAGTGACGCCACCTTGGTGCAGGGTCTTGCGGGCCTGTTCCCCGGTGAGGGCGTCCTCAGCGAGGAGGGCGATCGCCACGTGCCTGACACCCCTGCGTACTGGGTGGTGGATCCCCTCGATGGCACCACCAACTTCGCTGCCGGCATTCCCTACTGGGCCATTTCCATGGCCCGTTTCGAGGGCGGCAAGCCGGTGCTGGCCGTGCTGGATGTGCCGCCCCTGCGGCAGCGCATCGTGGCGGCGCGGGGCCTGGGCGCCTGGCGCAATGGCAAGCCGCTGTTGCCCCCGTCCCGGCAGCAAGCCACCTCCGGCTGTGCCTCCCTCTGCAGCCGCTCCATCGGCGTGCTGCAGAAACTGCCGGATCGGCGTTTTCCCGGCAAGATCCGCTTGCTTGGTGTGGCCAGCCTCAACCTCGTGAGCGTGGCCATGGGGCAGACCGTGGCGGCACTGGAGGCCACGCCGAAGATCTGGGACCTCGCCGCTGCCTGGCTGGTGCTCACCGAACTGGACTGTCCCCTGCGCTGGCTGGAGATCTCCCCTGAGTCTCTTGCCTCAGGAGCGGATTGCGCGAGTGCGGATTTTCCAGTGCTGACAGCGGATCGCGAGGAGACGCTGGCGAGGTTCATGCCCTGGGGTGAGGCGCTGTTGACATGAGCTGCGTGAGGGGGTTAGGTTATGGAGCTGCGCAAGCGAGAGCGAGCGAAGCAAGCGAGGCTGGTGAGGGGACGCGAGAGCGCCGCTGAACAGAGCTGAGGTTGCTTGGCGAGGCAGGAGCTGAGCGCAGGACCTGGAGCGATTGGTAGCGAGAGCGACCGGTGTTGTAGGTTTTCTGAGTTGCGACCGAGAGCACCCGAGAGGGAGAGCAGGAGGGAGCAACGGGCTGCCGAGAGCCGGAAGGCCTGAGGGGAGAGATCACTGGGTGTTGAATCCAGGGATTTTCCTTGAGGGTTGAGGGCGGAAGCAGCAGCACCTGGACAATCCAAGAAGTTTAGGAACTGACGCTTTCACGGCGTCATGGTTTTAGAAGCGGAAGCTGCTGGATTTCCCTGGAAGGGAAAGTTGGTTGGTGGAGGTGGAAGGGGCTGTGACAGAAGCAAGCTGTGAAGGTGTGAGGTCCCGTCAAAAAGCAACAAGCGAGACAGAAGCGGCCGAGAGGGCCGAGAGCTGAGACCTTGGGAGCGTTGCTGTGTGTGGGCTTGCCGATTGCGGGAAGTGAACGGGCAGAGACGAGCTCAGGGGAGATCAGACCGACTGGAGAGCAGCGGATGTCTGTGATCGCGACCGGATCTGAGATCTGGGAAAGTCATGACTTGAGGGAAGCGGAGCGGCTGAGCGATGGCGGAAGGAGCAGTGTGCGAAAGCAGACTGCTCAAGACGTGTATCGGTTGATGTTGGCGAAGTATTACCAAGGGTTGTGCACTCTTAAGAACCCTTCTGTCAGAGGAAGGAGGCTCCAACTTTCAGGATTGCGAGAGCAAGAGCTGGGGGGTGAGAGCAAGTCAAGCTGAGACAATTTTAGCAGATGACCAATGGTTTTGATGGGTTAGTTAATTGGACGAGGTGAGGCATTAGTTTGCAGCATTTTGACTGATTGCTGGCTGCTTGCATGAATGTGCGAGACATCAAGATTGTGAATCAAGTGTTGGAGTTGATCAAGAGGGTTTGATCTACAACGGAGAGTTTGATCCTGGCTCAGGATGAACGCTGGCGGCGTGCTTAACACATGCAAGTCGAACGCACCTTCGGGTGAGTGGCGGACGGGTGAGTAACGCGTGAGAATCTGCCCTTAGGAGGGGGATAACGGCTGGAAACGGCCGCTAATACCCCATATGCCGAGAGGTGAAACGAGAAATCGCCTGAGGATGAGCTCGCGTCTGATTAGCTAGTTGGTGAGGTAAGAGCTTACCAAGGCATTGATCAGTAGCTGGTCTGAGAGGATGATCAGCCACACTGGGACTGAGACACGGCCCAGACTCCTACGGGAGGCAGCAGTGGGGAATTTTCCGCAATGGGCGCAAGCCTGACGGAGCAACGCCGCGTGAGGGACGAAGGCCTCTGGGCTGTAAACCTCTTTTCTCAAGGAAGAAGATCTGACGGTACTTGAGGAATAAGCCACGGCTAATTCCGTGCCAGCAGCCGCGGTAATACGGGAGTGGCAAGCGTTATCCGGAATTATTGGGCGTAAAGCGTCCGCAGGCGGCCAATCAAGTCTGCTGTTAAAGAGTGGAGCTTAACTCCATAGAGGCAGTGGAAACTGATTGGCTGGAGTGTGGTAGGGGCAGAGGGAATTCCCGGTGTAGCGGTGAAATGCGTAGATATCGGGAAGAACACCAGTGGCGAAGGCGCTCTGCTGGGCCATAACTGACGCTCATGGACGAAAGCCAGGGGAGCGAAAGGGATTAGATACCCCTGTAGTCCTGGCCGTAAACGATGAACACTAGGTGTCGGGGGAATCGACCCCCTCGGTGTCGTAGCCAACGCGTTAAGTGTTCCGCCTGGGGAGTACGCACGCAAGTGTGAAACTCAAAGGAATTGACGGGGGCCCGCACAAGCGGTGGAGTATGTGGTTTAATTCGATGCAACGCGAAGAACCTTACCAGGGTTTGACATCCTGCGAATCCCTGAGAGATCGGGGAGTGCCTTCGGGAGCGCAGAGACAGGTGGTGCATGGCTGTCGTCAGCTCGTGTCGTGAGATGTTGGGTTAAGTCCCGCAACGAGCGCAACCCACGTCTTTAGTTGCCAGCATTGAGTTGGGCACTCTAGAGAGACCGCCGGTGATAAACCGGAGGAAGGTGTGGATGACGTCAAGTCATCATGCCCCTTACATCCTGGGCTACACACGTACTACAATGCTACGGACAGAGGGCAGCAAACTCGCGAGAGCTAGCAAATCCCATAAACCGTGGCTCAGTTCAGATCGTAGGCTGCAACTCGCCTACGTGAAGGAGGAATCGCTAGTAATCGCAGGTCAGCATACTGCGGTGAATACGTTCCCGGGCCTTGTACACACCGCCCGTCACACCATGGAAGTTGGCCATGCCCGAAGTCGTTACTCCAACCCTTGTGGAGGAGGACGCCGAAGGTGGGGCTGATGACTGGGGTGAAGTCGTAACAAGGTAGCCGTACCGGAAGGTGCGGCTGGATCACCTCCTAACAGGGAGACAAACCTGACATTGATGTCTGAGCAGAAATGATCTCAGGCCAGTGTCCTGTCACCTTAGGTCGATCGGTACCTCGACGTGAACCAAACCAGAAGTCTGAGCGATTGAGTTTTGAGAGATCAGGACTTGATGGATCAGGTTTGGAGGGGAGGAATCACGATCAGTTCCTAAACTTTGTCTAGGTCACCCCATAGAGGAAGAGCTCCTGGGCCATTAGCTCAGGTGGTTAGAGCGCACCCCTGATAAGGGTGAGGTCCCTGGTTCAAGTCCAGGATGGCCCATTCGCGATTGGGGGTTTAGCTCAGTTGGTAGAGCGCCTGCTTTGCAAGCAGGATGTCAGCGGTTCGAGTCCGCTAACCTCCATACCAACGGGAGCGCTGAGCCAAGACAAGCAAGCAGGCAAGCAAGCAGGCAAGCGCGAAACAACCAGCCGAGCAGTGGAGCTGAGGGGGTGACGAGACGGGATTGCAAGAACTGGGTCAGATTCCAGCCTTCAGGATCTTGATGCTGTGATCACAGGACGTGATGACGAGCAGATTTTGAATGCTGGATTCACACCTTCACGAGGGGGTGAGAAGAAGCCAGTAGAACCTTGACAACTGTATAGGTAAGTCTGGACAAAAGCATCTCATGGATGCCAAGTTTAGCCGCCATTAAGAGCAGGATGCTGACCATCAATGGGCAAGAGATTGCCTGGGGTGGTTCAGTTGATAGTAATTGATGGAGGACTGGATTTGGAGATTCTATTGAGTTTAGAGCCAAGAGGCCTCAACGAAAGAGTCTAACCGAGATCATCAAGCTGCTTGGATCAGCAATGAACCAGGTCAGGGAGAGAGATGTTGGTGATGATGAATGAGTTGAGGCAAAATTGGTCAAGCTACAAAGGGCTCACGGTGGATACCTTGGCACACAGAGGCGATGAAGGACGTGGTTACCTGCGATAAGTCTCGGGGAGCTGGAAACACGCATTGATCCGGGAATTTCCGAATGGGGCAACCCTTAGAACGACCGCCTGAATCCATAGGGCGGAGCGAGCCAACCCAGCGAACTGAAACATCTTAGTAGCTGGAGGAAAGGAAAGTAAAAACGACTCCCTCAGTAGCGGCGAGCGAACGGGGAAGAGCCTAAACCGATGCTTTCGAGCATCGGGGTTGTGGGACAGCAACGTGTATCAGGGAGGTTAGGAGAAGCGTTTGAAAGGCGCGCCATAGAGGGTGAAAGCCCCGTAACCGAAAGCCAAACTGAGCTAGCTGTATCCCGAGTAGCACGGAGCACGTGAAATTCCGTGTGAATCCGCGAGGACCACCTCGTAAGGCTAAGTACTCCTGTGTGACCGATAGCGAAACAGTACCGCGAGGGAAAGGTGAAAAGAACCCCGGGAGGGGAGTGAAATAGAACATGAAACCGTGAGCTTACAAGCAGTGGGAGCCCGACTAATCGGGTGACCGCGTGCCTGTTGAAGAATGAGCCGGCGACTTATAGGTACTGGCAGGTTAAACCGGGAATGGTGGAGCCATAGCGAAAGCGAGTCTGAATAGGGCGTTAGTCAGTGTTTATAGACCCGAACCCGGGTGATCTAACCATGGCCAGGATGAAGCTTGGGTGATACCAAGTGGAGGTCCGAACCGACTGGTGTTGAAAAACCAGCGGATGAGCTGTGGTTAGGGGTGAAATGCCAATCGAACCCGGAGCTAGCTGGTTCTCCCCGAAATACGTTGAGGCGTAGCGTCTAGTGCTCCAGCAGGGGGGTAAAGCCACTGTTTCGGTGCGGGCTGCGAGAGCGGTACCAAATCGAGACAAACTCTGAATACCCTGTGTGTAACTAGGCAGTCAGACTGTGGGGGATAAGCTCCATGGTCAAGAGGGAAACAGCCCAGACCGCCAGCTAAGGTCCCCAAATCAACGCTGAGTGATAAAGGAGGTGGGATTGCTGAGACAACCAGGAGGTTTGCCTAGAAGCAGCCATCCTCAAAGGAGTGCGTAATAGCTCACTGGTCGAGCGATCCTGCGCCGAAAATGAACGGGGCTAAGCGTTGTACCGAAGCTGCGGATTCATCTGTCGCGAGACAGATCAATGGTAGGGGAGCGTTCCATGTGGGGTGAAGCGTTAGCGTAAGCGGGCGTGGACTGCATGGAAGTGAGAATGTCGGCTTGAGTAGCGAAAACATGGGTGAGAATCCCATGCCCCGAAACCCTAAGGGTTCCTCCGGCAGGCTCGTCCGCGGAGGGTTAGTCAGGACCTAAGGCGAGGCCGAAAGGCGTAGTCGATGGACAACAGGTTAATACTCCTGTACCTGTGATGTTTTGGGAAGGGGGACGGAGAAGGCTAGCCAAGCCAGATGTTGGTTACTGGTCCAAGCGTTCGAGGTGTTGAGAACCGGAGACAACGGTTTGAGCTGAGGCGTGAGTGCGAGCTGCTACGGCAGCGAAGTTGGTGATGTCAAGCTTCCAAGAAAAGCCCTACACCCGTTAAGGCATCATGGCCTGTACCCGAAACCGACACAGGTGGGGTGGTAGAGAATACCGAGGGGCGCGAGATAACTCTCTCTAAGGAACTCGGCAAAATGGCCCCGTAACTTCGGGAGAAGGGGTGCCAGCGAGAGCTGGTCGCAGTGAAGAGGCCCAGGCGACTGTTTACCAAAAACACAGGTCTCCGCTAAGTCGCAAGACGATGTATGGGGGCTGACGCCTGCCCAGTGCCGGAAGGTTAAGGAAGTTGGTCAGCGTAAGCGAAGCTAGCGACTGAAGCCCCGGTGAACGGCGGCCGTAACTATAACGGTCCTAAGGTAGCGAAATTCCTTGTCGGGTAAGTTCCGACCCGCACGAAAGGCGTAACGATCTGGGCGCTGTCTCGGAGAGAGGCTCGGCGAAATAGAATTGTCTGTGAAGATGCGGACTACGTGCACCCGGACAGAAAGACCCTATGAAGCTTTACTGTAGCCTGGTATTGTGCTCGGGCTCGGAATGCGCAGGATAGGTGGGAGGCAGTGAACCATTGCTTGCGGGTGATGGTGAGCCACTGGTGAGATACCACTCTTTCCGAGCTAGAGTTCTAACAGCCACCCGTTATCCGGGGGCTGGACAGTATCAGGTGGGCAGTTTGACTGGGGCGGTCGCCTCCTAAAAGGTAACGGAGGCGTGCAAAGGTTCCCTCAGGCTGGTTGGAAATCAGCCGACGAGTGCAAAGGCAGAAGGGAGCTTGACTGTGAGACCTACAAGTCGAACAGGGACGAAAGTCGGCCTTAGTGATCCGACGGTTCTGCGTGGAAGGGCCGTCGCTCAACGGATAAAAGTTACTCTAGGGATAACAGGCTGATCTCCCCCAAGAGTTCACATCGACGGGGAGGTTTGGCACCTCGATGTCGGCTCATCGCAACCTGGGGCTGAAGTCGGTCCCAAGGGTTGGGCTGTTCGCCCATTAAAGCGGTACGCGAGCTGGGTTCAGAACGTCGTGAGACAGTTCGGTCCATATCCGGTGCACGCGCAGGAATATTGAGAGGAGTTCTCCCTAGTACGAGAGGACCGGGAGGAACGCACCTCTGGTGTGCCAGTTATCGTGCCAACGGTAAACGCTGGGTAGCCATGTGCGGAGGAGATAACCGCTGAAAGCATCTAAGTGGGAAGCCCACCTCAAGATGAGTATTCCCATGGGGTAACCCAGTAAGGTCACGGGAAGAACACCCGTTGATAGGCTCTACGTGGAAGCGCAGTAATGCGTGAAGCGGAGGAGTACTAATAGACCGAGGGCTTGACCATGACCATGGCGAAAGGTCATTGACGTCCCGTTGAGGGATGGAGACGACCATGCTTTTGTCTGGAACCTTGAGCCGTGAGGCCGCCGGTGAGCGCCTGCAGTGAAGAGCTGCGGGTGTTGAGCTGGTGGTGAGTGGATTAAGGATACCTATGCAGTTCTCAGGGTTCACCCTGACAAGTGAAGAAATTCCTGGTGTCCATGGCGCAGTGGACCCACGCCGAACCATCTCGAACTCGGCTGTGAAACGCTGCAGCGCCGACGGTATTTGGGGGGTAGCCCCCTGAGAGAATAGGTCGATGCCAGGAGTTATCTTTCACCTTGATGATCTTTGAGCTCCGCTGAGGGTGTGACGCAGCAGCTAGCCTGCGGCAGCCGCCCAGTGGCATCCCCCCAGTGGTAGCTGGCCTGCAGCTGCTGCGCTGCTTACCGTGAGAGCATTCCGCCGGTCGTGCTTTGGTGCGGGACTGTCAGTTCGCCGTGCTCTGGTGAGAGCCTTCCACACGATTGCCTGCGGCAGAGTTGCGGGCAGTGGATCTGAGTTTAGAAGCCAGCGTCTGTGGGCACACTTCCAGGGTGCTGATTCCAGAAAGAGTTGCCGATTGTCATCTCGTCAGATCTGCTCAAATAGTGAAAATCTTCTGAGAATTCTTTTCAAATCCGGCTCAGCTTAATTCTGCTCGAGCCATTATCTTCTTGATATTTGGCCGCACCTAGTCTCCTCTTGGTAACTGCTGGAGTTAGCGTCACTCTGCTTTCTGCCTGAAGTGCTCCACGCCTAGAGACATCCCTCAACCTGTATTGGGTCAGAGCCTGGTTTGCCAGGCGATTCGGCTCAGACTTGTCTGTAGTAGTTTCTGCACGGAGAGTCTGCGTAACGCTTGCTCTTTGCTCCTGGCTCCGCTACTTCTTGTTGCTGTTGAGGCAGCGGCTCTAGCTTTTCTTGCTTGGGTTCACCGAGCTTGACCGCTAACCTTTGAATGGCTGCAGTTTCCGCGCTATGCCCCGGCTCAGCCAGGCCTTGGCTGTCTCCACCAAGTCTCTGGCCGTCCTCGGGCGGCCCTTCTGGCGGGCAATCCTGATCTGGAATCGACAAGGTTGTGCCGACCTCAGCGCCGCCTTTGCCTATTACACCCTGCAGTCACTGTTGCCGATCCTGCTGATCGCACTGTCCTTCATTGCCTGGGTCCTGGGCCGTGATGCTGCGCTCGTCACCCAACTGCGGGAGGCATTGCTCGGGTTTCTGCCCGTGCAGTTCCTTCCCGTCCTTGAGCGTGCGCTGGTGGGATTTGTCCGTCAGAGTGCCGGCGCTGGCATCCTCGGCTTGGTGGTGCTGGTGTTCACCGCCAGCAACGCCTTCCTGGCCTTGAGTCGTGGTGCTGACCGCCTCTGGTGGAACGGTGATCCCCACCGCGGTAATGACTCCTGGCTGCGGGCATTGCGGCATCAAGTTCAGTTGCGCCTCAAGGCCATGGCTCTCCTGGCCTTGTTTTCGCTCCTGTTCATTCTCGATCAGCGGGTGTCCCGGGTGCCGGTGCAGGTTCCAGCCGGTGTCAAGGCGTGGCTCAACGTTTATCTGCCGTTCGTTCAGGGTTGGCAGCAGCCGGTGGGTTACGGGGTGGATGTGGTGGTGGCTCTGGCGCTCTCCTTTACCGCCGCCCAACTTCTGCTCTGGTTGCTCCCGTCACGGCACGTCCGCTGGACCCAGCTGCTTCCCGGCGCCATCTTCATCGCTGCCGCACTCACGCTCCTGAATCAACTCCTCGGCCGCATCCTCCTTGTCCTCGGTGGTCGCTTTCAGGCCTATGGCGTTGTGGGTGGCGTGCTCGTCTTCAGTCTCTGGGTGTGGATGGTGGCAGCCATCGTCTATTACGGCCAATGCCTCTCCATTGCCTTGGGTCGGCGTCAGGATGGAACCAACAGGCAGTTTCCCTGACGATGCAACGGCAGACCCTGTGGCCCTGGATCCTCCTGGCTCTGTTGCTGCTGCTGGCTCCAGGCCCCGCTGGGCGCTTCCTGCTCGACCTTCTCGGTGGTCTCACCCTGCTGTTGCTACTGCTGCCTGTCCTGTTCGGGGTTGCGGGCTTTGTGGGATGGCAGCTGCTGCGCCGCCGGTTGCGCACCTGCCCCGCCTGCGGCTTCACCAGTCTGGGAAGCGATGGCTGTCCGGCCTGCGGCGCCCCCTTTGATCCCTCCGCCGCCAGCCCATTGGGCTCTGGCGCCGCCACTGCGGCTTCTCGCGACCCCGGGGCTGCCCAGGGGATCCGAGCCTCAGACGCCACCATCGACGTGGAGGTGGTTGAAGTGGACGATCAGGGCAGCTGAGCTCCACCGTGCTCACCTTCGGCCTCGGCTGCCAGCTGGGCCAGCCGTCGCTCGCGCAAAAACAGAAACAGCGGAGCGCCACAGGCGAAGGCGATGGTGAGGCAGCTGAGCAGCACCCAGGGCAGCCCGCGCATCCTCAGCCGGCGGCTTTCCTGGATGATCCAGATCAGCACCGCTGTGGCCCCGATGGCCAGGTCGCGAGACAGGGAGGCTGCCGCCGGGTTGGCGGAGGCCATCTGGATGAACAGTCCCAGATCAAAGCTGGGGCCGCTGTTGCGCATGAACTCCAGATTGGCCAGCCAGGGCAGCACCGCCCCCGCGACCGCCAGGGCCAGGTAGATCCATTGCAGCCAACTGTTGGTGCGGCCGCTGGGCTGTTGCAGTGGCTGAGGTGAGACGGTCATCGGGGCTCAGGTGGGGAATGGACTCATCAGCTCAGGGATGCCGTCCGCGGTCGACCCTCTCACTCGACCAGCGGCAAGCCATCCACGACAGCGCGCGGGGGAGCTTCGGGATCGTGGAGGCCGTCCCACACCAGCACCTCCCGCTCAACCCGCTCCAGAATGGCCTCACAGCGCTCGGCATAGGCCTGGCCCCGGCGATAGAGCCCGGCCATGGCCTCAACGTCCAGATCGCTGGCCTGGAGTTCCGCCAGCACCAGCTCCAGGGCGGTTCGGGCCTGGCTATAGCTCAGATCCGCGGCACCACCGTCGTCATGGCTGCCCTGCTCAGCGCCGCCCTCAGCGGCTGAGCGGCGGCCTCGGCTCCGGTCTTGACTGGGCTTCAGGGCCATGGATCCTCAGGCACCGGAGGGATCGGCGCGACGCCCACGACTCTGGCGCAGGGCCTGGTGCCGATGCGCCTCGCGCTGGTGCACGCTCACCACCTGGCCATCGACCCGGCCATCGGCGAGGGTCAGCTCCAGTCTGTCGCCAGGGTGCAGTTCGGATGCGCTGCGGATCAGTCGGCCTGTGGCCGTATGGACCAGGCTGAAGCCCCGTTCCAGAACGTGTTGCGGCGACAGTGCCAGCAGCAGGCGCCGGGTGCGCTCGAGATCCTCCCGGCGGCGCTCCAGCAGACCGCGGGGGTGAAGCTGGCCCAGCCGCTCCTGCAGCCGCCCCAGCTGTTGGTGTTCTCCCTGCAGCCGCAGGCGCAGCAGCTGACCCAGATGGCGGCGCAGTTGCTGTAGCGCTGGCCGGGCTTGGCGGCGATCCGGCAGGAGGGCCACCAGGGCCGCGGTCGGGGTGGCGGCCCTGTGGTCGGCCACCAGATCGGCAATGGTGGTGTCGTCTTCGTGGCCGATACCGCTCACCACCGGCAGCGGGAAGGCGGCGATGGCGAGCGCCAGCGCCTCGCCGTCGAAGACCGCCAGATCCTCCCGGCTGCCGCCGCCGCGGGCCAGCACGACGGCCTCGATGCCCAGGCGCTCCCTGTGGCTGCCGAGGTGTTCCAGCGTCGCCGTGATCTGCCCTTCGACGTTGCCCTGCACCGGGATGGGCACCACCACCAAGCGGGTGGCGGGCCAGCGCTCGGCGGCCGTGCGGAGCATGTCGGCGAGGGCCGAGCTCGGCACGCTTGTGAGCAGGGCGATGCAGTCCGGCGTCTCCGGCAGGGGACGCTTGCGCTCGGACTCGAACAGCCCCATCGGGGCCAGGCGATCCCGAACCCGCTCAAAGCGCCTGAGCACGCTGGACAGGCTGGGCCGCAGGTCGAACACCTGGACACAGAGATTGGCGCGGGCCGCCCAGAAATTCAGGGTGCCCACCACCACCACCCCGTCGCCTTCGTCGGGCTGGAAGCTCAGCTTGGCGAGCTGGCTGGCCCAGACCACCGCGGAGATCGAGGCCGTTTCGTCGACCAGAGTCATCCACAGGTGCCCCTTCTTGAGCTGGGGCCGGCTGACCGTGGCATCGAGCAGGAAGCGGGGCGCAAAGCCGCGCTCCAGCAGGCTGCCAATGGCCCGGTTGAGGCTGGCGACGCTGTAGCGCTGCAGGGGAGTCTCAGCCATGGCAGCGCTGCGGCTGAACGAGCCCACGGGTCTGGTGGCTCCCCAGCGCCTTTGCCCGTGGCAGAGCCATCACCGGCAGATCCATGAGCAGAGGATGAGGGGCAGGCCCAGGCGGTAGCACCTGGGGTCGGTGCGGCCAGTGTGAAGCATGCTGATCGGAGCCCAGCCCGAGTGCCCCGCCACGCCCGATCCGGGACAGCATGGTCGGATTCGAGAGCCGATCGGTGGCCACACTGGACACAAGCATGGCGATGGCGTGACGCCCCCACACCCGGTCCTTGCGACTGGTTTCGTGCCTTGACGGCTGGCCGGCGATCGGGGGACGCCCCAGCCGTGGGGTCTGCGGTCAGCGCCGTGGGGTCTGCGGTCAGCGCCCCAGTGCCGTCGGGGTTGGTGCCCACCAGGCCAGCGATGCACGAGCGCCGCTGGCGGCTGGAACGGCAGCTCGCTGCTCCCCTGCCCGCCGCACCAGACCTGGTGCTGGTGACCGATCTCGATGGCACCTTGCTGGCGGGTGAGGCTGCCGAGCGGCTGCGCCTCTACAGCGGCCTGAGCCAACGGCGTGAGCGGGTGCTGCATGTGTTCTGCACCGGACGCAGCCTGACCTCGATCCAGCGCCTGCAGGCGGAGCAGGGGCCGCTGGGGCTGCCGGTTCCCCATCTGGTGATCAGCGACGTGGGCTGCACCGTGGCCTGCGGCAGCAGCCTGCGCCCCCTGCCGGAGTTGCTGGAGACGATTGAGGCCCGCTGGCACGGCAAGCCCGAGCGACTGGCGCCGTTGCTGGCCGGAGTTGCCGGTCTTTCGCTGCAGCCCATCAGCCGCGAACGCCGGCTGGCTTATCTCTACGACCCGGAGTGCTTCGACCTGTCCTTGATTCCCCGGCTGGAGTGCCATGGGGTGGACTGTCTGCTCTCCGATCGGCGTTATTTCGACGTGCTGCCGCTGGGGGTGAACAAGGGCAGCACCCTGCTGTTGGTGCTGGAGTGGCTTGCCCTCGAGCAGGGCCTGGTGGTCACCGCCGGCGACAGCCTCAACGACCTGGCCATGTTCGAAACCGGCTTGGCCGGAATCATGGTGGGCAATGCCGAGCCCGAGCTGCGCTGCCGGTTGCCGCAGCTGCCGGGCATCTATGGCGCCAGCGCCTCTGGATGCGGTGGCATCCTGGAGGGACTGCGGCACTTTGGCTTCGCTCACCTGTTCAGTTGAGCCTTGCTCACTTGTTCAGCTGAGCCTTTCGTGCTGCAGCGGCTGCCTGCCGGGCCTGGGTGTCGGCGGTGGGCTTGGCGTTGGCCCCGTCCTCAGGCCAGGGGTGTTTCGGGTAGCGACCGCGCAGTTCGCGTCGCACCTGGCTGTAGGCGTGCTGCCAGAAACCGGCCAGATCGCGGGTGATGGCGGCCGGTCGGCCGGCCGGGCTGAGCAGGTGCAGCGTCACTGGCAGGGCCCCTTCCAGCACGGACGGCGTCTGCCTGCAGCCGAACATTTCCTGCAGCTTCACGGCCAGCACGGGCACGCCGCTGCCGTAGTCAAGTGCGACGCGGCGCCCGGAGGGCACGGGCAGGCTGCCGGGCAGCAGCCGATCCAGCTCCTGGCGAAAAGACCACCCCAGCTCGCCCCACAGGGCTTCGCGAAGGTCGAGCTGCCGCACCTCCATCAGACTGGAGAGGCCGATCAATTGCGGCCCCAGCCAGGTCTCCAGCTCTGCCGCCAGCAGAGCATCGTGGCGATCGGGCCAGGGGCTGCCGCGGTGCTGATGGGCCAGGCAGAGGCGCTGCTGCAATTGCCGGCAGCCTGGCGTCCAGGGCAGGGCGCCCAGCCCGAGGCGTTGCAGGCCCTGCAGCAGGGCCCCATGCACCTGCTCCGGCGCCGCCTCCGGCCAGGGGCGCCGCTCCAGCACCAGGGCCCCCAGCCGCAGGGTGCGTTCGCAGCGCACCCTGGCGGCCTGGTCATCCCACACGGCGCTGCTCTCCGTCGTGCCGCGCTCCTGGGCGAGCCGCTGCAGCTCCTGCAGCGGCAATGGCAGGGCCAGTTGGATGCGGGCGTTCCTGCCTTCCCCATCCAGCACGCCCACGGCCAGGGCCGCCTGGCGGCCCAGGGGATCGTTGGCGGGGAGGAGGGCGCCCTGGCCGCCTCGCAGCAGAAAACGACCAGGCTGCCCCTCCCGGGCCAGGGCCAGCCATTCGGGGAAGGCCTCGCCCACCAGCAGGGCGGCGGCGAGGTCCTCGCCAGCGCCGCTGGTGTGCTCGTCGGCCGGCCGGCGGGCCGATGAGCCCTTCCGGAGCTGCCCCTGCCACTGGCGCACCAGTTGCTGCATGGGATGACGGGAGGATTGCCGCCGCAGCCAGTCGAGCCGCCGCAGCAGGTCGCAGCCCGCCTCCTGGCGCGGGAGCGGGTCCCGTTCGCTGAGCAATGCCGCCAATTCGCAGGCCAGGTGGGCGTGGCCCCGCTGGTGGCCCAACAGCAGCAGGTGGGCCAGCCGCGGATGGAGGCCGAGGGCCGCCATGGCGCGGCCATGGTCGCTGAGCTGGCCGCCGCCCCCAAGGGCCCCCAGCTGCAACAGCAGGCGGCGGGCGTCCGCGAGCGCCGCCGGCGGCGGCGGGTCGATCCAGCGCAGGCCCTCGCCCAGGGGGGCCCCCCAGCGGGCCAGTTGCAGGGCCAGGGGCAACGGGTCGCTCTCCAGTAGCTCAGGGAGATCCTGCGCCGGACGCTGGCGCTGGTCGGCGGCCGACCACAGCCGCAGGCAGCGCCCCGGGGCCAGGCGGCCGGCCCGGCCGGCCCGCTGCTCGGCACTGGCCAGGCTGGCGGGCACGGTGACCAGGCTGTCCATGCCGCGGGCGGGATCGAAGCGGTTGCGGCGGCTGAGCCCGGCATCGATCACCAGCGCCACGCCGGTGATTGTGAGGGAGCTCTCGGCGATGCTGGTGGCGAGCACCACCTTGCCGGCAGGGCCGCGGGCGGGCGCGATCGCCCGGGTCTGCTCAGCCAGGCTGAGGCTGCCGTGCAAGGGCACCAGCTCCAGCCCGGCGCTCCAGGCGGCGCCAGCGATGGCCTGGGCACAGTGCTCGATCTCCCGCCGTCCGGGCAGAAACACCAGCACACTCTCCGCCGCCTGGCCCTGGTCCAGCCAGTGCTGCTCCAGGGCCCGCACCACCTGTTGCTCGAGCCGTTCGTCGGCCCGCGGCGGCTGATGGCTGATCGCCACGGGGAAGCCGCGTCCGTGGCTGTGCAGCACCAGCGCTTCCGGCAGCTGGCGGGCCAGGGATTCGAGCGCCAGGGTGGCCGACATCACCACCAGGCGCAGATCAGGGCGCAGCACTTCCCGCGCCTGGCGCAACAACGCCAGGGCCAGGTCGGCGTCGGCACTGCGTTCGTGAAACTCGTCGAAGATCACGCAGTCCACGCCATCAAGGGCTGGATCGGCCTGCAGGCGCTGCAGGAACAGCCCTTCGGTGAGCAGCTCAATGCGGGTGGCGGCGCTGGTGCGGCTCTCCAGGCGCACGCTGTAGCCCACCACACCGCCCAGCTCCTCTCCGCGCTCGGCGGCCAGGCGCTGGGCGGCGGTGCGGGCCGCAATCCGGCGGGGCTCCAGCATCCACACCCGGCCGCTGAGCATGGGCTCGATAGCGGCTGGAACGCGGCTGGTCTTGCCCGCGCCGGGAGGAGCCTGCAGCAGCACGGTGGCCCCCGCTGGATGCACGCTCTGCCTCAACTGCGGCAGCAGGACATCGATGGGCAGGGGCTGAAGCACCATGGCGGCCTCAGGGGGGCTGGCTCAGCGCACGTGACGCACGCCATCCACAGGGTGGTAGGCCTCGCCGGTGAGTTCCTCGTAGACGATGGCGGGCAGTCCCGTTTCGAACATGGTCTGCAGGGCTTCCTTCAGGTAGGGGTTCCAGCCGCCGGTGCTCACCTTCCCGTGGCGGACGGTCCAGTCCCAGGTGCCCTGCAGGTCGCGGGGAATGCGTCCCTCGCGGTCGCGGCGGGCCACAAGATCCTGCGATTCGAGCAGGCCCACGAGGAGGGCGGCCTTGCCGTAGGCGGGGGTGAGGCTGAGCTCAAGCCGCACCGGATCTTCCTTGACCAGCTTGAGACGAAAGCGCGGCGGCAGCTTGAGGTTGCGCAGCACTGCTGCCACGATTCGTGTGCGTTGATCCAAGCCAGGCGTCCCCTGAGGTCGTTCACTCAACAGTGAGCCTATTCAGTGGGGGTGTCGGGCCGGACAAAACCCTGAGCTCGATTGGCCGCTGAACGGACCCCAACGGAAATTCAGGGCGTACTCAGCTCGGATCGGAGGGGGGAGAGGAACGCCCCTGGTCGCCGCCGAAGCGCACCGTGAGCAGGTCTTCCTCGGTGAGCTGGCCCTCGGCATCAAGCAGCTCCGGGTGAATCGTCAAGCGCCCGGTGCGATCGGCTCTGGCCTCGGGCGGGGCGCTGCCCTCGTGGGAAGCCGCCTTGTAGCCCTGGCCCATCACCCGGAAGGCCTGCCAGAGCAGGGCCAGGAAGCAGGCTCCGTAGAGGATCGGGAAGATCTGGGAGAGAATGGGGTTCATGGCCTAGGGGCCGCTGCTGGGGCGGGATAAGCCGACTCTCCCATCATTGCCCGGCTGCGTTGGAATTGCTGCCATTGGTGGCCAACATCCAGGCCCAGAGGGTGGTGCAGGCGGCGCCAAAAGCCAGGAAGGCCAAGAGAAGGCGGGTGGTGTCCATGGCTCGATACATTTCTTAAAGCACCTTAGACAGTTGTCGGCCTGGACGGTGGGCACAGTCAGGGCCGGTCTGCCCACCTTTCGCAGGCGTGCCTGGCCTGCTTACGGTCCAAGCAACACTCTGGTCAGCGCGGAGCTTGCCGCCATGTCTCTTCAACATCAGCTGGCGTCCGTCCGCGCCCCCCTGCTCCTGCTTCCCCTGCTGCTGGCGGGGCTGAGCCGGGCGCCGGCGTCCCTGGCCTCGGCTGCCCCGGCGATCGCCGCCACGTCGTCCTCCACGCCCCTGGCTGCGGCCATGGGCCGGCAGTCGTTCGTTGCCGCCGCCGTGCGGCGCACCAGTCCTGCCGTCGTCACCATCGACACTGAGCGCACCGTGGCGGTGGCCGGCCGCGGCGGTGTGCCCAGCTCCCTGCTTGACGATCCGATCTTTCGTCAGTTCTTCGGGATGCCGCAGCAGGGTCAGCCCGCCAGGCCATCCCCGCCATCCCAGCGCACCGAGCGGGGTCAGGGCAGCGGTTTCATCTTTCAGTCCGGCGGCCTCGTGCTCACCAATGCCCACGTTGTCGAGCGGACCGACCGGGTCACGGTGGGGCTCCAGGACGGGCGCCGGGTCGAGGGCACCGTGGTGGGCCTGGATCGATTGACCGACCTGGCCGTGGTGCGCATCGAGGCCAGTGGCCCCTGGCCCGTGGCGCCCCTGGGGGACTCCGACCGCCTCGAGGTGGGGGAGTGGGCGATCGCCGTGGGCAACCCCTATGGCCTGGACAACACGGTGACCATGGGGATCATCAGCAACCTCAACCGCAACGCCGCCAAGCTGGGCATCACCGACCGCCGTCTGGATCTGATCCAGACCGACGCCGCCATCAATCCGGGCAATTCCGGTGGCCCGCTGCTCAACGCCGATGGCGAGGTGATCGGCATCAACACCCTGGTGCGCAGCGGTCCCGGGGCTGGCCTGGGCTTTGCGATTCCGATCAACAGAGCCCGCGACATCGCCCGCCAGCTTGTGTCCAGCGGCAAGGTGAGTCATCCGGTGATCGGCATTGGCCTGGATGCCGTCCGCCCCGGTGACGGCACCGGGCTCAAGAGCGGCGTTCGCATTGCCTCGGTGGTGGCCAACAGCCCGGCCCAGCGGGCTGGCCTGCGTCAGGGCGATGTGGTGGTGGAGGCCGATGGCGAGGTCGTGGTGGAGCCCTCCCAGCTGGTGGCTGCGGTGGAGCGGGCTGGTGTCGGGGGGCAACTCAGCCTCAGCATCAACCGCAAGGGGGAGATGCTGAGGCTCGACGTGGTGCCATCCCAACTGGCCACGAGCCGCTGATCGAGGGGAGCGGCGGCCGGATCGATCAAGCCGCCTGATTCTGCTCTCCGGCCATGCTTGTGGCCAGGGTGGAGGGTGCGCCGAGCTGCTGGCGCATCACCCACTGGGTGGCGGCCTTCTGGCTTTGCCAGGCCTGGAGCAGCTGCTTGGCGATGCCCTGGAGCACTTCGGGGTCGGCCGTTTCGTCGATGGCCCGGCTCATGCGCTCCAGTTCGAACTGCTGGCCGAGGGAGAGGGCGAGGGGTTGGGTCATGGCGGACTCCAGAATGGGCTTGTACGGCGCTAAAGCTACAAACTGTTGCAAGTTCTTGCGTAGCGGTTGCGACAAGCTTTCCGTTCTGTGTCCGTTTCCGCGCCTGGGGCGTCGCTCAGCCCCCCGCCGTCCGGCGTGCCGCCTGCTTCTGCCGCTGGCGTTCACGGCTGGCGTTGCGCTTGGCAGTGCGGGCCGCCTCTTCGGCGCTGGCCCGCGCCGCCTCCGCCTCCTCGTGCTTCTTCTCGATGTAATAGGCGTAGTCGCCCCGGTACAGCACCAGCTCACCATCGCGGATCTCCACGATGCGGTTGGCCACCCTGGAGATGAAGTAGCGGTCGTGGCTCACCAGCAGGGCGGCCCCCTCGTAGGCGATCAGGGCGTCCTCGAGCATCTGCTTGGCGGGGATGTCGAGGTGGTTGGTGGGCTCGTCCAGCACCAGCAGGTTGCAGGGGCTGAGCAGCATCACGGCCAGGGCCAGGCGGGCCTTCTCGCCGCCGGAGAGCTTGCCCGCCTGCTTGAACACGCTCTCGTTGCTGAAGCAGAAGTTGCCCAGCAGGGAGCGCACCTGGGTCTGGGTCCAGTCGGGCACCACCTCGAAGATGGTGTCGATCACGGTTTTGCTGAGGTCGAGGGCCTCGGCCTGGTTCTGCTCGAAGTAGCCGGCGATGACGTTGTGCTCGCCGAGGCGGGCCAGGCCTTCGCTGGGCTGCTCCATGCCCATCACCAGCCGCAGCAGGGTGGACTTGCCGGCGCCGTTGGGGCCCACGAAGGCGATGCGGTCGCCCCGCTCCACCTCCAGGTTGGCCCCCAGAAACAGGATCTGATCGCCGTAGCTGTGGGTGAGGTCGGCGACCTCGGCCACCAGGCGGCCCGAGCGCGGCGCTTCCGGGAACTGGAAGCGGGGCCCGCCGATGCTCTCGATCGGCGCCTCCACTCGCTCCACTTTCTCCAGCAGCTTCTCGCGGCTCTTGGCCTGGGTGGAGCGGGTGGCGCTGGCCCGGAACCGCTCGATGTAGGCCTGCTGGGCGGAGAGCTCCTTCTGCTGGCGCTCGAAGGCGGCCTGGGTGGCCTCGCGCTCCAGGGCCTTCTGCTCCAGGTGCTGGCTGTAGTTGCCCAGGTAGGTGCGCGACACGCCGCGCTCGGTCTCGACGATCTGGGTGCAGACCCGATCCAGGAAGGTGCGGTCGTGGCTGATCACCACCTGGGCGGCGCTCTGCTCGATCAGGTAGCCCTCCAGCCACTGGATCGTCTCCACGTCCAGGTGGTTGGTGGGCTCGTCGAGCAGCAGCAGATCGGGCTCCTGCAACAGGATCTTGCCCAGGGCGATGCGCATCTGCCAACCGCCGGAGTAGTCGCCCACCAGCTGGTCCGCCCCTGCGGCGCTGAAGCCGATCGTGGGCAGCAGTTTGTCGATGCGGGCGTCGAGCTCGTAGCCGTGCAGGGCCTCGAAGCGGCTGTGCAGGTGGCCGAGCTCGTGGATCAGCTCGTCGAGGTGGTCGGGATCGCTGGCGGCCTGCTCACTGGCCATGGCGTGTTCCACGGCGTGCTGGCGCACCAGCACCTCGGCGGCCTCGCCGAAGGCCTGGAACAGCTCCTCGCGCACCGTGCGCTCGGGGTTCACGTCGAACTCCTGCTGCAGATAGGCGATGCGCGGATCGCCCTGCTTCACCACCTGGCCGCTGCTGGCCTCCTCCAGGCCGGCGATGATCTTCATCTGGGTCGACTTGCCCGCCCCGTTCACGCCCACCAGGCCGATGCGGTCGCCCGGCCTCACCTCCCAGGTGACATCCCGCAGCACCTCCCCGGTGGGATAGATCTTGCCGAGACGTTCGAGGCGGAGCACTGGGCGGAGAGGGGGGATGGGGGACAGGCGGTCGCCGCAGGAACGGCAACCCCACGTCATCATTTCGCATCAGTGCCGCAGCTGCTGCCCCCAACCCGGACGCACCGGCTCGGTCAGACTTCAGCAAGCCGCCTTTGGTTCTCGATGATCAGACGCCTGGAACAGGTTGCGGCGCTGGTGGTGGCGGCGGGTCTGGCGATCGTGAGCTACTGGCTGTTCTTCAGCTGGGCCCAGGGCGGCGGTGTCAACCGTCCGGCTCGCTCGCCGCGCTCAGAGGCCGCCACGGGCCTTGAGCAGCCACTGTTTGCTGGCGGAATCATCGAGGGAGGCCACATGGGCCTTCACCTCCTCGCGGCTCACCGGCAAACCGAGCTCCTGGCCGAGGGCGACGATGCGATCGAGGGCCCCGCCGGGATCCTGCAGCGCCTGCCGGAACAGGGACTGGGTGAGGGCGGTGTCAGCGCTGAGCCGGGCATACAGGGCCGGGGCGTTGGCTCCGGCGCTGGGGGGATTGGCGGGGGCGTCTGAAGCAGGCGGTTGGGGGCTGCTGGTGCTCATGGCGGCGGGCCGTTTGTTCTGACCCTATGGGTGCCGTGGGGCTCCGGCAGCCTGCCGTTACAGATGGCCGAATCGAGACTTCAGGCGGCCTGGGGGTTGTCGCTCACCGGCGTGCCGCTGGCTGAGGCATCCTCCATGCTGCGGGCGTCGAGGCAGAGCACCTTGCGCAGCTGGGCGTAGTTGGCGGCCAGGGCCTTGCGCCCGTCCTGCTGGGCTCCGTACTCCGCCCGTTGCAGCACGTGGTGCAGGTGGGTGAGCAGGTAGGTGCTGATCACGGCCGACACCAGCACGTCACTGCGCTCGGCCTGGCGCTGCTCGCGGGTTTTGGGCATGGGAAACCTCAGGGCTGAAACCGCACGGGATCCGAGGGAGCGGGTGAGCGGATCTCTGCCGGCAGCATAGACACGGATACTACCCAAGCGCATCCGACTACACTCATCAGGATCCGGAAGCATCCCTGCGTCCTGCCCAGTCCCGATCGGCTCTGCGTTCCGGTTCCCTGATCCTTCGTCGTCATCCCAGGCGTGGCCACGCGGCAAACCTCCTCCAGCGGGCGGCCCAAGTCGCCCAGGATCCAGGTGGTCCTCCCGGAAGATCTCTGCCGCCGGCTGGCCGTGTTGGCGGATCTCGAGGCCCGCACCGTGAGCAACATGGCCCGGGTGCTGATCCAGCAGGGTGTGGAGCGCTTCGAGGGCCAGCGCTCCCAGCCAGCCGCAGCGGATGCGGCGGCGGCCGCGCGCTTCCGCAGCCAGCTGGAGCGTCAGCGCCCCCAACGGCTGCGGGCGGCACCGCGGCGCCTGCGCCTCCAGCGGCCTGACTAGGACGCTGGTCCGGCCGGTTCGGCGCTCACCCCCAGCACCGCCGTCCGGCGTGCGCCGGTGATCGAGGGGGCATTGCCGCCATGGTGATGCCGGTGCCACCAGGCCAGCAGGGCGAAGGCCAGGGCCTCCCGCTGGGAGTCTGCGATGCCCAGCTCCGCCAGGGGCCTGACGATCACCCCTGGGCAGCGCCGCCGCAACTCGGCCATCAGCATTCCATTGCGGCTGCCGCCGCCCGCCACCAGCAGCTCCACCGGCCTGGGACCACGCTCCAGGTCCTGGGCCACAACGGCGGCGCTGAAGGCCGTGAGGGTGGCCAGGGCGTCGGCCGCTTGCAGGCCTCCCCCCCCCTGGGCTGCTGCCTGCTCCAGGTCACCCAGGCGACGCTCCAGATCGGCCTGTCCGAACAGCTCGCGGCCGGTGGACTTCGGCCCGCTCCGCTGCAGGTAGGGCTCCTGCAGCCATCCCGCCAGGCTGCCCTCGTCCACCCGCCCGCGGCTGGCCCAGGCGCCGCCGGCATCGAAGCTCTCTTGTCCGCCGCTGAAGTGACCCACGGCCAGGTCCAGCAGGGTGTTGGCGGGGCCGCAGTCCCAGCCCCGCACGGCCTGGTGGCGGTCGGGGCCGCTGCGGGGTGGGATCAGGGTGAGATTGGCGATGCCGCCGAGATTCAGGACGGCCCGCCAGCCGCCGATGCGGCCTAGCAGGGCCTCGTCGGCCGCCGGCACCAGGGGAGCCCCCTGCCCCCCCAGGGCCAGGTCGGCGGCCCGCAGGTCGTGGACCACCGGCCGCTGCAGCAACTGCGCCAGCAGGGGGCCCTGCAGCAGCTGCCAACTGGCTCCCCGCCGGCCCCTGGCGGGGGGGCGATGCCAGATGGTCTGGCCGTGGCAGCCCACCAGCTGGGCCTGGCCGCCGGGGTCGCAGGCCCGGGCGGCCGCCGCCTGGAGTTCCGTGACGGCCTCGGCCAGATCCAGCAGTTCGGCGCTGCTGCGCGCGGCCCCCTGGCCCACCGCCACCAGCTCCCGGCGCAGGGGGTCGGGGTAGGGGGTGGAGTGGCCGGCCAGGATCCGCCAGCGGGGGCGGTGGCAGGGGCCGGCGAAGTGGGCCAGCACCACATCCACCCCGTCGGCGCTGGTGCCGCTCATCAGCCCCAGCACCGCCATCGCCCCTGGCCTGCCTCGGTTCACTTGTTGGGCTGGGGCGTCATGCGCAGGTAGGGCTTGATCTCCGTGACTCCCTTGGGGAATTTGCTGCGGGCCTGGTCGGTGGGAATGGAGGGCACCACCACGCAGTCGTCACCGTCCTTCCAGTTCACCGGGGTGGCGACCTGGTGGTAGTCGGTGAGTTGCAGCGAGTCGATCACCCGCAGGATCTCATCGAAGTTGCGGCCGGTGCTGGCGGGGTAGGTGATCTGCAGGCGCAGCTTCCTGTTGGGATCGATGATGAACACCGAGCGCACCGTGAGGTTGTTGAGGGCGTTGGGGTGGATCATCCCGTAGAGATCAGAAACCTTCTTGTCCTCGTCGGCCAGAATGGGATAATCCACGCTGGTTGACTGGGTTTCGTTGATGTCGCCGATCCAGCCCTTGTGGCTCTCCGCAGAATCAACGCTGAGGGCAATGGTTTTGACGTTGCGCTTCTCCCACTCCGGGCGCAGGCGCGACACCTCACCGAGTTCGGTGGTGCAGACAGGGGTGTAGTCGGCAGGGTGGGAGAACAGCACCACCCAGCTGTCGCCAGCGAAGTCGTAGAAGTTGATCGGGCCCAGCTGGGAGTTCTGGCTGAAGTCGGGCACGGTGTCGCCGAGTTGAAGGCTCATGACAGAGACGATTGAAGACGAAGGGAGGACGTTGAAAATTTAGACGTGGTGATGCGCTGACGCGGCTGCCTGCACTGACCCTAGAGGTTGAAGTGCCGGCAGATCAGAAACGGCACCAGCAGTGTCATGGTGAGCGTGAGTGGGAAGCCATAGCGGGGAATGTCGAGGAAGCGATAACGGCCAGGACCGAACACCATCAGGTTGGTCTGGTAGCCAACTGGGCTGAGAAAGCTCTGGCTGGCTCCGAACAGCACCGCGTAGACGAAGGCCAGGGGGGGATAGCCCAGGCCCAGGCCCAGCTGCCCGGCGATCGGGATCAGCAGCACCACGGTGGCGGCGTTGCTCATCACTTCCGTGAGCAGGGTTGTGAACAGGAACACGACCAGCAGGGCTCTGTAGATCGGCCAGCCCTGCAGGCCCTGCAGCAGCCCCTGGGCCATGGCCTCGGCGAGGCCGGTTTTCTGCAAGGCGACGCTGAAACTGGCCAGGGAGCCGAGCAGCAGGATCACATCCAGGCGGATGGCCCGCTGCAGTTCGCCGGGGCGCAGACAGCCGCTGGCCACCATCGCCGCCGTACCGAGCAGCACCGCGGCCACCAGGGGGATCCAGCCCAGGCCCGAGACCACGATCACCAGGGCGGTGATGGTGAGGGCGATGCCCTTGTGGCTGATGCTGGGCAGGTCCTTCTCCAGCTGCTCCAGCACCACCAGGTCGTTGTTGGCCTGCAGGCCCCGGATGGCATCCCGCGGGCCCTGCAGCAGCAGCACATCACCCTCGCGCAGCACGGCCTGGCCCAGCCGTTCCCGCAGCACGGCATTGCCCCGCCGCAGGGCCAGCACCGTGGCGTTGTAGCGCTGGCGGAAGCGCAGATCCCGCAGGCAGTCGCCGGCCAGGGTGGAGCCGGAGGGCAGCAGCACCTCCACCGTGCGCTGGCTGTTCAGCAGATCGTCGACGCGCCCCTTGTCCTTGTCCTCCGGGGTGGGGGCCAGCACCACCGTGCGCTCCTGCTGCAGGCGCAGCAGATCCGCCCGGGAGCAGCGCAGCAGCAGACGGTCTCCCCGCTTCAAGGTGCGATCCGCCAGGGGGGGCAGAAAGCGGCCGTCGTCCCGGTGCAGCTCCAGCACGTCCACGTCGTAGCGCCGCTGCAGGCGGCTGCCATGCAGGGACTGGCCGATCAGTTCCGAGCCGCGGGGGATCTCCACCTCAGTGAGGTAGCCACCGCTGGAGAGGCTGGCCATCAGCTCGTCCTCGTCGTAGCCGCGGTCGGGAAGCAGGCGATCGGCCATCACCACCATCACCAGGCTGCCAGCCAGCCAAACGCCCACGCCGATGCCCGTGAAGCTGAACAGCTCAAATCCGCCGTAGCCGAGCTTGTCGCTCACCTCCCCGGCGAGCAGGTTCACCGAGCTGCCGAGCAGGGTGAGGGTGCCCCCGAGCACGGTGGAGAACGACAGCGGCAGCAGCACCTTGGAGGGAGAGATGCCGCGCCGGTGGCACCAGCCCTCCACCACCGGCAGCAGGGTGGCCACGATCGGGGTGTTGGGAATGAAGGCGGAGACCGGCCCCACCACCCCGGCCATCAACGCGATCATGCGCTTCGGACTGCGGATGGCGTCAGAGCCGATCAGCGCCCGCAGCCGGTCAAGCCCCCCCGAGCGGAACAGGCCAGCTGAGAGGGCGAACAGGCCCAGCAGGGTGATCAGGGCCGGGCTGCCGAAGCCCCGCAGGGCCTCGTTGGGGGTGAGCACGCCGGTGGCGATCAGGAGCCCGGCCGCCAGCAGCCCGGTGACTTCCGGAGCCAGGCGGCCACTGATGAACAGCAGCACCGACCCGGCCAGCACCACCAGGGTGATGACGGCATCGGGCTGGAAGCCGGCCGGGAGTGGGGCGATCATGGCCAGGCCGGGAACGGCCACGCTGGCGAATCACTATATGCCACTTCAATACTCGGGAATGAATGCCCCTGAATCGCCAGTGCCAAGCTCCTTTCTGGCCTTGCTGGTGCGCTGAGGCAACTTATTCCCCATCAGAGTGCTGTACTTCTAGTGGGATCCCAGCTAGCTCCGTCCGCTGCGGCCAATCGTGCAGTTCGGAGCGCAGGTGCTGGAGGCCGAGGCGTGCCGTTGCCGACACGAACAGGACGCCGGGATCGAGCGCCCGGGCGCGCTCCAGCTCGCCGGCTGTGCAGCGGTCGATCTGGTTGGCCACCAGCCGCCGGGGGGCTGTCGAACCCAGGCTGTCGAGAATGGCGTGCACGGTGCGCAGCTGGTCGGGCCAGGCTGGATCGCTCAGATCCACCACCACCAGCAGCCCTTCGGCGGCGAGGGTTTCCTCAAGGGTGGAGCGGAAGGCCTCCAGCAGCTGTGGCGGCAGGTCGCGGATGAAGCCCACCGTGTCGGTGATCAGCACCGGCGTGGGGGCGCCCCCGGCGGCAGCCGCCAGCTCGATGCGCCGGGTGGTGGGGTCGAGGGTGGCGAACAGCTTGTCCTCGGCCAGCACCGCCTGGCGGCTGCCGCCCCGGCCCAGGGCATTGAGCAGGGAACTCTTGCCGGCATTGGTGTAACCCACCAGGGCCAGGCGCCGCAGCGACTGCCGCCGCTCCCGCAGTCGAGCCCGGTGTTCCCCCAGCTCCCGGGCCTGCCGCTGGAGCCGCTCGATGCGGCGGGCGATGGCCCGTCGGTCTTTCTCCAGCTGGGTTTCGCCGGGTCCGCGGGTACCGATGCCGCCCCCTTGGCGGGAGAGGCTGCGCCCTCGCCCCAGCAGCCTGGGCAGGCGATAGCGCAGCTGGGCCAGCTCCACCTGCAGGCGGCCGGCGGCACTGGCGGCGCGCTGGGCAAAGATGTCGAGAATCAGCTCACTGCGGTCGCTCAGCGGCAGATCCAGCAGGCGCTCGAGATTGCGGCCCTGCACCGGTGTCAGCTCCCGGTCGGTCACCACCAGCGTGGCCCGCACCCTGCGGGCTTCGAGAGCGGCTTCGCCGAGCTTGCCCTCCCCCCAGATCGTCTGGGGTGTCAGCTGGCTGCGGCGCTGCTCCACCACCCCCACCGGATCGGCTCCGGCACTGCGAACCAGTCCCTCCAGCTCACCGATCCGGCGCTGGGCCAGGCCGCGGTCGGCGGGGCTGAGGGCCAGCAGCAACACCCGTTCGCCATGGCCCTCAGCCGCTGCGGCGACGGGCCCGGCGCTCTCGGCCTCGCAATCCTGCAGGGGGCCGCCGGAGCCGGAAAGGCTCTGGGGATCGATGCCGCACAGCCGGGCCAGTTCGCCTTGCTCACTCACCGGCCAGGGTTCAGTGCTGGCCCGGCTGGCCTCAAGCAGCAGGGCCGGCCACTGGCCCCCCGCGCTTGCCTGGTCCCCGTAGCGCAGCCACAGCAGCGGCTCGAGGTCGAGGGCCGCCACCCCCTCCAGCCGGTCCGGCGCCAGGCGCCGGCCGCGGCCACAACACGTCACCAGGCGCAGATCTCTGGCCTGGCCGCGCCGGGCTCCTGGCAGGCCTTCGTTGCTCTGGCCCCAGGCCTGCAGGGGGCCCACCCAGAGCAGGCGACAGAGGCCGCGGCCATCGATCACCAGGGTGAGTGGCAGCCCCAGGTCGCGGCTCTCGGCCGCCAGACGTTGCAGGCTGAGCAGCTCTGCCACCGCCGCTGGCGGGTGGCGGCGGTGGCAGAGCTGCTCCAGCCGCCGGCGCTGGGATGGCCTCAGGCCCGCCGTGCGGCCTCCCAGCACACCTTGTCTCAAGAACGGCGCACCAGCAGGCAGCGCAGGCCCGCTGCCGCCGCTCCCTGGACATCCTCGGGGCTGTCGCCCACATGCCAGGCCTGGTTGGGGCTGAGGTTGAGGCCCTCCAGCGCCAGACGGAAGGGAGCGGGATGGGGCTTGGCGGCGCCGGCGGCACTGGAGACCACCACCAGGGTCAGCCAGCGGGCCAGCCCCAGCCCCTCCAGCAGACCCTCCAGCCGGCTGTCGAAATTGCTCACCACTGCCAGCCCCAGGCCACTGCCATGCCAGCGCTCCAGGTGAGCGGCCACGTCGTCATAGACGTGCCAGCAGGCAGGGTTGGCGTAGTGCGCGAACAGCTCCCGCACCAGCTCCTCGGGGGCTGGCGGAGCGCCGGCCTCGGCCAGGGTGGCGCTGATGCGGTCGCCCCACCAGCCCAGTTCGGCGCTGTGCAGAGCACCGCCGCTGAGCCCGGGGAACGCCAGCGGCGGGGCCTGGCGATAGGCGTTGCGGAACGCCCGCTCCAGCGCCTCAGGCGCCACCGTGATCCCATGGCGTTCTGCTGCCCGGGCATAGGTGCGACCCACCGCTTCGCGCAGGCCGATCAAGGTGCCCATCGCATCGAACAGCAGGCCGCGGGGGGGCTGGCCGCGGCTCATCGCTGCCAGTCGGCCAGCCAGCCGGCGGCAACCTTGAGCTGGTGGGTCCGGCCCGGCAGCCGCGACAGGTAGGCCAGGCGGCGCAGCTGAAAAGCGGCCCCGCCTGCGAGGGTGAAGCCAGCGGCCACGAGGCTGGCCTCGCCCCGGCCGAGGCTGATCATCTCGCCGAGATCCTGGAAGCGGAACGGCTGCAGGGTCTCCCCCCGCCGGGCCCGCATCAGGTTGTCCGCCAGGCAGGTGGCCTGCTGAAAGGCCACCTGGGCGGTGGCGGGCAGGGGCGGCGAGGGGTCGGCGCTCTCGCCCCCGCCCATGTCTTCGCTCTCGCCGGCCGGGCAGGCGATGTCACCGGCGGCGAACAGGTGGGACTGCCCGCGCAGCTGCAGGGTGGGCTCCACCAGCAGCCTTCCGCGGCGATCGCGGGCGGGTTGGGGCTCGATGGCCGGTGGCGCGAAGTCGAGGCCGGCGGTCCACACCACCGCATCCACGGCCAGCCGCTCCGGCCCGGTGCTGGTGTCGAGCGCCAGGTGGTCGGCGCCCACCTCCAGCACCCGGCAGCCGCAGCGCAGGCGCACATCCCGGCGCTGCAGGGCCAGGCTGGCCTGCTCACGGTTGAAGGCCCGGGCCTGGGGAAGCGCCATCGGCCCCTGCTCGATCAGCTCCACCACGGCGGCGCCGTCGAGCAGGTCGGCCAGCTTGCAGGCCAGTTCCACGCCGCTGGGGCCGGCGCCCACCACGGCCAGCCGCTGCAGGGGGCGGCGCTCGTGCCGCAGGCGCTGGACCACCCCTTTGAGGCGCTCCACATCGGCCAGGCTGCGGAAGCCCAGGCTGTGTTCCACCACCCCGGGAATGCCGAAACTGTGGGTGCGGGCTCCCGTGGCCAGCACCAACTGGCCGAAGCCCAGCTCCCGGCCACCGGCCGTCTGCAGGCGCCGCTGGCCGGCGTCGATGGCCACCACCCGGTCCTGCAGCCAGGCCACGCCACGGCCGGCGAGCAGGGCGTCGTAGCGGGGGGCGATTTCCCAGCTCCGCAACTCGTCGCTGAGCAGTTCATAGAGCAGGGGCAGGAACAGGAAACACTCCCCCGGCTCGATCAGCAGCAGGGGGGGGTGGCTGCCCTGTTCGGAGAGGGCCAGGGCCGTGTAGAGCCCTGCGAAACCACCGCCCACAATCACGACCGGGTCGCTGTTGATCGCCGGCCCGTCGCTGGCCTGGGTCTCGGCCGCTGCGGTGGTCTGCGTCCCGTTGCTGGGTGGATCTGGAAGCTGCGGATCCGTGCGGGTCATCGCTGCGGGTTCGCGCATCTCTGAGCTGAACCCTAACCAGCGCTGCGGTCAGGGAGTGATGATGGCGCCATGGTCACCGCCCCGGCCCAGACCCTCCCCCGCGACCACGAGGGCCAGCCCGTGGTTTTAGAGGCAGCCCGTGAGTTGCTGGCGGAGCGCGATGCCTACGGGCGGCTGCGCTGGGCGCAGGAGCGCTTTGCCGATGGCTTTGCGATCACCACCAGCTTCGGCATCCAGTCAGCGGTGCTGCTGCATCTGGTCACCCGCCTGGCCCGCGAGCGGGGCTGCGTCGTGCCGGTGGTGTGGGTGGATACGGGGTATCTGCCAGCCGAGACCTACCGCTACGCCGAACAGATCCGCGACCTGCTCCAGCTCGACCTGCATGTGGCCCAGGCGGAGATGAGCCCTGCCCGCATGGAGGCCCTGCACGGCCGTCTCTGGGAGACGGGGCGAGTGGAGGATATGGAGCTCTACCACCGGATTCGCAAGGTGGAGCCCCTGGACCGCGCCCTCCGCGCCCTCGGGGTCACCTGCTGGGCCAGCGGCGTCCGCGGCAGCCAGACCGACCACCGCCGTTCCATGGCGGTGCTTGATGGCGTGCGCCAGAGCTGGTCACTGCGCCCGCTGTTGAGCTGGACGCACCGCGATATTTTTTACTACATGCAGGACCACGACCTGCCCCAGCACCCCCTCTTTGAGCAGGGGTATTCCAGCGTCGGCGACTGGCACTCCAGCGCCCCTGACAACGGCTCCCAGAACGGTCGCCAGACCCGCTTCGGGGGTCTCAAGCAGGAGTGCGGCATCCACCTGCCCGGCCTGATGGGTGAAGGCATCTGATGGCGATGGCGCCGGTCCCGGGCCTAGCAAGGCCCCTGGATCGGCCCGCTGGCTGCTGATCGGCAACAGCCGCTGGCACTTCGCCCACCCCGGGCCGGAGCGACTGCATTGCTGGAGCGTGCCGCCACCCCGCCAGGGGGACGACAGGGCCGAGCCCGAGCGGCCCCAGCGCTGGCCACAGCTGCTGGGCTGGGCGGCGGTCGGCCCGCTGCCGCCGAATGCTGGGCTGGAGCGGCGCTCCCGGATCACGCTCAGCCGGGTACCGCTTCAGCAGCTGCCCCCCTGGCTGGGGATCGATCGGGCCCTGGTGGGCTGGCAGGCCTGGCGATCCAGCCACGCGCCCGTGCTCGTGGTCGATGCCGGCACCGCCCTGAGCTTCACCCTGGTGGATGGCCGCGGGTGTTTCGTGGGCGGTCGCATCCAGGCCGGCCTGGCGCTGCAGTTGCGTGCGCTGGCCAGCGGGACCGATCAGCTTCCCGCCCTGCCCACCGCCGCCCGGGAGCAGCCTCGCGATGCGGCCAGCGCCCCCCCCACTCCCTGGCCCCGGGCCACCGCCGCAGCCATGGACCTGGGGGTGAGGGAAGGGCTGGTGGCGGCCGTGGGTCAGGCCTGGCAGCAGGCCCGCGCCAGCCAGGCCGACTGCCGGCTCTGGATCACCGGCGGCGATGGCGCCTGGATTGCGGCACGACTGGGGAGTGCCTATGCGCCCTGCCTGGCGCTCCAGGCCCTGGCGGGCCTCAGCACCCCGAGCGAGCTCAGCTGAGGCCCAGGTCGCTGAGGATCATGTCGGCCATGGTCTCGGCCTTCACCTTGGTGTAGACGCGCTCGACCAGGCCGTCGGGGTCCACCACGAAGGTGTGCCGCATCATGCCCATGTAGTCGCGGCCCATGAAGGTCTTGGGGCCATAGCTGCCGTAGGCCGTGGCCACCGGACAGGGTTCAGCGTCCGTGAGCAGGGTGAAGGGCAGCTCGTATTTGGCGATGAACTTGGTATGGCTGGCGGCGCCGTCCTTGCTGATCCCCAGCACTTTGATGCCGTGCTGCTCGAAGGCGCTCCACTGGTCACGAAAGTTGCAGGCTTCTTTGGTGCAGCCTGGCGTGTCGTCCTTGGGGTAGAAGTAAATCACCACCCGTTGCCCGCGCAGGTCGGCAAGGCTCACGGCGTTGCCGTCCTGATCAGGAAGGGAGAAATCGGGTGCGCTGGCGCCGGGCTCCAGGGCCATCAGAGGGGGGATGAGGGTGGCCGGAGCCTAGGGGAGGTGCGCCTGGATCAGGGCCCAGTCGCCGGCGGTGGGCAGCGCCCCGGCACGGCTCCAGGGCGGAAACCGACCCTTGACATGCATCTCTTTTGGATCAGCCCGGTGGGCATCACGAGCGGTGGGCATCACGAGCGGTGGATTGTGTCGATGTCTTGATCCAACTTGCGGCTCGTTGGCAGATCTGTCAGTGCTGTTTAGATTCCGGAATGCATCCACCTTCTGCTCCCGTGATCAAGCATCTGCTGGCCGGCCTCGTGGTGGGCTCGGCACTCACGGCCTCCGCCCTGCCCGCTTCCGCCGCCGTCGACAACGACCTGCCCGTGCGTTGGAACACCGGTGGGGCCGTCTGGTCCACCGACGCCGAGGCCATGACCACCTTCCTCGAAACCGGTGAGGTCACTGACCGGGGTCTGCGGGGCGGTCTCGATCTCTCCGGCTGGAGCGACGACGAGGTGCGCGAGGGCCTCCAAAAGTCGTACGACGTCGACTTGATCGGGGTGCACCGCTTCCTCTACTCCGACGAGGGTGTGCGCTTCCTGAAGAACCAGACCACCAGCTACTTCCCGTACCACAGCAAGACCGAGTATTCGGTTCAGGCCCTGCGCTCGGCGATCATCGCTGACGCCAGTGATGGCAGCATCTCTTCGGCCGGGATCATGACCAATCTGCCGGTGGACATGCGCCTGGCCGATTTCTGCGGCACCTACACCGGCTCCCAGAACGTCTGTGCTGAGGGCCAGTGCCAGGGTGAGGCCCAGTGCACCTCCCTGCTCTCCTGGTACGTCTTCCTCCCGGCCTGCATCGAGGCCAACCAGGAATCCGCTCCTGTTGCCGAGGTGCGTCGCACCACCCCAGCTCCCCAGCCGATGATGCCCCAGCCTCAGGTCATCCGCGGCCTCTGGTGATCCAGCTCCCAGCGGCGCTCTAACGCCGCTGGGATGATGAAGCCGATGGCCTGCGGGCCACCATCAGCGTGTGCCGCAGTTCCTGGGGCACACGCTGTCCTTCATGGCGGCCCAGCTGCTTGCCCACACTGTTGAAGGCGGAATCGCTGAGGCCCCTGAGCTGGCGGCGGTAGGCCCCTGCCGGATCAAGCCAGCGGGCCAGCAGGCCCTCGTCGAGCTTCAGTTCGAGGGTTTCATTCCAGGTCTCCGACTGCAGCGACAGGCCTTCAGCGTTGAGCGCACCCTCCCAGCGACTCAGGCCGAGCGCCTGCTCTTGCACTGCAGCGCTCTCGGCCGCCAGCGCTTGCCCCAGGGGGTCGGCTGCATCCGGCTGCGGGGATTGCTCCCTGACCAGGGCGCTCACCGGCCCGAGCAGCGGCTGGCTGAACAGCAGACGCCACTGGCCCTGCGCTGCCAGCAGGGGCATGCGTGCCCGCAGCCAGCCCTGGATCCACCTCAAGCTCGGCTCCTGCCCCACCCGCCGCATCGCGATCCACTCGAAGGTCCCGCCGCCGCAGGCTGCCGCCAGGCTGGCCGGGGGCTGATCGGCTGACACCACCAGATCGGGCCTGCGCAGCGTATCCAGCACCTGCAGCTGGGCCCGCAGGCGCTCGGCCACGGCTTCGTCAGCCACCACGATCGTGACTCCGCCCTCCGGGGTGGCCTGGAGCGGGTCCAGGGCCCAGAGCAGGGAGCGGCCATCGAGCAGCAGCACCCGATCGTGGCGCTGCCAGGCAGCCCCAGCCCAGAAGCGTTGCCGCAGGTTGTCGAGGCGGGCGCCCTCGCTGGCCGCCTGCCGCTGCAGCCAGCGCTCCAGCTGGGGATCATCCGGCCCGCTGCTGAGCACGTCGCTTCCCCGTTCGTGGGCCGTTTCGGCCGCCGCCGCCAGCTGGGCGGCCCGACGCTGTTGCAGGCGCTGGCGCAGGGCACCCTCCCAGCCCAGCTGACCCGGCTGCCAGAACACCTCGCCCTGCAGCTGGCTGGGCAGGTACTGCTGGGCCACCCAGTGCTCCCCGTAGGCGTGGGGGTAGCGGTAGCCCACCCCATCGCCGAAGGCGCGGCCGTCGCGGTTGGCGTCCCGGAGGTGGGCGGGAACCTGCTGGCGGCTGGTGGCGCGCACGCTCTTCACCGCATCGAAGAAGCCGAGGATGCTGTTGCTCTTCTCCGCCCCGGCCAGATACAGGGCCGCCTGGGCCAGGGGATAGAGCCCCTCCGGCAGGCCGACCCGCTCGAAGGCCGCCGCGCAGGCCTCCACCACCACAATGGCCTGGGGATCGGCCAGGCCGATGTCCTCGCCGGCGGCGATGAGCATGCGGCGAAAGATGAAGCGGGGGTTCTCACCCGCCTCCACCATCCGCGCCAGCCAGAACAGGGCGGCGTCGGCATCGCTGCCGCGCAGCGACTTGATGAAGGCGCTGATGGTGTCGAAGTGGGCGTCTCCCTGCTTGTCGTAGAGCACCGCCCGCTGCTGGATCGATTCCTCGGCGATCGCCAGATCGATGGCGATGGTGCCGTTGCCATCGGGCTCCGTGGTCTCCACCGCCAGTTCCAGGGCGTTGAGCAGGCTGCGGGCATCGCCGCCGGCCACGTCCACCAGGTGTGCCGCCGCCTCGGCGCCGATCGTCACGGTCCGCTCGCCGTAGCCCCGGTCGGGATCGGCCAGGGCCCGCTCCAGCAGCAGGTGCAGGTGCCGCTGTTCGAGGGGCTGCATGCGAAACAGACGCGAGCGGCTCACCAGCGCCTTGTTCACTTCAAAGAACGGGTTTTCGGTGGTGGCCCCGATCAGGTTCACGGTGCCGTTCTCCACCCAGGGGAGCAGGGCGTCCTGCTGGGCGGTGTTGAAGCGGTGCACCTCATCGATGAACAGCGTCGTGCGCAGGCCGTGCAGCTCCAGCCGCTGGCGGGCGGCGTCCACCTCCGCGCGCAGATCCTTCACCCCGGCCAGCACCGCGTTGAGGCTGCTGAAATGGGCGCGGGTGGTGCCGGCGATAATCCGCGCCAGGGTGGTCTTGCCCACCCCGGGGGGGCCGTGCAGGATCAGGTTGCCCACCCGGTCCGCGGTGATGGCGCGGCGCAGCAGCCGGCCGGGCCCGAGGATCGCCTCCTGGCCCACAAACTCGTCCAGTGTGCGGGGGCGCAACCGATCCGCCAGGGGCGCCAGCTGACGCAGGCGCGAATCGCGTTGGTGGCTGAAGAGGTCGGTCACCGCTGTCCATCATCCCCTGGACCTGCTCTCCACCGGCAGCCCTGCCTGGCCATTGGATTCCGGAGCGCGACATAAGGGTCGCCCGCGCGCCGATCTGCCGTCACAATGACTCCGTTTGCTGGTGGTGAGTGCTCGTTCGCAGGATTTCCTCCATGGCCCTGACCAGCTTGGCTCTGCCTGTTCTGGTGGCCTGTGGCGGTAAGCAGGAGACACCACAGGCGGCCGTAGTGTCCGTTGAGGGCATGCCGGTGGCGGCGGCACCGTTTGCCGACCAGCTCAACACCGTCGGCACCCTGGAGTCGGTGGCCAAGGTGTCCCTAGCCGCCCGTGCCGGCGGCCGCATCGAACAGCTTCTCGTGAGCGAAGGCGATGTGGTTCAGGCTGGCCAGCTGCTGGTGGTGCTGGATCAGACCCAGCTGCGGGCTGAGCTGGCGTCCGCCCGCGCCACCATGGAGCAGAACCGGATCGACTTCAGGCGCTTCGAATTCCTGGAGGAGCAGGGTGCGGCAAGCGCCTTTCAGAGGGACCGCTTTCGGGAGGCCTTTGTGCAGTCGCAGGCCAATGTGGTGGCCCGCCAAGCCGATCTCGGCTTCAAGGATCTGCGTGCACCGATCACGGGTGTCGTCAGTGACGTGCAGGTGAAGGTGGGGGATGTGATCAGCGAAGGCGCCCCATTCACCAGCCTGATCCGCAACGACCGCCTCCAGGTCCGTGTCGAAGTCCCGGCGGTGTACGCCTCTCGCGTCCGGCGTGGCCAGCAGGTGTTCGTGGAGTCCCCCACCGGAGGGGGCACCCTGGCCAGCGGTCAGGTGAGCTTTGTGGATCCCAATGTGACCGCCGACACCCAGGGCTTGCTGGTGACGATGCCATTCCAGAATCCCGGGCCGAACCTGCGCAATGGCATGCGTCTGCGCACCCGGCTGGTCTTCGAAACCCGCCAGCAGCTGTCGATTCCCTTCAGCGCCGCCACCCAAACTTCGGGACAGAGCTTCGTGTTCCGTGTTGGCAGCCTCGAGGATCTCAAGGCCAATCCTGGGCAACTCAACCAGGATCAGCTGGCTTCATTGGCCGCTGACGGCACCTATGCGCTGCAAACCCCAGTGGAACTGGGCTCTGTGCAGGGCGATCGCTACCCGGTGCTCAAGGGCCTGCAGCAGGGAGAGCGGGTGATCACCACCAATCTGATCAAACTCCGGCATGGAACGCCGGTGTTTGTGAAGTGAGGCCCTGAGCAATGTCTCCTTCCAACAATTTCATCACCCGACCAGTCCTGACCACTGTCTGCAGCCTGCTGATTGTGCTCGTCGGTCTGATCTCCATACCGGTGCTGCCGGTGGAGAACCTCCCTGACATCGCCCCCCCCACGGTCACGGTGAGGGCCACCTATCCAGGCGCGGATGCCACATCCGTGGAGGAAGGGGTCACGTCGGTGCTTGAGCAGCAGATCAATGGTGTTCAGGACATGGAGTTCATTACCTCCAACAGCTCGGCGGATGGTGTTTCCAGTATCACCGTTTCATTCGCTAGTGGCACGGATGGCGATATTAATCAGGTCAACGTTCAGAACAAGGTTTCTCTCGCTGAGCCGAGGCTGCCCCAGGAAGTTCGCCAGACGGGCGTCACGGTCGAGAAGGCATCAAACTCTATCCTACTCGTTTATAACTTTACATCCGAAGACGCGGAAAATCCCTTTAGTGCTGAATATCTCTCGGGGATTCTTGATCAGAATCTCACCGACCCTATCCGTCGTGTCAGGGGCGTCGGATCGCTGACCTATTTCGGCAACCGACAGCTGGCCTACAGGATCTGGCTGGATCCCAATCAACTCATCTCCAATGACCTCACATCTGCAGATGTGCGTGCGGCCCTGCAGAGTCAGAATCGGCTGGTGCCAGCGGGCCAGGTGGGTGGTGAACCCTCACCCCAGGGGCAACCGTTCACCTTCACGGTCCAACTGCAGGGCAGGTTGCGTTCGCTGGAAGAGTTCGAAAATATGATCCTCAAGCGCATGGGGGATGGATCTCTGGTGCGACTAAAGGATGTGGGGCGCGTTTCACTCGGTGGTGAAACTTTCAACATTTCCGCCACAGACCTGAACGGGGTTCCTTCAGTGGGAATGGCTCTGTATCAGTTGAGTGGTAGCAATGCGGTGGACGTCTCTTCGGGTGTTCAGCAGGTTGTTGATGACTTCGTTGCCACACTGCCACCCGGCATCAAAGTGGAGAAGATCTATGACACCACCGACTTCATCAATGCTTCCATTCGCGGTGTGGCCGATGCCCTGCGTGATGCGGTGGTGTTGGTGGTCCTGGTGCTGTTTCTTTTTCTACAGGATTGGAAATCAACGCTGGTACCGGGAATCGCGATCCCAGTTGCCCTGATCGGAACCTTTGCAGGTGTCCTGGTGGCAGGATTCTCGCTCAATCAGCTCACCCTTTTCGGACTGGTGCTGGCCACCGGGTTGGTTGTAGACGACGCGATCACCGTGATTGAAGATACCACGACAAAGAAGCAGGAGGGCATGACGGCAGTGGGTGCTGCTAAGGCCACGATGGATGAGCTCTTCTCTGCAGTTATCGCCACGTCGCTTGTGCTTTTTGCGGTGTTTATACCGGTTCTTTTCTTTCCTGGCGCCACTGGCACGATTTACAAGCAATTCGCGGCCACGATCATTTTTTCGATCTCGGTCTCCACCTTCAACGCCCTCACGTTCTCGCCCATGCTCTCAGGCCTCCTGCTGGGCTTGGATACGGGCAAGCCCAGCAGACGCACCTACGCCATCGCCGGTGGCTTTGTCGGTTTTGTCTACGGCCTGCTCTCTGCCGGAGGCGGCACTATTTCGGTGCTGATCGCCACCTTGGTTGGACTGCTTCTGGGCTTCGCTCTCAAGCTGATCACCCAATTGCCGTTGCGGCTTCCCTTCACCATCGGTGGGGCGGCTCTGGGCCTTGTGTTTGGCGGTGTGCCCAACCTTTTTCCGGTCGTGCTGTTCACAGCCATTGGCCTGGGGCTCGGTTTGTTCGTGGAGCCGATCTTTGCCGGCTTCAATCGGGTCTATGAACGCGTCGAAGGTGGTTACAAGAGTCTGCTGAGCTGGGCGCTTGAGCATCGTCGCATTGTGATGGGGATTCTGGTGGGAGGTGTGACCCTGACCGGGGTTGCCTTCAATGCCATGCCTTCGGGCTTTGTTCCGATCGAAGATCAGGGCTATGCGATTGGATTCGTGCAGGCATCCGATGGGGTTTCTTTGGAGCGAACCCAAGCCATCAATCAGAAGGTCGCCGAAATTATGCGAACTGAGAAAGACAATGGTTTGAGAAACGCTGCGATTTTCAGTGGTGCTAGCCTCGACGGTAACTCACCGAATAAAGGAATCTTCTTCGTCGGCACTGAAAACTGGGATCAGCGACAAGATCCGCAGCGCAGTGTCGGGGCCATTGTCGAGCGCTTGAACCGCAAGCTCCAGTCAGTTGAGGATGCCAGGGTTTTCGTTGTGGAGCCTCCAGCGGTTCCCGGCTATGGCACCGGTGGAGGCTTTGAACTGCAGCTTCTTGATCAGAGTGGAGGTGCGTTCTCGTTGAGCCAGCTTGCCGAGCAGGCCAATACGTTGATTCGAAATGCTACCCAGACGGGGGTGTTCAGCCGTGTCTTCACCCAGTTCTCGCCAGAGGCGCCACAGCTTGAGGTGACCGTGGATCGCGATCGTATGGCGGCACTTGGCATCGACTACGGGGATGCGATGAGCACCTTCAGCATTTACTTTGGAGGATCCTATGTGAATGATACCTTTGAAGAGGGGAAGGCCCGCAGGGTTTATATCCAGGCTGATGATGCCTACAGGGCAACCCCTGAGTCTCTTTCAGAACTCTTCGTTCGGAATGATTCCGGTGGCCAGGTCCCGCTGGCAGAGATTTTTACTGTTCGCCCCACCACCGGCCCTTCGATCATCCCCCGATTCAACCTGTACCGCGGCATCAAAGTGGAGGGTTCCGCTGCGCCCGGTAACAGTTCTGGCGATGCCATCAACACCATCCGCGCACAGTTTGATCAGCTGAATGTCCAGGGTCTCGGGTATGACTGGACTGGTATCTCGCGTGAAGAGGTGAAGGCTGGAGCCCTGGCAATCGTGATTTTTGCGCTTGGAATTCTGGTGGTCTTTCTTGTGCTTTCAGCGCAGTATGAAAGCTACTCTGATCCCCTGATCATCTTGATGACGGTGCCCACGGCCATGCTGGGTGCCCTGATCTTCCTGGCCATCCGCGGTGAGGTGCTGAACGTTTACGCACAGGTGGGTTTGGTGATGCTCATCGGTCTGGCCGCCAAGAATGGGATCCTGATCGTGGACCTAGCCAACCAGCGCATGGCTCTTGGGGCGACAGCCGTCGTCGCGGCCCGCGAGGCGGCCCAGACGCGCCTGCGGCCGATCCTGATGACCGCGATCTCGTCGCTGTTCGGTTTCCTGCCACTGGTGCTGGCTTCCGGTGCAGGGGCCCGTAGTCAGTCCTCGCTGGGAACGGTGGTTTTCGGGGGGCTGTTGGTGGCCACCGTGCTGTCCCTGCTGGTGGTGCCGGTGTTCTATGTGGTGATGAAGCAGTTCTTCGCTCGAGGGCGAGACGACGACCAGCCAGCAGATCAGGCATCGGTGGCCGACAGCTGATGGCCCGCTCCCGTTTCAGCGGCGTCGCTGCCACTCTTGCCACCCTGGCGGGTGGGGCCATTGGATTTTCTGTCGCCCTGTTCCTGCGTTCGCTGATTGTGAACACGCCGGCCCAGGTCAAACCCACCACCTTCTACTGGTGGTTCGTGTTGCTGACGGCTGCAGGAGCGCTGTGGGGTGTGGCCACCCACACCATGAAGCAACTCGAGGAGATCCAGGGGTACCGGCCGTCACCCCTGAGGAATCCCCGCAGGCCTGTCGTGCCCGACGGCTCCCAAGCTGGCCCGCCCGTGGATGCCTCGGCTGCCACCCCGCAGGACGAGAGCAAGCCTTCGGATTCGCCGGATCGCTGAGACGGATGAGGTGATCACCTGACCCCTGGCAGGCTTAGGTGATCACCGTGGGCCGATCCATGCCGGTGCGGCTACTGATCTCGGCCAGCTGATCAATCGCGGTGATCAGATCCGCCAGGGCCTGCTGGGGATCCTGGGCCAGATCTCCGTCGGGGGCGACGTAGCTCTCCAGATACACCCGCAGGGTGGCGCCCTGGGTGCCTGTTCCCGACAGCCGCAGCACCACCCGGCTGCCGTCATCCAGCAGCAGCCGCAGGCCCTGGCCACTGGTGAGGGAACCATCCACCGGATCGGTGTAGGCGAAGTCGTCGGCTGTGGCGATCGTCCGGCCGGCGAAGGACCGGCCGGCCAGGGAGGGCAGCGTCGCCTTGACCCGGTCGTAGAGGCCGTGGGCCGCTTCGGAGGGGATGGCCTCGTAATCGTGGCGGGAGTAGTAGTGCCGGCCGAACCGGCTCCAGTGCTCGCTCATCAGCTCGGCCACCGAGCAGCGGCGGCGGGCCAGCAGGTTGAGCCAGAAGAGCACGGCCCAGAGGCCGTCCTTTTCACGGATGTGGTTGCTGCCGGTGCCGAAGCTCTCTTCACCGCAGAGGGTGATGCGGCCGGCGTCGAGCAGGTTGCCAAAGAACTTCCAGCCCGTGGGCGTCTCGAAGCAGGGGATGCCCAGCTCCCTGGCCACCACATCCACGGCGGCGCTGGTGGGCATCGAGCGGGCCACACCCGTGAGCCCGGCTGCGTAGCCCGGCACCAGGGTGGCGTTGGCGGTGAGCACCGCCAGGCTGTCGCTGGGATTCACGAAGCAGTGGGCCCCCAGGATCATGTTGCGGTCGCCATCGCCGTCGCAGGCGGCACCGAAGCGGTAAGCGTCGCCGCCGAGCAGCAGCTCGGCCAGCTCGTGGGCGTAGGTGAGGTTGGGATCGGGGTGGCCGCCGCCGAAATCCTCCAGGGGGATGGCGTTGCGCACGCTGCCGGCGGGGGCTCCCAGCTCACCTTCGAGGAGGCGGCTGGCGTAGGGCCCGGTGACCGCATGCATGGCGTCGAAGGCGATCGCAAAGTCGCCCTTGAGCAGATCGGCGATGGCCTCGAAGTCGAACAGCTGCTGCATCAGCGCCACGTAGTCGTCGACGCCATCGATCACCTCGATCTGCAGCTGGCCCAGGCTGTGGCTGCCGGTGTGCTCCAGGTCCATGGAGCTGGCGCCGTCGCTGCCGCCAGCAGTGGCGATGCGATAGCCGTCAAGCGTCTGGGTGACAGCAAAGATGGCATCGGTGATCGATTCGGGGGCCGGGCCGCCGTTGGCCCCGTTGACCTTGACGCCGAAGTCGCCGTTCGGACCGCCCGGGTTGTGGCTGGCCGAGAGGATGATGCCGCCGATGGCCTTGTGGCGGCGGATCAGGTGGGAGGCCGCAGGGGTGGAGAGGATGCCGCCGGTGGTGGTGATGATGCGGGCCAGGCCATGGGCGGCGGCCATGCGCACGATCACCGCGATCGCCCGGCGATTGCCGTAGCGCCCGTCGCCGCCCAGCACCAGCGTGCCGCCCGCCACCCCCGGCAACACCCGGAAGATCGCCTCGATGAAACTCTCCAGATAGTGGGGCTGCTCGAACTGCTGGCTGCTCTTGCGCAGGCCGGAGGTGCCGGGCTTCTGGTCGCTGAAGGGCTGGGGCAGGCTGATCTCCCGGACCTCGAGCTCCTGGATGTTCACTGCCATCGGGCGGGGGCGTTTGGGGCTCAAACTAACCCTGCAGTTGCGGCGCCCCCGGACAGCCTGGCTACCGTCCGGGGGTGGCCTATGGCACGGTCGCCTTCAGAAGGCTGCCGCACCTTTGCCTGCCCTCCTCCCACTCCGTCGCCCCGTGATCCACTCCCCGCTGGCCCGTCAGGCATCCCGTCCTGTTGGCACCCCCCGCAGCGCCGGCCTGCCCCGGCCGGGAGCTGGGCTGCGGGCGGTCGCCGCGGCTGCCGTGCTGCTGGCGGCCTGCGCTGGGGCGCAGCCCACGGCTGCCGCTGTCATGGGTGGGGCCCGGGCGTTGCCCTACGACCAGGCCCTGGGCCGCACCAGGACCGCCGCCAAGGCCGTGCTCGCCCGCAGCGGCACCGAGAGCTGCCTGCGGGGCAAGCTCACCAATGCGCTGCTGGGGATGGTGGCCAGCTGCGAAGCGGCTGCCACGACCAACGCCCTCTGTGAACTGTCCAACCGGGCGGTGGTTCAGCCCACCTGGTCGTTCGCCTTCATGGAGACCACCTCAAGCGAGCTGCTGGACCTGATCAACGTCCAAACAACCCCCTGAGGCCGCCCGCCGGTGGGTTGGCCGGAGCACCACCGGCGCCGCCGCTGCCTCGGGCTGGCTGGAGGTTGCGGGGGCAGAAGCGCATCAGATCATCGCCGGCCTGATCGAGTCGGTCGCGGCGCTCAAAGCTGTTCTGGGGGGCGATCACGGCCTCCTGGCTGATGGTCCAGAGGGTGTCCTTGCAGGTCCCCGACAGGCGCGGATGGTCGAGCAACGTGTCTGCCTCGCGCTGGGCGCGGTCACAGTCGTCGGCCTGGTTGTCGCGGGCGCAGTTGAACGTGGTGAGTTGCAGCTCGCGCAGCTGCTCGCGGCTGGGATGGGCCGGTTCGGCGGCCCGGCTCGCCGGCACCGCCACCATCCCCAGCACAACGGCCCAGCTCAGCAGAGCGCCGCTGAGCTGGCGGCCAGGGCGGGCCGCCGGGCCCTGGCTGCTGCCGCGGGGCGCCGTTGGGGGGGACGATCGGTGCATGACGGCGGCGGGCCTGGCGGTGCAGCCCATCATTGCCGCTGGGCAGGAGAGCCAGCTGAGCCGCTGTCCCCGGCCAGGGATGTGATGCCGAGGCGCAGGGGGGCCTGCTGCCGGCGCCAGCGCTGGGCCACCAGCGGCCCCAGCCAGGGCGCGGCCATGGCCAGCCCCCGCCGCAGCCAGCCCTGGTGCCGCAGCAGCGTGCCGCGCCGGGTTTCCTCCGCCTGCAGCCGCTGGAGTGTTTCGCTCTCCGGCCTCCGGCGCGCTTCGATCTCCGCCAGCACCCGGTCGAGGGCCTGCCCTGCCAACCCCGCCACTCCCTGCCCCGCCGCGGGCAGCGCCGCCACCAGGGCCTCCCCCGCGCTGCAGGCATCGCGCAGCGCCAGGTTGATGCCCTGGGCCCGCACCGGGCTCATGGGGTGGGCGGCATCCCCCAGCAGTAGCAGGCCCGGTCGCCACCAGCGCTCCGCCTGCCCCACCTCCACCCGCAGCGGCACCGGCGCCTGCAGCCCCCCGGCTGAGGCGCGCAGCCAGCGGGCCAGCGGCGGCGGACTGAGGGCGGCGAAGCGCTCGGCCCAGGGGCTGGCTTGCGGGTCGGGCGCGGCCCCCTGGCGGCCGGCACCGCTGGTGCTGCGGTCGAGCACCCAGCCCAGCTGCAGGCCGCCGCCGGCACTGTCAAAGGCGCTGAACAGTCCTGCGGGGCCCACCACGGTGGTGAACCAGCCCTCCAGGGGGCTGGGGTCGTGGTCCTCCAGCCGGAACCAGAGCAGGTCGATGGGGCTGCCGGCCCGCAGCAACGGCAGTGCGGCCAGCTGCCGCAGCCGCGACCCCCTGCCATCGGCCGCCACCACCAGGCGGGCGGCCAGGTCCTGTCCATCGGCCAGCTGCACACCCCGCACCCGGCCATCGCCCCACAGCAGGCCGGTGACCCGCTGGCCCAGCAGCAGCCGGGCCGAGGGCAGCTCCGCCAGCTCCTCGAGCCAGTGGCGCAGCAGGGCTGGCTGGCTGATCAGGGTGCAGGGCAACGCTGCCGGCGATGGCTCCAGGGGTTCGGCCAGTCGGAACAGCTCGCGCCTGTCCAGCACGAACCGCCAGCCGGCCAGGGGGCGCTGGGGCACGGCGGCCGGCAGGGGGAGCAGCCCCATGGCGTCCAGGGCCGCGAGGCCATGGGGCATCAGGGCCTCGCCACGGAACTGGCGTTCCAGACCGTCTAGGTCTGCGGCCTCCACCAGGGTCACGGCCCGCCCGGCGCGGGCCAGCCGCAGGGCCAGGCTGGCGCCGGCCGGGCCGGCGCCAACGATCACGACCGGCAGGCCGGAGCCGGCTGCTTGGTGGTCCTGAGCCGATTCAGAGATAGGCGCTGTAGCTGGGGAGCGACTGGCCGTCGCGGCAGTTCTGACCCATCAGCTCACCCTTTTTCGCCAGCAGGTAGTCCACCAACTCCTGCTGCACGTCGAGGAGTTCGCTGGTGCAGCCCCGGAACGCGGCCCGGTGGCGAATGTCGTCGTGGCGTGTGTGCAGATCGCGCAGCATCAGCTGAATCGCGTCCAGCGTGGCGAGCTGCTCGTGGGATCCGGACGGAGCGGGCATCGGTGCAGGGGTCCCTATTGAGGATCTTAGGAGGCTGCCCGGCGGCCACTGCCGCAGCGCTCCCGCATCCGCTCCTGCTTGCGCTGCAGGCGGTCGGTGATGCCCAGTTCCGCCCCCCTCCAGAGCCGATCCACCTCGGCTTCGAAGTGGGCTGCCAGCGTGGCGGAATCGATCACCAACAGGGTTTCGTCGTTGGTGTGTGCTGCAGAAGGGCTCCAGTTGAAGGAGCCGGTGACCACCCGGCGGCGATCGATCACGGCCAGCTTGTGGTGCAGCTTGTCGCCGCCCGAAAGCCGTGGCGTGCCCACCCCTGGCAGGGGCTGGCGCCGCGGACGATTCCCGGCCTGGACGATGCAGCGATGGTCGGGCAGCTCCAGGCCCTGCAGGTCGAGCACCTCGCTGAAGAAACGGTTGGCGAAGCCGGGGTCGGCGAGCAGGCGCACGTCCACGCCCCGGTCGTGCAGGTCGCCCACCAGGTTGCCCAGGCGCTGGTCGGAGAACACGAACAGGGCCAGATCGAGCTGGTTGCCGGCGTCCTCGAGCAGCTGCTCCAGCAGCCGCAGGCCGTTGCGTTCGTCGCTGGAGCGGTGGGGCGAGAACAGCACACCCACCCTGGTGCTGCCCACCCGCACCCAGCGCACCCCCTGGCTCTGTTTGGCCAGGCCGAAACGGCTGTCCATGGCGCCCCCCGGGCCATCGCCCCAGAGCCGCTCGAACTCCTGGCGGAAGAGCTCGGCCAGCTCGCGGCTCTGCAGCCGTAGCAGGTGGTTCACGTTGCCCCGCGTGCTGGCGTCATCGGGGTCGCCGTGCATGCCGGAGGCCGTGAAGTTGCTGGAGCCGGTGATCACCTCGCGCCCATCGATGACCACAAACTTGTGGTGCATCAGGCCGCTGCCGGCGCTGCCATCGGCCGTGTCATCGATCATCGGCACCCCGCCGTCCCGGAGGATGGCCACCGCATCCCCTCCCCCCAGGGCCTGAAGCTGCTGCCGCCGCTGCCGCTGCCGCGGGGTGAGGTCGGCTGGGTGCAGATCGCTCCACGGGGTGCTGTAAGTGTTCTCCAGCACCACCCGCACGCGCAGGCCCTGGCGGTGGCGTGCCACGAGGGCCCGTGCGACCTCGCTGAGGCTGAGATCCTGCACGGCCACCAGGATCTCCAGCTCGGCTTGAGAGATTGCCGAGAGCAGGAAGGCCTCCAGGTTGTCGCCCTGACGCCAGCGGCCATGGACGGGGCTGCGGTAGCGCGTGGCCGGGTTGTGGTTGAAGGCCACGTCGATGCCCTCCGGCAGGGGCAGCCGGGCGGGCGGAGAGCCCTCAAGCCGGGCCTCGGCACTGCAGCCGCTGGCGAGCAGCAGGGCCAGGATGCCGGCCAGGGGAGATCGACTGAGGGCCACGGCGGTGGCTGCAGGCAGGGGGCGGCTACAGCATTGCCACGCCGCCTGGGCTCAGTTGTGCGAGGGCATCTCGGCGCTGCGCAGCATCACCGCAAACCAGACGCTGCCCAGCACCACGGCGGTGAGCACGGCGGCAGGCAAGCCGGCTGAGCGCATCACCAGGGGCACTGCAAGGGGGAAGGCCAGGGCACCAGCAAGGGGGGTGGCCGCCACCAGGATTCGCTTGAGACCCATCTCAGAACCACTCGCTGGCGGCCTTCTCCGCCGGGTTGCTGTTGTCCTCAGGGGTGGTGCGGCTGAATTCCAGGGTGATCGAGCGCTTCTGGACACCATCGGCGGCCAACGCTTCGATCGGGTAGAGCTGCTTGCCATCGCGGAACGGCACCTGGACCCGGAAGGTGCCATCAGCCGACAGGGGCACGTCCTCTCCGCCGATGCTGAGGCGGGCCGAGGGATCGGTGGCCCCGTAGACGATCAGCTCGGCATCGGCCACCAGCCAGAAGGAGCGCTGGCGGGCTTCAACCCCGCCGATGCCGGAGTCGCGGCCACTGGCCCAGAGGCCGCATGCCGGAGGCGTGCAGCTCACTGGTGGAGTCGCGACCGGCCCCTTCAAGTTCGTGGAAGGCCTCCGACCCGCGGCTGATGCGCCGCCACTGGGCCGTTGCGGTCTGGTAGAGGCGCTCGTGGAGCCCCGTATCCCCGGCTGCGGTGGGTGGGGAAGCAACCGCAGCCGACCCAGCGGCCGGGATGGTGACGGGCGTGCTGTCGAGGGAGAAGGGCACGAACTGATCGAGGATCTGCTCGCTGGGGTGGAGGGCAGGCACCCGGGCCACCGAGGAGAACGCGAGGGTGATCCAGCCCCCGGAGCTGCCCTTGCGATAGCCCAGTTCCACTCGGTAGTCGCGGTCGCTGAGCGGTACGGGCAGGTACCACTCGGTGGCATGGCTGTCGACGATCACCTCCTGCAGGGTGTGGGGGTGAACGGAGCCGCTCGGGCAGTCCGGTGACGTCGGCCACCCGCAGGCAGAGCTGGGTGGCCCCGGCGGACTGGGCGGAAGCGCGGTCGTCTTCGGAGATCTCCCAGAACACGTAGGCCCACTGGGGATCGCGGGGCAGGAACACCACGTTGGTTTCGGCCTCCGGCCTGGGGGCAGGCTCCATCTCCGTCTCCATGGCCTGGAGGTTTGGGGCCTGGAGGGTCGGCTGGCTGATCTCCTCCTCGTTGCGATCCCCGATCGCGGCGACCAGCTGGTCCTTCGATTTGCGGCTGTACAGGCCCACACCGAGATCGCTGGCAACCTGACGCAGCTGCCGCAGGGTCATGCGTGCCAACGATCCGAGTGACTTAGCCACGGCGAAACTTTTCCTTTGGGATCAGGGCGCATGACTTTGTCACCCCTGGCGCGGTGGCGGGCTCGGGTGGTCAGCAAGCACTGACGCCGACCGGGGGCGCAGACGGCATGAAAAAAGGCGACCTCAGGGTCGCCTGCGGGGTTTTGGGCTGTGCTGGGGTTCAGCGGCCGATGCTGCGATAGGGCACCCGGGCCATGTAGTCGACGTTGGCACTGGAGGAGGCACTGCTGGCGCGCATGGCGGGCATGGCGCGCACCCAGTCGAGATAGTCCTCGGGGGCGCCGCCACGGCGCTGGCGGGCCCGCTCCGGGAACTTGCGGGCGGAGCCGGTGTACACCACCTGGGGGAAGCCCAGGATGTTGCGGAAGTAGGCGTCGTAGCGGGGGCTGGTGATGTTGAAGGGGGTGTCACCGAGATCCCGGCTGCCCACCACCCGATTGCGGTGGAAGGGCACGGTGTCGTAGCCGAAGGCCCCGAGGTACTCCTCGCTGTCGAGGATGTCGTCGACCATGCCCTTGACCCCGCGGGTCATCAGCACGGCGGACCAGGCGATCTCCTCGGCTTTGCCGTGGGTCTTGCGACCAAGCAGCTTTTCCACCAGGTGGCGGGCCACCTTGTAGTTGCTGTTGAGGTTGTAGAAGCTGCGGTTGAAGGTGTCCGACAGGCAGAGGGAGCGGATGAAATCCCGCACGCTGATCTGCCCGTCGCGCAGCTGCGACTCCAGGGTGCGGTCGCGGTCAACCTTGAACGCGTGGAAGAAGATCTGGCGGTAAGCCGCTTCAATCACAAAGTTCTGATCTTCCCGGTCCATGGCCTTGTCCATGGACGAGGCCTTGGGGTCCTCATCCGAGCCCACCCGCAGGGCGTCAACCCTGGCGTTCTGGGTGATGGGGGCGTACTTCAGGAGAGGCAGGGCCACACGTCTTCAGCATCCGTCGCAGGGATCGTAGAAGTGTGGCCTGGGCGCCACAGACGGCTTGGCGGCAGGGCTCACAGTCCGTAACGTTCGCCACCAACGTCCTGGACTCACCAGCCCAGGGGCGACAGCGCTGCTCCGCCCTCGGCCGCAGCCTGGCTTGGGGGGCGCCCGTCCCCGGCCGCCTGCCCCTCCAGCACCCGGGTCTCGACGCAGAACGAGGCCGTGTTCGAGAGGCCCTCGACGGTGCTGGTGCGCAGGCGCACGTCGGGTCCGGCGAAGCTGAAGCGCTCCAGGCTGTTCATGGTTTCGTAGCTGGTGGTGAGCAGCAGTCCGTCGCGCTCATCCATGGCGAAGTGCCCGGCCACCGGTGCGGTTTCGGCGTAGCCCCGGTCGCGCAGCAGCAGGCCCTCCCGGCCCGCCCCATCGGTGGGGATCAGGGCGAACACGCTGTCGCCCTGGTGAGCCTCCCCCGCCTTGTCCCAGGCCATCGAGGCACTCCAGGTGACCCGGCAGCCGCCCACCATGGCCGCCGGATCCTGGCCATGCAGCGCGGCGATGGCGGTCAGGCGGGGATCGTCCGCGCCCAGTTCCACCACCTCAATCCAGGAGCCGCCGGCCTCGGCCCGGCGGTGCAGCAGATGGTGGCTGCTGCGCTGGGACCGCCAGCGACCGCAGCTGAGCCGGAAGAAGCTGATGGCGTCGGCGATCGGCTCGGACACGGCAGGGGGGCGTCTATGGCGATGATCGCAGGGCGCTGGGGGGTTTGTGGTGGCGACGGGGGTGGCGGCGGCCCTGCTGGCTGCCCTGGGCTGGACCCTGGCCAGCGGCCTTTGGCGGCGACTGCCCACCTCCCTGGGGCCGGCCCAGCTGAACCTGCTCAAGAACCTCATCGCCCTGACCTTGCAGCTGCCGCTGCTGGCCCTCGCCCTGCCGGCCGTGGCACCCCTGCCGTTGGCCCTGTTGCTGGTGAGCGGGGTGGCGGGGATCGCCGCCGGGGACAGCTTCTACTTCGCCGCGCTGCGCCGGCTGGGTACCCGCCGCACCCTCACCGTTGAGGCTGGCGGACCGGCGCTGACCAGTGCTGCCGGTGCGCTGCTGCTGGCGGAGCTGCCGTCAGCCCGGCAATGGGCGGGCATGGTGCTGGTGAGCCTGGCGCTGCTGCTGGTGGCGCTGCAGCCGCCACCCCGGCTCGCCCCTCCCGGCGCGCCCGCCGGCCTGGACGCGCCCGGTCGCCAGGGCCAGGGGCTGGTGCTGGCGCTGCTGGCCCTGGTCTGTGGCAGCGCGGGGGCCCTGCTGGCCCGGGCGGCGCTGCGCCTGCAGCCAATCTCGCCCCTGCAGGCCTCCAGCCTGCGGCTGGTGGGGGCTTGCCTGGTGTTGCTGCCGCTGCTGCCCAGCCTGCTCACCCCGGCCCTGCGGCGCGTCGGCCCCAGCCCCGTCGGCCGCCGATGGCCGCTGGTGCTTGCCGCCACCCTGCTGGGCACCACCGCAGGGATTGCCCTGCAGCAGCTCGCCCTGCTGCGCCTGCCGGTGGGCCTGGCGGTGTCACTGCTCGCCACGGCCCCCTTGATGGCCGTGCTGCTGGCACCGTTGGAAGGGGACCGCCCTGGCCCGCGGGGGTGGCTGGCGGCCTGTCTGGGGCTGCTGGGGGTGGTGCTGCTGGTGCGCTGATGGCCAGCGCCGGAACGCCCACGGCCGCCCGCTCAGCCGAGTCGCTGATCGGCCTGGCTGCGGGCCCATTGGGTCAACTGATCGAGGCGCAAGGCCAGGGGGGCGCACGGTTGGGTGGCGGCGATGGCCTCCAGCTGGGCGGCCAGGCTCTGCAATTGAACCAGGAACGCCTGGGCGAAATCCGGCGCGCCGGCGGCCTGCGGCTGGCTCAGCACCCAGCCCTGCAGTTGCTCCTGCTCGGGCAGGGCGCCATGGCGGCGGCCGGCGGCCGACTGCAGGCTGCGCAGGCCATGGGCCAGAAGCCGCAGGTGGTGACGCTCCAGGGCCGGCAGCAGAATGGAGTCGAGCTCCTGTACTTCGGCCGGGGTGAGAGGGCCTGCCAGGGGCTCGGCGCCTGCCGGGGGATCAGCCTGCATCGCCTCAGACGGACGCTGGCTCGGGACCAGCGGCAGCGGCGATGGGCCGCAACTGGAAGCCGCAGGAATGGCCCTTCTCCAGCCGCCAATGCACCCGGTCCACCTGGCAGTCGGGAAAGGTCTGACGAATGAGCCGGAGCTCCTGGTCACAGACACAGGGGAACTGCTCGGCGATGCGCATCACCGAGCAGTGAAATTCACGCAGCAGCCAGCCGTTGCCCTGCGGATCCGGGCTGCATTCGGACACGAAGCCCTCGAGGCAGCGCAACTCCACGAGCCGCTGCAGGCGCTGGTGCAGGGTGCCCGGGCCGATGTGTGTCTGATAGGTGACTGCTTTCTGGTGGGCCTGCTGGGTGAGCAGCTGCTGGATGGTGTCCGCCGGCAGCACGCCGACCATGGATTCGAGCAGGCCGAGGGCGAAGTCCTCGCTGCCGTCCGGGAACTGGTCCTGGGCTTTGGCGGTGAGTTGCCAGCGGTTGCTGGGCCGGCCAGGGCCCTGGGTGGCACTGCTGGCTTCGACGAGGCCGGCATCCTCGAGGCTGCGGAGATGGCGGCGCATGGCCTGCACCGACACGCCGAGCGACTGCGAGAGCTCGGCCGCGGTGATGTCACCGCGGCGCAGCAACAGCGAGAGCACCGCCTCGCGGGTGGGGGTGGCGTGGGCGGCAGACTTGGCGGGACTGGGGGCTGCAGCTGGCTGAGCGGGAGCAGCCGGCTGAGCAGGGGCAACCGGCGCACCGGCAGCACCATGGGCGGCCGGGGTCTCAGCAGCGGGGGCGGCAGCGGCCTCAGCAGCGGGGGCGGCCACAAGGTCGCTCGCAAGAGTGGCGGAGTGCGTACCCATGGCCCGAATCTGGCCAATTCACCATGCCACGCGGGTGCGGCCGTTGGGGATTCGTTGCCGCGGCGGCGACTGGCCCCGCGGCCCGAGGGGCCGGCGGCGGCCGGCCCGGGGCTGGAGCGCCACAATGATCGCAGACCCAACTCCGGGACCCTTGCCCTAGGGTTGTCAATAACGAAACCCCATGGTTTCGCAACTCGACCAGCGCGAGCCAGCGCGACTCGATCCATGACCCATCGGCTGCATCGGCGACGCGCTTTCGGGCGCCGCCCGTAAAGGCTCTCTCCCTTCAGTACGGACCTCAGTGCCGCCGCTGCTGTGAAGCTTGTGCCAACGCTGACGGATCAAGAGCCGCCGGATCGCGACCCCTCTGCCGCCCGTCCCGGACCGCCGTCGCCACCCGCCAACCAGCCCGGCTTCCGGTCCATGATCGGTGTCCAGCAGCGCTCAGGGTTGGTTTTTCCCACTGCTGTGCCGATCTCCAGCCGCTATGCCCGACACCAACGCCACCAGCGCCAATTCCACCAGCGACGCCGGAGCTGCCGCCAGTTCCTCGCCGAGCGCTGAAAGTCTCGCGGTGATCAAGAAGTTCGCCGAGACCTATGCCCAGCGCACGGGCACGTACTTCTGCAGTGATCCCGGCGTCACGGCGGTGGTGCTCGAAGGGTTGGCGCGGCACAAGGAGGAGCTCGGAGGAGCCCTATGCCCCTGCCGCCACTACGAGGACAAGGAGGCCGAGGTCTCTCAAGCTTTCTGGAACTGCCCCTGTGTGCCCATGCGGGAGCGCAAGGAATGCCACTGCATGCTCTTCCTCACCGAGGACAACCCTTTCCGCGGCGAGAAGCAGACCATCACCGACGAAGAGATCCAGGCCGCCATTGCCGGCGGCTGAGCCTCTTTTGCGCCCTCCATCACCGCTTCACCCCTCCACCATGAGCAGCACAGCCACCGTTAGTGATCTGGTTTCCCAGCCGTACAAGTACGGCTTTGTCACCGACATCGAAACAGACAAGATCGCCAAGGGGCTGAGTGAGGAGGTCGTTCGCCTCATCTCCTCCATGAAGGATGAACCGGCCTTCCTGCTCGATTTCCGCCTGCGGGCCTACCGGCAATGGCTCCAGATGGAGGAACCCGACTGGGCCACCCTGGGCTATCCGGCCATTGATTATCAGGAGATCATCTATTACGCAGCACCCAAGCAGCAGGAGAAAAAGACCAGCCTGGATGAAGTTGATCCCAAACTGCTGGAAACCTTCGACAAGCTCGGCATCCCGCTGAATGAGCAGAAGCGGCTCTCCAATGTGGCCGTTGATGCGGTGTTCGACAGTGTTTCCATTGCCACCACCTTCCGTGAACAGCTGGCGGAGCATGGCGTGATCTTCTGCTCCATCAGCGAAGCCGTGAAGGACTATCCGGAGCTGGTGGAGCGTTATCTGGGCAGCGTGGTGCCGGGAAACGACAACTATTTTTCGGCGCTCAATTCCGCCGTGTTCAGCGACGGCTCCTTCGTCTTCATCCCCAAGGGCGTGGCCTGCCCGATGGAGCTCTCCACCTACTTCCGCATCAATTCTGGCGATACCGGTCAGTTTGAGCGCACGCTCATCATTGCTGAAGAGGGCTCCACGGTGAGCTATCTCGAGGGTTGCACAGCACCGATGTTCGATACCAACCAGCTGCATGCGGCCGTGGTGGAACTGGTGGCCTTGGAGGATGCCTCGATCAAGTACTCCACTGTTCAGAACTGGTACGCCGGTGATGAAAATGGTGTCGGTGGTATCTACAATTTCGTGACCAAACGCGGCCACTGTCGTGGCGACCGCAGCCGGATCAGCTGGACCCAGGTGGAAACCGGTTCGGCCATCACCTGGAAATACCCCAGCTGCGTGCTTCAGGGGGCTGATTCAGTGGGTGAGTTCTACTCCGTAGCCCTCACCAACAACCGCCAGCAGGCTGATACGGGCACCAAGATGGTGCATGTGGGCCCCCGCACCCGCTCCACGATCGTGAGCAAGGGAATCAGCGCCGGTCACTCAGCCAACAGCTACCGCGGCCTGGTGCAGATCGGCCCCAAGGCGGTGGGTGCCCGCAACTACAGCCAGTGCGACTCGATGCTGATCGGTGATCAGGCTGCGGCCAACACCTATCCCTACATTCGCTCGCAGCAGCCCCAGGCCAGCGTCGAGCATGAGGCCAGCACCTGCCGCATTTCCGCCGATCAGCTCTTCTATCTGCAGAGCCGCGGCATCGGCTTTGAAGAGGCGATTTCGATGATGGTCAGCGGTTTCTGCCGTGACGTCTTCAACCAACTGCCCATGGAGTTCGCCGCCGAGGCCGACAAGTTGCTCGCCCTCAAGCTCGAGGGTTCCGTGGGCTGAGCGTCCCGCCGCTTGCCGCTGCGCCGGCCTCCAGATCATCGACCCAGCCCCGTTCAGCCCTGCCCAGACCACTGGCCCGCTTTTTCGTTCCCCATCCCTTTCTGCCGTGATACGTCCGGACGCACCGGTTCTGCTCGAGATTCATGACCTGCATGCCTGCGTGGAGGAGCAGCCCATCCTCAAGGGGGTGAACCTCAGCATTCGCGCCGGCGAGATCCATGCCGTGATGGGTCGCAATGGCAGCGGCAAGAGCACCTTGTCCAAAGTGCTCGCGGGCCACCCCGCCTATGCCGTCACCGGTGGCAGGGTGCTGTACAGGGGTGACAACCTGCTGGAGCTCGAACCCGAACAACGCTCACGGATCGGACTCTTTCTCGGTTTCCAGTATCCCGTGGAGATCCCCGGTGTCAGCAACCTGGAATTCCTGCGGGTGGCCACCAATGCTCGCCGCGGCGAACGCGGAGAGGAGGAACTCGACACCTTTGCCTTCGAGGATCTGGTGCGCGAGCGCCTTGCCTTGGTGCAGATGGATCCCGCCTTTCTGGAGCGCTCGGTGAACGAGGGCTTCAGCGGTGGTGAGAAAAAGCGCAACGAGATTCTGCAGATGGCCCTGCTTGAGCCCCTGGTGGCGATTCTCGATGAAACCGATTCCGGTCTTGATATCGACGCCCTGCGGGTGGTGGCCGCCGGTGTGAACCATCTCTCCGGCCCCGACAACGCCACCCTGCTGATCACCCACTACCAACGACTGCTCGATCTGATCACGCCCGACTACGTGCATGTGATGGCGGCCGGTCGCATCCTGCGCAGCGGCGGCAAGGAGCTGGCCCTGGAGCTCGAGCGCAGTGGCTACGACTGGGTGGATGAGGAGGTCGCCAGGCTTGAGGGCAAGCCCGGACGCCAGCCGGCGGAGGTGGCCTGATGGTGGCCGCCCCTGCCGCGACCGCCGTCGCCACCGAGTCGGGCTCGGCCGCCCTGGCCTGGCTGGCTGCCATGGCCGGCGCGCCACTGCCCACGCGCCGCCAGGAGGACTGGCGTTTCACCGACCTCTCGCCCCTGGGTGCCATTCCTGCGGGGCTGGCCACTGCTGCCTCGGGACCGCCTGCCGATCCCTGGGCCGAGCTCAGCCTGCCCGCTGGCGTCACCCGGCTCGGCGCTTCTGAGCCCCAACTGGGCAGTGCCCTCGCTGCCTGTGGCTGCCAGCAGCACTGGCCGGTGCTGCTCAATGGCGGCGCCCAGCCGGCCCTGCTGGCCCTCAAGGTGGAGGGTGATGCCGGCAGCCTGGAGCTGCCGCTGCCCGCTCCGGCCGGCGCTGGTGTGGTGGCCTGGCGTTTGCTGCTGCTGCTGGAGCCCGGGGCGCGGCTGGAGCTGCTGCAGGTTCCCGTCCCCGCTCCCGGCCAACGGCAGCTGCTCAGTTTGGTGAGCGAAGTGGTGCTGGCGGCAGGAGCCCAGCTGCGCCTGGGTTGTCTGGCCATCGCTCAAGACGACGCCTGCCTGTTCAACCACCTGGCGGTACGCCAGGCCGAGGGCAGTGAGCTGCGGGCCACGACGGTGTCCAGCGGCTGGGCACTGGCCCGTCACGAGCCCCGCATCGTGCAGGAGCAGGGCGCCGCCAGCACCTGGCTGCGGGCCCTGCAACGGGTGGATGGCCGCCAGATTGCCGACACCCACAGCTGCGTGCGCTTCGACGGGCCCGATGGTGATCTCAATCAGCTGCACAAGGCGGTGGCTGATGGTGCCGGGCGCAGCGTGTTCAATGGCGCCGTGCAGGTGCCCAGGGCCGCCCAGCGCACCAACGCCGCCCAGCTGAGCCGCAACCTGCTGCTCTCGGATCGGGCCCGGATCGACACCAAACCGGAGCTGGAGATCGTTGCCGACGACGTGAAATGCGCCCACGGCGCCACCGTGAGCCAGCTGCAGAGCGAGGAACTCTTCTACCTTCGCAGCCGGGGGATCGACTCCGCCACGGCCGCGCTCCTGCTGCAGCGTGCCTTCTGCGAGGAGGTGCTGCAGGAGTTGCCGGCCGGGGCTCGTCGACACGATCCCATCACCGCTCTGCTGGGGGACGCCTGATCACCATGACCGCCGCCACTCCCGCCCTCCGCCCCCCGTCCGAGCCGCGCAAGGATTCCCCAGCTGGCGCCGGTGCTGCCCAGGCCCAACTGGGGCGGGCCGGCAGGGCGGCGGGCGAGGAGAACCTGGCGGTCCTCACCCGCCCCGACTTCCCGCTGCTGGAGCAGACCGCCTGCCTCGGCCAGCCGCTGATCTACATGGATCACGCGGCCACCAGCCAGAAGCCCAACCAGGTGCTGGAGGCCCTGCACCGCTACTACGCCCACGACAACGCCAACGTCCATCGCGGCGCCCACCAGCTCAGTGCCCGGGCCACCGAGGGCTTCGAGGGGGCACGCGAGAAGGTGGCCCGCTTCGTGGGGGCCGCCAGCGCCCGCGAGATTGTCTTCACCCGCAATGCCAGTGAGGCCATCAACCTGGTGGCCCGCACCTGGGGCGAGGCCAACCTCAGGCCGGGCGACGAGGTGCTGCTCTCGGTGATGGAACACCACAGCAACCTGGTGCCCTGGCAGCTGTTGGCGGCCCGCACCGGCTGTGTGCTGCGCCATGTGGGCCTCACCCCCAGCGGCGAACTGGATCTCGATGACCTGCGGGCCCAGCTCAACGAGCGCACCCGGCTGGTGAGCCTGGTGCAGGTGAGCAACACCCTGGGCTGCCGCAATCCGATCGCCGAGATCACACCCCTGGCCCACGCCCTCGGTGCCCTGGTGCTGGTGGATGCCTGCCAGAGCCTGCCGCACATGCCCGTGAAGGTGGACGAGCTGGGCTGTGATTTTCTCGTGGGCAGCTCCCACAAGCTCTGCGGCCCCACCGGCATGGGCTTTCTCTGGGGCCGGGAGGCCCTGCTGGAGGCGATGCCGCCGTTTCTGGGCGGCGGCGAAATGATTCAGGACGTGTTTCTGGACCACAGCAGCTGGGCTGAGCTGCCCCACAAGTTTGAAGCCGGCACCCCGGCCATTGGTGAGGCGATCGGCATGGGAGCGGCCCTCGATTATCTCGAGGCCATCGGCCTGGAGCGCATCCATGCCTGGGAGCAGGGGCTCACCCGCCGTCTGTTTGAGCGCCTGCAGGCCATCGAGGGGGTGAACGTGCTGGGCCCCACGCCTGAGCAGCAGCCGCACCGCGGCGCCCTGGCCGCCTTCACCGTCGATGGGCTGCACGCCAACGACATCGCCGCCCTGCTCGATTCGGCCGGCATCTGCATCCGCAGCGGCCACCACTGCACCCAGCCCCTGCACCGCCTGTATGGCCTTTCCGGCTCGGCCCGGGCCAGCCTCAGCTTCACCACCACCCCCGAAGAGATCGATCGCTTCGCCGAGGAGCTGGAGGGCACCATCGGCTTCCTGCGCGAGCACAGCTGAGCGGGAAGCCCGTGGGCCTGCCTTGCTGGAGCTGATCGCGCTGTGCTGGAGCTGATTACCCTGCTGCTGATCGATCTCTCCGAGCAGCGGCTGCATGCCTATGCCGGTGGTTCCCAGCCCATCTACAGCGCACCGGTGTCCACCGGTGTGGCCGCCTCGCCCACGCCGGTGGGGGAGTTCCGCATCGCCAGCAAATACGCCCGCACCCCGCTGGTCGGCAGCGACTTCCGCACCGCGCCGGTGGCCGACGTGATGTGTCTCGGTGGTGGCAATCTCGGCACCGACCTCTATTGCCTGCACCCGGCTCCCTGGCAGGAAGATGCCGGCCAGTGCTTCGGGGTGCCCCGCAGCCACGGGTGCATCCGTCTCAGCCGGGCCACCGCCCGCTGGCTGTTCGAGCGCACCTCCGTGGGGACGCCCGTGCGCCTTCAGCCCTGAGATCCCGGCATCCGTTCGAGGCGCAGCAGCTGGCCATCTCTTGGGCTGTCGGTGAGCACGTAGATCCACCCGTCCGGCCCTTCGCGCACATCGCGCACCCGTGCGCCGATCGCAATCGACTCCTGGCTGAGCACCCGGCCGCTGGCATCGAGCCGCAGGCGGCGCACATCGGCCGACACCAGGCCACCGGCGAACAGGTCGCCGGCCCACTCGGGCTGCCGCCGGCCGCTGGCGACGGCCAGCCCGGAGGGGGCGATCGCCGGCGTCCAGACCTGGATGGGATCCGTGAAGCCCGGGGCACTGCGCCGGGCCGAGATCGCCGGACCGAAGTACTCGCGGCTGTGGGTCACCTGGGGCCAGCCGTAGTTGGCCCCGGGCTGGAGCCGGTTGAGCTCGTCGCCGCCGCGGGCGCCGTGCTCACTGGCCCAGAGGCCAGCGCCGCCCGGATCGATGGCCATTCCCTGGATGTTGCGGTGCCCCAGGCTCCAGAGGGCGGGGTGGGCCTCGGGGTCGCCGCTGAAGGGGTTGTCATCGGGGATGCTGCCGTCGTCATGGACACGCAGGATCTTGCCCAGGGCGCTGGCGGGGTTTTGGGCCTGCTCGCGGATCAGGCCCCCCGCGAGGCTGAGCGGCGGGTTGCCGCCATCGCCGATGCTCACCAGCAGGGTGTCGTCGGGCAGCCAGAGCATCCGTGAGCCGAAGTGCTGGGTGCCCGATTTGGTCTGCGGCACCGTGAACAGCACCTCCAGATCGACCAGAGCCTCACCGTCGAAGCGGGCCCGGGCCAGCACGGTGCGGTTGGCTGCCGCTGTGCCCTCGGCGTAGGTGAGGTAGATGAAGGGGTTGGCGGCGAAGCGCGGGTGCACGCTCACATCCAGCAGGCCGCCCTGGCCCTCGGCCAGCACCTGCGGAACGCCGGCCAAGGACCTGGGGTCGAGGATGCCGTCGCGCACGATCCGCAGCCGCCCGGGCCGTTCCGTGATCAGCAGGGCCCCATCCGGCAGCCAGGCCATGCCCCAGGGATGCTGAAGGCCGCCCACCACCAGGGTGGGGCGCACAGCGGCGGCCACCGGCGCGGCGTCGGCGCCGGCGGCGGCGGGGGTCGGTGGTTGGGCGCGGGAGCAGCCCGGCAACAGCAGCAGGGCGGCCAGCCCAGCCGCCAGGGCCCTGGCGCAGGCGGCGGCAGCTGGGAGCGGGAGGGGGCTGGGCATGGTGCCGGTGGCGGGGGGCGGCTCAGGTGGCGGGTTCATCCCAGATGTTGGCGCGGGTGTAGGGGCCGCCGGGCAGCTCCCAGAAGCTGCCGTCCACGAAGCGGTGCTGGCGATCGAGGCCGGCGATCCGCTCCATCTCGGCAGGGCTGAGCTGCGGGCTGCTGGCCGCCTGGAGGTTGGCCGCCTGCCGCTCAGGGTTCACCGACTTGGGAATCACACAGGTGCCGCAGGCGATCCCCCAGGCCAGCAGCACCTGGGCGGCGCTGACGCCGTGGGCCGCGGCGATGGCGGTGACCACCGGATCGCTGAGCAGGGGGGCGGGTGCGCTGCCGGTTGGTGATCCCAGGGGCGAATAGGCGGTGATGGCGATGCCCTGCTGGCGGCAGAAGGCCAGCAACTCGCGCTGCTGCAGCCAGGGGTGGCGTTCCACCTGGTTCACCGCCGGTCGGATGCGGCAATGGGGCAGCAGCTCGGCGAGCTTGGCGGCGCTGCAGTTGGACACCCCGATCCGCCGCACCAGCCCCGCATCCACCAGCTCCTCCAGGGCGGCCCAGGTGCGATGCAGCGGCAGCTGCGCGAGGGGGATCTGGTCGGTGGCGACGCTGGGCATCAGCACCCCGTGGCGGTGCGCCAGCGGCCAGTGGATCAGGTAGAGGTCGAGGTGGGAGAGCTGCAGATCGGCGAGGCTGCGCTCCAGGGCGGGGCGCACCTGGTCGGGGGCATGGCAGTCGTTCCAGAGCTTGGAGGTGATCCAGAGTTGCTCGCGCTGCAGCTCGCCCTGCCCGAGGGCGCTGTGCAGGGCGGTGCCGATCTCGACCTCGTTGCCGTAGATGGCGGCGCAGTCGATGTGGCGATAGCCGAGGCGCAGGGCCGAGCGCACCGCCGCGCCCACCTCGCCGGGGGCGGCTTTCCAGGTGCCCAGCCCAAGGGCGGGCATCTCGGCGAGCGGCGGGGCCATGGGCTGGAGCAGGCGGGGGGCTGCCCCAGCCTGACGCCAACGGACCCACGGCGCCCCTGGTTCTGGTTGGCTGGGGTGGAGTCCTCGCCACCGATGATCACGTCTGAACCGCCAGCCCCGCTGTTGTTCCTGGCGGTGCTGGGCGGTCGCGCGCCCGGTTGCCACATCGAGCTGCACGACGTGCGCTTCGTGGCGGCGGCCTCGATCGAGGCGGCGATCCCGGAGCTGCGGCGGCAGTGGTTTGGCAGGCGCGGGGGTTTGCACCTGGACGCCTGGATGGGGGTGCGGGCGGTGGACGGCTGGGCGGTGAGCCTGCGGCGCCAGCCCGGCGCGCCCCGGAGCGAGCAGCTCTGGTTCGTGAATCTGGGCGCCTACCGCCCCGATTCCCTGGCGGAGCTCCACCACTTCGGCCTGGTGGTGGCCCGCTCAGCCCAGGCGGCCAAGGCGGCGGCCAAGCGCCAGTGGCTGCGTGGCGCGCTGCAGCAGCACAAGGACGACCTCTGGGCCGTGGATGACTGTTTGGCCCTGGAGCAGCTGGAGCTTGCGGGTGGCGAGGGCTGGCAGGTGACGCTGGAGCCCCACCCGCAGGGCCTCAGCCAGCCCCAGGTGCCGGACTGGTTCGGCTACCGGCCGATCTGAGCTGGGCCAGGGATGACAGGCCAGAGATGATCGGAACCCCCACCCGGCGGGCGACCCCGCTCACCTCACCTCACCATGAACATCGACGGCAAGCCCTGGCGCACGATCTGGCTGGAGCCGGAGGGGCGTGCTTCGCTCGGATCGGGGTGATCGACCAGACCCTGCTGCCGCACCGCTTCGCCACCCGCACCCTGCGCTAGCTGCGACGAGGCGGCCGAGGCGATCCGCACGATGGTGGTGCGGGGGGCGCCGCTGATCGGTGTCACCGGCGCCTACGGGCTGATGCTGGCGCTGCAGGCCGACCCCTGCGACGCTGCGCTGGCAGGGCGGCGTTCGAGCAGCTCGACGCCACCCGCCCCACGGCGGTGAACCTGCGCTGGGCGCTGGAGCGGGTGCGCGCCCGGGTGGCGCCGCTGCCACCGGCCGCAGCGGGCCGCGGCGGCCCGGGCCGAGGCGGCAGCGATCGCCGACGAGGACGTGGCCATGGGCGCGGCGATCGGTGAGCACGGCCTGCGCCTGATCCTGCAGGAGCTGGCCGCCGCCGCGGCCGCCGCAGCGCCAGGGCGAGCCCCTGAACGTGCTCACCCACTGCAATGCCGGCTGGATCGCCACGGTGGACTGGGGCACGGCCCTGGCACCGATCTACAAGGCCCACCGCGCCGGCCTGGCCGTGCACGTGTGGGTGGATGAGACGCGGCCGCGCAACCAGGGCGCCAGCCTCACCGCCTGGGAGCTGGGGCGGGAGGGGGTGCCGCACACGGTGATCGCCGACAACGCCGGCGGCCACCTGATGCAGCACGGCTTGGTGGACGCCGTCATCGTGGGCAGCGATCGCACCACCCGCAGCGGCGACGTGTGCAACAAGATCGGCACCTACCTCAAGGCCCTGGCCGCCCACGACAACGGCGTGCCCTTCTATGTGGCGCTGCCGGGCTCCACGATCGACTGGTCGATCCGTGATGGGCTGGCGGAGATCCCGATCGAGGCCCGCAGCGCCGAGGAGGTGACCCATATCCAGGGCGTAGGCGCCGATGGGGCGATCACCGGCGTGCGGCTCACACCGGAGGGCAGCGACGCCTTCAACCCGGCCTTCGACGTGACACCGGCGCGGCTGGTGAGCGGCCTGATCACCGAGCGGGGTGTGGCGGCGGCGAGTGAGGCGGGATTGCGCGGGCTGTATGGAGAGCGGGACTAACGCTCGAGCTCGGCGCAACCTGGGATCCAGGACGTATCACCTTGAGGGTGCTTGATGGCATCACGCTTGAGCTGAGCGGATGCCGCCGGTGTGGCCCCGCCAGAGGGATCTGCACCACAACGGCTCAAGGGGGCCGTAGATGAGCTACATGGTCTCGGCAAGATGGCCAGGCTCGAACCTCAGGTAGGAGAACTGTGCCTCGTACCCTGAAGCCTTGGGGCTGCATGCATACGGCCCGCATTGAACAGCTTTGACTGCCGGCCGCTCGAAAAGCCGTGCCATTCGCAGCTGCTCCCAATGCCGCCCATCGACGGACGACTCGACGATGTAGTCACTGTGCTCTGCGCGAATCCGGAACCAGACTGTTCGAATTTCTTTGGCCAGCGACTGGGTAGACCAGTCGGAATACTGTGCATTGGTTACAACCGCTCCGAGCCGATTGTTTCCGTCGGGCTCGAACTCTACGGAGGTCTTGAGCCAGCAGGAAGGAGATAGGCGTACCATCAGACCTGCTTGGTCGTACTGGTGCGCTGGCCGAGACGTGACCTTGGTCGTGAGGACGAAGTCGCCTTCGGCCCAGAGATGCAGGAAGTGTCCATTGTCAGCCTCAAATCCGTAGTGAGTTCGCTGCCAGAAGTCGGTCGCAGCATCTGGACTGACTCGAAGGCACGGGACGCTCGGGTCAACCGACCAAAGCTTGGGTTCGCAGTGCCACGCAAGTCGTGAATTCACGGCCAGCCGCGAGAAGTCGTCCAGCAAGGCCATGTCGCTCATCGTGGGAATAATGGATTAAGGGCTTTTCGCGGCCGGCTAACGCTCCAGATCAGAAGCGGGCACGAATCTCGGCATAGAAGACAGCTATCGGTCCCGCCTTCTGTACCTGGATGTTAGAAGGTGTCATCTTTCAGGCAAGCAGATAGGATATCAATAAGTTGGGAAACAACTTCTGAAAGCTTGAAATGGGTTAGATGGCCAGCAACTCCAAGAATGAGAGTCTCATTGGCAGTGAAGAGCTTGGTGCCACGGATGAAACTGTCTCGCTTGATGCCTCCGGAGAAGAAGTCGGACTCTTTGAGGGGCAAGGCATGAAGATCGCCATATTGCTTGCTGGTGATCTGGCATAGCAGGAAATCACCTCTGCCCGCTTCAGCTAGAACCAGAGCAGGTCTGCGCTTGGATTGCGATAGATTAGAATAGGGAAAAGGGATAATTACAACATCCCCTACTGAAGGTGCGCCCATGCTTCTTCTTCATCCTGATTGAGCCAATCTTTTGAAAGCGAGGGTTCGCTTAAGGCAATTCCGCTGAAAGCTGAATCCTTCTGGCATCGTGGCACTGCGACCAAGACCTTGAGGCCCTTTTGTAGGTGAACTGATGTATTGAGCCGTATTCTTCCGTCAGGCTCAACGACAGCTTCATAGAGGTTTTCCATTCCCTTCTTTGGATCTCCCTTGTATTCGTGCTCCACCCTAGCCAGGAAATCATCGAACAGCCTCCCCCCTGGCTTGCCAAAGGGAGCATGGGCATGTGTACCCAAGGGAATGTGTCGACAGCTTCCCGCCCATCCTTCTAACGCTCGCCATCACCTGGCCGCAAGGAGTGCACGGCGAAGAAGATAGCCATGCGGTGGCGGCTCAGGTGCATGGTGGTGTTAGAGAGTGGCAGGAGTGTCAGGTTCAAGAAGCGGTAATACCCTCGCAGTAACCATCTCCATTACATCTGAAGAAATCCGCTCAATGAACTTCGCTTTCCTCGTTCGCCAGTCTAGGCTCTTCAGCTGATCGGACAGAACAACTCCACTCACGGAGTATCCATCAGGCAGCAGAACCTCAAAAGGGTAACCCTTGATCTTGGATGTAATTGGACAAAATAGTGCCAGCCCTACTTTTCCATTGTAGGCCTTTGGGGATATAACCAGTGCTGGCCGTCTTCCACGCTGCTCACTTCCGGCCTGTGGCGTGAACTCCAGCCACACCAAATCGCCACGATCAGGCACGTAGGTAGACATCAGAACGCTTCGGAACCTACGGCATCCCCCGTATCAACGGAGGCGTGAATGTTCTCTGGAGTGATATCAGCAAGAAGATCCACAAGCCTGAGCCGGCTAGGCAATGAGGGCCTCAAGACCAGCTCACCATCCTTCGCGGTGAGGCTGACTTCCGTACCAGCCCCCAAGCCCACCTCATCTGCCAAACCGCGTGGAATCCTCACGCCAAGGCTGTTTCCCCACTTCTGAACCTTCTCTGCACGACCATAAGGCGGCTGTACTAGACGAGGCTTACGGTCAACGGCTTGCTGGATACGTACTAACAGTGATTCGGCGGACCGCAGAAGCTGCCGCCAGCCTGCGCTTTGCCGCATAAGCTACCGATCGCCAGCTTCTCTCTTGGGCTGAAATCATCTGTAGCAACGCCTCTCGGTTGTCGCCACCTGCTTCACGGGTTGTTACGCGGTCCGCGGAAGATCCCGCCCTCCCTCAGAGCAGGTCTGCCGGGCTTCGTACCCCAGACGGCCCTCGGTTCAGCACATGGGTATAGATCATGGTGGTTTTCACATCGCTGTGGCCGAGCAGCTCCTGAATCGTGCGGATGTCGGCCCCCTGCTCCAGAAGATGCGTGGCGAATGAATGGCGGAAGGTGTGGCAGGTCGCCGGCTTGCTGATCCCCGCGGCCTGCACAGCACCGCGCACGGCACGCTGCACAAGGCTGGGATCAAGATGGTGCCTTCCCTCGAGGTTCCGCCGTGGATCCCGCCAGCGTCGGCCCTGGGGAAACAGCCATTGCCAGCCCCATTCCCGGGCCGCATTGCGGTATTTCCTCTCGAGGGCATTGGGCAACTCCACCGCCCCCCAGCCCGCAGCGAGATCGGCTTGGTGCACCCGCCTCACGTCGCGAAGGTGGCTTTTCAGAGGCTCCACCAGTTTGGCGGGGAGCACCGTGAGTCTGTCCTTGTCTCCTTTGCCGCTGCGCACGGTGATGGAGCGCTGTTCGAGATCCACATCCTTGACCCGCAGGCGCAGCGCCTCCATGAGCCGCAGCCCACTCCCGTACAGCAGCTGGGCCACAAGGCCCTCTGTGCCTTCCAGCTCATTCATAACGGCTCGCACCTCCGACACCGTGAGCACCACGGGCAGGCGCCGGCGCTTGCGGGCCCGGATCACCCCCTCCAGGCTGCCCAAATCACCCCCGAGCACCGTGCGGTAGAGAAACAGCAGTGCCGCCAGGGCCTGGTTCTGCGTTGAGGCACTCACGTGCTCTTCCGTGGCCAGATGGCTGAGAAAGGCATTGATCTCGGCCTCTCCCATCTCCCGGGGATGCTGCATCCGGTGAAACCGCAGGTATCGCCGCAGCCATTGCTCATAGGTCGCCACCGTCCGACGCGCATAGCGGCGCACCTCCAGCTCCTCCCGGTAGCGCTGGATCAGGCCTGCAGGCTTGGCCTTTGCTGCCATGGTCATGGCCTTGGGGGGCTGTCTCAGGGTTGCCTCGCCATGGCTGCCTACGCTCTCTGCAGCCCACCTGCCCCCATGCCGCTGGCGAACGAGAAGTCCCGGCGCCAGCTGCTGGCCGCCGCCAAGGGGCTCCGGGCCCTCGGCCTCAATCAGGGCACGGCCGGCAACCTCTCGCTGCGCCTATCCGATGGCCTGCTGATCACCCCCAGTTCCCTGCCCGCTGAGCAGATGGGCCCGGAGGATCTGGTGGAGCTCGACGGGCAGGGGCGGGTCCGCCACGCAGCCCCCGGCCGTCAGGCCTCCTCGGAATGGCGCCTGCACGTCGACATCCTGGCCAGCCGGCCCGAGATTCAGGCCGTGGTGCACTGCCACTCGATCCGCGCCACGGCCCTGGCCTGTCACGGCCGCGCCATTCCCGCCTTCCATTACATGGTGGTGGTGGCCGGTGGCGCCGAGATCCGCTGCGCCCCCTACGCCACCTTCGGCGGCCAGGAGCTCTCCGATCGGGCCCTGGCGGCCCTGCGAGATCGCCGCGCCTGTCTGCTGGCCCACCACGGCCAGGTGGCCCTGGGGGGCGATCTGGATCAGGCCGTGGCTCTGGCGCTGGAGGTGGAGACCCTGGCGCACGTGTATCTCGAAGCCCTGCAGCTTGGTGAGCCGCCGCTGCTCAGTGCCGCCGAGATGCAGCGGGTGGCTGCCCGCATGCAGGCGCTGAACTACGGAGCCGCCACACCGGCCGGTCGCTGACGGGCCATGGCGACTCCGAACGCCAGGGACGCCAGGGTGAGCCCCAGGGCCACCAGGGTCCACAGGGGCAAGCCCAGGGCCACCAACGCGATCGGGGCGAAGGCGGTGACCAGCCCGCCGCCCAGGAAGGGCTCATACACCAGCTGCTTGAACGAGAAGCCCTCCAGCGCCGGACTGCGGCCGTAGGGGTCGGCCATGCGCAGCAGCAGCAGCCCGGTGGCGGTGATGCCGGTGCTCTGGCCGAAATCGGCGATCGCCCGCTCGAACCAGGCATTGCGGAACAGCCGTGGTCCCAGCCACAGGAACACCGCCACGTTCCAGCCCAGCCCCGCCAGGGCGAGCACGAGCAGCGGCAGCCAGGCCTCCTCCACCAGCGGCAGGTTGAGGCTGGCCATCGCCGCGGCGATCAGCACATCCATGGCCAACGAGCCGATGCTGCGCTGGGCGCTCACCGAGGCCAGGCGGGGCTGCCCCTGCCACTGCAGCAGGCGCTGCACCAGCAGTCCGCCCACCATCGCCAGGGGAAACAGGGGCAGGGCTGCGAACAGCTGGCCGGTGGGCTCACCACCCAGGCCCCCGGCCAGTCTCACCAGGCCATGGCGCAGCAGCACCCCCAGACCGATCGCGGCACCGATCAGGGCCAGATTGAGGGTGAGGGCGTCGATCGTGGGCGAGCTCGCAGCCGCTGCCGGCCGCTCCACCTGCCCGGTCGCCTCCCCCCCACGCTGCTGCTGATCCGAGGGCAGCAGCCACTGGCGCCGGCGACCGATCATCACCAGCGTGCTGCCCACCAGCACCCCGGCCAGCACGCCGAAGGTGGCCATCGCCAGGCCCAGGGCCTCGCCGGAGGTCAGCCCCAGGCGGCTGAAGGTGGTCCCCATCCCGGCGGCGGTGCCGTGGCCGCCCTCGAAGCCCACCTCGATCAGGCAGGCCAGCAGCGGATCGCTGCCCAACAGCGGTCGCAGCACCAGCAGCAGCACCAGTCCACCCACCAGGTACTGCCCGAAGCCCAGCACCATGCCGAAGGCCGTCTGGCTGGCGGCCCGCTGCCACACCACCCTCCTACTGGGCAGGCTCTGGCCCAGAAACAGGCTGGCGAACACCACGTTGATGAGCACCCCGGGGGTCTGGCTCCACACCGTGTAGACGCTCTCGGGAAACAGGCGCAGGGGGCTGAAGGGCCCGATCGCCAGCCCCAGCAGGCCGGCCACCAGGGCCTCGGGCAGGCCTGATCGGCGCAGCAGCGGCAGCCGCTGCCGCAGCGCCGTGGCCAGCAGCAGCAGCAGGCTGAGCGCCACAAAGGCGATCAGCACATCGAACAGCTTCATGGTGATCGGGGCTCAGGCCGGCTGACGGGCCAGCAGCAGCGCCAGTGTGATCCAGAGAACCGTGAGACCGAAGCACAACTCACACCACAGCGGCAGCCCCCAGCTGTTCACGGCCAGCGGTGCCGCCACCGTGACCACGCCACCGGCCAGCACCGGTTGCAGCAGCAACTGCTTGATCGAGAAGGCCGGCAGCGCTTCGCTGCGGTTGCTGGGATCGGCCATGCCCAGCAGCAGCAGGCCCGTGGCGGCCACCCCGGTGGCCTGGCCGAACTCGATCACGGCGCGCTCGAACCAGTCGACCGGCAGCACCCGGCGGGCCAGCACCAGCACCACCAGCAGATTCCAGGCCAGGCCGGCGCTGGCGAGCACCGTGAGCGGCAGCCAGCTCTTGGCCAGCTGGGGCAGATTCAGGCCCGCCATCGCCGCGGTGATCAGCAGGTCGGTGGCCAGGCCCCCCAGGCGGGTCTGCAGCTGGGGGGAGGCCAGATCGCTGCGGCCACTGCGCTCCAGGGCCAGACGCACCAGCAGCGAGCCAGCCAGGGCCAGGGGGTAGACGGGTAGGGCGTCCACCACGGTGCGCCAAGCGCCATGCAGGGGCGTGGCGGCCCAGTTGAGGGCAACCTCCATCAGCACCCCCAGGCCCACCGCCAGGCCCACCAGCCCCAGGTTGATCAGCAGCATTGCCACCTCCCCGAGCTCGCGGCCCGCGGCCGGATCGGGCAGGGGACAGCTGGGCTGGTGGGGGCCGGCGGCTGGCTCCGGGGCCACAGGTTCGAGGCCACCACCCGCCAGCGCAGGCTCAAGGGCCACAGGCTCAAGAGCCATCAGCCAGCCAAAGCGCTGGGCGATCACCACCAGCACCCCCCCCAGCAGGGTGGAGCTGAGCAGGCCCACGGTGGCCATCGCCAGCCCCAGGTCGCTGCCCTCCACGAACCCCAGGTCGGCATAGATCGGTCCCATCACCGCGGCACTGCCGTGCCCCCCCTCGAAGCCCACCTCGATCAGGCAGGCCATCAGCGGATTCACCCCCAGCCAGGGGCCCAGCAGCAGCAGCACCGTCAGGGCGCCCATCAGGTACTGGCCGAAGCCCAGCGTCAACCCGAGCAGGGTCTGGGCGGCGGCCGCGCGCCAGAAGCGCTGCACGGCGGGCAGGGGCCGTCCCAGCATCAGGGTGCCGAAGACCAGGGTGAGCAGGATCGTGGGCAGTCGCGCCCAGAGCTCCTCCACCGCAGGGGGCATCACCGGCCAGGGACCATAGGGGCCGATCAACAGCCCCAGCAGCCCGGCCACCACGGCCGCCGGCAGCCCCAGTCGCTGCAGCCCCAGGGCCGGCCCGATCGCCCGACCCAGCGCCAGTAGCAACCCCAGGGTCGCCAAGGCCCCGAGCGATCAGGGCGAGGGCCGGCAGCAGGCTCACGGGCTGTTGAGGCCGAAGTGCCGGCGGAAGAAGGCCTCGGTGGCCTCGAGCACCTGCAGCTGCACCGCCCCGTCGCGAAAGCCGTGGCCTTCACCGGCAAACCGGTGCACCTCCACGGCGATGCCATGGGCGGCCAGGGCCGCGGCCATGCGATCGGTCTGCTCCGGCAGCACCACGGTGTCCTCAAGCCCCTGAAAGAAAATCACCGGGCAACGGATGCGATCCGCATGCTCCAGCGGCGATCGGGCCGCGTAGGTGCTGGCGGCCTCGGGCCAGGGGCCGATCAGGCTGTCGAGATAGCGGGCCTCGAAGCGATGGTCGTGCACCGCCAGGCCGGCCGGATCGCTCACGGCGTAGCGGCAGGCGGCGGCGCCGAAGACAGTGCTGAAACAGAGCGCCGCCAGGGCGGTGAACCCGCCGGCACTGCCGCCCTCGATGGCGATGCGGGCGCGGCTGGCGTGCCCGGCCGCCACCAGGGAGCGGGCGGCGGCGGCGCAGTCGGCCACATCCGCCACCCCCCACTGGCCGTCCAGCCGTTCCCGGTAGGCACGCCCGAAGCCGGTGGAGCCGCCGTAGTTGACATCCACCACCCCCCAGCCCCGGGAGGTCCAGAACTGGATCGCCAGGTTCAGGCCGCGGCGGGCCATGCCGGTGGGGCCGCTGTGACCCTTCACCAGCAGGGGGGAGTGGGCCGTGGCGCCGCCGTGCGGGGGGTAGTACCAGGCGTGGGTTCGGGCCCCGCCATGGCCCGGGAACCACCAGGCCTGGGGCTGGCTGATCGCCTCGGCCGCCAGCGGGCACGGGGCCACGGGCCAGTGTTGCCAGTGGCCGCTGGCCAGATCCACCGCCAGCAACCCCTGGGGGGTGGTGGGGGAACTGGCCACCGCCACCAGCTGCCCATCCCCGGCGCTGAGGCCGGCCAGGTCGTCGAAGGGCACGGCCAGGGGCTGCCAGGCGGCGGCGCTGCCCACCAGCTCCGGCTCCAGGGCCACGCGGCCCAGCTCCCAGACGCCATCCCGGCAGGCGGCGGCGATCAGTTGCCGGCCATCCCAGGTACTCGTGCGCATGCCGTAGACCCACTGGGGCATGGCGAATTCGGCCCGCATCGGCAGCAGGCTCTGCCAGTGGCCGGAGGGCGTGTGCAGCCGTTGCAGGTTCCACCAGCCACTGGCATCGCTGGCCACCACCAGCTCGCCTAGGCCGAGCCAGAGGGGCTGGAACACCGAGATCGGTCGGACATCGCTGGCGTCCGAGCCGGCCACCACGCGGGGATCGCCCAGGGCCCCATCGGCGGCCACCTCGGCCAGCCACAGCTGGCTGCGTTGCCAGGGCATGTGGGGCTGCTGCCACTCCACCCAGGCCAACTGGCTGCCGTCGGGGCTGAGGCAGGCGTAGCCGCAGAAGTCGGCCGGCCGATGCAGCGTGGCGGGCTCGCCGCCGCCCAGCGGCACCGCCACCAGCAGGTCGCTGTCATCGACCTCCATCACGCCGATCCAGCGCTGGCGAGGGCTGTCGATCAGGCCATCGGCGAAGGCCCGCGCCGCCGGGGTGGTGAGGGGTTCGGGCCGGCCCTGGGCCCGGCCGCTGCTCGGGTCGAGACGGCAGCGCCAGAGGCAGCGGTCGCCATCGTGCACAAACACCAGGGTGTCGCCGGCGATGGCGTAACTGCCGCCGCCGTAGGCATGCACGCGGGTGCGCAGGTTCCAGGGGGACGGGGTGAGCTCCAGTGGTTCGCTGTCGCGGTCCTCAATGGAGCGCATCAGCAGGGTGGTGCGCCCGCCCTCATGGGGCCGCTGCTCCAGCCAGTGGATCCGGCCACCGTGCAGCAGCGGTTCGCGCAGACTCGGGCTGCGTCCCACCACCAGCTCAGGAGGCAGTCCCCTCCCCGCTGTGTCCGACTGCCGCATGGGGGAGGCCGCGACCCGCTTCTCAATGGAGTCGCCTTAAACTGACACAACACCAGCAGTCAGGGATTTGGCACGCAGCTTCGCCCAGATGGCCCGCTCGGCGGAGCAACCCGGCCGCAGTGTGCAGGTGCCCAAGGAGGCGCTGGCCGAGCCGCCGCTGCCGATCCACACCCTGGGAGATCGGGTGCTGCGCACCGCCGCCAAGCGCATCGGCAAAGTTGATGAATCGGTGCGGGATCTGGCCCGCAACATGCTGCGCAGCATGTACAGCTCCAAGGGCATTGGTCTGGCTGCTCCCCAGGTGGGTGTGCACAAGCAGCTGCTGGTGCTCGATCTCGATCCCGACAACGCCGCCAACCCGCCCCTGGTGCTGATCAACCCCGAGATCCGCTCCTTTGGTTCCGGCCTCGAGACCTATGAGGAAGGCTGCCTGAGTATTCCCGGCGTCTACCTCAACGTGGTGCGCCCCTCCACGGTCGAGCTGCAATACCGCGACGAGATGGGCCGGCCCCGGCGTATGAAGGCCGATGGTCTGCTCGGCCGCTGCATCCAGCACGAGATGGACCACCTCAACGGCGTGTTGTTCGTGGATCGGGTCACCGACGAGCTGAGCCTCAACGCCGAGCTGCAGGAGCACGGCTTCCAGCGCGTCGACGTCCAGTCCATCCGCTGAGCCGGCCATGCCGATGAAACCCCTGGCCGGGCTGCTCCTGGCCCTGGCCTGCGTGCTCGGCATTGCCGCCACCGGCTGTGTGTTTGAGCTCGCCTATGGCGATCCGGATCTGGGTCTGGGCACCACCCGCTGGATCCTGGCGCTCAGCCTGCCCGGCACCGTGGCCACGTTGCTGCTGGCGATCCGCATCAACAGGCCGGCCTGAGGGCGATGTCCCTCCCCTGACGCCATGCTCTGACCACGCAGCGCTGCCCCCCTGGTGAGTCAGGGAAGGTTGCCTACCATCGCCTCCTGCCAGGATTCCTCGCTCTCTCCATGTCCTGCCTCGCGCTGCTCCGCACCCCCTTGGCCGGTGCCCTGGCCGCCCTGGGCGTGTCCGCCCTGGCCGCTGCTCCGAGCGGCCCACGTGGCTCGGGCGCAGTCGCTGTTCCAGAGCGTCGAGCTCGACCCCCAGCGCTTCGCGGTGGTGGCGGCCCCGATCGGCAACGGCACCCGCGCCCAGCTCAACATCTATGAGCAGCTCAACGATCGCCGCCCCTGCTTCGCCATCAATGGCGGCGCCCCGGCTGCGGTGGAGCCGCTGCTGGCGACCTTCGACTTCACCGGCATCTGCGGCCGCTATCTCGATGCCAATGGCTACTCGCTGCGCATCGGCGAATCTGATCTGGCACCCGGCTACCGCCTGAGTGTGGTGCGCTATGCCGACGACAACATGCTGCTGGCGGTGCCCACCCGCTCCGGCATCGGCCCGGAGATGGTGGTGGCCCGCACCAACGGCCCGGGGACGGATTTCCTCAAGCTGGTGCTGGAGCCCGGCTGGCAGCTCAAGCGCCGCGCCTACAACGGTCGCAACCTCGGCCACGTGTACCTTTACCGCGACAGCTGGCCAGTGGGGAACGCCCCGATCGCCGGCACGCGACCTGGAGGCGGACCCAGAGCTCCTGGATCCCGAGCTCGAGGCGCTGGAGTCTCGAAGAGGCGGAGCTTGAGAGATCGAGCTTGAAGAGGTAGAGGTCGGAGCTGACCCCAACGAGGTGGAGGCCGGCTTGGGGCGCCGGCTGCACTGAGCAGAGGAGACCCCCGTGGAACTGGAGGTGCCAGCTGGGCAGCGACGGCCTGATCAACGCTCCCGATCCCACGGGCCTCTGAGGACAAGGCAAGCCCGGTTGCTAGCTTGGCAAGCTCCGTGAGATGAACCCAGCTTCATGACCCAGGTCACCGTTGGCGAAAACGAAGGCATCGAGTCGGCCCTGCGCCGCTTCAAGCGCCAGGTGTCCAGGGCCGGCATCTTTGCCGACCTCAAGCGGCTGCGGCACCACGAAACCCCCACCGAGAAGTACAAGCGCAAGGCCCAGCAGCGCCGCCGTCGTCGCTGAAGCCCACCTCCCCGGCTGAGTGCCGCTGCTTGGCTCAGCCCTGGTCCAGGGAGTCGAAACTGCGGTAAGTGAGCGCTTCGGCCACAGCCGCTGTGCTTATCCCGGCGCTGTTGTCGAGGTCGCTGATGGTGCGCGCCACCCGCAGCAGCCGCTCGCCTGCCCTGGCCGTGAGCCTGCGCTGGCCGATCGCCTGCTCCCACAGATCCAGGGCTGATGGCTCGAGGTGGAGCACCTGTTGGAGCCCGCCGCTGGCGAGGCGGGCATTGCTGATGCCGCCGGGGTTGCGCTGCTCCATGCGTCGATGGGCGGCCATCACCCGCTCGGCCACCTGGGTGCTGGTTTCCAGGCCCGCTGTCCCGGCGCTGCCCGGGCGGTAGGGGGCGGCAAGGGCCGAGGCCTCGGGGCGCCGCATCACCACCTGCAGATCGATGCGATCGAGCAGCGGTCCGGACAAGCGGCCCCAGTAGCGCCGCCGTTCGCCCTCGCTGCAGCGGCAGTCCCGTTGCGGGTCGCCGTACCAGCCGCAGGCGCAGGGATTGGAGGCCCCGACCAGGGTGATGGCGCAGGGGAAGCGGCTGCGCTGACGGCACCGGTGGATGCAGATCTCGCCCTCCTCCAGGGGTTGGCGCAGCAGGTCGAGCACGCCGCTGCGGAACTCAGTGAGCTCATCGAGGAACAGCACGCCGTGATGGGCCAGGGCCAGTTCGCCCGGCCTGGGAATGGCGCCGCCGCCGATCAGCGCCGCCCCCGAGCAGCTGTGGTGGGGTGAGCGGAAGGGCCGCTCGGCAATCAGTCCTGCCCCCGCCCCCAGCAGCCCCGCCACCGAGTGGATACGGGTGAGTTCCAGGGCCTGCTGCCGGCGCAACGGCGGCAATAGCCCCGCCAGGCGCCGGGCCAGCATCGTCTTGCCGCTGCCGGGAGGCCCCACCAGCAGCAGGTGATGGCCTCCGGCCGCGGCGATCTCCAGGGCGCGGCGGCCATGGGGCTGGCCGTGCACATCCGCCAGATCGGGCCCGCTGCGCTCCTGGCTGGCGCCCTCGACGGCGCGACTGGCCTGGTAAGGCAAGTGATGCGGTTGCCGCAGCTGCTCCACGGCGGCCGCCAGATCCGCCACCCCCCAGATCGCCAGACCCTCCACGAGGGCGGCCTCGGCGGCGTTGGCCTCGGGCACCAGCAGGGCCCGCGCCCCCTCGGCCCTGGCCCGCAAGGCCACCGCCAGCACCCCGCGCACGGGGCGCAGCTGGCCATCGAGGCACAGCTCACCGCTGCTCCACACCCCCCGCAGGGCTTCAGCTGGCAGCTGGCCGCTGGCCATCAGCAACCCCAGCGCCACCGGCAGATCGAAGCCCGGGCCCTCCTTGCGCAGGTCGGCGGGGGCCAGGTTCACCACCACGCGGCCCAGGGGCACGCGGAAGCCGCTGTGGCGCAGGGCCGAACGCACCCGTTCGCGGGCCTCCTGCACCGAAGCACCGGCCAGGCCCACCATCTGCAGGGCGGGCAGCCCGGGCCCCAGATCCACCTCCACGGTGACCGTGAGGGCCTCCAGCCCCAGCAGGGCAGCGCTGCTGCATCGTGCCAACATCGGCTTTGGGTCGCTGCTCCACCAGTGCCACCCCCGTCACCTCAGAGCGCTTGCCCCCGGCCGCCATGGCAGCCCCCGACCAGCCCCAGGTCCCCAACGACACGATCTTCGGGCGCATCCTGCGGGGTGAGATCCCCTGCGACCAGGTGTATGCCGATGCGCACTGCCTGGCCTTCCGGGATGTGGCGCCCCAGGCACCGGTGCACGTGCTGATCATTCCCCGTGAACCGATCACCCGCCTCGATGCGGCCGGCCCCGAGCAGGCCCCGCTGCTGGGCCATCTGCTGCTGGTGGCGGCCCGGGTGGCGCGGGAGCAGGGTCTCAGCGGCTTCCGCACCGTGATCAACTCCGGTGCCGAGGCCGGCCAGACCGTGTTTCACCTGCACGTGCACCTGATCGGCGGCCGCCCCCTGGCCTGGCCGCCGGGTTGAGTGGCTGGCCGGCCGGCACGGCGGGTCCGCCGCGGTGGTGAGAATGGGCGTTAACAGATCTGCCCCATGAATCCCCTCAAGGCCCTCCGCAGCCAGCTGAGCAAGCTGCAGCGCCTGGCCCAGCCCTATTTCCTGCCGGTGGAAGACACCAGGGTGTGGCAGTTCCCGTTGCTGGTGGCCGCCCTTGTGACGGTGGTGGTGGGTGCGACCCTGCTGCTGCTCACCGCTGTGGTGGCCCTCAGTGGTGCCCTGATCCCGGAACTGCGTGGTCGCTTCCTCCCCGGCGTGCCGGAGCAGGTGGCAGCCCTCTGGAGCGGCCCCTGGGGGGTGGTGGTGATGGGGCTGATGGCGGCGGGCCTGGGCAGTTTTGCGGCCATGCGGGGCAAGTTGCGCCAGGGTCGCTGGGTGCCCTGGACCATTCTGGGGGTGATTCTGCTGCTGATCCTGGTGATCAACGGCATCAATGTGGGCATCAGTTTCATCGCCCGCAATGTTGACAACTCCCTGGTGGCGTTCGACCAGGACGGCTTCTGGAAGATCGTTGGGATCTATGCCTTCTGTCTGGTGCTGGCCTTGCCGATCCGGGCCCTGCAGAGTTATCTGATTCCCAAACTCGGCCTGCTGTGGCGCGAATGGCTCAGCGGTCGCCTGCTCGGGCGCTACCTCAGCAACCGGGCCTATTACATCCTCAATCCCAACGACGAATCAGCTGAGGACATCGACAACCCCGACCAGCGCATCTCCCAAGACGCCGCCAGCTTCACCGGCTTCAGCCTCACTGTCACCGTTGAGATCCTGTCGGCACTGCTCACCTTCTTCAGCTTCATTATCGTGCTGTGGAGCATCAGCTCCCGGCTTGCTCTGTTGCTACTGGTTTATTCGGTGGGTGGCACCGCACTGATCGTGTTTGCCAGTCGCAAGCTGGTGAAGCTGAACTACGAGCAGCTCAAGCTGGAGGCCAACTTCCGTTACGGTCTCGTTCACATCCGTGACAATGCTGAATCGATTGCTTTCTACCGGGGCGAGAAGCAGGAGTCGCGGGAGGCGGTGCGGCGGCTGGACGGCGCGATCGAAAATTACAACCGCCTGATCATCTGGGAGGCGATGATCAGTGTGATTCAGCGCTCCTACGATTATTTCTCCCGCTTCCTGCCGTGGCTGGTGATTGCACCGATCTACTTCGCCCGCGAGGTGGATTTTGGGGTCTTCGGTCAGGCCAGCATCGCCTTCTCCCAGGTGCTGTTCTCGGTGAGCTACATCGTCAACAACATCGACCGCTTGGCAGCCTTCTCGGCCTCCATCAGCCGCCTGGAGGGCTTCCAGGGCAAGGTGGATGCCATCTCCATCGAGGCCGCCCAGCAGAACGGTCGCAATGCGTCCCTGCCCGCCGAGCCTTCCGACTCCATCCACCTGAGCCATGTGGATCTGGTGCCGCCCCGCAGCCAGCGCGTGCTGGTGCACGACCTCAGCCTGGAGGTGGATCGGGATCAGCGTCTGCTGGTGGTGGGACCCTCGGGCTGTGGCAAGACCTCCTTCCTGCGGCTGGTGAGTGGCCTGTGGCCCCCGGCCGCCGGGGAGGTGCGTCGGCCCAGCGAAGGCGACCTGCTGTTCATCCCCCAGAAGCCCTACATGCTGCTCGGCAGCCTGCGCGAGCAGCTCTGCTATCCCCTGCAGCCTGACCGCTTCAGTGACGAACAGCTCCGCCATGTGCTGCGCGAGGTGCGTTTGCCGGAGTTGGTGGACCGCTACCCCGATCTCGGCATCAAGGAAGACTGGCCCCGCCTGCTCTCGCTGGGGGAGCAACAGCGCCTGGCCTTCGCGCGGCTGTTGCTCAACGCCCCCTGCATCGTCGTGCTCGACGAGGCCACCAGTGCCCTCGATGTGGCCACAGAGCGCCACCTCTACGATCTGTTGCGCCAACGGGACATCGCCTTTGTGAGTGTGGGCCACCGCCCCACGCTCACCGAGTTCCACAACACGGTGCTGGAGCTCGACGGTGCGGGACACTGGCGGTTGTTGCCGGCCGACGGCTATGTCTTCGGCGCCGATGTCTGATCCCATGCCCTCCACTGCCGCTTCCCCCGAGGCCGAGCTGAGCTCCACCAGCGCCACCACCGCTGATGTGCCCGCCTTCGGCTGGAGTGCCTACGCCGAACGGGTGAATGGACGCTTCGCCATGGTGGGGTTCACGGCCGTACTGCTGATCGAGGCCCTCAGTGGCGAGACCTTTCTGCGCTGGGCCGGGCTGGTTCCGTGAGGCTCAGGGCAGGTTGATCAGGTCGATCTGCCCGACCCCGTTGCGGCTCACCTCCACGGCCAGCTGGCGGCCGTCAGCGCGCAGCTGCACCCGCCCGGGCACCCCGGCCGGGTTGATCGGCAGCCGCCGCAGGCTCCCCTGGGAGCGCCGATAGAGCACAAGTTCGGTGCGATCTCCCACCTGCCGCACCACGGCCAGCCGTTCCCCGCTCGCGTCGATCGACACACTCAGGGGCTGGGCATCGGGACGGTTGAGGCCCGGCAGCGGTAGCTGCCCACCCCGCTCCACATCCACCAGCAGCACCCGATCCCGGCCCTGGCGCGCGCTGATCAGGGCCAGCCAGCGGCCGGCCAGGGCTGGCTCCCTGCCGCTCTCCTCCAGCGCCAGCTGCCGGTTGAGGGACACCAGGGGCCGGGGTCGGGTGCCGCCGCAGCCACTGCCCCCGAGCAGCAGCGCGGCGCTGAGCAGCCCAAGCCAGGGGCGGATGGTGGCGCAGGTGCGACTCATGGCTGGCCGGCTCCGCCGCCGAGCACCACCCGGCCAGGGGGCAGATCCGGCTCCAGCAGGCCGCGCAGATCAAACAGCTCCACCCCGCGGCGGCCGTTGCGCAGCAGCTCCACCGCCAGGCGTGAGCCATCGCTCGCCAGGCTGAGGCGCTCGGGCTGGCTGCCGGGGGGCAGGGGCAGCCGCAGCAGGCGGCCGCGCAGGCGATCCTCAATCACCACCCGGCGCTGGGGGCCCTCCTGCACCAGCACGGCCAGGTAGCGGCCATTCCAGCTCAGGCTGGGGGAGCTGTGGGGCCGGCGGCGCCGCAGCCGCAGGGGCCGACGGCCGCCGTCGGGGAGCTGCTGCAGGATCAAGCGGCTTTCCCCGTCCTGCTCCTGCACGGAGGTCAGCAGGCGGCCGTCGCCGCTGAGGGCCGGATCCAGTCGATTGCCGCCCCCCGGAGCCCCGCCCCGCACCTGGCGGCCAGGTCCGGAGGCGCAGCCCGCTAACAAGCCCAACACCAGGAGCACAAAAGCTGCTGTCGCCCCGACCTGCCGTGCCGCCATCAGGCCACTGGGCCCAACTCAGGCGTCAACGCCGTCCATGCCGATCAGTCGTCGAAACGGGAGGAATTGTCGCGGCTGCTGCTGGAGCGCTGGGCAGGGGCGCCGCCAGAGCCGGAAGCCGGTGCCTGTTGGCCCTGGCTGCGGCTCACCGGGGTGTAGTCGGCGTCGCTGACGCCACCGGCCTCGGCAGCGCGGGAGCGGATCGGCGATCCCTGGGGAACGCCAGGCCTGGCGGCGGCCGCTGCTGGCGATGGACCGGGGGCCTCCTCAGGGGCACCGCCACGGCGGCTGGAGCGGGGCATGGCGTCGCCCGCGGCCACGGGCCTGCTGCCCCGCCGCACCTCGCCCTGGCCGGCGCGGTCGCGGCGGCGGGCGCCGAAATCGGGGGGACCGCTCGCCCGGCCAGCGCTGTAGCGCGGCGACGGAGGAGCGGAATCGCGGGCGCTGTCGTCCCAGCCGGCAGGGGCGGAGGCCCTGGTCTCACCGGGGCGGCGACTGGCGGCCCGTTCGGGGATGGCCGCGCGACTGGGGCGGCGGGGGCGGTAGAAGTCGTCCTCCTCCTCGACGGAGCCCCGGGTGGGAATGCGACGGCGCAGGGGCTGGGGCTCCTCGAGGCGATCGGGCTCGTCGCCCTCCCAACTGCCGCCGCCCACGCGCGGGCGGTAGGGGGGCGGGGCCGGCAGCGGCTCATCGTCGTCGAAGTAGGCGGAGCGGCGAGCCTGCTCGGTGGTCACCCCGCGCAGACGCACGCTCTCGTAGGCGAAGAACACGGTGGTGCCGGCCAGCAGAAACTGGCCGAACTGCAGGATCGGATCCAGGCGCCAGCCCTGAAAGAACAGGATGCCCCCGCAGAGCAGGCCCACCGCGGCGAAAAACACGTCGTAATCGCGCGCCAGGGCCGGCTTGAAGTTGCGCATGAAGTAGAGCAGCGCTCCACCCACCGCCAGCACGATGCCAACGATGCTGGCCCAGTTCAGACTGGCATTAACCACGACCGATCCCCTGCGGAACGTGCAGCCACTCTAGGCAGCGCCTGCGGGGGGCTTGGCGATCAGTTGCGGCGATCCAGCTGATCGGTCTGGCTGATCAGCACCAGGGCGATGGAGATCGGCACCACCACGATCACCGCGCCCCACACGAGGCTGCTCAGGAAGTTGGCGAGGGAAGGGGTCATGGGGAGGCCGCTGGAGGACGCTCATGGATGGCGGTGATCCTAGGCAGGGGCCCCGGCTTCCTACCCTGCGCGCACGAATGCTTAGAGGTTTGTGACGGCTCTGCCCACCTCCCCCCTGGCCTGGATCCACCTGCTGCTGGGTGTGCTGTTGGCGCTGTGGACACTGCTGTTCCTGTTCCGCATCGTGCTCACCTGGTATCCGCAGGTGGATCTGCAACGGGGCGCGCCACGCCTGATCGCCTGGCCCACCGAGCCCCTGCTGGCGCCGAGTCGCCGCCTGATCCAGCCCATCGGCGGTGTGGATGTGACGCCGGTGGTGTGGGTGGGGCTGATCAGCCTGCTGCGGGAATTGCTCGTGGGGCAGCAGGGCCTGGTGACCCAGGTGCTGCAGCGCGCTCAGGGGCTGGCCTGAGCCGGCCTGACGGGCAGCCCGGCCGTTCAGGTCATGGGCGGCATGTCCTCCTCCACATACTTCGTGTGCACGTCGCCGGCCTGGAACTCGGGCCGCTCGATCAGGTGCAGATGGAAGTCGATGGTGGTGGGAATGCCGGTCACGGCGCACTCGGACAGGGCCCGGTGCAGGCGTCGCAGGGCGTGGTCGCGGTCCACCCCCCACACGATCAGCTTGCCGATCAGGGAGTCGTAGAAGGGGGGAATTTCATAGCCCGTGTAGACGTGGCTGTCGAAGCGGACGCCGGGGCCGCCGGGGGGTAACCAGCCGGTGATCTTGCCGGGGGCGGGCCGGAAGTTCTGGCGCGGATCTTCGGCGTTGATGCGCACCTCGATGGCATGGCCGCAGAGGCGGACCTCCTCCTGCCTCAAGGACAACGGCTCGCCGCCGGCGATGCGCAGCTGCTCGGCGATCAGGTCCACCCCCGTGACCATCTCGGTGACCGGATGTTCCACCTGGATGCGGGTGTTCATCTCCATGAAATAGAAGTGGCCACTGCGGTCCACCAGGAACTCCACGGTGCCGGCGCCCTCGTAGCTGATGGCCCGGGCCACGGCCACCGCAGCCTCGCCCATCTGGCGGCGCAGATCGGCGTCGATCCCCACACTCGGCGCCTCCTCGAGCAGCTTCTGGTGGCGGCGCTGGATCGTGCAGTCGCGCTCGCCCAGGTGCACCACGTTGCCGTGGCGATCGGCCAGCACCTGCACTTCCACGTGCCGGGGCCGGTCGATGAATTTCTCCATGTACAGCCCCGGGTTGCCGAAGGCCGCCTCCGCCTCCCCCTGGGCCGCCTTGAACAGGCTCTCCAGTTGGTCGGGGTGGGGCACCAGGCGCATGCCGCGCCCGCCCCCGCCGGCGGTGGCCTTGATCATCACCGGGTAGCCCATCTGGTCGGCCAGCTCCCGGGCCTCCCCCACCGAAGCCAGCAGGCCCTCGCTGCCGGGGATGGTGGGCACGCCCACCTGCTGCATCGTGGCCTTGGCCGTCGACTTGTCGCCCATCGAGCGGATCGCCTCGGGCGAGGGGCCCACAAAGGTGATCCCGTGGTCGGCGCAGATCTCGGCAAACCTGTCGTTCTCCGCCAGGAAGCCGTAGCCGGGATGGATGGCGTCGGCGCCGCGGGAGGTGGCGGCCGCCATGATGTTGGGGATGTTGAGGTAGCTCTTGGAGCTGGGCGCCTCGCCCACGCACACCGTTTCATCGGCGAGCTGCACGTGCAGGGCGTTGCGATCCACCGTGCTGTACACCGCCACGGTGGGGATTCCCAGTTCACGACAGCTGCGCAGGATGCGCAGGGCGATCTCGCCACGGTTGGCGATCAGCAACTTGCCGATGGGCATGCGGCGCGTCTCTGTTCAACCAGGCCGCAGCGGACTGTATCAGCGTTGACACACCAGCCCCCGGGTTCGCCGGGGAGGGTGATGGGTATATTGCGGGGCGTCGCGCCCTGGCGCGCCAACCGGTGCTGGATCCGCGTCCCGCCCGGTACACCAGCGGATGTGGTGGAATTGGTAGACACGCACGTTTGAGGGGCGTGTGGCTTCGGCCTTGCGAGTTCAAGTCTCGCCATCCGCACTTTTTCCTTCAGCCCTGAGCCGCCACGCCTGAACCGTTCGCCATCGTGCTGGTGAGCAACGGCCCTGGCGAACTCGCCACCTGGGTGCGGCCCCTGGCCCAGGCGCTGCACCGGCGGCTGGCGCTGCGGCCCACCTGCCCAGGGGCGCTGGGCGCGTTGCACCTGGTGCTGGTGCCCTGCCCCAACGGCACCGGTCGCGAGCACCGGGTGGCGGCGGCCTGGTCGCTGTTTGAGCGCATCACGCCGGCCCGCCGCTTCTGGTCCCTGCTGCTGCGGCCCGGCGCCCGGGGCCCCTGGCCCCGCCGGGGGGTGGTGGTGTTTCTGGGGGGCGACCAGCTCTGGACCGTGCTGCTCTCGGCACGGCTGGGCTACCGGCACCTCACCTATGCCGAATGGCTGGCGCGCTGGCCGCGCTGGAACGATCGCATCGCCGCCATGGGACCGCGGGTCAGCGAGCGCCTCGCCCCGCGCTGGCGCCGCCGCTGCACGGTGGTGGGCGACCTGGCGGCGGCGACCGGCGACCAGGCCCGCCACGCCGGCCCCCTGCCCTCTGGCGAGTGGGTCGCCCTGCTGCCGGGGTCCAAACCGGCCAAGTTGGTGGTGGGCGTGCCCTTTCTGCTGGAGACCGCCGATCGGCTGGCGGCGCTGCGGCCGGGCTGCCGATTCCTGCTGCCCCTGGCGCCCACCACCAGCCTGGCCGAGCTGCTGCACAGTGCCGGGGCCGGCAATCCCATCGCCGGTGCCTATGGCGCCGGGGTGCCCCGGCAGCGGCCTTCGGCATTGGTGGAGCAGGAGGGCCAGGCCCTGCTCACCCCTGCCGGCACCCGCATCGAGCTCACGCGTTCAGCCCCGGCCGAGGGGCCCCTGCGCCAGTGCGCCCTTGCCCTCACCACGGTGGGCGCCAATACCGCTGAGCTGGCTGCCCTGGCGGTGCCGATGCTGGTGCTGCTGCCCACCCAGCATCCCGAGGTGATGCGGGCCTGGGACGGGCTGGTGGGTTGGCTGGCGCGGCTGCCGGGGCTGGGCCAATTGCTGGGCCTGGCTGTCACCGCCTGGCGGCTGCGGCGGCGGCACCTGCTGGCCCTGCCGAACATCGACGCCGGCCGGATGGTGGTGCCCGAGCGGGTGGGGGCGATCACCCCGGCGGAGATCGCCGCCGAGAGTGCCGACTGGTTGGCCCGCCCTGAGCGGCTGGAGGCCCTGCGTCAGGACCTGCGCCGCCTGCGCGGCAAGGCTGGCGGCGGGGGAGCGGTGGCTGCCCTGGTCAGCCTGGTGTGCGAGTTGCTGCCGCTGGATGGCGACGATTCCTAGGGTCTGAACAGCCAAGCGACCCCCCCTCCATGCCCGAGTCCGCGCCCAACCCCGCCCCGCCCAACACAGCCCCGTCCAACACAGCCACGGCCTGCGGTCTCGACAGCGGCCTCAGCCGCGACGCCCGCGAGGAGGTGTGGCGCCAGAAGCTCAGCCCCGAGCAGTTCCGCATCACCCGCCAGGGCGGCACGGAGCGGGCCTTCAGCGGCCAGTACTGGAACCACAAGGCCGGCGGCACCTACCACTGCGTGTGCTGCGACGCGCCCCTGTTCAGCAGCACCACCAAGTTCGAGTCCGGCACCGGTTGGCCCAGCTTCTGGGACGGCGTCGATGCCAAGGCGATCACCACCCTGACGGACAGCAGCCACGGCATGGTGCGCACCGAGATCCGCTGCGCCAGCTGCGAAGCGCACCTGGGCCATGTGTTCGGGGATGGGCCCGCCCCCAGCGGCCAGCGCTACTGCGTCAACTCGGCTTCGCTGGAGTTCAAGGCTGGCTGAGCCTGCCGGGCCCAGGTGTCTACGGCCCTGGTGGCCGCCTCGTCACCAGGGATCAGCCAGGTCGTCGGCCTCCACATCCAGCGGCTCCCGGTTCGCCGGTGCCGGCGGCCGGCGGCGCAGGGGGCGCTCCAGCCCCGGCTCTCCTCCTGAGTCGCGCTCGGCCGGGCGACGCTGCGGTGGCCGCGGCCGCCGGGGTTCGGGCTCGTCCAGATCCCGGGGCGGTCGCCCGCGGGGCTCCTCGTCCTCGTCGAGGTAGCGGCGCTGGCGCAACGGCTCGCGCTCGCGGCGCTCCGCCACTTCGACGTAGTCGTAGTCGTCTTCGGTCTCGAAGGCGCGGGCGCTGGCGGGCTGGATGCGGCGCTGCTCCTGGGCTGCGGGCAAGCCAGCGGCCAGCTGGTTCTCCACCGGCACCATCGCACCGCGGTAGCGCTGGCGCTCCTCCTGCTCCCAGCTGGGGCCACCGATGCCGAGTTTCTCGAGCAGGCCGCTGCCCAGCTGCTTGAGCTTGTCCTCAGCTCCCTCGTAGACAATGATCCGGTCGCTGCCGCTGCTCACGATTTCCTGCACCGGCAGCTCCCAGGTGCTGAGCACGCCCTCACCCAGCAGGGGCACCCCCAGGGCGCCCAGCACCAGGGTGGTGAGCTCACCGGTTTCGATGTCGAAGCTGAAGCCGAGCACCTTGCCCAGCTGCTCCCCCGCCTCGGTGACCACCTGGCAGTTGATCACCTTGCTGTAGCGCTCCGGGTTGAAGCCCTCCGCCAGCGAATCGACCGCGTCCACCAGGATCACATCGCCCACCTGGCGGATGCGGTCGAGTGTCATCCAGCGGGGCAGGCCCGGCAGGAAGCGGGTGAGCGGGTTGTCGCGCAGCCCCAGGGCCACCACTTCGCGGCGGTCGATGTCCACCACCACTTCACCCACCACGCCGAGGCGGCGACCGCTGTCGCGGGTGATCACCTGGGTGCCCATCAGCTCGGAGCGCAGCCAGAGCCTGTCGCTGGGGGGATCGGCCAGGGGATCACTGGACGGGGCGAGCCGATCGCCCCCGGGCGGTGTGCTGGTCATGGGCGCATTCTCCCCCAGAGCCATTGGTTATGCGGCTGGCGGTAAACCCACCACCTGCGTGTGGGCGCCGCGGGCCTGGGTGACGCCGATGGTGCGGGTGGCCGCGGCGATCATCGGCCGCCGGTGGCTCACCACCATGAACTGGGCCTGCTCGGCCTGGCGGGCGATCAGTCCGGCCAGGCGTTCCACGTTGACCCCGTCGAGGAAGCTGTCCACCTCATCGAAGGCATAGAAGGGGGAAGGGCGGAAGCGCTGCAGCGCGAACAGGAAGCTCAGGGCCGTGAGCGACTTCTCGCCGCCGCTCATGGCGTTCAGCCGCCGCACCGCCTTGCCCTTGGGATGGGCCACCAGGGTGAGTCCTCCCTCCAGGGGCGCCTCGGGATCCTCCAGCTGCAGATAGCCCTCGCCTTCGGAGAGCTCGGCGAAGATCGTGCGGAAATGGCCATCCACCGCGTTGAAGGCCTCCATGAAGGCCTCCTGACGCAGGGTGGCCACGGTTTCGATGCGCAGCAGCAGCTCCTCCCGCTCCTGGCTGAGGACCGCCAGGCGCTGCTCCAGGTCGGCCAGGCGCCCTTCGAGCTGCTCCAGTTCCTCCAGGGCCAGCATGTTCACCGGCTCCAGCGCCTCCATGCGGCCCTGCAGGCTGCGCAGCTCGGCCTGCAGGGCCTCCAGCCCCGCTGCCCGCACCTCTGCGGGAACCTCGGGCAGGGGGTTGGGCAGCTCCCGCTGCAGCTGCTCCAGGCGCAGGGTCTCGCTGCGTCGCTGCTCCAGCAGCGACTGCAGCTCCTGCCCGAGCCGCTGCAGCTCCCACTGCCGCTGCTGCAGCTGCTGACGCTGGGTGGCCACCGCGGCCTCGGCCGCATCCCGGGCCCGCCGCCGCTCGCCGAAGCGGGTCTGCAGCTCGCTCTGCCGCCCTTCCAGGTCCTGGCGCTGCTGCTGCTCCGCCTGCTGGCGGTCCTTCCACTGCTGGCGCTCCTCCACCAGGGCCTGCACCGCGCCCACCAGCCGCTGTTCCTCGGCGGCCAGAGCCTCGAACTGCTGGTGCAAGCGCTCGACGGCCAGGGCCCGCTCGCGGCGGGCGGCCAGCAAGCGGTCGCGTTGCAGGCGCGCCGCCCCCAGCTCCTGGTCGGCGGCTTCCAGGTCCCGCTGCAGGCCACCCCAGCGGGCGGCGTCATCACCGCCGTCAGCCTGGGCCTCCGCCAGCTGCAGTGCCTGCAGTTGCCGCTGCAGTGGCTCCAGCTCCCCTTCCAGCGCCTGCAGGCGCAGCCGATCGGCGTCCAGGGCCGCCTGCAGCTGCTGCAGCCGCTGGCCGCGCTGCTGCTGGTGCTGCAAGCGCGGGGCGAGGGCGCGCCGGGCGCTGCCGCACTCCGCCTCCAGTGCCGCCTGGCGCTGCTGGAGAGCGGTGAGTTCGGGGCGCAGGCTGTCCAGCTGGCCGGCCAGCTCCGCTTCCCGGCGGCGGCAGGCCACCAGGCTCTCGCCCACCTCCAGCAGCCGTCGCCGCAGGGGCGCGGCCTCATCACCCTCCGGGCCACGGCCGAAGCCCAGCTGGCCGGAGCGCTGCTGCAGGCTGCCGCCGGTCATGGCACCGCTGCGCTCCAGCAGTTCGCCGTCGAGGGTCACCGCCCGGCAGCGACCGAGTTCCCGGCGGGCGCTCGCCAGGTCGCTGAACACCAGCGTGTCGCCGAACACGTAGCGGAACACTTCGGCGTAGACGGGCTCGTGCCCCACCAGATCGAGGGCCCGGCCCACCAGTCCGGCACCGCCGGCCGCCGGGCCGCCCCGCTGCAGGGCGGCGGCAGCGCTTGAGCCCGAGCCGCCGCGGATCTTGTTGAGCGGCAGGAAGGTGAGCCGGCCAGCGCGGCGCTGGCGCAGCACGTCGATCGCCCGGGCGGCGATGCTGTCGTCGTCCACCACCACCTGGGCCAGGCGGGCGCCGGCGGCCACCTCCAGCGCCAGGCGATAGCGCTCCTGCACCTCGCCCAGCTGGGCCACCGGCCCGTGGATGCCGGCCAGTCCGGCCTCCAGAAGCACCCGCAGGGCGCCGGTGCCGCGGCTTTCCTGCAGGGTGTCGCGGCGGCTGTCGAGACGGGCGATCTCCTTCTCCAGCTGAGCTTGCTCCTGCTCCAGCCGGCTGCGGGTGCGCTGCTGCAGGGCCAGGGCTTCGGCCAGCGCCTGGATCTCACCCTCGCCGCCGCTGCGGCGCTGGCCGCGCTGCCGCAGCTCCAGGTCGAGGGCCTCCAGCTGGGCCTGCGCCTGCTCCAGGGCCTCAGCCTCCTGGCGCTGCTCGGCGTCGAGCTCGGCGCAGCGGCTGTCGTGTTGGCGGCAGCGCTCGCGCAGTTGCTGGCCTTCGGCCTCCAGGGGGCTGATCCGCTCTCCCAGCCCCTGGCGCTCCTGGCTGCGGCGTTTCTGCTCCTCCAGCCAGCTGCCGGAGCGGCCGGCCACTTCGCCGAGCCGGCGGCGCGAGAGCTCCACAGCCGCTTCGGCCCCGCGGCAGGCCGCTTCAGCGGCCTCCAGCTCGGCCGTGTCGTCGCTGGCCTCCAGCTCCTGCTGCTGGCGGCGCAGCTCCGCCTGGCGCGTGCCCAGGTCCTGGCGCTGGCGCTGCAGGCTCTCCGCCTGCTGCTGGTGCCGTTCGGCCTGCCGGGCCAGCTCCCGGCCGCCGGCCTCCAGGCCCGCCAGCTCCGCCTGCACAGCCAGCAGCTGATCTTCCCCGAGGGCCTTCACCTCCGCCTGGAGCTCCTCGAGGGCGCAGGCGGCGGCGGCGACGGCCGCTTCGGCGGCGCTGATCGCCTCCCGCTCGCTGTGCTCGCGGCTCTGCAGGTCGTGCCGGCGGCGTTCCAGCTGCTCCACCGCCGCGCGGGCGGCCTCAAAACCGAGCAGCTGTTCCTGCCGTCGGCCCGCCTGCAGGCGGGCGCGCAACTCCTGATAGGTGCGGGCCTTGGCGCAGTCGCGCTCCAGCTTCTGGCGGGCGGCCAGCAGCTCCTGCTGGACGATGCCGCAGCGCTCCTGGCGTTCCTGCACCTCCTCGAGTTTGGCGCGGCTCTGCTCGATGCGGCTGTCGAACAGGGCCACCCCGGCCAGCTCATCGATGATCGTGCGCCGGTCGCGGGCACCCATCGAGACGATGCGGGTGACATCGCCCTGCATCACCACGTTGCTGCCCTCCGGGTCCACCCGCAGGCGGCGCAGCTGGGTCTGCAGCTGCTGCAGGTTGCAGGGCACGCCGTCGGCGCTGTAGCTGCTGGCGTAGGTGCCGCCCGGCGCCACCCGCAGCCGCCGGCTCACGGTCCATTGCTTCTGGCCCGGACGGATCCAGGGGCCGTCCTCCGCTGGATCCAGGCCGGCTTCGGCCTCATCGGGCTGCCAGTCGTGCAGATCGAAGCGCACGCTGACCACGGTTTCGGCCGCCCGACCGGCCCGCACCATGGAGCTGTTGATCAGGTCCGGCAGCCGTTCGGCGCGCATGCCGCGGCTGCTGGCCAGGCCCAGGCAGAACAGCACCGCATCGAGGATGTTGCTCTTGCCGGACCCGTTCGGGCCGGTGACCACCGTGAAGCCGTTGTCCAGCGGAATCGACAGCGATCCGCCGAACGACTTGAACTGATGCAGCTCGACCTGATTGATGAGAACCAACAGGCCCGGGCGCCGAGCAGCCGAAATGTAGCGGAGGGTTTCGCAAGCTCAAGCCCCTGCCTAGTTTGAAAACAGGCCGCCCGCCAAACGGGCAGCCAACCATCCGCCCTCCGGGCCCATCCGCCCACCGGGCCCATACGCCCTCTGATCGACCGGCCTGCGACTCCCCTATGACCAGCGACCCCAGCGCCAACGAGACCAGCAGCAGCGACCACCCCACCACTGGCTCTGGCCTCCCCGACGGCCCAGCCGATGGCCCTGCGCCTGGTGCAGAGCCATCGGCATCGAGGTCTGATGGCTGGGCGGCCCAGGCCCTGGCCGAGGGCTTTCGGGAGCGGTTCGAGACCCTCCTGCCCCGGATCCAGCGGCGCTGGCCGGAGGTGGCACGCCACACCCTCGAGGCCACCCGCGGCAGTTTTGACGACGTCACCCATGTGATCGCCGAGCAGAGCGGCCGCACCGCCACCGTGGTGCGCCGCCAGCTGCTGGAGCTGGCCGACGTGGCGGGGGACCAGACCCATCGCCTGGCGGAGTCGCTCGAACCCCTGGAGCAGCAGCTGGAGGGGTTGCTCGATGAGCTCAACGCCACCCTGCGGCCCCGCATCGAGAAGCCGGTGCGTGAGCGGCCGCTGATGGCCATCGGCATTGCCGCCGGTGTGGGTGTGGTGATTGGTCTGGTGCTGGCTTCGGGCCGGCGGTCGGCATGAGCGCGGTGGCGGGAAGAGGCGAGCACGGCCGCGGTGGCGATAACAAGCCCCGGGGCGCCATGGGGAAGATGGGCTCCCTGGTCACCTCGGTGATGGACCTGCATGTGCGCATCGCGCTGCAGGAGGCCGACCGGGAGAAGCGGCGACTGATCAGTGGCGCCCTGCTGCTCAGCGGTGGTCTGGTGCTGCTGCTGCTGGCCCTGATCGCCGCCGAGGTGGCCCTGTTGCTCTGGCTGCCCGGGGGCATGGGCTGGAGCTGGATCCAGAGCGCCCTGGCCCTGGCGGCCCTCAACCTGGTGCTGGCGGGCCTGTTCCTGCGCATCGGCGGCCAGCTCACCAAGGGCCCCTACCTGCCCGAGACCACCGCCGGTATCACCAAGACCACCCGCACCCTGCTGGGCCGCTGAGCTTCAGCGCACCTCGTAGAGCAGCCAGCGGCAGTCGATGCCGCCGTTGCTCACCGGAATGCGCCGGCTGGCCTTCATGCGCAGGGCTCCGCTGAGCTGCGGATTGCCGCTCAGCAGCCACAGTTGCCAGCCGGAGCAGCGCTCCTTCACCATCGCCCCGAGGTCGGTGTAGAGCGCCTCCAGGGCCTCCGGCTCGCCGAGGCGTTCGCCGTAGGGCGGGTTGCACACCAGCACCCCGGGTTCGGCGGGCGGCTGGAAGTCGCGGCAGTCGCCGGCCTGCAGGGTGATCCAGGGCGCCACCCCTGCGGCGGCGCTGTTGTGGCGGGCCTGCTCCAGCACCTCGGGGTTCTGCTCCAGGCCCAGCAGGGGAGCCAGGGGGCGGCCATCGGCGAGCTGATCCCGGTGGCGGCCCCGGGCCGCCTCCAGCTCCTGGTGCCAGAGGTCGGCCGTGACATCGGGCCAGCGCTCCAGGGCGAAGTGGCGGCCCAGCCCCGGGGCGCGGCCCAGCACCATGCAAGCGGCCTCGATCAGCAGGGTGCCCGAGCCGCAGAGGGGATCGGCCAGGGGCACCGAGCCATCCCAGCCCGTGAGCGCGATCAGGCCGGCGGCCAGATTTTCCTTCAAGGGCGCCAGCCCCACGGCGGCCCGATAGCCGCGCCGGTGCAGGCTTGTGCCGCTGCCATCGAGGCTGAGCACGGCCTCGCCGCCACCCAGGTGCAGGTGGAAGCTGCGGTCGGGATTCTCCAGATCCACCGAGGAGCGCCGCCCGAACTGCTGGCGCTGCAGATCCACCAGGGCGTTCTTCACCTCCAGGGCGGTGTAGTGGCTGTGGTTCAGCCCTGGGGCCGTGCCGCTGGCATCGACCCGCAGGCTGGCTTCCGGTGCCAGCCACTGCCGCCAGTGGCTGAGGCTCTGCATGCTCGTCTGGACGCCGGCGTAGAGCTGCTCGCGGCTGCGGCAGGGGAAGCGGGCCAGCTCGCGCAGCAGCCGAAAGGGCAGGCGGGCCTGCAGGTGCAGCCGGCAGTAGCCGGCCAGATCCGTGCGGAAGACCACCGCCCGCCGGCGGGGCATCACCTCGCGGCAGCCCAGGGCCTCCAGTTCAGCCGCCGCTGGCGGCTCCAGGCCGGGTGGCACCACCGCCACTGCGCTGATCAGGTCGCTCATCGGCTCGCTGTGGTTGCTGGCTGGAGAGAAGGGGTTGCGTGGCTTGGATCGCTGGCTCGGTTCGGTGATGCCCACCCCCGCCTGTCCCGACGCTTGCTGCCACAATGCAGGAGTCCGGTTTCGGCCGGACTAGGTGGCTTACACCAATGTTTCGGACAGCGGTTCGATTCCGCTCAGCTCCATTCCCCCCGCCCCGGTCTTCGCCGGTGCCCATCAGGGGGCTGCAATGGTTTCGACGGGGCATGAGGAGAGTGACTGAAGCCTGCTCGGTGAGAGCAAACCCGTAACAGCGAACAACATCGTTCGTTTCTCCCGTCAGCCCGCCCCCGTGGCCGCCTGACATCTCTAAGGGAGATGGGGTGAGGTCAGCCTTATCACCCAAATGACCCATGGGGCCTGGAAGGGCCCTTTTTATTTGGCCTGGTCCGCTGCCGCGCCGCCTCAGGGGTAGCGGACGGCCCGCAGCAGGGCCCCATGGCAGAGGCCGCCGTGGGAGCAGTAGGGCACGAGCTGGCCATTCACCTGGGCCGTGATCACCGGCGTGGCGGCGGGGCCAGGCGTACCGGCAGCACCGGGGGCCTGGACCCTGGGCACCAGCGGCGTCCTCAGGGTGGCCGGTGCTCCCTGGGCCCTGCCGCTGCCGGCCAGCTGCTGCAGCAGATTCAGGCGCAGCAGCTCGGCCTGGGTGGCCTGATCCACCGTGCTGCGGCTGCGTTCGATCACGCCGCTGGCGCCCCCGGCAGGCAGGCTTTGCAGGCTGTTCTGGATGGCGGCGGCCCCCATCACATCGAGCAGGGTCTGGGCCTGGGCGCTGCTGGCACTCAAGCTGAGCAGACCCAGGACACCCCCCAGCAGGGAGCCCCGAATCAGGGGGACAGGCATTGCCGCAGCTGGCGCAAGGACAGATTCCAATCTGCCCCAGATCGGCCCGGTGGGACCAGGCCGACTGGCGGATTGGCGCTCAGGGCTGGGCCGCCGCCGCGCCACCGGCCTCGAACCCACTCCAGGCCTTCAGCTCGTCCAGGCTCTGGACGCCTTCCAGGCGCGGCTTGCCCTCCAGCTCCCAGGTGGGGAAGGCGCGCACTTCGGCCGCCTGACAGCGGGCGCGGCCGGGCTCCTCGTCGCATTCCACATAGGGGAGGGTGTTGCCGGCCTGCTTGCCGAACAGGCTCTTCTGCTGGAAGCAGGCCGGACACCACCAGGCCCCGTAGAACACCGCCCCCCGCGCGCGCAGATGGGCGCTGAGGGCCTTCTGTTCGTCGTTGGACTTGTCGAGGGCCTCCCCCAGCCGCGGCGACGTGGAGCCAGCCCTGCCGGCACTGCCCGTCTGCTCCCTGGCGATGGTGTCCCCCCGGCCGCGGTCCCCCGCGCCAGCACCGGCGCAGGCCATCAAGGCCATCAGGCCGAGCGTGAGCGGCACCAGCGCCAGGGGGCGATGCCAGCCGGATCGTGCCACGGGTGTCTCAGCAGGGCCGGCCAGGCTACGGGAGCCTGCTCCCAGCCGCCGCCATCCTTGGCGACGCCAACGCTGGCGCTTGGGCCGCAGGGCTCCACGGGAGCTGAGAGACTGGAGGCCTTGTCCCATCCTCGCCAGCGCTGCCCCGCGATGAACGCCAACGGCTACCGCGACTACTTCAAGGTGCTGGGCGTGGAGCGGAGTGCCGATGCCGACACGATCAAGCGCTCCTTCCGCAAGCTGGCCCGGCAGTTCCATCCGGATGTCAATCCCGGAGACAAGGCGTCAGAAGCGCGCTTCAAGGAGATCAGCGAGGCCTACGAGGTGCTCTCCGATCCCGACAAGCGCCGTCGCTACGAACAGTTCGGCCAGTACTGGAGCCAGGCCGGTGCCGGCTCCGGCGGCATGGATGTGGACTTCGGCCGCTACGGCAACTTCGACGACTTCATCAACGACCTGCTCGGGCGCTTCGGCGGTGGGCCCCAGCCTGGCGGCAGCGGCGGCTTCGGTTTCAGCAGCGGCTTTCCCGGTGGCTTCGGGGCCAGTGGCTTCGGTGGCGGCGCTCCTGCAGGTGCCGCCAATCTCGACGCCGACGCCACCATCCGCCTCAGCCTGGCGGAGGCCTTCCGCGGCTGCGAGCGTGCCCTGGCGGTCAACGAGGAGCGGGTCGCGGTGCGCATCCCCGCCGGCGTCAAACCCGGCAGCCGCCTGCGGCTCAAGGGCAAGGGCAACCTGCAGCCGGGCACGGGCCGCCGCGGTGATCTCTACCTCACCATCCAGCTGCAGGAGCATCCGGTGTGGAAGCTCGATGGTGAGCAGCTCCGCGCCGAGCTCCCCCTCAGTCTCGACGAGCTCGCCCTGGGCGGTCAGGTGCGGGTGGCAACCCCCGACGGCGAGGCTTCGGTGCAGGTGCCTCCCGGCCTCACCCCGGGCCGCAGCCTGCGGCTGAAAGGCAAGGGCTGGCCGCTCAAGGGCGGGCGCGGCGACCTGCTGCTCACCCCCGTGCTCAAACTGCCGGAGCCCCTCAGCGAGCGCGAACGCAGCCTGCTCGAGGAGTTGCGGGCCGCCCGCAGCGTCGACCCCCGGGCCGGCTGGGCCCAGCTGGCCCAGCTCTAGGCCCCGCCCCTGTCTCCGTAGGATCCAGGGCCCTCTCAAGCCCTGCATGGAGCTCTCCTACCGCCCCCGCCGGCTGCGCCGCACCCCGGCCCTGCGGGCGATGGTGCGGGAGCATCAGCTCACTGCAGCCGACTTCATCTACCCCCTGTTCGTGCATGAGGGGGCCAGCAACGAACCGATCGCCGCCATGCCCGGTTGCCAGCGCTGGAGCCAGGAGGGTCTGGTGGCCGAAGTGGGGCGGGCCTGGGACCTGGGCATCCGCTGCGTGGTGCTGTTCCCCAAGGTGGCCGATGGTCTGAAATCGGAGGATGGGGCCGAGTGCTGCAACGAGCACGGCCTGATTCCGCGGGCCATCCGGCGGATCAAGCAGGCCCACCCCGGCATGGCGATCATGACGGACGTGGCCCTCGATCCCTACTCCTGTGATGGCCATGACGGCATCGTCAGCCCCGAGGGCGTGGTGCTGAACGATGAGACGGTGGCGATCCTCTGCAAGCAGGCGGTGGTGCAGGCCCGCGCCGGCGCCGACCTGATCGGACCCAGCGACATGATGGACGGCCGTGTCGGCGCCATCCGTGAAGCCCTCGACGAGGAGGGTTTCGAGCACGTGGGGATCATCAGCTACAGCGCCAAATACGCCAGCGCCTACTACGGCCCGTTCCGCGAAGCCCTGGATTCAGCACCTCGCGCCAACAGCGGCAAGCCCATTCCCGACGACAAGAGCACGTATCAGATGGATCCGGCCAATGGCCGCGAGGCGATTCTGGAGGCCCAGCTCGATGAGAGCGAAGGGGCCGACATCCTGATGGTGAAGCCCGGTCTGGCCTACCTCGACATCATCCACCGGCTGCGCTCTGAGAGCGAGCAGCCGATTGCCGCCTACAACGTCAGCGGTGAATACGCGATGGTGAAGGCCGCGGCGGAACGGGGCTGGATCGACGAGCAGGCCGTGGTGCTGGAAACCTTGCTGTGCTTCAAGCGCGCCGGTGCCAACCTGATCCTCACCTACCACGCCTGCGACGCGGCCACGTGGCTGCGCCAGGCCTGATGGCCAGCGATCCCGTTGCCACCGTTCGCCACCGCCTCGGCCATGTGGCCCTGCGGGTGCAGGACATCGCCCGCTCCAAGGCCTTCTACCAGGCCCTCGGCCTGCGCCTCACCTGGGATGCGGCCGACTGGGCCTACCTGCAGTGGCCCGGTGACGGTGCCGGCATCGCCCTGCTGAGCGCCGACTACAGCGCCGCCGGCCCCCACGTCGCCCTGCACTTCAGCGACCGCGCTGAGGTGGATGCCGCCCGCGCCGAGCTCGTGGCCGCCGGGCACCGCTGCGGCCCCGTGCACGACCACCGCGATGGCACCGCCAGCTGCTATCTGCGGGACCCCGAGGGCAACTGGCTTGAACTGCTCTACGAGCCCGCCACCGGCATCCCCAGCAACATCGTCGGGCAGGCACCGATCCCGCCGCCGGCCCCGTGAGTGCGGCCGCGATCGCCCAGGAGACCCTCGAGCTGCTGGAGTGGCCCCGCCTCGCCGCCCACCTGGCCAGCTTCGCCAGCACCGCCGCCGGTGGGCGCCATTGTTGCGGCCTGCCCCTGCCCGCAACCGTGGCGGCAAGCCGCACCCTGCTGGCCGAGACCACTGAACTGCTGGCCCTCGATGGGTTACTTGAGGGCGGACTGAGCTTCCAGGGCGTGGCCGACATCGCCCCCAGCCTGGGCCTGTGCGCCAAGGGCGGCGTGGCCTCGGGCGAGGCCCTGCTCGAACTGGCGGCCACCCTGGCCGCGGCGCGGCGGTTGCGGCGTCAGATCGACGACCCGGCCCTGCGGCCGGTGACCAGCGCCGTGGTGTCGGGGCTGAGCACGCTGCCGGAGCTGGAGCAGCGGCTGCGCTTCTGCCTCGAGGAGGGGGGCCGCGTCGCCGATCGGGCCAGCCCTCCCCTGGCGGGGTTGCGGCGCCAGCTTCAGGCCGCCCGCGCCGAGCGCCGCGCGCGCCTCCAGGAGCTGCTGCGCCGCTCGGCCCCGCTGCTGCAGGACTCCGTGGTCGCCGAGCGCGGCGGCCGGCCCGTGCTGGCGGTGAAGGCCGGCGCTGCCGCCCAGCTGCCGGGCCAGGTGCACGACAGTTCCGCCTCCGGCCAGACCCTGTTCATCGAGCCCCAGGCCGTGCTGGCGCTGGGCAACCGCATCCGCGATCTCGATGCCCAGGAGCGGGAGCTGGAGCAGGCCGTGCTGCGTGAGCTCAGTGCGGCGGTGGGGGAGCAGGCCGGCCCCCTCGACGTTCTGCGGGCCGCCCTGGTGCGCCTCGACGCGGCCCTCGCCCGCGCCCGTTACGGCGCCTGGCTGGGGGCCGTGCGTCCGGCGTTGGCGGACACCCCCGAAGCCCCCTTCGAGCTGCGGGACCTGCGCCATCCCCTGCTGCTGTGGCAGCACAAGCGGGAGGGGGGGCAGGCCGTGGTGCCGGTGAGCGTCAGCGTGGCTCCAGCGCTGCGGGTGGTGGCCATCACCGGCCCCAACACCGGCGGCAAGACCGTGACCCTCAAGAGCATTGGTCTGGCGGCGCTGATGGCCCGGGCCGGCCTGTTCCTGCCCTGTCGCGGCACGCCGCGGCTGCCCTGGTGCGCCCAGGTGCTGGCCGACATCGGCGATGAGCAGTCGCTGCAGCAGAACCTCTCCACCTTCAGCGGCCACATCCGCCGCATTGCCCGCATCCTCGAGGCCCTGCCCGCCGCTGCCCAGCCCGCCGCTGGACCAGCCGCCGCCGGCGCCTCCCTGGTGCTGCTGGATGAGGTGGGTGCGGGCACCGATCCGGTGGAGGGGGCGGCCCTGGCCACGGCCCTGCTCCAGCATCTGGCGGAGCGGGCCCGCCTCACCCTGGCCACCACCCATCTGGGAGAGCTGAAGGCCCTCAAATACGCCGACCCCCGCTTCGAGAACGCCTCCGTGGCCTTCGATGAGCAGACCCTCGCCCCCACCTACCACCTGCAGTGGGGGATCCCCGGCCGCAGCAACGCCCTGGCCATCGCCCGGCGGCTGGGTCTGGATGCGGCGGTGCTGGAGCAGGCCGCCCTGGTGCTTGCGCCCCGCGGCGAGGGCGAGGTGAATCAGGTGATCGCGGGCCTGGAGGAGCAGCGCCAGCGCCAGCAGGAGGCGGCCGAGGAGGCCGCGGCCCTGCTGGCCCGCACCGAACTGCTCCATGAAGAGCTGCTCTCCCGCTGGCAGCAGCAGCAGCAGCAGAGCGCTGAGCAGCAGGAGCAGCGCCGCCAGCAGCTGGAGCGCTCCATCCGCCAGGGTCAGCATGAGGTGCGGCGCATCATCCGCCGGCTGCGCCAGGGCGATGGCGGCGGCCGCGTCGATCCGGCGGAGCTGGGGGAAACGGCCCGTCAGGCCGGCCGCCGGCTCAAGCACCTCGAGCAGCAGCACAGTCCCCGGCTGGAGCGGAGGGAGCATGCGGGCTGGATGCCGGCGGTGGGGGACCGGGTGCGGGTGCTCTCCCTGGGCAAAGCCGCCGAGGTGCTGGAGCTCGCCGCTGACCGCCGCGAGCTCACGGTGCGGTGCGGCGTGCTGCGCCTCAGCGTGCCCCTGGCGGGCATCGAGGGCCTGCAGGGGGAGAAGCCGGCCCCTGCCGAGGTGCGGGTTCAGGTGCGGGGGCGCCGGGCCCTGGCCGCCCGCGGCCCGGATGTGCGCACCGCGGGCAACACCGTGGACGTGCGCGGTCTGCGGGTGCACGAGGCGGAAGCGGCGGTGGACGAAACGCTGCGGGCCGCCGCCGGTCCGGTGTGGGTGATCCATGGCATCGGCACCGGCCGGCTCAAGCGCGGGCTGCGGGCCTGGCTCGACACCCTGCCCTACGTGGAGCGGGTGCACGATGCCGAGCGCTCCGATGGCGGCGCCGGCTGCAGCGTGGTCCATCCCCGCTGAGGGCGGTTCCGCGCTCAGAGCTCAGGCAGCAGGGGCGGCTGCCCCGGGTGGCTGGGCAGCGGCAGGGCCTCGCCGCCGGCATCGAACAGACGCCAGCCGGCGGGATCCACCTCCAGGTGGATGGTGCTGCCGGGGGTCAGCTGATCCTCCGGTGCCACCCGCAGCTGCACCAGATGGTCGCCCTCCTCCAGCTGACAGGTGACCAGCTGTTCGTTGCCGAGGGCCTCGCTGTGGCTCACGGTGGCCCGCAGGTTGCGGTTGGTGGCTGGCGCCAGCCGCAGGTGCTCGGGCCGCAGTCCGCCGCTGAGCCGGTGCCCGACGCGGCCGGCCAGGCTGTCGGCCAGCGGGCCCTCGATGGCCATCCGGCGGCTGCCCAGCTGCAACTGGCCGGGGGCGATCACCTCCACCGGCAGCAGGTTCATGGGCGGACTGCCGATGAACTGGGCCACGAACAGGTTGGCGGGCCAGCGGTAGAGCTGCATCGGTGTGCCCAGCTGCTGCAGCCGCCCGGCGTTGAGCACGGCGATGCGATGGCCCATCGTCATCGCCTCCACCTGGTCGTGGGTGACGTAAAGGGTGGTGGTGCCCAGGCGCCGTTGCAGGTCGACGATCTGGGCCCGGGTGCCGGCACGCAGCTTGGCGTCGAGGTTGCTGAGGGGTTCATCCATCAGGAACACCGCCGGCTGGCGGGCGATCGCCCGGCCCAGGGCCACCCGTTGCTTCTGGCCCCCGGAGAGTTCCTTGGGCAGCCGCCCCAGCAGCGGCTCCAGCTCCAGGGCAGCCGCCACCTCGGCGATGCGGCCCTCGATGCGCTCCTCCCGCGGCGACGGCACCCGCAACACTGACGGCAGGCGGCGGCTGGCCAGGTGCAGGCTGTCCTGCAGGTGCTGGAGGGCCGTGCGCGGACGGCTGCGCCGCAACCCGAAACCGATGTTGCCCGCCACCGACAGGTGCGGGTAGAGGGCGTAGCTCTGAAACACCATGGCCACATCCCGGCGCGAGGGCCGCAGCCTGGTCACCGGCCGATCCCCCACCACGATTTCGCCGCTGCTCGGCTGCTCAAGCCCGGCCAGCAAGCGCAGCAGGGTGCTCTTGCCGCAGCCGGAGGGCCCCACCAGCACCAGGAATTCGCCGTCGGGAATGTGCAGGTTGAGGTCGCGCAGCACCTGCACCGGTGCGCCTCCGCGCCGGGGCGGGAAGGTCTTGCTCACGTGCTGGAAACGAACCTCGGCCAACGTGTGGTCCCGGACAACGGCTGAGGCGTGATCCTAGGTTTGGGCCAATGCAGTTCATCGACCAGGCCCGCGTCACCGTCAAGGCCGGCCGCGGCGGCGACGGAATCGTCGCCTTTCGACGCGAGAAGTATGTCCCGGCCGGTGGCCCCTCCGGCGGTGATGGCGGCCGGGGAGCTGATGTGGTGCTGGTCGCCGACGCCAACCTGCAGACCCTGCTCGACTTCAAATACAAGCGGCTGTTCGGCGCCGATGACGGCCGGCGCGGTGGGCCCAACCGCCGCACCGGTGCCAGTGGCCGGCCGCTGCTGATCCTCGTGCCCTGCGGCACTGAGGTGCGCGATGCGCGCACCGGCATCGTGCTTGGCGATCTCACCGCACCCGGCGATGAGCTGCCGGTGGCCTTCGGCGGCCGTGGCGGCCTCGGCAATGCCCACTACCTCAGCAACCGCAATCGTGCCCCGGAGAAGTTCACCGAGGGCCGGGAGGGCGAGGAGTGGCTGCTGCAACTGGAACTCAAGCTGCTGGCCGAGGTGGGCATCATCGGGCTGCCCAATGCGGGCAAGAGCACGCTGATCTCCGTACTCAGTTCAGCCCGTCCGCGGATCGCCGACTATCCCTTCACCACCCTGGTCCCCAACCTCGGCGTGGTGCGCCGGCCCAGTGGCGATGGCGCGGTGTTCGCCGATATCCCTGGGCTGATCGCCGGTGCGGCCCAGGGAGCGGGGCTCGGCCACGAGTTTCTGCGCCACATTGAGCGCACCCGGCTGCTGATCCACCTGGTGGATGCCTCCTCGGAGTCGGTGCTGGAGGACCTGCAGGTGGTGGAGCGGGAACTGCAGGCCTATGGCCATGGGCTGATGGACCGTCAGCGGATCCCGGTGCTCAACAAAATCGAGCTGCTGGATCCCCAGGAATTAGCGGACAAAATCGCAGCGTTGCAGGGTCACTGCCCCCAGCCCGTGCTGGCGGTGTCGGCGGTCACATCGGCCAACCTCAACAGCCTGCTTGCGGTTGTCTGGGAGACGCTGCAGAAGCATGACCAGCTGAAGGAGGTGCCGGCTCAGTCGTCGTAGACCCGGCACTCGGGGGCTTCCGGGTTCATCTCGCAGTAGACCTCCAGGGGGCTGGGGTCGTGCTTGTCATCGGGGTGGTGCGACTTGTACTCCTCGAGGCCCTTGAGCTCTTCTTCGAGGTGGCGCACCTTGCCATCGTTTCCAGCGGCACGAGCGGATTCGATTTCGCTCCTGTCCTTCTGAATGTGATCGTCGATGGTGTGATCGTCGAGGGAGTTCATGCGTCCGCGCCCGGGAGGGTTGATGCTCGTCGAGGCCCACCATACGGGTGTGGTGCGCTGAATGAGGGGCTTTTTGGGCAGCTGCTGATCAGGCCCAGTCACTGGACCAGATCAGCCCTCCTGATTGTTGATCCGCTCACGCGGGCAGATCGCTCAGTTCCAGCCAGCGCTCTTCGCCCGCCGCGATGCGCTCGCCCAGCCCGGCCAGTTCCTGGGTCAGCTCCTGGAGGGCGGAATAGTCGCTGCTGCCGGCCGCCAGCAGGACCTGCAGCTGCTCGCGCCGTTGCTCCCACTGGGGCAGCTGGTCCTCCAGGTGGGCCAGCTCCCGTTGCTCGCGGAAGCTGCGTCGGCGCGGCTTCGCCCCCGACTGGGCGGGCTCCGCCATCGCCATCGCCTTGGCCGTGGCCGTGGCCGTGGCCGCGTCCGTGGCCGTGGCCGGCGAGGGCTGGGCGCTGGCCCGCCGCAGCTCCAGATAGGCGCTGTAGTTGCCCTCGAAGCGCTCCAGCCGGCCGCTGCGAACCACGAACAGCCGGTCCACCGTGCGGTCGAGGAAGTAACGGTCGTGGGACACCACCAGCACGCAGCCGCGGAAGTCCTCCAGAAAATCCTCGAGCACCGTCAGGGTCTGCACGTCGAGGTCGTTGGTGGGCTCGTCCAGCAGCAACACATTCGGTGCCCCGATCAGCAGCCGGCAGAGGTGCAGCCGCCGGCGCTCCCCTCCCGACAGCCGGTTCAGCGGCTGGTGCTGCTGGGCCGGCGGAAACAGAAACCGCTCCAGCAGCTGGGAGGCGCTGAGGACGCTGCCGCCCAGCTCCACCGTGCTGGCTGCGTCCTGCACCACGTCCAGCACCCGGCGCTGCCGCCCCGCCGCATCGCGGCTGTTCTCGAGCACGTGGCTGTGCTGGTCGAAGTAGGCCAGCTTCACGGTGCTGCCCAGCTCCAGTCGGCCGCTGTGGCCGGGGGGCGCCGCCGCGGCGGTGTCGGGCCGGGCCGCCGCGGCGATCAGGTTGAGCAGGCTGCTCTTGCCGCTGCCGTTGGGGCCGATGATCCCCACCCGGTCCTCGGGGCTGAAGTCGTAGCTGAAGCCCGTGAGCAGGGGATCCGCCCCGGCGCTGCGGGCCTCCGGGCTGGCCCAGAGCGTGAGGTCTTCGGCCTCGATCGCCCGCCGACCCAGCCGACGGCTGCTGCTGGTCAGGCTCAGCTGCCCCCGCTGCTGGCGCTGCGGCAGCTCCTGCATGGCCTCGATGCGCTGGATGCGGGCCTTCTGTTTGGTGCTGCGGGCCTGGGGACCACGCCGCAACCACTCCAGCTCCCGCCTCAGCACGCCGCGCAGCCGGGCCTCACCGGCGGCGGCGGCGGCCTCCTCCTCGGCCTGACGGGCCAGGTAGGTGGCGTAATTGCCCGCATAGGCACGGGCCTCGCCGCGATCCACCGCCACGATCCGCTCGCTGAGCTGGTCGAGCACGTAGCGATCGTGGGTGACGAGCACCAGCGCCCCGGGGAAGCGACCCAGGTAGCCCTGCAGCCACTGCACGCCATCGGCGTCGAGGTGGTTGGTGGGCTCATCGAGCAGCAGCACGTCGGGTTCCGCCACCAGGGCCGCCGCCAGCGCCAGGCGGCGCTGATAGCCGCCGGAGAGTTCGCCCACCCGCCGCTGCACGTCCTGCACGCCGAGGCGATCAAGCACCTCCCGGATCTGCTGCTCCAGCCCCCAGGCCTGGCTCTGGTCCATGCGGCCATTGAGCTCGGCCAGTTCCGCCAGCAGGGCGGTGTCGTCGTTGCCGAGCCGGTGGGCCTCGGCCAGGGCCTCGCTCACCACCGTGTAGCGCCCGAGCAGATCGCGCTTCTCGCCGCTGCCCGCGAACACCTCTTCCAGCACCGTGCGTTGCGGTTGCAGCTGCGGGTCCTGGCTCACCAGCACGATGCGGGTGTGGGGGGCCGTGCGCCTGCTGCCTGCCCCCGGGGGCTCCTCTCCGGCCAGGATGCGCAGCAGGGTGCTCTTGCCGGCGCCGTTGGGGCCGATCAGCCCCAGCCGCTCCCGTTCGCCCACATGCAGGCTGAGGTTCTCGAAGAGGGTGCGGATGCCGAAGTCCTTGCGCACCCCCACCAGGCTGATCAGGCTCACGCGGCAGCGGTGCGGCGCTGGGCCTCGAGGTGGGCGAAGACGCTCTTGTCGCCCACGTCAGCTGCGGCCGGCATGGGGAACTTGCGCAGGCAGAGCAGCACCAGCAGCACCGCCTCCAGCGCCAGCAACCGGCCCACCAGCGCCGGTGCCAGCAGGCCGCTGAGGTGCCCGAGCAGGGCGGCCGGCAGCAGCAGGGTCACACCGATGGCCTCGGGGCGCTGGAAACAGAAGAACTCTTTGAAGCCGATTCCCGCCAGGGCGGCGAACAGGGGGCCGATGGCCCACAGCCAGCGGCCGTGGGCCTGCAGGGTGGCGGCCATGGCCCCGGGGCCGGCCTGAAGTGCCAGGGCCACCAGCCCGGCGCAGCCCAGCAGCCAGAACGCCTGCAGGGCCCGGTGCAGGGGCCGCAGATAGATGTGAATCCAGCGCAAGGCCAGCCCCAGGCCACCGGCCAGGGGCAGCAGCCAGGGCCAGAGGTGCTCGGTTCCCAGCCAGTGCCACTGGGCCAACAGGCCCAGCTGGGCCAGGGCCGCCACCAGCAGGCTGAGCCGATAGCCCAGCACCTCGCGGCGGTCAGTCGCCGTGATCGTGAAGGGGCCGTACACCCCCTGGTGGAGGGTCTCCGGAGTGGTGTCCTGCATCGCGTCCTGGCCTTGGGCAGCTCCCCACCAGTGTGGCCAGGGGCGGGCCCGCCGGGGTGATGCCCGAGGGGTGCAGCGGGAACAGGGCTCCGAAGTAGTCGTGGCGCCAGGCCTGGGGTGAGCAGGTGGCGGCCACCCCCGGCAATGCGTGGAAGCGAGACCGCCAGGACCACAGGGCCGGCAGCTGCCAGAGCGGGCGGCGGCTGACGCCGAACAGGGGGGCGTAGACCAGCTCCAGCCGGATCAGGGTGGGGAACAGCTGCACGTCGGCCAGGCTTGGCTGCGGCCCGCTCAGCCACCCTGCCCCGCTGCTGCCGTCCTCGTCGCTGCCAGCGGCGGCGGCCAGTTGCTCCTCGGCGGCCTCCAGGGTGGCGAACAGCTCGGATTCGGCGGCGTCATAGGCCGCCTGGTTGCGCGCAAAGCCGCAGCGGTAGACGCCGTCGTTGACGCTGTCCTGCAGCCGTTGGCGCCATGGGGCCGTGGCCTGCCGCTGCTCGGGTGGATCGAGGTCAAGGCCGGAGGCGGAGGGCCAGCGGTTGAGCAACTCGATCAGCCGTGCACTCTCCCCCACCAGCACCTGCTTGCGCTGGCGCGCGTAGAGCAGGGGCACGGTGGCACGGCTGCCCGGGGGGGCGGCGCTGCGGCTGTAGAGCTCGGCCAGGCTGTCGCAGCCCTCGAAGGGTTCAATGAAGCGCCAGCGGCCGGCCTGGGGATCGGGCTCCACCATCACCAGGCTGATCGTGTCGCCCAGCTGGCGCAGGCTCCACACCAGCCAGGCCCGGTGGGCCCAGGGGCAGCTGCGGCCCACGATCAGCACGTGGGCCCCAGGCTCCCCAGCATCGGCCGGTGGATCGCCGCAGGCGCTGAAAGCGGCGGCGGGGCGGCGGTACCGCCCCTGGCCATCGGCGGGACCCAGGCCGCCCATCAGCTGCAGCCACTGCCAGTGCCAGAGGTTGCGGGCACTGCGCACCAGCCAGGGGGGAGGGAGCACGATGGGGTTCGGCCGGGCTTCGACTCTCGGACACCCGGGCGGGGAAAACCAGCGCTGCCTGGCCGTGGCCGGGCCGCAATCGGGAAGGGGGGCGTGAGCCGATGCAGCGATGACGACAGCCATGCCTGCGACGGAGGTGCTGGTGGTGGCCGGCACCCACGGCAACGAGCGCAATGCACCCTGGCTGCTGCAGGAGTGGCAGCGGCACCCCGCTGGCCTGGATGGCGCAGGGCTGGCGTTGCAGCTGGTGCTCGGCAACCCCGGGGCCCACGCCTGCAACCGCCGCTATCTGGAGCGGGATCTCAACCGCTGCTTCGACCCCGCCCTGCTGGCTGATCCCGGCGCCACGGGTCCGGACCTGGATCGTGCCCGGGAGATCCTGGCCGCCCATGGCCCCCGGGGCCGGCGGCCCTGTGCCGTCGCCCTCGATCTGCACAGCACCACCAGCGCCATGGGCAATGCCCTGGTGGTGTACGGGAGGCGGCCCACCGACCTGGCTTTGGCCGCAGCCCTGCAGGCGCGGCTGGGGCTGCCGATCTATCTGCACGAGGCGGATTCAGCGCAGACCGGATTCCTGGTGGAACGCTGGCCCTGCGGCCTGGTGATCGAGGTGGGACCGGTGCCCCAGGGGGTGATCCAGGCACCGATCTGCCGCCAGACCCGGCTGGCGCTGGAGGCTGCCCTGGCGCTGTTGGCTGAGGCCCGCGCTGGCCAGCTGCGCCTGCCGCCCGAGCTGCAGGTGCATCGGCACCTGGGCAGCCTCGATCTGCCGCGGGACGCCGCCGGCAGCCCGCAGGCCTGCATCCACCCACGGCTGCAGCACCGCGACTGGCATCCCCTGGAGCCGCAGGAGCCGGTGTTTGTGGACTGCGCCGGCCGTTCCCTGCCCCTGGAGGCGGTGCTGCCGCCCGCTGCCGAGTCCGGCCCCCTGGTGCCGGTGTTCATCAACGAGGCGGCCTACGGCGAGAAGGGGATTGCCTTCAGCTTCACCCGCCGCGAATGCTGGCCGGTGCCGGGACACTGGCGTCAAGCGCTGGAGCAGTTGGCGGCGGGATTGGCCCTCGCCAGCACCTACTCGGCAGGGTCAGCGGGCCGCGGCTCACCGTTGTAGATCAGCTCCTCCACCGTGCGGCCGTCGGCGGAGATGCGCACCTCGGTTTCGACGCTGGCGGGCATCTGGAACTGCTCCCAGCCGGGAACACCGCCCAGGAAGCGGAACAGAAAGCCGTCCTCATCCATGCTCAGCAGACAGTCGTTGCTGGCGTCGGCGCTCTGGAACATGCACTGGGCCGGGCGGTAGACGCTCAGCCCACCGTTCTGCTGAACGGCCAGGTTGCGGGCCGTGTTGAGCGCGCGCACGGAGCCGAAGGTCACCTGGGCCCGGGCGGGCAAGCCAGCGACTCCACTGCCGGCCAGCAGGGCGGCGGCCAGAGCAGCCACTCCGGTGGACAGAGGTCTGACAAAACCCATTGCGGATCGAAAGCGGGCAATGGGCCAGATCAGCCGCTCGTGCCGTCGATGTCAAGCATCTGTCAGCCGCACACCAAGGTGGCCTGCTCCTGGGTGCACGGCAGGTCACTGCTGGTGCCGTCAGCCCAGTAGATGCGCAGCCGATCGTCATCGGTGCCGCTGCGGTAGGTGATCGAGCGCACCGGGCCCGCCGGGGCCGTGTCGGCTCGCTCCTCAGGGTCGCGCGGGGTGACGCCGTGCAGTTTCTGCTCCAGTTGCTGGATCTTCAGATCCAGCTGGTCCTGCCGCTGCTTGAGCTGCTCCAGCTCGGCCGTCTGCTGCTTGCGCTGACAGCCGCTGAGCAGCAGGACACCGCTGAGCCCCAGCACGCCGATCGCCAGGGCGAGCGGGCGATGGTGACGGGGTTGGGTTGCGGGCAGCGCCATGCCGAACGGCCAGGGGAGAACTGCAGATCTAGCAACGTCAGCTCACCCGCGCCAGCCGCTCGCTCCAATAGACAACGGCGCCGATGCTCTTGAGCTGGGCGTGGCGGCGACGGGCGAGCTTCAGCGGCACGTGCTCCAGGTGGCGTTCGCCTTCAAGAGACCAACAGAGCAGCACCATGACGTTTTCTGCTGCGGCTGAGCGGCGGGTTGAGGCCCACACCTTGGCAAGGGATCGGGCGACTGGCCACCGGTATCGGCAATCCCGCACCGCCCCCGGCCCCTGCCCGATCGCGCGATCCTGCGGCAACCCCCCTTCACAAAACCCGCAACGTTCTGTTACGTTGGTCTGCGACGGGATTCCGTCCTCCATTCCCTCCGGAGCCGGCCGCGCCCTTCAGGCGCTGCTGCTGCCAGGCATTTTCGCCTGCCGTTTCGGAGTTCTCATCCTTTACCCGTTCTCATGACCACCACTCTTCAGCAGCGCTCCGGCGCCTCCAGCTGGGAGCAGTTCTGTGGCTGGGTCACCTCCACCAACAACCGCCTCTACGTGGGCTGGTTCGGCGTGCTGATGATCCCCACCCTGCTGGCTGCGACCATCTGCTTCATCGTGGCGTTTATCGCCGCTCCCCCCGTCGACATCGACGGCATCCGTGAGCCCGTTGCCGGCTCCCTGCTCTACGGCAACAACATCATCTCCGGTGCTGTTGTTCCCTCCAGCAACGCCATCGGCCTGCACTTCTATCCCATCTGGGAAGCCGCTTCCCTCGATGAGTGGCTCTACAACGGCGGCCCCTATCAGCTGGTGGTCTTCCACTTCCTGATCGGCGTGTTCTGCTACATGGGCCGCGAGTGGGAACTCTCCTACCGCCTCGGCATGCGCCCCTGGATCTGCGTGGCCTACAGCGCCCCCGTGGCCGCTGCTTCGGCTGTGTTCCTGGTGTACCCGTTCGGTCAGGGCTCCTTCTCTGACGGCATGCCCCTCGGCATCAGCGGCACCTTCAACTACATGCTGGTGTTCCAGGCAGAGCACAACATCCTGATGCACCCCTTCCACATGCTGGGTGTGGCCGGTGTGTTCGGCGGCTCCCTGTTCTCGGCCATGCACGGTTCGCTGGTGACCAGCAGCCTGGTGCGTGAAACCACCGAAACCGAAAGCCAGAACTACGGCTACAAGTTTGGCCAAGAGGAAGAGACCTACAACATCGTTGCGGCCCACGGCTACTTCGGTCGTCTGATCTTCCAGTACGCCTCCTTCAACAACAGCCGCAGCCTGCACTTCTTCCTGGCTGCCTGGCCTGTGATCGGCATCTGGTTCACCGCCCTGGGCGTGAGCACGATGGCCTTCAACCTCAACGGTTTCAACTTCAACCAGTCGATCCTCGATGGCCAAGGCCGCGTGGTGAACACCTGGGCCGATGTGCTGAACCGTGCCGGTCTGGGCATGGAAGTGATGCACGAGCGCAACGCTCACAACTTCCCGCTCGACCTGGCTGCCGCCGAAGCCACCCCCGTGGCCCTGACCGCCCCGGCGATCGGCTGAAGCTGAGTTGCTCAGCCTTCAAGCGCATCAGACCTGACGGAATCCCCCAACCCCCCTCCCTGCGAGGGGGGTTTTTTGATGGCCAGCAGCTTCGGCCGGCACCCTCCCGGCCACCCTGCATCACGTCCTACGAGGCGGTGTTCTGCAGTGTCCCTCCGTCCAGCTGCTTGCCTGAGCGTTTCGGCTGCGCAGCCGAGCGACCATTCGCGAAGATTCTTCGAAAACACTGCGGGGATAGAAGTCTGAGCAGATGCTGGCGCTGGGCGTCGAAAACCTCCCAGTCCCCCAGCTGCAAGCCATCGATGGCGGGTCGTTCGGGGAGAGGGCCAAACAGGGCCGGGCGTGTGCCGCTGTTTCGAAAGACCAGTCCAACGCCCCAGTCGGTATCGACAACGCCATATTCTGTTCCTGGATTTTGATGGACAAAATCCAGGAATGCCAGATAGGTCAGTCCGCACCAGAGCCCACCTTGAAATGTGGGGGAGGCGATGTCCAGGCTAGGTGGATTGCAATCATGCACGACCATGACACCATCAGGATTTAGAAGTCTGAATCCGGCCATAAGATTCTGCAGGGATGATTTGTATGTATGATAGGGATCTATGAATACGAAGTCAAGGCTTTGACTTGACGCCTCAATCTGCTCAAGGCAGTGGCTGCCACTTAAATCAGAGGCCGAATAGTCAACCGGAAGACCATCGGAATAACCTTCTGGTATGTTGTATAGAAGTCTTTTCTTGGTCGTGAAAATGTGTTCGCAAACCCTGGCGTATTGGTGGCCGGTGGTTTGACTTGCTACCTCTAGATAAGATGAGTAGCCATTGACTTGACCAAGGAGATTGATGATGTCAACCTTGTCAATCTCTTGGTCTTTGCTTTGGTCCATTGCGCTATTGAAGCGTCATGGTGCTGTGCCGTGAATCAAGCCGATGATCGGATTTGAACCGATGGCCTACTGATTACGAATCAGTTGCTCTACCGCTGAGCTACACCGGCATCCTCACCACTTTACCATCAGAGCATCGCCCGTTCCGTGCAGCCATGGGGATGAATCCCGACAGCCTCGATCCCCAGCTCCGGGCCCGGTTGCTGCAGGAATCGCGTACCCCCTGGCGCGGTCTGCGGCGAGCTCTGTGGCTGGCCCTTAGCGCTTCCGCCGGCCTCGGTCTGGCCACGATGGCGATGCGATCGGCGTCCGGTGTCGCGGTGCCGTCAGTCGATCTGCTGATCCAGGTCGTCGCCCTGATCACCTGCAGCTCCTTGCTCTGGTTCGATCGCAACCGCGTTCCCCCCAGCTGAGCCATCGGCTCTCACGGACTCGGCTGCTACGGACTCCGGTGACACACCCTTGGGCGCGCTGGCCTCAGGCGAGGTCCTCCTCTCCTGGGAGCTGGAGAGGCCACTGGGGGGGCTGGTGGCAAGGCTGGCGGCTGGTGAAGACTCCAGCATCAGGGGTTTCAGCTGCAGCAGTGGGATCCCCAGACTCAGCCGCATCCTGGCTTGCTGCTCCTGGGACAGGGGCTTCACCGCCGCCAGTGCCGCTGGGCTACGGCTCAGCAGCCAGAGGCTCTGGACCAGTTGCTGCCACTGCCACAGCAGCACCGCCAGCAAGGCAATGGCCAGCAGCAGCCCCACCAGGCGATTGCTGGCCTCGAGGGGGGAGAAGGGGCCAGCCAGGGCGGCGTGGCTGTCGAGGGACCAGAACAGGGGCAGCAGGCCCGCCGCACCGGCGACCAGCAGCAGTTTTGCCGGCATGGCGTCCTGGGCCGCCGCCAGGGAGCGCTGCAGGGGGCTTCGGGCCGCCAGGGGCACCTGGGCCACCAGTAGCGAGCAGCAGTCCGCCGGCCGCTGCCAGAGCAGCAGCGCCGGGGCCAGGGCCCCCAGCCCCCACACCAGCAGCCGCTCCAGGGCCGGCAGGGGGCCGGGATCGGCGCCGGCCAGCAGCAGCACCAGCAGCAACAGCTCCAGCGGGATCGCCCCGAGGGCGATCAGCTGAAGCCAGAGCAGGGGCTCACTGCGGGGATTCACAGGGCTGGGGCCGGCGATGGGGGATCAGCCGCTGAGGGTGCGGCGCTGGGTGACCAGCTTGAAGGCCTCAATGCGATCGCCCTCCTGCCAGCTGTTGAAGCGGTCGCAGGCGATGCCGCACTCGAAGCCCGTGGCCACCTCCTTGACGTCGTCCTTGTTGCGACGCAGGGAGTCGAGATCGCCATCGAACACCTTCTCTTTGCCGCGCCAGACGCGCAGCTTGGCGTTGCGTTGCAGCTTGCCGGTGGTGACGTAACAGCCAGCCACAGCGCTCTTGCCGATGGTGAACACGGCGCGCACCTCGGCCTCGCCCAGGGGCTCCTCCACCAGCTCGGGCTCCAGCAGGCCCTCCATGGCCAGTTGGATGTCCTCCAGCAGCTTGTAGATCACCTCGTAGTCGCGCACATCGACGCCCGTGGCATCGGCAGCCCGCTTGGCCCCGGAGGCCATTGAGGTGTTGAAGCCCACGATCACGGCGCCGGAGGCTGCCGCCAGGTCCACGTCGGTTTCGGTGATCTCGCCCGGGGCCGAGAGCAGCACCCGCACCTGCACTTCCCCCTGGGGAAGTTGTTCGAGGGAGCCGAGGATCGCCTCCACCGAGCCCTGCACGTCGGCCTTGAGGATCAGGTTGAGCTCCTTGAGCTCGCCTTCGCTTGCCTGGCCCGACATGGACGCCAGGGACACCCGACGGGACGCCATCTGCTGGGCCAGCCGGGTGGCCCGGGCTTCGTTGGCCCGGTCGCCCACCACAGCCCGGGCGGCCTTCTCGTCGGGGTACACCTCAAACTCGTCGCCGGCGGTGGGCACCTCGCTGAAGCCCAGGGCCTCCACTGCGGAGGATGGACCAGCGGTCTTCACCCGCCGTCCGGTGTCGTCGACCATGGCGCGCACCTTGCCCAGCACCGGGCCGGCCGCCAGCACATCGCTGCTGCGCAGGGTGCCGTTCTGGATCAACAGCGTGGCCACCGGCCCCTTGGCCTTGTCCAGATGGGCCTCGATGACGGTGCCGCGGGCCATCCGGTCGGGGTTGGCCTGCAGGTCCTCCACCTCGGACACCAGCAGGATCATCTCCAGCAGCTTGTCGATCCCCTCGGCCTTGATGGCGCTCACTGGCACCATCACCGTGTTGCCGCCCCAGTCCTCGGCCACCAGCTCCTGGCCCGACAGTTCCTGCTTGACGCGATCGGCGGAAGCGCCTTCCTTGTCGATCTTGTTGATCGCCACCACGATCGGCACCTTGGCGGCCCGGGCGTGGCTGATCGCTTCGAGGGTCTGGGGGCGCACGCCGTCGTCGGCGGCCACCACCAGCACGGCGATGTCGGTCACCTTGGTGCCCCGGGCCCGCATGGCGGTGAAGGCCTCGTGGCCCGGGGTGTCGAGGAAGGTGAGCTGGCGCGACTGACCGCCCTGCTCGATCTCCACCTGGTAGGCGCCGATGTGCTGGGTGATGCCGCCGGCCTCGCCGGCCGCCACCCGGGTCTTGCGGATGGCGTCGAGCAGGCTGGTCTTGCCATGGTCCACGTGACCCATGACGGTGACGACCGGCGGCCTGCGGATCAGGTGCGCCAGGTCGCTCGCCTCGATCATCTCCACAGTCTTGGCGGCGGCCTCCTCGACGTCGTCCTCGAGCACCGGCACGCCGAATTCCTGGGACACGGTCTCGATGGTCGAGAGGTCCAGGCTCTGGGTGACGGTGGCGATGATGCCCTTGAAGAAGAGGCTCTTGATGATCTCGGAGCTCTCCACGCCGAGCTTCTCGGCCAGTTCCTGCACCGTGAGGTTGCCCTCCGGCACGATCAGCATCTCCGGCCGTTGCTGCTTGGCCTCGCGGGCCGCGCGCAGTTCCATCGCCCGGCGCCGCTGGCGCTGGCGGGTGGTTTCCTTGCGGCGCTTGCGCACCGCCACGGTGGGTTTGACCGCCCGGCCAGCGGTGCTGCGGGGCCTGGCGGGACGGGCCAGGCTGGCCTGCAGCACGAGGGCTTCCTGTCCACCGGCGAAGCCGCCGGTTTCGGCGGTGAGGGCATCATCGTTTTCACCGATGATGTGCACCTTGGGCCGCTGCCGCTGGGGCGAACGGCTGCGCAGGGCTTCCAGCTTGGCGCTGTCATCCCAGTCGGGCCGCCGGGGGCGTCCCGTGGGACCCACGGGGGCACGGAAACCGGGACGCCGCGGTGCCGAGGGCGGGGTCGCCGTGGGCCGCGCCGGATCGGTGCTGGAGGGGCCGCCGGCAGCGGCGGTGTCCCCACCAGCACCGGGCCGCCGCGGCGGCGGGGCCGGGGTGCGGCCCGAGGGCTTCTGAAGCTGCATCAGCTCGCCAGGCGCCACGGGCTTGCGCATGCCCGCGGGCATGCCCGGGCGCGAGGGGGCTGCCGGTCGCCCGGGAACGGGGCCGGGACTGCTGCTGTCGCGGCGGATCGGTTTGCCCACCAGCTCCAGGCGGCTAGGGCCGCCGGGCCGGCCTGGCTGGCTGGGCCGGCTGGGGGCGGGCGCACCGGAACGCTTGGGTGCCGTGGGGCGCGGGCTCACCGGCGAGCGGTTCACCGGTGGGGCGGGGGGCCGGCTGGGGGCGGGTTGGCCAGCGATCGGTTTGCCCACGATCTGGGGACGCGCCGGGGCGCCCGGGCGGGCCGGCATCTCCGGCCTGCGGCTCGTGGCGGGCACGGCCGGCCTTGGCGGTTTGGAGGCGCTCACAACGGTTGGAGGGCCGGCAGGTTTGGCCGGCTGGACGGCTGCGGGCCGGGCGGGCGCTGCCGGGCGCGAAGCAGCCGGTGCCGCGGGCCGGGCGGGGGCTGCGGGTTTGGCTGCGGCGGGCTTCGCGGCCGTGGGCTTGGCCGAGAGGGGCTCCGGCGCAGCGGGCTGGGCAGCCGGCTTGGTCGGCGCCGCGGGCCGCAGCGGCGCACTGGGCTTGGCGGGGCCGCCGGTGCTGACCGCTGCTGCTGGGGCTGTGGGGGCCGCTTTCTTCACGGTGAGGATCGCCTTGCTCGGCGGTGTGCTGGCCGGCCTGCGGCCGGAGCCGTTGTTGCCCTTCTCGAGCAACTGGCGGATTCGTGAGGCCTCCGTGTCGCTGATGGAGCTGCTGTGGCTCTTCACGGCCAGCCCCAGCTTCTCGGCGGCATCGAGCACGTCTTTGTTCTCCAGGCCCAAGTCCCGGGACAGCTCGTAAATTCTGACTTTGCCGCTGCTGGTCATTCAGATCTCCAATGGACAGGGCCCCTGAGCCGTGGGGCGGCTGCAGGGGACACCGACCGCCAGCGCAGAGCGGCCAATGGCCATCTTGCCTCAGGGCCGGCGTTCAGTGCTTCGCCTCCGCCGCCAACCGCTGTTCAAGCCGCTCCAACAGGGCGTTGTCCACTGGACAGCGCAGCGCACGCTGCAGGCGCCGGCGTCGGCGCGCCTCCTCCAGGCAGGCCGGATCGGGGCAGAGATAGGCCGAACGGCCCATGCCCCGATCCAGCTCCACGCCGCCAGCTGCCAGGCGGATGACCCGCCAGAGCTGGCTGCGGTCGCGCAGCTCACGGCAGGCCACGCAGCGCCGCAACACCGGCCGCCCGCCCATGGCGCTCAGCTCTCCTGGAAGGCGTCGGCCTCCTCCTGCTCGTCCTCGGCCGGGTACAGCTCCCGCAGCCGGGCGTCCTCCTCGGCGCGGGCCGCCTGTTCCACCTCCAGCCTGGCTTCGGCCTCGGCATGGAGGCGCTCCTCCTCCTGGCGATGGTCGATCAGTTCGGCCACCACCGCATCCTCGGCGGCCTGGTCGTACTCGACGGCGTTCTTGATGTCGAGCTTCCAGCCCGTCAGACGGGCCGCCAGCCGCACGTTCTGGCCCTCCCGCCCGATCGCCAGGCTGAGCTGATCGGGGGGTACCAGCACGTGGGCGTGATGGCCGCCGGGGTCCACCAGCCGCACCATCTCCACCCGCGCCGGGCTGAGCGAGTTGGCGATGTACTGACCGGGGTCGGGGGACCAGCGGATCACGTCGATCTTCTCGCCGCGCAGCTCGTTCACCACCTGCTGGATGCGGGAGCCGCGGGCACCGATGCAGGCGCCCACCGGATCCACTTCCCGTTCGACCGAGTCCACGGCCACCTTGGTGCGCGGGCCCACCGAGCGGCTGGGGGGATTGGCCTCGCGCGCCACCGCAACGATGCGCACGGAGCCCTCCTGGATCTCGGGCACCTCGTTCTCGAACAGATACACCACCAGGCCGGCATTGGCCCGGCTCACGAACAGCTGGGGCCCGCGCCTGGCCACCTCGCTCACCTCCTTCAGGAACACCTTGAAGGTGGCGTTGGCGCGGTAGTTGTCGTTGGGGAGCTGGTCGCGGCGAGGCAGCTCGGCCTCCACCTCGGGGCGTCCCAGGCCACTGCTCACGGCCATGATCACGCTCTGGCGCTCGAAGCGGATCACCCGGGCGGTGAGCACCGGATCCTCCAGATCGGCGAACTCCTCCTGAATCATGCGGCGCTGCTGATCGCGCAGCTTCTGGGCCAGCACCTGCTTGGTGGTGGCGGCGGCCATGCGGCCGAAGTCGTCCTTCTCCGGGGTGACATCCAGCACCACCGTGTCGCCGATCTGGGCGTCTTCGGCCACCTGGCGCACCTCGTCGATGGCGATCTGGTGGTCGTCGCTCTCCACCTCCTCGACGATGATCTTGGAGGCCAGCACCCGGTAGCCCTCCTCGTCTTCGTCGAGCTGAACGTCGAAGTTGGAGAAGTACTCCTCCTCGAAGGGGTCCTCGCTGATGCCGAGGTAGAGGGTGCGGCGGTAGCGCTCGTAGCCCTTGAGCAGAGCTTCACGCAGGGCCGCTTCCACCACCACCGGTGGCAGCTTCTTCTCGTCGCTGATGTCGTCGATGAGGTTGTTCAGGCCAGGGAGCAGGACCAGAGCCATGGGTCTTCGGTTTTGAGGTGATTCGGTTTTTGGGTGGATTCAATTGTCGTCGTCGGCGCTCACCAGGCGCACCGCGATCACCGCTGCGCGGGGAATTCGCTTGGTGCGGCCGCGGATGTTGATCTGCAGCTCGCCGGCCGTGCGTTCGAGCAGCAGCCCGTCGCAGTGCGCTTCGCCCCCCCGGGTGTCGCGGTAGTGCACGGCCACCGGAAATCCGCGGAAGCTGCGGAAGTCTCGGTCGTCGTGCAGGTCCTCGCTGACGCCGGGGCTGCTGACCTCAAGAACATAGGCCGCCTCCCCCAGCAGATCCGCCGCTTCGATGGCCTCGCCGATGGGGGCGCTCAGGCCGGCACAGTCGTCCAGGCTGATGTCATCACCATCGGGCCGCTGCACCAGCACCTGCAGGGTCATGGGGATGCGATGGGTGTGCAGCTGCACGGCGTGCAGCTCGAAGCCGGCTGCGGCCACCGCCGACCGGGCGAGCTGTTCGAGCGCTGGGATCAGCGGATGGGGCACGGCACGGCGTGGGCGCTGACCACAACCTAGGGATCGGGTCCCTAGGAATCGGCTGCCGGGACATCGGTGGATCCGGCTCCCGCCTGCCCCAGGGCGCCAAGGTCGATCACCGGCGCCTCGGCGTAGTAATCGCTCTGCACCACCGCGCCGCGTTGGTTGAGGTCCTGGTTCAGGCACTGGCCCCGCTGTTCGTCACTGCGCAGGTACTGGCACACCCGCGCCCAGAGCTTGGCTCGGGTCCCGGGCGCCCCCTGGCTGAAGTGAACCAGATCGTTGCCGCCGGCCATGCCCTGGATCTCCACCTGACAGAGGCTGCAGCGCTGACGACTGCCGGGGGGAATTGCTGCCATGGTGCGCAGGTGAGCAGGACAGCAACTTAAGCGGATGCGACTGCTGCAGATCAGCGACCCTCACCTGCTGGCTGACCGCGCCGCCAGCTACCGCGGCCGCCGGCCCGCCGAGCGCCTGGCGGCGGCCCTGCGCCAGGGGGCCGGGCTCGATCCGCCAGCCGATCTGCTGCTGATCAGCGGCGATCTCTGCCAGGACGAGAGCTGGGGGGGCTATGTCCTGCTGCGCCAGTTGCTGGAGGGCTGGCCCACCCCGGTGGCCCTGCTGAGCGGCAACCACGACCATCCCCAGTTGCTGCGTGCCGCCCTTGGCCGTCGGGCGCTGCTGGCGCCGCTGCTGCTGGATCTGGGGGATTGCCGGCTGGCCCTGCTCGACAGCCACCAGGCTGGCCGCAGTGGCGGGGCCCTGGGTCGGCGTCAGCTCGACTGGCTGGCCGCCGCCCTGCAACTGGGCGGCCCGGGGCACCAGGCCGCAGGGCAGCCCCGGCCGCTGCTGGTGGCGCTCCACCACCCGCCCGTGGCGATCGGCGATCCGGTCATGGATGCCATCGGCCTCGACGATGGAGACGAGCTGCTGGCGCTGCTGCGTCAGGTGCCGGAGCTTGTGGGGGTGGTGTTCGGCCATGTGCACCAGCACTGGCAGGCCCACCTGCCCGGGCGCCAGGGGGTGCCGTTGCTGGGCTGCCCCTCCACCCTCTGCGGCTTCGGCCCGGTGCAGCCCTGCCCCCTGGGCCGAGCCGACGATCCCGGTGGTCGCTGGCTGGAGGTTGGCGCCCTGGGCTCGCTCTGCCAGGAGCTGCTGCGCTGGCCTGCGCCCACCCCGGCGCCGATCCTGCCGCCTGCCTAGCCTCAGTTGCCATCAGGCGCCCACTTTGACCGTGTCGATGTCTCCGGTTCGGCTCCTGGCTCTGCTGCTGGCCGGCCTGCTGTTGCTGGCTGCGCCTGCTGCCCAGGCTGCCCAGGCTGGCCAGGTCGCCACGGTCGCCACGGTCGCAACGGTCGACGGCGAGGCTCCCCACAGCTTCGTGGCGGCCGCCGCCCGCGCGGTGGCGCCGGCGGTGGTGCGCATCGACATCGAGCGCAGCGTGGCCCGTCAGCCCTTCGATCCGGTGCTGCTGGATCCCCTGCTGCGCGATCTGTTCGGCGATCCCTCGGGCAGCCGCCGGGAGCGGGGCCAGGGTTCGGGCGTGGTCATCGACGCGGAGCGCGGCCTGGTGCTCACCAACGCCCATGTGGTGGATGCGGTGGACAGCGTCGAGGTGACCTTCGCCGAAGGCCGCCAGCTCGACGGCGAGGTGGTGGGCTCCGATCCGGTCACCGACCTGGCGGTGGTGCGGGTGCGCGGAGTGCGGGATCTGCAGGCTGCGCCCCTGGGCGATTCCGAGGCCCTGGAGGTGGGCGACTGGGCCATCGCCCTGGGCAGCCCCTACGGACTTGAGCGCACGGTGACCCTGGGCATCGTCAGCAGCCTGCACCGCGACATCAACAGCCTCGGCTTCTCCGACAAGCGCCTCGACCTGATCCAGACCGATGCGGCCATCAACCCAGGCAATTCCGGGGGGCCCCTGATCGATGCCGCCGGCCGCGTGATCGGCATCAACACCCTGGTGCGCTCGGGGCCCGGTGCCGGTCTGGGTTTCGCCATCCCCATCAACCTGGCCCGGCGGGTGGCGGACCAGCTGGCCAGCGGCGGCCAGGTGGTGCACCCCTATCTGGGGCTGCAGCTGGTGCCGCTCACCGCCCGCCGCGCCCGCGAGAACAACCGCGATCCGGCCGCCCTGCTGCAGCTGCCCGAGCGGGACGGTGCCCTGGTGCAGCGGGTGCTGGAGAACAGCCCGGCCGAAGGCGCCGGCCTGCGTCGTGGTGATCTGGTGGTGAGCGTTGCCGAGCAGCTGATCCGCGATCCGGCCGCGCTGCTGCAGCGGGTGGATCGCTCGGAGGTGGGCCAGCCCCTGGCCATCACCGTGCTGCGGGGCCAGCGCGAACTCACCCTCTCGATTCGCCCCGCCGCCCTGCCCCGGGCGGGCTGAGCGTTGCTACGGTCGCTGGCCCCCGGGCCCGGATCGATGGCGGATCTCCAGGATCAGATGAAGCAGGCGGTGGCGGCGGCGGCCAGCGAGCAGATCCGCAGCGGCATGGTCGTGGGCCTGGGCTCGGGCTCCACCGCCGCCCTGATGATCCGGGCCCTCGGCGCCAGGCTGGCCAGCGGTGAGCTCAGCGACATCACCGGTGTGACCACGTCCTTCCAGGGCGAGGTGCTGGCGGCTGAGCTGGGGATTCCGCTGTGCGGCCTCAATGCCGTGGAACGCATCGACCTGGCCATTGACGGCGCCGATGAGGTGGATCCCCGCTTCCAGCTGATCAAGGGCGGCGGCGCCTGCCACGTGCAGGAAAAGCTCGTGGCCTGCCGTGCCGATCGTTTTGTGGTGGTGGTGGATGCCACCAAGCTGGTGGACACCCTCAACCTCGGCTTCCTGCTGCCGGTGGAGGTGCTGCCCGCTGCCTGGCGCCAGGTGCATCAGCAGCTGCGGGCGCTGGGCGGCGAGGCGGAGCTGCGCATGGCGACCCGCAAGGCCGGTCCGGTGGTGACCGACCAGGGCAACCTGGTGCTGGATGTGACCTTCGCCGGTGGCATCACCGACCCCGCGGGGCTGGAGCCGACGATCAACAACCTGCCCGGCGTGCTTGAAAACGGCCTGTTCGTGAACCTCGCCGATCAGGTGCTGGTGGGTGAGGTCGTCGCTGGTGTGCCGGGCGTGCGCGACCTGCAGAAGCAGTGATGGCGTCCCTGCTCTCGCCACTCCTGGGGCCCCTGCTGGCGCTGCTCCTGGTGGTCTCGCCCGGGGCGGCAATGGGCGAGGAGGCCTTCCGCTGCGACGGTGATCTGCTCCTGGCCAGCGCCGACAACGGGCCGGTGGATGCCCTCGACATCCCCAACGTGGCGGCCGGCACCGTGCCGGGGGGCTTTGTGGTGCTGCGCTGGCGCGAGCTGGTGTTGCAGCTTCCGCGCACCAACAACGCCGGTGCCCCCAGCTACAGCGATGGCAAGTGGTGGTGGAGCCTGGAGGACCCTGACCAGCCCCGCTTCCGCCTGCGCGAGGGGCAGGGCACGATCAGGGAGTTTGTTTGCGAGCCGGACCCGGACCGGGACCCGGAGCCGGAGTACAAGCCAACATCTCCCGCCGGCTGAGCGGCTTCGGGGCCGGTTTCCCCACGGTCCCGATCAGAGCAGTCGCGATCAGGGCAGTCCCGATCAGGGCTGCTGCAGCCGTCGCCGCACCGATTCGGCGTGGCTGTGCAGCCCCTCGCTCTCGGCCAGGGTGATGACGGCCGCACCTGTGGCCTCCAGGGCCTGGCGGTTGAAGCCGATCAGCGAGGTGTGGCGGAGAAAGGTCTCCACGCCCAGGGCCCCGGCGAAGCGGGCCGTGCCGCAGGTGGGCAGGGTGTGGTTGGGACCGGCGAGGTAATCGCCCACCGCTTCGGGGCTCCAGGGGCCGAGGAAGATGGCGCCGGCGTGGCGGATGCGTACCGCCAACGACGCGGGGTCCTCCACCAGCAGTTCGAGGTGCTCGGGCGCGAAGCGATCGCTGAGGGCGGCGGCGGCCTCCAGGTCGTCACACACCACCACCAGCCCCCAGTCGCGGATCGCGGCCCGGGTGATGGCGGCGCGGGGATGGCCGGCGAGCTGGGCCTCCAGGGCCGCCGGCAGGGCCGCGGCCAGCTCCTCGCTGGTGGTGAGCAGGATGGCGGCGGCCAGCGGGTCATGCTCGGCCTGGGCCAGCAGGTCGGCGGCCACCTGGTCCACCCGGGCGCTGTGATCGGCAATCACCAGCACCTCGCTCGGGCCGGCCAGCGAATCGATCGCCACCTGCCCGTAGACGGCCTTCTTGGCCAGGGTCACGTAGAGATTGCCGGGACCGCTGATCACATCCACCCGGGGCACGCTCTCGGTGCCGTAGGCCAGGGCCGCCACCGCCTGGGCTCCGCCCACCCGGTAGAGCTCCTCCACCCCGGCCAGGTGCGCTGCGGCCAGCACGGTGGGGTTGGGATCGCCACCGGGGCCGGGCGGCGTCACCATCACCAGCCTCTCCACGCCCGCCACCCGGGCCGGCACCGCATTCATCAACACGGTGCTGGGGTAGGCGGCGCGGCCGCCGGGCACATAGAGCCCGGCCCGCTCCACCGCCCGCCAGCGCCGACCCAGCCGTTCGCCATGGGGGCCCTGAACCTCCAGGTCGGCCGGCATCTGGCGGCGGTGGAAGTCGAGGATGCGGCCATGGGCGAGCTCCAGGGCCCGCTGCAGGCTCGGGTCGCAGCTGTCCCACGCCGCCTCCAGGCGTTCCCTGGGGATGCGCAGGGGCTCGGGGCGCACACCGTCGAAGCGTTCGCTGAGCTCCAGCAGGGCCCGGTCGCCCTGCTCGCGCACCTGCCGCAGGATGGCCTCAACGCTGCGCGCCGCCTCACCCATCTGCGCCCCGCCAGTGCGCTCGACGATCGCCGTCAGGCGTTCGCCGGCTTCCGGCCCCTGGCGCATGCAGGTGATGGTGGTGCTGGGATCGCCGCCGGTGCCGGTCCGATCAGCGGGGGAGGCAAGCACGGGGATCAGCTGGTCTCGGCGTTCAAATTAGGCGGCTGGGGTCAAGTCTTCGAGCCGGCCCAGGCTGGGGCGCCATGACCGCAGCGGCGACGGGGGCCTGGCGGTAGGATCGCGAATTGCCGATACAGCGTCCTTCAGCCTGTGGCCAATAACAAGTCGTCGAAGAAGCGGATCGAGATCACCGAGCGCAACCGCCTGCGCAATCGCTCCTACAAATCGGCCCTGCGCACGCTGATGAAGCGCTGCTTCAGCGCCTGCACCGACTACGGGCAGGACAGTGGGGAGGCCGGCCGCGTGGCCCTGCAGCAGAGCATGAGTGCGGCCTTCAGCAAGATCGACAAGGCCGTCAAGGTGGGGGCCATGCACCGCAACACCGGCGCCCATCAGAAGTCCCGGCTGAGTGCCGCCGTCAAGGGCGCGTTGGAGCCGGCCGCCAAGGCCTGAGCGGCTTCGCCAGCATGGCGCCGGCCCTGCCGCCGTCCATGCTCCCTCGCGGCAGGGCGCGCCTGTTTCCCTTTGCGCCATGACCCCCGTGACTCCAGCCGTTGCCGCGAGCGAGCGGGCCGATTCCAGCGCAGCCCCAGGGCCGCCGCTGGTGGATTCCCATTGCCACATCGTCTTCCGCAACTTTGATGCGGACCTCGACGACGTCGCTGCCCGCTGGCGTCGGGCGGGGGTCAAGGCCCTGATTCACGCCTGCGTTGAGCCCTCGGAGATCCCGGCGATCCGCGCCCTGGCGGATCGCTTCCCTGAGCTCCGCTACTCGGTGGGGGTGCATCCGCTGGACACCCAGCACTGGGCTGGCGACACCGCCCAGGTGCTGCGGGATGCGGCCCGGGCCGATGCCCGGGTGGTGGCCATCGGCGAGCTGGGCCTCGACCTCTTCCACCAGGCCAACCTGGAGGAGCAACTGGCCGCGCTGCGCCCCCAGCTGGATCTGGCCTGGGAGCTGGATCTGCCGGTGATCATCCATTGCCGCGATGCCGCCGAGCCGATGCTGGCGGAGCTGCGCCAGCGGGCCGGATGCGGGCGTCCTGCCCGCGGGGTGATGCATTGCTGGGGGGGCACGGCTGAGGAGATGCAGGGGTTCCTGGCGCTGGGCCTCTTCATCAGTTTCAGCGGTGTGGTCACCTTCCCCAAGGCCGAAGCCACCCATACCTGTGCCCGCCAGGTGCCCGCCGATCGCTATCTGGTCGAGACCGACTGCCCCTTCCTCGCGCCGGTGCCGCGCCGCGGCAAACGCAATGAGCCGTCCTACGTGGCGGCCGTGGCGGCCCGGGTGGCCGAGCTGCGGGGCGAACCACTGGAGCTGGTGGCCCGTACCAGCACCGCCAATGCAGCCCGCCTGTTTGGCATCGACCTTCACACTGTATAGTGATTCATTGGTCTGGATGCGAATCCGCTCCTTGTTGTCGAAGCCTGCAGCCCTGAAGCGCGTTTCCTGAGGGCAGCCCCCGGGCAGCCGTTCCCTTCGTGGGGGCGGCTGTTCGCGTGGGCGCCCGTGACGCTGATCCCCGGATGGTCTCCAGGATCGTCCGAACCTTCATCGCTGTCCAGGCCGACAGGCCAGTCCTTTTCACCCGATCCTGCAGGTTCAACGCATGAGCAGCGCGATCCAGGTCGCCAAGACCGCCACTTACCTGCCCGATCTCGTGGAGGTGCAGCGGGCGAGCTTCAAGTGGTTCCTGGAGAAGGGCCTGATCGAAGAGCTGGAAAGTTTTTCGCCGATCACCGATTACACCGGCAAGCTCGAGCTGCATTTCATCGGCAGTGAATACCGCCTCAAGCGGCCCCGCCACGACGTGGAGGAGGCCAAGCGCCGGGATGCCACCTTCGCCTCGCAGATGTATGTCACCTGCCGGCTGGTCAACAAAGAGACCGGTGAGGTCAAGGAGCAGGAGGTCTTCATCGGCGAACTGCCGCTGATGACCGAGCGGGGCACGTTCATCATCAACGGCGCCGAGCGCGTGATCGTGAACCAGATTGTGCGCTCACCCGGGGTCTATTTCAAGGAAGAGCAGGACAAAAACGGTCGCAAGACCTTCAACGCCAGCCTGATCCCCAACCGCGGCGCCTGGCTGAAGTTTGAGACTGACAAGAACGACCTCCTGCACGTGCGGGTGGACAAGACCCGCAAGATCAACGCCCACGTGCTGATGCGCGCCATTGGCCTGTCGGACAATGAAGTGCTCGACAAGTTGCGTCACCCGGAGTACTACCACAAGTCGATCGAAGCCGCCAACGACGAGGGCATCTCCTCGGAGGACCAGGCGCTGCTGGAGCTCTACAAGAAGCTTCGGCCCGGTGAGCCCCCCTCGGTGAGCGGCGGTCTGAGCCTGCTCAACAGCCGCTTTTTTGACGCCAAGCGCTACGACCTCGGCCGGGTGGGTCGCTACAAGATCAACAAGAAGCTGCGGCTCACGATCCCCGATGCGACCCGCACCCTCACCCGTGAGGACGTGCTCAGCACCATCAACTATTTGATCAACCTCGAGCTCGATGTCAGCGGCGCCAGCCTCGACGACATCGACCACCTCGGCAACCGACGGGTGCGCTCGGTGGGCGAGCTGCTCCAGAACCAGGTGCGCGTGGGTCTCAATCGCCTTGAGCGGATCATCAAGGAACGCATGACCGTGGGTGAGACCGAGTCGCTCACCCCGGCCCAGTTGGTGAACCCCAAGCCCCTGGTGGCGGCGATCAAGGAGTTCTTCGGCTCCAGCCAGCTCAGCCAGTTCATGGACCAGACCAACCCCCTGGCCGAGCTCACCCACAAGCGCCGCATCAGCGCCCTCGGCCCAGGGGGACTCACCCGCGAGCGGGCTGGTTTCGCCGTGCGCGACATCCACCCCTCCCACTACGGCCGCATCTGCCCGATCGAAACGCCTGAGGGTCCCAACGCCGGCTTGATCGGTTCACTCGCCACCCACGCCCGGGTCAACGAATACGGCTTCATCGAGACCCCCTTCTGGAAGGTGGAGAACGGCATCGTGCTCAAGCAGGGCGATCCCATCTATCTCTCCGCCGATCTCGAGGATGAGTGCCGCGTCGCCCCCGGCGACGTGCCCACCGACGCCGAAGGGCGCATCACCTCCGAGCTGGTGCCGGTGCGCTACCGGCAGGACTTCGAGAAGGTGCCTCCGGAGCAGGTGGACTACGTGCAGCTGTCGCCGGTGCAGGTGATCTCGGTGGCCACCTCCCTGATCCCCTTCCTGGAGCACGACGACGCCAACCGCGCCCTGATGGGCTCGAACATGCAGCGCCAGGCGGTGCCGCTGCTGCGCCCGGAGCGCCCGCTGGTGGGCACCGGCCTGGAAACCCAGGTTGCCCGCGACTCCGGCATGGTTCCGGTGACCCGGGTCAGTGGCACGGTCACCTTCGTGGATGCCACGGCGATCGTGATCCGCGATGAGGACGGTGTCGACCACACCCATTACCTCCAGAAGTATCAGCGCTCCAACCAGGACACCTGCCTGAACCAGCGTCCGATCGTGAGACAGGGCGACCAGGTGATCCCCGGCCAGGTGCTGGCCGATGGCTCGGCCTGCGAGGGCGGCGAGATCGCCCTTGGTCAGAATGTGCTGATCGCCTACATGCCCTGGGAGGGTTACAACTACGAGGACGCCATCCTGCTGAGTGAGCGCCTCGTCACCGACGATCTCTACACCTCGGTGCACATCGAGAAATATGAGATCGAAGCCCGGCAGACCAAGCTGGGTCCTGAGGAGATCACCCGTGAAATCCCCAATGTGGCCGAAGAGAGCCTCGGCAATCTTGACGAGATGGGCATCATCCGGATCGGTGCCTTTGTCGAGAGCGGCGATATCCTCGTGGGCAAGGTGACGCCGAAGGGTGAATCCGACCAGCCGCCGGAAGAAAAACTCCTGCGTGCGATCTTCGGAGAGAAAGCCCGGGACGTGCGTGACAACTCCCTGCGGGTTCCCGGCACCGAGCGCGGCCGCGTGGTGGATGTGCGCATCTACACCCGCGAACAGGGCGATGAACTGCCGCCCGGCGCGAACATGGTGGTGCGGGTGTATGTGGCCAAGCGCCTGAAGATCCAGGTGGGCGACAAGATGGCTGGCCGCCATGGCAACAAGGGCATCATCAGCCGCATCCTTCCCCGGGAGGACATGCCCTACCTGCCCGACGGCACCCCCATCGACATCGTGCTCAACCCCCTCGGGGTGCCCAGCCGCATGAACGTCGGTCAGGTGTTCGAGTGCCTGATGGGCTGGGCCTCAGCGCACCTCGACTGCCGGGTCAAGGTGGTGCCCTTCGATGAGATGCACGGCGCCGAGAAGTCGAAGCAGACGGTGCAGACCTTCCTCGAAGAGGCCGCCGCCCAGCCCGGCAAGGCATGGGTCTACGACCCCGAGAATCCCGGCAAGATCCAGCTGGTGGACGGGCGCTCCGGCGAACCCTTCGATCAGCCGGTGACCGTGGGCTATGCCCACATCCTCAAGCTGGTTCACCTCGTGGATGACAAGATCCACGCCCGCTCCACCGGCCCCTACTCGTTGGTGACCCAACAGCCCCTGGGCGGCAAGGCCCAGCAGGGCGGCCAGCGCCTGGGCGAAATGGAGGTATGGGCCCTGGAGGCCTACGGCGCCGCCTACACCCTGCAGGAACTGCTCACCGTCAAATCCGACGACATGCAGGGTCGCAACGAGGCCCTCAACGCCATTGTCAAGGGCAAGCCCATCCCCAGGCCCGGCACCCCCGAGTCGTTCAAGGTGCTGATGCGCGAACTCCAATCCCTTGGTCTGGACATCGCCGTCTACACCGATGAGGGTGAAGAAGTTGACCTGATGCAGGACGTCAACCCCCGCCGCAGCACCCCCAACAGGCCCACCTACGAGTCCCTCGGCGTCGCGGACTACGACGACGACTGAAATCAGCGCGGCTATTCAGCTGCGTTCTTCCTGCCTTCTCTGCTCTCCGCGCGCCCCAGCCCCCCATGTCCAACAGCAATCTCCGCACCGAAAACCACTTCGACTACGTGAAGATCACGCTCGCTTCCCCCGAGCGGATCATGGAGTGGGGCCAGCGCACCCTGCCCAACGGCCAGGTGGTGGGCGAGGTGACCAAGCCTGAAACCATCAACTACCGCACCCTCAAGCCGGAGATGGACGGCCTGTTTTGTGAGCGGATCTTCGGTCCCGCCAAAGACTGGGAGTGCCACTGCGGCAAATACAAACGCGTGCGCCACCGCGGCATCGTCTGTGAGCGCTGCGGTGTGGAAGTCACTGAGAGCCGTGTGCGGCGTCACCGCATGGGCTTCATCAAGCTGGCGGCCCCTGTGAGCCATGTGTGGTATCTGAAGGGCATCCCCAGCTATGTGGCGATCCTGCTCGACATGCCACTGCGTGATGTCGAGCAGATTGTGTATTTCAACTGCTATGTGGTGCTTGATCCCGGCGATCACAAGTCGCTGGTGTACAAGCAGCTGCTCACTGAAGATGAGTGGCTGGAGATTGAAGACGAGATCTACGCCGAAGATTCCGACATCGAGAATGAGCCGATCGTGGGCATCGGCGCCGAGGCCCTCAAGCAGCTGCTGGAGGATCTCGATCTGGCTGAGACCGCCGAACGGCTGCGCGAGGACATCGCCGCCAGCAAGGGGCAGAAGCGGGCCAAGCTGATCAAGCGCCTGCGCGTGATCGACAATTTCATCGCCACCGGCGCCCGGCCCGAGTGGATGGTGCTGGGTGTGATCCCGGTGATTCCCCCGGATCTGCGCCCCATGGTGCAGCTCGATGGCGGCCGCTTCGCCACCAGCGACCTCAACGATCTCTACCGCCGGGTGATCAACCGCAACAACCGCCTGGCGCGGCTGCAGGAGATCCTGGCTCCCGAAATCATCGTGCGCAACGAAAAGCGCATGCTGCAGGAGGCCGTCGATGCCCTGATCGACAACGGCCGCCGCGGCCGCACCGTGGTGGGTGCCAACAACCGTGCCCTCAAGTCGCTCAGTGACATCATTGAAGGCAAGCAGGGACGTTTCCGCCAGAACCTGCTGGGTAAGCGCGTCGACTACTCAGGTCGTTCGGTGATCGTGGTGGGTCCGAAGCTGAAGATGCACCAGTGCGGGCTGCCCAAGGAGATGGCGATCGAACTGTTCCAGCCGTTCGTGATCCATCGCCTCATCCGCCAGAACATCGTCAACAACATCAAGGCCGCCAAGAAGCTCATCCAGCGGGCCGATGATGAGGTGATGCAGGTGCTGCAGGAGGTGATCGAGGGCCATCCGATCCTGCTCAACCGGGCGCCGACGCTGCACCGTCTGGGCATTCAGGCCTTCGAGCCCAAGCTCGTTGACGGCCGCGCGATTCAGTTGCACCCGCTGGTGTGCCCGGCCTTCAACGCCGACTTCGACGGCGACCAGATGGCCGTGCACGTGCCGCTGGCCATCGAGGCCCAGACCGAGGCCCGCATGTTGATGTTGGCCAGCAACAACATCCTCTCCCCGGCCACCGGCGAGCCGATCATCACGCCGTCCCAGGACATGGTGCTCGGCGCCTACTACCTCACCGCCGAGCAGCCCGGCATGGCCAAGCCCGCCTTCGGCGATCGCGCCCGCACGTTCTCCGGTCTTGAGGACGTGATCGCCGCCTTCGAGGAGAAGCATCTGTCCCTCCACAACTGGGTCTGGGTGCGTTTCAGCGGCGATGTGGAGTGCGACGACGAAGAACTTGAACCCCAGAAGCAGGAGACCCTCAGCGACGGCACCCGCAGCGAGCAATGGCTCTACCGCCGCGATCGCTTCGATGAGGACGGCGCCCTGATCAGCCGCTATCTGCTGACCACCGTGGGCCGCGTGGTGATCAACCACACGATCATCGACGCGGTGGCTGCCACCTGAAATCCGCCCCAACCCCTTCTTCATCCTTTTCGTTCCATCAGCGCGCAGCCATGACCGCCACCCCCGCCACCCCCGCCAGCGCTTCCGCCGCCCTCTCGCACAGGGCGTCCCCCTACCGCAACCGGGTCATCGACAAGAAGGCCCTGCGCAACCTGGTGGCCTGGGCCTACAAGCACCACGGCACCGCCGCCACGGCCGCAATGGCCGATGAGCTCAAGGACCTGGGATTCCACTACGCCACCCAGGCTGCCGTGTCGATCTCGGTGGACGATCTGCGCATCCCCGGCGACAAGGCGGCCCTGCTGGCGGAGGCCGAGGAGCAGATCACGGCCACCGAGGAGCGCTACCGACTCGGCGAGATCACCGAGGTCGAACGCCACACCAAGGTGATCGACACCTGGACCGAGACCAACGAGCGTCTCGTGATGGCGGTGCGCCGCAACTTCAACGAGAACGATCCGCTCAATTCGGTGTGGATGATGGCCAACTCCGGCGCCAGGGGCAACATGTCCCAGGTGCGCCAACTGGTGGGCATGCGGGGCCTGATGGCCAACCCCCAGGGCGAGATCATCGACCTGCCGATCCGCACCAACTTCCGCGAGGGCCTCACGGTCACCGAATACGTGATCTCCTCCTACGGCGCCCGTAAGGGTCTGGTGGACACGGCCCTGCGCACCGCCGACTCCGGCTACCTCACCCGCCGTCTGGTGGACGTGGCCCAGGATGTGATCGTGCGCGAGGAGGACTGCGGCACCACCCGGGGCATTCCCATCGATGCCGACGATCGCGGCCGCTTCGGCAGCAAGCTGATCGGTCGCCTGGCCGCTGAGCCGGTGCTGGGTGCCGACGGCGCCACCCTGGTGGAGCGCAACGGTGAGATCGATCCGGCGCTGAGCCGCAGCATCGAGGCCGCCGCTGTGAAGTCGGTGACGGTGCGCTCACCGCTCACCTGCGAGGCCTCCCGCTCCGTCTGTCGCCGCTGCTACGGCTGGGCCCTGGCCCACAACCAGCTGGTCGACCTCGGTGAGGCCGTGGGCATCGTCGCCGCCCAGTCGATCGGCGAGCCCGGCACCCAGCTCACCATGCGCACCTTCCACACCGGTGGTGTGTCCACCGCTGAGACCGGTGTGGTGCGCTCCCATGCGGATGGCTTGGTGGAGTTCGGCCCCAAGGCGCGGGTGCGCGACTTCCGCACCCCCCACGGCGTCGACGCCCAGATCGCCGAAACCGACTTCATTCTCGCGGTGAAGCCCAGCGGCAAGGGCAAGATCCAGAAGCTGGACATCACCACCGGCTCGATCCTGTTCGTGGCCGATGGGGAGTCTTGCCCCGGGGACACGATCCTGGCGCAGATTTCCATGGGCGCCACGGTCAAGAAGAGCGTGGAGAAGGCCACCAAGGATGTGATCTGCGACCTGGCCGGCCAGGTGCGTTATGAGACCGTGATCCAGCCCAAGGAGGTCACCGACCGGCAAGGCAACATCACCCACAAGGCCACCCGCCTGGGCCGGCTGTGGGTGTTCTCCGGGGACGTCTACAACCTGCCCCCCAACGCCATGCCCGTGGTCAAGGGCAATTCCGCCGTCAGCCCCGGCATGGTGCTGGCGGAGAGCCGTCAGGTCACCGAGCATGGCGGCGTGGTGCGGCTGCGTGAATCCACCGGCGAGAACCGGGAGGTGCAGATCGTCACCGCCAGCATCACGCTCAAGGAATTCAAGCTGATCGGCGAGTCCAGCCACACGGGCGAGAGCTGGCATCTGGAGGGCAAGGACGGCACCCGCTACCGCATCAACACCGTTCCGGGCAGCAAGATCAGCAGTGGCGAGGTGATCGCCGAGCTGGCCGACGACCGCTTCCGCACCCAGACCGGTGGCATCGTCAAGTTCGCACCGGGGCTGTCGATCAAGCGGGCCCGCAGCGCCAAGAACGGCTATGAGGTGAACAAGGGCGGCACCCTGCTCTGGATTCCCCAGGAAACCCACGAAATCAACAAGGACATCTCCCTGTTGATGATCGAAGACGGCCAGTGGATCGAAGCCGGCACCGAGGTGGTGAAGGACATCTTCAGCCAGACCGCCGGCATCGTCACGGTGACCCAGAAGAACGACATCCTGCGCGAGATCATCGTGCGCTCGGGCACCCTGCACCTGGTGAGCGACAGCAAGACGCTGGCCAAGTACGGCGAGGGCAAGCTGGTGATGCCGGATGAGGAGATCGCCAAGGGTCTCAAGGCCGAGGCCATGGCCTTCGTGGAGGCGGTGGAGACCGCCGAAGGCGGAGCCCTGCTGCTGCGGCCGGTGGAGGAATACTCCATCCCCGATCAGGCCTACCTCCCCGAGCTCAGCTCGGTGAAGCAGCCCGCCGGCCCGTCCATGGGGCTCAAGGCCACCCAGCGCCTCGCCTTCAAGGACGGCGAGCTGATCAAGAGCGTGGAGGGCGTGGAGTTGCTGCGCACCCAGCTGAGCCTGGAGACCGTTGACACCACCCCCCAGATGACGGTGGATGTGGAGGCCGTGCCCGACCGCCGCGCCAAGACGATCGAGCGGCTGCAACTGACGATCCTGGAATCCCTGCTGGTGCGCCGCGACACGCTCTCCGATGCCAGCCATGGCTCCACCCACACCGACCTGCAGGTTGGTGATGGTGACAGCGTCAAGCGCGGCGACGTGGTGGCCACCACCCAGATCCTCTGCAAGGAGGACGGTGTGGTGCAGGTGCCCGAGGTGGATGAGGCCGAGCCGGTGCGTCGCCTGATCGTGGAACGGGATGAGGACACCCATCAGGTGGCCCTGGCCTCAGCCAAGGCCCTGGTGAGCGTGGATCAACGTGTGGTGGAGGGCGACCTGCTCGCCGATGGTCTGCCCGCCGACTGCTGCGGTCAGGTGGAGGTCATTGAGGACGGAAGCATCACCCTTCGCCTCGGCCGCCCCTACATGGTGTCCCCCGACTCGGTGCTGCATGTGCGCGACGGCGAACTGGTGCAGCGCGGCGATCCCTTGGCCCTGCTGGTGTTCGAGCGTCAGAAAACCGGTGACATCGTGCAGGGCTTGCCCCGGATCGAGGAGTTGCTGGAAGCAAGGCGGCCACGGGAGGCCACCGTGCTCTGCCGCCGGGCCGGCACGGTGGAGATCAAACAGGGCGATGACGATGATTCGATCACGGTCACGGTGATCGAGGGCGACGACGCCATCAGCGAGTATCCGATCCTGCTGGGACGCACCGTGATGGTGAGTGACAGCCAGCAGGTGAAGGCGGGAGATCAGCTCACCGATGGGCCAATCAACCCCCACGAGCTCCTGGAGTGCTACTTCGACGATCTGCGCAGCCGCAAGCCCACCCTGGAGGCGGCCCATGGGGCCATCTCCAAGCTCCAGTTCCGCATGGTTCAGGAGGTGCAGAACGTCTACAAGAGCCAGGGCGTGTCCATCAGTGACAAGCACATCGAGGTGATCGTGCGCCAGATGACCAGCAAGGTGCGTGTGGAGGATGCCGGCGACACCACGCTGCTGCCGGGTGAGCTGATCGAGCTGCGCCAGGTGGAGCAGGTGAACAGCGCCATGGCCATCACCGGCGGTGCGCCAGCGGAGTTCACACCGGTGCTGCTGGGCATCACCAAGGCCTCCCTGAACACCGACAGCTTTATCTCCGCCGCCTCCTTCCAGGAGACCACCCGGGTGCTCACCGAAGCGGCGATCGAGGGCAAGAGCGACTGGCTGCGGGGCCTGAAGGAGAACGTGATCATCGGTCGCCTGATCCCCGCCGGCACCGGTTTCAGCGGTTTTGAGGAGGAGCTGCGGGCCGAGGCCGGCCCCCATCCCGACATCCTCGAGGAGGAGAGCATGGGCTACCGGCGTATGCAGAACCTTCGTCCCGACTACACCGTGGAGATGCCGGCACCGGCCGTGGCCACCGCCGTGCTGGACGACCCCTCCGATGAGGATCTGGAAGCCACCCGCAGCCGCCATGGCATCGAGGCCAACAGCAGCAACGTGGAGGCCTTCGCCCGCCCCGCAACCGAGGACGGCCTGCAGGAGGAGTTGGTGGCCGATCCCGCTGCCTTGGAGGGCCTGCAGGAGGAGGGGCTGCTCACCGATGATTGAGTGCTGCGGTCAGCCCCCGTCGTTCTGAACCGTCCATGAGTACTCCTGCCCTCACCGCCCTGGGGACCCCCATTCCCCAGCGGCGGCTTCCCCGCTACGGCTTCCACAGCCACACCGAGCGCCTCAACGGGCGCCTGGCCATGCTCGGCTTCATTGCCCTGCTGGCCGTGGAGTGGACGCTGGGCCACGGCTTGCTGGTGTGGTGAGCGAGGCCGTGGCGAGCCGCCCGCTGTTGGGGCTGGACCGTGCTGCCCTTGAGCAGTGGGCTGAGCAGCAGGGGCAGCCGGCCTTCCGGGGCCGGCAGCTGCACGAGTGGCTCTACGCCAAGGGCGCCCGCAGCCTCGATCAGGTCACGGTGCTCCCCAAGCTCTGGCGCCAGCAGCTGGCGGCCGAGCCTCCGCCTGGGGCGGCCGACTGGCTGGGGCGCTCGCGGGAGCTGCACCGCAGCGTTGCCCGCGACGGCACCACCAAGCTGCTGCTGGGCACCCACGACGGCCTCAGTCTGGAAACCGTGGGCATTCCCGCCGAGGGCCGGCTCACGGTGTGCGTGAGCAGCCAGGTGGGCTGTGCGATGGCCTGCCGCTTCTGCGCCACCGGCAAGGGCGGGTTGCAGCGCTCCCTGGCGGTGCACGAGATCGTGGACCAGGTGCTGAGCGTGCGCGAGGTGATGGGCGAGCGGCCCAGCCACGTGGTGTTCATGGGCATGGGTGAGCCGCTGCTCAACACCGAGGCCGTGCTGGCGGCGATTCATTGCCTCTGCAGCGATCTGGGCATGGCCCAGCGCCGGATCACCGTGAGCACCGTGGGGGTGGCCAAAACGCTGCCCAGCCTGGCCGAGCGGGCCCTGGAGCAGCTGGGCCGGGCCCAGTTCACCCTGGCGGTGAGCCTGCATGCCCCGGACCAGCGCCTGCGCGAGCAGCTGATCCCCACCGCCCACGCCTACCCGATTGAGGCCCTGCTGGCCGACTGCCGCCGCTACGTGGCGATCACCGGCCGGCGGGTGAGCTTCGAGTATGTGCTGCTGGGCGGCGTCAACGACCAGCCCCAGCACGCCGAGGCCCTGGCACGGCTGATCCGCGGCTTCCAGAGCCACGTGAACCTGATCCCCTACAACCCGATCGCCGAAGAAGACTTCCGCCGCCCCTCGCCCGACGACGTCGGGGCCTTTCGCCGCCGGCTCCAGGAGCGCCACATCGCCGTGAGCGTGCGCGCCAGCCGCGGCCTCGATGCCGATGCCGCCTGCGGTCAGCTGCGGCGGCGGTTGGCGGAGGACGTCACCACACGTTCTCGATCACATTCATCGCCCTGAGGTAGGCCGGGCTCTCCTCGCCGCTGTCGACGTCGTCGCTGATGGTGTCATCGGGCACGGCGCGGCGGGCGTTGTCGGCGATCACAGCGTTGGCCACCAGTTCCAGGGCGCCGGGCCGATCGAGGTTCTGCAGGGCCTCGGAATAGCGGCGGCTGTGGGTGGGGCGGACCGATTCCTGGCAGTAGTTGGAGAGTTCCCGGCTCTCGGTCATCACCCGGAAGGCAATCGCCTTGGTATCGCGTTTGCCGAAGATCGCCATGTAGAGCAGGTTGACCATCGAGGCGTCATGCACCTGGATGCCGTAGTTGCGCAGAATCTGGGGCCAGTAGCGCAACGCCTTCAGACCTTCCAGGCCGCCCTTGTGCAGGCCCCCCTGCTCGCACCAGTGTTCAAATTCCTCCACATCACGGGGGCAGCGCCCAAGCTGCCGCATGCCTTCGGCCAGGATCCGTCCCGCCTGGAAGTTGCGGGTGGGTTTGCCATACATCGGCAGCATCATGCTGCCGCGCACATCGGCCACCATGGCGGTGAGCTGGGTGAAGGTGTGGTCGCGCACTTTCTCCATGTCGCCGCCGCGGTTGAGGGCCGCCTCGATGCGCTGCACGCCATAGCCCAGTTCGGTGAGCGGAAAAGGCTGGCGGCCGTAGAGGCGCTGCCGGTCGCGCCGGCGCATCGACACCGAGGAGGCCTGGTCGAGGCACTGGTCGAGCAGCAGGGTGAGCAGGGTGGGCAGGATGCCGGTGTTTTCAGCGTGATAGGAGTGGCCGAACCCGGCAAAGATCGAGGAGATGTTCTTGGCGGCCTTGATGTACTGGGCCTCCACGTTGTGCACCCCCGGCGACACCTGGATGTTGGGGGAGATGCGATCCAGCAGCCGCGCCCCCAGCAGGGCGGTGATGGCGTTGGGATGGCAGAAATTGGCGGTGAAGCTGTCCACCGGATCGCGCAGGGCGTCGTGGCGGTGGAAGCCCGAGAAGAAGGCCAGATTGGGCTGCCGCTCGCACAGCACATAGGAGTCGTTGCTGAGCGGGTCGTGGCTGAAGGAGCCCGCCAGGCAGGCCAGCACCACCTGCTCCCGGCCCAGTTCGCGGCGCAGGTCGCAGGCCTCCTGCAGATCCTGCTCGATGTGGTTGCTGTTGGAGCTCAGCAGCACCAGATCGCAGTGCTCGATCAGCGACGCCAGCGTGTGCGGCTGGGGCCGGCCGTCCACCAGCTGGTGGGCCATGCCCTCCACCGTGGCCACGTGGGCCTGATCCATGCCGGCGCGGTCCTTGGCGGCGAAGGCGCCGAACAGGGAGCGCCCCGGCCGCGGCGCCAGCAGCAGCAGGTCGCTGCTGCCATGCATGGCGCTGTTGTAGGCCATCGAGGCCGGATAGAGGCCAACGCTGTAGAAGCCCACCCGGCCCTGCTCCAACGCCAGGATCCGCTCCTTCACCGTGTCCTGATCGAGGGAGTCGGCGAAAAAGCTGTTCTGCATTGGGACAGGAGGGACGGACGGCCGTGATGCCGCCTTCATACTGCGCCCACCGACGCCGCCCGACGTGCACACGATCGACTGGCTGATCCTGATCGGCTATTTGGTGGCCAGCCTGCTGGTGGGTCTGTGGCTGGCGCGCCGCAACCGCGACGAGGCCGACTACTTCGTCGCCGGCCGCCGCCTGAGCGGCTGGCTGGCCGGGGCCTCCATGGCGGCCACCACCTTCTCGGTGGACACCCCCCTGTATGTGGCGGGCCTGGTGGGGGTGCGTGGGCTGGCGGGCAACTGGGAGTGGTGGAGCTTCGGTGTGGCCCATGTGGCCATGGCCGTGGTGTTCGCCCCCCTCTGGCGCCGCAGTGGCGTGCTCACCGACGCCGCCTTCACCGAATTGCGCTATGGCGGTGCCACCGCCGCCTGGCTGCGGGGGATCAAGGCCTTCCTGTTCGCCCTGCCGATCAACTGCATCGGCATCGGCTACGCCTTCCTGGCCATGGCCAAGGTGAGCGAGGCCCTGGGCCTGGCGCCCACCCCCGAGTCGCGCCTCCTGCTGCTGGCGATCGTGGGGCTGCTGGTGCTCGTGTACACCGCCGCCGGTGGCCTCTGGGCGGTGGTGGTCACCGACATGATGCAGCTGGTGCTGGCCCTTGGCGGTGCTCTGGCCGTGTCCTGGGCTTCCGTGAACGCCGCCGGCGGTATGGATGCCCTGCTGGAGAGCCTGCGGGCGCTGGATCGCCCGGAGTTGCTGTCGCTGGTGCCCTGGCAGCTGGAGGACGGCCGCATCCGCTGGATCGAGGGGGCCGGCATCTCGGTGTCCACCTTCACGGCCTACATCGCCCTGCAGTGGTGGAGCTTCCGCCGCAGTGACGGCGGCGGTGAATTCATCCAGCGGCTGCTGGCCACCCGCAACGAGCGCCAGGCCCGGATCGCCGGCTGGGTGTTTCTGGGGGTGAACTACCTGCTGCGCAGCTGGCCCTGGATCCTGGTGGCCCTGGCGGCGGTGGTGCTGCTGCCCGACCAGACCGACTGGGAGCAGAGCTATCCCCTGCTGGCGGTGCAGCTGCTGCCGCCGGTGGCCCTGGGGCTGGTGGTGGTGTCCCTGGTGGCGGCGTTCATGAGCACCGTGAGCACGGCGGTGAACTGGGGCGCCAGCTACCTCACCCACGACCTCTACCAGCGCTTCATGCGGCCCGCCGCCAGCCAGCGGGAACTGCTGCTGATCGGCCAGCTGGCCTCGGTGCTGCTGGTGGTGCTGGGGGTGATGACGGCCCTGCTGAGCACCAGCATCGGCGCCGTGTTCCGGCTGGTGATCGCCATCGGCACCGGCCCCGGGGCGGTGCTGGTGCTGCGTTGGTTCTGGTGGCGCATCAACGCCGCCGCCGAACTGGCGGCCATGCTCGGCGGCTTCCTGGTGGGCTTTTCCACCTCGGTGGTGCCGCTGCTGCGCATCGACGACTACGGCCAGCGCCTGCTGGTCACCACGGCGATCACGGCGGTGGTGTGGATCGTGGCGATGCTGGCCACCCCGCCCGAGTCGGCGGAGGTGCTGGAGAACTTCGTGCGCCAGGTGCGGCCGTCCGGACCGGGTTGGCGGGACTGGCGCCGGCGCACCGGGGTGGAGCCCCAGGAAACGCTGCTGGACCTGGTCAGCCAGCTGGTCTGCAGCTGCGCGGTGCTGTTCGGGGCGCTGCTGGGGATTGGCGGCTTCCTGCTCAAGCTGCCGCTGTGGGGCTGGGGCGGGTTGCTGGTGGCTGTGCTGGGCTTGGCGGCCCTGCGCCAGCGGGCCCGGCTGCAGGGCGGGCTCCGTCAGGTGCTGGGTCAGTCACCACAGGGGTGATGATGGGAGGCGGCACCAACCCTGCCTTTTGCTGACTGTGCAATTTCTTCGCTCCACCCTGCTGCCGGCGACGATCGTGCTGCTCTTCGCCCTCGCCCTGGTGGCCGTGAGCGCCCGCATCTGGCTGCCCAGCGACATGGCTGCCCCGGCTCCCCTGGCTTGAGCGCCGCCGTGACCAGCGGTCCCTACCCGGAGCAGAGCCCCCACGAGCTCTACCTCGACCCCGAGGTGCTGGCCCAGGAGCTGGCCCAGGAGCTGCTCGGCGACCCCCTCGACGAGCTCGACAGCAGCGAGCCCGGGCCGGCGGCCGTTGCTGCCGAGTGCGACCGGGGTCTGGAGCTGCTGCGCCGCGGTGAGGCCAGCGCCGGCCACGAAGGCCTGATGCAGGGGTTGCGCATCTTCTGCGAGCACCGCGACCCGCGGGCGGTGCCCCTGCTGTTGCCCCTGCTGGGGGGCAGCTGCCCGATCCTGCGCATGAGCGCGGTCTATGCCCTCGGCCGCAACCCCAGCCCGCTGGCCGTGGAGCCCCTGCTGGCCCTGCTGAGCGGCGACGACAACGGCTACGTGCGCAAGGCGGTGGCCTGGAGCCTGGGCAACTACCCGGAGGCGCCGGTGCTCAACCCCCTGATCCGCACCCTGCAGACGGACATCGCCGCGGTGCGCCTCTGGGCGGCCAGTTCCCTGGCCGATGCCGGCGGCACCGGTCCGGCGAAGGCCGATCCCGCTGCCGCCCAGCTGCTGCTCAGCCTGCGCATCGACAGCGAGCCGGCGGTGCGCAGCAACAGCGCCTGGGGGCTGGGGCGTCTCTACCCCGATCTGGTGGAGCCGCGCCAGCAGGACCTGGTGGAGTCGCTGCTGCAGACGATGCTGCACGACGGCGAATCAGGGGTGCGCGATGAAGCGCGCTTGGCGCTGGAGCAGCTGGAACGGCCTGAAGTGCTCGAGCGGCTGCAGACCCTGGTGGACGAAGGACTGCTGAGCTGAGCACGGCATCCTGTCCTCTGCGGTTAGCATCCGCCAACCCTCTGCCAGGCCTGGGATGGCACAGCAAACCATCCGCTTCCGCATCCGGCCCGACGGCCGCGTGGAGGAGCTTGTGGAAGGCGTGGTGGGCGCGGGCTGCGAACAACTCACCGAGCGGCTCGAAGCCCGTCTCGGTGCCGTGCAGCAGCGCCGGCCCACCGCCGAGGCCTACCAGGCCATCGCCAATCCCCAACGCCAGGTACAACCTGCCGCCCAGTCCACCACCCCGCTGTCCTGATTTCTGCGCCATGTCCCACTTCAGCACCGTGAAGACCGAGCTGCGCGACCGCGATGCCCTGCATGCGGCCCTCGTGGACATGGGCCATGAGCCCCGCCAGGGCAGCCAGAGCGTGCGTGGCTACCGCGGCCAGATCGAAACCGCCGAGCTGGCCATCGCCCAGCCCGATGGCACCGACATCGGCTTCCGCCTCAATCCCGACAGCGGTTGCTATGAGCTGGTGGCCGACCTGCAGCTGTGGAAACAGCCTGTGCCGGTGGAGCGTTTCCTGGCCCAGCTCAACCAGCGCTACGCCCTGCGCAGCATCCTGGCGGCCAGCCTCGACGAGGGTTTCCAGGTGAGCGAGCAGAGCGACACCGCTGACGGCAGCATCGAGCTGGTGGTCACCCGCTGGGTCTGAGCCGGCGGCTGGCAGTGAGCATGGAGCAGTCTGTGGCGGCATCGGTGGATCCGGCCCTGGCCTTTGCGGCGCCCCCGGCGCCGGACGCCCTGGCCAGCGGCGCTGAGCCGGTGCTGGGCGGTGAGCTCCGCCAAAAGGCCGTGTGGGTGGATGAGGCGGTGTGCATCGGCTGCCGCTACTGCGCCCATGTGGCCGCCAACACCTTCGTGGTGGAATCCGACTGGGGCCGCTCCCGGGCGATCCGCCAGGACGGCGACAGCACTGACCGCATCCAGGAGGCGATTGACACCTGCCCGGTGGACTGCATCCACTGGGTGGACTACGAGGACGTGCCTGGCCTGGTGGACCAGTTGGCCACGCAGGATATTCAGCCCCTGGGACTGCCCACCCCGTCGCGCCTCAAGCGCACCCTGCCGCGCCGCGGGACCTCCTGAAGGCCATGGCCGCTCCGCCGCCAGCGCCGATTCCCAGCCGGCGCTTCGGGCGCACGGAGCTGGCCATGCCGGTGCTCTCCCTGGGGGGGATGCGCTTTCAGCAGAGCTGGAGCGATCTGCCCGCCGAGCAGATCGCTGGCGACAGCCAGGCCAACCTGCGGGCGCTGCTGCAGAAGGCCGTGGGCCATGGCCTGCACCACATCGAAACCGCTCGCCACTACGGCACCAGTGAGCGCCAGCTGGGCTGGCTGCTGCAGCAGGTGAGCGATCCCCGGCGCATCCTGCAGACCAAGGTGCCGCCCCAGGCGGATGCGGCCGCCTTCGAGGCGGAGCTGGCCACCAGCTTCGAGCGGCTGGCGGTGGAGCGGGTGGATCTGCTGGCGATCCATGGCCTCAACCTGCCCGAGCACCTGGAGCACACCCTGCGGCCCGGTGGCTGCCTGGAGGTGGCCCGGCGCTGGCAGGCCGAGGGGCGGGTGGGCTCGATCGGCTTCTCCACCCATGCCCCCCTGGAGCTGATCGGCGAGGCGATCGCCAGCGACGCCTTCGACTACGTGAACCTGCACTGGTATTTCATCCGCCAGGCCAACAGCCCCGCCATCGCGTTGGCGATGGCCCATGACATGGGGGTGTTCGTGATCAGCCCCACCGACAAGGGTGGCCATCTGCACAGCCCCTCGGCGCGGATCGAGGAGTTGTGTGCGCCGCTGCATCCGATCGTGTTCAACGATCTCTTCTGCCTCAGCGCTCCCGGGATCCACACGATCAGTGTGGGTGCTGCCGGGCCGCAGGATCTCGATCGCCATCTGCAGGCGGTGGGGCTGCTGGAGCAGGCCGATGACCTGCTGCCGCCGCTGCTGCGGCGTCTGGAGACGGCCCGGCTCGAGGCCCTGGGCGCGAGCTGGCTGGCGAGCTGGGAGCAGGGCCTGCCCGCCTGGGGCGACACCCCGGGCCAGATCAACCTGCCGGTGCTGCTCTGGCTGCACAACCTGATCGAGGCCTGGGATCTGGAGGGCTATGCCCGTGCCCGCTACGGCCTGCTGGGTCAGGGCAGCCACTGGTTTCCCGGGGCCAACGCCGATGCCCTCGACGCCGCCGTGAGCGAAGCGGACTTGCGGGCCGTGCTGGCGGCCAGCCCCTGGGCGGAGCGCATCCCCGAACTTCTGCGGCGGCTCAGGGAACGGCTCGGCGGCCAGGCCGTGCAGCGCCTGATGGCCGAGTAGGGCTGGCCGGGCTCGCCGCGGCACTGCCCAGGGGCTGTTTGGCGGGCACACCCACCGCCCGCGGATAGGCGCCGGGGCAGGGGCCGGTGGGCTGGAGCACCAGGGCATGGCGCAGCCCCCGGCCGCCGGGAAGCTCCAGGCTGCGGCAACGCTCCATGCCGGCCCGCAGCGGCGTCAGCGCCCGCTCCAGGGCGGCCTGGTCGGCGGAGCTCCACTGGCCGCGGTAGAGCAGGGCGCGGCCCTGGGGAGCCAGCAGTGGCAGCAGGTATTCGGCCACCACCGGCGCGCTGGCCACGGCCCGGGCCAGGGCCCAGTCGAAGCGGCCGCGGCAGGCGGGGTCGCGGCCCGTGCGCTCGATGCGCTCGCAGCGCAGGCTGAGGCGCTGCTCCAGCCCCAGCTCGGTGGCCATCGCCCGCACCGCCTCCAGTTTGCGGCCCACTGAATCCACCAGGGTGAGCTGGGCTGTGGGCAGGGCGATCGCCACCGCCAGACCGGGGAAGCCGCCGCCGGTGCCCACATCAATCAGGCGCAGGGGCGGATCCGGGCGCAGGGCCGAGTCGGCAGACGCTGGGGCCGCAGGGGCCTGCAGCAGGGGCACCAGGGGCCAGAGGCTGTCGAACACCTGGGCGATCCAGTAGTCGTCGCCCTCCACCAGGCGGGTGAGGTTGAGGCGGCCGTTCCACTGCCGCAGCTGCTGCTGCAGGGCCTCGAACTGCTGGTTCTGCTCGGCGCTGGGCTGCCAGCCCAGCCGCTGCCAGAGGCTGGAGCGGCTCTCACCGGCGGGGGATGGGGGCATCCGGACTGACGGGCGGGTGGAGATCCCTAGGATCCACCAGATCGGCCCCTCCGCCGTTGGTGAACTCCGGCAGCACGCCCCGCTTCGGCGCCAGCCACTACCAGCTGCTGCAGCTGCCGATGGGCGCTTCGGCCGAGGAGCTGCGCCGGGCCTTCCGCAGCCTCAGCAAGCAGTACCACCCCGACACCACCAGCCTGCCGGCGGTGGAGGCGGAGCCGGCCTTCCAGCGGCTGCAGCAGGCCTATGCGGTGCTCAGCGATCCGGAGGCCCGCCGCCGCTACGACGCCCAGCTGCGCCTGGCCGCGCTGGCGGCGGCCGCCGCCGCCGGCAGCCGTGCTGCCGCTGTGGCGACCAGGCCGCCGGTGCCGCCGGCGCTGGGCACCGGGCCCGATTCGGTGCGCCGGGCGCTCTCCGGTGGCGAGTGGCTGGCGTTGCTGCTGCTGGGGCTGGCGCTGCTGTTCAGCCTCGTGCTGGGGGTGGGGCTGGCCTGGGCGCGGGGGGCGGCCCTGGCCGAGTGGCCCAGCTGGTGGCCCCCCGCGTGAGACCCTGACCCCATGAGCCAGCTGCCCAGCCCCGATACCCCCCTCTACAAGCACCCCCTGCCGGCCCTGGAGATCTGGCTGAGGCGGCTGGGGGCGCTGCAGGAGCGCAGCGACCCCTGTCTCTGGGATCTGCACCGGCCGGAGTGGAGTGCCCGCATCGAGCTGGAGGTGGAGGAGCTGAAGGTGAGCTGGCACGCCGATGGTTGCCAGAGCGAGCGCTGCTTCCCCTATGGCCTCTCCCGCGCCGACGCCGAGGCGGCGATCCTGGCCGGCCCCTGAGGGGGGCTGCCACACGCTCAGCGGCAGGCTTCGCTGTCGCGTGCAGCGGGACTGGCCAGCGGGCCGCAGTTCAGCCAGCGCACCGCCCGGATCTCGGCGTCGGTGAACAGCACCAGGATTCCGGCGCAGATCAGCAGCACGGCGGCGGTGACCAGGCTGTCGCGGCGGGTCATGGCGTGGGCTCCGCTGCTGGCCAGTGGCGTCCCATGGCCTGCTGGCGCCACTGCTCGGCGAGGGTGGCGGCGCTGGGGCTGGCGAGGCGGGGCAGCTGGGCCAGCACCGGCACCCCCCCCAGCTGCTCGAGGGTGCGGGGGTTGTCGGCGTGGGGGGGGCCGTTGAGCACCAGCCCCAGCACGGTGAGGGCCCGGGCGCGCAGGGCCTCGAGCGACAGCAGGGTGTGGTTGAGGGTGCCCAGGCCGCTGCGGGCCACCAGCAGCAGCGGCAGGCCCCAGCGCTGCAGCTGCTCGATCTGCAGCCAGTCGCGGCGCAGCGGCACCAGCAGGCCGCCGGCGGTCTCCACCACCAGGGGCCCATCGCCGGCCGGCAGCGCCAGGCGCTCGGGTTCGAGTTGCACGCCGTCGCGCTCGGCGGCCCAGTGGGGGGACACGGGGGATTGCAGCCGGTAGGCCTCGGGCAGCAGGCGCTCGCGGGGCAGATCCAGCAGGCGGCGCACCGTGGCGCTGTCGCCGCCATCGGCCAGGCCGCTCTGCACCGGCTTCCAGTAGCTGGCGCCCAGCCCCTGCACCAGCCAGGCGCTCACCAGGGTCTTGCCCACGTCGGTGTCGGTGCCGCAGACCACCAGGCGGCGCGGCAGGCCCGGGGGGGCGTTCAGAGCGGTTGGTGGCGGCCAGGTCGCTGGCCGATCAGCAGCAGCACCTCCCACGTGATCACCCCGCTCCTGGGCCAGTGTTGCAGCAGCTGGCGCAGTTGTGGGGCGCTGAGGGGCGGATGGCGACTGCTGCCGGCGCCGATCGCCCGAAGCTCTCGCAGGAAATGCCGGCCATCGGCAGGGCGGCTGAAGCGCAGCCTCTGCAGCCGCCGCACCACCAGTTCGCGATCGGCCACCGCCTCCAGATCTGGCGCCTCAGGCAGCTCCAGGCCGGTGAACGGCACCCCGGCCTGGGCGGCGGCCCGGTGCCACTGCGGAAAGCTGGCGGCGGTGGGCACCGCCAGCACCAGCCAACCCCCGGGGGCCAGGCGCTTGCACCAGTGCTCCAGCTGGGCGGCCGGCTGGCTCAGCCACTGCAGGGCGAAGCTGGAGGTGAGCAGGGCGGCACCGCTGAGCTCGCCCGGCAGGCCCTGCTCCAGGTCCCAGCACCTTGCGGCGGTGGTGCTGGCGAGGGGATTGCGGGCCAGCAGCTCGGGGCAGTGGTCGAGCTGGAGCAGTTCTGGCTCTTGCCAAGCCTGGAACTCACCGTCCGCGTGAAGGTGGGAGCCTGCGCGTTGCTGACGCAGCGCCTGTCCCACCAGGCCGCTGCCGGCCCCCAGGTCGGCGCTGGGGCCGGCTGGCAGGGCCAGGGCGCGGCAGTGATGGGCCAGCCGCCAGGCGACGGCCCGCTGCAGGACGGCGTGGCGCTCGTAGGCCGCCGCCTGGCCGGCGAAGGCACGGCGCACCCGGCCGCTGAAGGGTCCCCTGGGTTGGGGGGCGGCTGGTGGGCTGATCAGAGGTTGGAGATCCACGCCATCAGCTCCGACACCACCGGCGTGCCCAGCAGGCAGTGGCCGGCCTGGGGGTAGTGAATCAGGTCGGCGGTGGGCCGCTCCCGCTTCAGCAGGGTCTGGGCCTCGGGCCCCACGATGCGGTCGGCGCCGGCCTCCACGATCAGGCAGGGGATCGCCGCGGGCAGGGCTGGCGGCAGGGCGCTGGTGGCCGCCAGCAGCGCCAGATCCGCCAGCAGCCGCTCGCGGCCCGCCGCTGGCAGGGGCCCGTCGGCGATCGTCACCGGCAGCTGGTTGAGGGGCTCGGGTGCGGCGGCCTCGGCCAGAAAGGCCTGCAGCATGGCTTCGGGCTGGGGGCCGCGCAGGGCTTCGGCCATGCCCGCCAGGGCCGCGGCCAGCCGGCGCCCCTCGGGGCCTGGCGGCACGAAGCGCCCGAAACTGGCCAGCAGCACCACGGCATCGGCCTGCGCCAGCACCCCATCGCCCACCAGCTGGGGCCCGAGGGAATGGGCGATCAGCACGCGGCGACGGGCCTGGGGCTGCCACTGCGCCGCTGCGGGTGCACAGGGTCCGTAGCCCCGGTCCGGCGCCTGCCACAGCCAGCCCTGGCGACGGGCGGCGGCGGCGAAGGGGTCCCAGCCGCGGCTGTCACCCGCCCAGCCGTGCATGGCGATCAGCTGGGTGGTCATGGGCTGGTCATGGGGGCGTCATGGGGGCGCCAAGGCGGCTCACGGTGGCTTCCGGTGGGCACCGGCTCATGGTGGCCCGAGAGCGACCAGCAGCCGCTCCAGGGTGCCGGACGGCAGGTCGGCCCGCAGCACCAGCCGCAGCCGGGCGGTGCCTTCGGGCACGGTGGGGGGGCGGATCGCCACCGCCAGCAGGCCGGCGGACTCCAGCTGCTGTTGCAGCGCCAGGGCGCGCTCATCGCTGCCCACCAGCAGCGGCAGGATCGGCCCCTCGCCGGGGGGCCGGGGCCAGCCGGCGGCCTCGAGGCCATCGCGCCAGCGCCGGGCCCGGTCCAGCAGATCGGCTGGCGGTTGGCCGGCCGCCAGCGGCTCAGCTGGCGGCGCTGGATCAGCTGCAGGGAAGCCAGGGCCCCGGCGGCCAGGGGCGGCGCCAGGGCGGTGGTGTAGCGGAAGGCGCCGCTGCTCTGCAGCAGCCACTCCATCACCAGCTCGCCGCCGGCCAGGAAGGCGCCGCCGCTGCCGAAGGCCTTGCCGAAGGTGCCGCTGATCAGGGCGATCGAGCCGATGCCGTGGCCCAGTCCCGCGGCCGCCCGGACCCAGCACCCCCAGGGCATGGGCCTCATCCAGCAGCAGCGCCGCCCCGAAGCGCTCGCAGAGGGCGGCCAGGGCCGGCACGTCGGGGCTGGTGCCCTGCATGGAGAACAGGCTCTCGCTCAGCACCAGCAGGCGCTGCTCGGGCTTGCTGCGGCGGGCTTCGCTGAGCCGGCGCTCGAGCTGGGCCAGGTCGTTGTGGGCGAAGCGCCGCAGCCGGGCGCCGCTGGCGGCCACGCCGGTGAGCAGGGAGTGGTGGATCAGCCGGTCGGCGATCACCAGGCTGTGGCGGTCGGCCAGGGCCAGCACCGCCGCCAGGTTGGCCTGGAAGCCGCTGGGGAACAGCAGCGCCCGATCGCGCCCCAGCCAGGCCGCCAGCTCGGCCTCCAGCTCCATGTGCACCGGCCGGGTGCCGGTGACCAGGCGGGAGCCGCCGGCGCCCACCCCATCACGGGCCGCGGCGGCCTGGGCGGCGGCGACCACCGTCGGGGTGGCGGCTGAGGCCGAGGTAGTCGTTGCTGGCGAGGTCGAGAAGATAGCGAGCCTTTGTTTGAAATGAATTCCGATAGAGTGTCTTCCCACTCGATCTAAAGCCGATTGGAGCCTGACCTGTCTCGAGAGCGTTTAGCTCCCTTCTTCGACTAGTTTTCATCTTTTATGCTGAATAGTGCCTTGCTCAAAGCCTGTCCCCCCTGAGGCAATAGCCGGAAAGTGGTAAGGTGCGACTAGCAATCTAGTCGGAGACGCACGCATGGAGCCTAAGTATGGTCAGGGCACGTCGAATAAACTTGCATTGAAATCGCAACCCAACATCCATCCTTCGCAAGGCCGCGTAGTGATGCAGACACCTTGCTCATGCTACATTTGGCTCCATGCTAGGGTCGGAAAATAATCAAAAGCGGTCTTTCCCAGTGGTAGATATTTGGCCAAGAATCCCCTCTAGAGAGGATTACTCAACTTCTTAGAGAATTACCAAAACTCAGTGGGCCAGGCGACGAGCGCCTGAATGATTATATTTCGAACATGTCTCGTTTGCAGGTAGAAGTTATATACAAAGCTATCACGACAGCAAGCCTTTCGATGAGCTCCAAATGGGGAAGACCTAGTAAAAGACCTGAAGATGCTACGACAAATGCACAATCCTATATTGTAGAGGCCTTACAGTCTGCTTGGTTAGAGCTTTATCTGATTGATGCGGGAGCGAGGCGCCGTGATGCGGAGCTTTATTTGTTCTGTCATATCCCAAAATGTGCAGGAACAAAGATTGTGGAAGACTTTCGGTCACTTCACAAAGGTACTTGCTTGACCTACAGCTTTGTTAGGCAGGCACAGTTTTGGGTGTCAAAGTGGCAGAGAGTCAATGACAAAATCGATCTTGCTGAAAAAGTTTTATCTGTCAAGTCACTATTTATACATGGTCATATTCCACTATATCTTTTTCGCCGATCGGGTCTTGATCAAAAAGCAAAGATACTGTTTACGACTTTACGAGGACCAACCGAAATCATTCAGAGCCACGTAAACTATATATTAACTTGTATCGACAATTATCCTGGTCGTCCCGACTCCAAAAATTGGATAGAGCGCTTTTCTCAAGAAGGCTTAGACTTAGTGAAAAAAAAGGAAAAGTTTACTCATGACCACGCTAGATTAGTGTTGCATAGTAGGTACTTCCGCAAAAGCTATTCAAACCTTATCTCAAAATTTTTATTGCCAGAATCCTTGCTCGCTTCGCCAGAAAATTTTCTTTCACATATCTATTCTCCCGCGGAATGCAGGCTGGTTCCAATTAATCAACTGGAGCTTGTCTATGCGAGCTTAGGTTTGGAGAAGCCAGCGTCGTCTAGGGTGAATCAGTCTATCAAGTATCTAGATGTCGAGAGGCTTGGCAATTTAGATATTTCATATATAAAGACATGTCTTCTCAACCACGACCTCCCTTTGTGGGATCTGATTGGCAGACATCTTTATTGTACTAGCAATCAAGGTGCATCTTTACTAGAAAAAAAAGATTCCATTGAAGGCATGCAACTAGCTAGCAAACCTATATCTACAAGTAAAAGTCGCATTCACGTCTATATACCAATCTCCAGGCTCGACAACACTTTCTCTTTTGAGATTAATACCTCAATGCATTCATCTGGTGCAGCCATCCGATACGCAATGCGCGTATTCGGATGCGAAGATAGACAGAAGGCATACTTGAGATTCAAGAACTTTCACGTAAAGACAATTCCCGGTTATGAAATAGATAGCGGATGGGAGCAAAGTGGATTCTTTGACTATGTATATCCAGTCAGTAAGCTACTTAGAGCGCTCAAGTCGGGCTTGTACGTTCCAGTTGTGACACATGACAACACTTCAGAATGGGATCGACCGGTTATTGCGAAGACCCGAAGAAGCAGGTCTGATAATATCACTCTCATGAAGCTTTCGGAAAGACGCCACTGGGAAAAAACATTAAAAGCATGTAGAGATGAGAACCCATTCCAGTTGAAAAAAGATATTTTATTATTCCGTGGCGCTACGACTGGAAAGTCTTGGCTTAAATATCCAGCGAATGATTGCGACATAAAACGTCTTTCCCCTAGATGTCTACTATATCATTTCTTGAAGACAAATGCAGGCCAGCGGCTAGAGGCGCTTGGGGTTGACATGGGATTTAATAAAATTACTACTAGGCTTTCGGCGGGTTCGCAAGGTTTTCATGAGAGCGACTTTGATGACTGCAAAAAGGAAACTACGCCACTCCAGGATATCCTTGATTGCCGCTATCAGCTTGTTCTTGAAGGAAATGATGTTTCCACTGGCCTAAAAGCAGTCTTGGCCTCGCAGTGTGTACCCTTAATGCCGGCACCAACAACAGAGTCTTGGCTATTAGAATTTGATCTCAAGCCATGGGTTCACTTCGTTCCTGTTAATCCTGATTTAAGCGATCTTATTCAGCGACTTTCCTTTTTACGCGCTAACCCTCTTGACGCAGAAGCCATTGCACTTGCAGGTCGTAGCTACATGAGAAAATTTTTGAATGACAACAGAGAAAAAGCAATTCAATTAAGAGTCCTTAAGCGTTTTATTAAAAACTATAGGAGCTATCTCATTGGCCTCAGGGCAGGCCTTGGGCAGCTTCTAGATAGTCCTTAAATACTATTGGAATAGACAAACAAGAAATGCTCTTTCTATGGTGACCGTGAGTTCTTCGCCAGCAAGAATGTCATCTGTTCTCTTGATTAGGCAGAAGGCTCCGCGGAGCCCCAGGCGGTCGCTACAGTAGTACGTAAATACCACTCTCAATCATGTCTGCCAACCGCGTCCAGTTCCAGCCAGGGATGTCGTTGCCCCAGTTCATGGAGCTCTATGGCACCGAGGAGAAGTGCGAGGCCGCTCTTGAGCAGGCTCGTTGGCCCGAAGGTTTCATCTGTCCCCGCTGCGGAGAGAAGGAGCATGGTTTGGTCTATGGCCGCCGTCTCAAGCGGTACCAGTGTCGGCATTGCCGCCATCAAACGACCCTCACCGCTGGCACAATCATGGAGGCCACCAAGCTGCCACTGACAACCTGGTTCCTTGCTTTCTATTTAATCGGACAGGCCAAGACTGGCATTTCCTCGCTGGCCCTGATGAGGCAACTTGGCGTGAACTACCGAACAGCGTGGCTGGTCCACAACAAAATCATGCAGGCCATGTGTGAGCGTGAGGAGGCCTATCTGCTGCGGGGAAAGGTGCAGATCGATGATGCCTACCTTGGAGGAGAACGCAATGGTGGCAAGGCTGGTCGGGGATCAGAGAACAAGGTTCCGATCGTGGCAGCAGTCTCCATTGATGATGCCGGGCACCCCGTTCATGTGAAGCTTGCAACGGTCCGGACGTTTTCCTTCGCAGCCATTGCGGACTGGACCCAGGTTGCCCTGGCCAAAGGGTGTGAAGTGATTTCTGACGGCCTGGCCTGCTTCCGTGCTGTGGCTGAAGTCGGCTGCGTGCATCAGCCGGTCATCGTGAAGGGGAGACATCCCAATGAGTTGCCCGAGTTTCGCTGGATCAACACGGTGCTCAGCAATCTGAAGACCAGCTTTAACGGCACGTTCCATGCCCTTCGTTTTGATAAGTACTCGGATCGCTACCTGGGTGCCTTCAGCTACCGTTTTAATCGACGTTTCGATCTGGCAGCGATGACTGAACGTGTACTGCATGCTGCCTGCCTCTGCACAGCCCAGCCGGAGCACCTGCTCAGGCGGGCGGAGCTTGCTACCTAATCAAGACAACCAATCGATTGCCCCGACAAAAGACTTGAAAAGTCAGTCGTCCGGATTCATTACTGAAAAAACGAGGCGCACATACACCTCGCGAATGGCCGCCCGTCATTCACCTCTGTTCACTCTTGAATCAGGGCAGACGGGCCCACGATTTATCCCTCGAAAGGGACGTGGCCTACCTGCCAAGGCACCACCTGCTCCATATCGGCCAGAAACTTCTCACGCTTGGCGCTCTTCTTGACTGTGGTTTTGCTCGTAATCGCCGAATCCAAGCTGTTTGCCGCCCATCAACCCAGTCCTGGACTTCGGTCACAGCTCTATTGTACCGTGATCAGCCTGGGTTTTCCAGGGTCTCCCTAAAAGGATTGGGTGTCATCATATCCTTGGTGATGGTGACGTTTGGTTTTAGGATTGCCTGCAGCAGCTCTTGAGCATTTCATGATAGACGATGCACCACAAGAGCCTTATTCCTTCTGCAGCCAAGGTCTTGGTACTATGAATCCCTTTGACCAGCCCATTAACAAACCCAACATTAGTGAACTTTTGAGAAGAAATATCTTACAGGACCACGTTTATAGATATGATTTAAAATTTGCAGCCTTAAAGCGACCTATCTCCGCAAGAAGATCGACCCACAAATTCAAGCACTTTTTTATGCATTCGGTTCAATCTCTACGATCACCAAAAGCGATCATCAGTGGGAATACTTGACGACCGCCGCTATATCCACTGGATCAAGAATCGCGCCAACATCTTCAAGTCCGTTACTCTTCCTTCTATTTACAAGCAAACCTATAAGGACTTTAGAGCTTTGATCTTCTTCGATACTATTGTAGATCACGAAATCGAAAAGTTGCTTGAAGTAATTAGCGGCTATCCCAATATCATACCTGTTTTTTTAGATCAGCGCCTCAAAAGGACTATTAGGCTTTGAGGAGGCTTTGAAAATAAGTGGCAAGCGGCTTGTGCCCCTGGAGAGCACATAGTCACCACAAGGCTTGATTCTATGATGGGCGAATAATGTAGGCTTTGTTCAGGCCGTTAGCGATTACTTGCATGACTTTAGCCCTGAGGCGCTCAGATCAAACTCAATTGCAATCAACTTTCCGTTTGGGCTCGAGATTTTTCAAGCGCGAGCAAGGGCAAATTATTACAATCGGAACCCCTTCTTTGTTCGTCGAACCATTTGCCAAGTATGCACATGAGGACAGCAGAATCAGGAAAGGGGTGTTCCAAAGGCCTCACAATGGAATCGATAAAAGTTTGATGTCTGATAATGTAATTACTTTATTTCCAATGTGGTTTCAATATGTTCATGGCGGCAATGTTTCCAATTCTGGACGCTCTCATCTGCCTGAGGTTGTCACCTCTCAAGTCCTAGATGACATGTTTGCAAATACGCTTAGGCCACTATCTGATCATGGAAACCTGTCACACTCATGCCTGACCTACAGTGCCTATCAGGAGTTTGCTGAAAACCCCGGGCGGGCAATTTTGCTGATAGGTCCCGCCCCCGGGTTCAGGAAAGATGTCACCCCTTTGATCCATCCATCCGGGGGCTTGAGGACATGACCAATGCGCGGATACAGCGAGGCCGTCAAGGCTGATGTGAGAAGGCGGATGAGCCCGCCGCACAGACAGAGCGTGGCCCGGATTTCAGAGGAGCTGGGCATCCACGTGATCACCCTCTACAAATGGAGGAAGACCTGGCGGTTGCAGGGAGAGGTGGTGCCGGCATCCGAGAAGGAACCAGAGGGCTGGAGCGCTGCCGACAAGTTCACGGTGGTGCTGGAGACCGCAGGGCTCAATGCCACCGAGCTCAGCGCCTACTGCCGCGAGCGAGGGCTGTTTCCTGAGCAGGTGAGCCGTTGGCGGCAGGCAGCCCAGGATGCCAACGCAAAAGCCAGTGCTGACCTTGAAAGAGCAGAAGGAGCTCGAAAGGCTCCGCGCCCAGGACCAGCGGGAGATCAAGGCTCTCAAGAAGGAGCTGCAGCGCAAGGAGAAGGCCTTGGCGGAGGCGGCGGCATTGCTGGTGCTGCGAAAAAAGTGGGATGCCTTCTGCTCGGAGGACGAGGAAGGCTGACCAGCGCCGCGCACCGGCGGAAGGTGATCGAGCTGATCGGCGAGGCGAATGCTGCGGGCGCCGGCCTGGTGAGTGCCTGCGGTGAGATCGGCATCTGCCTGCGCACCCTCAAACGCTGGCGGAAGGCCTTTCTGGGTGATGGGGACGGCAAGGACCGCCGTAAAGGCAGTCCTCGCCTGGTCGTTCACCGCCTGAGCGAGGAGGAACGTCAGCGGATCCTGCTCACCTGCAACCAGCCGGAGTACGCCTCGCTGCCGCCCGGGCAGATCGTGCCGGCGCTGGCGGATCAGGGCCTGTTTATCGGTTCGGAGAGCAGCTTTTATCGGGTCTTGCACCAAGCGGGGCAATGCCACCGCCGAGGGCGGGCCCGGCTGCCGCAGGAACCGCGCTCCGTGCCGCGTCTGATGGCGGATCGCCCCAATGCGGTCTGGTCGTGGGACATCACCTATCTGCCGACCACAGTGCGGGGTGTGTGGCTGTATCTCTACCTGGTGATCGACGTCTGGAGCCGCAAGGTGGTGGCCTGGGACGTGGCCGAGATGGAGTCGGCCGACATCGCAGCTGTCCTGGTGCAGCGGGCCTGTCTCAGGGAGCGCTATCGCCGCCCCAGGGGTTTCGGCGCCAACCAGTCCACCCACCAGCCGCTGATCCTCCATGCCGACAACGGCAATGCCATGCGCGCCGCCACACTCGAGGCCCGGCTGGAGGAGTTGGGTGTCCTGCGGTCATTCTCGCGGCCCAGGGTTTCGAACGACAATCCCTTCTCGGAAGCCCTGTTCCGCACGGTCAAGTACCGGCCCGACTACCCCAGCCGGCCGTTTGCCAGCAAAGACGAGGCATGCGAGTGGGTGGCGGCGTTTGTGGACTGGTACAACCACCGGCACCGCCACAGCGGCATCAAATTCGTCACGCCCCATCAGCGTCACAGCGGTACCGCCACGGCAATTTGCCAGCAGCGAGCCGATGTCTACGAGACGGCCCGCCGGGCCAATCCAACACGCTGGAGCCGATCCACTCGCTGCTGGCGCCAACCCGAAGAAGTGTGGATCAACAAGCCACCAGAGGACCCAGAACCGATCCTGGCGCTACCATTAATTCGGGCCGCCTGAGTGGCAGCCAAGGAGTGACACCTTCCCTGAAAGTCACCGGTTTCGGGCACAGAAAAGGAGCAAGCCCGCTCAGCGAACCCAACGCTGGCAGCCCAGGCCAGCGCGCTTCTGACACACTTTGAATCGAGCCCTGCCGTAGGACTATCGTCTCGTAGAGAGGCTACACGCAAGTACGGATGATACGGGAATCTAGCCACCCTATTTACCCTGTGATAGTTGTCATCCTCGCTATCCGTGCTTGTAAAGTCCTGATCTGCTTGTACGACTCCGCGAAAAGGCTATGGACTCTCGACTGAGACTCCCTATACCAGGCGAGTTTGGCTGTTAGTAGTCTAACTGTAGATCCTTGTTCTAGCAGCTCTGTCTGTAGCTCTCGGATTATTCCTGCAGATTCGTTGAATCGATCATGCCAATATAATATCTCGCTACGAGCTACCTCAATCTCTTCCTCTTCCTTCTTTGTGGTGTAGACCGATACGGGAAAAAGACTGTTGTACTGAGTCATCACACAGCACATGGCAACAGCAGCTTTCAGCCGAACCTCTTCTGAGGGTGAATAAGGTGATGCTCCGACACTCTTGATGGCGTCCCACATTTCAAGAGCTTTACTTCTGAGCTGCTCCTCTTTTCCATATGCACTTGTCGGTTGGTTGTGAATTAGGCCGACCTTTGTGTGTCTTCTGATGGCTTCCAGGGTGTTCAGCAGACTGTACTTCTCTTCACGACCTATATCTCCGCCGGAGTTCTGATTGTATATTCTCAGAAAATAATTCATCTTTTCAGCTGCAAGCTCTTTACAGTCACAAAGATCTTCAAAGTCCACTACCCCCACTGGCAACGCCATGTTCCCGACAAACGCATGATAGTTGTAAATAATCCATAGTCCTAGTGCTTGTTCAGTCGATAGGCCATTGCGCTGCTGTAGGGACCTAGCAGTTGACACTGGATTGCGTATGATTCCAATGGTTGGAAGTCTAATGCCTAAAATATGACTCACGAAGTCAATAGTCAAGCATAGCCTGGGATCCTTATCGATCCAATGGTGAGCTTGATCAATAGGATGTGACTTCAAGAATCTATTCTGAACCTCAGCATCAATTCTCCCAATACCAACCTCCATGGGTGGAGCGGCAAGCCATGGAGAATCCCAGCGGTGCCCTACTCCCTCAAGCAGATGATTGTTGAGACTAAACAGCTCGATACTCTCAAAAAAACCTTCGCTGTTGTCTGGGCCGCTGGGCATTAATGTGAATGGTAGCGACTCACCACAGCCCGTGATGTCCTGCAGGACTGAAGTGAGTAATGAGGTTCCAGAGCGATGGAACCCGATAACGAAACTCATTGTGGCGAGATGAATCTAGGTGGCCAATCGAGAATTGTAGACTTCATGGCTAGGTTATCATCATAATCTCTCTTACTAAAGACTGATTAGCTCTGATTGCCTTCTCTGCTCGGCTGACTGTATCCCTAGGAAGTGTGTTAGCGCTACCTTCCCTGTATTGACTGAAGAGGGCCTCTAGCGTGCTTAGACAAACTACCAGGTCCTTCATGCCTTGAAAGGCCATGCCATTCGTTGCGAAGGACAGGATGTCCTTAGCCCCCCCAGAATCGTGGACAATGGGGATGCATCCATGGGTGATCGCATCAAAAACTGAAATACCAAAATGTTCGCACTGTTCTGGATTCTGTTCTACATCGATGTCCATTCCGGTTCCATGGACATACGCGAATGCTTCATTGTACAAAGTAATAATGTTACTACGCTCGGCATTGGGGATAACAGTCGCCGATTCGTCCCTAACTAATGCGACACAATCTTCGTAATGCGCCACAGAAGTGGGCTCAGCTTGATTTACTGACCCCGCGATAGTCAAATGCCAGTCAGAACCAAGTTCCCCACTTTCTTTTGCTTGATAAAATGCTTGGATTAGGAAGTGTTGATTCTTGCAATGACCTTGGTAGTTAAATCTGCCAATCGACAGGATCAACTTCTTCTTTTCTTCCCCTATTGACTTGGGTGTTCTGCAGCCAATGACAGGATGGATCACGATGCCGTCGTGCGCACCCCAGTATCGCTTGGCCCAACGCTGAGTAAATTCAGAATTGTGCAGGAACTTATAGGAGCCGCCCACGTGGCTTGGCAACGTCTTGGTTGGAAACGAGACGATGTAGTAGTTCTTTGTGGCGCGAGGTAGGAGGAGTGAGCAGTATGTGGAGTTTACAAAAATATCAAAGAATCCTGTTGCCAGTGAGCTTACACTGTCTAGTCGCATGGCCAAGCATCGACTTAAGTCCACATCAAAGTATCTTGCAAGTTCGTTGATATCGAAGTCACGGTCAGACAAAAGATATACTTCATGGCTTTCTGACTGGGAGACCATGCTTGCAATGTCGAGTGCGTGTTTTTCGCCACCTCCCTTGGTTGTCCAATATGAGTTGTAAACTGCTACTGTAATCTTCTCACGCTTCTGAGATCTTCTGGAATCTGATAATGCTTCTGTAGGATATTGCCCCTCAACTGCCGAAAGTAGTTTCTTGTTTATTCCTCTTGTGTCAAGTTCCCTGACCATTTGTTGTGCATAGCCCGTATCGAGCAGTCTCCCCGTCATCCACTTGTATATTATTCGACTTCGGGAGACTAGGTATTCCCAGTTAGGACTCTTTTCTTGGGTCGTTTCTGAATGCCGGTGATACACTAGGCTTGTTGGACAATAAAGTATCTGATAGTGGTGAAGCTTGATCCAGTTGCTTAGTTCCGTATCTTCAAAATAGGCAAAGAAATCTGGGAAGAAGAGGCGTCGTGCCACCCATGTCAAGCGATGCATGAGTACACAGCAGCCGCAAAATGCATCGACATGGGTCAATTTTGAGTACTCATTCTTGTCCTCGTCGCCAAAACCAACATCGTGGGCCATTCCAGACTGGCCAATTCCGCTTGATGCGTTGTTGACTAATCTTCGGGATATGCTCCGTATCTTTGCAGAGGCTGGAATCAAGTATGGTATACCAACCTCAATCAAGCCAGTTGCCTGACTCCTATCACCAATAAACACTTCTGCCTTGCTTCCTGCACTTCCAACCTCCACCTCATCGCCCGTCCCTTCGACGAGAAGCAGCTGGATTGTCTCCTTTCCTTCAGGCGCGGGAACATCAATACAAATTCTCCCTTCAATGCTGGGCGTGACATAGTTTCCGCAGCCCGAGGTGAATCCCTCTCGAACAAAAGTCTTGGTATAACTTAAGTCTTTGACTAGATCTTCACAGGAGAGTCTGGAGCCACGAGGAGCCTTCTCGATCCAAACTTTTACAAAGTCACGGAAAAAGTATATTTTTGGACATGCTGCGAGCGCTTGGGTCGATTCCTTGGTGATTCCGTGCAGTAATTCCTTGATGGCGCTCGGATCCAATCTTGCATCAGGATTGAGAAGCAATAAATATTCCCCCTTGGAATGCGCTGCGCCGATGTTGTTGCCTTCTGCGAAACCAACGTTGTTATTTGCTTTCACGTAGGTGTGCTTGCCACCCACGTTTGCCTCTTTTAGTAGATCTTCGTTGTCTTCTGTGCCGTTTTCAACCAGTATAACTTCAAGATTTCCGTAGGACTGATCTGCAATGGACGGCATCAGATCCCTCAGTTCTCGAGAGGAATTGAAGCTGACCACAATGATGCTGACCAGTGGTGCGATTTCGATTCTCGTGCTAGGGGCTCTCTCGTCGGCTCCCCGAGAGATCCTGCGGTTGTAGTACTCACCTGCCGGCTTTCTGCCGCCTTCTCCGCCCGCACTGCCCTGGTAACTCTCTAATATGAAATACAAGCTGTCTGTCAGGCTTTTTGGAGCCTGCAGGGTTTGAATCTCCTTGATTGCCTCTAGAGCCGCTTCGGAGTTGCCTGAACTGACATGTTCGTAAAATCTACTGATCAAATTATTCATTGCACTGCCCTCCTTTCGGCATTCTTTGCGCCTTAAACCAGCGGCGTATTGACCGCGAATCGCTGCGAGCTTTCGCTTGGTGTCTCAATGTTGCTGATTCGGCATACCTAATGTTACTCTATTTGGGAAGGGGATCCATTTTTTCTTGATTTGAAACTCGCAGCGCTCTTCCCCTTCCCCCTCGACCCCTTTCAGCACGAGGCGATCGACGCGCTGAATCAGGGCCACTCCGTGGTGGTGAGCGCTCCCACGGGCAGCGGCAAGACCCTGGTGGGCGAGTACGCCATCCATCGCGCCCTGGCCCATGGCCAGAAGGTGTTCTACACCACCCCGCTCAAGGCGCTCTCCAACCAGAAGCTGCGCGATTTCCGCGAGCAGTTCGGGCCCGAGCGGGTGGGGCTGCTCACCGGTGACATGAGCCTCAACCGCGAGGCCCAGGTGGTGGTGATGACCACCGAGATCTTCCGCAACATGCTCTACGCGGAGATCGACCACCCGGACAACGACCCCCTGGAGGGGGTGGAGGCCGTGGTGCTCGATGAGTGCCACTACATGAACGACTCCCAGCGCGGCACCGTCTGGGAGGAGTCGATCATCCACTGCCCGCCGGTGATCCAGCTGGTGGCGCTCTCGGCCACGGTGGCCAATGCCGGCCAGCTCACCGACTGGATCGAGCGGGTGCACGGCCCCACCCAGCTGGTGCTGAGCGACCACCGGCCCGTGCCGCTGGCCTTCAGCTTCTGCAGCGCCAAGGGTCTGCACCCGCTGCTCAACGAGGCCGGCACCGACCTGCACCCCAACGCCAAGGTGTGGCGGGCTCCCAAGGGCAACCGCCGCAAGGGGCCCAAGGTGCCACGCCCGCCCCAGCCCGAAGCCCCGCCCCTGGCCTTCGTGGTGGCCCAGATGGCCGAGCGCGACATGCTGCCGGCCATCTATTTCATCTTCAGTCGCCGCGGCTGTGACAAAGGTGTGCGGGATCTGGGCAAGCAGTGCTTGGTGACGCCTGCCCAGCAGGCCCGCATCCGCGCCCGCCTGGAGGCCTTCAGTGCCGCCAGCCCCGACGCCGTGCGTGACGGCCACGCCGAACCGTTGCTGCGCGGCATCGCCTCCCACCATGCCGGCGTGTTGCCGGCCTGGAAGGAACTCATCGAAGATCTCTTCCAGCAGGGGCTGATCAAGGTGGTGTTCGCCACCGAAACCCTGGCCGCCGGCATCAACATGCCGGCCCGCACCACCGTGATCTCGTCCCTCTCCAAGCGCACCGAGCGCGGCCACCGGCCGCTGATGGGCAGCGAGTTCCTGCAGATGGCCGGCCGCGCTGGCCGCCGCGGCCTCGACGTTCAGGGCTACGTGGTCACGGTGCAGAGCCGCTTCGAGGGAGTGCGCGAGGCCGGCCAGCTGGCCACCGCCCCCGCCGACCCGCTGGTGAGCCAGTTCACCCCCAGCTACGGCATGGTGCTCAACCTGCTGCAGCGCTACGACCTGGCCAAGGCCAGGGAACTGGTGGAGCGCAGTTTTGGCCGCTACCTCGCCACCCTCGATCTGGTCGACGACCAGGCGCGCATCGCCGAGCTCCAGCAGCAGCTCGAGCTGCTCCAGGAGGGCGCTGAGGACGATGTGCCCTGGGACGATCTCGAGGATTACGAAAAGCGCCGCGGCCGGGTGCGGGAGGAGCGCCGCCTGTTGCGCACCCTGCAGCAGCAGGCCGAGGAAACCCTCGTGCACGAACTCACCCTCGCCCTGCAGTTCGCCAGCGAGGGCACCCTGGTGAGCCTCAAGGCTGCGGCCCTGCGCGGCCGGGTGGCGCCGGCGGTGATTGCCGCCAAGGTGTCGGGGCCGGGGCAGTTTCCCCTGCTGCTCTGCCTCACCGACGACAACCTCTGGATCCTGGTGCCCTGCAGTGCGGTGGTCAGCCTGCATGCCGAGCTCAGCTGTCTGCAGGTGGCTCAGGTGGACCCACCGGCCCTGCAGCGCATCGGCGAGCACCAGCACGGCAGCGAGGCCAGCGCCGGCCTCGCCCTGGCGGTGGCCTCGATGGCCCGTCGCCACGACATGGCCACCCCCCAGTTTGACCTGGCCGAGGAGGTGCAGACCCAGGCCCGGCTGGTGCAGCAGCTCGACGAGGAGCTGGAGCTGCACCCGGGGCATCGGCGCTCCGATCGCCGCCAGCTCAGAAAGCAGCGGCGTCGTATCGAGGAGCTGTCCGCCGAGCTGGAGGAGTGCCAGCGGCTGCTGCACTTCCGCTCCAACCGCCACTGGGAGACCTTCCTTGCCCTGATCGAGGTGCTGCGCCACTTCGGGGCTCTGGCCGGCGCCGATGGCCTTGAGCCCACCGAGGTGGGGCGCACCGTGGCCGCCCTGCGCGGCGACAACGAGCTCTGGCTGGGGCTGGCCTTGATGAGCGGTCACCTCGATGGACTCGATCCGCCGGAACTGGCCGCGGTGCTGGAGGCCATCTCCACGGAGGTGAACCGGCCCGATCTCTGGTGCGGCTGGCCGCCGCCGCCGGCGGTGGAGGAGGCGCTGCACGACCTGCGCGGGCTGCGCCGTGAACTGGCCCGCCAGCAGGAGCGCGCCCGGGTGACCTTCCCGATCTGGTGGGAGCCGGAGCTCACCGGTCTGGTGGATGCCTGGGCCCGGGGGGCCAGCTGGAGCGACGTGATCGCCAACACCTCCCTCGATGAGGGCGATGTGGTGCGGGTGCTGCGCCGCACCGTGGACCTGCTGGCCCAGGTGCCCTACGCCGAGGCCGTGAGTCAGCAGCTGCGCGACAACGCCCGCCGCGCCCTGCGCGCCATCAACCGCTTCCCGGTCTGCGAACTGGAAGACCTGGCTCCGTCCCCGCCCGACCCCCTGCCGCCCCCACCGGCCTTCGCCAGCCCCCACAGCGAGCTGCCGTGAGGATCGAGCAGCGGCGCCGCTGCCTGGTGGCCCTGGATCCCCCCGCCAGTGCGGAGCGGCTGGCCCTGTTCCTCTCGCGCCCCCTGCGGCCCCTGCGTGGCCTGCTGCATGCCGATCGCCTGCACCAGAGCGGCCCCGGGCTCTTCGACTACGTGTCGCGCCCCTACAGCGTGGCCGGCTGGACCCTGCAGCCCCATGTGCGCCTGCAGGCCCATTGGCAGCAGGAGCTGCTGCACCTGCGCCAGCTGGAGAGCCGGGTGGAGGGGCTGGGCGCGTGGCAGCAGCGGCTGCACTTCGGCCTTGAGGCCTGGCTGGTGCCCCTGGACGCCGCCCTGCAGGCCGAGGCCCTGGTGTGGGCGGAGCTGCCGGCGGCGGCGGTGGTGGTGGCCGGCCCGGTGCTCAGGCTCGGCCTCCAGCAGCTGCTCGATCGCCTCGAACGCCGCTGCCACAACGGCCTGCGCCGGCGGGCGGAAGGGTGGCTGGCACGGGGCGTCTAGGGTTGCTTGTTGCGTTGGTGGGGGGTCTGTGGAGAGGCGCACGCTTCATCTGCACGTGGGCATCAACAAGACCGCCTCCACCTACATCCAGCATCGCCTCAAACGCAACCGCCGCCTTCTGCGCCGCCAAGGCCTGCTCTATCCGCGCCGCCGTCGCGACCACCTGCTGCTGGTCAAAGCACTGCGCCAGGGCCAGATGGAGCCCTGGGTCCAGCTGGTCAAGAGCGCCAGACGGCGGGGGGGCGACCCGCTGATCTCAGCGGAGATCCTGTCCGAGCTGCTGCATGAATGCCGACAACCCGGCGGCACCACACTGCTGGCCGAGCTGGTCGACTTCCTGGCCGCGCAGTCGATGGATCTGCACCTGGTGGCCTTCGTGCGTGATCAGCCCGCCTATCTCAACTCCCGCTACACGCAACTGATCAAACGCTTCTACTTCGCCCTGCCCTTTCGCCGCTACCTGAAGCTCACCATGCGGGGCGGCTGCAAGGGCGAGTGCGACTACGAGCTCCTGTTCACTGCCGCCCTCGACCATCCGGCGGTGACCACCAGTTTTCTGCCCTTTCGTTCCGGTGAGGCCGACCCCTGTGAGCGGCTGTTGCGGGCCATCGGCGTCGCCGATCCGCAGACCCTGCGCCCGCTCGAGCAGCTGGCCAACAGCCAACCGGGCTGGAAGGCCGTGTGGCTGGCCCAGCACCTGGCCCGACGGCTGCGGCGCCGCCATCCTGAGGCCTGGCGCGACGCCGGTTTCAAGGCACGGCTGCGCCAGGCCCTCGAACAGCTGGCCCAGGAGCAGAACTGGCCGGCCGAGCCTTACCAGGGTGTCGATGGAGCGCTGCAGGCCCGCCTGGAGCAGCGCTACGCGGCGGGCAATGAGCGCTTTGCCCAGCGGGTGTGGGGCCGCCCATGGCGCGAGCTGTTCCCCAGCCCCCAGCCGCGACCCAGCCCCCAAAGACCCCGCAGTCCCCAGGAGCGCCGCCAGCTGCGGGCCCTCGGTGACCGCTTGCTGGGCGACACCCTCAATCAGCAGGGCTGACCAGCCGCTGCTCCCTCAGCGTTCCAGCTGCTGCAGGCAGCCCCGCACGAAGGCGACCTTGTGCTGGAGCCGCCGCCATTTCTGCTCCAGCGGAGCTCGGGCGTTGGGCAGCAGGCAGCGCTGACTGAACCAGTTCTGCAGATAGCCGGCCAGGCCGGCCACCGCCAAGGCACGGGGATCGACCTCCAGGTGCTGCTCGCGCAGGGCCGCGGCGTAGACGGCCACCACCCTCTGGACCCTGGAGATCTCCAGCCTCATCTGGCAGGTGTAATGGAAATGCCAGCGCAGGTCGTGCCCCAACGGGGCCAGCAGGGCGCGGCCCATGTCCATCAGCACCACCTGCTGGCGCCGCTCGCTGCTGGCGAACCCGGCGTTCTCGCGGTTGAAGTCGTTCATCGCCAGGGCAAAGGGGAGCTCGCCCTGGGCGGAGTCGGCGTCCAGGCTCAGCCTCTCCAGCTGCCCCTGCACCTGGGAGCAGCAGTCCAGGATGTCGCCATGCAGCCGATCCACCTGGGCGGGGGGATAGGCGCTGAAGGCCTGGCTCAGCTCCTCCTGGTTCACATCTGGAGCGCAGCGGGCCAGTTCAAAGCAGTTCCGCAGCTCTGCCGTGGCCAGGTGGGCGGCATTGAAGGCCGCCACGCCCTGGAGCAGCGGCCATCCCGGGCGCCTCAGAAAGGCCGGCCGCCTCAGGGTGCGCACGGCGTAGTAAGGAACCAGGTAAGTGGTCGAGTGTTCGGTCTGGGTGACCAGCAGTGGCTTGGGAATCAGGTAGCGAGGCCCACGGCTGCGCACGGTGCCCCCGAGCAGGGCGGAGTAGAAGCGCAGTTCCCTGTCCTGGCCAGGCTTGACGGCCTTGAGGAAGTAGCGCTGGCCGCCTGATTCGATCACCTCGGTGTAAAGGTTTGAGGATCCACCCCGCCCCCGTCGTCGCCGCCTGCTTGTGAGCAGGGCGGTGCGCCTGCGCAGCAGGTCGTTGGCGGCCACCAGCTCAGCACTCCGGGCCGGTCCGCCTGGCATCAGCAGGCGCAGGGGCTCATGCAGCCAGCTGGCCTTGAGGTTCCCCGATCCCTTACTCACGGGTTGCCGCTGATCAGGCTGAAGGGCACCCGCCGGAATTCGATGGCGTCATGGCGGTTGTCGCCGCGGCCATCCAGCCGCTCGCGGTTGCGCCGCTTGGCCTCCCCCCGGGCTTTGCGGGCGTCGGCGCCCGACTCGAACAGCAGGGCCACATCGCCATTGCCGAAGCGGGCCAGATCGCTGTAGCCCGTGAACACCCCCCGGCTGCTGGCGTAGCCGTAGCCGCGCTGCCAGCTGCGGCCGTCGTTGCGGCTGATCTGGATGCGGCCGTTGGTGCGCAGCTGCGGATCCACGGGATTGGAGAACAGCAGGGTGGTCTGACCGTCGGCCCTGAAGGCATAGCTGAGCAGGCTGGCCTGACAGCCGTTTTCCGGCTCGATCAGGGTGGGGTCGGGGCCGCTGCTGGCCATGGTCAGGCCGCCGTCACGGCTGATGCTCACCACCCGCCGGCCGCCCTGGCTGCGGCTGTTGAGCATCAGGCTGCCATCGGCCAGCTCGGCCACGCTGCACTCGCTGCTGGGGCTGTAGCCGGCCACGGCGCCCACGCGCCAGCTCTCGCCGCCATCGTCGGAGAGCAGCAGGTGGGAGGCACTGCCGCGGCCCCGCAGGCCATGGCGGGCCGGCACCACGATGCGACCGACAGCCGGACCCCGCCGCTTGACGATGCCGTGACCGGGACCGATGCCGTACCAAGGTTTCCAGCCCGGTAGCCGCACCTGGTCGGTGATGTCCCGTGCCGGCGTCCAGCTGCGGCCGTCGTCGTCGGAGCTGGTGAGGCGCACATGGCGGCGGCCGCGATCCTCCTTGCTGCGCACCGAGGCGTTCCACAGCCACATCACCAGGATGCGGCCGCTGGGCAGCACCACCGGCAGCGGAATCTTGCAGGGGTTGCGGCCATCGTTGGCGATCACCTGCAGGGGGCCCCAGCTGCGGCCGCCGTCCGTGGAGCGGCGCAGGATCACATCGATGTTGCCCTCGTCCTTGCAGTTGTCCACCCGGCCGCCGCAGAAGGCCAGCACGGTGCCTTGGTCTGAGATGGCCAGGGCCGGGGTGCGGTAGCAGGTGTAGCCATCGAAGCCCGACACGAACGGGCGCTGGATCAGCACCGCTGTTTCGGCGGCCTGCGCGGAGCCGTTCCGGCGCGCCACACCGGCCTGGCCCACAGCCACCGCCGCGGCGGCGGCCGGCAGGCCAATCAGAAACTGGCGTCGGCTGAGCCTGGGCACGACCTGGATTCGGGATCACCCAGAGTAGGTTTGGCCCCGTCCTGGCTGCTCTGCTTTCATTCGCTCGCCTCGCCACCGCCTCCGCTGCGATCTGCCCTGATGACTTCGCCCCCCGTGATCGAGCCGTCCCCGGTGAACGCGCCGTCCACGGTGATCGAAGTGCAGCGGGCCTCCAAGCTCCTCAAGGCCGGCGTCAACGAGGTCAAGAAGGCGTTCACCGACCTCTCCTTGTCTGTGGTCCACGGCCACCGATTGGCCCTGTTCAGCGTCAACAGCTACGAGGCCAAGACCCTGTTGGATTGTCTCTCCGGGGTGGAACTACCCGACAAGGGCACGGTGCTGCACCACGGCTCGGTGTCCTGGCCCATCGGCTCCAACCAGGCGTTCAGCAACAAACTCTCCGGTTATATCAACGCCCGCTTCGCGGCCGAGATCTACAGCGCACCAGGGCGGATGGGCCAGGATCTGGCCCTGATCCAGGAGATCACCGGCGTCGATGACACCATCTTCCATGAACCGCTGGCCTCCTGGAAGGGGCCGATGCGCAAGTCGCTGGAGCTGGCTGTGTCGCTGGCCTTCGATTTTGATGTGATGACGGTGGGTAAGATCAGCAACTGGGACCATCGGGCCATCCACCCGAACTCGGTGCGGATCCGGGAGCTGTTCGAGCAGCGCATCGATGGCCGCACCATGGTGATGGCGGCTCCCGGTCAGAACAAGCTGGCCCTCGACTACTGCGATGTGGGCGTGGCCATCGTCAATGGACGGCTCGCCTACCGCGGTGATCCCGAGGTCTGCCTGGAGATGGTGAAAGAGGAATCCCAGCGGCTCAAGAACGACCGTCGCGAGCGCATCAACGCCCGCATCAGCCGCCTGATGGATGACGACGACGACCAAGACGACAGCGATTCTGACGGCAACGATTCCGGCGCCAATGATTCCGGCGCCAATGATTCCGGCGGTCGCGACAACGGTCCCGGTGCATTCTTTGCGTCCACTGCCCCGGGGCGCTTCAGCTGAGCCTGCGATGTCCTCCCTCCAGCCCTCACGTCTGCTCGTCATCCACGCAGGCACCCACAAAACAGCCACCTCTTACATCCAGAGCCGGCTGAACGCCAACATTGCCGCCCTGGCCCGCGCCGGCGTCACGCTCCACTACCCCGCCTCTGTGGCGCTCAAGTTCAAGTCACTCGCCGGCGCCCTGGTCAGCGGCAGCTTGGAGCCATGGCGGGACTACCTGCGCGCCCTGCCCTCCAGCGCCGGCACAGTGCTGATGAGCGGCGAGCACTTCACCCAGCCCCTGGCGCGCCCCGATCGCCACGGCCCTTTGCTCGAGGTGCTGGCCGAGGAGGGGTTTCGACTGCGGGTGGTGGTGTTCCTGCGCGATCAGCCCGATTACATCAACGCCCGCTTCGTTCACTCCACCCGCCGCCTCTATCACCACCAGAGCTTCGAGCAGTATGTGGAGGTGCAGCTGGGCAAGGGGCGCCGCTCCATCTACGACTACGCCCATCTGTTCACCCCCCTTCTCGACCAGGCGGACGGGAGCGCCGACCTGGAGCTGGAGTTTCTTGCCTATGACCCCGGCCTCGGGGATCCCTTCGAGCGCTTGGTGGCCTCCCAGGGCTGGCGGCAACCCGAAGAGGGCTGGCGGCCCGCCGATCCCTCGCGGGGCAATGTGCAGCCCGGCTGCCGGGGGGTTTGGCTGGCCCAGGCGATCAGCGCCCGCCTGCTGGAGCTTGGCTTGGATCCCGGCACGTTGCCGAACAGCGGCTCGGTGGTGCGTCGCGTCGCCGAGCAGGAGGGCTGGACCGACGACCGCTATTGCGGTTTCGATGGGGCCTCTGCTGCCAGGGTCGCCGATCACTTCGCGTCCGCCAATGCAGCCTTTGCCAGCAGGGTGTGGGGCTGTCGCTGGGACGAGCGGATGCCGGTGGTGGCGATGCAGCGGCGGGTGTTCACCCCGCCGGACGATCCGACCGAGCGCCGCCGGCTTGAGCAGCTGGTGTCGCAGGCGATCGCCCGCCTGCGTCAGCAGAATCGGTCCCTGAAGCAGCTGCTGCAGCCTGGAAAGGCCAATACGATGGCGCTCAGTTGATGGGGCGACCCATGGCGCGCCGGGCCTTCAGCCACGCCCTCTCGCAGATCCTGCTGCAATTCCGCATCGTCACGGCGGTGGCACGCCGCGAGATGCAGTTGCGCGCTGCCAAGGGCGTGTTCGGCGCGGCCGGGGTGTTTCTTGAGCCGCTGGCGCTGATCGGTACGTTCCTGGCCCTGAGGATTCTGCTGCGGGGAGCTGGTGAAGGCGATTACCTCAACCTGGTGCTTTGGCTGGCCCTGGGTTTTGTTCCCTTTTTTATGTTTGCTGATGTGGCAATCAAGGCGATCAGCGGTGTGGAGAAGAGCAGTGATCTCTACTTTTACCGCCGCCTGCGGCCCCTGGATTCTTTGATGGGGAATGCTCTGCTCACCAGCCAGATTTTTGGAATGATGCTGCTGCTCTTCGTTCTGGGAGTGGCGGTCTGGGAGTGGCAGCTGGTGCTGGCCAATCCAGGCCGGGCCATCTTTCTGTTCGTGGGCATTGCCCTGCTGGGCTTCGGAGTTGGTCTTACCACTCTGATTATTGGCCACCGTCTGCCCCTTTTGGCCTGGGTTGTCAAGACGTTCCTGCGCCGTATCCTCTTGTGGACATCCTGCATCTTCTTCCCGATACGGATCATTCCCGATGAGTTTCGTCGCTGGATTCTCTGGAATCCGATTGCCCACGGTGTTGAGCTACTCAGGCAGAGCTTCAACCCTGCTTACCCCATCCCCGGAGTGAGCATCATCTACTTCTGGGCCTGGGTGGTGGGATCTATCGGTTTGGGCCTATTCATCTACGGAAACAACGAAGAAGTGTTGTTTTCCACTGAGGACCTGCCCGGGTCCGAGAATTTTGATCTTGAGGGATGACCTGGATGGCACTGGTAGCCTGTCGCCGTAAGTTGAGAGTGGGTTTCGCGTGATTCAGCAGACCCGTGCCGAGCGGTCCCTGTTCCGTCGTGGAGCTCGGCGCACTGCGGCTGCCACCGAGTCGCTGGCAGCGTTGCTGCGCGGTGGTGGCGATCGGCTTCGTCGCCGGGCCTCCGGTGCCCGTCGCTGGGGCGTGTCCATGATCGCCGGTCTGCAGGCCCCGACCGCTCCGGCCAGCGATCTGGTGCCTGGAGACGTCGAACCCACCGACGACAGCCCCGCCTCCAGCCGCATCCGCCTGCGCGACCGCCTCAAGGCCCCTCTGGAGCCGATTCTGCGCATCCCCCTGCCGGTGGTGCTGGCCGTTGTGGTGGTGGCCAGCTCGGCCATCTACTTCTTCTCCATCGGCCGCAACCGCTACCAGGTGGAGTCGAGCTTCATCGTGCGCCTGCCCCAGGCGCCCGCCGGCACGACAGGCACCCTGCTGGGCACGACCCTGGCGGGGCCCACCATGCTGGGCTCGCTGGAGGACGGCCGCTTCCTGGCGGTCTATCTCACCTCTCCTGAGGTGATGAAGCGGGTGTTCCTGCAGTTGCGCCCCTCGGAAACCTGGGCACGGGAGCCGGGCGATCCCTTTGCTGGCCTGAGTGACAGATGCGGATTTTGACCAGCAGTTGTCCTTCTTCCGCCGCCAGGTCTTCGTCACCCCCCAGGACCTCAGCGGCGTCATCAATCTCACCACCATCGGCCTGCAGCCGGAGGCCTCCTTTCGCCTCAACCAGCTGTTGCTGCAGGAGGCTGAGCAGTTTCTCAACCGCACCAACCAGGAGATCAGCCTCAACCAGCAGCGCTTTTTCGAGAAGGAGATTGAGAAGTCGCGCGACCGCCTCGACAAGGCCAACGCCGCCCTCAACGCTTTCAAAAACCAGTTTGGCGAGGTCAATCTCTCCCAGACGGCCGCCGCCACCACCGGCTTCATCACCGAAATGGAGAGCAGGCTGGTGGATCTGAAGGTGGAGGAAGCCAGCCTCAAGCGCCAGTTCAAGGACCACAGCACCCCTGAGGTGGCCTGGGTCACCGACCAGGTGCGCGAACTGGAGCGCCAGATTCAGGAGGAGCGCGCCCAGCTCGTGAATCCCGAGGGCAAGGATCTCAACCGCATTCTCGCCGAGAGTTCCAAGCTCGACACCGAGGTGCTGCTGGCCACCGAGGCCGTCAAGTCGGCGATCACCTCTGCCGACGCCAACCGCCAGCGGGTGCAGCAGCAGCTCAAGTTTCTGGTGCGCCTCTCCGATCCTGAAACCCCCACCCAGCAGGTCAGTGACTGGCGCTGGAAGGGTTTCCTGGGGGTGCTGGGCGGCCTGGTGGCGGCCTGGGGCATCGGCTCCTTCAGCCTGGGCATCATCAACCGCCGCTGACGTTCCCCTTGGCACCCACGCCCTACGGCTGGCTCGATCGGGCCCGCCTGGAGCTTGAGGGACAGCGGCGGGCGGAGGAGCTGCGGGCCGCGGCCCCTGACCCCCAGCTGCTGCGCCGCTCCGAACTCGAGCTGCTGGGGGAGCGCCACTGGCCCAGCCGCCACCACACCCTCCTGGAGGCCCGCGATCCGGGGCCGCAGGTGGCCTTCGTCACCGTCGCCAATGCGCGCTTTGTGCGGGCCCTGGAAGCGCTGCTGCTCAGCCTGCGGGCGATCTATCCCCAGCTGAGTTCCCCGGTGGTGGTGGCCCACGACGGCAGCCTGGGCCGCTTTCTGCAGCGCCGGCTGCGGCAGGTTCATCCCCAGCTGGAGTTTGTGCGGCCCGAGGCCGCCTGGGCCGGGCAACTGCCCCGGGATTCGGCCAACCGCGCTCGCATCGGTGTCCTCGGCTACCTCAACAGCCATGCCCTCAGCCTGCGGGGCTACCGCCGGGTGGTGGTGCTGGATGCCGACCTGCTGATCACCGGCGCCCTCGATCCCCTCTGGGCGGAGGGGGATCCCTTCCGGGCGGTCCCCGACTGCGGCGACAGGCCCTGGGCGGCGGTGTCGCCGGCCACCGGCCGGCCCGTGCTCAACTCCGGCGTGCTTTCGATTCCGGGCTGGGCCCTCTGCGACGCCCTGGAGCAGCGGCTGCTGGCCCTGATCGGCGCGGCCGGCCAGCCGGTGTGTCCGCTGCTGGATCGCTTTGCCGACCAGAAGGTGTGGAACCTGCTGCTGGCCGACCAGCCCCTGGAGCTGCTGCCCCTCAACTTCAACTGCAACGTGAAGTACCTGGTGCGTTACCTGGGCGGCTGCCCCGAGGGTCTCTCGGTGCTCCATTTCGCCGGCCCCAAACCCTGGCTCACCTGGCCCTGGCTGGTGCCCACGGCCGAGGAGCTGCGGCCTGGGGTGGTGAGCGACCACCTGCTCTGGAACCGCCACTACCGCCAGCTGCTGATGGCCTGGCGCCTGGGCCTCCATCGCCGCAGCTGGGCGGCCGCCCCGCCCCTGCCGTCAGGCCCGGCGCGGCTGGCGACGCAGCCGGCCCTGTTTGCTGATCCCGCTGCCCAGCCGGCCGCCAGCCGCCATCTGCTGCTGGCCGATCCCCAGCTCTGGGGCCCCGGCTGGCCCGATCAGCCCCGCTGGCCCCAGGGTTGGCCGGCGGCCCTGGAGGCGGCAGCGCCCCTGCAGCTCTGGGCACCCTTCGAATGGCAGCCGGCCCTGGCCGATCTGCCCCTGCCCGCCGGTGTGCACTGGCGCTGGCTGCTGATCGAGGCCCCCTTCAGCCCCGAGCTGGCCCAGGGGGACGACCTGATTGCCTCAGGCGGCAGCTGGGATGGGGGCTTCGAGCCCTGGAGTGATCCGCCCCTGCCGGCCCTGGAGCGGGCGGTGCGGCGCCGGCTCCAGGCCGCGGGCGCCCAGCCCCTGCCAGGCCTGCCCGGACAGGGCCCGTAGGATTGAGTCAGATCCGCTGGCGGCATGCCCAGAGCCCAGACCCCAGCCCCGGACCTCGCCCCGTCCGGTCCATTGGCCGCACCCGGCAAACCGCGCCGAGGCGGGCAAGGCCCGGCAGTCCGGTCGCCAGCGGCCCAGCTTCTGGGCCCGGTTGCGATCGCTGGTTCAGCGCCTGAGCGGTCGCCGTCCATCCCCCAGCGGCCCCAAGGCGAAGACCAGGCGCCCCTCGCCCCGCTCCTTGCTGCTGCCCGGTGCCGGCGAGAAGCGCAGCCTGGCCCAGTGGAAGGAGCTGCGCCGGCGCACGACCGCCGAGGTCAAGGCCCATCTGGCTGAGGAGCAGCCGGTGCCGGCGATCAAGAAGCTCACCAGGGCCCTGCTGGAGGATCCCCAGCACATGGCCTACCAGGAGCTGCTCAAGAAGGCCGTGGAGCAGCGCCGCCGGCGCCGGATCAAGGCCGGTCGCCAGGATCCCTGGGCTGAGCTGCCCAAGGACCTCAAGCAGGAAGCCCTGCAGCTGGAGGCGTTCTCCGCCTACCTCGACGAACTCGAGCAGCTGTTTGAGAAAGCGGGCATTCCCCCCTTGAGTGCCCCACCGCCGCCGGACCAGCGCCAGACGAAGGTGGTGGCCAAGGGCAAGCGTCAGCAGCCCGGCGCCTGATCAGCCTGGCTCAGGCCCCAGCCATCTGGGCCAGCAGCTGGCGGGCGCGGGCCTCGAAGCTGTGCTCCAGGCGCACGGTCCGGGCGACCCGGGCCAGCCGTTGGGGTTGGGCCCGCAGCGCTGCGGCCCGCTCCAGGCTTGCCCGTGGATCGCTGCCGGCCGCGTGGAGCACCACGGCGGGCTCCAGCTCCGGGGGACAGCCCGGGGCCGCATCGGTGATCACCGGCACCCCACAGGCGAGGACGTCGAAGACGCGGTTGTTGAGGTAGCCGTAGTCGGCCATGGCCTGGTGGTGGTCATTCAGCACCGCCAGGGAGCGGCGGTAGCGGCCGGCCAGCTGGCCGTTGTCGATGCTGCTGGCTTCGACGTCGCGTCCCAGGCTCCGCCAGCCGGAACCGATCAGCTCCACGGCAAGACCTGCCCGGTGGAAGGCCGCCTCGATCGGCCGGCCCTCGCCGCGGCTGTTGCCCACGAACAGCAGCCCTCCCGTGGCCGCCTCGGGGGGCCCGTAGAGGCGGAAGCCGCTGGCCTGCAGCAGCGTGGTGGTGGGCCGGCCCCCGAGTCGGGCGATCCGCGGCCTGTCCTGGGCGCTGGCCACGAAGATCTGGTCGTAGGCGCCCAGTTCGCCGGGGGTGGGATCGAGGGGCCAGCTGATCAGCCACAGGGCCTTCCTGGTGTGGGGTTGCCGCGCCAGCCACGCCGTCGGCACCGCGTATTTGCCACGCAGCACCAGCAGGCCGCTGTCAGGGGGCGGGGGCGGGCTGTTCAGGTGGGTGTCGCGGTAGAGCAGGCGCGAGCGCACCCCCAGGGCCCGCAAGCCCAGCTGCAGGCCCCGGGCGAAGTGGCCATCCCCCCAGCCCGTGAGGCCGCTGGGATCGGCGGGAGCGGCGATCAGCAGGTCGAGATGCCCCATGGGGGAGATCCTCAGCGCCTCAGGAACGGCCAGTCCACCGCGAACGGGGCAAGGCGACGCAACTCCAGGCTGGGCACGGTGGTTGCCTGGGCCGGAGCGAGAGCGGTGCACGGATGGCAGTGACGCAGCATCAACGAGCTCAGGTGATGGATCTGGTCGCCCGGGGCCTGCCGGCCAGCGCGTCGTCATCGCGCCAGGGCCAGGCTCTCACAATCGTCCGGCATCCGTGGCGGGATGCCTCTGCCCGGGACATCGGGCGGTGGGACCACGAATCGCCGGACCCTGATGGGCTGGCTGCGATCGCCTCCTGGGCTGGGCCGGGCTTACGCTCCGGGCGGCCCGGCCGAAGCTGGTGATCACCGCTCCCCTGCCACGCCACTGCCTCTGTTGGAACGGGATTGAACGGGATCGAACGCCATTCGATTCACCTGGACCTGAACCGCCGTCAGCTGGTGCGTCAGCTGTTTGCCGTTCCCGGGGTGGCTCGCTACGGCTTTGTGCGCGACGCGGATCGGGCCCTGTTGCTGCGGGCTGAATCGGGCCATTGGCCCCGGCTGCTGGGGGCCAGCCTGATTGAGCTGGAGCCGGGCGCTGCTGATCCGGCCCTGCTGCTGGCCCTGCCACTGCCCTGGAGCCGGGGGCTGGTGGGGGCCGACGAGGCGCCCGATCTGGCCGAGCTGTTGCCGGCCGTGGCCGCAGCGGTGCCGCTCGATGCCTGGCCTTCTGAGCCTGGTCCGGAGCCCCGCCAGCGTCCCTCCGCCCTGGGCGCCCTGCTGGCCCCCTACCGCACCCTGCTGGCCTCGGCGGAGCGCCCGGATCCGGCCACGGCGCTGGAGCTGCTGCAGCTGGAGCGACACCTGCGCTGCCGGCTGGCGCCGCCCTGCTGGCCCGCCCCCACGGCCCTGGGCCGCCCCTTCCCTCTCGCTGCCTGGCTGGCGGACCTGCCCGCCGGCCCGGTGGCCCTGCAGCAGCTGGCCCACCAACTGGTGGCCCTGGTGCATCTGTCACCGGCCGCTGAGCAGCCCGGCTTCAGCGAAGCCCTGCTGGCCCTGCTGTCGGCGGCCCTGGGGCCCGCGATCCTGGAGGGGGCGGAGTCGGGCCCCGCACTGCGCCTGCTGGAGGTCCTCGTGGGTGGCCTCAACAGCCGCGATCCGCAGCTGGCCGCCGCTGCCGCTGCCCTGCGCCGTCTGGGGCTGGAGCGGGGCGTTGAGCTCAGCGATCCCGGTGAACGGGGGCTGGTGCTGATGCGGCTGCTGCAGGCGCCTCTGGTGGCGGAGCGGCCGGCCTGGCTGCGGGCCTTGGCGGAGGCCATCGATGGGCTGGTGGGCGCGATCGGCAGGGCGGCAGCGGCAGGGGCGCGGGAGCAGAAGCGGGCTCTGCAGCGCCAGCTGGAGGCGATTGTGCGCAGTGGCAGCACCAACCTGCCGCTGCTGCAGGCCCTGCTGCCCGAGCTGGAACCGGAGAGCGGCTACCGGCTGCCAACCCTGCTGCCGCCCTCGGCCTGTCTGGTGCTGGTCAAGGGGGTGCTGCTGCTTGGCGACGATGCCGTGGGGGCGCTCAACCGGCCGCGGCGGCGGGGCCTGCTGGCGCTAGTGGAGCGGGGTCTGCCACGGCTGTGGTGGCAGCCCGTGCTGCTCTCCAGGCTGCTGCATGAGCTGCGCCGTTTTCCCTTGCACTGCGCCTGGCTGCGGGGGGAGGAGGCCGAGCTGCTGCCGGCGCTGGTGCTGCTGCACAGCCGAGGCGTGGCGCCACCGCCCCCCGACACCGGACCTGAACCGCTGCGCCTGCGTCCCCTGGCCCCCGAGGAGCTTGCGGGCGAGCCGGAGGATCCGCGCCATCTGCTGCGGTTGCAACTCACGCTCCTGCTGCGTCTGGTGCGGGGGGAAGAGGAGCGTGGGGCCCTGCTGCGACTGGCGAGTGCTGCCGGCTCCCCGCCGCTGCTGCGCCTGCTGGATGGCGAGGATGAAGAGGCCCTGGTGTTGGCGGTGGCGGCCGGCCTGCCCAGCCGCACGGCGGGCCTGGCGCGATTGGCGGCGGAGCGGGCCGGGGTGCCGCACCTGCTGCCCACCCTGCTGCCCACCCGTGGCGGCGTGGGAGCTGTCTTCGCGGCCTGCCTGGCCTGCTGGCGGCAGCAGCTCCCCCCCCCGGCTGATCGGCCCAGCCTGCCGATCAGCGTGCTGATCACCAGCCACCGGCCGGAGCTGGGGCTGCTGCGTCTGGCGCTGGAGTCGATCGCCCTGCAGAGCGTGGCGGTGCAGGAGGTGCTGCTGCTGGATGACGGCTCCCCACCCCAGGCCGCCGCCGGGCTGGCGGCGCTGGTGGAGCAGCTCAGCGCTGAGTTGGCGTTGCCGCTGCGGCTGCTGCGCCTTCCCGCCAACCGTGGCCAGTACGCCTGCCGCAATCTGGCGATCGAGCAGATGGCCGGCAATGTGGTGGCCATCCACGACGACGACGACATCTCCCATCCCTGGCGGCTGGAGCTGCAGTGGCAGGCGCTGCAGCAGGGGGCCGTGGCGGTGTATGGCGGCCATGTGCGCCTGGATGAGGCCAGCGGGGATCCCCAGGCCGATGGTGACGGTGGGGCGTTCTTCGGCGACGGCATCACAACCCTGATGCTGCGCCGCCGCACGGCTCTGGATCTGGGCGGCTTCTATCCGGTGCGCTCCCGCGGCGATGTCGATTTCCGGCGCCGCCTGGAGCTGGGCTACGGCCTGGCCCGGGTGCAGCGGCTGGAGGCCCCGCTGTATCTGATGCGGGGCTCGACCACGACCGTCTCATCGGCCTATGAATACGGCTGCAGCCTGGGGCTGCCCACCTGGCGCCGCCTGATGCAGCTGGGGCTGTTGCCATGACGGGGCTGTGGCCATGACCCTGCCGGCACCTGTGTTCATCGGCCTCACCTCGATTCGCGGCCGCGAGGCCGCCCTCGAGCGCACCCTGGATTCCCTGCTCGCCCAGCAGCTGCCAGCCGACGGCCGTGCCGTGGAGCTGCACCTGTTTCTCTCCCGCCAGCCCTACCTGCTGGATCGGGGCTTTGCCGAGCTGCCCGACGTTCTGCAGCAGCGGATCTGGAGGTCGCGGCTGGGCCCTGGCCTGCGCCTGCAGGTGCACTGGACGGCCAACTGCGGTCCCTACCGCAAGCTGCTGCCCCTGCTGGAGCGGCTCAGCCCTGGGCAGCAGGCCGCGGATCCCCTGTTGATCACCGCTGATGACGACACCCTCTACCCCCCCGACTGGCTGCAACGGCTGGTGAGCGCGCAGGAGCGCTTTGGTTGCGTGGTGGCCTTCCGCGGCCGCCAGATGGTGTTCGAGGAGGGCGCGGTGGTGCCCTACCGCGACTGGCGGGTGAACGACCCCTGCCTGCTGGAGCCCAGCCTGCGCACCGTGCCCACCGGCAAGGACGGCATCTGCTACCGGCTCAGCCAGCTCGACTGGCGCCTCCGCAATGTGGACCGGGCCCTGGAGATCGCCGGCCACGCCGACGACCTCTGGTTCAAGTGCCACACCCTGCTCACCGGCACGCCCTCGGTGCTGCTGCACCACACCATGGAGCAGCAGTTCACCGAACTCAGCAGTGCCGGTCTGGCCCTCAAGCGCGGTGTGCCCGGCCAACCGATTGGCGAGACGCTGTTCCTCTCGATCAACAAGCGGGGGGGCAACGATGCCGTGCTGGCGGCCTGTCTGCGCTATGTGCAGCAGCAGTTGGCAGACCTGGTTCTGACCTGGGAGACCGCCTCGCCGGGGGGGCGTTCCGCTCCGGTATGAAGGACGCTGCGAGAGTGCCTTCCGTGGTGGCTGCCGGAGTTGCGCAGGTCCAGGTCTGGGCTCCGGGTCTGGAGTCGTCGGCTCTTTGCACTGAGCTGGTGGCTGGCCTGGAGCGGGCCCACCTGCAGGTGCTCCGCCGACCCAGTGCCGACAGCCTGCATGGGGACAGCCCCGCCTTGCTGCTGTATGCCGATCCCCTGGTTCGTCTGCTGACCTCGGAGCGGCAAGCGGACGGCCGCGACGATCGGCAGTTGTTCTCTGCCCTGCCTGCTCTGCTCGCGGCTGGCATCCCCTGCCGTCTGGTGAATCTCAGTTGCGCTGTGATTCCAGCGCTGGTGGCGTGGGCCATCGACCCGGGTGGGGATGTCCAAGCCGCGTGGCGGTGTGCCTTGCCAGAGCCCGATCCCCTCGATGCCCTCCTGGCCCTGCAGTGCTTCAGCGCCCACGACGAGCCCCTGCTTGCCTACCGGGCCCTGGAAGAGCATCCGCTGGCGGCCGGCCTGGATCACCGTCCCCCCGATGGCCAGTGCCTGGAGCGTTACCAGCGGGCGGCGAGCCTGCCCGGCCTGCTCCAGGCCCGGCGGGATCGACGGACCCTCGAGGCCGACCTTCAGGACCTGGCCAGCCAACTGGAGCCACTGCGCCACCAGGAGCTGGAGAGCCTCGCCCTGCGGGACCAGGTGGATCTGCTCCAGGCACGGCTGCAGGAGGCGGCAGCCCTGCAGGCGCGCTGCAGCGATCTGCAGCTCAGTCTCCAGGCCCAGCAGCAGGACCTGGAGCAGATGGCGCGGCGTCTTGCCCTGCTCGAAGGCCTGGTGAGCGAGGCTGCCGAGGCCAGCCGCAGGATTCAGGCGGCCCTGGCCCGGGGGCTTCTGATCTGATCTGATCAGGACAGTCCCATCAGACGCTGCATCAGCACCTGCAGTCTCTGCAGCAGGCTGAGCAGGCGCCGGTTCGTGCGCAGGCGCTCGGATGCCTTCTCCCGCCAGTGCTGGGTCTCGATCACCTGCTGCTCCAGCGCGCCGGCCAGCGCCTGCAGGTGCTGGCGTGCCTGCAGCAGGTCGTCGCCCTGCCGCTCCTGCCGGTGCGCGCTCAGCTCCCCCCAGGCCGTCAGCAGGCCAGTCGCCGAGGGCCGCAGGCGCAGGCGGTAATCCAGTTCCGGGGCGGCGCCAGCCCGCGCCGAACGGTTGTCGAGCCGCTGGTACTGGCTCACCAGCTGGGGCCACTGCTCCAGTAGGGCCAGCGTCACCACAGCCAGCAGGGGATCCACCGGGGCCAGTCCCAGGGGCCGCTGGGGGGGGGAGTTGGTGAGCAGCCAGTGGGAAATCTCCGCCGGCCGCAGGCCCAGCAGCCGCTCCGCGTTGACGAGCCGATCGCCGCCCCAGGCCCCGTCGCCGCTGATCCCGTGATCGAGGCCGTCGTAGGCCTGGCTGAGCACACCCTCGCTGGTGGCTCCGGCCGCCACCAGCAGATGGGGAGGCAGAAACACCCTCAGATCCGGGCTCTGGTGGGGGTCGCAGCGGCTGACACCGGCACGCTCCAGCAGCGCAACCAGGGCCGATGGAAGCGGCTGTGGCGAGGCCCAGCGAAACATGGCGGCGGCGGCAGGGGAGGTCAGCACGCGGCAGTTGGAATGGCGCGGCCATTGACCGGGTAGGCGAGCAGCTCAGGCCAGCAGCGCCTGATCAGGACCTCAGGAATGGTGTCCTGGCGGCGCATCTCAGCAGGCAGGGAGAGCATCAGTTCGAAGATCCGGCGGTTGGAGCAGGGCAGAATCCGAATCGGGCCGTTGGCGTCGCCGTAGGCCGTCACGCCGGCCCAGCATCCCAGGCGCTGCTCGATGTAGAGCAGATCGAGCTTCAACAGACTGTTGTCGAGTCCCACCCCCCGCAGCCAACGGCGGGCCGCCGCCAGCAACTGCGGATGGAGCGGCAGCCGCAGCCGCCGCAGCAGGGTCGCGGCGTACAGGCGGCTGGCCTCCTGGTCATCGTCCCGCCAGTAGGCCCCCCGACCGGCCTCGTTGCCGATGGCCGGCAGGTAGTAGCGGCCAGCTCCCATGGCGGCAACGGTGCTGGCCAGGCTCATGCCGCGCAGCTCGCCCACGGCCAGGCCGGAGCGTTGCAGCCAGAGGGCCTGCTCTTCGGGCGCCGCGGCCTGGAAGGGGATCACGCTGTGGTTCAGTCCCAGGGCCGCGGCCAGCTGGCGAGCCACGCTGACGTCCCGCTCCGCCACGGCATCGGGCAGATCCCAGGTGAACCAGTCCACCGCCCCGGCCTGGTGGCGCAGCAGGGCCAGAAACAGCCGCGAGTCGTAGCCGGCGGTGAGCGAGAGGTAGGGGCGATGGCCGGCCTCGATCACTGTCTCCAGCGTGGCCTGCAGCAGCTCGGTGATCTCCCCAAGGGCGCGTTGCTGGTCCTGGGCCGGCAGGATCGGCTCCAGTGGCCAATGGCGTTTGGCCTTCCAGCTGTCCAGATTCAGCAGGTGGTTGGGCAGCAACCGCCGGATCGAGCGCCGCGGGCTGAGGCCGAAGGCGAAGTAGCCGTCGCGATGGCCCACATCGAGCGCCTCGATCAGCTCGCTCGCGTCGTCCTCGGCGCCGCCATCGGGGAACAGCCCCACGCTGGAGGCGGCCATGCTGAGGCGTGGGGAATAGAGCAGCGACAGCGATCCGGCGGCATCGAGGTAGAGGCGTTGCCGGCCGGCCGAGCGGGCGATGCACACGAAGCTGCCGCCGAGGCCGTGCAGCAGCCGCTCCAGGGCCGGGAACAGCCCCTGGTTCGGCGGGTTCCAGTCCAGGCCGTTCAGCCGTCGTCCCAGGGGGTCGATCACCGGACCCAGAAACACCACCTCCAGGTCGGCAGCGGAGCTGCTGAGCCGCAGCAACGGCAGGCGCTCGTGATGGGCGAGCCAGAGTTCGCCGAAGGGCCGACGGCTCCAGTGCCGGGGCAGCAGGGCCGGATCGCGGGCGAGGGCCAGCTGACCGGGCAGGTCGACGGCGCTGAGCTGGCCCTGGAAGGCACTGGGCCGGCAGCCAGTCAACATTGATCACCACCTGCTGGCAGGCATTGTGACCTCCCGCACGAGCCCAGAGCCACCGCCGAGCGCGGGCCTGTCGCGTCTGCAGGCGGCCGCAACGGCTGAGCCCTGCAGCCGGCGGCTACGTCGGGCCGTGGACGACGGCGATGTCACCGCCGCCCTCGCCGCCGTGGCGGCCATGGTCTGCCTGGGTTATCCACCGGAGCTGATGCGGCTGGTTCTGGGTCGCTGCCATCCCGGCCTCGATGCGGCCTTTCTCGATCCGGCCCTGGTGCCCGCCCCGTTGTTGCTGGCGCCCGTGCTGCCGGCGGCGCTGGCCCATTCGCCCCTGGATGCGCGCCGTCTGGCCTACTGCCACGGCGACGACCTGCAGGCCTTCGTGCGCCGTGGTCTCAACCGAGTGCTGCGGGGGGAGCTACCGCTCTACAGCGAGCTGCCACCGGTGCCGATCGAGGTGGTTCGCGAGAGTCTCTGGTGCACGCCCGAGCGCCGCGCCTGGCTGCACCAGCTCAGCGTGCTGGAGTGCTTGGCGCTCGAAGCCGTGCCGGCGGCCGCAGCCATTCCCTCGGCCCTGCGGCGCTGGCGCCCCAGCGAGCTCGATCGCGAGCTTCAGCCCACCTGGGTGTGGCTGGAGCTGGCGGCGGCGACAGACGCTCCGGAGCGGACATCGGCCCAGGCCCGGCTGCGGGCCATGGGCCTGGGTTTCGGGGCCAGCAGGGTGATCGCCGGACCCGCCGACGGGGCCGCGTTGGTGCGCGAGGCCTGCCGATATGCCCTCGGCAACGGCGCCCGCTATGTGCTCTGGACTGGTGCCGGTGCATTGCCCGCCTGCTGGGGCGACTGGATCCGGGGGCTGGTGGAGCGGTCTGGGGCGCCACTGGTGCAGTGCTTCGCCGCTGCCGATGGCGTGCGGCCCCTGCACCCGCCCCGTCCCCGCCCGGAGCCGTCCGCTGCTGGCCGTCGATGCCCACTGGCTGGCCCGCCGCAGCCCCGAGCGGGTGGCCCGTCTGCTGGAGCACTGGTTGCGGCCCGTCCCGGGGACGGCCCGCCAGCCCGGCCCGCAAGCCTGGACAGCCCCGCCCGGCCCTGGCGCGCGCTGCTGCTGCTGGCGGTCACCGCGGCCCAGCTCGATCAGCTGGGTGAGGCCTGCCTGCGGCGCCGGGCAGAGCACTGCGCCCTGGAGGGCGGCTTCGAGCAGGCCGAGCTGCTGCTGCTGGAGCGGCCGCTGCTGGAGCAGGTCCACCGCTGGATGGTGCCGGCGGCAGGGGATCTGCTGCTGGTGTTTCAAGGGCTCGACGACCGCCCGCTGGCCGGGGCCTGGCAGACGCTGCGGCGCCGGCTCGCCTGGGAGAGCGCCGAGCTGCTCTGCTCGGATGAGGAGCTGATCTGGGGACGCCAACCCGATCAGGTGGGGCTGCGCCAGCTCGAAGGGGCGCCCACCCCGTTCCGGGTGCTCACCAGGGGGGCGGTCCCCGGGCTGGTGGCCGTGCCGGCGGCGCTGATCGCCGAGCTGCGGCCCGCCGTCCATGGTTGCCTGCACGCCCTGCTGCGCGACCTGGCCCTGGAGGTGCTGCGGCGGGGCGGCCGCATCCTGCAGCTGCCCCAGGTGCTGCTGCGCCGCGATCCGATCACCAACCCCGCCGTGCTGGCCCATGCCCCCCCGCTGCTGCAGCGGGCTCTGGGGGCCGAACAGCAGCGGCAGATCGCCGCCCTCACCCGGCGCCACGCCGCCCACTGGCTCACCCCCAGAGGCACCCTCACCCCCGGCCCGCGCCCGGGCACGTTCATGGTGCGGCGTTCACGGCAACCACAGGATCGGGTGTCGGTGCTGATCCCCTTCCGCGACCAGGCCGCCCTCACCCGGCGCTGTGTGCAGTCTCTTCTGGATCAGGCCGAAGGCGTGCCGCTGGAGATCGTGCTGATCGACAACGGCAGCACCGAGCCCGAGGCCATCGGGCTGGCCAGCGAACTGCAGGCTCTGACGGCCGTGCCCCTGATCGGCATGCGCGACGAGCGGCCGTTCAATTTCGCTGCCCTCAACAACGCCGCCCGCCCGCTCTGCAGCGGCAATTTTCTGTTGTTTCTCAACAACGACATCGTGCTGCGCTCCCCCCGGGCGATCGAACAGCTTCTCGATCCCTTCGGCTTCCAGGGGGTGGGTGCGGTCAGCGCCCGTCTGCTCTACGGCGATGGCCGCATCCAGCACCAGGGTCTGATGGCCGCTGATGGCCGCGTGCATGAGATGCACTCCCCTGGCAAGAGGATGCGTCCCGGTCCGGCCAGCGCCATGGTGCTGGCCCTGGAGGTGCAGGAGCAGTGGTCGGCGGCCACCGGTGCCTGCCTGCTGATGCGTGCCCCCGACTTCGATCGCCTCGGCGGCTTCGACGAGGACTTCGCGGTGGCCTACAACGACGTGGATCTCTGCTGGCGCCTGGCGGAGCAGGGCCAGCTGGTGGTGGTCACCCCCGAGCCCGACATCCTCCATCCCGAATCCGTGAGCCGGGGAACGGATGTGTCGGGCGAGAACCGCAAGCGCTTGTACGTCGAAGCCGCGTGTCTGCAGGCCCGCTACCCGCTGCATTTCAGTGCCGGCGATCCCCTGGTTCACCCCCTGCTGAGTCGGGAGTCCAGGCGCTTCGAGCCCGCCGCTGCGGCCCCCCCACCGCCCCAGCCGTCATCGGATCGGCTGATCTGGAGCTGGAGTCGCCCCGACGTGGCTCCCCAGCCCGGCCGCCCCCTGCTCATCTGCGTGCACTGGGATGCCCATGGGCAGCTGCGGCCGGATCTGCTGGAGCAGCTGCGCCAGTACCGACGCCACTGCCAGCTGGTGTTCGTGTCCGCCTGCCCGGAGCTGGCGGCGGATGCCGAAGCGCTGGCCAGCCTCCAGGCGCTCTGCGCTGTGGTGCTGATCCGCGAGAACGAGGGCCATGACTTCGGCAGCTGGAAGGCGGCGATCAATTACTGCTGGCCGCTGATCGCTCAGGCTCCCCGCCTGATCCTCACCAACGACAGTTGCTACGGCCCGATCCAGCCGCTGGATGACCTCTTCGAGCGACTGGAACGCAGCCGGGCCGATGTGGTGGGGCTCACGCAGAGCACGCTGGTGAGCCGGCACCTGCAGAGCTATTTCATGGCTTACCGGCAACACGTGGTGCGCGCGCCGATCTTTCGTGCCTTCTGGGAGAGCGTGGGTGTGTGGGACGACAAGCGTGACCTGGTGCGTGCCCAGGAGATCGGCTGGAGCACGCTGTTGCAGCGGCTGGGTTACAGCCTTGAGGCGCTCTACATGAGCCACTACGGCAACCTCAGCCACACCCACTGGCGCGAGCTCATCGAAAGCCGCCGCTTCCCATTCATCAAAAAAGAACTGCTGCTCCACAACCCCCTGGGCCAGGACCTGGCGGACTGGCGCGCGGTTGTGGCTGCCGCCAGTCCGGTGCTGGCCGAGCAGATCGCCGACCACCTGGCCCGTCAGCCCCGCTGCAGCGCGCCGCTCTGATGGCCACTGTGGGGGTCAGGGCTGGCCTGCAGCCAGCGGATCAGGTCAGCAAGCACCCGGCGGTCGTCGTCTCCGGCCACGCCGGCTTTGCCGGCGGTCGCTGGCGTGGCCGGGGGCAAGATCAGCAGCCGGTGGGGCTGCCGCTGCACCCGCTGAATTCGTCGCATCACCTGGCGGCTGCGGCGGCTGCCGCGACTGAGCAGGATCAGGGTGGGGGCGGGCTGTGGTGCCTCGCCCAGGAGATGAACCAACAGCATCGCCGGCTGGAAGGGACCGACGATCCAGCGGTAGCGCCGCAGTTGGCGGATCTGCTGCTGCAGCGACAGTGAGCGCAGCCGCAGCAGGGGGATCTGTTGCTCCAGAGCCAGTGTTTTGAGCAGGGGCCTGAGCTGCTTCTCGAAGCGGCCGGCACGGCCCCGGCCGGCCTTGCGGGAGGGCAGGGCGATCGCCACGGCGTGCCGGCCCGGGTGGTCTTGCAGGGTGGCCTGCAGGGAGCGATTCCGGGCGATGGCTGCGCTGGCGCAGCGCCACGATTCAGCCTCCTGGCGAATGGAAGGCTCCGGTCGCCAGCACTCGGGCCGGTGGCCATGGGCCGCCTTGTCCAGGGCGCTGTCGCCGGCTGTGATCCAGTGAACGGGGTGGTTGACCTGGAGCAGCTCACACCAGCGTTGAGCCCGCCGCCGGCTGGCCTTGCTGGCCTGGCTGGCGTCGATCCTCAGCGGCAGCTTGGGATCCAGAGGTGCCAGTGCCAGGCAGGCCATCCCCACCAGGGAGTTGATCGCCTCCTCCCGGTCGAGCGGTACTGAGCCGCCATCAAGCCAGCGGCTCGCCGTTCTGCTCGACGGGCCTGATGGCTCAGCCTGGAAGGCCAGTCGCAGGGGGCGCCGATCGGCCGGTAATTCCAGGCCTTCGGTCGCCTCCAGCAGCCTGAACACCGGGGGGCGAGGCCCGGGGGGCAGGGGATGACGGCGTGGGTCGAACCAGCACGGCTCGACACTGGCTGGTCGGTCGCCGGCCGTGAGCTCACTGAGTTCGCCATCTCGGACGGTGTTCTGATCTCGGACCTGGAAGTAGCGTTCAAAATAGTTGTTGGCAGAGAACACCTTACCCCGCTTCATCTTCACCTTTTCAAAGAATTCTCTGGAGCGAATTGAATAATGGTTGAGGTGGATTTTTTCGCGTTCAGTGTGGGCCTATCGATGGTGCAAGTAGGGGTTCAGGTTGACCGTCGTGCCGCAGGAGCGAATCAGTGATCCTTCACTGTAATGATGACGGTGAACCTCAATTTCTTGGATTCGGTTTGTCCGGCTGATCGTTTTCCCCAGAACCGGCCCTTCGGCTTCTTCCCGCATCAGGAAATTGTCGATGGTTCGCCCGCTTGGGTGTTGGATGTGGCCTGACGATCCGAACATTTTCCAGGGTAAAGCCACTCCGCTGACATCCTCAGCCAGGGTGCCGAGATACTGGCTGATGCGGCTGAACGGCTTGCGTGCATAGGCAAACTCATCGAGATCGCACGGCAATGTCCATTCCCCCTCGATGATGCCGCTATAAAGAATCTCCTGATAAATCTTGAGCTGCGCCTGCGACCTGGAATCCTGCAGGCAGGTGAGCCTGGAATCGTGGCCAAACTCAGCCAGGGCTCCCTGCCAATCGTCCGTGCTGTTGTTGTCAACCAGCAGGATCTGGGTGGCACCCTGAGTGAAGTAATGCCGCACCCACTCGCAGATGATGTCGCCCTCGTTCTTGAAAATGGCAACAATTGTCAGCGACGCATCAGTGGGGGAACTCATGGCGTCGGAAACCTCATGGCTGGGCGGGGATGATGGCCGGAATGATGGGGCTGTAGCCGATGACGTCGACAGCTGCTGCTGCCGGGGTCTCCTGAGGCTTGCCCCTTAGGATGGGCCAAGCAGTGGCGAGTGTGATTGAAAGCCGTCATCCTTGCCGGTGGCCTGGGCACGCGCCTGGCGGAGGAAACGGCCCTGCGACCCAAGCCGATGGTGGAAATCGGCGGTCGCCCCATTCTCTGGCACATCCTGAAGCTCTACAGCGCCTTTGGCATCCAGGAGTTCGTGGTCTGCTGCGGCTACAAGGGCTACATGATCAAGGAATACTTCGCCAATTATTTTCTGCACATGAGTGATGTCACCTTCCATCTCGATGGTGACAACCGCATGGAGGTGCACCAGCGCAAGTCCGAGCCCTGGAAGGTCACCCTGGTGGACACCGGCGATCTCACCCAGACCGCTGGCCGCCTGGCGCGGGTGCGTCCCTACCTCGGTGACGGGGCCTTCTGTTTCACCTACGGCGATGGCGTGGCCGATGTGAATGTCCAGGCGCTGCTGGAGCACCATCGCCGGTCCGGCCGGGTGGCCACGCTCACGGCCGTGCAGCCCCCCGGTCGCTATGGGGCCCTGCATCTGGAGGAGGGCCGGGTGCGGAATTTCCAGGAGAAGCCCGATGGCGACAACGCCTGGATCAACGGTGGCTTCTTTGTGCTGGAGCCTTCGGTGTGTGATCTCATCGCTGGCGATGACAGTGTCTTCGAGGCCGATGTGCTGCCCGAGCTGGCCCGTCGCGGCGAACTGGCGGCCTACTGTCACCGCGGCTTCTGGCAGCCGATGGACACCCTGCGCGAACGCAACCGGCTGGAGGAGCTCTGGCAGAGCGGAGCGGCGCCATGGAAGCTCTGGAGCTGAGCAGTTCAGTGCCGCCCTCCCGCCAGGCTGCGATGGCCCCAAGCCCTGATCCGGCGTTCTGGCGGGGCAAACGGGTGCTGCTCACGGGGCATACCGGCTTCAAGGGGGCCTGGCTGACCCTGTGGCTGCTTCAACTCGGGGCCGAGGTGCATGGCCTGGCCCTCGATCCGGAGTCGAGCCCCAACCTCTTCGACGCCCTCAACCTGGCCTCGGGCTCGGTGTCTGGACTGCCCGGCCGCCTGCTGCACCATCACGTCGATCTGCGCGATGCGGCGGCCGTGGCCGCCACCGTGGCCGCCGCCCGACCTGAGCTGGTGCTGCACCTGGCGGCCCAGTCGCTGGTGCGGCGGGGCTACGCCGAACCCCTCACCACCTGGGCGGTGAATGTGATGGGCAGCCTGCATCTGCTCGAAGCCCTGCGCCCGCTCGCCCATCCCTGTGCCGTGGTGATGGTCACCACGGACAAGGTCTACGACAACCGCGAGTGGTGCTACGGCTACCGCGAAACCGACCGCCTCGGCGGCCGCGATCCCTACAGCGCCAGCAAGGCCGCCGCCGAGCTGGCGATCGCCTCCTGGCGCTCGAGCTTCTGCGGCCGCGCCCCGCACCAGACCCCCCACCTCGCCATCGCCAGCGCCCGGGCCGGCAACGTGATCGGCGGCGGCGACTGGGCCACCGACCGGATCGTGCCGGATGCCATGCGGGCCTGGGCCCGCGCTGAGCCCCTCAGCCTCCGCCATCCCGGCGCCACCCGGCCCTGGCAGCACGTGCTCGAACCCCTGGGCGCCTACCTGCTGCTGGCCCAGAGGCTGGCGGCCGATCCTGCCGGGGCCCTCGCCGGCCCCTGGAACTTCGGTCCAGCCCTGGAGGCCAACCGGCCCGTGGCCAACCTGGTGGCAGCCCTGCAGGCCCACTGGCCCGGCGGGGACTGGCGCGAGCAAGCCGATCCGCAGGCGCCCCACGAGGCGGGTCTGCTCCATCTGGTCATCGACAAGGCCCGCCATCAGCTGGGTTGGCGGCCCCGCTGGGACTTCGCCACCACCGTGGAGCGCACCGCCTGCTGGTACCGGCGGGTGCACGAGGGGGCCTCACCCCTGGCCTGCTGTCTCGACGACCTCGAGCGCTACGGCGCCGCCTGAGCCCCCCGCCCATGGCCCCGCCCACCGCCCGCACCACCGCAATCCACGGTCTGCTGGAGATCCGCTCGATCCCCTTTGACGACCCCCGCGGTTCCTTTCTGAACGCCTTTCGGCGCGAGCAGTTCGCCCCCTGGTGGGGGGAGCGGCCGGTGCACCAGATCAACCTCAGCCGCAGCGACCGCGTTGGCGCCTTGCGCGGTCTGCATGGCCAGGGTGGAGAGGCGGCGGAGGCCAAGCTGGTGCGCTGCATCCGCGGGCGTGTGTTTGATGTGGCCGTGGATGTGCGCTCTGACTCCCCCACCTGGGGGCAGTGGCAGGCGCTGGAGCTGTCGGCGGCCGCCGCCAACGCCTGGCTGATTCCCGAGGGCTGCCTGCACGGCTTCCAGGTGCTGGAGCCGGGCAGTGAACTGCTCTATGTGCACTCCGCCCCATACCGTCCCGAGGAGCAGCGTGGGGTGGTCTGGAATGATCCAGGGCTGGCGATTCCCTGGCCCCTGGCGGCCATCGACCTCAGCCCCCGCGACCGCCAGCTGCCGCTGCTGGCCACTCTTAAGGCCCCCACCCCGTGACCCTGCACCGCTGCCGCCACTGCGCCTCGCCCCTGGAGCGAGGAGGTGATCGATCTGGGCCACCAGCCCCCCAGCAATGCCTACCTCAGCGCTGAGCAGTTGCTGCTGCCGGAGCTCACCTACCCCCTGAAGGTGTACCTCTGCACGTCCTGCTGGCTGGTGCAGCTGCCTGAGCATGCGCCGGCCGCCGAGCTGTTCACGGCCAACTACGCCTACTTCTCCAGCACCTCCAGCAGTTGGTGCGCCCACGCCCAGCGCTACGTGGCCGCTGCGGTGGAGCGCTTGCACCTCGATGCCGGCTCGCTGGTGGTGGAGCTGGCCAGCAACGATGGCTACCTGCTGCAGTACGTGCGCCAGCGGCAGATCCCCTGCCTGGGCATCGAGCCCACCACGGCCACCGCGGCCGCGGCCCGGGCCCGCGGCATCGACACGATCGAGCGCTTCTTCGGGGTGGCCCTGGCCCGGGAGTTGCTGGAGCAGGGGCGCCGGGCCGATCTGGTGGTGGCCAACAACGTCCTGGCCCATGTGCCGGACATCAACGACTTTCTCGCCGGTATCGCCCTGCTGCTCAAACCCGGCGGCCAGGCCTCGATCGAATGCCCCCACCTGCTGCGGCTGCTGCAGGGCAACCAGTTCGACACCATTTACCACGAGCACTACAGCTACCTGAGCCTGGCCGTGCTGCGCCGCATCGCCGTCAGTGTGGGCCTGGCGGTGGTCGATGTGGAGTGCCTGGCCACCCACGGCGGCAGCCTGCGGGTGTGGCTGGCCCGGGACGATGGCGCCGTGCAGGCGCCGCTGGCGGCGCGCGAGCGGCTGGAAGCGGTGTTGGCGGCCGAGGCGGCTGCCGGACTGGAGGCCAGCTCGGCCTATGCCGGCTTCCAGCAGCGGGCCCTGGCCGCCAAGCACGCCCTGTTGCGCTTTCTGCTCGACGCCCAGGCCGGCAACGACTGCATCCTGGGGTATGGAGCCGCCGCCAAGGGCAACACCCTGCTCAATTACGCCGGTGTACGGGCCGACCTGCTGCCGGCGGTGGCCGATCGGGCGGCGAGCAAGATCGGTCGCTTCCTGCCCGGCAGCCACATCCCGGTGATTTCGGCCGAGGAGCTGGCAGCCCGGCAGCCCACCGGCCTGCTGGTGTTGCCCTGGAACATCGCCGCCGAGATCAAGCAGCAGTGGAGCGACGGAGACAACCCACCACTGCGTTTCTGGCGGGCGATCCCCAGCCTCGAAGCGATCTGAAGGCCCCTCAGCCGGCCAGGGCGGTGATGGCGTCCAGCACCGCGTCGCCGTTGAAGCGGTTGCTGCGCAGGAACGTGCCCACCTGCGGATCCTCAGGGTCGCTGGCGTCTCCCTGCTCCAGGGCGCTGCAGTCCACCAGCTGATCGCCGAATCCGGTGGCGTGCTCGATGTTCACCCAGCTGCTGCTGAGGCTGCGCGGGCCGGCGCTGAACATCACCTGCAGGGCCAGGTCATCCCCCGGGGTGAACAGTTTGAGGTTCATGCACGACTGGGGAAAGCCGGCCACCACCTCGTAGCGGCGATAGAGGGTGATCTTGTCGGCGAAGTCCAGCTGCTCCGGGCAGATCACGTCCACATGGGGCAGGTCGGCCAGGCGTTCCACCAGCTCCCCCTCACCGGCGAAGTGGGTGCTGCCACTGCTGAGCCGATGGCGGGACAGGTAGGCCAGCCGCCGCCGTGGCGGGCCTGCCTGCTCCAGTTGGCGGCGCAGTTTCGGTTTCAGGGCGGTCTGGCAAGCCGGTCGTAGATCGGCGCTCACGAACTGCCGGTCGCGATAGAGGGCTGGTGCGGAGATCAGCTGCCGTGCCAGCAGGGGGCGCCGCACGATCCGCACCCGCTCGGCGATCCCCAGGCAGGCCAGCCACTCCCGCACCATCGCCAGCCGCAGCACGGATCCCCGGTGGGGTGTGCAGTCGTGAAACCAGATCGGCAGCTTGGTGTGCCGGAACAGGCGCAGCAGCTGGTAGGCCCGGCCCATGTCCATCAGCAGATGGCCGAAGTGGTCGTACAGGGTGCCGCCGTAGAGCACCACCTCCTTGCTGAGGGCGCGGTTGCGATTGAAGCGGGCCTGCTCCAGGTGCGCTGGTGGGAAGCAGAGGCTGCGCTCACCGCGCTGATCGCTCAGGGCCGTCACATGGTTGCCCTGCCCGTCGAAGACGCCCAGGGAGTGGCGCAACCGCCAGGCCTCCACGTCGCGGTGCTGCCAGGGGGGAAGCACCACCGCATCGGTGAGCAGCAGGGGCGGCTCCGGTTCGGTGACCTGCAGCCGTCCCCAGAGGGCCGGATGCTCCGGGCCGATGCCGTTCAGGGGCTGGAAGTCAGCGGGCCAGTTCATGCAGCGCGTCCAGCACCAGGCCGGCATCGAAGCCATTGCTGCGCTGGAAGCCCATGGCGTCCGCTGCAGCTGGATCGTCGTGGGCGGAGCTGGTGTCGGCTGGGGTCTCGAGCACCCGATCGCCGAAGCCGCAGGCTCGATCGAGATTCACCCAGTTGCTGCTCAGGCTCTGGGGCCCGGCGATGAACATCACCTGGCGGGCCAGCTCGTCCACTCGCCCATAGGGAGCGAAGCACTTGAGGTTCATGCAGGCCTGGGGGAAGCCGGCGATCAGCTCGTAGCGGCGGAACAGGCCCAGCTTGTCGGCGATGGAGAGTTCCTCCGGGCAGATCACATCGATCCTGGGGTGGTTGCTGATCGCTCGCACCACCTCCTGCTCACCCACAAAGCGGGTGGTGCCGCTCTGCAGCCGGTGACGGGACAGGTAGGCGATCCGCCCGGGTTGCCGCTCCAGCTTCAGCAGGCGCCGGCGCAGCTGTGGCGCCAGGGCGGCCTGGGCGGCCTGGGGAAAATCGCTGGTGACGAACTGCCGGTCCCGGTAGAGCACGTTGGACGACACCAACATCGAAGCCGGCAGCTTCTTGATGATCACCCTGGCGCGCTTGCGGATCCCCAGGCACTCCAGCCATTCCAGTACCAGCGGGTTGCTGATGCTGCCCCTCCGGCCGGCTCGGGAGCCCGCCTCGTCGCCGGAGCCGTCGGGAGCGGGGTTGGTTCTGGCCTGCATGGGGTAGTGGAACCAGATCGGCTCCTTGCTGCGGCGGAACAGGCGCAGCAACTGGTACGTGCGGGTGAGATCAAGCACCAGGTGCCCGAAGTGATCAAACAACGTGCCGCCGTACAGCAGCGTGGGCCTGGGGACTCGGAGCGGACCGCTCTCCGCTGGGTTGGTCACGGCCGCTGTTGAGTCCATAGATGGTGCGGCTGCCCCGCTGATCCGTGAGGGCCTCGATCGGCTGGCCATGCCGGTCGAGGCCCCCCTGCCGGCGGGAGTTCCACCAGTGGGACAGATCACCGGTGCGCCGACTGGGGAGCAGGACGGCCTGCGGTTCGATCACCCAACTGGCCTCGGGGGCCGTGTGGACGGCGCCCCAGAGGCAGGGATGGTCGGCGGGCAGCTCGGCCAGGGTCTGGAGGGAGGGCAAGGGGTGCCGTCGCTCCGCGGTGATCGCGGTGGATGGTCCGCAACTCTATGGCCGGGGCGTGCAACTCACTCCCAGCTCGGCTGCCAGACTCCCGCAGCGCGTCCAGGCGTTCCGGCAGCTCACGCAGCAGCAGCTGCCGCTGCTTGCGTCCCCGCCAGCGCGGCAGGTTGTGGCGGCTCAGGGCCTGCTGGAACACGTCACTGTCGATCAACTCCCAGGGGGAGGCGACCTGATCGAAGTGAGCCAGCGCCAGGATGTTGGCCAGTTCGGTGGCGTGACGGCTGAGCTTCAGACGCCAGTTGCGGGGCTTGCGCAGGCGGGCTTGCACAAGCTGGGCCGATCCGCTCAGGGTCGATGCCTGGTTGGGGGTGGGTGCCTGCCGGTGGTAGCGCCAGCGCAGGGCCCGCCGCCGGGTCTGCCGCTGCACCCTGGCCAGCACCGTGTTGCGAAAGCCTGTGAAGAACGGATTGCGGGCCTGGCTCTCGTAGCCCCGGATCAGCTGTGAATCGAGCTGTGGCACTTCCTTGTTCTTGATGGCCATGCTCTGGGTCTGCTCCCGGAAGCTCTCGGGGCGGAAGAACTGCCGCTTCAGGCCCCGCTTGCCCAGGCGCTGATAGAAGTCCACGTCGTCCCCGCCCCAGCCCGACATGTGGTCGTGGTAGCCGCCGGCGGCCCGCATCACCGCGGTGGGAGCGAGGCACAGCCCCGAGGAGGTGCCCAGCTTGCTGAAGCCCTTGAAGAACATTGGCTTGCCGCCAGCCATGGCCTCCACATAGGGGCGCAGATCCACGATCGACACGTCGGCATCGATCTTGAGCAGCAGGTCGGCATCCACCAGCCCCAGGCCCACGTTCTGGGCCCGGCCCTGGCGCCAGAGGGGTTCCTCGTCGACGCGAACCACCGTGACCCGCCCATCGGCAAGCGGGCCGAGATGCTCGATCACGGGGGTGGTGGAGTTGAAATCCACCACCACCACGCGGCGAATCTGCTCGCAGGCCAGCCAGGAGGGCAGGCTGTCGCGCAGATGCTCCACCCGGTTGCGGCAGGGGGTGAGCAGATCGACCGTGGGCAGGCTGGTCATGGGGTGGGCTGGGTGAACCAGGAGCGGGCTGGAGGCTGCTTGCTCAGCATCCAGCCGAGGGCCGTGAGGACAGCCGAGCGCCCGAGTGGCACCAGGGGGTCCTCCCGGTCCATGGCCTCCTTGGTGCTGGGGCCGGAGACAAAATCCGGGCAGAAGGTAGTGCGGATCAGCTCATCGTCGTCGCGGTAGCTGCGCCGTAGGCGGCGCAGCTCCTGAGCAGAGAGCCAGCTGTTGATCTCACTCAGCTCCGCCAGTTTGCCCTTGCGACACGCTTTGGTAAACCGTTTGCGGCCCTTGTTGTAGAGCTCCACCCGCGTGTCATAGGGCATGAACTCGATGCCATTGAGATAGCGCTTGTACAACACACAGGCGATGGGATGTCCCACGTTGAAGTGCTGCTTGCGCACGCTGTCATCTTGGAGAATTTTCACTTCGCCCGCTAGGGCCAGGCTGAACGATTGCGGTAATTTCTTGTCCTTATCGAGCTGCTCGTAGCTGAAGGCTCGCACTGGAAAATGCTGCCGCCAGGCCTCCAGCTGCTTCCGATAATTTGCCGTGTGTTGATAATAGCGAATGAACTTCTGGATGCGCTTGTGATAGAGGGTGGCGAGGATGAATTCACTATAGCTTTTTTGGATGTATGTCCCCCGTTCCCTCAGTACGGCCACCACGGTGACGTCGGCTGCATCGCCCAGCAGCCTACGGATTGTGGCCACGTTCTCTTGCTTGCGGCGCCAGAGAATCGCGTCGCTGCCATCCTGAGTCGGTCGGCCGAAGCCGATTCGCCAGAACGCCTCGGCACTGATGATCGTGTGGTCGAAATCTCTGGCCTTCGCTACCAGGGATGTCGCCATGGCCGCCAGTTGGTCCCTGGCATAGATCTTTGGTGTACCTGTGGAGTCAAGGGAGCGGGCAAAGTTGAGGTGATTGTAGGAGTCGCGTCCACCCACCAGTAGTTCCGAGTCCTTGGGATACCAGATGCCCTCGTTCCGCAGGCCCTCCCGGTGGTGCGAGAGGTAGCGCTGGATGGCCGTGGTGCCGGTTTTGTGGCTGCCGATATGCAGATAGATCGTCATCGCGATGTTCAGTGGCGGCGATGGTGGGGCAGGTAGAGTTCGCGCAGCAGGCGCAAATCCTCCAGACCGTCGACCTCCTGAAGCAGCTCGAGATGCTCGCTGCGAAAATTCTGCAGGTCATGCTGTCGGAACAGGTGCTGAAAGGGCGCCTGATGCATCAGCCGCTTTACCTGATGGAAAAATATCTCAAAGCTCCGGCAGATCTCCAGCAGTCGCTCCGGGCGGTTCTCGGGCTCGAATTCAGGAATGAAGCCCCCGGCTCCCAGTTGATGCATGTCCAGCAGCGAATGGTCGCAGGAGTAATTCAGTACCTCCAGCAGGTCGCAGGCCTGGGGCAGCAGGCGCCGCACGAAATGGCGCGGCAGCAACCCTTCGGCATTGTAGATGGGCAGGCTGGATTGGTTCGTGTAAATGAACAGCTGGCGAATCTTCAGATTGAGCTGCTTGCCGAAGAAGTCATGGCTGGTGCGACCACTCCCCTGCACGTCCACCACCAGCACATCGGGCTTATCCTTGTCAGCAGTCAGCAACGAGCGGCTGTAGGCCACGTAGCCCTTTGAGGCCTTGCGCTTGGCTTTGCGCGAGGTGAGGTAGTAATGATCCAACGGCTGGCACGCTCCAGACTGCCGGGCTTCCGAGTCGTCCTCGCCCTGCTCGCAGGCCTTCACCATGGCGCGGTAGATCCCGTGCAGATAGCCGCAGTCACGGGAGCAGAAGAGCAGATGAGTTGGTCCCGTCGGCTTTGCGGCCGCGCTGCAGCAACTCCAGGGCCACCAGATAGAGCAGGGGCAGGTTGAAGCGGCGCTGCACCGTCAGCAGTCCGTCGATGCCGGTGGCCGGCTGACCCTGGCGCTGCTGGGCCAGGGGGATGGCCAGCCGTTGCAGGCGCATGAGGTTGGCCAGGGCCACCAGCCCCTCCCGCTCAAGGCGCAGTTCCAGGGGGGAGTAGCGGCACTCCCGCACCAGGGATACCTGGTGATCCCGCCTGGCGGCGCGCACGTAGTCGCCCATGTAGTTGTCACCCAGGTGCCGGGCGGCGATGCCGGCCTGCTTCAGTTGCCGCCAGAGCGAGCCGCTGCTCTTGCCTCCCGAGCTCACCAGGAAGGGGTGACGATCCAGATCGGCGTAGGGGCGGGCGATGCTGCGCATCTGATCCGCCGACAGATACATGTCGCTGATCAGCACATCTCCGGCCCGCAGGCGATCCAGATTGGCCCGCACCGGCTGGGCGAATTCCTGCTCCACCGCCAGCTCCAGCTGCTGGATGGCCCCGCGTCGCTGGGCGGGGATGCTGCCCTGGTCCACCAGCACGTCGTAGATGTGATCCAGGGTGTAGTTGCCGTGCTGCTGTCTGGCCGTCGCGCTCGGCCTGAACCCGCAGGCTGCGGAAATCGACGATCCCGGCCCGCTCCCCCACCACCTCAAACACCACCTTGGGGTCGGGGTGCCAACGGGTGATCAGGGTGTCCCAGAAATCGAAGCTGTGGACCCGCAGGGTGGGCGCCAGCGTGGCCGCGGCTGCGCGTCCAGGGGTGCCAGCGGCCTTGTTCAGGCTGCGGTGCCGGTAGATGGCCTCGCCGCGTCCCATGGCCATGCAGTCGTAGCCGGCGCGCCCCAGCCGCCGCTGCAGGCGCCGGATCCCCCACTGCCGGCGCAGGCCCGCCGCGGGCAGGGCGGCGATCACCAGCGCCGGTGGGGTGGCCAGCTTCAGCTTGAGGTCGCTGCCCGCGGCGCTGGCGGTTTCGATGAACAGCAGCCGGGCCGCGGACAACTCGCCCTCTCCCAGCAGGCTGGCCAGGGGGGCCGTGGAATGGAGCACCGCATCGGCTCCCCGCAACGCACTCAGCTGCTGGGCCTGTTCGGCATCGCGGCACACCACGACGCCGGTGATGCCGCTGCGCTCGGCAAAGCGCCAGGAGGGGCTTTGGTGGGCGCTGGTCGCACCCGTCAGGGCCACCCAGCCTGGCGTCGCTGCGTCCGCCTGCAGCGGCTGCGCCGCTGGCAAACCGGCTACGAGGGCATCCAGCAGGGGATCGAGATGGGCCGTATGGGGAGGCATGGGCATCAGAGCACCCAGGTGCCCGGGGGCTTGTTCATGTAGGCCAGCATGCGCTCGGCGTCGGGTCGCAGCAGCTCCGCCACCTGACTGCGCAACTTTGCCGGCCACACAGGAGGCTGGATCAGTTTGCGGCCCTTGTCCCCGGCCTCATTGACCCGGGGCAGTCCCCCCTCATCCAACAACAGCTCCACGTGCTCTGGGCTGCTGGAGGCTCCCAGGAACTCCAGCAGCTCCTGGAGCGTGGCCTGGGGCTGATTCACCAGATCCTCGAAGGTGAGGCAGTGAATCTGGTGATCGGGGTAGAACGCCCGGAAGCTCTCCAGTCGCTCGTGGTACAGCGAACAGCCCACCACCAGCCTGCGCAGATGGCGGGAGCGCAGCAGGGCCTCGAAGCGGGGCGTGCCCCGCTTGCGCCCCATGCGGTGGCGCCACTGGGACTCGATGCGATCCAGGGGATGGCGCACCACATACACCAGCTTCAACTTGGGCAGGTAGCGATGCATCAGTGCCGGGGCGTGCTGGAAGCTGTTCAGGGCACTGGCGTACATCGTGCTGCCCTCGCCCCGCAGGGGATAGGCCCGACCTTGCCGGAACAGGCGCGCGTACCAGCTCCAGCCCTTGTCGTAGCGACGCCCGAAGAACTTCGGCTCCTTGGGCTTGCTGATGAAGAACTCCGGGTGGCGGGGCAGGATTGTGGTGAGGGTGGTGGTGGCCGACTTGGCCGCGCCGATGATGATGAAGTTGGGCAGGACCCGCCGGTGATGGTCCACCTCCTGCTGGTGCTCGCCCTTCAGTCCCGCCTCGATTTCCTTGCGCAGGCGGCGGTTGAGGCCCAAAGCGAACAGTGTCGACTTTGTTGCGGATGCTACGCCAGGGATCCCACCGGCTCGCTGCAGCGCTCCCACACGGCAGGCGCCTGGGTGAGCCGGCCCTGCGCCAGATCGGCGACGGGCTGGTCCGGGTAGAAGAGCTCCACGTCCTGGCGATAGCGCTCCAGGGCCAGCTCGATCAGGCGCGGGCTATGAAAATAGCCACTCAGGTCGGTGTCGCCGCCCCGGCGCACGTTCTTGGCGGGCAGCCGGCCCAGGGCGGGCAGTCCCCACTGGCGCAGCCGGCGGCGCAGGGCCCGCCAATGGTCGGTCATCGCCTCCAGCTTGCCGATGAAGCCGGGCACGGGCACGCCCTCGCGACAGAGGATCGAGCTCTGGGGCAGCAGGTGCACGTCCAGATCGGCATCGGTGGTGCGGGCCACCACCTCCAGAAAGCGCTCGAAGGGCATGTGGCTGCTCCAGCCCCATCCGCTCCATGGCGCCAGGGATGGTGCTCGATCTCGATCAGTTTGTTGTTGTAGGCCGACACCAGCCGGTCGAAGGGGTTGCGCACAAAGCTGAAAATCAGATGGGTGGCGCGGCGCCGGCTGGCGGCCTCGGCATCGATCAGGTTGGTTTCCCCGTGGGTTCCCTCCCGCCAGAAGGCATCGGCGGTCGTACGCCAGCCCTCCTCCGGCGGCTCATCCAGCAGGCGGGTGAGCGCCGCCTTCACCGAGGAGTTGGCCACCTTCGGCACCCGTCCGTAGATCAACGGAAGGCGCTCGAACAGGATGAAGTGCTGGCCCAAAGCCGATCGCTCGCTGTCGGCGGCCATCATGCAGCGACCGGGGTGCGCTGCTGCGCAAGCTGGTGGTGCTCCAGCCGCTCCAGCGCCAGCCAGGCCCCCTCTCCGTTGTTCTTGTGGCCCTGCCAGATCTCGGGGATGAAGGAGGCCCGCGGAGCCAGCTGATCGAGCAGGCGGAACACGCTGGCCCAGTCCACTTCGCCCTCGTCGATCTGCAGACCTTCACCGTCCACGCCGGCCGCATCGGCCAGGTGCAGGTGGGCGGTGAACGGCAGGATCCGCTCCAGGAAGACGGAGAAGGGTTCGTGCAGGTGGTTGCAGGCGAGCTTGGAATGGGACACATCCAGGCACACCCGCATGGCCTGGCTGCGGCAGAAGGCCTCGATCGTCTCGGCGTCCACGAACAGGTTGTGGAAGCGCTGGCCCCCGAAGTGCCAGGGGAAGGGCGGCATGGTCTGGGGAATGATCTCCACCTCGTCGCCGTGCAGCTGACGCAGGCTCTGCACCAGCTGCTCCAGCAGTGCCCCCCGCTCCCCGGGGCCCAGGTGGCGCTGGCTGGAGAAACCGCCCACGTTGGTCACCAGCTGCACCGGCTCGGGGCAGTTGAAGCGACGGCGCAGGCGGGCGGAGAGGTCGATCACCCGCTGCAGTTCGGCCACCGAATGGCAGCGGTAGTCGGCATCGAGGCTGCAGAGATCCAGGGTGTGGTCGCCGGCGAACAGCTCCGGCGCATGCACCACCAGGCCCATGGGCACCTGCGGGGGCAGCACCGCGTCGATGTCCACCTCCACATCCTTGTAGCTGAGGTGGATCTCCACCAGGTCGAGGTTGCTGGCGCCGGAGAAACTGGCCAGGTCGTGGTAACGCACCGGCACGCCGAAGCGGTTGGCGAAGCGGTAGGGCCGGGGCAAGGCTGCGGGCCGATGCAGATCAGACTCGAAGAAGAACTCGCCCTCGCCCTTGCTGCCACTCAGGGAGCGGCCCAGCAGGTCGTTGAGCCGGTAGGGCTGCAGGCCCTGGCCCGGGCTCTGGATGCGCACCATCTCGCGGGTCACCGGGGTGCCGGCCGCGATCGGGCAGGCCGCCACCAGGCTCTTGGCCAGCACCTCCCGGTTCATCAGCTCCCCCTGGCTGATGCTGCGGGCGGCCTCCGAGCCCATCGACTCCTCCACCGCCCGGATGCCGGCCACCATCGCCTGGAACTCCTCGGGCAGCAGGCTCACCTTGTGGTCGTTGCCCTCCATGGTGCGGTCGAGGGTGATGTGCTTCTCCACCACGGCCGCGCCGAGGGCCACGGCCGCGATCGGCACGGCAAAGCCCCGTTCATGGCCCGAGTAGCCCACCGGCCCCTCGGCCAGTTCCGCCAGCCGCGGCAGATAGCGCAGGTTCACGTCCTTGAAGGGCGTGGGATAGGTGGAGTTGCAGTGCAACAGCACGAAGGAGGCTCCCTGTCGGCGCAGGTGGCGGATGCCGGAGGCGATCTCCTGTTCGGTGGCCATGCCGGTGGAGGCGATCAGCGGCTTGCCGGTGGCGGCGATGGCGCTGAGCAGGCCGTGGTTGGTTAAGTCCGCTGACGCCACCTTGAAGCCGGCCATGCCCCAGCGGTCGAGTTTCTCCAGGCTGGTCTCGTCCCAGGGGGTGCAGAGCGGGATCAGGCCCCGCGCCCTGGTGTGCTCGAAGCAGCGGAACAGTTCGTCGTCGCTGAGCTGGAAGCGCTCCAGCAGGTCCAGCGTGTACTGGGTGCCCAGGTCGGAGGCCATGTCGTTGCTGTCGCCCGCGTTCACGTAGAGGCGCCCCATGTCGCGCATCTGGAACTTGGCGCAGTCGGCGCCGGCGGCGGCGGCGGCATCGATCAGCCGCAGGGCGAGATCGACACGGCCGTTGTGGTTGTTGCCGATCTCGGCGATCACGAAGGCGGCCGCGCCCTCTCCGATCGGGCGGCCGGCCAGCTGCAGCTGGCGCTTGGCGGCGCGGGCCACGGCCACCACCCGCCCGTGGTCGTCGAGCAGCGGGATCACCTGGATCTTCTGCGAGAAGAGGTCCGCCAGCTCGGCGCCGGGAGTGCCATCGCAGGCGGAGACGCAGGTGGGGTTCATGGCCGCGGTCACCGGCCGGCCCAGGTCGATCACATCGCTGCCGCCGATCCAGCGCCGGAAATCGCCGTCGCTGAGCACCCCCTGCAGGATGCCGCCTTCCGAGACCACGAAGATCAGCCGCGACTTGTTGGCCGTGATCTTGTTGAGGGCGGAGAGGATCGAGTCTTCAGCGAAGACGACGAACTGGGTGAAGTTGCGCTCGATCTGTACCGCTTGCACCGACTCTCCGCCTGACTTGTCTTGGTGGGCTGAATCTACGGCCGAAAGCCTGGCGTCACCAGCAGGGCCAGCCGGCGTGCGATCGGGTTGGTGAGGCGCATGGCTGCCAGGCGCCGGGCGATGTTGCGATTGTCGGGCCGCTGCAGCTGGGCGATCTCCAGCAGGCGGATCGCCTCGTTGGGATCTGCGCGGCGCATGGCGGCTTCTGCCGCCCGACGCAGCTGGTTGGTGGCCAGCTCGGCGGCGTTGATCGTGTAGCCCGGATGCTGCAGTTCAGGCGCCGGCCGCCGGGGCTGGTCCGCCAGCTCCTGCAAGGCATCGAGCAGGTTGTCGGGTGTGAAGCGGGGGTGGTAGCCCACCCACTCCAGCCAGTCGGGGTTGGGCGACAAGCCGGAGGCGAGGCTGTCGAGGTCGGCGGCCTGCTCAAAACTGCGCAGCAGCCCGGAGCCGGCGAAGAACGGGCTGCCGAGATCCTGACGCAGCCCGAAATCGCCCATCACCACAGGCCTGCAGCCCAGGTCGAGGGCGTCAAAGACGGCGGTGGACGACACCGTGGCCAGCAGGCGGCTGCTGGGCAGCAGATCCGCCAGCGGCGCGTAGCTGAGCCGCAGGTTGGCGGGAGGGCTGCCCAGGGTCTCCACCAAGGTGTCGCTGATGTGGGTGCCCACCGCGTGGAAGGTGCTCTCATGGGGGGCAACCCGGGGTTTGATCAGCAGCTCCCAATCGGGAGAGCGGCGGGCCAGGGCCGCCAGGATCCGCACCAGCCGGCGGCGCTCGTCCCCGTCAGCCGGCATCACCACCTGCTCGGCGAACACCATCCGTTTGGCGCGCTCAAGGCCGCTCCCGCCGCCCTGTTGGCGGCCCAGGCCGGTGAGCACAGAGCGCTGGCCCGCAAAGGGCGTGTGCCGCAGCATCAGCTCCAGCCGGGCCTGGTCGCGGGGGCCATTGAGACAGATCAGGTCGTAGCCCAGCCGCCAGGCGATCGCCTCCTCGAAGCGCTGCAGCACCACACCGTTGAAGCCGCAGAAGAGGGGCCGCGGCGGCCGCTGCTGCTGTCGGCGGCTGGTGAGGTACACGCTGCGGAACTCCGCCAGCTTGCTGCCGGTGAGGTACACCCCGATGGCATCGAAGTCATCCAGACGGTTGTCGGCCAGCAGTTGCCGCAGAGGCTGCTGCCGCACATGCCCGATCGCTCTGCAGCGCCTCCAGCACCGCGGCGGGGGTGCCCTCCCGTGGCACCGCGTTCACGGTCACCCGGGCCCGGTGCCCATCGGCGCAGCGCGCCAGCGCCTGGCAGGCCAGCAACTGGCTGTCGCTGTCGGCCACCAGCAGCAACGACAGGGTCATCGGGCCAGCGCCTCCAGCTCTCGGCGCAGCCGTTGCGGTCCATCGTCAATCGCCCAGCCCAGGTCGGCCAGCCAGCCGGGATTGGCCGCTGGCACCTTGAGCAGCTGCTCCAACGGCTGACAGTCCGCCAGCCGGCGCATCGTGCCGGAACCGAAGAACAGGGGACCGCCGAACTCGGTGCGGATGCCGTAATCCCCCAGCACCGCTGTGGGCTTCTCCCACACCATGGCGCTCAGCAGCCAGCTCGAGCTGATCCCCAGGCAGGCCCAGGCCTGCATCAGGCTGAGGGGCAGGTCGTCATGCCGCCCCAGCTGGAGGTTGGCGGGCCGGGCGCCGTCCTGGTGGTACTGCCAGGCGAACGTCGCCTCACTCCACAGCTCGGGATCGCTCGGCAGCGGCTGGTCGGGCTGCAGGCGCACGATCCAGTCCGGAGACGCCAGGGCCAGGCCCTTGAACCGGCGATAGAGCAGGGCCGTCTCCCGGGCCCCCGCAGGGATCTCCTGCTGCTCAAGGATGAGCACCTGCGGCTGCTCACTGACAGCCAGACCGATCGGTGCGGTGGCCACACTCCAGAGGCCGATGGCGGCGTGGACCTGGGCGGCGTGCGCCGTGCCCTGGATCAGCCAGCCCAGCTCCTCCACCTGCGTCTGTCCGTGCAGGCAGATCAGGTCGTAGCCCAGCCGGGGCAACAGATCCTCGCTCAGCCCATCGCCCACCAGCGGCAGCAACGGCCCGGTGAACAGGGGCCGGGGGGGGCGGCCACGCAGCTGGGCCGCCCGCCGGTAGGCGTTCCGGAAGGGCTGCAGCAGCTCGGGTGCCAGGAACACCCCCGCCCCATCGAAGTGGTCCATCAGCTCGCTGCTGGCGAGGCCGAGTGGCTCCAGCACGAGTACAGCCTCGGCGTTGGCATTGGCGTTGGCGGGTGAGGGGCCCTGCAGCTGCGCCTGCAGAGCCGGCGAGACGATCCGGGTCACGCCGATCCCAGCCGCTTCCAACAGCCGCGCCAGGCGGCAGCTGGCCTGCAGGGCGGCCACGGAATCACTGATCAGGGCCAGCCTCATCGCCCCTTGAGCAGCCGTTCCATCCCCCACATCCCCACCAGTTGCTCGCGGATGCGGCGCAGCAGATCGCGGCCGCGGTGGCTGGCCCCCTGGCGGGAGCGGGCGCCGGCCGAACTGAGCATGCGCCGTCCGCCCCGGGCCAGGGCGTAGGCCTGCCAGGCCTCACTGCCCCAGCCGGGAGGGCCAGGCCGGGCCTGGCCGCCGGGGACCGGCGGCTGCTCCAGCCTGGCGGTCAGGGCCGCCACGAAGCGCTCCGCGCCCTCGCGGCAGTAGCCGTGAGCGTGCAGCCAGTCTCCGTCGTGGCGGGGGGTGAAGGGGTCGCGCACGATGGCGTCGAAGTCGGCCAGGGCTCCGGAGCCGAGAAAGTAGTGGTTGCCGAGGGACTCGTTGACCCCCAGGTCGGTGACGATGCGGGTGCTCACCCCCAGGGCCATGGCCTCCATGGCGGCGGTGGAGGACACGGTGATGGCACAGGCGCAGCGCTGCAGAAGCGCCAGGCTGGGCTTGTGGCTGATCCGCAGGTTGGTGAGTTTGCGGCTGATCTTGGCCACCCGGCGGGTCATCTCGCCGTGGTGACGGTGCAGGGTGGCCTCCACGCTGGAGGTGCGGGGCTTGAAGATCACCGGCTGCTCCGGCCAGGCCCGGGCCAGATCCGCGAGGCGGCGGCAGAGGTATTTGCGTTGGATCGGGTTGTCCGGCACCGAGGGTTGCTCGAAGAACACGATCGGGCCCTGCTCAGGGGCCGTCTGCCGCGGCTTCAGCGACCACAGGATCGGCAGGCCGGTCACCAGGGCGTTGCCGCCATCGAGTCCCAGGGCCCCACAGCCGCGCTGGTAGAGCTGCCCGTCCACGTCGGCGTTGAGGCAGAGCAGATCCACGCCGGAGCGGTCCATCATCCCCTCGAGCTGATGGCGGAAGAGGATGCCGGGGTAGGCACTCACCAGCACGGGCCGCCGCGGCTCACCGGCCCACTCCGATTGCAGCAGCAGCAGGGTCTCCCGGGTGCGTCGCCCATCAAGGCCGAGCACCAGGGCGTCGAGCGAGGCCAGCTCGCTGCGCAGACTGCGCAGCTGATCCCACAGGTGCTGACGCACCACTGTGCGCGGGGCGATGCGGCGGATCTCCAGCACCTGGCGGCGGGACAGCTTGCGACCCGGCAGCTCCATCAGGTGCAGGGTGGTCTCGGCACCCTCCCGCCGCGCCACATGCAGAAGGTTCATGGCCGTCTTGCCGAACGAATCGAAGCAGGCCAGGGCGGCGACGTGTTTTCCCTGCAGGCAGCTCAAGGGGTGATCTCCACGCTGGTTCCGGCCAGGGGCCGATCCAGCAGGGGGGCCAGCTGTCGGCAGAGGGCGAGATCCTCGGCGCTGTCGATCTCCGGTGCGGGAGCGTCGATCGGCACCGGCAGGGTGGGCAGCACGAAGCGTGTGCCCTGCTCGAGAAAGGGCCCCATGCGGATGGCGTAGATCGCCCCGGTCTCCAGGTAGGTCGGGGGGAGATCCTGGCGGCGCGGGCGCGGCAGGCTGGGATCGTGGTTCACCCCCACGCCGTGGCCGCTGCCATCGCGACCCCAGAGGAAACCGTGCCATGGCACAACGCTGAACGCCATGGCGGCGTCGCTGGCCTGCAACTGTTCCACCACCGCATCGATGTGCTCCGGGCGGGTGAACGGCGAGGTGCACTGCAGAAACACGAACAGCCCGGGCAGGGGTCCCCGCTGGGCCAGGGCGTGCAGGGCGTGCAGCAGGGCCTGCTCCGAGGAGGCCCTGTCCCCGGCCAGGTCGGCTGGTCGCCGCAACCAGCCGGCCCCTTCACGCTCGGCGAGGGCGCCGATGGCCGTGTCGTCGCTGCTCACCCACACGGGACCGATGCTGTGGGCCGCTCTGCTGGCACGCACCGTACGGGCGAGCAGAGCGACATCCCCCACGCTGCGGAGGTTCTTGCCCGGCACGCCCTTGGAGCCGCCCCGTGCCGGGATCAGGGCCAGGGCCGGCAGGTCGGAATCGATGGCGGCCGCGGCGCCGGGGCTGCTCATGGCTGATCCGGCCCGGGGGGACGCAGCCGGCCATTGGCCCCGAGCGGATACCAGCGCAGGGGATCATCGGGCGCAGCGGCCTCCAGACCGGGAGCCGCGGCGCTCGCCGCCGCGATGCCGGCCATGGAGCGCTGCCGCTGGCGCTGGAGGGCCAGCACCACCCGGCGGACCCGCCCCACGGGCATGCCCACCTCTTCAGCGACCGCCGCGCAGAGCCGGTCGATGGAGGAGTCCATGAAGCTGTCGATCAGCACCTTGGCCGTGTCCCCGGCAGCGGTGGGGCTGAACGTAGCAGCCATGGCGCGGTCGGTAACCTGAGCCCCGCTCCAGCCAGGCGCCCCGCCTGCAGGCGCCTCCACGCCCTTGGCCTCTCCTCTCCCCGCGGCCCGTCTGGGGCTGCCGGCCGCCGGCATGCTGCGCCACAGCACCCTGGCGGCGCTGCTGGCCGACCACCACCTGGTGAGCGGGGCGGCCCGCTGCGCCGGCGCCGAGCTCGATGCCCTGCTGGCCTGGGGCCACAAGCCCAGCGCCCGCCGGGCCGAGCGGCTGGCACGGCGGCGCAAGCTGCCGCTCTGGCGCTGTGAAGACGCCTTTCTGCGTTCCCTGGGCCTGGGGCCCGACAGCGTGCCCCTGGGCCTGGTGATCGATGACGCCGGCATCTATTACGCCGCCGCCGCCCCCTCCCGCCTGGAGCGCCTGATCGCTGCCGCCCACAGCCCGGCCCAGTTGCTGCGGGCCGCCGCCATCCGCCGCCTGTGGTGCCAGCAGCGGGTGAGCAAGTACAACGGCAGCCGCGAGGCGGCGGCGCCGGCCGAGCCCTTCGTGCTGGTGGTCGATCAGACGGCCGGTGACCTCTCGATCGGCCTGGGTGGGGCCGATCGCGGCAGCTTCGCCGCCATGCTCGCCGCCGCCCTGGCCGACCATCCGCAGCGCACGGTGGTCGTCAAGACCCATCCGGATGTGGTCCGCGGCCGCAAGCGCGGCCATTTCCAGGCCCGCCAGTTGCGGCATCCGCGCATCAAGCTCGAGGCCAGCGGCGGCCACCCCGCGGCCCTGCTCGAGCGGGCTGAGGCGGTGTATGTGGTCACCTCCCAGCTGGGCTTTGAGGCCCTGCTCTGGGGCCGGCCGGTGCACTGCTTCGGCATGCCCTTCTATGGCGGCTGGGGACTCACCCGGGACCACGCCCCCGCGCCCGCGCGGCGGGGGCCGCGGCAGCTCGGTGATCTGATCCATGCGGCCCTGGTCGATTACGCCGTGTACATCGATCCCCACCGGCAGCGGCCCTGCGCGGTGGAGGACCTGATCACGGCGATCGGCCTGCAGCGCCGGCACCGTTGCCGCAATCCCGAGCGCATCGAGGCCTTCGGCTTCACCCCCTGGAAACAGCGGGTGCTGCGCCGCTTCCTGGCCGGCAGCCGGTTGCGGTTCCGGTTTCCCTGGCAGCGGCCGGGCCGCCGCGCCGAGGCGCTGGCGGTGTGGGGCCGGCGCGCCAAGCCCGCCCTGCTGCAGGCGGCCCGCCGCCGCGATCTGCCGCTGCTGCACGCCGAGGACGGCTTCCTGCGCTCGGTGGGGCTTGGGGCCGACCTGATCGATCCGATGTCCTGGGTGATCGACCGGCGCGGCATCTATTACGACGCCAGCGCCCCCAGTGAGCTCGAACAGCTGCTGGCCACCGGGTCATGGGACGACAGGCAACTGCTGCGGGCCCGGGGTCTGCGCAGCCGGCTGGTGGAGCAGGCGATCACGAAGTACAACCTCCTGGCCCCGGCCTGGCGCCGTCCGGACGCTGCCCGCCGGGTGGTGCTGGTGGTGGGACAGGTGGAAGCCGATGCCTCAATCCGGCTGGGGGCCCCCGGGCTGCGCACCAATCTGGCTCTGCTGCAGGCGGTGCGGGCCGCCGAGCCCTCGGCCCATCTCGTCTACAAGCCCCACCCCGACGTGGTGGCGGGGCTGTGCCGGCCGGGTTCGGGGGAACACGCGGCACTGGACTGGTGTGACGAGCTGCTGGTGGACGCCTCGATCCAGCAATTGTTCACCCAGGTCGATGCCCTGCACGTGCTCACCTCGATCGCCGGTTTCGAGGCCCTGCTGCGGGAGCTGGAGGTGCACACCTGGGGCTTGCCCTTCTACGCCGGCTGGGGCCTCAGCCACGACCGCCTGAGCTGCGAGCGCCGGGGGCGGCCCCTGCCCCTGGATGCCCTGGTCCATGCCGCCCTGATCGACTATCCGCTGTACGTGAGCCGCCATAGCGGCCTGTTCATCGAGCCGGAGCAGGCGATCGAGGAGTTGCTGGCCTGGCGCTCGGCACCGCCCCGTCCCCTGAGCCTGCGGCAGCGGATCTTCCGGCACTGGGGGCGGCTGCGGCAGCGCTGAGCGCCTTGCCTGGGGTGGCAGAGTTGAGCCAGGCATTGCCCTGCAGGACACCGCGTTGACCACAGAACGGGCCCCCGCTCCGGCTCCGGTGCAGTTGGTTCAGGTGCAGATCGACGGGCCGGTGTTGCTGCTGATGGGGCCGATCGGACTGTTCTTCGCCCGCTTCTGCCGCTACCTGCGCGGCTGCGGCATTCCCGTCACCAAGGTGAGCTTCCCGCTGCATGAGTTCGGCTTCCCCCGGGAGGTGCGGGTGCCCTTCAGTGGCTCGATGGAGGAGTGGCGGCCGTTTCTGCGCCAGCTGATCGTCGAGCGCGGAATTCGCCACATCTTCATGTATGGCGACTTCATCATTCCCCACCGCATGGCCATCGAAGAGGCGCGCAGCGCCGGCATCGAGGCCTGGGTGTTCGAGCTCGGCTACATCCGGCCCAACTACGTGACCCTTGAGCGCGAGCGGGTCAATGCCCGCTCCAATCTCAACCAGCCCGCCGACTTCTACCACCAGTTGCCGCCGGTGGATGCGCTCCCCCAGGGCCAGCTGGATCCCGGCTGGCGCTGGCGCAAGCTCTGGAAGGCCCCCACCTTCATCCAGCACGCCTTCACCCGGTACCCGATCATCGAGGGTGAGCACAAGCTGCAGCCCTCGCCGCGTTTTCTCTGGTGCCAGCTGCGCGGCAACTGGCGCTACTGGCTCTATCGCTGGCAGCAGCGCACCCTGAAACAGCGCCTGCTGGAGCACCTCTCGTTCTTTCTGGTGGTGTTGCAGGTGTCGAGTGATTCCCAGGTGCAGCTGGGTTCGCCCTACCGGGGAATGCACGACTTCATCGAAGACGTGATCACCTCCTTTGCCCGCCATGCCCATGCCTCCGACCACCTCGCCTTCAAGCACCACCCCCGCGACCGGGGCTACAACCACTACGGACGGCTGATCCAGTTGTTGGCCCATCGCCATGGGCTGGCGGGCCGGGTGCACTACTTCCATGACGGTGCCCTCAGCCGCTTCCTGCGCACCTGTCGCGGCGTGGTGACCGTCAACAGCTCCGTGGGACTGCAGGCCCTTTATCACGCGGTACCCACCAAGGTGATGGGCCAGACCTTCTACAACCTCCCCGGTCTCACCGATCAGCAGCCCCTGGATCAGTTCTGGCGCGAACCCCATACCAGCGACCGGCCGCTCTTTTACCGCTTCTACGACCACCTGGTGACCACCACGCAGGTGAACGGCAATTTCGACGGCGACTTCCCCTTCCGCACCACCTTCCCCATTGGACCGGAGGCCCGCCGGCTGTCACCGCGCCCGCAGCTTCCCGCCCCCGGCCAAGCGGCCCGGGACAACCGCCTGCTGCTGCCGCTGCGGGTGCTGGCCCGATCCTTCTGGGGGGTCTCCTATTTCCTGGTCTACGGGCTGCAACTGCTGGCGCTGGCTCTGGGCTGCCGCCGGCTGGCCGCCCGCTTGCTCGTCGCCACGGCCCTGGTGGGACTGCGGGCCCTGGGCATCAGCGTGGTGGTGGATGACAGCCATCCCAGCGAGCCCGAGGGCCTTCCCCTGGTGCACATCTGGAACCACGAGCACCCCGCCGATGTGCTGGTGGTTCAGGGGGTGCTGCGGCTCCCCAGCATCACCACCGCCAGCCTGCACCTGAGCCGGATCATGCCCTGGTTCGCGGCCTCGGCGGCGAATGCCGGCCATGGCCTGATGGACCATCGCGATGGCCGCTCGCGCACCTCGGCCGTGTACGGGGCGTCGCGCACGCTGGCCCAGCGTGGCCAGGTGATGCTGGCCCCCAATGGCTCCCTGGTGACGCCGATCAGCGAGCGGGTTTCCGCCAGCGCCCTGATCCTGGCCCGCAAGCATGGAGCCCTGATCGTGCCCTGGACCTTCAGCTACTACGGGCTTTCCACTTCGGCCAGCGACCTCTATCGGCCGCTGCGGTTGCTGCTCTCCCGGCTCACGGCCCCCCTGGCCACGATCCACTGCCGCCGGGGCCGCGCCCGGGAGCTGCAGATCCAGGAGCAGCCGGGCGACCGCCGCGCCTTCGTGCAGGCCGTTCAGGCCCACTACGCCGGCCCCGCCCTCAGGCCGCCAGCACCAGGCTGATGTTGTGGCCGCCGAAACCGAAGGCGTTCTTGAGGGCGTAGCGCTCGCCGCCGTCGGCACCGCCCGGCAGCCGGAGTGGACCGTCCTGTACCACCGCCAGCGCGATCGCCGGGTCGAGGGGGTCGGCGTTGACACTGCGGGGCACAAGGCCCTGGCGCAGGGCCTGCAGCACCAGGATCGTCTCCACGGCTCCGGCGGCTCCGAGCAGGTGGCCCAGCTGGCCCTTCGGGGCCGTCACCGGCAGGTCCTCGACGCGGGCACCCAGGGTTCGGGCCAGCGCCCGGGCCTCCGCCAGATCGCCCAGCGGCGTGCCGGTGGCATGGGCCTGCACGAAGCTCAGGGCGTCAACGCCGATGTCGGCCCGTCTGAGGGCGTCGGCCATGGCGGCGCTGGCCCGCAGCCCCTGCGGCTCCGGCGCCACGATGTGGTGGCCGTCGCTGCTGCTGCCGCAGGCGAGCAGCCAGCCCAGGGGTTGGGGAGCGCCGGGGGCAAGGTCGCTCTGCCGCTGCAACACCAGCGCCCCCGCCCCCTCCGAGAGCACGAAGCCGTCCCGGTCGCGGCCGTAGGGGCGGGAGGCCTGATCCGGGGCCCCATTGCGGCAGGAGAGGGCACGCATGGCCGCAAAGCCCACCAGGCCCAGCCGGTTCACGGGCGCCTCACTGCCGCCGGCGATGACCACGTCGGCGCGGTCGTCGTTGAGCAGCAGTTGGGCCAGCAGCAGCGCTTCCGCTCCGGAGGCGCAGGCCGACACCGGCGTGTGGGCGCCGCCATGCAAGCCCAGGTCAATGGCGATCTGGCCGGCTGCGGCATTGGGAATCAGCATCGGCACGGTGAGCGGATTGACCCGGCTCGGGCCGGCCTCCAGCAGATTGCGGTGCTGCCGCTCCAGGGTCGCCAGCCCGCCGATGCCCGTGCCGATCACCACCGCCACCCGGGCCGCATCGATCCCCGCCAGCTGCGGTCGGGCCTGGGCCCAGGCCTGGCGCGCGGCCAGCAGGCCGAGCTGGGAGCAGCGATCCAGGCGGCGGCGCTGGAGCGGTTCGAGCTCGCTGGCGATGTCCTCGGCAACGCAGCCGCCGATGCGGGCGGGCAGGTCGCTGGCCCAGGCCTGGTCTAGGGCCGTAATGCCGGAGTGGCCCGCGACCATGGCCGCCCAGGTGGCGTCGGCATCGGCGGCCAGCGGGGTGATGGCCCCCCAGCCGGTGACCGCGATGCGCTCAGTTGTTCGGGCCATGGTCCCGCTCCAGGGACTCCAGGTGCCGCTGCACATCCCCCACGGTGCGGAAGCCGAGCAGATCCTCTTCCCGGATCTTGATGCCCAGGCACTCGTCCGCCTCGATCAGGATTTCGTAGAAGCCCAGGGAGTCGATGCCGATGTCTTCGATCAGCCGGGCATCAGGGGTGATCTGCTCCGGATCAGCCCCTGAGATGCGCTGCAGAATCTCGATCAGCCGCTCCTGCAGGCTCTGCCGGCCGGGAGTGGCGGTGTCGTGGGCCCTCGGTTGGCGATTGGCGCCAGGAATGGGGGACGCGGCTCCGCTGCTGTCGTTGTCGGGGCCTGCGTGCATCAAGTCCCTCGGCCACGCCTTGATCGGATGGCAACGTACCAGTTCAATGGCACGGCCTCATCCTCCCCGGTACCAGCTGAAACTCCGGTAGATCGGCCGATGGTCGACGTCGATGAAGTGTTCCAGCCGGCGGGTCGGGATCCGCCGCAGATCGGCGGCCATCAGGATCTCGGTGATCTGGTTGAAGTCCCGGGCCAGAGAGAGGTTGCGCACGCTGGCCTCCATCAGGTTGAAGTACTGGCGCAGCAGCACGGGCAGACGGAAGGATGGGTCCAGGTCGTGGCGGATGTGCAGTTCCAGTTCCTGGATGCTGGCCACGGCAGCGGGGCTGGGCGCGGGGGCGAGACCTGCCACCGGATGGCGCGGCTGTGGATGGGGGCTGGAGGGATCGAGGAAGGGGGGACGCAGCAGGGTGCTGAGAAACTCCCGGTTCACCGTTTCGTCGTAGGCGAAGTGGTTGTAGGAGACCAGACCATGGATGGAGCTGTAACCGGCTCCCACGGCCACCTGAAGACCGCCGCGAAACAGCAGCATCAGGGTGTGGGGCTGACGCTGAAACCGTGGCGCCAGGGCCACACGGCCGATCTCCAGGTGGTTGCCCTGGCTGGCCAGATGGGCCTTGATGCCCGGATACACATGTTCCAGGTAGGACTGCGCCCCACCCGGCAAGGGCGGCAACCCCGCTGCGGATTGGTCGCCGCTCGCGCGAGCGGGGACGAACTGCAGGCGTGCCGATCCCGCCAATTCGCCACTGTTGCTCTCCACCAGCAGGAAGTGGTCGTAATGGGGATCGCGGCTGTCCAGATCCCGGCTCTTGCCGGAGCCCGAGAGCTGCTGTCGGTAGGTGAGTTCGCGCAGCTCCCCCACCGGTTCGGCGTAGGGACCAAAGCGCTCGCCGGGCAGCAGGTAGAGATCCAGGCCCTGGGAGGACAGCAGCAGGAAGGGAGCCAGATCCGCTTGGACCCGATCCTGGGGAAGAGCGATCGCGGCGGAGAGATTCAGCGGATTTCCGTCGGTCGTCTTCACGATTGGGTTGGGGGTGCGTGAAGATTAGCCCGCCTGTCCCGGTGCTCCCCAGCGTCACCCTGGCCGGCTACCGGTTCCCTCTGCCCCCAGGTCCGTGTCTTCTACCCCCCTCACCGCAGCAGACCGAGCCGCCCGCCGCGGGCTGCGACGCCGGGCCGCCGCCCTGCTGCTCACCCCCCTGAGCCTGCTGCCCGTCGGAGCGCTGGTGACGGCCCTGGGGGCGCCGCCCCGCACCCTGGCCCAGGGCGCCAACCAGCCCGAGGCCTTCCCGATCCCCGATCAGGCTCCCGGCGATCCGATTCCCGCCGCCGCCGAATCCATTCCTGCCGCCACCGACACCCAGCCGGCCGCCAGGGGGGCAGAAACCCGCAAGCGCTCTCCCCTGGGCAGCGCCCCAGCGGCGCCCCAGGCCCTGCGCCAGCCAAACGTGGTCAGCATTGATCCCGGCAGCAGGGGCTTTCGCTATCGCCTCGGCCCGGGGGATCGACTGACCATGTCCGTGTTCATGGTGAAGGGCTACGAGGCGGTGGTTGAGGTGCTGGCCGACGGCACGGTCAACCTGCCCCGGCTGGGCGCCGTGCCCGTCTGGGGGCTGACCATGGACGAGGCGCGTCAACGCATCACCGAGGGCTACGACCGTTTCCTGCGCAACCCGCTCGTGTACCTCGATCTGTTGGCACCGCGTCCGGTGCGCGTGACCCTGCTGGGCGAGGTGCAGCGGCCCGGTTTCTACACGCTCACCCAGGGTGGGGAGGCGGCCCGTCTGGCGGCGGCTGGGCCGGCCGCCTCGGAAACCACGATCGCCACGGCCGGCTGGCCCACCCTGGTGGATGCGGTGCAGCGGGCCGGTGGCATCACCGCGATCGCCGACCTCTCCGAGGTTGTGCTCAGCCGCCCCAGCGCCGTGCCCGGTGGACAGCCTGTGGAGTACCGCTTCGACTACTTGGAGGTGCTGATGAACAACCGCAGCACCGTCAATCCCCTGCTCTACGACGGCGACATGGTTCGGGTGGCCCGCGCAGAGACACCCCAGCCCAGTGATGTGCTGATCCGCACGGCCGCCTCCAACTTCGCCCCGGACACCATCGGCGTCATGGTGGTGGGTGAGGTGGTGCAGCCGGGCCTGACCCAGGTGCGCTCCAACAGCCCGCTGGCCTCCGCTGTGATCGCCGCTGGGGATGTGGATCCGCTGCGGGCCAATACCAAGGAGATCCGCCTGATCCGGGTGGAACCCAGCGGTGAGGTGAGTGTGCGCAGCGTGATCTTTGACCCCTCGGCACCGCTGGATTCGCCGGCCAATCCCTCCCTGCACAACGGCGACATGGTGGTGGTGCCCCGCAACGGCTGGACCCGCTTCAACGACTTCCTGTTGCAGGCCGTGACCCCCCTGGGTCCGGTGCTCAACGCCGCCTCCATCTATCGCATCTTCACCAATTAAGGGCGGTTAAGGACGGCAGGGGCTGAGCGGCCTGGTTCAGATGCCCAGCCGCTCCCAGATCACCCCCAGATTGGCCTGGTGCAGGTCGGTGGTGAAGCACGCCTCCAGTTGGTCGTCGCTGAGCTGGCTGCTCACCTCAGGGTCGTCGATCAGGTTGGCGTGGAAGTCGCCACCGGGGGTGTTCCAGGCGCTGTGGGCGTTGCGCTGCACGATCCGGTAGGCCTGTTCACGGCTGATGCCGGCCTCCACCAGGGCCAGCAACACCCGCTGGCTGAACACCACCCCGCCGTACACATTCATGTTGCGGGCCATGTTGTCGGGATACACCCCCAGCCCGCGCACCACCTCGGTCATGTCGCGCAGCATGAAGTGCAGGGTGGCTGAGCAGTCGGGCAGCATCATCCGCTCCACTGAGCTGTGGCTGATGTCGCGTTCATGCCAGAGGGCGCAGTTTTCCAGCGCCGCCACCACGTAGCTGCGCAGCACCCTGGCCAGGCCGCTGATGCGTTCGCTGCGGATCGGGTTGCGCTTGTGGGGCATGGCCGAGCTGCCTTTCTGCCCCTTGGCGAAGTTCTCCTCCACCTCCAGCACGTCGGTGCGCTGCAGGTTGCGGATCTCAGTGCTGAAGCGCTCCAGGGCCGCACCCACCAGGGCCAGGGTCTGCACGTACTCGGCATGGCGATCCCGGGAGATCACCTGGGTGCTGGCGGTGTCGGGCACCAGGCCCAGGCTGGCGCAGGTGAGCTCCTCGACCTTGGGATCGGTGTTGGCGTAGGTGCCCATGGCGCCACTGATCTGGCCCACACTCACCACCCGCTCCAGGCGCTCCAGGCGCTCACGGTTGCGCTCCGTCTCCGCCAGCCAGCCCGCCAGCTTGAAGCCGAAGGTGATGGGCTCGCCATGGATGGCGTGGCTGCGGCCGATCATCACCGTGCCCTTGTGGGCGCGGGCCAGCTCGCGGATTGCCACGGCCAACTGGTCGAGTTCGGCGCGCAGGAGCTGCACCGAGGCCTTCAACTGCAGGGCCAGGCCGGTGTCGAGCACGTCGGAGCTGGTCATGCCCACGTGGATGTAACGGCCCGCATCGCCCACGTGCTCATTGACATCGGTGAGGAAGGCGATCACGTCATGGCGCACCTCCGCCTCGATCTCGAGGATCCGCTGCACCGAAAAGCCGGCTTTGGCCTTGATCGTGGCAACCGCTTCAGGGGGCACCCGCCCCAGTTCGGCGTTGGCCTCAGTGGCGGCGATCTCCACATCCAGCCAGCTCTGGAACTTGGCCTGCTCGCTCCAGAGATCGCCCATCTCGGGCAGGGTGTAGCGCTCGATCAATGCCTGCGGGAGCGCTGACGCCCACCATCACAGCCATCCAATGTATGGCTGCGCCGGGAGGATGGGTGCGAGCCCAGCCTTCAACCGGCGGCCTTCAGCTGGCGGTGGGCCACCTCCCACTGCACCGCACCCCCCCAGGCCTGCTGCCGCACCCAGCAGCGCCCTCCCCGGCAGCGGATCAACTCGAAGGGCGGCAGGTCCGCCGGTTGGTTGCGCAGTCTCACGAAGCTGCCGGGCCGGAGCAGGTCCACCACCTCGGCGCAGCTGCGGATGGACCTGCGCGCGCCCCGGGCTCCGCGATGGCTGGACCACCTGTTGGCCTGGCTGGTGGCCTGGGGCGAGGGGCTGGCAAGGCGCGGGGCCATGACGGCGAGGCTGATCTGGGGCAATCTTCCCGTGGACTACCGGACAACCCGGAGCCTGCAGGCAATCTGTTTCGTTTCGGTTGTGGTTTGATCACACGACCTCAGAGCTCCACCGCGTGGCGCCATGGCCCGCAAGCAACGCCTGGATCTGGAACTGGTCGCCCGGGGTCTGGCCGCCAGCCGTCAGCAGGGTCAGCAGCTGATCCGGGCCGGCAGGGTGCGCAGCGGCGATCGGGTGCTGGACAAGCCCGGCACCGAGGTGGCTGTTGATCTGCCCCTGGAGGTGCGCCAGCCGCCTCGCTTTGTCTCCCGTGGTGGCGAGAAGCTGGAGCCGGCTCTGGAGGCCTTCGCCCTGCCGCTGGAGGGCCGGGTGTGTGTCGATGCCGGCATCTCCACAGGCGGCTTCTGCGACTGCCTGCTCCAGCGTGGTGCCGCCAGGGTTTATGGCATCGATGTGGGCTACGGCCAGACGGCCTGGAGCCTGCGCAGTGATGGGCGCGTGGTGCTCAGGGAGCGCACCAACCTGCGTCACCTCACCCCGGACGACCTCTTCAGCCCGACCGACCCGCGGCCCGATCTGGCGGTGGCCGATCTGTCGTTCATCTCTTTGGCGCTGGTGCTGCCGGCGCTGCTGGCGCTGCTGCGGCCGACGAATCCCGGTGCGGGGGTCGACCTGGTGGTGCTGGTCAAGCCCCAGTTCGAGGTGGGCCGGGCCCGGGTGGGCAAGGGTGGGGTGGTGCGGGACCCCGCCGCCCATTGCGATGCAATCACGGCAGTGATCGCTGCCGCGGCCGCCCTGGAGCTGACTCCCGCAGGCCTGGTGGCCTCACCAATCACCGGACCGGCGGGCAATCACGAATATCTGCTCTGGCTACGGGGCGGCGACCCGCCGGCTGGAGTAGGGACGCCATGGGCTGGCCCCCTTGACGCAGCCATGATCCGGCGCCTGGTGGAGGCCACCCTGGCGACGCCCTGAGCGTCGCCGGAGGTAGCCGCGGGCCAGAGCGCTCAGGGCTCAGATGGCGCCGCTGTCACGGTCGCCGGTGCGGATGCGAATCACCGAATCGATCGTGTTCACGAAGATCTTGCCGTCGCCGATCTCACCGGTCCGGGCCGCACCCTGGATGGCCTCCACCACGGTGTCGACTTTGTCGTCATCGACGACGATCTCCAGTTTGAGCTTCTGCAGGAACTCCACGGTGAACTCCGAGCCGCGATAGCGCTCCACCTGGCCCTTCTGCCGGCCGAAACCGCGCACCTCGCTCACGGTCATGCCCACGATGCCTGCATTCACCAGCGCGATCTTGACGTCCTCGAGCTTGAACGGACGAATGATGGCCTCGACTTTTTTCATGGAAGCAGCGGAGCTGGGTGGATGGGCTGAACGGTGAGTCTCTCAGAGGGTCCCTGCCCTTGGGCGAGGACGAGGCCCATCACACCTGAGCTGATCGGGGGTTGTCGTAGCGATTGCTACGGCTGCCCTGGCGCTCCATAGGATCGCGGCCAGCGCCGGCCTGCCGCGATGTCGACCCCCGATCAGTCCAGCTCCGATCAGACCAGCCCCGATCAGACCCGCACGCCCCGCTACGGCGAGCGGGCGATCGCCGCGGCTGAACTGATCTGCTTCGACAATCCCCGACCCGGCCGCCCTTACGAGATCGCCATCACCCTGCCGGAGTTCACCTGCCTGTGCCCGTTTTCGGGCTATCCCGATTTCGCCACCCTGCGCCTGCTGTATCAGCCAGGCCCGCGGGTGATGGAGCTCAAGGCCATCAAGCTCTATGCAAACAGCTACCGCAACCGCGCCATCTCCCACGAAGAAGCCGCCAATCGCATCCTCGATGACGTCGTGGCCGCCTGTGCGCCCCAGTGGATGCAGCTCGAGGCTGACTTCAACCCCCGGGGCAATGTCCACACCGTGGTGCGGGTGAGCCACGGCACGCGGCAGCCCTGCTGAACGGGCCGCTGTGCTGTGCGGTCGTGCTCAGACCTGGCTGAGCAGTTGGGGAAGTTCGGCGGCGAAGGACGTGAGATTGCGGTTGCACAGTCCCGCCACATGCAGGCTGTTGGTGGCCGGGGTCTGTTCGGCGATGGCCCAGAGCTGGCGGGTGGCCAGCAGGCTGAGCGCTCCGCCGACCAGAGCGATCGCAAAGCCCCCGTAAACCAGGGGCACGCCCGGGTCGCGCTTGAGCAGGATGCCGCTGGCCGGCAGCACCGCCGTGACCCGCAGCGGCAGGCCGTTCACCTCGAGGGCATCGCCGCCCACTGCCAGGGAACCGATCAGGCCGCCGTCGGAGCCATAGATGTCAACGGGCCCCTGTTCGCTGGTGAGGCTGAGCAGGACGGGATCGCTGCCGTCGGGGCGGGTGGGCAGCACCAGGCCCCAGAGCTGGTCACCGAGCTGCGGAAAGGTCTGCAGTGGCAACTGCAGCTCCGGGCTGCGGCCCAGGCGCACGCTGATGGCGGCCAGGCTCCAGTCCGCCTGATAGAAGGTGACGCCGCGGAAGCGCAGCGGGTGGTTGACGCTGATCTCGGCCTGTTCGAGCAGGGCCGGAGCGTCGGCTTCCGAGCTCTCCAGCAGGCGCAGCTGGGAGCGAAACTGCTCCGGCCGGCCGGCCGGATCCCGATCCACGCCGAAGGCGTCCAGGGCGAGGGTGAGCTGGTTGTGGCCACGGCTGTCGATCAGGTCGAGGGTGCGGCCGGGGGCCAGAAACTGCTCCGCCCGTTGCCCCCCGAGCGCCCCCCAGGCGGAACCCACCAGCAGCACCACCAGGCCGGCATGCACCAACAGGGGCCCCACACGCCCGGGCACGCCCCGCCGAGCCGCCAGCCGGTCGGGATGGCGCAGCACCTGCCAGCCCTGTCTGCGCAGCAGCTGCTCCAGGCGGGTGAGGCTGGCACCGGCGTCCTCAGCGGGCAGGGTCTGGGCCACGCTCAGCTTGCTGAGCTGGCGCGGCGAGCGGTAGTCGATCCAGCGCAAGGCCGCCTGCAGGGCCGGCCACTGCCGTCGCCAGCTGCACAGCAGCAGCGCCAGCCCGAGCCAGGCCAGCAGGCCCAGAAACCAGCTGCTGGAGTACACGTGATCGAGCTGCAGGTCCAGGAGCCGATCACCGTTGAGGAGCCCGAGCCAGGGCTGGTCGTCGTAGAGCCGGTGGTACAGGCTCTCCGGCTCCTTCTGGGGGATGGCGGTGCCGATGCCGCTGGCGATGGCGATCACCACCAGCAGGCCGATGGCCACGCGCAGGTCGGCGATCCAGGCCGCCAGACGGCTCAGGAACCTTGGGGCGGATCCGTTCATCGCTGTTCGTGCTCAGGGTGCCGGTTCACGTCCAGTTGGCCACCAACGTGAGCAAGCCGGTGCTCACCAGAACGGCGCCGCTGATCGGCGGAACCCACTGCCCCACCTGCCTCAGCCTCAGCAGGCCGGGCAGGCTGGCGGCGGCGGTGCCGACCAGCAGCAAGGGCAGGACCTGGCCGGCGCCAAAGCAGGTGAGCAGCAGCATGCCCTCGAGGGGACGCCCGGTCTGGGCCATCCAGCCCAGCAGCACGGCCAGCACCGGTGTGGTGCAGGGGGTGGCCGCCAGGCCAAAGGCCAGGCCAGCTGCCATGGGAGCGAGGGGGGCCGGCACCCGCTGGCGCCAGAGCTCCGGATCAGGCCCCGCCGGCAGGGGCAGGGGCAGCAACCCCAGCAGGTTGAGGCCCATCAGCAGGGCCAGTAGGGCCACCAGGGTGGGGATCAATCCAGGGATCTGGCCATAGAGCCGGCCCAGCAGGCCACTGGCCAGGCCCAGCAGCACCAGGGCGGCGACGATGCCAGCGGCAAAGCAGAGGCTGCGCTGCCAGGGTGTGCTGGTCAGGTCTCTGGACACTGCCTCGCTGGAGCGCTCTTCCGTGCCGCCGAAGCCCGCCAGGTAGGCGAGGGTCACGGGCAGCAGGGAGAGGGAACAGGGGCCAAGGCTGGTGAGCAGGCCGCCCCCGAAGACCAGCGCGAGGGTTGCCGGCCCGGGTGTGCTGAGCGAGCGCTGCAGGAGAGTCTCGCTCTGCTGGGCCAGATCACTGATCGTGAGGGCCCAAGTCGAGAGTGCTAGCCCGATCACGCTCATGGGGCCAGCCTATCCGGCTGCCCCAGGGCGTCGACGACGGCTGACGCGGGCAACGGGCACCAGCCCGCCGGATTCCAGGGCGCAGCGAATCAGCAGGCCGCAGACGAACAGGCTGGACATCAGGGAATTGCCGCCGTAGCTGATCAGCGGCAGCGGCAGTCCGGTGGTGGGCATGGCGCCGCTGGCCACGGCAATGTTGAGAATCGATTGCCCCACCAGCAGCGTGGTGCAGCCCATGGCCACCAGCCGATGCTGGTTGCTGCGGCAGCTCAGGGCCACCCTGAGTCCCACGAACCCGAACAGCAGCAGGAACAGCAGCAGCACCAGCGATCCCACGTAGCCGAACTCTTCGGCAAATACCGCGAAGATGAAATCCGTGCTCTGGATGGGCAGGTATTGAAGTTTCTGGGTCGAGAGGCCAAAGCCTTCTCCGAACAGCCCGCCGGAACCAATGGCCAGCAGGCTCTGCACCAGCTGGTAGCCATCGCCTTGGGCATCGCGCCAGGGATTGAGGAACGACACCACCCGAAGCCGCTGGTAGGTGTTGAGGGAGATGCTGGCGGCTCCCAGCACGCCACCAGCCGTGGCCGCCCCCAACAGCAGGGGCAGCCCCAAGCCACCAGCCAGGGCCATCAACCAGAGCAGCAGCCCGGTCAGGGCAGCGGTGCTGAGGTTCGGCTGCTTCAGAATCATCAGGATCAGCAGCCCGAAGACCCCCAGCCAGAGCAGCTTCTGGTCAAGGCCGATGCGCCGCCAGTGGGCGAACAGGGCGGCCCCCTGCAGCAGCACGAAGGGCTTGACGAGTTCGGACGGTTGCAGCTGCAGGGGACCGATCACCAGCCAGCGGCTGGCTCCGTTCACGGTGCTCCCCACCACCAGCGTGGCCCCCACCAGCAGGCAGCCCACCAGCAGAGCCATGGGGGCGATGTGCAGCCAGCGGCGCAGCTGGGTGCGCACCCCCAGCAGCAGCAGCCCCCAGCTGGCCACCATCCAGATCAGCTGGCGCTTGAGGTAGTAGGCGCCGTCACCCATCTCCCGTTCGGCCACCCACCAGCTGGCGGAGGCCAGCACCAGCAAACCCAAGACACTCCAGAGCGCCACCAGGCCGATCAGCAGCCGCGCTTCGGCCGGCCAGTCCTCCCATGGCCAGGGCAGCAGGCGTTTCAGCGGCGAGGCAAGGCGATTCTGGGCCGGGCTCTTTGAGGGAGCTGGCCTTGTCGTGGGGCGGAGAACGGAGATGCTCAACGTGCCGTTGGCGCAGGGGCCGATGTGCCCCCATTGAGACGCGCCAGGGGTGGGCTTGTCGAGGCCCGGCTGCCTCAATCTGACGGCCGCACAAGCGCGCAGGCCTCGAACGGGGAGTGGGAAAACAGAAAGCCCGGCTATGGGCCGGGCTCAAGACGCATGGTCAGCAGGGAAGGGCTTCAGTTGCCGACATTGACCTGAGGGCGGCCGGTGACCAGTTCCACCTTCAGGATCTTGCCTCCCTGTTTCATGATCCGCTGCTGCTCGGCGAACCAGCTCTCAAAAGGAACCCACTTGGTGAAGAAGGTGTTCTGGAGCTCCCGCTGGGTGCGGGATTTCTCCGGGCAGGGGATGCAGGCCGTGATCTTGAACAGGCGCATGGAAGAGATCCGCAGGGGGTGCCGCAGGCTCTGGATCAGTTGCCCAGACCCGAGCAGATGTAGTCGAAGTAGACGGCCATCTCGCGGCCGGCGTCAGGGCCAACCAGGGAAGCGGTGACTTCCTTCATGGCCTGAATCGACTGGACGGTGGCTCCAATCGGCACACCCAGGGAGTTGTAGGTCTCCTTGAGGCCGTTGAGGACTCGCTCATCGAGGATGGAGGTGTCACCCGCCAGCATGGCGTAGGTGGCGTAGCGCAAGTAGTAGTCGAGGTCGCGGATGCAGGCCGCATAACGACGGCAGGTGTACATGTTGCCGCCCGGACGGGTGATGTCCGAGTACAGCAGCGACTTGGCAACGGCTTCTTTGATGATGGCGGAGCCGTTGGCGCTGATGGTGGCCGCAGCTCTGACGCGCAGCTCACCGCTGGCGAAGTACTGCTCCAGGCGGCCCATGGCAGAGCCGTCAAGGTACAGACCCTGAACGTCGGCCTGATTGATGACGTTGGTGATGGCGTCTTGCATGAATCCTGCTGAAGGCGTAGGAAGAAATGGGGCGGTGGAGCAGCCTCAGGAGAGGGCGCCGATGACGTAGTCGAAGTAGAAGCCAGCTTCTTCGGCATCAGCACCGGTCAGCATGCCCGTGGCCACGTTCTTCATTTCGCGGATGGCCTCGGCCATGGCATCCAATGGTGTGCCGAGAGAGCGGTACATCTCCTTGGCGCCGATGATGCCGATCTCTTCGATCGGGGTGACATCGCCGGCAACAACGCCATAGGTCACCAAGCGGAGGTAGTAGTCCATGTCCCGCAGACAGGAGGCCGTCATCTCCTCGCCGTAGGCGTTGCCGCCGGGGGAGATGACATCGGGACGCCTCTGGAACAGAGCGCCGCCAGCGGTCTTGACGATGCGTTCGCGGCTCTCGCTCAGGACCTGGGCCACGCGCACACGGCGCTGGCCCGCAGCCACAAACGATTTGATCTGGTCGAGTTCGCCAGGGCTGAGATAGCGGGCTTCGGCGTCCGCGTTGATGATCGAGTTGGAGACGATGCTCATGCAGTTCTGCCTCGAAACAAGCGGCCGCCTTGACGGTGACCGGTATCCGGTGAGTAAGGGAAGAGGCCGACTCGCGTCGACCGCCGAATCATTCTGTGCCAACGCCCCCGCCAGCCCCTGGCAGCGGTAACAGTTCTTCACGGCCAAGGCTTGCCTCAGATCCGTTGCAGCGCAGTGCTTCTCGGCTTGGTTAATGATAGCTCCATCGCCACACAGTTGTTGACCTCTGGAATCTATTGATTCCGCGGCAGATCTATCTCGTTTTCGCAAAAAAGGCCCCGCGGTAGCGGGGCCTTGACGGGATGCGCTGCTCCCAAGCGTTGGCGGCCAGAGCCCGCGCTCACCTCTCTGAAAGCCATGTCTGCTCAGCCATTCCCGCCGCAGTCTCCTGGACCGCAGTGGCAGCGGCTCAGATCGCTCCCTTCGGCGAGGGGGTCAGGCCGGCATTGCCGCCATAGAGGGCAGCCGTGCGATTCACCGTGAGCAGGGGAATGCCGTCGCTCGTGGCCAGGCCGCGCAGGTAGGGAACGGTGTCCTGACCGAAGGCCGCTGCGTAATCGGGGCTGTCGAGCAGCTCCTCGATCGCAGCCACCAGTCCGCGGCTGGTCCGCAGGGCCAGAAAGCGACTGGACTCGGCTGGCTGGGCAGCCCTGCCCAGCAACGCGAGATGGGCGGCGGCGGCGGCGCGCAGGGGGGGCAGGCGGTTGAGGCGTTGCTGGAACAGGTCGCTGCCGGCCACCACGGCGACAAATTCGGCCACGGTGAGCTGGCTGTTGCGGAACTGCGACTCGCTGTCGCCCAGCCGCTCAGCCGCAAGGGGCAAGCGGTTGAGCAGTTGGCGGTACACCGCCTCGATGGCTGTCTGGATGTCGGCCTCATTGGTGGTGCGTCCCACCTGGATCGGGCGGCCCAGGCTCTGGCGTCGCTTGAAGCCCTGGGGCTGAGCCGGTCGCAGGGCCTGGGCCATGGCTGCTCCGGGCTGGCGCGCTGGGGTGGCGGCCAGATTGGAGCCCATGGACTTGGTCCAGCCGCCGGGCACCGTGGTGGGGGCACTGGGTGCTGGGAAACCGCCACCGCCTGGGGTGCTCCAGGCGGCTGGGGCCTGATCGGGGCGCCAGCGCCGGGCCGGGGGGGGGCTGGTGCGGATGCTGCCTGGCCCGGCGCTCCTGGCAGGGCTCGCCGGCAAAGCGGATTCGCCGCCGGCGATGCTGGCGCTCCACACCCCTCGCACCACCGTGCGCCGATCGGGCAGATTGCGCGGAGTCAGATCGGCAGTGGTGCGCAGGCTCTGATCGCCCTTGGTCTCAGGACGCTGGCGAGCCACCGGATCGACAAAGCGGCTGGCATCGAAGCCGGCATTGAGGGTGGGGACCTGGCGGGCGTTGCGGTCGGCCGGGGTGATGAACCGTTCGTAGGGGACCGTGTCCTCGCCGAAGCATTCGTTGTACTCCTGGCTGTTCAGCATCCGATCGACGACTCCGTAGAAACCCTTGCGGGCAGCCGTGTCGAAGTAGCTGTCGATTTCCCAGCGCCCGAAGGTGGGGCGGCCGAGCAGGCGCCGGTGCATCACTTCAATGGCTTTGGTGATGTAAAGACCACTCCAGTAGCGGCGGCGGAAGGCGGTGCTGCGTGCCACCTGGCGCACAAATTCCCGCAGGCTGATGTCGCCATTTTCAAGCTTGATCTCCTCCACCTTGGTGCGCTCACCGGCATAGCCGGAGGTGCCGAGCACCTGCACATACACCGCGTTGATCACCGCCTGAGTGCTGCTTTCGGTGTTGCGCACACTGGGCTGACCACCGCGCCGGGGCACGGAATTGCCACCGGTGGCGATCTGCTGCAACCGCACCACCCGGGGCCCAACCCTGCGGGGGCTGGCCCGGCGGAACTGGGGGCTGTCCATCTGGCCCGGTTGGGCCAGACCGTTGCCGATCAGGATCCGCCGGGTGTCGTAGCTGAATGGTGCCGGCCGGGTGGTCACCTTCGCTGTAGCTGAGGGGAAGATGGCGCCGTAGGTGAGGGCGAGGGGATCGTTGCCGCCGCCGTAGGGGTGCTGATCAGCCAGGGGCTGGCGGTAGGACGCGTAGAGCGTCACGTACTGGGGGGCTCCCTCGAAGGGGGCGCTGAAGCGGAACAGTTTGCGGTTGCTGCCCCAGCCGGCGCTCTCCTGGGCTTCTTCGCCGAGGTCGCGGAGGAAGGGAACTGTTTCCTCCCCGAACATCCGGGCGTATTCCATGGAGTTGAGCAGGGAATCCACCAACCCCGGCAGCCCCTGGGCGCTGACGATGTCGAAGGTGCGCGTGAATTCCTCGCGGGAACTGATGCCCCGTCCGAGGAAGTGGCGGAAGGCCAGTTCGACGGCGCGGCTGTTGGAGAAGCGTCCGTAGAACTGCTTCTGGTAGTCCTTGCTGCGGCCGAGGGCGCGTACGAACTCACGCATGGAGATCTGGCCCTGGCGCACCTGGGTGGCCTCCACCGGACACACCTCCAGGCTGTATCCCTTGACGATGTCGCGCTCGAACACCTGGCGGTAGGCGGCACGCACCACTTCGGCCTTCTGGGCCCCGCTCATGCCGGGCTTCATCACGAAGCGCTGGGCCTTGCCCCGGGCAGCGAGGGCATAGGTGGCCGGCAACTGCAGGCCCTGATTCACCGGGCTGCCCAGCCGCTGGCGAGCCGAGGGAGTGGGCACGGCCAGTTCACCGATCAGCACGTTGAAGTACTGAATCACCAGGGCCCGTGTCTGCGGTTCATCCTTGAAGAGACCGGCGGCTGCGGCGCGCATCTCCTGCAGGGCCACGTTGGTGGCAGCCAGGGAGCAGGCCTTTTCCAGCACATCGCGCAGGCCGCGGGTGTTCACCGCCAGGATGCTCGGATCGCCAGCCACCAGGGCATAGCCCACATAGCGCAGGAACCAGGCCAGATCGCGGATCGACTTCTTCATCCGGGCCGTTCCGTAGCGCCCCACGGCGATCGGACTGAAGCCGGAAGGCAGAACGACGCGCACGTCGGCATCGCCCCCGGCACCCTCCAGCAGCCGGCCGATCAGGTTGCCCCGCTTCGGGGCCGCCGCGGCCCCCACGAACGTCTGTACTGAGCGCTGGAAGGCGGCCTGATCTGCCGCCAGCTGCTCGCCCTGGCCCGTGGAGGCGGGGGTCAGCGGGGCATCGAGATAGGAGAGCGGAGTGCCGCCGGAGAAGATCCGGTTGGCGGCCTTGGCGACGATGAACTCGGCGTTGGCGGTGATGCGCCGGGCGGCTTCAACGCGCCGCTGGCCGCTCTGGAAGAAGGTGATCAGGCTGCCCAGTTCTCCCCCGTCCGGGAAGCGATCCTCCTGTTCGGCCTGACGGACGCTGGCCAGCGGCAGAGTGTCGTAGCGCTGGGGAGCAACCCTGGTGCTGCCGCTGCTGGCGGTCACGGTCATGGACGAGAGCGAACCGGGCTGGGTCAACTTACGGCTGCCCCCCGAAAGCCCCGGGAGGGGATGAACAAATGTTTGCAGCCTTGGCGCCGCCAGCGTGAAATGCTCGCTGCAGCGATCCACCAGCCGTGCCAGCCAGCGATGCCGCCACCCCGGTGGTGAGCGCCTTTTACGACCGCTTCCCCTATCCGGCCGATCCCCTGCAGGACGGTCCCCCTCCCGGCTACAACTGGCGTTGGTGTGTGGACAGCGTCAAGGCCTTCTGCAACGGTGCCTTGCCGCCGCCCCCGCCGGGCGGTGTGCGGCCCTGGCGGATCCTCGATGCCGGCTGCGGCACAGGCGTGAGCACCGACTACCTCTGTCACCTGAATCCGTCCAGCTCCGTGCTGGCGGTGGACATCAGCGCCGGTGCCCTGGAAGTGGCGCGGGAACGCACCCGCCGCTCCGGTGCTGCCGACCAGGTGGTGGAGCTGCGCCTGGAGCAGCGCAGCCTGCTGGATCTGGCCGGGCAGGGGCCATTCGACTACATCAATTCCGTGGGGGTGCTGCACCACCTACGCGAACCGGAAGCCGGGTTGCGGGCCCTGGCTGATCTGCTGGCTCCCGGGGGCCTCCTGCATCTCTTCCTGTATGCCGATGGGGGGCGTTGGGAGATCCATCGCCTTCAACGCAGCCTCTGCCGTCTGGGGGTGGCTGGCGATGGGGAAGGGCTGCGCCTGGGCCGCGGGCTGTTCAGCGATCTGCCGGAAACCAATCGCCTGCGCCGTCACCACGAGCAGCGCTGGGCCCTGGATACCAGGGCGGATGCCAATTTCGCCGATATGTACCTGCATCCCCAGGAGAGCAGTTATGACCTGCGGCGGCTGATGGCCTTCGTGGCCAGCGCGGATCTGCAGTTCGCCGGCTTCTCCAACCCCCAGGTCTGGGATCCCGCCCGGCTGCTCAGCGGAGAGCTGCTGGAGCGGGCCCTGGCCCTGCCGGAGCTGGAGCGCTGGGCCCTGGTGGAGGACCTCGATCCCGATATCAGCCACTTTGAGTTCTTCCTCGTCAAGGGACCGCTGCAGCGCCACAACTGGGCTGAGGATGCCGCCCTGCTGGCCGCCCGGGGACAGCGCAATCGTTGCCTCTGGGGCTGGCCTGCGACCGGATTGCTGGGCCCCGACCTGATGCCCCTGTCCATCGATCAGCAAGATCTGGAGCTGGTGCGGGCCGCCGAAGCGGCTCCGCATTGCCCGCTGGGGGAGCTGCCGCTGGAGCTCGCGCCTGGCGAGCGCTGCCACCGGGCCCGGCGCCTGATGGCGCAGGGAGTGTTGCAGTTGGTGGCCTAACGCTGCGTGATAAGTTGCGCGAGCATCTGCGCCAGGCGCTTGCAGGCTTCCATCGCCGCCCACACCGACGCCACACCACTGGCCGCGACAGAGAGCACAACTGGCGTTCCAGGTGGCGTCAAGGTGGAAGCCAATGGCGATGGACCCGATACCGCAGGCGCGCTCAGCGCTCCTGATGAGTATGGCCGGCTTCAGCGTCGTCTGCTCTTGGCCACCCTGCTGGTGACCATCGTGGTCAGCGGCATCTGCTGGCCCCTGTTCGGTGCGCAGGCTGCCCGCAGCCTGTTTCTGGGTGGCACCTGCGGCCTGCTCTATCTTCGGCTGCTGGCCCGCAGCGTGGGCCGGATCGGACCTGATTCGCGCTCCCTGGGGCGCTTTCAGATCCTGGTTCCAGCCCTGCTGGTGGTGGCCGCTACCCGCGTGCCTGCCATCGAGATTCTGCCGGCCCTGGCCGGTTTTGTGCTCTACAAACCGGCCCTGCTGCTGCAGGCCTTCATCACCCCCTGAACCAACCGCTTCCCATGGTTCCCTTGCCCCTCGCCCTTCCGTTCGCCGAACTGGAGGTGGGTCAGCAGTTCTACTGGCAACTCGGCAATCTCCATCTTCATGGCCAGGTGTTCCTGAGCTCGTGGGTGGTGATCTCTGCCCTGCTCGCGCTTGTGGTTCTGGGAAGTCGAAACATGAAGCGCGATCCTCGCGGTGTGCAGAACCTTTTGGAGTATCTGTGGACCTACCTGCGGGATCTGGCCCGCGAGCAGATCGGTGAGAAGGCTTACCGCGATTGGCTTCCCTTCATCGGCACCCTGTTCCTGTTCATCTTCGTGTGCAACTGGGGCGGTGCCCTGATCCCGTGGCGGATCATCGAACTTCCCAACGGTGAGCTGGGTGCACCCACCGCTGACATCAACACCACGGTTGCGTTGGCATTGCTGGTGTCTCTCTCCTATTTCTATGCCGGCTTGAGCCGAAAGGGGCTGCGGTACTTCGAGTATTACGTGGATCCCACCCCGATCATGCTCCCCTTCAAGATCATCGAGGATTTCACCAAGCCGCTCTCGCTCTCCTTCCGTCTGTTCGGCAACATCCTCGCCGACGAACTGGTGGTTGCGGTTCTGGCTTTCCTGGTGCCGTTGATTGTGCCGCTGCCTGCCATGTTCCTCGGGCTGTTCACCAGTGCCATTCAGGCCCTGATCTTTGCGACCCTGGCGGCCAACTACATCGGTGAGGCCGTGCACGAGGAACATCACTAAACCTCTCGCCTGGCTCCCTGGCGGCCGCCTGCTGAAGCAGCGAGCAGGCCGTCTGCCAAACTCAACGCGCGCAGGTCCGGGTGGAACCGGGCCCATTCCCTGACGGGAGTGTCCCGGCCGCGCTCCAGCCCATTCTTCGCGTTCCCTGCGCTCTCCTTTCTTTTTTCCACCCATGAGTGATCTGACCTCCGCCGCTTCCGTTCTGGCCGCCGCCCTTGCTGTGGGTCTGGCCGCCATCGGCCCTGGCATCGGCCAGGGCACCGCAGCCGGTCAGGCTGTCGAAGGCATCGCCCGTCAACCCGAAGCAGAAGGCAAGATCCGCGGCACGCTGCTGCTCTCCCTGGCCTTCATGGAAGCCCTCACCATCTACGGGCTGGTGGTTGCCCTGGTGCTGCTGTTCGCCAACCCCTTCGTCGGCTGATCACGCCCCGTGGGGCCGCTGACAACGGCCCCTTCGTGACGGCTTCTCCTTCCATTTCGGCGCTCCCTTGCCCATGACCAGCTGGCTTCTGCTCGCCTCCGCTGATGCCGTCAACGGCGCAGCAACCGATGCCTCGAAGGGGGGTCTTTTTGACCTCGACGCCACCCTGCCGCTGATGGCGGTGCAGGTGGTGCTGCTCACCTTCATCCTCAATGCCCTGTTCTTCCGTCCCGTTGGACGAGCGGTCGAGGAGCGTGAGGGCTACATCACCACCAGCCGGGCCGAGGCCAAGCAGAAGCTGGCCCAGGCTGAGCGGCTGGCCGGCGATCTGGCCGAGCGGTTGCGCGAGGCCCGCCAGGACTCCCAGGCCCTGATCGTTGAAGCCGAGCAGGAGGCCGACCAGCTCTACAGAGCTGCGCTCGCCACCGCCCAGGCCGAAGCGATTGCCGTAAGGGAAAAGGCTCGCACCCAGATTGAAGCTGAAAAATCCGAGGCCTTGGCCTCGCTGCGTTCTGAGGCCGACCAACTCGGCCTCCTCATCGTCGATCGCCTGCTCGCAGCCTGATGAGTGTCTCCTTCGCCACCACCGCCCTGTTCGCTCATCAGGGTGGGTTCGGGCTCAATCTCAATCTTTTCGAGACCAACCTGATCAACCTGATCATTGTGATCGGGGTTCTGGTGTGGTTCCTGCGTGGCTTTCTGGGCGGGATCCTGGAGCGCCGTCGCCAGGGCATTCTTGCCGAACTCGCCGATGCTGAGCAGCGCCTCCAGGCCGGCTCCACCGCCCTCACTCAGGCCCAGCAGGACCTGGCGGCGGCCCAGCAGAAGGCCGAGAAGATTCGCCTTGATGGCCAGGCCCGCGCCGAGGCGGTGCGCTCTGACAGTCAGCAGCGCACCCTTGAGGAGATGGCCCGGCTGAAAGAAGACGCCAGTGCCGATCTCAAGGCCGAGGCCTCCCGTGTCACGGCCCTGCTGCGCCGTGAAGCCGCCCGCCAGGCCATTGAGCAGGCCCTTGCCACCCTGCCCGGCAGGCTTGATGGGGATGCCCAGGCGCGCCTGATTGATCAGTCCATCCAGAAGCTGGGGAACGCCTGATGCCATTGCTCAACTCGATCGCCAGCCCCTACGCCGAGGCCCTGCTCCAGGTCACCGAGGCCCGCAAGGAGACCGACACCGTGGCCCAACAGGCCCGCGAGCTGCTGGCCATCTGGGCCGAAGCGCCCCAGTTGCGCGCCGCCATGGCCTCACCGGTGCTTGAACCGGACGCCAAGAAGACCGCTCTGATGGCCCTGTTTGGCGACCAGATCGAACCATCCCTCCAGAACCTGCTCAAGCTGATGGCCGACCGCCAGCGCACGGCGGTGATTGACTCGGTGTTGCTGCGCTTCCTCGAGATCTACAGGCAGTTGCGGGACATCACCCTGGCTCGTGTGACCTCCGCCACCCCCCTCACCGAGGCTCAGCAGAGCGAACTCAACACCAGGGTTCGTGCGATCGCCGGCAGCAAACAGGTGGAGTTTGACCTCGCCGTTGATCCCTCCCTGATTGGCGGCTTCATCGTGAGCATGGGCTCTGAGGTCATTGACGCCAGCCTCTCCGGCCAGGTCCGGCGCCTGGGGCTGGCGTTGGCCAAAGTCAGCTAAGCCACCGGGGACTGGCCGGTGCCAACGGCCGCCCTTCCCTGATCACCCTCCTCCGCTTCTCACCCCACCGCCCCCCACCGGGCCCCAACTGCCACCCCTTCCAGCCATGGTTTCCATCCGTCCCGACGAGATCAGCGCCATCCTCAAGCAGCAGATTGAGGACTACGACAAATCGGTCTCCGTCAGCAATGTCGGCACCGTGCTGCAGATCGGCGATGGCATCGCCCGTGTGTACGGCCTGCAGCAGGTGATGGCCGGTGAACTGGTGGAGTTTGAGGACGGCACCGAGGGCATCGCCCTCAACCTGGAGGACGACAACGTCGGCGTGGTGCTGATGGGCGAGGGCCGCGGCATCCAGGAGGGCAGCACGGTCAAGGCCACCGGCAAGATCGCCTCGGTGCCGGTGGGTGACGCCATGCTCGGTCGGGTTGTGAACTCCCTGGGCCAGCCCATCGACGGTAAGGGTGAGGTCGCCACCACCGAAAACCGGCTGATTGAGTCGATGGCGCCGGGAATCATCCAGCGCAAGTCGGTGCACGAGCCGATGCAGACCGGCATCACGGCCATTGACGCCATGATTCCAATCGGCCGCGGCCAACGCGAGCTCATCATTGGCGACCGCCAGACCGGCAAGACCGCGATCGCCATCGACACGATCATCAACCAGAAGGGTGAGGACGTTGTCTGCGTTTACGTGGCCGTGGGCCAGAAGGCGGCCTCGGTGGCCAATGTGGTCGATGTGCTGCGGGAGAAGGGGGCACTCGACTACACCATCGTGGTGGCAGCCAGTGCCTCCGAACCAGCGGCACTGCAGTTCCTGGCTCCCTACACCGGGGCGGCCCTGGCGGAGTCGTTCATGTACAAGGGCAAGGCCACCCTGGTGATCTACGACGACCTCACCAAGCAGGCCCAGGCCTACCGCCAGATGTCCCTGCTGCTGCGGCGTCCCCCCGGGCGCGAGGCCTACCCCGGCGATGTGTTCTACCTCCACAGCCGCCTGCTGGAGCGCGCAGCCAAGCTCAGCGACGCCATGGGCAAGGGGTCGATGACGGCCCTGCCGATCATCGAAACCCAGGCCGGTGACGTCTCGGCCTACATCCCCACCAACGTGATCTCGATCACCGATGGTCAGGTGTTCCTCAGTTCCGACCTGTTCAACTCCGGCCTCCGCCCCGCCATCAACGTGGGCATCTCGGTGAGCCGGGTGGGTGGTGCGGCCCAGACCAAGGCGATCAAGAAGATCGCTGGCACCCTCAAGCTGGAGCTGGCCCAATTCGACGAACTGGCAGCCTTCTCCCAGTTCGCCTCCGACCTTGATGCCTCCACCCAGGCCCAGCTGGGCCGTGGCAAACGGCTGCGGGAAATTCTCAAGCAGCCCCAGTTCAGCCCCCTCAACCTCGCCGAGCAGGTCGCTGTCGTCTATGCCGGTGTCAAGGGTCTGATCGATGAGGTGCCAGTGGAGTCCGTGAGTCAGTTCTGCCGCGAACTGCGCGACTACCTCAAGACCAACAAGCCCGACTTCATTGCCAAGGTGATGGCTGAGAAGGTACTCAGCGAAGACACTGAGTCGATGCTCAAGGATGCCGTCGCTGAAGTGAAGTCCACCATGCTCGCCACCGCCTGAGGAACCCAGCCGATGGCCAATCTCAAGGAAATCCGCGACCGCATCAGCTCGGTCAAGAACACACGCAAGATCACCGAGGCCATGCGCCTCGTGGCGGCAGCCAAAGTGCGGCGTGCCCAGGAGCAGGTCTTGCGCAGCCGCCCATTCGCCGATCGCCTCGCCCGGGTGCTCGAGAACCTGCAATCGCGCATCGGCTTCGCCGATGCCGATGTCCCCCTGCTCACCAGTCGCAGCCTCGAAAGCATCACGCTTCTGGCGGTGACGGGTGATCGTGGCCTTTGTGGTGGCTACAACGCCAACATCATCAAGCGCACCGAGCAGCGGTTCGCTGAACTCGTGGGCCAGGGCTACAAGGTTGATCTGGTGTTGATCGGCCGCAAGGCCATCACCTACTTCCAGAACCGCCGCGACACCTACACGGTGCGAGCCACCTTCACCGGGCTGGAGCAGGTCCCCAATGCCGAGGAGGCTGGTGAAATTGCCAATGAAATCCTGGCTGGATTCCTTTCCGGTTCCTCAGACCGTGTGGAAATGATCTTTACCAAGTTCATCAACCTGGTGAGTTCGCGGCCGGTGATCCAGACGCTCCTGCCCCTTGATCCCCAGGGCATCGCCACGCCGGAGGATGAGATCTTCCGACTCACCACCCGTGCCGGTCGCTTGGTGGTGGAGGCTGGCAACGAGCCCAATGAGACCCCGGCCCTGCCTGCGGACATCATCTTCGAGCAGAGCCCCGAGCAGCTGCTCGATGCGCTGTTGCCGCTCTACGTCCAAAATCAGCTGCTGCGCTCCCTTCAGGAAGCGGCGGCCTCGGAGCTGGCCAGCCGCATGACGGCCATGAACAACGCCAGCGACAACGCCAAGGCGTTGGCCAAGACCCTCACCCTCGACTACAACAAGGCTCGCCAGGCTGCCATCACCCAGGAGATTCTGGAGGTGGTCGGCGGCTCGACGGCCTCTGTCTGAGGGCTCGTCTGAGGTCTGCCCCTGACCCCAGCTGGACGCCGCTTGATGCCTCCATCTCCGCTCTCAGGGGCTCCGCTCTCAGGGGCTCCCGTGCTGGCCATCGAGTCCCTGTTTCCGTTGGCTCTGGGCCAGGTGCAGTTGCATCCAGATCCTCTGGATCTGGCCGGGCAGTTGCAGGCCCTGCATGCCCTGCGAGGTGCCGCCGAGAGCAACCCCGATCCAGGCTGCGCCTGGACCGGTGACCTCAATGGCGTCTGGCAGCTGCAGCATCACCCTGCATTCGCCCCCCTGATCGACGAGCTCAGCGGCCACGCCAGCCGATACCTCCAGCAGCTCGGTTTCGATCGCCAGCGGGTGGCCCTGCATCTGCAGCGTTGCTGGCCCGTGCTCAGTGAACCGGGACAGGTGGTGGGGCGCCACCACCACCCCAATGCCCATCTGAGCGCGGTTTACTACCTCAGTGGCGATGGCAGCGGCCGTAGCGGCTGCCTGCGCCTCTGGCCACCCCGCCAGCTCAATGAGCTGGTGCCGGGTCTGGGCGTGGGCCACGGTGGCCCCCTGACGCCCACGGCCTGGACCCGCCCATGGCTGGATGTGGCGCCGCGGGCTGGGCTGCTGCTGTTGTTCCCCTCCTGCATCGACCATGCCGTGCTGGCCAACGACGATCCCGATGATCTGCGCTGTTCGCTGAGTATCGATTTCGCCCTCACCGCTCCACCCACCTCCGCAGGCCAGGCCCCGCCCGAATACCTGGCGCCCCACCCCTGTCAGTGGCAGGCGATCACGGAAGATGGGGGCCAGCCGGGCTGAAGCGCTCGCGGCGGTCCTGAATCCATGCGCAATCACCCATGAGTGCCAGCTTCACCGTTGTCGCCACCTATGCAGGCGAGACCTACACCTTCCCCTGCCGCGATGACCAGACGGTTCTGGCCGCCGCGGAGGCGGCCGCTGTGCCGCTGCCCAGTTCCTGTTGTTCGGGGGTCTGCACCACCTGCGCCGCCTTGATCAAGGAGGGCACGGTGCACCAGCCCGACGCCATGGGCGTCAAAGCCGAACTCCAGCAACAGGGCTATGCCCTGCTCTGCGTGGCCAGCCCCCGCAGCGATCTGAAGCTCCAGGGAGGCATGGAGGACGCCCTCTACGAGATCCAGTTCGGTCAGTTTCAGAAATGATGGGGATGGGTTCAGCCAGCCAGCCCCCCCCAGCCCTGTGACGGTGACCCTGCGTCCCCTGGTGCTGCGGTTTCGCCGCCGGCCGGGGGCGTTGCGGCCCCAGATCAAGGCTGCCCTGGCCCCCCATGGCGAGCCGCTGCGCTGGGCGATCACCGCCGTGGACGGCGACGATCTCTGCCTGGAGGCGGTGGTGCTCATCACCTCACCAGGGCGATGACCGTCGCCATGGCCCTGGCCACAGCGGACGTCCTGCCCACCCTGCTGGTGCTGCCCACGGGAGTGGGCTGTGCCACCGGTGGCTATGCCGGCGATGCCCTGCCAGCGGCCCGTCTGCTGGCGGCGGCCAGCGGCTGCCTGATCACCCATCCCAACGTGATCAACGGCGCGGCGCTCTACTGGAGCGACCCGCGCATCCACTACGTGGAGGGCTGGGCCCTGGATCGCTTCGCCGCCGGCGACCTGGCCCTGCGGGTGGTGCGGCGCCAGCGTCTGGGATTGTTGCTGGATGCCGGCATCGAGGAGGACCTGCGCCTGCGCCACCTGCAGGTGGCCGATGGTTGCCGGGCCACGCTGGGATTGGATATCGCAGCGGTGGTGACCACCGAGGAGCCCCTGGCCGTGAGCCTGGAGCGGGGGCCGAGCGGCGTCAGCTGGGGCACTCTGGGGCGGCCTGATGCCCTGCTGCGGGCGGGGGAGCGACTACGGGATGCCGGTGCCACAGCCATCGCCGTGGTGGCCCGCTTCCCCGACGATCCCCACAGCGAGGCGCTGGCGGCCTACCGGCAGGGTGTGGGTGTGGACGCGCTGGCGGGGGCCGAGGCGGTGATCAGCCATCTGCTCAGCCGGCACCTCTGCCTTCCCTGCGCCCACGCCCCCGCCCTGCGGCCCCTGCCGCTGCAGCCCGGTCTTGATCCCCGCGCCGCCGGCGAGGAACTGGGCACCACCTTCCTGCCCTGTGTGCTGGTGGGCCTCAGCCGGGCGCCGGATCTGCTGCCGCTGTGGGGGGCGCCTGCGGGCCAGCCCCCAGCGGCGGCTGGCCTGCTGCTCGACAGCGAGCGGATTGGTGCGGTGGTCGCCCCGGCCGGTGCCCTGGGGGGCGAGGGGGTGCTGGCCAGCGTGGAGCGTGGGGTTCCCCTGATCGCGGTCGACAACCCCTGCCTGCTGGAGGTCACTGCCGCAGCGTTGGCTCTGGAGCAGGACGGCGCCATGGTGCTGAACGCCAGCAGTTATGCCGAGGCCGCCGGGCTGGTGCTGGCCCTGCGCGAGGGCCTGGCCCCGGCTGCCCTGCGCCGCCCCCTGGCGCCGCTGCAGGGCTGACAGGGGGCGGACTCAGGGGCGGTGGTAGGGACTGCCCTGGAGGATCGCCTGGGCCCTGTAGAGCTGCTCCAGCAGCAGCAGGCGCGCCAGCTCATGGGGAATCGTCATCGCCGAGAGGCTGAGGCGCCAGGCGGCGCGGGCCTTCAGCTCGGCAGCCAGGCCGTCGGCGCCACCGATGGCGAAGGCCAGGCGGGTTGAGCCGCAGTCGCGCAGCCGTTCGGCGAAGGCCACCGACCCCAGAGGCCCCCCTTCCTCGGCCAGCACCACCAGCTGCTCACCAGGGCGCAGCTCGGCGCCGATGGCCGCCGCTTCGCGGGCCGGTGTGGAGTCGCGGATGTCCACGATCGAGAGGCCCGGCAGGCGGCGGCTGTAGAGCTCCACCCCCTCACGGATCCAGCCTTTGCGTACCTTGCCCACCGCCAGGATGCGCAGGCGGCCCGGATTCAGCATGGCCGTTCTGCTCCTGTCAGCCTCAGCGCAGGCAGGCCATCGGGTGGCGGGTGGCCACACCCAGGGCCCTGGCGACGCCGGGGTGGCAGACCGCCCCGGCGGCGGTGTTGAGCCCGGAGAGCAGTTCAGGCCGATCGGTGACCGCCTCCGCCAGCCCCCGGCCCGCCATCACGAGGATGTAGGGGAGGGTGACGCTCACCAGCGCTTCGGTGGAGGTGAACGGCACGGCGCCGGGCATGTTGCCCACGGCGTAGTGCTGCACACCGTGCAGGGTGTGCACGGGATCGGTGTGGGTGGTTTCACGGCTGGTGGCGATGCAGCCCCCCTGGTCGATGGCCACATCCACGATCACCGAACCGGGCTTCATGCGCTGCACCAGCGCCTCCTCCACCAGGGTCGGCGCCCGGCCACCGGGGGTGAGCACGGCGCCGATCACCAGATCGGCCGCCGGCACCAGGCGCTCCACCAGGCTGCGGCTGCTCACCAGGCCCACCAGCCGGCCACGCCGCTCGGCCTCCCGCTCCCGCAGGCGCTGGGGGGAGCGGTCGAGCAGCAACACCTCCGCGTCCATGGCAGCGGCGATGCGGGCGGCATTCCAGCCCACGGTGCCGGCACCGAGCACCACCACCCGCGCCGGCCGCACGCCGGTGCAGCCACCGATCAGCACCCCGCGCCCGCCATGGGGGCGCTCCAGCAGATGGGCCCCCACCTGGGCCGCCAGGCGACCGGCGATCTCACTCATCGGCGCCAGCAGCGGCAGGCTGCCGTCCTCCAGCTGCACGGTCTCGTAGGCCACGGCGGTGGTGCCGGCCTCCAGCAGGGCACGGCCCACGTCGGGGTAGGCCGCCAGGTGCAGGTAGGTGAACAGCACCAGATCAGCACGCAGGTGCGTGAACTCTTCGGGCTGGGGTTCCTTCACCTTCACCACCAGGTGGGCGGCCCAGGCCTCCTCGCAGCTCACCAGGCGGGCGCCGGCTGCAGCGAAGGCCTCGTCGTCGATGCCGGCGCCGAGGCCGGCGCCGGCCTGCACCCGCACTTCCATGCCCTGGCCCACCAGCTCCCTCACCCCGTCGGGAGTGAGGGCCACGCGCCGCTCGTCACGCTTGATTTCCGTGGGTACGCCGATGGTCGCCATCGGGGCGTTGAGTGTGGGGGAGGCTGCCATCAAGCCGGGCCAGGTGCTCCCAAGCCTGACTCAGACGGCGGCGATCGGCATTCGCCAACCGCTGCCGAAGGCCTGGGCGCTCACCTTGAGCACCGGTGCCGCCTGTCGCCGCTTGAATTCAGAGCGCCGCAGCAGCGCCATCACCTGCTGCGCCAGCTGCGGATCGGCGCCCTCCAGCACCAGCTGCTCGGGGCTGCGGCGGCGCTCCACGAGCTCCTTCAGCAGCGGATCGAGCAGGGCGTAGTCGGGCAGGGAATCGCTGTCGCGCTGGTTGGGCTGCAGTTCGGCACTGGGGGGCTTCTGCCGGATGGGCGCACCGATCAGGTCCCCCTCCGGCGGTAGCCCCAGCTCCCGCCGCCAGGGCTGGGAGGCGGGACTGTCCAGCCAGGCGCAGAGCCGGAACACGGTGGTCTTGTAGAGATCGCCGATCACCGCCAGGCCGCCGTTCATGTCGCCGTAGAGGGTGCAGTAGCCCACCGCCAGCTCCGACTTGTTGCCGGTGGAGAGCAGCAGGCGACCCTGCTGATTGGCCATCGCCATCAGCAGGGTGCCGCGGATGCGCGATTGCAGATTCTCGGCCGTCAGACCCTGGGGCGGCTGGTTGAGGGCGGGGGTGAGGGCGGCATCGAACCCGTCCATCAGCCCGTGGATCGGCACGGTGTGGGTGGCCAGGGCCAGGCGCCGGGCCAGGGCTTGCGCATCGTCGATCGAGCCGGCTGAACTCCAGGGGGAGGGCATCAGCAACGCCAGCAGCTGATCAGCGCCCAGGGCGGCCGTGGCGATCACGGCCACCAGGGCCGAGTCGATGCCGCCGCTGAGGCCCAGCAGGGCGCGCTGAAAGCCGCATTTGCGGGCGTAGTCGCGCACCCCCAGCACGAGGGCTCTCAGCAGCTGCTCAAGGGGCTCGGGCGGGTGCTCAAGCGGCTCGGGAGCGGGCTTGCTCGTCCCGTTCCCACCGGCCAGCTGCCATGTCTGCAGGGCTTCTGTGCAGCAGGGCATGCGGGCCACCACCGAACCGCTGCCATCCACCACGAAGCTGGCCCCATCGAAGACCAGCTCGTCGTTGCCGCCCACCTGGTTGACGTACACCACCGGGCAGTTCAGCCGCTGCGCCGCCCGCGCCGCCAGATCCTGCCGCAGGGCCAGCTTGCCCTGGCCGAAGGGCGAGGCGGAGTGGTTCACCAGCAGGTCGATCCCCGCGGCTTGCAGGGCCGCCACCGGATCCGGCCCAACCAGCCGCTGGCCCAGCAGCTCCTCCTCCACCCAGAGGTCCTCGCAGATCGTCAGACCCAGCCGCAGGCTGCGGTCGCCACAGTTCAGCTCCAGCACCGCCGGGGCATGGGCGGGGCGGAAATAACGCCGCTCGTCAAAGACGTCGTAGCTGGGCAGCAGCTGCTTGCGGGCCACCACCTGCCAGCGCCCTCCCTGCACCAGGGCGATGGCGTTGTGGAGGTTGGGCAGGTGGCTGTCGCCGCTGGCTTCGGCCATCCCCACGAGCAGGGCCAGCTCGGGGCTGTGGCGCTGCAGTTGGCTGCTCAGCCGCGCCAGGGTCTGCTCCTGCGCCTGCAGGCGGGAGGGCAGCAGCAGCAAATCCCGGGGGGGGTAGCCCCACAGGGAGAGCTCCGGCGTAAGCACCAGATTCGCCCCCTGCCGGTGGGCCTGCTGGCAGGCCTCGAGGATGCGCTCGCCATTGCCGGCCAGGTCTCCCACCACCGGGTTGAGCTGGGCCAGGGCGAGATGCATGGATCAGGAGGGGGCGCTGAGGCCGTAGAGATTGTGCTGGAGCAGCAGCGGCCAGGCCGCCGCCGCCACCTGCTCCGGTAGCGGTTGCCGCCGCGCCTGGCTGCTGGCGCTGGCGGGGATTGGCAGCGCCAGCTCCTCCACCCTTCCCCCCAGGCGGCGCAGCGCCTCCAGCTGCTCTTCGCGCAGGGGCCAGCCGTCCCGCGGCACCACCGCCAGGCGGCAGCGCTGCAGAACTGCCGCAGCCTGCTTCCAGCGGGGAATCTGGCTGGCGAGATCGCTGCCCACCACGAACACCAGGTCATCTCCCGGCCAGCGTTGCGCCGCCCGCTCCAGGGTGGTGATCGTCCAGGGACTGCTCAGATCCTGGGCCAACTCAAGGCGCGGGTTGCCGATCGCTGCCACCACGGCGGCCAGCAGGGCCGCGCGCTGCTCCAGGGGGGCACCGTGCTCTTTCTTGGGATTGTCGCTGGCCCAGGTGGCCACCTGTGGAAAGCACTCCAGCAGGCCCTCCAGCAGAGCCTGGTGACCCCGGGTGGGCGGGTCGGCGCTGGTGCCCAGCAGGGCGATGCCGGAGCGGCCGCTCACGGCAGCAGCACCAGCCCGGGGGACAGTGCGGCGCCGTCTGCCGGCGGCGCGGCGCCACGGCTGGTGGAGGTCGCGCGGCCCGCCAGCCAGTCCCGCACCGCCGGATCGCTGGCCATCAACCGGCGCCGCAGGGCCCCGGGCTGGCCGCCCCGCTCGCCCCGCCGCAGCAGTTCCCGTGCTGCCAGCTGTCCGGTGCGGCGGGTGGTGTGCACGGCCAGGGCGGCCTGGGCCAGGGCCACCGGTGCCGCCGGGGCCAGGCTGAGGCCGCCGGTGAGGGGGGCCGCCAGCAGCAACAGCTGCCGCAGCGCCCCCAGGGCTATCTGGATGCCGACCTGGGCGCCGCCGATGAGGGCGTTGTGGCGGGACAGCTGGCCGAGCAGCTCCCGCACCGCGGGGCCGTCCATCGGCAGGCCGTAGAGCTGGCAGAGCTGGGCCACCAGGGCGGCGTCACAGGCCAGGCCACCGGCCAGATCCAGCAGCAGCAGGGGGTTCGCGGCCAGGCCGGTGGCCTTGAGGGCGGCGTAACGGCCGATCAGTCCCTGGGCCGTTCGGCGCCCGCGGCCGAGGCGACCCTGGTGCAGCTGGCGCTGGAATGACTCGGCGGCGCTGAGGCTGTTGAGGGCAAGCAACAGCCCGCCTTCGGCCTCCAGCAGGTCGGTGAGATGGCGCTGCAGGGGTTCCACCCGGGGCGGCTCCGGATCGGCGCGCACGCGGCCATCGGGCCGCAGCCTGGCCCGGCGGGGCGCCGCCGCCACCGCCAGCAGCGGCAATGACCCCACCGCCGGCGGCAGCAAGGCCCGCAGCCGGCGCTGGATGCTGGCCTGCAGCGCCTGGCGCTCCTCCAGCGGCCAGCAGTCACTGCGGTTGAGCACGAGCAGGAGCGGTTTGCCGCTCTCCAGCAGCGCCGCGATGGCGTCCTGATCCACGACCGTGAGGTCGCCATCGAGCACCATCAGCACCAGATCCACGCCGCGGGCGACCCGGGCCGCCAGCCGCCCCCGGCCGGGGGCGGCGATCTCATCGATCCCCGGGGTGTCCACCAGTTCCACCCGCTCGAGACCGCCCACCGCCACCCCCCAGCTCGCCGTCTGCTGGTGACGGGTGCAGCCGTGGGCCACGTCGGTGGCAAACACCGACTCCTCCAGCAGGGCATTGAGCAGGCTTGACTTGCCGACCCCCACCCGGCCGAACACCGCCACCCGCAGCTGGCGCCGTTCCAGGCGCTCCAGCTGGCGATCCAGCACCGCCAGGGAACCGCCCAGCAGGCTGCGTTCGCGGCCGTTGAGGCGCAGGTCGCGGCGCCACTGCCGCAGCAGCAGCAGGCAGCGCTCGCTGGCCGTGGGGGACGCCGCCGCGCCGGCCACGGCTCGCCCTGAGCTCTGGCGGCTGGCCATCAGCCGGCCTCCTGGTCGGCGGGCTGGGGGGGGCGCCACCAGCCGGCGAGCATGGCCAGCACCGATTCGGCGCCGATCACGCCGACGAAGCCGCCGAACTCATCGACCACCACCCGCACGCCGCCACTGTTGCGCCGGAAGCCGGTGAGCAGGCGATCGGCGCGGATCATTTCCGGCACGTATTCCACCGCTTCGCTGAGTTCTGCTGGCGTTCGTTGACCCTGGCCCTGCAGCAGGGCGGTGAGCAGGCGTTCGCGGCTCACCACCCCCACGATCTCATCCACCTCCTCCCCCAGCACCACCCACCACGGGGCGTGGTTGGCCAGCAGCTGGGGCCTGGCCCCCTCCAACCGCTCCGCCGCCTCCAGGGTCGGCGCGGCCACCCGCGGAGTCATCAGATCCCTGGCGGTGAGGTCGTTGAGCTGGAACACCTTGGCAATCATGGCGGCCTCATCCGCCTCGATCTGCCCCTTCTGCGAACCCAGCCTGGCCAGCAGGCGAATCTCATTCTCGTCGGTGCTGAGTTCGCTCTCGGCGGTGATCGCCGGCAGCAGCCGCTCCAGCAGCAGCACCAGGGGCCGCATCACCAGCCCCAGCAGGTGCAGCGGTGGGGCGCTGGCCAGGGCGACCGGCAGGGCCAGGCGGCTGCCCAGGGCCTTGGGCAGGATCTCCCCCAGCAGCATCACGAGCACCGTCAGCCCCACCGAGAACAGGGGCAGTGCCAGGCCTTCGATGCCGCGGCTCTGGAACACCCGGGCGGCATAGGCGCCCAGCATCAGGCTGCCGAAGATGTTGAAGCCGTTGTTGGCGATCACCAGCACCGCCAGCGTGCGCCCGAGTCGCTGGCGCAGCTGCCCCAGCCGCAGGGCCCCTTTGACGGGGCGGGTCCGCACCGCCAGTTCGTGGATGCGCACCGGATTGACGGTGAGCAGGGCCGCCTCCACCCCGGAGCAGAGAGCCGAGCCGGCCAGCACCACCAGCACCAGGGCGGCCAGGACCAGAAGGTCGTTCATGGGGTGGGTGGGCCCTGGGCCATCACCCCATTTAATCGGGCCTGGCGAGGCCTGCTCCAGACTGGCCCCCAGATCAGGCCTGTCGGGGGGTGCGTTTGACATCGATCTATGCCCAACGCCGCGAGCATTTCCTGCAGCGGCTCGGGGGGGTGGCGGCGGTGATTCCGGCCGCGCCCCTGGTGACCCACCACGCGGACTGCGAGTACCCGTTCCGGCAGAACAGCGATTTCTGGTATCTGACCGGGTTCGACGAGCCCGATGCCGTGGCCCTGCTGCTGCCCCATCGTCCGGCCGGCGAGCGCTTTGTGCTGTTTGTGCAGCCGCGGCTCGCCAGCGCTGAGGTGTGGACCGGTTTTCGCTGGGGTACCGAAGGGGCCGTGGAGCGGTTTGCGGCGGACCTCGCCCATCCCCTTGCGGAGCTCCCCCAGCGCCTGGCCGACTACCTCGACGGCGCTGAGGGCATCGCCTTTCGCATCGGTCGGCATCCTGCGGTGGAACCGCTGGTGCTCTCGGCCTGGGCCCGGCAGCTGGACCGCGCCCCCCGCAGCGGCGCTGCGGCCCTGGGGTTGGTGGCCCCCTGTCCCCTGCTGCATGAACTGCGCCTGCGCAAGCAGCCCGAAGAGCTGGAGCAGATGCGGGAGGCCTGCCGGATCTCGGCGCAGGCCCATGAACTGGCCCGGGAGGTCACCCGTCCCGGCCTCAGGGAGCGGCAGGTGCAGGCGGTGATCGAGCAGCATTTCCTTGAGCAGGGGGCACGTGGGCCTGCCTACGGCTCGATCGTCGCCGGCGGCGACAACGCCTGCGTGCTGCACTACACCGCCAACGGCGGTGTGCTGCGGGACGGCGACCTGTTGCTGATCGATGCCGGCTGCTCGCTGGGGAGTTACTACAACGGCGACATCACGCGCACGTTCCCCGTGAACGGGCGTTTCTCCGGCGAGCAGCGGCAGCTCTACGAGCTGGTGCTGGCGGCCCAGGAGGCAGCGCTGGCTGCCGTGGCCCCCGGGCAGACGGCCGAGCGGGTGCACGACACCGCCGTGCGGGTGCTGGTGGAGGGCCTGGTGGCGCTCGGTCTGCTGCGCGGCGAGGTGGACGGGATCATCGAGCGCGGCGCCTACCGCCACCTCTACATGCACCGCACCGGCCATTGGCTCGGGCTCGACGTTCACGATGTGGGGGCTTACCGGCTGGGTGAGCACCCCCAGCAGCTGGAGCCGGGCATGGTGCTCACCGTGGAACCAGGGCTGTACGTGAGCGATCGTCTGCCTGTCCCGGACGATCAGCCCGCCATTGAGGAGCGTTGGAAGGGTATCGGCATTCGCATCGAGGACGATGTGGCCGTCACCGACCACGGCCATGAGGTGCTCAGCGCCGCCGCCCTCAAGGCCACGGCGGCCATGCAGCGCGGCTAAGGCAGCAGTTGCTGCAGCGCTCCAAGCACGGCTGCACTGCTCTCGATCACGGCATCGGCACCGGCCCGGGTGAGGCTGCTCTCGTAGCTGCGGCGAGCCTCCCGTTGGCCGTGCAGGTGGGGTGGCGCCACGGCGAGGCTGAGAAAGCGCTGGTTCGGGCAGGCTCGCCGGGCGTTGTGCACGGTGAGCACATCGGCCACCGTGTCCCCCAGATAGGCCACCGGCGGAGCCAGCGGCCCGGGCTCCCCCCCAGCACCCCGGCCAGCCGCAGCAGTCCGGTGGGGTCGGGCTTGTCCGGGGCGTCACCCATGGCCACCAGCGGCGGGTCGGTCAGGCCCAGGCGCGTCTCCAGCACGTAACGGGCGGAGGCCGGCTCGGCGCCGCTCACAAAGCCCCAGGCGATTCCCGCAGCGCTGAGCTGTTCAAAACAGGAGCGATCCAGCAGCAGGGCTTCGTCGCCGATGAATCCCCGCCACTGGGCCGGGTCCCCGTCGGGATTTCCACCGAAATAAAAGCCGCTGAACACCGCCACCAGGGCGCTGAACTCGGGCAGGGGATCAAGGCCGCGGCGGCGTAGCAGTTCCAGGCTGGCGTCCCAGTCGTTGTTCCAGCGGCCCTCGGCCTTGAGGGCGTCAACGCAGGCGGAATCCGGTCGCCAGCCGCCGTAGTGGTGAACCGTTTCGGCCAGGGCACGGCGATAGCTGGCCGCCACATCGCGCACCACCCCATCGATGTCCAACAGCAGCACGGCCCGGGGCTGCGATTCCGGCAGTGGCCGGCCGGCCGAAGGGGGCTGGGGGGCGGGCTGCAGGAGGCAAGCAAGAGCGACTGGTAGGTTAATCCTTTGATTCTCCGTCTTGACCGCAGACCCCATGACAGCCACCGAGAGCGCCGCCGGCGCTGCCGTGAGCGAGGCGCCCGAGGTGGCTCCCGCCACTGAAGCTGCCCCAACGGAAGCTGCCCCAGTGGAAGCTGCTGCTGCGGAAGCTGCCCCAGCGGAAGCGGCTGCGGCCGAAACTGCTCCTGCGGACAGTGCAAGCGCAGACAGTCCAAGCGCAGACAGTGCAACGGCAGGTCGTCCCGTGCTGCGGACCGGCAGCTCGGCCCTGGCCAGTGCCACGATCGATGCCGACGGAGTTCCTTCCGGCTACACCCCGAAGGCCGATGAAGGCCGTTTCCTGCTCAAGATTCTCTGGCTTCCGGACAACGTCGCCCTGGCTGTAGACCAGATCGTCGGCGGTGGCCCCAGCCCCTTGAGTTCTTATTTCTTCTGGCCGCGGGAGGATGCCTGGGAAACACTGAAGTCTGAGCTTGAGGCCAAGAGCTGGATCACCGAAAATGAACGGGTTGATATTCTCAACCAGGCCACCGAAGTGATCAACTACTGGCAGGAAGAAGGCAAGGGCAAGGGCCTGGACGAAGCCAAGGCCAAGTTCCCCACCGTCACCTTCTGCGGCACTGCTTGACCTGTCGACTGGCCTGACCATGCCCGGACCGTGGGTGCCGGGCATGGTCACGGGCCGAGGTTGGCGATGCTCTTCAGGGGAACCGGCCGCCACAGCACTGGCCTGGCATTGGTGCCGCCATCAGCCCACGGCAACGACAGCGTGACCGCCCCGATCAGGGGCTTTTTTACTGGCTACGACTGCCTTCAATGGCCGCGAGGCTTTTCGGCTCCTGCAGGCGGAAATGGGCCATGGAACTGGGTTGCTGTGCTCTGCGATCGCGGCCCATTGATCAGTCAGCCGTGCTGGCCTGGAGCCAGGCCTTGGCACGGTCGAAATCCTGACTGGCCTTGATCTTTTCGGTGCTGTTGGGCTGTCCTTCGTAGCTCTGGGCGGCCTGTTGGGCCTTCTCAAAGACAGCTTCGGCATCAGCGGGGTCAATGCTGCTGCCCAAGGCAGCGCCGTTCACCAGGACGGTGACGTCGTCAGCTTCCACCTCGGCAAAGCCGCCAAGCAGGGCAATGGTTGTCCATTGACCGCCCTCGCGCAGGCGCATCACACCAGTTTGGAGCGCCGTGAGCAAGGTGATGTGGCCAGGAAGGATGCCCATCTGGCCCGTGGTGCTAGGCAGAATCACCTCATCGGCGCTGCCATCGAAAACACTCTGGTCAGGGGCCAGTACGCGCAGGGTGAGAGTCATGACTTGTGCTCCTCAGGACAACGGGAAGGGACTCAACCCTTGGAATCGGCCTGAATCTTCTCGGCCTTGGCCTTCACTTGGTCGACATTGCCAACCAGATAGAAGGCCGCTTCAGGCAGGTGATCGAGCTCACCAGCCAGGATCATGTTGAAACCCTTGATGGTTTCGTCGAGTTTGACGTACTGACCGGACATGCCGGTAAAGACTTCAGCGACGAAGAAGGGCTGGGAGAGGAATTTCTCAATCTTGCGGGCCCGATCCACCGTGCGACGATCATCTTCCGAGAGTTCGTCGAGGCCGAGAATTGCAATGATGTCCTGAAGTTCCTTGTAGCGCTGCAGGGTGCTCTGAACGGCCCGGGCGGTGCGGTAGTGCTCGTCACCCACCACTGCCGGTTGCAGCATGGTGCTGGAGGAATCCAGGGGATCCACGGCAGGATAAATGCCCTTGGAGGCCAGGCCGCGGCTTAGCACGGTGGTGGCGTCCAGGTGGGCAAACGTGGTCGCCGGAGCGGGGTCGGTCAGGTCATCCGCCGGCACGTAGACGGCCTGGATCGAGGTGATCGAACCCTCCAGCGTGGAAGTGATGCGCTCTTGCAGCTGTCCCACATCGGTGCCGAGGGTGGGCTGGTAGCCCACGGCGGAAGGCATGCGGCCCAGCAGGGCGCTGACTTCGGAGCCGGCCTGCACGAAGCGGAAGATGTTGTCGATGAACAGGAGCACGTCCTGCTTGTTCACATCCCGGAAGTGCTCGGCCATGGTGAGGGCCGACAGGCCCACGCGCATGCGGGCACCGGGGGGCTCGTTCATCTGGCCGTAGCAGAGAGCCACTTTCGATTTCGAAAGATCGTCGGCGTTGATCACGCCGGAATCCTTGAATTCCTCATAAAGGTCGTTGCCCTCGCGGGTGCGCTCACCCACGCCGCCGAACACCGACACACCGCCGTGCTCCTTGGCGATGTTGTTGATCAATTCCTGAATCAGCACCGTTTTGCCCACCCCGGCGCCGCCGAAGAGCCCCACCTTGCCGCCTTGGCGGTAGGGAGCGAGCAGATCAATCACCTTGATGCCCGTCTCGAACACCTTCGGCTTGGTTTCCAGTTCGGTGAGCTTGGGGGCCTCACGGTGGATCGGGGCCGTGAGGGTGGTGTTCACCGGACCGCGCTCGTCCACCGGCTCGCCGAGGACGTTGAAGATGCGTCCGAGGGTGGCTTCACCCACTGGCACGCAGATCGGGGAGCCGGTGTCGAGGGCTTCCATGCCCCGCACCAGGCCGTCGGTGCTGCTCATGGAGACGGCCCGCACCCGGTGGTCTCCCAGCAGTTGCTGCACCTCGGCAGTCAGGCAGACATCCTGACCGGCGGGGTTGGTGCCCACGATGCGCAGGGCGTTGTAGATCCTGGGCAGCTTGCCCGCGGGGTACTCAACGTCGATCACCGGCCCGATCACCTGACGGATGATGCCTTTGGTGCCCGTGGTGGTGCCGGTGGCAGTCGCAGCCATAGAACAAGGGTGGGAAGAAGGTGCCGTACGGAGAGATGGCGGCTGGACGCTGGGGACGCTCCAGAACGCTCTCTCACTGCGGATGAGCGGCGCCACCTTACCACCGAGGCCTGCCCAGCCCTGCCGTTGCGGCGTCTGCCGGGCGCGTGGGCGGGCGATCTGCCGGGTGCTGGCTGGGGCGATCAGTGGGGTGATCGGTGGGGCGATCAGTGGGCCAAGCGGGGCCGTCCCGACCTCTCCGCAGGCCGGTGGTTCGGTCACCCGCACAGTGCTGGCCCGGTGAGCCCAGGGCACGCCGGCATAGGTTGGCACTCGCGGTGGTCGAGTGCCAGGGTCTGGGCGTCTGCCCAGGTCACGGCTTCACCATTGCAATGGCGTCTGTGACGCCATGTCGTTGCTGTCGCATTCATCCATGGCTGCTGTTTCCCTCAGCGTCTCCACTGTTAAGCCCCTTGGAGATCGCATTTTCATCAAAGTCTCTGCCTCTGACGAGCGCACCGCCGGCGGCATCCTGCTGCCCGACACGGCCCAGGAGAAGCCCCAAGTGGGCGAAGTGGTGCAGGTCGGCCCCGGCAAGCGCAACGATGACGGTTCCCGCCAGTCCCCCGAAGTGGGTATTGGCGACAAGGTTCTGTACAGCAAGTACGCCGGCACTGACATCAAGCTCGGTACCGACGAGTACGTGCTGCTGTCCGAGAAGGACATCCTCGCCGTCGTCAGCTGAACTGCCGCTCAGTACTGAGTTTTCAGTGCTGTGCAGCCCTCAAGGCTGCGACAGCCCCTGGTTCCAGGACTGTCTCACTGAAGCCTTCAGGGGCTGACCACAGCCTCACCCCACCGTCCTTTCCTACGACCTTCGCCTCCCATGGCCAAGCGCATCATCTACAACGAGCAAGCCCGCCGGGCGCTCGAAAAAGGCATTGACATCCTGGCGGAAGCCGTGGCTGTCACGCTCGGTCCCAAGGGCCGCAACGTGGTGCTGGAGAAGAAATTCGGCGCCCCCCAGATCATCAACGACGGCGTCACCATCGCCAAGGAGATCGAACTCGAAGATCACATCGAGAACACCGGTGTGGCCCTGATCCGTCAGGCCGCCTCCAAGACCAACGATGCCGCCGGTGACGGCACCACCACCGCCACCGTCCTGGCCCACGCCATGGTCAAGGCTGGTCTGCGCAACGTCGCCGCCGGCGCCAATGCGATCACGCTCAAGAAGGGCATCGACAAGGCTGCCGACTTCCTGGTCAAGAAGATCGAGGAGCATGCCACGGCGATCAGCGACAGCAACGCCATCGCCCAGGTGGGCACCATCTCCGCCGGCAACGACGAAGAGGTCGGCCGGATGATCGCCGACGCCATGGACAAGGTGGGCAAGGAGGGCGTGATCTCCCTCGAAGAAGGCAAGTCGATGACCACCGAGCTGGAGGTCACCGAAGGCATGCGCTTCGACAAGGGCTACATCTCGCCCTACTTCGCCACCGACACCGAGCGCATGGAAGCGGTGCTCGAGGAGCCCTACATCCTGCTCACCGACAAGAAGATCGGCCTGGTGCAGGACCTGGTGCCCGTGCTCGAGCAGATCGCCCGCACCGGCAAGCCCCTGCTGATCATCGCCGAGGACATCGAGAAGGAAGCCCTCGCCACCCTGGTGGTGAACCGCCTGCGTGGTGTGCTCAACGTGGCCGCCGTCAAGGCCCCCGGCTTCGGTGATCGCCGCAAGGCCATGCTCGAAGACATCGCCGTGCTCACCAACGGTCAGCTGATCACCGAGGACGCCGGCCTCAAGCTGGAGAACGCCAAGATTGAGATGCTGGGCACGTCCCGCCGCATCACGATCACCAAGGACACCACCACCATCGTGGCCGAAGGCAACGAGGCGGCGGTGAAGGCGCGCTGCGAGCAGATCCGCAAGCAGATGGACGAAACCGACTCCTCCTACGACAAGGAGAAGCTGCAGGAACGTCTGGCCAAGCTGAGCGGTGGTGTGGCCGTGGTCAAGGTGGGTGCCGCCACCGAGACCGAGATGAAGGACAAGAAGCTGCGCCTGGAAGACGCCATCAACGCCACCAAGGCGGCGGTTGAAGAAGGCATCGTGCCGGGCGGCGGCACCACCCTGGCCCACCTGGCACCCGCCCTTGAGGAGTGGGCCGCCGGGAACCTCTCCGGCGAGGAGCTGATCGGCGCCACGATCGTGGCCTCCGCGCTCACCGCTCCCCTCAAGCGCATCGCCGAGAACGCCGGTGTGAATGGCTCGGTGGTGGCCGAGCACGTCAAGAACAAGTCCTTCAACGAGGGCTACAACGCCGCCACCGGCGAGTATGTCGACATGTTGGCTGCCGGCATCGTCGACCCCGCCAAGGTGACCCGTTCCGGGCTGCAGAATGCCGCCTCGATCGCTGGCATGGTGCTCACCACCGAGTGCATCGTGGCCGATCTCCCCGAGAAGAAGGAAGCGGCTCCCGCCGGCGGCGGCGGCATGGGCGGCGACTTCGACTACTGATCCCAGTTGGGCTCACAAGCCGGGGCTTCTGCCCCGGCGTTCGCGACCACGGAGGGCCCAGTGCCCTCCTTTTTCATGGCCGCCTGCTGCGTGAGCCTGGCTGCGGCCCTCAGTCGGGTTGGAAGCTCAGCGCAACACCGTTGTTGCAGTAGCGCTTGCCGCTCGGGCGCGGACCGTCGTTGAAGACGTGGCCCTGGTGGCCACCGCAGCGCCGGCAGTGGTATTCGGTGCGCGGTATGACCAGCTTGAAGTCGCGTTGGGTGTTGATCGCGTCGGGCAGTGCGGCAAAGAAACTGGGCCAGCCGGTGCCGCTGTCGTATTTGGCCGTGGAACTGAACAGGGGCAGATCGCAGCCGGCGCAGAGGTAGGTGCCCGGTCGCTTCTCGGCGTTGAGCGGGCTGGAGAAGGGCGCCTCGGTACCGTCCCGGCGCAGCACCGCGTAGGCCTCGGGGCTGAGGCGCTCGCGCCACTGGCTGTCGCTGAGCCGCCAGGCCGGATCAAGCGCGGCCCCGGCGGCATCGGCAGGCCGTGACCGGCTGAGCAGAGCAGCAAGTCCTGAACCGAGGCCGGTGAGGCCAAGGACGGCGAGCAAAGTGCGGCGGCTCATCTGCACGGTCTCATCCCAGCCAGCCGGCGCTCAGCACCACGGCCAGGGCCATGAACACCAGCAGCAGGGTCCAGGTGATGCGGTTCAGCGTCTGTTCAGCGCTGCGGGCACTGGTGAACATTGAACCGCCGCTGGAGGCCAGACCACCCATGCCATCACCCTTGGGGCTGTGCAGGAGCACGGTGATGATCAGCAGCACCGCTGACATCACCCACATCCAGGAGAGCACGGTGGTGAGCATCGGCGGGTTGTGTACACCGGCTTCAGCCTAGACGCCCAAAGCCTCTGGCACTCGGTCGGCAACGGCGCCCACCGCCGCCGGCAGCACGAGGGAGACGCCGCTCATGGTGTTGGGCTTGGGCAGCGCCAGAATCTCCAGCAGGGTGGGTGCGATGTCGGCCAGACCGCCAGGCTCGCGCAGCTGAATGTCATTGCCGTGGCCGGGCAGCTTGCGACCCTCACCTTCCACCAGGATCACGGGCACCGGGTTGGTGGTGTGGGCGGTCCAGGGCCGGCCGTCGGGACCTTCCATCAGCTCGGCGTTGCCGTGGTCGGCGGTGATCAGCATGGTGCCTCCCATCCGGCCCGTGGCCGCCAGCAGCCGTCCCGACGCAGCCGTCAACGGTAGCGATGGCGGCGGTGGCAGCCTGCATCTTGCCGGTGTGTCCCACCATGTCCGGATTGGCGTAGTTGATCACCACCAAGGAATAGATGCCCTTCTCGATGGCGGCGATGCAGCTGTCGGTGAGTTGCTTGGCCGACATCTCCGGTGCCTGGTCGTAGGTGGCCACCCGCGGTGACGGCACCAGATGGCGATCCTCGCCGGGGAAGGCCTGCTCGATGCCTCCGTTCATGAAGTACGTGACGTGGGGGTATTTCTCGGTTTCGGCGGTGCGGAACTGGCGCAGGCCGGCCTCGGAGACCACCTGTCCCAGCAGTCCATCAAGGGACTGGGGCGGGAAGGCGACAGCCACCGGCAGGCCCTTCTCGTACTGGGTGAAGGTGACCACGTCGAGGTCGGGGATCGGGGTGCGGGCAAAGCCGCTGAACTCCGGCAGCACCAGGGCGCGGATCAGTTGCCGCACCCGGTCGGGACGGAAGTTGAAGCACACCAGCCCGTCCCCGGCTTTGACCATCCCCTCGTCCAGTCGCACTGGCTCGAGAAATTCATCGCCCACCTCCGCCGCATAGGAGGCCTCGATGATCTCGGCCGGGCTGAGGGTGGACAGGGGGCCGGTCTCCGTGAGCAGGCGGTAGGCCTTTTCGGTGCGCTCCCAGCGGCTGTCGCGGTCCATGGCCCAGTAGCGGCCGCAGAGGGTGGCGATGCGGCCGACGCCTGCGTCGGCGATCGCGCGCTCCACCTGGGCGATGAACTGGGGTGAGCTGTTCGGCGCCGTGTCCCGACCGTCGGTGATGACATGCACGCAGACATCCGCCAGCCCCCGGCTGGCAGCCCAGCGCAGCAGCCCGCCCAGGTGTTCGACATGGCTGTGCACCCCCCCATCGGAGCAGAGCCCGATCAGATGCAGGGTGCCGCCGCTCACGAGCAGCCGATCGGCCAGGCCGTTGAGGACTGGATTGGCCGCCAACGAGCCGTTGCGTAGCGCCTGGCTGATGCGCACCAACTCCTGGCGGATGATGCGCCCCGTACCGATGGTGAGGTGTCCCACCTCGGAATTGCCCATCTGGTTTTCGGGCAGCCCCACCGCGGCACCGCTGGCTTCGATCAGGGTGTGGGGATAGGCATGCCAGAGCGCATCCATCACCGGGGTGTCGGCGGCCCGGATGGCGTTGTGGTCGTCGACAGGTCGGTATCCCCAGCCGTCGAGGATGGTGAGCACCACCGGTGCGATCGGACCTTTCGACGCCGCGGGCTTGGTGCTGCGATCGCTGTCGCGAGGGGCTGTCTCGCGGGAGGCGTTCTGGTCACCCAGCGTGTCAGAGGGGCTGGGGGAAGGGCCTCCCTGGCCGGGCCTGGAAGAGGAGGCTGGGGAGGACGCTGACATCTGGGACGGACCTGAATTCACCGAACTGTTGCCACCCGACTCACATCTTGATGGCAGGGACACATTGACGGCCGGTAGTCATCACGAGTGCACTCATCAGAGCGTACGCGTACGATGTCACCACCTGGCATAAGCCAACCTACAGCGAGATTGTTTGGACTCCAGCCCAGTTCCCAGTTCCGTCAGGTTTTGGTCACATCCATGGCTTCCTAGGATCGTTCCAACTGCGGCGGCCCAATGGAGCGCCTGGAGATCCTGTCGGCGACCGACCTGGCCCGCACCCTGGATCGCTTGGCCACCCAGGTGCTCGAGGCCACCGGTGACAGCCGCGGCCTGGTGTTGCTCGGCATTCCCACCCGCGGTGTGGCCCTGGCGGAGGTGCTGGGCGTGCGCCTGGCCGAACTCTGTGGCCATCCGGTGGAGCGGGGCAGCCTCGATCCCACCTTCCACCGCGATGATCTCGATCGCATCGGTACCCGCCTGGTGCAGGCCACCGACCTGCCGGCGGATCTCGACGGCCGCCATGTGGTGCTGGTGGACGATGTGATCTTCACCGGTCGCACCGTGCGGGCCGCCCTCGATGCCCTGCAGGCCTGGGGACGGCCGCGGCGCGTGAGCTTGCTGGTGATGGTGGACCGGGGGCATCGGGAACTGCCCATCCAGCCCGATTTCTGCGGCCGGACCGTGCCCACCGGCCGCCAGGAGACCATTCAGCTCTGCCTGATGGGAATTGACGGCGAAGAGGGCGTCTACCTGCTGCGGCCCTGAGGGGTTCCCGCTGAAGCCGTGACAGCCCTTGGCTTCAGGCCAGCTCCAGTTCGTCGGGGCGGAAGTGGGCCCGGAATTTCCCGAAGGCCACCACCACCGGCAGGTTGGGGCTGATCACCCGGCCTTTCCAGTCGTTCAGCACAGACAGCACCTCACCCTGCTGCCCCTGCAGGTCGAAGGCCTCTCCGCGGTGCTTGGGGTGGTGATACACCACCACGCTGAGGCAGACCTTGACCTGATCTCCTTGCTGCATGGCACCGCCTGGATTCCCAGGCAATCCTGTCACGCAGGCCGTCAGCGCTGGCAGGCCGATTCGGGCCCCATCTGCACCACCCTGCCCCCCAGGGACTGGCAGGCCTGGTTGAACGCCTCCCAGTCATCCATCCCCTGGGCGATCAGCCGGCCGACTTCGGCGTCGAGACGCTCGATGGGCACGCCATGGGTCAGGGCGCCATGGCTGTCGCGCTGGCGCTCCTGCTCGCTCAGTCGGTTGAGACTGGCCTGAACCTGGGCGCGCACCGGTTGTCCCTGCTCCTGCCACCAGGGATGGTCCAGACGGTTGAGCGCGTCAAGGGCTTCCCACCAGCGCTGTTCATCCACCAGGCGCCGGGCCCGCTCCAGGCTCTGACTGTTGCGTTCCCAGATCTGGCGCAGTTGATCGCCCAGGGCGGAGCGATCCGGGCGCCGGTGCTCACCCATGGGCTCCAGACGAGCCAGGCTGCCCTCCAGATCGCCGGACTGGAACAGCGCGAGGGCCTGCTGCTTGAGCTCCTCCTGCCAGGCGTCGAGCTGGCGGCGATCCTCAGGCTCACCCACCGTCGAATTCACAAGCTGCAGCTGCAGTTGCAGGGCTGGGGACCACTGCTGTTGCTCCCAGAGCTGGGCAGCCTTGCGGCGTCGGCATTCCCCCTGGGCGCCCGGGGCCCCGTCTCCCAGCCAGCGCAGGGCCTGCAACTGCTCGCCGTAGCGCAGGCAGGCATCGAGGTCGCCCCTGGCGGCGGCGGCGTCCAGCCGGGCGGGCAGCTGACGTTCCCACCAGTAAGCACCGCCGATGGCGACGGCCACCAGTCCGAGGGTGAGACCCAGCCAGAGTCGAGGCAGCCTGTGCTGGCGCAGGGCCAAGGCGAAAGCGCGCGATCTCCCATCTTGACGGTAGGGCAGGCCCCATGCACGGCGGTGGGTGCGGCGCTGGCGGCGTCCACCGCCGGGGTCGCCCTGGCCTGCCGTTCAGCGCACGGCCCCCAGGCGGACCGGTGCGCACCGCTCGCCGCTGAGCAGATCGGTGGTCTCCACCAGCAGCTGGCTGTCGGCGTCGATCGTGAAGGCCAGCCGCAGGCGGTCCTGGCCCTGCTCCCCGGCAGGGTTGAGGGCAAGGGACGAGGGCTCCTGGGCCCAGGGGATCACGTCGGCAGCGCCGGCCTGGCGGGGGCGCAGCACCGGCAAGCCCGCTTCGAACACCACCTCCCGGCGTTGGTCGTCGAGGGGCTCCCCCAGCACCAGCTCCAGGGCCTCCTGCCCGTCTTGGCTGCAGGCCAGCACCAGTTCCAGGGGCCGGTCAGTGGGCCAGCTCTGGCCAGCCACGAACAGCGGGTGCCAGTGGTGCCGGCCGCTGCGTCGCTCCCAGCAGCGCAGCGCCACCCCCCGGGCCAGCACATCTTTCACCTGCACGCCGGGGGTGAGGGCCAGGGCGCCGATCGCCACGGCCTCCACCGGCCGCTGGTCGCGGATTGGTACTGCCCCGCAGCGCTGGCGGAGCCAGTCGCGGATCGCCGCCAGCTGGCTGGAGCCGCCCACGGGCAACACCGCCGTGACCCGTCTGAGGTCAAGGCCGGCCCTGCGGCCCGCTGCCAGCACCTCGTCGAGCATGGCGTCGAGCTGCCCCAGCAGGCCGTGCCCCTCGAGCAGCGCCGCCAGCTGCTCCCGATTCAGCCGCAGTTCGCGCGCGGGGGCCTGGGGCGGTGTCCACAGCGTCAGGGCTTCGTCCTGCTCGCTGAGCTGGCACTTGAGCCGTTCGCAGGCCTCCAGCAGGGTGCCGCTGGGGGGCTGGTCGGGGCAGAGCCGATGGGCGATCCAGCGGTCGATGTCCCGCCCCCCCAGGCCCACGCCGGCCTTGCCGATCACCCGGGCGCAGCGCAGCCGTTGGCGGCTGTCGTCGAGGTCGCGACCGGCGAAGCGCAGCAACTGGGCGATCGGCGCCGCCCGGCCCTCGCCCCCCTCGAGCTGCACCAGCGACAGATCGATGGTGCCCCCGCCCAGGTCCACCACCAGCACCGTGCTCCCGGCCGGCAAACCAGCCCCGATCGCCGCTGCGGTGGGTTCGTCCACCAGGGCCAGCTCCTCCACCTCCAGATCGCTGCACACCCTGAGCAGCCACTGGCGGTAGCCGCGGTAGGCCTCGATTGGAGCGGTGAGCACCAGCCGCCTCGGTTCCAGGCCGTCCGGCAGGGCATGCCACAGCCGGCGCAGCAGCAGGCTGCCGGCCCGCTCGGCCGCGGCGCTGCCGGTCTCGCCTGGGGGCGCCCCGATGCGCCGTTTGAAGTCGCGCTGCAGGCGCGGGTCGTCGCCGTGGGCCAGGCCAGCCTCCAGCACCTGCCTGCCGATCAGCGGGCGGGACTGCTCGCCGTGGCTGAGCCACAGCAACGAGGGCACCACCACCGGTGTGGCCAGGCTGTAGGGGGGCAGGGCCAGCAGCTCGGCGCCGGCGCCGGGGGCCTGGTGCGCCACCACGGTGGTGCTGCTGCCCAGGTCAATGGCCACGGTTCCCTGCATGGGGGTCTTCTAGCGGCCTTCCCCTAGGTTGGGGGTTGTGGCTGCCGACGGATGCAAACCGGACTCGAGGTGAACTCCAAGGACCTGGCCCAGCGGGCCGAGAGCCTGATTCGCCATTCCAGCAACCGCTACCTCACCACCGTGCGCATCGCCTTCCGTGCCAAGCAGCGCCGCTTCGACGATTTCGATGGCCTGCTGGACGACTCGATGATCAAGCCCGTGCAGCGGGCGATCATCGAACTCAGCGATGAGCAGGATCAGCCTGCCCTGCTGCCCGGCTGAGCTTGCAGGTTCAGGAAGGCCCCGGCTGGCGGCTGGCCGTCGAACCCGACCGCAGCCCCTATCCGGTGCTGATCGGCGGCGAGGGCTGGGCCGTTGAGCTCAGGGCCGAGGAGGCCCGGGCCCTCTGGGACGGATGCTGCCGGCTGGTGGATGAACTGGCGGTGATGGCCGAGCGCCTGATGCCGCAGGAACAGCTGACGCTGGAGCTCGAGAGCGGCCCCCTGTGGCTGGAGCTGGAGGGGCATCCCCAGGCGTGGCGCCTGCGCTTTGTGCTCGCCCCCGGCCTGAGCGAACGGGGGGTGGAGGGGGGCTGGAGCGAGGCCGCCGCTGGCGCGATGGTGGCGGCCCTGCGCCAGGCCCGGGAGCTCAGCTGCCTGCCGAGGCCGTGAGCCGGTGCAGGGCGCTGTAGTCGAGACCATCGAGGGCGCTGCCCTCGGCCCGGGCCAGCAGCTCGGCCAGCCCCTGCAGGCCCGTGGTGTCCAGGCCCCGCTCCCGGGCCGCCGCCAGAAACAGCAGCAGGTCCTTGCGCAGGTGGGCGGTGGGGAAGTTGGGCTCGCTGTAGTCGTCCGCCAGCAGGCGTGGCAGCTTCTTGTCGAAGGTGGGGGCGTAGAGGGCACTGCCCCGCAGCAGCTCCATGAACTGCTCCACCGCCACGCCGCTGGCCTGGACCAGATGCAGCGACAGGCTGAAGGCATGGGTGAGGCTGCTGATCAGCTGGTTGAGGGCCAGTTTGGTCTCCAGGGCTGACCCCACCGGTCCCAGCAACCGCGGCTCAGGGCCCAGCAGGCGCAGCAAGGGCAGGGCCTGCTCAAACAGGCTTTCAGCACCTGCGACCATCAACTGCAGTGTGCCGGCCAGGGCTTCTGGGCGGCTGCCCAGCACAGGCACCTCTAGATAGGCGCCATCCGCCGCCGCAACCGCCGCGGCCAGCTCGCGGCTCTCGGGTGGGGCAATGGTGCCCATCTGCAGCACCCGCCGCCCGCGGTCCGCCGCCCCACCCCCGCCTGAGGCGCCATGCCCGTGGCCCAGCAGCCCGGCGCCCGCCAGCACCGCGCGCGTTGCGGCCCCATCGCTGAGCACGGTGATCACCCAGTCGCAGGCCTGCACCGCCTCCGCTGCGGTGGCGCAGGGGATCGCGCCGAGGGCCGTGAGTGGAGCCAGCCGCTCGGCATGGCGGTTCCAGGCGTGCACGGTCTGGCCCTGCTCCAGCAGACGCTCGGCGATGGCGGCTCCCAGCAGACCGGTTCCCAGCAGGGCAACTGACATGGCGGCGGCCGGGGGAGCGGGGAAGCGGGCGACCAGCATGCAGCAGCAGCAGCGCTGAGAATGGCCCCCTGACCGGCGCTGATCAGGAGTGCTGATCAGCGCCGGTCAGGGGCCGATCCCCCCAGAACGGCGGCCGCTTTCCCCAGGTTTTCCGCAGGGGGACGGCAGCGCCCGCTCTCGCCACCTCGGTGCTGGGGAATACGGCAGAGGCGTCACCCTCGCCCTTGACAGCCCCCTGCGGGCGACCGGCGTTGCCTCGGCGCTGCGTCTGTGCTGGGCGGATCTCTTGCCAGCACAGGGATCTCAGCCTGGGAGCGGCTGCGGCAGCGCCGCTGGTCCTCATTTGACTCCCGCCGGACCGTCGGGGAAGGTTGGGCTCACGACGGGGGTCAGCCATGGAGTCCAAGCTCACGATCAGCGGTCCCAGCACCAGCACCAGTGCCGGTGGGGATGGCCTCGAACCGTCCCATCAAGGGGCGGACCAGGAGGGAATCGAAAGCCTGATGGTGAGCCTGCGGGCCGAGGTGCCCGAAGCTCTGCTGATGTCCATGCGCCTGTTCATCGAGGAGCACCCCAACTGGGACCAGTACCGCCTGTTCCAGGCAGCCGTTGCTGGCTTTCTGGTGCAGAACGGGGTGCAGAGCCGGGACGTGACCCGCTGCTACCTCGCCAATCTCTTCCCGGCTCAGGGGCGCTTCCGCTGCGGTTGAAGCGGCTGGGGCTGGGGCTGAGACCGCCGCGTCAGCGGCGCTGGGAACAGCTGGCGATAGGCGGCCACCAGGATGCAGGCGGCCACCGGCAGGGTCGCGACCAGGCCCAGCAGCAGTGGCAGGAAGCCTGCCAGCACCACCAATCCCAGCAGCAGCGTCAGCCCCAGGGCCTGCAGCCAGTGCGGATCAATCGCCGTTCGGCCACGGCGGAACGCCTCCACGGGGCCATGCCCGTCCAGCACGCTCAAGGGCAGGCTGAGGAGCTGATCAGTGACCACGTAGATCACCGCGGCCACCCCCGCCAGCAGGGGCAGAGCCATCAACAGCGGTTGCACCAGGGCCAGCAGCCAGGCGCTGGCCTGGGCCAGGCGAACGATCAGGCCCAGCACCAGCAGCACCAGGCCCAGGGTGCCGGCGGCCCGCAGCAGCTGCCGGCCATTCAGGCGCAGCAGATCGTTCAGGCGCGGCCGTTCCCGCGCCAGGACGGCATCGGCCCCCCGCAGCAGGCCCACCACCAACCAGAGGTTGCTGAGCAGCCAGGCCAGCCAGGCCAGCCCGTAGCCCCCCTGGGCCAGCTGGTCGGTCTGGCCGTAGACATTGACGATGCGTTCGTCGCTGAAGCGGATGCCCAACTGGCAGGCCACATTGACGCCGCCCACCAGCAGGGTGAACAGCATCAGGGTGCCGCTGCCCCGGCGAAATCCCCGCCAACCCTCCTGCAGGGCCAGGCGGATGGCGATCGGCGGCGGTCGGGGCGACGGCCCCCTCATCCGCCCTCCAGCAGGGTCAGGAGGCGCTGGGCGCTGCCGTCGGGCACGGGCAGGATCGAGAGACGGTTGCCGCGCCGCACCACCGCCAGCTCTTCGGCGCTGAAGGTCTGCCGCAGGGTCTCAAGGGACAGCAGGCGCGGGAACTGACGCAGGAAGCCCAGCCGCACACAGTCCCAGCGGGGCTTGTCGCGGCTGGAGGCCGGATCGTGGTACTTGGAGGCGGGATCAAACTGGGTGGGGTCCACAAGGCCTGTCTCCAGCACCTCCATCAGCCCCACGATCCCCGGTGGTTTGGTGTTGGAGTGATAAAAGAAGGCCTGATCACCAACATCCATGCTGCGCATGAAGTTGCGCGCCTGATAGTTGCGGATCCCATCCCAGAGGGTGGTCTGCTCCCGTTGGAGGTGGTCGATGCCATACACCTCCGGCTCGCTCTTCATCAGCCAGTAGGCCATGGCCGGCGTTGTTTCTGCTGCGGAGATGCTACGGATCCGAGCGGAGCTTGCCCGCCGGTTGCCGGCTGGTCAGAGATCGGCCACCAACCGGCGGAAATGGTCGCCCCGCGCCTCGAAGTCGGGGTACTGGTCGAAGCTGGCGCAGGCGGGCGAGAGCAGCACGGCACCGCAACCGAGGTCGGCGGCCAGGCCGGCGGCCAGGGGCACGGCCTGCTCCAGTCCCGGGCAGGTTTCGATGCGGCCGGCGTAGCCGTGCTCCCTGAGCAGCGTTTGAAAACGCTCCTGGGCTTCGCCGTAGAGGACCACGCCCCGCGCCGAAGCCTGGAGGGCGCGGACCCAGGCACTGGCCTCACCGATCTTGGCCTGACCTCCGGCGAGCACCACCAAGGGGCCGCCCAGGGCCTTGAGAGCCACCTCGGCGGCGTCGTAGTTGGTGGCCTTGCTGTCGTTGTAGTAGCGCACCTGCTCCCAGGTGCGGATGTGCTCCAGGCGATGGGGCACGCCCGGGAACTGGCGCAGGGCCGCCTCCATCGTGGGGCCATCCAGACCCGCTTCCAACCCTGCCGCCACCGCCAGCAGCATGTTTTGGCGGTTGTGGGAACCGGGCATCTGCAGGGCATCGGCGGCCATCAGATCCCTGGGCCCGCCCGCCCGCGCCTGCCACACCCGCCCGGCCTCGATCCACAGCTCCGGTTCGATCCCCGGAGCCAGCTGCCGCCGCGGACCGGCGCTCACCCAGATCGCCCGATCCCAGCTGGCTGCCCTGGCCTGGAGATCGGGATCGTCGCCGTTGAGCACCTGCACAGCGCTGCGCTCCAACAATTGCCGTTTGATGCTGCGGTAGTTGTCCAGCGTGCCGTGCCGTTCCAGGTGGTCGGGGGTGAGGGTGGTCCAGATCCCCACCCGCGGCGCGATTGCTGTTGAGGCCTCGATCTGGTAGCTGCTGAGCTCCACCACCAGCCACTGGGGCAGGCCTTCGCTGGAGTCGCGGCGCTCCAGCACGGTTTCGGCCGCCGACTGGCCCACATTTCCCGCCATCGCCACATCCCTGCCGGCGCTGCGCAGCAGGTGGTGCACCAGATGGGTGACGGTGGTCTTGCCGTTGGTGCCGGTGATGCCGATCCAGGGCGCGGGGCGGCTGGCCTGCCAGGCCGGTTCCACTTCTCCCTGCACGGTGAGGCCGCGGGCGCGCAGGGTTGCAAAGGCGGGATGGTCCCAGCGGATGCCGGGGCTCACCACCACCCGCTGCAGGTCAGGCCCCAGGGCGAGAATGGCTTCGGCATCGAGGCTGTGGTTCAGGCGAACCTCAATTCCCTGGTGGCGCAGCTCGGCGGCCTGCCGCTCCAGCTCCGGGTTGCCACGGCTCTCCATCACCACCACCCGCTCGCCGAGGGCCTGCAGCAGCCGGGCGGCTCCGATGCCGGAACGACCCATGCCGATCACCGCGGCCAGCGGCGCCGGCTGGGCTGGGTTGCCGGAGGGGGAGCCATCCGGGGGGATGGCAGCGGCAGAGTCTCGGGTGCCGGGCATGGCTGGGCAGAAACTTCCGCGGCTGGGGAAGTGGGCGATACTGGAATCGAACCAGTGACTCCTACCGTGTCAAGGTAGTGCTCTACCTCTGAGCTAATCGCCCCAGTTTGGACTGGGGAAAGAGTGTTGGAGGTGCCGGCAGGAATGTCGTCCTGAAAAGGATTTGATTCGAGGCCCACACTCGTTCAGTTGCGAAGTGGCTGAGGTGGGAAACATTTCGGGACAAAGCCCTGAATTGTTGTCCTGAGAATGAAGCCTTGAGAGCTTCTGCCACTCACATCTGCAACACAGTTGAATGTGTCAACTGTTGAACTCAATCGCCATCCTGGGCAGAAGCTGCTCAGGAGCCTGCAAAAACTAGCAGCCCACCCTCTCCGGCCTCCCACCCCTGGGCTGCCGGCGCCCGGGCTCAGCGCCGTTCCAGCTCGATGCGCCAGCGCTGGCGCTTGGTGGGACTCACACCCAGCACCGCCAGCTCACCACGGCCGGCCATCTGCACCCGATCACCGGCCTCCAGCTCCTGGCTCGGACTGGTGATCGCAGTCCAGTTCACCCGCACCTGGCCGGCGCGGATCAGGCTGCTCATGCGTGCCCGGGACATCCCGAAGCCGGCGGAAGCCACGGCATCGAGCCGGCAGGAGGCCTCCACGCTGTGCCAGCGGCGTGGCTGCCGTGGCTGCGGTGGCTGCAGGGCGTCGATGGCCCTGGCCTGACAAAGAACATCCACGCTGCGCACCTGGCCCTGGCGGCCGCTGAGCGCCCTGGCGGCGATCTCGCAGAGCACCCCCTGGCCACCGCGGTCGCCGCGCATCCAGAGATCACCGATGCTCTCGGGGGCCGTGCCGAGGCTGAGCAGGGTCTGGCGCAGGTCGGCGGGCTCGGCCGGATCAAACAGAAAATTGCCGCTGATCTCCAGCCCGCCCAGATCCGTGGGCAGGGCCTGCGGATCCACCCCGCTCTCCCGTCGCAGCAGCAGCAGGCGCTGGCGCTCCGCCCCGGGGAAGCCGCCCGCGCCGTGCACGTGCAGCTCGGCCAGCGGCGCCAGGCGTTCGCTGGCTTCCTCGCGGGCGGCTGGATCGAGGAACCCCGTCCAGCAGGGCTCCCAGGTGCGCAGCGCTGTGTCGGCCACATCCAGCACCGCAGCGAGAACGGCCGGATGTCGGCTGCCTTCGAGCAGCGTCCGGCGGGGCAGCATCAGGCGTCGCCCAGACGCACCACGGCCTGAGGGCGGGCCTGCTGGAGGGTGCTCCAGGGCATGTCGGCGCCCACGGCGGTTTCCACCAACAGCAGCCAGCTGCCTTCGGCCACCCGGTTGCGCAGGCTGCGCACACGGTCGTCCTGGTCGGAGCGCACGCTGGCGGCAGCCGCGAAGCTGCCCATCCAGCCCGAACCGAGACCCAGCAGGCCGCCGATCAGATGCTGGCTCCAGTCGCCGGCGAAGGCGAACGTGTCGAGGTCAGTGATGTAGGTGAAGGTGAGCCCGGCGAAGAATCCGAAGGGGATCAGCCAGCGGGCCATGGAACGCTGCCGACGTTGTCGCCCCACCGCCGGGTTGAGGCGTTCCACCTCCTCCATCGATGTTTCGCCGGCCCCCACGGTGACCAGCTGGGCCAGGGGGGGCTGCAGGTCGGCGAGGCGATCGCGCAGCTGATGCAGTCGCCCCTGATCGTCGACCACCACCACGACACTCGTCACCTCGTCAGTCCCCGTTGAAGCGGTTGCGGCTCGATTCTCGCTGCTGCGGTGCTGCGGCTGCCGATCAGGCCATCGCCAGGGCCCGTTCAGCCGTCGATCACTACACTTCACCTCCGGCTGCACAACCCCCGCCGGGCATGACCAAGGTTCTCGTTTCGGATCCCATCGACCAGGCGGGGATCGCCATCCTCTCCCAGGTGGCCACGGTGGATGTGCGCACCGGCCTCGGGACCGAGGAGCTGCGCGCCATCGTCGGTGACTACGAAGCGTTGATGATCCGTTCCGGCACCACGGTGACGGCCGGGATCATCGAGGCCGCCGACAAGCTGCGGATCATCGGCCGGGCCGGTGTGGGGGTCGACAACGTCGATGTGCCGGCCGCCACCCGCCGCGGTGTGCTGGTGGTGAACTCGCCGGAGGGCAACACCATCGCCGCCGCCGAGCATGCCCTGGCGCTGATGCTGTCGCTGTCGCGCCACGTGGCCCACGCCCACGCCAGCACCATGGCTGGCGGCTGGGATCGCAAGACCTACGTGGGCAATGAGCTCTACAAAAAAAAGTTGGGCGTGGTCGGGCTCGGCAAGATCGGCTCCCACGTGGCCCGGGTCGCCAAGGCGATGGGCATGGAGCTGCTCGCCTACGACCCCTTCGTCTCCCCCGAGCGTGCCCAGAGCATGCAGGTGACCTTGCTGCCCCTGCCCGAGCTGTTTGCCCAGGCCGACTACGTCACCCTGCACCTGCCCCGCACGCCCGACACCGAAAACCTGGTGAACGCCGAGCTGCTGCGCACGATGAAGCCCACGGCACGGCTGGTCAACTGCGCCCGCGGCGGCATCGTCGACGAGGCGGCCCTGGCCGAGGCGGTGGAGCAGGGCGTGATTGCCGGCGCCGCCCTCGATGTGTATGCCAGCGAACCCCTGGCAGCCGATTCGCCGTTGCGGACGGTGCAGCAGCGCCTCGTGCTCACCCCGCACCTGGGGGCCTCCACCACCGAGGCCCAGGAGAACGTGGCCATCGACGTGGCCGAGCAGATCCGCGATGTGCTGCTGGGCCTTCCCGCCCGCAGTGCCGTGAACATCCCCGGCCTGAATGCCGAGGTGATGGAGCTGCTCAAGCCCCATCTGCAGCTGGCGGAAACCCTGGGGCAGCTGCTCTCCCAGCTGGCCGGCGGCCAGATCAGCGAGCTGGAGGTGCGGCTGCAGGGCGAGTTCGCCGCCCATCCCGCCCAGCCCCTGGTGGTGGCCGTGCTCAAGGGCGTGCTCTCCACGGCCCTGGGCGATTCGATCAACTACGTCAACGCCAGCCTCGAGGCCAAGGACCGGGGCATTCACGTGCTGGAGGTGAAGGACGAGGCCGCCCGCGACTACGCCGGCGGTTCCCTGGAGCTGCGCTCCCGCAGCAGCCAAGGCAACCACAGCGTCAGTGGTGCGGTGTTCGCCGATGGTGAGCTGCGCGTCACCTCGATCGACGAGTTCCCCGTGTCGGTGAGTCCCAGCCAGCAGATGCTGTTCACCCGCCACCGCGACATGCCCGGGATCATCGGGCGCATCGGCTCGGTGCTGGGCGAGCACAACGTCAACATCGCCTCGATGCAGGTGGGCCGCCGCATCGTGCGTGGCGATGCCGTGATGGTGCTGAGCCTCGACGACCCGATCCCCGCCAGCCTGCTGGAGGCCATTCACCGGATCGACGGCATTCAGGAAGCCCACCCGGTCACCCTCTGACCGCCCCGGCCCGGCTGGGCCAACCCGTGATGGATCGATCCTGGTGGCGCCTGGAGATGCCTTGCCCTGCGGAGCTGGAGGAATCCCTGCTGTGGAAACTGGCGTGCCTGGGGATTCCACGCCTGGCCGTGCGCCACCGTGCTGACGATCCCCAGCGGCGGCTGTTGCAGGCCTGGTTACCGGCCGCCGACTGGCCGCAGCCGGAGCGCTTGCGGCTGCAGGCGGCCCTCGCCCCCCTGGCTGAGCCCTTCGACCTCAGGCTGCCGCCGATCACCTGGGTGCAGCAGCTGGATGAGGACTGGAGCCTGAGCTGGAAGCGCCATTGGCGGCCCGATCCGGTGGGCGAGCGGCTGCTGATCCTGCCCGCCTGGCTGGAGCTGCCCCCTGAGCACGCCCAGCGGCTGGTGATCCGCATGGATCCCGGCAGCGCCTTCGGCACCGGCAGCCATCCCACCACGCGCCTCTGTCTGGAGGCGCTGGATCGTCTCGCCGCCGTGCGCAGCGTCGCCGGCGACCCCGCGCCAGGCCTGGCCGGCCTGCGGGTGGCCGATCTGGGCTGCGGCAGCGGCATCCTCGGCATCGCCGCCCTGCTGTTGGGGGCCAAGGAGGTGGCGGCCACCGACACCGACCCCCTGGCGGTGCGGGCCACCGCCGGCAACGCCGCCGCCTGCGGCCTGCAGGGGCGCCTGCGGGTGGGCCTGGGGTCGGTGGAGCCGCTGGTGGCGTTGCTCGGCGGCCGGCCGGCTGACCTGCTGCTGTGCAACATTCTGGCGCCGGTGATCGAGGCCCTCTGCCCGGCCTTCGCCAGCGTGCTTGCCCCTGGAGGCGTAGGCCTGCTCAGCGGCCTGCTGGTGAGCCAGGAGCCGCCCCTGCGGCGGGTGCTGGAGGGGCAGGGATGGAGCGCCGAACTCACCGCCCGCCAGAGCGACTGGGGGCTGATCACGATCCGACGGACCTGAACCGGCACCGGCAAACGGCGGGCCTTGTCGCATAAGGCACGCTGATAAGTGATCTGGCTTTGATTGGCCTTCCGCAGGCGCGCCTCCCAAACCGACGGGAAAGGCGGTGGTCGGATGTAGGAAGGGCGGGTCCTACAGGCCCGGTTGCCCGGGTGCCTGTGAGCTCCAATCCCTTTCATGGCTTCCTACAAGGTCACCCTCATCAACGAGAGCGAGGGCCTCAACAAGACCATCGAGGTTCCTGACGACCAGTACATCCTCGACGCCGCTGAAGAGCAGGGCATCGACCTCCCCTACTCCTGCCGTGCCGGTGCCTGCAGCACCTGCGCTGGCAAGCTCACCTCCGGAACCGTTGACCAGTCGGATCAGAGCTTCCTCGACGACGACCAGATCGAGGCTGGCTTCGTGCTCACCTGCGTCGCCTACCCCACCAGCGACTGCTCCATCACCACCCACGCCGAAGAAGAGCTCTACTGAGTCCTGGAGTTGATCTCCGCTTCGTCCTCCGCCACCCTTCGGGGTGGCTTTTTGATGTCCTCCCTGTTCCCCCTCACCCGAGCTGCCGAGCAGCTGCTGCCGCCCGGTTCGGAGCACACCAGTGTGGGCGGGCAGTACAGCTACCGCATCCTGGGGCCCTGCTGTCGCCTGTTCGACCGCGAGGAGCTGCCCTGGCCCTGCTGTCGCCTGGCCTGGCGCAGCAAGGAGCCCAGCTGGCGGCGCATCGGCCGCCGCTTCGTGGCCGACCTGGCCGCGCGGCGCTGCCCCTCCTATGCCGTTGAACTGCTGCTGCCCGGCGCCCGGCCCACCCGCACGGTGGTGACCCTGTTCCCGGTGCGGCTGCAGCCGCCGCTGCAGGAATGGTGGTACAGCAAGCTGCCGGCGTCCCTTGAGCCCGCCAACGTCTGCCCCACGGTTGAGCCCGCTGGGCCGGGCCAGAAGGCCAGCGCCTAGCTCGGCAGGCGAGCGCAGCCAAAAGCCCCCGGCACCTCAGGTGCCGGGGGCCGCAGAGCGCTCAACGCGTTGAGCCCGTTCAGAAGTAGATCTTGCCGCCGCCCCACTGCACGCCTTGGACCTTGGGAGCGGTGAGGATGAAACCGGCCATCAGCTTGAGGTCCTCGTCATCGAGGTCGCGCATCTTCACGAAGATGTCGCTGCTGCGCATGCTGGGGTGCACCTCGGCGATCGAATACTCGCCGTCGTAGCTGGTGGGATCCTTCATGTAGTCCACCAGGGCGTCCACGTTGTCCCGCGAGGGGGTGGCCAGGGCCAGGGCCTGGAGATCCAGCCCCACGTTCTGGTTGGTCTTGGTGATGCCGCCGGCATGGCACTCGCCGCAGCTGGAGTTGAACAGCTTGCGTCCGGCCTTGACCTCCTGCTCGGTGAAGGTCACGGTGCTGCCATCGGCACCACTGGGCACCGTGAGCTGTTCGGTGGTCCACTGGGCGGCCAGGGCCTGCCCGCTGAAGCCCACGCAGAGCAGCAGCACGAGGGGCAGGGCCACCAGGGTGTGGAGCGCGGAACGCAGGGCCCGGCGCAGGGGCCTGTGCAGGGAGGGGGCGGCGAAGCCCGGGGGGGTCGAGGCCATGGGGAGAAGCCGGATGGGGGGCGGTGACAACCGCATCGGAGACCTTGTATCACGGGCGCCGGGGGCTCCGGTCCGGATTCGGGAGAACTGTTGCAGGCGCAGGCGCTTGGCGCCCAGGCCAGCGCCGGTTCAGGTGCGGGCGGCCGCCCGCGCCGGCGTCGGCTCCTCCGCCAGCACGTCGATGCTGAGGAAGTCCCGGGCCAGCAGCGTGTTCGGGAAGATCGCCCGGGCCTCCGCCAGCAGGTCGTCGGGGGTGACGGCATTGCCGGGCCCATAGCGGGGGCTGAGGTGGGTGAGGGCCAGCTGCTTCACCCCGGCGGCCAGGGCCGTCTGGGCCGCCATGGTGGTGGTGGAGTGCTGCCGGGCGAAGGCGAGCTCCGCCTCGGCGTGGGCAAAGGTGCTCTCGTGGATGAGCAGATCGGCGCCCGCCGCCAGCTCCACCGCCGCCTCACAGAACACCGTGTCGGTGCAGTACACGATGCTGGCGCCGGGCCGCTCGGGCCCGCACAGGCTGGCTCCGTTGATGATGCGCCCGTCCTCGAGGGTGACGCTGGCCCCCCGCTTCAAACGGGCGTAGATCGGCCCGGGGGGGATGCCCAGCTCCGCGGCCTTGGCCACATCGAAGCGGCCGGGCCTGGGTTTCTGGTCCACCCGGTAGGCGACGGCGGGCACGCGGTGGGTCAGGGGCGCGCAGCGCACGCTGATGTCCTCCAGCTCCAGCAGCGGGATGCCCCGATCGGCGGCCTGCCGCACCCGGTGGTGCCGCAGGGGATAGCTGATGCGGGTGGAGCTGGTGTGCAGCACACCGTCGAGGTAATCGCGCAGCCGGTCCGGGCCGTAGAGGTCGATGCCCGTGCAGGTGCCCGCCAGGCCAAGGCTGGCCAGCAGGCCGGGCAGTCCGAACACGTGGTCGCCGTGCATGTGGGTCACAAAGACCCGCCGCAGCTGACTCACCCGCAGATCGCTGCGCAGAAACTGGTGTTGCGTGCCCTCGCCGCAGTCGAACAGCCAGAGCTCGGCCCGCTGGGGCAGGCGCAGGGCCACCGCCGAAACGTTGCGGCCCCGGGTCGGCACCCCGGAGCTCGTGCCGAGAAAGGTGACCTGCACGGGGGGATGGCCTCTGGCGCATGCTGCCACGCCGGTCACAATGGGTGGCCTTGTCGTTCCTCTCAGCCGTGGCCCTGTCCCTGCGCCCCTGGACACCGGTGCTCTCGCTGGTGGCCGTGTCCGTGCCAGCCGTTATCGCCGGCGGCGATGCCACCCTGCAGGCCCGCTCGGGCGAGCCCGAAGTGCGGGTGCTGCTGGCTGAAGGCGCCAGCCTCTCGGTGGGCTCCCTGGGGCAGCCGGTGCGGCTCCAGCCCGGTGGGGTGCAGCTGCCGCCTGCCACCACCACCACCGTGTCGATGCAGGGGGGGCGGGTGCGCCTGGTCATCCCGCAGGCCACAGGCGGTGCCGCCGCCAGGAGCGTGCTGCTGCCCCAGGCCTCCGCCTACTGGCTGGAAGCCGTGCCCGGCAGCCGCACCGACCAGGCAGGGGTGTTCCAGCTGCAGCAGCGCCGCTACCGGGGACGGTTGCGGCTGCTGGCCAGCGGCGGCGGGCTGCAGGCCATCAACCACGTGCCGCTCGAGACCTATCTGCCCAGCGTGGTGGGTAGCGAAATGCCCGCCAGCTGGCCCCAGTCGGCCCTGCGCGCCCAGGCCGTGGCTGCCCGCACCTATGCCCTGCGCCAACGCAAGCCAGAGGCCAACTACGACCTCAAGTCCACGGTCAGCAGCCAGGTCTACAAAGGGCTGGAGTCGGAGACCGCGTCCACCCGCCAGGCGGTGGCCAGCACCCGCGGCCAGGTGCTGATGTTCGGCTCCAGCCTGGCCAACGCGGTCTTCCACAGCAGCAGCGGTGGTCTCACTGAAAACAGCGGTGACATCTGGCAGCGCCAGCTGCCCTACCTGGTGAGCGTGCCCGATTTCGACGACGACAGTCCGGTGCATCAGTGGCGGGAACTGCTCCCCCCCGAACGCCTGCGCCAGGCCTTCGTTGAAACCGGCGGGGTGTATCGCATCGATGTGCTCACCACCACGGCCACCGGCCGGGTGCGTCAGGCCCGGGTGGTGGGTCCCCGAGGCACCCTGGTGGTCACCGGCCCGCAGCTGCGCTCGCGGCTGGGGCTGCGCAGCACCCAGGTGCGCTTCGAGGTGCTCGCTTCCCAGCGGGTCCCGGCCCAGGCCTCCCCCTTGGCCCTGCTGCCGCCGCCGCCGCCGCCGATCCCCAGCGTCCGCCTGGCCAGCGCTGCAGTCTCGGGTGGCGATCGCGGGGCTCTCGCCACGCCCCAAACGCCGACCCAGCCGGCCCTGCTGGCGGTGGGCCGCGGCTTCGGCCACGGGGTGGGCATGAGCCAGTGGGGCGCCTACGCCATGGCCCGCCGCGGGGAGACCCACGAGCGCATCCTCAGCCACTACTACCGGGGTACGCAGCTGCGACCCTACGCTCCCGCGCTGAGCCCGCTTGAGCGCCGCCGTTCGCCAGCGCCTGGCGCTGACCGCACTCGATGACCCCGACGCCGTTGCCCGGGAGGTGGCACGGCAGGTGCTGGCGGACCGCCTCTCGCCACAGCCGCAGCCACTGGGGCTGGCCACCGGGAGCACCATGGTGCCGGTGTACGGCGCCCTGGTGGCGGCTGTGCGGGCGCTGAACGACGAGCAGCGCCGGCAGCTGCGCCAGGGCTGGTGCAGTTACAACCTCGATGAGTATGTGGGCCTGCCCAGCGGTGATCCCGGATCCTTCGCGGTCTTCATGGCCGCCAGCCTGACCCGCCCCCTGCAGCTGGATCCCGCCCGGGTGCACCTGCCCGATGGCCGGGCGGCGGACGCGGCGGCGGAGTCCCGGCGCTATGGCGCCGAGATCCGCGCCGCCGGCGGCATCGGTCTGCAGCTGCTGGGCCTGGGGGTGAACGGCCATGTGGGCTTCAACGAACCCCCCTGCACCGCCTCGAGCTCCTGCCGGCCGGTCGAGCTCAGCGCCGCCACGCGCCGGCACAACGCCGCCGCCTTCGCGGATGACCCGGAGGCGGTACCGGCGCGGGCCATCACCCTCGGCCTGGCGGAGATCCTGGCGGCCCGGCGCATCCTGCTGGTCGTCACCGGCGCTCCCAAGGCCGCGGTGCTGCGGCGACTGCTGCGGGAGCCGCCCTCAGCGCAGCTGCCGGCCAGCTGGCTGCAGCACCACCCGGCGGTGCGGGTGATCGCCGATCGGGCTGCCCTCAGCGCCAGCGACCTCTGAGGGGACCGGTCTCAGGCCAGCAGTTGGTCGAGCAGAGCGCCCTCCGCCTCCAGGTTGCTGGTGACCGTGCGCACGTCGTCGAGCTCCTCGAGGGTATCGAGCATGCGCAGACAGGCGCCCAGCTGCCCGGGATCGCTGAGCGGGCAGCCCACCAGTGGAATCCAGCGGTGCTCCCAGCTGCCCACGGCCAGCCCCTGCCGCCTCAGGCCATCCTGCAGGGCCTCGAGCTGGGCGAAGGGGGCGAACACCTCGGTGCTGGTGCAGCGGCCCGCGGCGGCGTCACCGGCTTTGTCACAAGTTTCGTCAGTGGCCTCGCCATCGGCCCCGTCGTCGAGCCCGAGCTCATAACCCAGCACGGTCACGGCCCCTGCGCTCTCCAGGGCCAGCAGGGCCTCCAGCAGCTGCTCCTCATCGAGAGCGCCCTGCCGCAGCCGCGCCACGCTGCGCGCTTCGAACAGATAGCCCACGCAACCGCTCTCGCCGAGATTGCCGCCGTGCTTGCCGAAGGCCAGTCGCAGGTCAGCGGCGGTGCGGTTGCGGTTGTCGGTGAGTGCCTCCACGAGCACGGCCACCCCGCCAGGTCCATAGCCCTCGTAGCGCACGGCCTCGAAGGCCTCGACCCCGCCGCTCAACTGGCCTGAGCCCTTGGCGATCGCCCGCTCGATGTTGCTGTTGGGCATTCCGGCCGCCCTGGCCTTCTCGATCGCCGTGCGCAACTGGAAGTTGCCCGCCGGATCAGCCCCAGCCCGGGCCGACACCATGATCTCCCGCCCCAGGCGGGTGAACAGCGCCCCCCGCTTGGCGTCGACCACCGCCTTGCTGCGCTTGATCTGGGCCCATTTGCTGTGGCCGGCCATGGCGGGAAGCCCAGGGGGGAGTGAACAACGGGATCACCCGGCCGCCTCGAGCACCAGCTTCGGCTGCAGCAGACCATCGGCGGTGGCCCGGGCCATGCCCGCCAGATTGCCATCCGGCGCCACCACCACCACGGCCTGGCCCTCGGCCACAGCCGTCGTGGCTGGGGGCTCAGCGGCGAGCTGACGACCGCAGCGCCAGCCGGCCAGCTGCTCGGGGCTGAGCCGCTGTCGGGGCAGATGGGCCAGGGCCGCCAGGGGCGTCAGCAGGGGGGGGCGGGGGAGCTGCTCGAGGGCATCAAGGGGCACCGCCTGCGCCAGGGTGAACCCGAGGGCGGCGCTGCGGCGCAGGCTGGCCAGGGTGCCGCCGCAGCCCAGCAGGGCCCCCAGGTCGCGCGCCAGGGAGCGGATGTAGGTGCCGGCCGAGCAGGCCACCTCCAGCTCCAGCCTGGCGCCGGCGGGGTCCCAGCTGAGCAGTTCCAGCCGCTGGATCAGCACCGGCCGTGGCGCCAGGGCGAGGGTCTCGCCCCGCCGCACCCGCTGATAGGCCCGCTGGCCATCCACATGCACGGCCGACACCTGCGGAGGCACCTGGGCGATCGGCCCACGGAACCGCTCCAGGGCGGTGTTGATCGCGTCCGGATCCAGGCCGGGGACGGGGCGTCGCTCCAGCACCTCCCCCTGGAGGTCATCACTGCTGGTGGTGAGGCCCAGCTGCACCGTGCCCCGGTAGGTCTTGTCGCCGCTGAGGTAGGGCAGCAGCCGGGTGGCGGGGCCCAGGGCGATCGGCAGCACGCCGGTGACGGCCGGATCAAGGGTGCCGCCATGGCCCACCCGGCGCAGGCCGTAGGCCCGCCGCACCCGGCTGACGCAGGCGTGGGAGCTGGGCCCCGCCGGCTTGTCGAGCACCAGGAATCCACAGGGCTGGTCAGCCATGGGCCCCCGCGTCAGGCTGAACGCTGCCATGCCCCACCGCCATGACCCTGCAGCAGCGCCGTGAGCTGGTGTTTCTGGTGTTGGCGGGAATCTTCCTGGGCACGATGGGGATGCTCAACATCCTGGGACTCACCCGGTTCCTGCAGATCGGGTCGATCGGCTCCTGGCCCATCGTGGTGGCGGTGGGGGCCCTGCCCTACCCGGTGACGTTTCTCTGCACCGATCTGATCAGTGAGCTCTGGGGGGAGCGACGGGCGAGCCAGCTGGTGTGGGTGGGACTGGCCCTCAACGGCTGGATCGTGCTGATCCTCTGGCTGGGAGGCGTCCTGCCGGGTCTGCCCGGAGCCCCGGAGGCCACCTTCTTCGAGGTGCGGCGGCTGGCCTTCGGTGCGGTGGGGGCTTCGATGGTGGCCTACATGGCGGCCCAGTTCATCGATGTGCGCCTGTTTCATTTCTGGAAGCGCGTCAGCGACGGCAAGGCCCTGTGGCTGCGCAACAACGGCTCCACCCTGGTGAGCCAGTTGGTGGACACCAGTGCCGTGGTGTTGATCAGCCACTACGCCAACCACGTGCTGCCCCTGCGCGCGGAGGCGCCGGTGCTGCCCCAGCTGGCCAGCTATGTCGCCAGCGGCTACCTGTTCAAGGCCCTGGCCGCCCTGATCGACACGATGCCCTTCTACTGGCTTGTGGGCTGGCTGCGGCGCTGGCTGGAGGTGCCGGGGCCCGGGGCGGAACTGGGGGATGCGTAACTTGGGCCGATCCGGAACAGGGGGGCGGTGTCGCAACATCCGCAGCGTGACGACGACAGCAGCACAGGCAACACCGCTGCGGCGTTGGCCGATCCGCCGCCCGCAGCGAACCAGAGCCCTGCGGATCGGCTCGGGGTGGATCACTTTCTCCGCGATGGCTTTGCGCTCAGGCAGCAGCTGGCCGAGCACCTGGGGGTGACGCCCGCCGAACTGGAGCGCCGACTGCCCCACAGCACCGCCGAGCTGGCCGCCCTGCATCCCGGCAGCTTCGATCCCCAGCAGGCCACCAGCTTCTACGAGGACCTGGTGGGGTCGGCCCATCTGCTGGAGCTGGCCGCCTGGCACCTCGACAGTGCCGAGTACATCGCCGACACCCTGCGGTTGCAGCAGCGCTTCGCCCGCGGCGAGGTGCTCGACTTCGGTGGAGGAATCGGCAGCCATGCCCTGGCGGCCGCCGGCCTGGAGGCGGTGGAGCGGGTGTGGTTTGTGGACCTCAACCCGCACAACCGCAGCTTTGTGGAGGCCCGCGCCCAGCGGTTGGGACTGGGCGACAGGCTGTGTTGTGTGCGCGATCTGGATGACCCCTGCCTTCCCAGCCGTTTCGACACCGTGGTGTGTCTCGACGTGCTTGAGCACCTCCCCAATCCGGCGGCCCAGCTCGAGCAGTTCGCCGGACGCATGCAGAGCGGCGCCGTTGCCCTGCTGAATTGGTATTTCTTCAAGGGACACCACGGGGAATATCCCTTCCACATCGATGAGCCGGAGCTGGTGGAAGCCTTTTTCCGCGTCCTCCAGAGCCGCTATCTGGAGGTGTTCCATCCCCTGCTGATCACGACCCGCGCCTACCGGCTGGCCTGAGCCCAGGGGCTCCCCTCAGCCCACCGCCACGTTGATGCGCTTGCGGTTGCGCAGGTTGCGCTTGATCGAGTCGAAGCTCACCACCCCATCCACCAGGGCGAAGAGGGTGTCGTCGGAGCCACGGCCCACGTTGCTGCCGGGCAGCACGGACGTGCCCCGCTGGCGGATCAGAATCGAGCCGGCGGAGACGCTTGCGCCGCCGTAGGCCTTGACGCCGAGACGCTTGGAGTTGGAATCGCGGCCGTTACGGGTGGAGCCGGTGCCTTTCTTGTGGGCCATGGGGAAGGATGCTCAGGATTGGGGGGATTGTGGCCGGGCGTGGGGATTGCCTGGCGCTGATGGCTGGCTCAGGCCAGGGCTGTGCCATTGACGCTGATGGACTGAACCATCACCCGGGTGAGTTCCTGGCGATGTCCAGCCTTGCGCCGGGTCTTCTTCTTGGGCCGCATTTTGTAGACGATGATCTTGGTGCCGCGGCGGTGGGCCATCACCTTCAGCTCCACCTTGGCTCCCTTGACGTAGGGCTGGCCCAGGGTGGGGGTGGTGCCGTCGTTCACCAGGAGCACGGTGTCCAGGGTCACCGTGCTGTCCACATCGGCCGCGATGCGGTCCAGGTCGAGGTAGCGGTTGGGCTGCAGCCAGAACTGCTGGCCGGACGCCTCAACGATGGCGTAGGGAGCGGCTGGCGCCTGGGGGGCGCTGGAGCCGGCGGAAGGGGGCGGTGACTGGGACATGACAACGGGGCGTGGCCAGGCTGGGGACTGGCGCTGGAGTTTTGGGAGAGCTGAGCCAAGACCAGGGCTGAACCAGGCGCAGACCTGAGCCAGTGGTGGTGTTGACAGGCCGCTCAGCCCATGCCAGCGCCGCCGCCATTGCGGCCTGGCGCACAGTTCCTAGTACAAACAGCAAGTTTCCCCCGCCAGCACTCCCTTCGTCAACATGGTCAGACCCGCCGCGTCCATGCCGTTGCGGGGCATTCCTTTGGCCCGTCCATGCCCGCCTCGCCCCTCACTGTCGTTTCGCTGCTGGACGACCCGGCCCTGCAGGCCGCGGTGGACCGCTGGCTGGCCGGCCAGAAGCACTACCGGCTGGTGCGCTGTGACCACGGCCAGGATCCGGTGGCGGTGCTGCAGGAGCAGGGAGAGGCCATCGATGCTCTGCTGCTGGAGCAGGGCCGCCTCAGCCCGGAGCAGGCCCGAGCTCTCGGGGAGTGCGGGCTGCTCCTGCCTGCCGTGGTGATCGGGGCCAGCCCAGGCGGCACGGTGGATCTGCACGAGGCGGAGGTGCACCTGCCCGCCGACCAGCTTGAGCAGCTCAGTTACAACCTCGATGCGGCAGTATCCCGCTTCCTGATTCAGGGTCAGCAAGGTTCCCTGACGTCTGCCGATGCGCCCGGCGACCGCGCCCACTCAGACCACTGGCGCCTGGCCGATCGCCTGCAGGATCGCCTCGGCCTGGCCGGGGTGTTCTACAAGCGCGACCCCTCGCGCTTCCTGCGCCATCTCAGCGCCCGGGATTCGGCAGACCTGCTCCTTTCCCTGCAACGCACCTACCGCGACCTGCTACAGCAGTATTTCAGGGATCCGGCGGCGGCCAACCAGGCCCTGGAAAGCTTCGTGAACACGGCTTTCTTCAGTGACCTGCCGATTACGAAGGCCATCGAGATTCACATGACCCTGATCGATGCCTTCGCAAAACAACTTAAGCTGGAGGGTCATAGGGATGGATTCCTTCAGGACTATCGCCTGGCACTGCTGGATGTTCTCGCCCACCTCTGCGAGATGTATCGACGCTCCATCCCGACCGATCCAACCATCGACAGATCACCACCCGACCGCTGATATCCGGATCGTTCTCCATGCCAGCCCGCAAGACCTACATCCTCAAGCTGTATGTCGCTGGGAACACCCCCAGCTCCATGCGCGCACTCAAGACCCTGCGCAACATTCTGGAAACGGAATTTCGTGGCGTTTATGCGCTCAAGGTGATTGACGTGCTCAAGAGTCCACAATTGGCGGAGGAAGATAAGATTCTCGCCACGCCAACCCTGGCCAAGATCCTGCCACCGCCAGTGCGCCGCATCATTGGTGATCTCAGTGACCGTGAACGGGTGCTGATCGGCCTCGACCTCCTCTACGACGAACTCACCGACGACGCGCTCACCGACGACGCGCTCTTTGGTGATGAACCATCGGCGGCGAGTGATGGCTTGCCGCCCCTGCCTGCCGACGAGGCCTGAAGCCCTGCTTCGGGTCACGCTTCCCTCCCCTCGGCTCCGCCGACCCCCGCCCGCCCCAACCAACTCCCTGTGATGTCGGATCCCGCTTCCCCTGCAGCACCCCTGACGCTGGTGCAGAAGTTGCCCACGGGCATTGAGGGCTTTGATGATGTCTGCCACGGCGGCCTGCCCACTGGCCGCGCCACCTTGGTGTCGGGCACCTCGGGAACGGGCAAGACGATCCTGTCGCTGAACTATCTCTACAACGGCATCATTCATTACAATGAGCCCGGCATCTTCGTGACATTTGAAGAGTCGCCGACTGACATCATTCGAAATGCGGCCAGTTTTGGCTGGGATATTCAGGAGATGGTTGAGCAGGGCAAGCTCTTCATTCTTGATGCATCTCCCGATCCTGAAGGTCAGGATGTGGCGGGCAGCTTTGATCTTTCTGGGTTGATCGAGCGCATCAACTATGCCATCCGCAAGTATAAGGCTCGTCGAGTTGCGATTGATTCGATGACTGCGGTCTTCCAGCAATACGATGCGATTTCGGTGGTGCGGCGAGAAATTTTCCGCTTGATAGCCAGGCTGAAGGACATCGGCGTCACCACCGTGATGACCACCGAACGGGTGGAAGAGTATGGCCCCGTGGCCCGCTATGGGGTCGAGGAATTTGTCTCGGACAACGTGGTCATCCTTCGTAACGTGCTGGAGGGTGAGCGCCGCCGCCGCACGGTGGAAATCCTGAAACTGCGGGGCACGACCCACATGAAAGGTGAGTTCCCGTTCACCCTCGGTAGCCATGGCATGAGTGTGTTCCCCCTGGGCGCGATGCGGCTCACCCAGCGCAGCTCGAACGTGCGCATCAGCTCAGGGGTGCCGAAGCTGGACGCCATGTGCGGGGGGGGATTCTTCAAGGATTCGATCATCCTGGCCACCGGTGCCACCGGCACCGGCAAGACCTTGCTGGTGTCGAAGTTCGTGGAAAATGCCTATCGCCATCAGGAGCGAGCGATTCTCTTTGCCTATGAGGAGTCGCGCGCACAGCTGCTGCGCAATGCCACCAGCTGGGGCATTGATTTCGAGCAAATGGAGCAGGATGGATTGCTGAAAATCATCTGTGCCTATCCAGAATCAACCGGCCTGGAAGACCATCTGCAGATCATCAAGACCGAAATCCGCGACTACAAACCCTCCCGGATAGCGATTGATTCGCTCAGCGCCCTCTCCCGCGGCGTCAGCCATAATGCCTTTCGGCAATTCGTGATTGGCATCACTGGCTATGCCAAGCAGGAGGAAATTGCAGGATTCTTCACCAATACATCGGAAGAGTTTATGGGTAGTCACTCGATTACTGACTCCCATATTTCGACCATCACTGACACCATTCTCCTGTTGCAATACGTGGAGATTCGTGGCGAGATGGCCAGGGCCTTGAATGTGTTCAAGATGCGTGGCTCCTGGCACGACAAGGGCATTCGTGAATTTGTGATCACCGGGCAAGGCCCCGAGATCAAGGATTCGTTCTCCAACTTCGAGCGCATCATTTCGGGGGTGCCGCACCGCATCGCCGCCGACGAACGCAGCGAACTGGCGCGGATTGTGCAGAGCGTGGCAGGCGACACCGGCACCCCTTGAAGGATCAGCCCAGACCCGTGACCAGGCCGCCGCTGGCCAACTGCCGGCGGTCGGCGAGCAGTTGCAGTTCCTCGTTGTCCGACTCCTCGAGCGGCAGGTCAAACCAGAAGGTGGTGCCCACCCCCAGCTCGCTGGCCATGGCGATGCGGGCGCCGTGCTTGTCGAGGATGCCGCGCACGATCGAGAGTCCCAGCCCGGTGCCGGCCTCGGTGTGCACTGCGTTCTCCACCCGGAAGAAGCGATCGAAGATGCGCTCCTGATCCGGGGGGGCGATGCCGCTGCCCGTGTCGGCGATCTCCACCCGTAGCCGGGGCATGGGGGACTGGAACTCACAGCTCGGCCCGGAGTGCTCCGGCTGGGCTTCGCTCGGCAGCGCGCAGAGATCTGGCCAGGGATAGGCGTGCAGCGTCAGGCGTCCGCCCGGGGACGTGAATTTCAGGGCATTGCCCACCAGATTGTCGAGCACCTGCAGCAGCAGATCCCAGTTGCCCAGCACCCGCGGCAGCTGGGGGTCGGGAACGAAGTGCAGGCTCACACCCTTCTCTTCCGCATTGAGGCGGTAGGTGCGCAAGGTCTGCTCGATGGCCGTGTCCACCTCCAGGGGGTCAAAACTCCACTGGCGCTCCGATTCCAGCCGCGAGAGATCCAGCACGTCGTTCACCAGCCGCGTCAGGCGGTCGGTTTCGGCGTTGGCGATGCCCAGAAACTCGCGCGTCTCCTCCTCACTCAACTGGTCGCCCAGGTCGTAGAGGGTTTCCACGTAGCTCTTGATGTTGAACAGCGGGGTGCGCAGTTCATGGGACACATTGCTGATGAACCGGCTCTGGGCCGCATTCAGCTCCACTTCCCGGGTGAGGTCCTGCACCGTCATGGCGATGCCCTTCAGGGTCTCCCCGCTCGCATCCCGCACCGACTGCAGCACGATGCGCAGCGTGCGGGCCGGTTCCCCCAGGCTGCAGCGCACATCGGTGCTGTCCAGCCCGCCGCCCGTGACGGTGTCGAGGGCCTCCTGCAGGTCGATGGCCAGCCGGTCGGGCAATTCCCGGATCAGGGCATTGCCTTCGAGGTTGCGCCCCTCCCAGCGGAACAGGCGGCGGGCCGTGGGGTTGGCCAGCACGATCGCCCCTTCGGCATCCAGCAGCACCGCCCCGTCGGCCATGGTGGCGATCAGTGATTCCTGTTTGACCTGGGCTGCCCGCAACTCCTCGATGTTGGCGGCCTTGTATTCCTCCAGCTGGGTGGCCATGGTGTTGAACCCCTGCAGCAGCTCCCCCAGTTCGCCTCCCACGGGCAGGGCGATGCGGGTTGCGAAGTTGCCGCCGGCGATCTGGCGCACCCCCCGCAGCAGCTCCTTGACCGGCTGGGTGATTGTCAGGGCGTTGAACACCGAACCGAGGATCACCAGCACCCAGATCGAGATGAACACCGCCACGGTCACCTCGCGGGTGAGGGCGGCGCTGGCCAGCAGAGTTTCATTCGGGTTGATGCCGAGGGCCAGCACGCCCAGGTAGGTGCCGTCGCTCACCATCGGCACGAACACGTCGGTGACCTGACCGTCCGGGGTGAGGTGCTGACGCACCAGGGGGTTGTCCGGACGCTTCTGGATGTCGGCGGGCAACTCCAGCCGCCGGCTCAGCAACAGTTCGCTGGTGCCGTTGTTGGAGCCGATCGGAATTCCGAGGTAGATGATCCCTTCGGGATCGGCGAAAAAGATGTAGCGCAGGCTGCGGCTGGAGCGCCAGAAGCGATCGGCCACCGACGCCAGTTCGCGGTCGTTGCCGTCGGCCACAAGGGGCGTGACGTTGGCTGAGAGCAGCAGGCCGAGATCGCGCGCATAGCGGGTGTCGCTCATGCGCGCGTCGCGCTGAATGCCGTTGAGGGCCAGGAAGGTGATGCCCGTCATCAGCAGGCTCACCACCAGGGTGGCCACGGCCAGCAGCTTGGTCTGGAGGCTGAACTCCGCCCACCAGTGCTCCAGGGCCTGGCGCCAGCTGCGCTGGGTGGGGGGGGCAGCAGCGCTCATCGACGCCGCACCTGGTGGCCGATGTCGCGCCGGAAGGCCATGCCCTCGAAGTGCACCTGGGCGAGCCCGGCATAGGCGCGCTCGAACGCCCCGTCGAAGTCACCGGCCTGGGCCACCAGCGCCAGCACCCGCCCGCCCCCGGTGCGGCACACGCCCTCGCTGTCGCGGCGGCTGCCGGCATGGAACAGCTGCAGATGGTCGCTCGGTTGCAGGGTGCTGTGGATGGCATCGCCCTGGCGCACGGCCCCTGGGTAGCCCTCGGCGGCGGCGATCACGCAGGCGCTGCAGAGGGGCGCAATCGACAGCGGCGGGGCCGCGGCCAGCTGCCCCCGGGCGCAGGCCAGCAGCACGGTGGCCAGCTCGGGACCCAGCAGGGGCATCAGTGTTTCGCACTCCGGGTCGCCGAAGCGGCAGTTGAATTCGATCACGCTGGGCCCCTCGGCCGTGAGCATCAGGCCGGCGTAGATCACGCCGCGGTAGTCGATGCCACGGCGGCGCAGGGCCGCCAGGGTGGGCTCCAGCACCCCCCGCCGCACCTGCTCGAGCGCTTCCCCATCCAGCAATGGGGCCGGGGCGTAGGCCCCCATGCCGCCGGTGTTCGGGCCCGTGTCCCCCTCGCCGATGCGCTTGTGGTCCTGGGCTGGCGGCAGCAGCACCAGATCGCGGCCGTCGGTGAGGGCGAACACCGACACCTCGGGGCCCTCGATGCGCTGCTCGAGTACCAGCGAGGCCTCGCTGCCGAAGCGGCCGGCGAAGATCTCGGCGATGGCGGTGCGGGCCTCGTCCATGGTTTCGGCCACGGTCACGCCCTTGCCGGACGCCAGGCCATCGGCCTTGACCACCAGCGGCCTGCCCTGGCTCTCCAGCACCTGCAGGGCATCCTGCTCTTGGCCGGCCCACCAGTGGCCGGCGCTGGGCACCCCGGCTTCCCGCATCAGCGACTTGGCCCAGTGCTTGCTGGCTTCCAGCCGGGCTCCGTCGGCGCCGGGGCCGAACACGTCCAGGCCGGCGGCCCGCAGCTGATCGGCGAGGCCGGCGGCCAGGGGGGCTTCCGGGCCTACCACCACCAGCTCGATCCCGTGTTGCCGGCAGGCCGCCGTCAGGCCCTCAGCATCGCTTTCGGCGACGGCCAGTTGCTGGCAGCCGGCCAGGTCGGCACTGCCGCCGTTGCCGGGAGCGATCCATACCCCCTGCACGCCGTGGCTGCGCTGCAGCGCCCAGGCCAGGGCGTTTTCCCGGCCGCCACTGCCCACCACCAGGATCCGGGCGGGATGGGGTGATGCCTCTGGAGCCATGCGGGGGACGCGGGGGGGAAGACGGGTGGGGGGGAGAGGCTCTCCTAGCTTGAGCGGAGCAGAAGACCTCCGTCGGACGGCTCGCCGTGTCCCATCTTCTCTCCGAACCGGCCGCTGGGGGTGGCGTTCGCCGCAGAAGGCTGCGCTGGCGACTGGCCCTGCTGCTGTCACCGCTGCTGTTCGGCCCCGCCCCAGCCGCCACTGCCCCTCCAGCCACTGTCGCTGCAGCCACACCAGCGGCCGCGGACGCGTCAGCGACCGACTGCCTGCTGCTGCGCCGCCGCGGCGATCGCCCTGGCCTGCGGGAGCAGCAGCGGGCCCTGATCGCCGCGCTGGAGCCCGCCCCCTCCCTCGACGAGGTGCTGCTGAGGGCCGATCAGCTGCTTGCCTGTGCGGCCCCCCAGGCAGCCCTGGACGTCCTGGCCCGCGTCGCGCCGGCCCCCGGTGCTGGCCGCCGCCGCTGGCTGGTGATGCAGTGGCGGGCAGCCCAGGCCGGCCTGCGCCACGACCTCGCCGTGCAGGCCCTCACGCTGCTGGCCGCAGGCGATCTGCAGAGACTCGAGGATCTGCCCCTGCCCGTGGGTCCGCCGGACCGGCAGGGGGCTGACCCCGACACCCGCTCCGCCCTCGATCTGCTCGCCGACCATCTCGAGAGCCTGGGCCAACGGCGCCGGGCCGCGCAGACGCTGCTGGCGAGCAGCAGCCCAGGAGCCGCCACCGCGGCCCGCTGGGGCCGGGCGGTGGCCCTCGGCGACACCCTGCCCCTGCGGCAGCGGGATCAGATTCTGGAGACGGCGCTCGAGCAGGCCGCTGCCGCCGGTGCCTGGGGGCTGGTGGCGGCGTTGCTGGACCAACAGCTGGCGGCCGGGGTCAGCGATGAGGCCTCCCGTCAGGCCCTCGAGCGTCGCCTGCGGCTGGGCCAGCGCCTTGACGACGCCTACGGTGAATGGCTGCAGCGCCGCCGGCTGGGTGGGCCTGAGCACGACAGCCGCAACCTGGAGCTGGAGCAGTTGCTGCGCTCGCCCCGCGACAGCGGAGGCCACGCCATGCCGCTGCCGGCTCCTGCCCCCGCCCGCTCTTCGATCCCACAGCCATGACCGCCTTTCAGCTCGGCCCCCTGCTCTATGAGGGCAAGGCCAAGCGGGTGCATGCCACCGACCGCAGCGACCTGGTGGCGGTCGAATACAAGGACGATGCCACGGCCTTCAATGCCCTCAAGAAGGCCAGTCTTGCCGGCAAGGGCACCCTCAACTGCCAGATTTCGGCGCTGTTGTTCGAGTTTCTGGCCAGCCGGGGCATGGTCACCCACTACCTCGGGGTGGGTGAGGCCGCCAACTGGATGCTGGTGCGGCCGGTGCGGGTGATTCCGCTGGAGGTGGTGATCCGCAACCTGGCGGCCGGCTCGCTCTGCCGCCAACTGCCGATCCAGCCCGGCACCCCGCTGGAGCCCCCCCTCTGCGACCTCTACTACAAGGACGACGCCTATGGCGATCCCCTGCTCACCGAGGCGCGCCTGGAACGGCTGGATCTGGTCACGCCCGACCAGCGCGCCCAGATCGAGACCCTGGCCCGGCGGGTGAATGATGAACTCAGGCCCCTGTTGGATTCGGTGGGTCTCCAGCTGGTGGATTTCAAGATCGAACTGGGCTTCACCAGCGATGGTGAGCTGGTGCTGGCCGATGAAATCAGCCCGGATACCTGCCGTCTGTGGGACCGGGCCGTGGCCGACAGCCAGGACCGCATTCTCGACAAAGACCGCTTCCGCCAGGATCTCGGCGGTGTTGTGGAAGCCTATGGGCAGGTTCTCAAACGGCTCCAGCGGGCCTGTCCTGAACCACAGGTGTACCGGTAACGTGCCGGCATTTGCGGCAATGCCGCCCAGATCCCCCTCCCCCATGGCCGGCAAGTTGGCTTCCAAGGTCGCCCTGTCCCTCCTGGGCCTGGGTTGCCTTACCGCCGGTCCAGCGCTGGCCCAGCAGGATCCTGGCTCCAGCCCACCGGCTTTTGATCCCCCGGCTTCCCAGCAGGTCGACGAACCCTTTTTCGAACCGGGCGGTCAGCTTCCCCCCGGGGCCGCTCCGGCTGACGGCGGTGAGCCGCCTGCCGCTGGGATCGCCCCGGATGCCCCCGCCGAGCCTCGGGTGCTGATTGCCGAGGTGGTGGTGGAGGGCCTCGAAGGCCATCCCGAGGCTGAGCGGCTGGAGATCGCGGCCTATGAGGCCATGGCCACGATCCCCGGCAGCCGCGTCACCCGGCCCGAACTCGAGACCGATGTGGCCGCCATCTTTGCCACCGGCTGGTTTGCCGATGTGCGGATCCAGCCGATCGATGGTCCGCTGGGGGTGAGCCTGGTGGTCACGGTGATCCCCAACCCCGTGCTCAGCCGCGTCACCGCCGAGCCCGCGGGCGAAATCAAGCTCCCCGAGGAGGTGATCGCCGAAACCTTCGCCTCCGATTTCGGCAGGACCCTCAACCTCAACACCCTGCAGACCCGCATGCGGTCCCTGCAGAGCTGGTACACCGACGAGGGCTTCTCCCTGGCCCGCGTCACCGGCCCCTCCCGGGTCAGCCCTGATGGCCAGGTGGAGCTGCTGGTGCGGGAAGGCACCGTCGATGGCGTCGAGGTGCAGTTCATCAACAGTGAAGGTGAGCCCACCAATGAGCAGGGCGAGCCGATCCGCGGCAAGTCCAAGCCCTGGGTGATCACCCGCGAGGTGTCCCTCGAGCCCGGCTCGGTGTTCAACCGCCGTCAGCTTGAGGAGGACATCCGCCGCCTCTATGGCACCGGCTTGTTCAGTGATGTGCGGGTGACGCTGCGACCGGTGCCCGGCGAGCCGGGGAACGTGGTGGTGGTGCTCGGGATCGTCGAGCAGTCCACCGGCTCACTCTCCGGTGGTGTGGGCTTCAGCCAGAGCCAGGGCGTCTTCGGCCAGATCTCCCTGCAGGAAACCAACCTGATGGGCCGCGCCTGGGACCTGGGCACGAATTTGTCCTACGGCCAGTTCGGCGGCCTTGGCGACGTCACCTTCTTCGATCCCTGGATCAAGGGTGACCGCCATCGCACCTCGTTCCGAGCGAGGGCGTTCTTCAGCCGCGAGGTTCCCCAGGTGTTCCAGAGCCGCGAAAGTGTCTTCCGGAACGGCTCCCAGCGCATTCGCGGCGCTGATTTCGAGGTCGTCACCAATGAACCCCGCAACATTGGCGGTGGCGATCAGTTGGTGCGCACCAGCTTTGACAGCTGTCGCCCTCCAGCGGGCCGGCGCCAGCGTTCAGTTCGTGCGCCCGCTCAATGGCGGCGACCCCTTCCGCGATTCGCCCTGGCGATTGGTGCTGGCCTTCGGGGGGCAGGAAGTCACGCCGATGAATTTCGCCGGCGACAAGAACTCCAGGGCCGTTGTGGGCGCCACCAAGTCGCCTGATGTGGTGTCCCGCTCCCAGGTGATCTGTATCGCCTTCAACTGCGCCTCCGAAAACCAGTTGCTGAGTTTCCGCGTTGGCGCCACCTACAACTCACTGAATGATCCGCGCAATCCCACCAGCGGCAATTTCCTCAGCCTCAGTACGGAGCAATTTATTTCCGTGGGTGATGATTCTCCCACGTTCAATCGTGTCCGCGGCAGCATCAGCCACTTCATTCCCGTCAACTGGCTGAAGATCTTCAAGGGCTGCCGGCCCGAACCCGGGGAGCCCGAGAACTGCGCTCAGGCCCTGGCATTCCAGTTTTCCGCTGGCACCCTGGTCGGCGACGACATTCCCCCCTATGAGGCCTTCTGTCTCGGCGGCGGCAACTCGGTGCGCGGCTATTTCGACTGCGATCTCGGCGTCGGCAAGAGTTTCGCGGAGTTCACGGTGGAATACCGCTTCCCCCTGTTCAGCATCGTCAGTGGCTCCGTGTTCTTCGATGCCGGCACCACCTTCGGCACCCAGTCCGATATCCCCGGCAACCCCGGCGGGCTGCTCGGCAAGTCGGGCGAGGGCTACTCACCCGGGGTCGGCCTGATCGTCACCACCCCGGTGGGTCCCCTGCGTCTGGAGGTGGCCAGCGAAGACTTCAGCGACCAATGGCGCTTCAATCTGGGCGTGGGCTGGAAGTTCTAGTGACCGTCTGGCCCGCCGACTATGCCGGCGACCACACCATCGCCGATGAGGTGGAGCTCAGGGGTGTCGGTCTGCACAGCGGCGCCCCCTGCCGCCTGCGACTGCTGCCCAGCTCCCTGCCGGGCTACCGCCTGGGCGGACTTGATCAGCCCGGCTCCCTGGCCACGCCCCTCGGCCCGGATCAGGTCTGCGAGACCACCCTGTGCACGGCGCTGCGCATCGGCGATCGCCGGTTGGCCACGGTGGAGCACCTGCTCGCGGCCCTGGCCGGCACCGGGGTGAGCCGGGTGGAGATCCGCGTGGACGGCCCGGAGGTGCCCCTGCTCGATGGCTCCGCCCTGCCCTGGGTGGAGGCGATCGCCAGCGTGGGGCTACAGCCGCTGCCCTCCCCGTCTCCCCGGCCTGGGCTGCGGGCGCCCCTCACCGTGCACGGCGGCGGGGGGTTCGTCACGGCCCTGCCGGCAGAGAGCCTGCACCTGGGTGCCGCCATCGAGTTCCCCGAGCCCGCCATCGGTCGCCAGGTCTTTTCCCTGCTGCTGACGCCGAGCAGCTTTGTGGCGGAAATCGCCCCGGCCCGCACCTTCGGACTGCGCTCCCAGGTCGATCAGCTGCGTGCCGCCGGTCTGATCCGGGGCGGCAGCCTCGAGAATGCCCTCGTCTGTGATGGGCTGCGCTGGCTCAACCCTCCCCTGCGCTACCCCGATGAACCGGTGCGCCATAAAATTCTCGACCTGCTGGGCGACCTGGCCCTGGTTGGATTGCCCCGCGCCCAGGTGTTTGCCTTCCGCGGTTCCCACCGCCTGCACACCGCCCTGGCGGCAGCCCTGGTGGCCGAGCCCGCCCCTCTCCCTGTCTGAACACCTTGCCTGAGCCCACTCCGTCCGCCGACAGCCCCGTCGAATCCGGGCAGGCCCTGCTCGCCGTGGAGCAGATTCAGGGGCTCCTGCCCCACCGCTACCCCTTCGCGTTGGTGGATCGGGTGATTGAGCATGAGCCGGGCAAGCGGGCCGTGGCGATCAAGAACGTCACCATCAACGAGCCCCAGTTCCAGGGCCATTTCCCCGGTCGGCCCCTGATGCCTGGGGTGCTGATCGTCGAAGCCATGGCCCAGGTGGGTGGTCTGATCGTGACCCAGATGCCGGACCTGCCCCGCGGCCTGTTCGTCTTCGCCGGCATCGACGGGGTGCGCTTCCGGCGTCCGGTGGTGCCGGGCGACCAGCTGCTGATCACCTGCGAGCTGCTCAGCCTGCGGCGCAAACGTTTCGGCAAGGTGCAGGCCGAGGCCACGGTGGACGGCCTGCTGGTGTGCTCCGGTGAGTTGATGTTCTCGCTGGTGGACTGATTGCGATGTCCACCAGCATTCACCCCACGGCCATCGTCGATCCGCAGGCCGAACTGGCCAGCGGCGTTGAGGTTGGGCCCTACGCGGTGATCGGTGCCGATGTCTCGATCGGTCCCGATTGCCGCATCGGCGCCCATGTGGTCCTCGATGGCCGGGTGCGCATGGGCCGGGGCAACCGCATCTTCCCCGGGGCCTGCATCGGTCTGGAACCCCAGGACCTCAAGTACACCGGTGATCCCACCGGCGTGGTGCTCGGCGATGACAACACCATCCGCGAGTGCGTCACGATCAACCGTGCCACCCGGGACCGTCAGGACACCCGGGTGGGCAACGGCAATCTGCTGATGGCCTACAGCCACCTTGGCCACAACTGTCTGCTCGGCGATCGCATCGTGATCGCCAACGGCGTGGCCGTGGCGGGCCATGTGACCATTGCCGATCGGGCGGTGATCGGCGGCATGCTGGGCATCCACCAGTTCGTGCACATCGGCACCCTGGCGATGGTGGGCGGCATGAGCCGCATCGAGCGCGATGTGCCCCCGTTCAGCACCGTGGAGGGCAATCCGGCGCGGGTGCGGGTGCTCAACCGCATCGGCCTGCAGCGCAGTGGCCTGGCCGATCTCGACGGTGGCCGCCAACTGGAGGATCTCAAACGGGCCTGGACCGTGATCTATCGCCGGGGCCTGGTGCTGGGAGAAGCCCTGGCCCAGTTGCGGCGGGAACCGCTCACCGCTGCCGCTGAAGAACTGCTCAGCTTCCTGGAGGCCTCGCTGGCCCCAGGCCGGCGCGGCCCGATCCCGGGGAGCCGCTGATGCTCCGCCTGCTGGTGAGCACCGGCGAGGTGTCGGGAGATCTCCAGGGATCGTTGCTGGTGGAGGCGCTGCATCGGGAGGCGCGCCGGCGGGGCTTGAAGCTGCGGGTGCTGGCCCTGGGCGGCGAACGCATGCAACGTGCCGGTGCCGAGCTGCTGGCGGACACCACGCGCATGGGGGCGATCGGCCTGCTGGAGGCGATCCCCTTTGTGCTGCCCACGCTGCGGGTTCAGCGCCGGCTACGGCGCTGGTTTCGCCAGCAGCCGCCCGATGGCGTCGTGCTCATCGACTACATGGGCGCCAATGTGAGTCTTGGGCTGCGCACCAAGCGCCGCTTCCCCCAAGTCCCCATCACCTACTACATCGCCCCCCAGGAATGGGCCTTCAAGTTTGGCTCTGAAGGGCGCACCAACCTGATCCGCTTCACCAACCAGATCCTGGCCATCTTTCAGGAGGAGGCCCGCTACTACCGCTGCCGGGGCGCCACCGTCACCTACGTGGGCCACCCCCTGCTCGACACCATCGGCACCCCCCCCAGTCGGGAGGAGGCCCGCGAGCAGCTCGGTCTCGATCCCCAGGCCCCGGTGCTGTTGCTGATGCCCGCATCCCGGCGCCAGGAGCTGCATTACCTTCTCCCCCACATCGTGGCGGCGGCGGTTGAACTGCAGCGCCGTCAGCCCCGTCTGCAGGTGCTGGTGCCTGCCGGACTGACGGGTTTCGAGGTTCGGCTCAACCACCAGCTGCAGCGCTCTGGCCTGCGGGCCCAGGTCATTGCCGCCGCCGACGGCGACCGGCTCAAGCCCCTGCTCTGTGCCGCCGCCGACCTGGCCCTGGCCAAGTCAGGCACGGTCAACCTGGAACTGGCCCTGCGGGGGGTGCCCCAGGTGGTGGTTTATCGCGTCAGCTGGCTCACGGCCTTTGTGGCGCGCCATCTGTTGCACTTCAGTGTGCCCCACATCTCTCCCGTCAACCTGGTGCTGGGCGAGCGCCTGGTGCCGGAACTGCTCCAGGAGGACCTCCACCCCGCTGCCGTCGTGGAGCAGGCGCTGCCACTGCTGGAGGAGGGCAGTGCGGAGCGGCGGGCCATGCTTGAGGGCTACCGCCGGCTGCGCCGCCAGCTCGGTCAACCGGGTGTCACGGATCGGGCCGCGGCCGCCATCCTCGATCAGGTGCAGGCCGGCGCCCTGCCCCATTCCCAGCCCGCTAGTCCCCTGTGAACAGTCCGTCGCCGCGCTTCCATCCCGCCCGCCCCCTGGCACTGGTCGCCGCCTTGCTGGTGCTGATTGCGGCCCTGGGGATCTGGCCCGCGGCGACCCACGCCGCTGAGCCGCCTGCGGCGACCCGGGAGCTGGTGCTGGCGGGCGGTTGCTTCTGGTGCCTGGAGCACGACCTGGAAACACTCCCGGGCGTGCTGGAGGTGGAGAGTGGCTACAGCGGCGGCCAGCTGCGGCACCCCACTTACCGCCAGGTGTCGGCCGGTGGCAGCGGCCATCAGGAGAGCGTGCGGGTGCGCTTCGACCCCAGCCGCATCAGCAGCGATGACCTGCTGCGGTCCTACTGGCGCAACATCGACCCGCTGGATGGCGCCGGGCAGTTCTGTGATCGCGGTGACTCTTACCGCCCCGTGATCTTCACCGCCGGAGCGGAGCAGCAGCGTCTGGCCCTGGCCAGCCGTCAACAGGCCGCCAGCGAACTGGGCCGCGCTGAATCGGCCCTGTCGGTGCGGATCCAGCCGCTGAGCCGGTTCTGGCCTGCGGAGGACTACCACCAGAACTACGCTCAGCGCAATCCGCTTCGCTATGGCTATTACCGCTGGTCCTGCGGCCGGGACGGGCGCCTGGAGGCGGTGTGGGGCAGCCGGGCCCGCTCGCCTCAGGCCTGGGGGACGGTGCTTGGCCCCACGGGCCAAGCCGGTTAGCGTGGTTGCTGCGTGATGCAGGTTTGGTATGTATCTGCTGACAATCCGGGACGGGCTCCAGAGCCGACACGTGGGCCCTTACCAGAGTCCCAAGCAGGCCGCCGACGATCTGGATCGGCTGCTGCCCCTCTGCAGCGGCAGGGCCCGTTGGCAGATCCATGCCCTGGAGTCTCCTGACGACCTGATCACCAGTCTGCGGGCGGCAGCCAGCAGCGCGATCGGCCCCGGGGTGGTGGCTGGACGTCTCAGCCGCGCCGCCTGACGCACGCCGTGGGCCGTGGGCCGTGGCTTCAGCCCTGGCGTGGGTAGCCCCGCAGCAGCCCGCTTTCCACCATCAGTCCCACACCGGCGTTGATCAGGATCAACCCGAAGGTGGCGTACCAGAACCAGGGACCAGGCGCCTGAAGCAGCTTCAAGGGCAGGACGTCGCTGGCGCCGGCGGCCAGTTCGGTGCGTTTGATCAGCTCCTCAAGCCCCTTGCGGATCACCGCCTCCCCGAACAGACAGAGACCTGCCGGCAGCAGCAGAATGCCGAGCTGGGCCTTGACGTACCAGCGGATCTTCTTGACGGCCATGGGCTGGGAAGGGCGGCTCGGCGGCAAGGCAAACCTAGGGCTGCGGGCCCAGGGGAGCGCCACTGCAGATCCAGTTCACCAGGGTGCGCACCCCGAAGCCTGTGGCTCCGGCAGGATCCAGGCCCCGGCCCTTGTCGCTCCACACCGTGCCGGCGATGTCCAGGTGGGCCCAGGGCAGGCCCTTGGTCACGAAATCCTGCAGAAACAGAGCCGCGGTGATGGCGCCACCGGGGCGGGGGCCGGTGTTTTTCAGGTCGGCCACCGGGCTCTTGAGGCCAGCCTTGTAGGACCTGCGCAGGGGCATGGGCCAAAGGGTTTCGCCGCCGGCGGCACCGGCGGCCTGCAGGGCCAGGGCGAGGCCATCGCTGCTGGACCACAGTCCCGCCATCTCCTCCCCCAGGGCGATGACACAGGCCCCGGTGAGGGTGGCCAGATCCACCACGGCATCGGGTTCGAGCTTGCAGGCGTAGACCAGGGCGTCAGCCAGGGTCAGCCGGCCTTCGGCATCAGTGTTGTTGATCTCGATCGTCTTGCCGTTGGAGGCCGTGAGGATGTCGCCGGGATGCACGGCTCCTCCACTGATCATGTTTTCGCAGGAGGCCACGAGCACATGCACCTCCACCCCCTCGGGTTTCAGCTCGGCGATGGCCCGGGCGGCACCCAGCACGGCGGCGCTGCCCCCCATGTCGTATTTCATCATCTCAATCTGGGAGCCGCCGGTCTTGAGGTTGTAACCGCCGGAATCGAAGGTCAGCCCCTTGCCCACCAGGACCACCCGGCGCTGGCTGCCGCCGGCCGGCCGGTAGGTGAGGTGGATGAATTTGGGGGGCAGCTCCGACCCCTGGGCCACCCCCAGATAGGCGCCCATCCCCAGGGCCTGGCAGTCCTCCCGCTCCAGCACCCGCAGCTCGAGGCCGTGGTCGCGGGCGATCGCGGCGGCCGTGTCGGCCAGGTGCTGGGGGGTGGCCACATTGGGTGGCGCCGCCACCAGCTGACGGGCCAGTTCCACGCCCGCGCAGGTCCCGTCCACGGCTGCCATGGCTTCGGCGCTGCTGGCCGGCAGCCCGATCAGGCTCACCACCTCGGGTTGGGGCTGGGGTTCGTGGTCGCTCTTGAAGCGCTGGTCGCTGTAGAGGCTCAGCCGCACCGCCTCGGCGATCGCCCGGCCGGCGCTGGCGCTCGCCAATCCCTCGCAGGGCAGGGCCAGGGCCAGCTCCCGGGCGGCGGCGGCGGCGGCGGCACGGCCAGCGGTGGCGGCGGCGGCGCGCAGGCTGTCCAGATCGAACGCCTCCGGCTCCCCCAGCCCCACCAGGATCAGGGTGCGCGGCTGCTGGCCGAGGCATTCCAGGCTCAGGCATTCACCCGGTTTGGCCTGGAAACGCCGCTGCTCCAGCCGCTCTTGCAGCTGGTCACCGAAGGCCGCGATCAGCTCGGTGCGCAGCGGATCGGCGGGTTGACCGTCACTGGGGGCGAACAGCCCCACCGCCAGGGTGTCGCCGCTCCAGGGGCCGAGGGCGGCCGTGAGCGTGTCGGGGATGCAGCGAAACTCCATGACCCTGCCTGGGTGGGAGGCGATGGTAGCCAGCGGCCTCAGTCGCCATCAGCGGTGAAGGGCGTGGCCCAGCGCTGCCGGGTTTCCTTGTTGAAGGGCGGCAGCCAGCGCTGGATCAGGGCCTGCTCAAGGGCGCGGCGCTGCCGGGCGGCCCCGGGGGCGTCGAGCCAGAAGCGGATGGTCAACCTGCTGCTGATCTCCACCCGGGCCAGGGCTTCGCTGTAGGCCGCCAGATAGTGCTTGCAGTCGTGCTCGCCCTTCCAGCGGCGCTCGGCCCGGCCGGTTTCGCCCACGTAGAGCAGCAGCGGCTGGGGCTGCTGCCCGCGATCCCCCTGCAGGCTGTCAATCACGAAGTAGAGCGCCGCCCCCCGCTGGGGGGGATCGGGCCAGCGCCAGAAGCTCAGGGGCTGGGCCCGCAGCTGCAGAGGATTGAGGGTCAGGGGATCAGTGGGCGATAGGGCGGCCACGGTCTGGTCCGCTGTCGTGTTCTGTTGCGCCGGCTCAAACAGCCCCACTTGGCGGCTGTCCGCGGGGGCACCGGCAAACAGGGGGGTCTGGTGGCGGGCCAGAGCCTGCTGCCACTCCTGCAGCTGGCGCCTGAGCAGCGGCAGTTCTGGGGCCGCCTGCCCCCCCTCCCCCAGGGCCGATGAGGCGGCGAACAATTCCCCCTGCCGCGCTGGGCCCATGGCGTTCGCGGGCCTCAGGCGGAGCGCCGGGCCGGTGGCAGCACCGGACCGGCCTTGCCATCACTGAAAGTCACCTTGCCGATCCAGCCCTCCACCAGATCGGCGGGGAGCTGCAATCGGGCCTGGAGATCAGCGAGGTCGCGGAAGGGGCCGCGGGCCCGTTCGCGCAGCAGGCGCTGGCGGCGCTCCGCGGAGAGGCCGAGTTGCTGCAGCTGGGCCTCTGGAACCCGGTTGAGATCGATCCGGATGGCGGCGGAGGCTGGTGCCGCCGGCTCCCCGTACCAGCGGAAGAGCAGCACCGGCAGCCAGCCCTGGACCTGACTGGCCGGCAGATCCAGCAACCGCTGCAGGTCCTCCGCGCCGCTCAGCTGCACGCCTCCGGCCTGCAGGCGCAGGAGCAGGTCCACCTGTTCGGCCTGGATGCCCGGCAGCCGGCGCCAATCGCCGGCGCTGGCCCGGTTCACATCCAGCCGCCAGCCGAGCGCGGCGGCATGGCGCACGTCCTCCGCACTGGCCAGGGCTCGCATCGGATCGTGGCGCAGTTTCAGGGCCAGCAGCTCCCGTTCGACCTGCTCGTGATGGCTGTCGGCTGCGGCGGTGACGGGCGGCGGTGACGTGCCCATCGCCGTGTTGCTGGGGCGATTGCCAGCCTGCCGCGCCGCGGCCGGCAGCTGGCCGCCGGCGATCAGCAAGCGTCGCGCCAGGGGATCCAGCCAGTGCCGCCGGGCCATGGTGAAGGTGTCCGTCTGCGGCTGCCAGCCGAAACTAGCGGCAGTGTTTGCCCTCGGGCCAGTCGATCAGGCCCCAGCAGACCCCCAGCACGGCGGCATGGGCGCGCCCCCGGGCAGGCAGCTTGGCGAGCAGATTGCCCAGGTGGGTCTTGACCGTGTCCGGTGAGAGAAAGAGCGCCTGGCCGATCTGGGCATTGGTCTCCCCCTCGGCCACCAGGGTGAGCACGTCCAGCTCCCTTGGACTGAGGGCCTGTTGTGGTCCCCCGCGCTCGCGCCCCCGCCGGTAGTCCCGCCGCAGGGGGCGGTCGATGAAGATGCCGCCGCCACTCACCACGTGCAGGGCCGCCAGCAGGGCACCGGAACCGAAGCTCGATTCCAGCAGCAGGCCATCGCAGTCGGCTTCGATCGCTCGACGGATGGCATGCAGTCGATGTTCCCGGTGCAGCAGCAGCAGCACCCGCAGGTCGGGGTGCCGTGCCTTGAGGCTGATCGCCGTCTCGATGCCGTCCCCTTGCTCCAGCACGTCGCTGATCACCAGCATGGTGGGTTGTCCTGCGGCCACTGCCGCCTCGGCTTCCCGCGCCGTGGTGACCGCCGCCAGCAAGCGGGCGGACGCTCTGGCCGGCTGGAGCAGCAGGGTGAGCAAGGCGTGGTTGCCCAGGCAGAGCACCAGCCGTGCATCGCGGAGCAATTCCCGGCTCTGGCGACCATTCGCCTCCAGCTGGGCCAGGATCGGTATGAAATCCACGGGCCGCCATGCGATCGGGCCTGCCGTCATCGTGGGTCGGGGGCCCGCAGATGTCAGCGCCCCTGTCAGCGCCCCTGCACCGACCTTTACGCCTTTCCGCACTCGCTCCAGGCCCGGGCGGTGTTCAGAATCAACTCCTGTGCGACCCAGGCGCCGCCCCGATGGCCTTTTTCGACTCCGACATCGTTCAGGACGAGGCCCGGCGCCTGTTCGGCGACTACCAGCAGTTGATGCAGCTGGGCAGCGAGTATGGGAAATTCGATCGCGAGGGCAAGAAGCTCTACATCGCTCGCATGGAAGATGTGATGGAGCGCTATCGCGTGTTCATGAAGCGCTTTGAATTGTCTGAGGATTTCCAGGCCAAGCTCACGGTGGAGCAGCTGCGCACCCAGCTTGGCCAGTTCGGTCTTACGCCCGACATGATGTTCAACCAGATGCAGCAGACCCTCGAGCGCATGAAGAGCGAACTCGAGCAGCAATCCTGATCCCTGCCGAAGTGCCTGCCTACGATCACCGGCTGTGCCATTCGCGCCGGGTTCGATGACTGCCGCACCGGAGACCGCCGACCACGATTCGGCCGCACTGGATCCTGGCCTGCAGCCCCTGCCCGCCTGGCTGGCGCGTGGAGTGGCCGATTTGTTTCCCGGCGGACTGGCTGCCGAGCCCACCTCTGCCGGGGTGGATCCCGACCAGTGCCTCGCTGGGCGGCTGATGGAGGCTGGGGCCATCCAGCGGCCCCTGCGCATCAAGTTGGGGATCGACCCCACCGGTGCCGACATCCATCTGGGGCATTCGCTGCTGTTCCGCAAGCTGCGGGCCTTCCAGGATGCCGGCCACACGGCGGTGCTGATCATTGGCGACTTCACCGCCCGCATTGGTGACCCCACGGGCAAGAGTGCCACCCGGGTGCAACTCAGTGCCGAGGCGGTGGAAGCCCATGCCTCCACCTACCTGGCCCAGTTGGGCCAGGGGCGGGATCCAGCCGATGCCCTGCTGGATTTCCACACCCCCGGGCGCCTGGAAGTGCGCCGGAACAGTGGCTGGTTGACGGGCCTCGACCTCCCCCGGGTGATCGAGCTGATGGGGACCAGCACGGTGGGCCAGATGCTCGCCAAGGACGACTTCGCCAAGCGCTATGGCTCCGGCACGCCCATCTCCCTGCACGAGTTTCTCTATCCGCTTCTCCAGGGCTACGACTCGGTGCAGGTGGAGGCCGATGTGGAGCTGGGCGGAACCGATCAGAAGTTCAATGTGGCCATGGGCCGCGACCTGCAGCGTCACTTCGGGCAGCGGCCCCAGTTCGGCCTGCTCCTGCCGATCCTGCCGGGACTCGACGGCGTTCAGAAGATGAGCAAGAGCCTGGGGAACACAGTGGGCCTGGGCGAAGACCCCCTGTCGATGTACTCGAAGCTCGAAAAGCTGCCCGATGTGGTGGTGGATGCCTACCTCACCCTGCTCACCGATCTCGATCTCAACGCTGTGCCCCAGCCTCCGCGCCAGCGCCAGCAGGCCATGGCCCTGGAGATCACCCGCCTCAGGCATGGTGAGGCCGCGGCCCGGCAGGCCCAGGCGGACGCGGCCAGGCTGGTGGCTGGAGCGGGCGGAAGCGGTGCTGCCCAAGCCGAGGTGCCGGAGGCTTCCCTGGCCGACGTGACGTTTCCCGCCCGTGCCTTTTACCTGCTCCGTGCGGTGGGCCTCTGCTCCAGCAGCAGTGAGGCCCGGCGCCAGATCCAGGGCGGTGGCGTGCGCCTCGATGGGCAGAAGCTTCTCGATCCCAACCTGGAGTTCAGCAGCCCCAGCGAGCTGCAGGGCCAGGTGCTGCAACTGGGCAAGAAGACCTTCCGGCGCCTGGTGGGCTGAATGGCTCCGGGGCAAGGTGTTATGGTGATGAGCTGCGCAAGCGAGAGCGAGCGAAGCAAGCGAGGCTGGTGAGGGGACGCGAGAGCGCCGCTGAACAGAGCTGAGGTTGCTTGGCGAGGCAGGAGCTGAGCGCAGGACCTGGAGCGATTGGTAGCGAGAGCGACCGGTGTTGTAGGTTTTCTGAGTTGCGACCGAGAGCACCCGAGAGGGAGAGCAGGAGGGAGCAACGGGCTGCCGAGAGCCGGAAGGCCTGAGGGGAGAGATCACTGGGTGTTGAATCCAGGGATTTTCCTTGAGGGTTGAGGGCGGAAGCAGCAGCACCTGGACAATCCAAGAAGTTTAGGAACTGACGCTTTCACGGCGTCATGGTTTTAGAAGCGGAAGCTGCTGGATTTCCCTGGAAGGGAAAGTTGGTTGGTGGAGGTGGAAGGGGCTGTGACAGAAGCAAGCTGTGAAGGTGTGAGGTCCCGTCAAAAAGCAACAAGCGAGACAGAAGCGGCCGAGAGGGCCGAGAGCTGAGACCTTGGGAGCGTTGCTGTGTGTGGGCTTGCCGATTGCGGGAAGTGAACGGGCAGAGACGAGCTCAGGGGAGATCAGACCGACTGGAGAGCAGCGGATGTCTGTGATCGCGACCGGATCTGAGATCTGGGAAAGTCATGACTTGAGGGAAGCGGAGCGGCTGAGCGATGGCGGAAGGAGCAGTGTGCGAAAGCAGACTGCTCAAGACGTGTATCGGTTTATGTTGGCGAAGTATTACCAAGGGTTGTGCACTCTTAAGAACCCTTCTGTCAGAGGAAGGAGGCTCCAACTTTCAGGATTGCGAGAGCAAGAGCTGGGGGGTGAGAGCAAGTCAAGCTGAGACAATTTTAGCAGATGACCAATGGTTTTGATGGGTTAGTTGATTGGACGAGGTGAGGCATTAGTTTGCAACATTTTGACTGATTGCTGGCAGCTTGCATGAATGTGCGAGACATCAAGATTGTGAATCAAGTGTTGGGGTTGATCAAGAGGGTTTGATCTACAACGGAGAGTTTGATCCTGGCTCAGGATGAACGCTGGCGGCGTGCTTAACACATGCAAGTCGAACGCACCTTCGGGTGAGTGGCGGACGGGTGAGTAACGCGTGAGAATCTGCCCTTAGGAGGGGGATAACGGCTGGAAACGGCCGCTAATACCCCATATGCCGAGAGGTGAAACGAGAAATCGCCTGAGGATGAGCTCGCGTCTGATTAGCTAGTTGGTGAGGTAAGAGCTCACCAAGGCATTGATCAGTAGCTGGTCTGAGAGGATGATCAGCCACACTGGGACTGAGACACGGCCCAGACTCCTACGGGAGGCAGCAGTGGGGAATTTTCCGCAATGGGCGCAAGCCTGACGGAGCAACGCCGCGTGAGGGACGAAGGCCTCTGGGCTGTAAACCTCTTTTCTCAAGGAAGAAGATCTGACGGTACTTGAGGAATAAGCCACGGCTAATTCCGTGCCAGCAGCCGCGGTAATACGGGAGTGGCAAGCGTTATCCGGAATTATTGGGCGTAAAGCGTCCGCAGGCGGCCAATCAAGTCTGCTGTTAAAGAGTGGAGCTTAACTCCATAGAGGCAGTGGAAACTGATTGGCTGGAGTGTGGTAGGGGCAGAGGGAATTCCCGGTGTAGCGGTGAAATGCGTAGATATCGGGAAGAACACCAGTGGCGAAGGCGCTCTGCTGGGCCATAACTGACGCTCATGGACGAAAGCCAGGGGAGCGAAAGGGATTAGATACCCCTGTAGTCCTGGCCGTAAACGATGAACACTAGGTGTCGGGGGAATCGACCCCCTCGGTGTCGTAGCCAACGCGTTAAGTGTTCCGCCTGGGGAGTACGCACGCAAGTGTGAAACTCAAAGGAATTGACGGGGGCCCGCACAAGCGGTGGAGTATGTGGTTTAATTCGATGCAACGCGAAGAACCTTACCAGGGTTTGACATCCTGCGAATCCCTGAGAGATCGGGGAGTGCCTTCGGGAGCGCAGAGACAGGTGGTGCATGGCTGTCGTCAGCTCGTGTCGTGAGATGTTGGGTTAAGTCCCGCAACGAGCGCAACCCACGTCTTTAGTTGCCAGCATTGAGTTGGGCACTCTAGAGAGACCGCCGGTGATAAACCGGAGGAAGGTGTGGATGACGTCAAGTCATCATGCCCCTTACATCCTGGGCTACACACGTACTACAATGCTACGGACAGAGGGCAGCAAACTCGCGAGAGCTAGCAAATCCCATAAACCGTGGCTCAGTTCAGATCGTAGGCTGCAACTCGCCTACGTGAAGGAGGAATCGCTAGTAATCGCAGGTCAGCATACTGCGGTGAATACGTTCCCGGGCCTTGTACACACCGCCCGTCACACCATGGAAGTTGGCCATGCCCGAAGTCGTTACTCCAACCCTTGTGGAGGAGGACGCCGAAGGTGGGGCTGATGACTGGGGTGAAGTCGTAACAAGGTAGCCGTACCGGAAGGTGCGGCTGGATCACCTCCTAACAGGGAGACAAACCTGACATTGATGTCTGAGCAGAAATGATCTCAGGCCAGTGTCCTGTCACCTTAGGTCGATCGGTACCTCGACGTGAACCAAACCAGAAGTCTGAGCGATTGAGTTTTGAGAGATCAGGACTTGATGGATCAGGTTTGGAGGGGAGGAATCACGATCAGTTCCTAAACTTTGTCTAGGTCACCCCATAGAGGAAGAGCTCCTGGGCCATTAGCTCAGGTGGTTAGAGCGCACCCCTGATAAGGGTGAGGTCCCTGGTTCAAGTCCAGGATGGCCCATTCGCGATTGGGGGTTTAGCTCAGTTGGTAGAGCGCCTGCTTTGCAAGCAGGATGTCAGCGGTTCGAGTCCGCTAACCTCCATACCAACGGGAGCGCTGAGCCAAGCAGAGCAGGCAAGCAAGCAGGCAAGCGAAACAACCAGCCGAGCAGTGGAGCTGAGGGGGTGACGAGACGGGATTGCAAGAACTGGGTCAGATTCCAGCCTTCAGGATCTTGATGCTGTGATCACAGGACGTGATGACGAGCAGATTTTGAATGCTGGATTCACACCTTCACGAGAGGGTGAGAAGAAGCCAGTAGAACCTTGACAACTGTATAGGTAAGTCTGGACAAAAGCATCTCATGGATGCCAAGTTTAGCCGCCATTAAGAGCAGGATGCTGACCATCAATGGGCAAGAGATTGCCTGGGGTGGTTCAGTTGATAGTAATTGATGGAGGACTGGATTTGGAGATTCTATTGAGTTTAGAGCCAAGACGCCTCAACGAAAGAGTCTAACCGAGATCATCAAGCTGCTTGGATCAGCAATGAACCAGGTCAGGGAGAAAGGTGTTGGTGATGATGAATGAGTTGAGGCAAAATTGGTCAAGCTACAAAGGGCTCACGGTGGATACCTTGGCACACAGAGGCGATGAAGGACGTGGTTACCTGCGATAAGTCTCGGGGAGCTGGAAACACGCATTGATCCGGGAATTTCCGAATGGGGCAACCCTTAGAACGACCGCCTGAATCCATAGGGCGGAGCGAGCCAACCCAGCGAACTGAAACATCTTAGTAGCTGGAGGAAAGGAAAGTAAAAACGACTCCCTCAGTAGCGGCGAGCGAACGGGGAAGAGCCTAAACCGATGCTTTCGAGCATCGGGGTTGTGGGACAGCAACGTGTATCAGGGAGGTTAGGAGAAGCGTTTGAAAGGCGCGCCATAGAGGGTGAAAGCCCCGTAACCGAAAGCCAAACTGAGCTAGCTGTATCCCGAGTAGCACGGAGCACGTGAAATTCCGTGTGAATCCGCGAGGACCACCTCGTAAGGCTAAGTACTCCTGTGTGACCGATAGCGAAACAGTACCGCGAGGGAAAGGTGAAAAGAACCCCGGGAGGGGAGTGAAATAGAACATGAAACCGTGAGCTTACAAGCAGTGGGAGCCCGACTAATCGGGTGACCGCGTGCCTGTTGAAGAATGAGCCGGCGACTTATAGGTACTGGCAGGTTAAACCGGGAATGGTGGAGCCATAGCGAAAGCGAGTCTGAATAGGGCGTTAGTCAGTGTTTATAGACCCGAACCCGGGTGATCTAACCATGGCCAGGATGAAGCTTGGGTGATACCAAGTGGAGGTCCGAACCGACTGGTGTTGAAAAACCAGCGGATGAGCTGTGGTTAGGGGTGAAATGCCAATCGAACCCGGAGCTAGCTGGTTCTCCCCGAAATACGTTGAGGCGTAGCGTCTAGTGCTCCAGCAGGGGGGTAAAGCCACTGTTTCGGTGCGGGCTGCGAGAGCGGTACCAAATCGAGACAAACTCTGAATACCCTGTGTGTAACTAGGCAGTCAGACTGTGGGGGATAAGCTCCATGGTCAAGAGGGAAACAGCCCAGACCGCCAGCTAAGGTCCCCAAATCAACGCTGAGTGATAAAGGAGGTGGGATTGCTGAGACAACCAGGAGGTTTGCCTAGAAGCAGCCATCCTCAAAGGAGTGCGTAATAGCTCACTGGTCGAGCGATCCTGCGCCGAAAATGAACGGGGCTAAGCGTTGTACCGAAGCTGCGGATTCATCTGTCGCGAGACAGATCAATGGTAGGGGAGCGTTCCATGTGGGGTGAAGCGTTAGCGTAAGCGGGCGTGGACTGCATGGAAGTGAGAATGTCGGCTTGAGTAGCGAAAACATGGGTGAGAATCCCATGCCCCGAAACCCTAAGGGTTCCTCCGGCAGGCTCGTCCGCGGAGGGTTAGTCAGGACCTAAGGCGAGGCCGAAAGGCGTAGTCGATGGACAACAGGTTAATACTCCTGTACCTGTGATGTTTTGGGAAGGGGGACGGAGAAGGCTAGCCAAGCCAGATGTTGGTTACTGGTCCAAGCGTTCGAGGTGTTGAGAACCGGAGACAACGGTTTGAGCTGAGGCGTGAGTGCGAGCTGCTACGGCAGCGAAGTTGGTGATGTCAAGCTTCCAAGAAAAGCCCTACACCCGTTAAGGCATCATGGCCTGTACCCGAAACCGACACAGGTGGGGTGGTAGAGAATACCGAGGGGCGCGAGATAACTCTCTCTAAGGAACTCGGCAAAATGGCCCCGTAACTTCGGGAGAAGGGGTGCCAGCGAGAGCTGGTCGCAGTGAAGAGGCCCAGGCGACTGTTTACCAAAAACACAGGTCTCCGCTAAGTCGCAAGACGATGTATGGGGGCTGACGCCTGCCCAGTGCCGGAAGGTTAAGGAAGTTGGTCAGCGTAAGCGAAGCTAGCGACTGAAGCCCCGGTGAACGGCGGCCGTAACTATAACGGTCCTAAGGTAGCGAAATTCCTTGTCGGGTAAGTTCCGACCCGCACGAAAGGCGTAACGATCTGGGCGCTGTCTCGGAGAGAGGCTCGGCGAAATAGAATTGTCTGTGAAGATGCGGACTACGTGCACCCGGACAGAAAGACCCTATGAAGCTTTACTGTAGCCTGGTATTGTGCTCGGGCTCGGAATGCGCAGGATAGGTGGGAGGCAGTGAACCATTGCTTGCGGGTGATGGTGAGCCACTGGTGAGATACCACTCTTTCCGAGCTAGAGTTCTAACAGCCACCCGTTATCCGGGGGCTGGACAGTATCAGGTGGGCAGTTTGACTGGGGCGGTCGCCTCCTAAAAGGTAACGGAGGCGTGCAAAGGTTCCCTCAGGCTGGTTGGAAATCAGCCGACGAGTGCAAAGGCAGAAGGGAGCTTGACTGTGAGACCTACAAGTCGAACAGGGACGAAAGTCGGCCTTAGTGATCCGACGGTTCTGCGTGGAAGGGCCGTCGCTCAACGGATAAAAGTTACTCTAGGGATAACAGGCTGATCTCCCCCAAGAGTTCACATCGACGGGGAGGTTTGGCACCTCGATGTCGGCTCATCGCAACCTGGGGCTGAAGTCGGTCCCAAGGGTTGGGCTGTTCGCCCATTAAAGCGGTACGCGAGCTGGGTTCAGAACGTCGTGAGACAGTTCGGTCCATATCCGGTGCACGCGCAGGAATATTGAGAGGAGTTCTCCCTAGTACGAGAGGACCGGGAGGAACGCACCTCTGGTGTGCCAGTTATCGTGCCAACGGTAAACGCTGGGTAGCCATGTGCGGAGGAGATAACCGCTGAAAGCATCTAAGTGGGAAGCCCACCTCAAGATGAGTATTCCCATGGGGTAACCCAGTAAGGTCACGGGAAGAACACCCGTTGATAGGCTCTACGTGGAAGCGCAGTAATGCGTGAAGCGGAGGAGTACTAATAGACCGAGGGCTTGACCATGACCATGGCGAAAGGTCATTGACGTCCCGTTGAGGGATGGAGACGACCATGCTTTTGTCTGGAACCTTGAGCCGTGAGGCCGCCGGTGAGCGCCTGCAGTGAAGAGCTGCGGGTGTTGAGCTGGTGGTGAGTGGATTAAGGATACCTATGCAGTTCTCAGGGTTCACCCTGACAAGTGAAGAAATTCCTGGTGTCCATGGCGCAGTGGACCCACGCCGAACCATCTCGAACTCGGCTGTGAAACGCTGCAGCGCCGACGGTATTTGGGGGGTAGCCCCCTGAGAGAATAGGTCGATGCCAGGAGTTATCTTTCACCTTGATGATCTTTAAGCTGGAATCTCTCGTGGCAGGCCCTGAACCCGCAGAGCTGATCCCCGATCCCGCAGAGCTGATCATTGTTGCGCTAGACGGCCTTGATCCTGCCGGCGCTTTGCAGTTCAGTGCATCCATTCCTGAATTGCGCTGGGTCAAGGTAGGACTGGAGTTGTTCGTTGCCGGTGGTCCAGATATTGTTTTGGCCCTCAAGAACCTGGGCTTGCGTATCTTTCTGGACCTGAAGTTTCACGACATCCCCGCGACCATGGCGTCGGCCTGCCGCCAAGCCGCCGGCCTGGGTGTCGATCTGATCACCGTGCATGCCTCCGCTGGCAGTGCCGCCTTGACCCAGGCCCAGCAGGCTGCCCAGCAGGGCGCCGCCACGGCGGGTCACCCGGCCCCTTGTCTCCTGGCCGTCACCGTGCTCACCAGCTGGGATGGACCTTCCTTCCAGCAACAATTGCAGGTGTCCGCCTCCCTTGAACGCCAGGTCGCCCATCTGGCTGATCTGGCCGCTGAAGCTGGGGTCGGTGGCTGCGTCTGCTCGCCCCGTGAAGTGGCAGCCCTGCGGGCCCACCATCCTGAGCCCTTCATGCTAGTGACCCCGGGCATCAGGCCGGCGGGCAGTGCCAAGGCTGATCAGGCGCGGGTGATGGCACCCGCTGAGGCGATTGCCGCCGGAGCCAGTCAGTTGGTGATCGGCAGACCGATCACAGGCTCATCCGACCCGCGCGAGGCTTTTGCCTCGTGTTGTCAGTCGCTTGGTCTGTGTTGACCACCAGCGGCGTTGGCGGACGGACCTCGAGATAGAGGCGCTCGAGGGCATCAATGCTCCTGGTGAGGGTATAGCGCTCCAAAATCCGTTGGCGAGCCCTTGCTCCCAGTTCTGCCGTCAGCACCGGCTGATCCCGCAGCACCGGCAACAGCGTGCGCAACTGGGTCGTGACCCCCTGGGTGCGAATCACGATGCCCGCACCAGCGTCCAGCACCTCCCCATCAGCGCCGGCATCGGTGGCCACACAGGCGGTGCCGCTGGCCATCGCCTCCAGCAGCGCCAGGCTCAGCCCCTCCACCAGCGATGGCAGCAGGAACACTTCCGCCAGCTGCTGCAGGGCCACGCGCATCTCCAGGCGCGGTTCGTAGCCCCACCAGATCACGTCGGGCTCCCGGCGTCCGGCCTGCAGGGGGCCCCGCAGGGGTCCGTCCCCCACGATCAGCAGCACGCATCCGGCCGGCCGCACCAGCCGCCAGGCCTTCAGCAGGGCCTCGACGTTTTTCTCGGTGGACAGCCTGCCCATATACAGAAACAGACGCTGGCCGGCGAAGCGCTGGCGCAGCTCGCTGAGCTCCGCACTGGGCTGGAGGCCTGCCGGACACCAGAGCTCGGGATCAACCCCGTTGGGGATCACCGCCAGCCGCTCGCCAGCCACCCCCAGCCGCTCGAGCACCTCGGCTTGCAGCTCGGAGAACACGATCACCCGGTCAAAACGGGCCAGGGACCGGGCGTAGAGCTGATAGGTGAGCTGCTGGGTGCCGGCGGCGAGGTTGCGCAGTCCGGCGTCGAAGGCCGGGTGAAAGGTGGCCACCAGCGGCAGCCCCAGTTGCTGGCAGAGATCCGGCAGCCGGAAGTCGAGGGGGGAGAGGGTGAGGCTGGCATGCACCAGATCGGGCCTGAGCCGCTCCAGCGACTCCCGCAACTCCCGCTGGGCGCCAGGGGATGGAATCGTGTACACCTGGGACTTCACCAGGTAGGGCAGCGCCACATCGCTGGCGGGGTCGGCCTCAGGGTGGGCCGCCTGGTCGCCGGCTGAAGCCCCGCCACGGGGGGCGCGCTTCGACGCCATGGCCGGCTGCTGGTGGGCGTCGGCGACCCTGCTCCCTGCCAGCAAGCGGCCGCCCCTGGGGCTCGCTGAGGCCGAACTGGCCGGCGGCAGGGGTGTCGAAATGGATGAAGCTGATCCCGTGCCCGCGCTGCTTGAGCGCCTCGGTGGTGTTCAGGCTGTAGGTGACGTTGCCGCAGAACGGCGATTTTTTGCCCAGCCAGGCAATGTGAGTCACCCGCCCATCCACTCAAGCTGAGCTGACGCTACCAGCGGCGCCAGGGGCGCTCGGCCAGCGTTGCCAGCAGGGCCAGGGCCGCCAGCGCCTGCAGCACCGGCTGCAGGCCCCAGCGACTCACCGTGGCGCCCGCGAGCACCAGGGGCAGGCTCAGGGCGATGTTGATGAGGTTGTTCTGCAGCCCGAACACCTTGCCGCGCATGGATCTGGGTGTCTCTTCCTGAATCGTGGTCTGGGAGGGAATCGCCAGCAGGGCCGCCCCCACCCCCAGAACGCCGCAGAGCAGCAGGGTGAATGGCAGGCTGCCGAGCAGCCGGCCGAGCAGCAGCAGGCTCCAGCCGATCAGGGCCAGTCCCGCCGCCGCCAGGCGGTGTCTGCCGATCGCCTGGCCCAGCTGGGCCACGGCCAGCGCCCCTGCCGCCAGGCCCAGGGCGCTCATCGCCAGCAGCACGCCGAAGCGGGTGGGGCCGAGTCCCGGTACGGCCGCGGCCAGGCTGATCGCCAGCACGGTGAGGGCGGCCAGCAGGCTGTAGAGCAGCACCAGCTGGACCATCGCCCAGGCCACCCGCGGCCGCTGGCGCAGCACCGCCAGCCCTTCACCCACCTCCCGCCGCAGCGAGCGATGCCGCTGCCGGGGCTCATCGTGGCTGTCGATCCGGCTGATCGCCAGCGCCGCCGCCGTGTAGCAGAGCGGCAAGAGCAGGAACTCGCCCCCGTTCACCCCCAGCTGGGCCAGGCCATGGCGCAGCAGCCGCAGGATCGGCTCGCCGAGGGCGAAGCCCACGATCGTGGTGGCCATGTTGGTGGTCTGATACACCGAATTGGCGGCCAGCAACTGGGCCTGGGGCACCAGGAAGGTGATCGCCGCCTGTTCGGCCGGAGCGAAGACCTGGGTGAGCGACGACTCCACGAAGGTGAGCACCAGCAGCGCCCAGTAGCCCCAGCTCAAGCCCAGCCACTGCGGCCCGTCCAGCAGGGCCAGGGGCACCAGCAGCACCAGCAGGGCGCGCAGGCCATTGGAGGCCACCATGACGCGGCGTTTGGGCCAGCGATCGGTCCAGGCTCCCGCCAGGGCGCCGAGCAGTACCGCCGGCAGGGTGTTCGCCACGTAGATCCCCGTGGCCAGCAGGGTGATCAGCTGGGCCTGCGTCTCCGGCAGTTCCACGCGCATCGCCGCAGCGGCCCCCGCCAGGGCGGGGCTGCTGGGCGGGCCGCTCACCCAGTGCTGGGCGATCAGGAACACCATCAGCACGATGTAGAACTTGTCGGCCAGCTGGGAGCAGATCTGACCCAGCCACAGCCAGCGGAAGTCGCTGCGGCCCAGCACCGTCGCCACACCGGTGCCCTGCCGAGCGTTGGTGGGTGAGCCTGTCACGTGGGCGTGTCCCCATCCATCGAGCCACTCTCCAGCAGCTTCGCCAGGCCGCTGCCCAGCAGGCGGAAGGCGCGCGGCCGCCGCCCGAGGTGTTGATCGCACCAGCAGGCCACCAGCTCCAGCAGCCGCAGCCACACCGCCGGCGGTCCCATCAGCGCGCCGTCCCGGCGCCGTGGCAGGGCCGGGCGCACCAGCCGCTGCAGCAGTGCCAGCTCCGAGGCGTTGAGCACCAGGCGGGCCTCGTTGCGGACACCGATCACCAGCCCATCGGCGGGCAGAAAGCTGCTGCGCCAGCTCCAGTCGCCGATCGGCGGCTGCAGCGGCGCGCCGCTGTGGGCACAGCGGCCCAGGGGCAGGGCATAGCCGCCCAGGGCCAGCAGGTGGACCGAGCCCTGCACGGCCACGGCCAGGGCCTCGGCCGCCGCCCCCTGGTCACGCACCCGCTCATCCAGCCGTCCCAGTTGCATCAGCAGGTCGGCCAGCATGCCGGGTGCCGGGACATCCGTGGGCACGAGAGCCAGGCAGAGTTCGGCCAGGGCCTGCGCCGCCGCCAGGCTCTCCAGCTGCTGGCCCAGGCCGCCATAGCTGCGCAGCAGGCGCAGCTGCCGCACCCGCCGCAGCCCCCGGCCACCCCCCACCTGCAGGTGCAGGTGGGCCAACGGCGTCGCCGCCGCCAGGCTGCTCTTCGGCCGGCGGGCCCCCGGCACCGCCAGCCGGCTGAGGCCGTGGCTGTCGCTGAGCAGGGTGAGCAGTCGGTCACTTTCCCCCAGGGGTTTGCAGGTCAGGGCCAGGCCCTCCAGCTGGAACTCGGCCACGGCGGTTCAGCCCCGCAGGGCCTGCATCAGGGCGACGCCGCGGCTGGTTCCCAGCCGGCTGGCGCCGGCCTCCACCAGGGCGAAAGCCTGCTCCAGATCGGCGATGCCTCCCGAGGCCTTCACCGCGGCCCGCCCGCGGGCCAACCGCTGCAGCTGCTCCACCAGGGCGGCCGTGACCGGGGGGCCGAAGCCGCTGCCGCTCTTGAGAAAGCGGGCGCCGGCATCGATGCTGATCTCCACCAGCAGCTCCAGCTGGTCCGGCTCCAGCCGTTCCGCCTCCAGGATCACCTTCACCGGCAGCCCAAGCTCGCAGATGGACGCCAGTTCATTCAGCACGGCACCGCTGTCGCCATCGGCCAGGGCGCCGAAGTCGGGCACCACATCGAGCTCGTCGGCGCCGGCGGCGGCGGCGGCCTCGGCTTCCGCCAGCTTCAGCGCCGCCGGGATGGCGCCGAAGGGGAAGCCCACCACACTCACCAGGGCCGGCGCCTGGCCGCGGCCCTCACCAGGCCGCGGCAGCCGCTCCCGCGCCGTGGCCACCCAGCGGGAGGCCACGCAGACCGCGGCGAAGCCGAAGTGGCGGGCTTCGTCGCACCAACGCTGAATGGCGTCACTGCCCTGGTGGGGATCCAGCAGGGCATGGTCGATGAGCGGGGCGAGGTCGGGCCGGTCGTGGCTCACGCGCTCTGCATCAGGCCTCCTTGGCCTGGATCACCCCGAAACCGCCGTGGTTGCGGTGATACACCACCTGGAGCTGGCCCGAATCGGCCTCGCGGAACAGGTAGAAGTCGTGGTCGATCAATTCCAGCTGGTGCATGGCATCGTCGAGGGTCATCGCCGGCATGTCGAAATACTTGCGGCGCACGCCACGGTTGGGCAGCTCCGGCTCCTTGCCGTCAGTGAGGCTGGAGCCAGGCGGCGGCAGGCTGGCGGCGCCGGCCTCCTCATCACGGGCCGAGCGGTGCACCGGCCCCTGATGGCGCTCCTGCAGGCGCTTTTTGTAGCGGTCCAGCTGGCGGGTGAGCTTGCTCGCCACCAGATCGATGCTGGCGTAGAGGTTGTCGCTGCGCTCCTGGGCGCGGATCACGGTGCCGTTGGCAAACATCGTGACCTCGGCGATCTGCTGGGGCACCCTGGGGTTGCGGGCCACGGACAGGTGCACGTCGGCCTCCTTCACCATGTCCTCGCAGTGGCTGATCGCCCGGGCGAGCTTGGTTTCGGTGTAATCCCGGATCGCCGGGGTGACTTCAAGATTGCGGCCATGGATCAAAAGTTTCATCAGATGGCAGCCGCCTCCGGTGTTCTCACACCCCAACGGTAGGAAGCCCCCCTGCCCATGCCCCCCCCGCTCGACGCAATCCTTTTTGAAGCCCCCAGGCCGGTGCCCTTCCCGCTGGCCTGGAGCGCCCAGCGCCAGCTGCAACAGCGGCTGCTGCGCGATCCGGCCGCACCCGAGGCCGTGCTGCTGCTGGAGCACGAGCCCTGCTACACCCTCGGCCGTGGCGCCAGCACGGCCCACCTGGGCTTCGATCCGGCCGCCCCGCCGCTGCCCCTCTTCCGGATTGATCGGGGCGGGGAGGTGACCCATCACCTGCCCGGCCAGCTGGTGCTCTACCCCGTGCTCAACCTGCAGCGCCACGGCGGCGACCTGCACCGCTACCTGCGTCAGCTCGAGCAGGTGGTGATCGACCTGCTGGCCCCCCTCGGCCTGGCGGCCGGCCGCCAGGAGGGCCGCACCGGTGTGTGGCTGGAGGGGCGCAAGCTGGCGGCGATCGGTGTGGGCGCCCGCCGCTGGATCAGCCAGCACGGGCTGGCCCTCAACGTGGATTGCAGCCTGGAGGGATTCGCGGCGATCGTGCCCTGCGGCATCGCCGACCAGCCGGTGGGGCGGCTGGCGCAGTGGCGGCCCGACCTCTCGGCGGCGGCCCTGCGCCAGCCCCTGCTGGCCAGCTTCGCCCGCAGCTTCCAACTGCACTTGCGGCCCCCGGCGCCCCGGGAAGCCCTGGAGGGGTGGTAACCGTTGGGTTTGATCGTGAGCCCGGGTCCCATGGCCGTCGCCGAAGTTCGCTGGACGGCCAGTCGCCGCGATAGCCAGGCCCTGGCCGAGCGTCACGACTGGAGCGCCCTCACGGGGCTGGAGCAGCTGTGGCCGGAGCTGGCGCGGCTGCACGGCGACGCCCCGGCCCTCGATGCCCCCCACGCCCACCCGCCGGAGCAGTTCAGCTACCGGCAGCTGCAGCAGCGGATCGAGCAGGTGGCGGCGGCCTTCGCGGACCTGGGGGTGGGACCGGGCGATGTGGTGGCACTGTTTGCCGAGAACGGCCCCCGCTGGCTGATCAGCGACCAGGGCCTGATGCGCGCCGGGGCCGGCGACGCGGTGCGGGGCAGCACCGCGCCGGTGGAGGAGCTGCGCTACATCCTGGATGACTCCGCTGCCGTGGGCCTGGTGGTGGAGTCAGCGGCGCTGCTCGAGCGGCTTGACCTGTCCGCTGAACGGCTGGCGGCCCTGCGCATGGTGGTGGTGCTGGAGGGGGAGCCGCCGGCGGAGCCCGGGGCCGGCTGCTGTCTGTGCTGGAGCGGCTTGCTGGAGCGGGGGGCGGCGGCCCTGTCCGAGGGCCGGGCGGCGGCAGCGCCAGCGGCGGATCCGGCACGGCTGGCGACGATCCTCTACACCTCCGGCACCACCGGCCGCCCCAAGGGCGTCCCCCTCAGCCACGCCAACCTGCTGCACCAGCTGCGTCACTTCGGCGTGGCCGTGGCGCCCCGCCCCGGAGATCGGGTGGTGAGCGTGCTGCCGATCTGGCACTCCTATGAGCGCAGCGCCGAATACTTCCTGCTCTCGGCCGGTTGCCACCAGACCTACACCACCCTCAAGCAGCTGCGGGGCGATCTGCAGCGGGTGCGGCCCCACTATCTGATCAGCGTGCCGCGGCTGTGGGAGGCGCTGCTCTCGGGCTTCGAGGACGCCCTGGCCGCCATGCCGCCGGCTCGCCAGGGGTTGATCCGCCGGGCCCTGGCCAACAGCCGGGCCTACGGCGGGGCCCGTCGCCAGTGCCTCGACCTCACCCTGCTGCCCGAGGCCCCCGCCAGCCGCCTGGCGGCGGCCGTGGAGGCTGCCCTGCGCTGGCCGCTGCATCGTCTGGCGGCCGCGCTGCTGTGGCCGAAGGTGCGCGGCCAGCTGGTGGGCGGGCGCCTGCGCACGGCGATCAGCGGTGGTGGCGCCCTGGCCCTGCACGTGGACAGCTTCTTCGAGGCGATCGGCATCGAGCTGCTGGTGGGCTACGGCCTCACCGAAACCAGTCCGGTGCTGAGCTGCCGCCGCCCCTGGGCCAACCGCCGCGGCAGCGCCGGCCAGCCGCTGCCGGGCACCACCATCCGCATCGTCGATCCCGAACAGCGCCGGCCCCTGAGCATCGGCGAGCGGGGCCTGGTGCTGGCCCGCGGCCCCCAGGTGATGGCGGGCTACTGGGGCAAGCCCGAGGCCACGGCCCGGGTGCTCGATGGCGAGGGCTGGTTCGACACCGGCGACCTCGGCCGGCTGTTGCCCGATGGCTGCCTGGTGCTCACCGGCCGGGCCAAGGACACGATCGTGCTCAGCAGTGGCGAGAACATTGAGCCCGGTCCCCTGGAGGACGCGCTGGTCGCCAGTCCGCTGATCGAGCAGGTGATGCTGGTGGGCCAGGACCGCAAGCAACTCGGCGCCCTGGTGGTGCCCCGCCGCGAGCCCCTGGAGGCCTTCGCCAGCCAGGCCGGCCTGCCCCTGCTGCGCGCCCTGGCCCGCGAGTGCAACCGCCTGCTGGCGGCCCGGCCCGGCGCCCGCCCGGACGAGCGCCTGGGGGCGGTGGCGCTGGTGGAGCCCTTCAGCCAGGAGAACGGCCTGCTCACCCAGACCCTGAAGCAGCGCCGGGAGCGCATCGCCGCCCGCGACGCCGCGGCCATCGAGGCCCTCTACCGCTGAATCGCCCGGATTAGGGCCGGGCCCGCCGCTCCCCCGCGGCCGCGGCCAGCTCCGCAAAGAAGGTCCGGTACTGGGCTGGCCCGCCGGGGAACAGGGCGTCGAGGCGCAGGGGATCGGCCGGGTCGGTGAGTCCCCGCAGGCTGCCGTCGGCCATCGAGGGCCGGCTCACCTCACCGCCGCTGCTGTCCACCAGCAGCACCCGGTTGGGGCGATCGAAGCGCTGCCCCAGCTCCTGCAGCAGGGTGAGGAAGCCACGATCGCTCCCCCCCGCCGCCAGCTCTCCGGCGAGGGCCCGGCGCTGGAGGTGATCGTGTCGCCCACCCCCACCAGCAGGGGCATCAGCGCCGGCGGGATGCGCTCGCTCGCCAGGGCCAGCAGATCCTGCAGGTTGCGGGGAGCGGAGCGCACGTTGAAGGCCTCCCCCAGGGGGTGGACGCCGTGGTGGCGGGCGATGTGGCGGTTGATCAGCACCAGCAGGCCCGCCTCCTTGATGGCGCCCCGCAGCATGAACTGCACATCGGTGGTGCCGATGCCGGCCTCGGAGGCCCACACCGGCTGCTCATGGCCCTCGGCGTCGAGCACGTTGGGGGCGAGGTGCAGGAAGAAGCTGCCGGCCAGTCCCCGGGCCTCGGCCTGGGTCAGCAGGTTTTGCATCAGCTCCAGCAACCCCTGCTGCAGCTGTCGCGCCAGGGCCACCGGTCGCTCGCTGGCGGCGCTGAGCTGGAACAGCCCGTTGAGGTTGACCGTGGGGGAGAGGGGGTTGTCGAGCACGGCCCGATCGATCTGCTCCTCCAGCTCGGGCTCGCCCAGGCGTGGCAGCAAGCCGGGCAACCAGGCCCGCAGCGCCTCGGCCATGCGCGCCGGCAACGCTGCCAGAAAGGCCAGCTCCTCGGCGCTCACCCCGGGGGTGGCCACCTCGCCGTGGCGGTTCTGCAGCTGCACCCCGCCGGCGGCCAGGCCGGGCAGGTACAGCCCCTGGCCGGCTGGATCGTGGCTGTCGCCGAGGGCCGTCTCCACCAGCCGGTTGACGCCGCGCCGGCCCTCGTGTTCGCCATTGGTGAGCACGCAGAAGCGTCCGTCCAGCTGGCGGGCCTGCTGCACGTAGGTGTGCTCGAGCCGGCGGGTGAGCGGATCGAGCACCAGGTCCATGCACACCCCGTCGAGGTCCTGCACCACCAGCAGGCCGGCCGGATCGCGCAGCCGGGGGCGCAGGTCGGCGAGCAGATCGGCAGGGCTGAGCGTGTCCACGGGCCGCGGCGGCTGCCCTCACCCTGCCAGTGCCGTGCCCCGGCCGTGGTGGTTGACCGCAGCTGGCCCCACTGACAGCCTGAGCGCTGCAGAAGTGAGTTCATGGCTGACGGCACGATCACGATCAAGCGCTCGATCACCGTGCGGGCCGTGGTCACCCCCCGCTGGAAGGAGGACGCCGAGCGCGAGCTCTCCAATGCCCTGGCCAACAGCGATGGCCAGCTGGCCCAGCTGGAGCAGGAGGGCCAGCAGCTGGTGGCTGAAATCCGGCGCCAGAGCCTCAACCCCCTCGACCCCCGGGTGCAGGAGCAGGTGGGCTCGGTGCAGCAGCAGGTGACGAGCAAGCGGGCCGAGCTGGAGGAGCAGAAGCGCCAGATCATCGAGCAGCAGCGCCAGGTGCGCGAGCTGGAGATGGAGCAGGTGGTGGAGCAGGGACAGCTGGAGAGTGTGGTGGCCGTGGGCGTGGGCGACAACCTGGTGGAGAAGCTGCAGGCGGCCGTGCTGGTGCGCGATGGCGTGATCGAGGCGATCGAGGGCGCTGTCTGAGCTGGCGGCAGGCCTCGTAAAATCCCGTCCGACACCGCGGCGCATCGAGTTGGCCACCCACGAAATCTTCATGCCCGCCCTCTCCTCGACGATGACGGAGGGGAAGATCGTGGAGTGGCTCAAGCAGCCCGGCGACCGTGTTGAGCGCGGCGAATCGGTGCTGGTCGTGGAGAGTGACAAGGCCGACATGGACGTGGAGGCCTTCCAGGAGGGCTTCCTGGCCGCCGTGCTGATGCCTGCCGGCGGCACGGCGCCGGTGGGGGAGACGATCGGTCTGATCGTGGAAACCGAGGCGGACATCGCCGCGGCCGCCGCCAACGCTCCCGCCGCTCCGGCAGCAGCGGCGGTTCCAGCTGCGGCCCCTGCCCCGGCTCCACCAGCGCCCGCGGCCCAGCCCGTGGCTGCCCCACCAAGTCCTGCGGTGGCGCCGCCACGTCCTGCTGCTCCTGCGCCGGCTGCTCCGGCGCCGGTCCCGGTCGCCACTGCGGCGCCCTTGGTGGCTCCCGCCTCCACGGCCAGCGGCCGGGTGGTGGTCTCGCCGCGGGCCAGGAAGCTGGCCGGCCAGCTGGGGGTGGATCTCAGTGCCCTCACCGGCAGCGGCCCCCACGGCCGCATCCAGGCCGACGACGTGCTGGCCGCCACCGGCCAGCCGGTCAGCGTGCCCCGGGTGGCGGAGGGCAGCGGCCCAGCGCTGGCCGCCGCCGCCGGCGGCGGCAACGGCGGGTCGCCTGCTGCCCCCGCGGCCAGTGGTCAGAGCTTCGGCCGGCCCGGGGAGGCGGTGACGTTCAACACCCTGCAGAACGCGGTCAACCGCAACATGCTGGCGAGCCTGGAGGTGCCCTGCTTCCGGGTGGGCTATGCGATCACCACCACCAAACTCGACGCGCTCTACAAGCAGGTGAAGGGCAAGGGTGTCACCATGACGGCCCTGCTGGCCAAGGCCGTGGCCGTGACCCTGGCCCGCCATCCCCAGGTGAATGCCGCCACCCATGCCGACGGCAGCGCCATGGCCTATCCGGCGGCGGTGAACGTGGCGGTGGCGGTGGCGATGGAGGACGGCGGCCTGATCACGCCCGTGCTGGCCGACGCCGACCGCACCGACATCTATTCGCTGGCGCGCTCCTGGGCCGACCTGGTGGCCCGGGCCCGCAGCAAGCAACTGCAGCCGCAGGAGTACAGCAGCGGCACCTTCACCCTCTCCAACCTGGGCATGTACGGCGTCGACCGCTTTGATGCGATCCTGCCCCCGGGCACCGGCGCCATCCTGGCGGTGGCGGCTTCGCTGCCCACGGTGGTGGCCGCGAAGGACGGCTCGATCCGTGTGGCCCGCCAGATGCAGGTGAACCTCACCTGCGACCACCGCACGATCTACGGAACCCACGCCGCCGCCTTCCTCAAGGACCTGGCCGAGTTGATCGAGACCAATCCGGACAGCCTTGCGCTCTGATCCAGCCGATCTGCGGCTGTCCAGTTACAGCTTCGAGCTGCCCGAGCAGCGCATCGCCCAGCGGCCGCTGGAGCCCCGCCACGCCGCCCGGCTGCTGGCGGTGGATGCCGTGGGCGTGGGTCCGGCCCCCCAGGCCCGCCACCTGACGGTGTGGGACCTGCAGCACGAGCTCAGGCCTGGCGACCTGCTGGTGGTGAACGACACGCGGGTGCTGCGGGCCCGGCTCCAGGGGCGCCGGTCCAGTGGTGGGGCCGTGGAGCTGCTGGTGCTGGAGCCCTGGCAGTCGCAGGCGGGTCAATGGCTGTGCCTGGCGAAACCGGCCAAGAAGCTCAGGCCCGGCGACTGGATCGAGCTGGTGGCCGAGGGGCAGCCAGCGCTGAGCGTGCAGGTGCTGGGCAGCGACCCCGAGAGCGGCGGCCGGATCGTGCAGTTTCCGCGTGAGTGCGGCGATGCGGCGACCCTTGAGCCGTTGCTGGTGAGCTACGGCGCCATTCCCCTGCCGCCGTACATCCACACGCACGACCCGGCCGACAACGACCGCTACCAGACCCGCTACGCCGCCCGCCCCGGCGCCGTGGCCGCACCCACCGCCGGCCTGCACCTCAGCGATGAGCTGCTGGCGGCGCTCGGCGAGCGCGGCGTGGAGCTGGCCACCACCACCCTGCATGTGGGCCTGGGCACCTTCCGGCCGGTGGAGAGCGAAGACCTCAGCCAGTTGCAGCTGCACAGCGAGTGGGTGGAGGTGAGCCCCCAGCTGGTGGCGGCGGTGGCCGCCTGCCGCGCGCGGGGCGGCCGGGTGATCGCCATCGGCACCACCAGCGTGCGCAGCCTGGAGGCGGTGGCCCAGCTGAACGGCGGTCAACTGGCGCCGCACACGGGCCCGGTGAACCTGGTGATCCAGCCGGGCTACCGCTTCGCGGTGGTGCAGGGCCTGCTCACCAACTTCCACCTGCCCAGAAGTTCCCTGCTGCTGCTGGTGGCAGCCCTGGTGGGCCGCGAGCGCCTGTTGGCCCTCTACGCCGAGGCGATCGAACGCCAGTACCGGTTTTTTTCCTATGGCGATGCCATGTGGATCGCCCCAGAGGCGGTGCTGGAGGAGATCAGGCCCCAGCCATGAAAAAGGCCCCCGGTTGAACCAGGGGCCAGGGCCGGGTGGAACCGGGGCTTCAGGCGGCGGCCAGGTTGGCGGCCACGAAGTCCCAGTTCACCAGCTTCTCGAGGTAGGTGGTGATGTAATCGGGGCGGCGGTTCTGGTAGTCGATGTAGTAGGCGTGCTCCCACACGTCCATGGTGAGCAGGGCCGTCTGGCCGTGGGCCAGGGGCAGGTCGGCGTTGGCGGTCTTGGTGATCTTGAGGCTGCCGCCATCAAGCACCAGCCAGGCCCAGCCGCTGCCGAACTGGGTGGCGCCGGCCGCCTTGAACTGCTCCACGAAGGCCTCGAAGCTGCCGAAATCGGCATTGATCTTGTCGGCCAGGGCGCCCGTGGGCTGGCCGCCACCGCCGGGCTTCATGCACTGCCAGTAGAAGCTGTGGTTCCAGACCTGGGCGGCGTTGTTGAACACGCCGGCCTTGCTGCTGTCACCGGCCACGGCGGTGACGGTGTCGGCCAGGCTCTTGCCCTCGAGGTCAGTTCCCGCAACCAGCTTGTTCAGGTTGGTGACGTAGGCGTTGTGGTGCTTGCCGTGGTGGAACTCCAGGGTCTGGCGGGAGATATGCGGCTCCAGCGCGTCGAGGTTGTAGGGCAGGGCGGGGAGCGTGTGAGCCATGAAACACGGTGTATTGCTGGATGTTGCCGTCGGCTGTGCCGAACGGCACTGCCATCCTAACGACCGTGTCCGGATCGCCTGGGGCGGCCCTCAGCTGCGGATCTCCAGCAGCTCCACCTCGAAGGTGAGGGTGGCGTTGGGGGGAATCACACCACCGGCACCGCGCTGGCCATAGGCCAGATCGGGGGGGATCACCAGCTTGCGCTTGCCACCCACCTGCATGCCGGCCACGCCCTCATCCCAGCCCTTGATCACGCGGCCGCCGCCGAGGGGGAAGGAGAAGGGGCCGCGGCCGTAGCTGCTGTCGAATTCCTTGCCGTTTTCCAGGGTGCCGCGGTAATTCACCACCACGGTCTGGCCGGCGGCGGCTTCGGGGCCGTCACCCACCACCATGTCGGTGATGCGCAGGCCGCTGTCGCTGACGCGCTCCTTGGGGGCGACCAGTTCGCCGCCGAGGGCACTGGCCTGGGCAATCTGCTGGGAGGGCTCGGAGGGGTCGGGGGCTCGGAGGAGTCAGGGGCCATGGTGAAGAGGGTGGGGTTGGGATCTTCGGGATCGAGTTCGAAAGCCGCCCGATCGGCGCTTGCCGCCGGGGCGGCGGGGCGGGCCATGGCCACGCTGGCCGCAGGCAGGCCCGCCGCAGGCCCGCCCGCAGCTGGGGAGTCGCCCGCGGCAGCCACGGGGGTGGGGCTCACCAGCTGGCTGATCAGGGCCAGCAGCAGGCAGGCGACGCAGACCGAGGAACTGATGAGAATGTCGCGCATGACCGGCACCGAATTGGCCCGATTGTGACTCACCTGGCGCCGCCGTCGCCGCCGGACTCGCCCTGACCGCGCTGGCGCTGGGTCTGCTCCAGCCGATCGATGCGGCCGCGCAGCTCATCGAGTTCCCGCTGCAGGGGAACGCCCAGGTCTTGCAGCAACTGGTCGCGGTTGCGCTCCAGCTGCCGCTCGGCCTGCTGCTCAAGGCCCGGCGTGTTGCCGCGCAGGGCCTTGAGCACGTCTTCGACCAGGGCGGGGGCGTGGCTGGGATCGAGCTTGCCGCTGCGCACCCACTCCTGGCTCACGTAGCGCAGCCGGTCGGCCAGCAGGGAGGTGGTGCCCAGGCCCCGGAGCAGCAGTTGTTGCAGGGGGTTGTTCGGATCCATGGCGAGCAGCGAGCTGAAGCAAGCCAACCATGGCGCTTCCTACCCTCACTGGCCATGAACCACCGCGACGCGTTGCTCCCGGGACCGCCCCTGGCCCCGGCGCTCGGCGCGCTGGGCGGCGCCCTGGCGGGCTGGTCCGTGGCCGGCTTGGCCCTGCCTGCGGTGGTGTTGGTGCCGCTGCTCTGGCTGGCCCTGGCGCTGCTCTGGGCGCTGGTGGCGGCTGCGGCGCCAGCCCGCTCGGCGGCCTGCTGGGGAGGCGCGGCGGTGCTGGTGAGCCACCGCTGGCTGCTGGGCCTGCACCCCCTCGACTGGATCGGCGTTCCGGCGCCCCTGAGCCTGCCGCTCTGCTGGCTGCTGCTGCTGCTGCTCTCGGCCCTGGGCGCTGGCCTGCTGGCGCTGTGGGGGTGGTGTGCCGCCCGCCTGCAGCCGGGGCGGCTGAGCAGTGCGCTGCTGCTGGCCCTGGGCTGGGGGCTGATGGAGGTGCTGCTGGCCCGGGGACCGTTGTTCTGGATCGGGGTGGGCGGATCGGCCCTGCCGGCGGATCGGGCCCTGGCGGGCTGGGCGACCCTGGGCGGGGCGGGCCTGGTGGCGGCCCTGCAGCTGCTGATCGGCTGGGGGCTGTGGTGGGCGCTGCGGGCGCGGCGGCGGCTGGGGGCGCGGGTGCTGGGGCTGGCGCTGGTGCTGCTGCTGGTGCACGGCGGCGGTGCCGGGCTGTTGGAGCCGGCCGCGGCCGCGGCGGCGGATTCCGGGATGGAGCGGGAGCGGGTGCTGGTGCTGCAGACCGCCATCCCCACCAGAGAGAAGTTCAGCCCGGCCTCGCGTCGGCGGCTGCAGCGCCAGTTGGACCGGGGCCTGGAGCAGGCCCGGGCCCGGCAGGTGGACCTGCTGGTGCTGCCTGAAGGGGCCCTGGGGCTGGATCCGCTGCTCAGGGAGCCGGCGGCGGTGGAGCTGCTGGCCGGCGGCTTCCGCAGCACGGGCGCAGGCCAGGCGCAGCGCAGTGCCCTGCTGCGTTTTGATGCCGGATCGCGGCGGCCCAGCCAGGCGATCGACAAGCACCGCGTGGTGCTGCTCGGCGAGTGGGTGCCGTTCCAGGGCCTGGTGCGCTGGAGCGGGCTTTCAGCGGTGGGCGGCATCGAGCCCGGCCCGCCCTCGCGGCTGCTGCCCCGCGAGCCCGCGGCCCTCGCCGTGGCCATCTGCTACGAGCTCGCCGATGGCCATGCCCTGGCCAGGGCCACCGCCGACGGCGCCGGCTGGCTGCTGGCGAGCGCCAACCTCGATCCCTACCCGCTGGTGCTGCAGCGCCAGTTTGAGGCCCTGGCCCAGCTGCGGGCGATCGAAACCGGCCGCTGGCTGGTGAGTGTGGCCAACACCGGCCCCAGCGGCCTGATCTCACCGGCGGGCCGCGTGGCGGTCCGCCTGCCGGCCTGGGTGCCGGCCGAGGAGCTGCTCAGCGTGCCGATCGCAACTGGGTTCACCCCCTATGGGCGCTGGCGGGAGGGGCCCCTGCTGGCCCTGGCGCTGCTGCTGGCCGGCTGGCGCTGGCGGCTGAGATGGATGGGCTGGCTTGGATGAGCTGGGGAGAACGGCGTGGCGCGCAGAGGGGAGAGGGCCCATCTCGCCCTGGGACAGCCGGAGGCTGAAGACTTCAGATGGCCTCGGTGCTCAACAGGTGCCCAGCGCTGAGCGCAAGCCATCTGAACATCATCGCCACTGCCTGATGGGCTCAGGCGCTCAAGCTTGGTGGCCGAATCCTTCAGGCAGTGCCTTTATAAGGCCTGTCGCGCCATTAAGGGATTGACCCAATCATGAGGTAATTGAAACGTGCTATTGACCTGGTCAAGCCCACACCTGACAGCAGGGGAAGCTCGTTATTGCCAGGTGGGAAGAGTTGAACCTCTGAATGGAGCCAAGCGGATTCGAACCGCTGACCCCCTGCATGCCATGCAGGTGCTCTACCAGCTGAGCTATGGCCCCATTTGTTGCGGATGTTCCGCTTGTGGAGATTACACCCTGGCCTGTCTGGGGCCTCACAGCTGGCGCCACACCGCCACCAGCCGGCCCTGCACCGTCACCTGGTCGGCCGGCACCACGATCGGGGCGTAGGCCGGGTTGGCGGCCTCCAGGGTCACGGTGTTCCCCTGGCGATGGAAGTGCTTCAAGGTGGTGCCGCTGCCGGGCACCAGGGCGCTCACGATCGTGCCGGGGCGCAGCCGCGCCGGGTCGTGGACCGGTTCCATCAGCACCAGATCGCCATCGGCGATGTGGGCGCCCTCCATCGAGTCGCCGTTGACGCTGAGGGCGAAGAGCTCGCGGCCGCCCATCAGCGCCTGCAGATCGAGATGCTCCTGCACGTCGTCGAAGGTTTCCACCAGGCCGCCGGCCGCCACCGCCCCCAGCACGGGCACGCCGGCGGCCTCCTGGCCGAGCAGCTGCAGGGTGCGGGCCTGACCCTCCTCCCAGGTGAGCCAGCCCTTCTGCTGCAGGTGGCGCAGCCGGCTCTGGACCGGCGCCGGAGAGCGCAGCCCCATCGCCTGCATCATCTGGCGGATCGAGGGGCTGTGGCGGTGCTGGCCGATGTAGTCGGCCAGCCAGTCATAAAGCTCCTGCTGGGCCGCGGTGAGCTCCTGGCGCCCGGAGCGGGATCGGAAAGGGGAGATCACCACGGCCTGCAGGAACACCAACACTGATACAGATGTACCCCCTGGTGGGCGCTTTGTCCAGCCCCGCCGCTCGGCCGCCTGCCGCTCAGCTGCCGCTCAGACCCCACCCAGCAGTGCCGCCAGCAGGGCCTGCTGGGCGTGCAGGCGGTTTTCGGCCTGCTCGAACACGCGGCTGGCGCTGCCCTCCATCGCTCCGGCGCTGATTTCCAGGCCCCGGTAGGCGGGCAGGCAGTGGAGCACGATCGCCCGCGGATCGGCCTCGGCCAGCAACTCCTCGTTGAGGCACCAGCCGGCGAAGGCCTGCTCCCTGGCTTCCTTCTCCTCCTCCTGGCCCATCGAGGCCCAGACGTCGGTGTAGAGGGCCTGGGCCCCGCGCACGCTGGCCACCGGGTCGTGCAGCACCTCCACCGTGGCGTTGCGGCTGGCGGCCAGGGCGCGGGCGTGCTCGAGCACGGCGGCATCGGGCTCGAAGCCCTTCGGGCAGCCAATGCGCACGTTCACCCCCAGCAGGGCACCGCACAGCATCAGCGAGTGGGCCACGTTGTTGCCATCACCCACATAGCTGAGGGTGAGGCCGGCGAGGTCGCCGAAGGCCTCCTCCACGGTGAGGTAGTCGGCCAGGGCCTGGCAGGGGTGCTCCAGGTCGGTGAGGGCGTTGATCACCGGGATCGAAGCCCAGTGGGCGTACTCCTCCACATCGGCCTGGGCGAAGGTGCGGATCGCCAGCACATCGACAAAGCGGCTCAGCACCCGGGCGGTGTCGGCGATCGGCTCGCCGCGCCCCACCTGGCTCGCGGCGGGGTCGAGGTCGATCACCTGGCCCCCCAGCCGGGCCATGGCCACCGAGAAGCTCACCCGGGTGCGGGTGGAGGCCTTGAGGAAGATCAGGCCCAGCACCTTGCCGCCCAGGTCCACCTGGCGCCGGCCCTGTTTGAAATCCGCCGCCAGGCTCAGCAGGGCCCTGGTCTGCTCGGCCGAGAGGTCGGCGGAGGAGAGCAGGTCGCAGCCGCGCAGAGCGCTGAGAGGGGCGGCATCCCTGGGGGCATCTGTGGCGGCGTGCATCGAGGCCACGGCAAACAACACTTATGCGCGATCGAGGGGCCCAACGTCAAGCATCGAGCCCGGTGGGCCGAGGCTGCTCAGGCCGCCAGCGCTGCCTCCTGGGGCAGGGTGCTGCTGGCCAGCAGGTCGCGCAGTTCGTCGCCCTCGATCACCTCCTTGTCGAGGATTTTCTGGGAGATCGTCTCGAGCAGGTCGCGGTTGTGGCCCAGGATCGCCACAGCCCGGTCATGGGCCCGGTCCACCAGGCCCCGCACCTCCTTGTCGATCGCCTGGGCGGTGGAGTCGCTGACCACGCGGCGGGGGTTGCTGGGGCCCCCCAGGAAGCGGCTGCCGCCCTGCTTGTCGTAGGCCAGGGGGCCGAGGGTCTCGCTCATGCCGTAGGTGCCCACCATCTGTTCGGCGATGTCGGTGGCGCGCTGCAGGTCGTTGGCGGCGCCGGTGGTGACCTCCCCGAACACCACCTCTTCAGCGCTGCGGCCCCCGAGCAGGGTGGTGATCTGACCCTCGAGATCCTCCTTGGAGTTGAGGAAACGCTCTTCGGTGGGCAGCTGCAGGGTGTAGCCGAGGGCGCTCATGCCCCGGGGCACGATCGAGATCTTGGCCACCTTGCTGCCGCCGGGCATCAGGTGCCCCACGATCGCGTGGCCCACCTCGTGATAGGCCACCACCTTCTTCTCGTCGGCTTGCAGCACCCGGCTCTTTTTCTCCAGGCCGGCCACCACGCGCTCGATCGCCTCGTTGAGGTCGCCCTGCTCCACGGCGGTGCGCATGTTGCGGGCCGCCAGCAGGGCCCCCTCGTTGACCAGGTTGGCCAGGTCGGCCCCGGCGAAGCCGGCGGTGGCCTGGGCGATGCGATCGAGGTCCACCCCTTCGGCCAGCTTCACCTTCTTGGCGTAGATGTCCAGGATGGTGCGGCGGCCCGAGAGGTCGGGGCGGTCGACCAGCACCTGGCGGTCGAAACGGCCTGGACGCAGCAGGGCGGCATCGAGGGTGTCGGGCTGGTTGGTGGCGGCCAGCACGATCACCGGCTTGTCCTGGGCGGCGAAGCCATCCATCTCGGTGAGCAGCTGGTTGAGGGTCTGCTCGCGCTCGTCGTTGCCGCCCACCACTCCCATTGAGCCGGAGCGGCTCTTGCCGATGGCGTCAAGTTCGTCGATAAAGATGATGCAGGGGGCCTTCTTCTTGGCCTCTTCGAACAGATCCCTCACCCGGGCGGCGCCGGCGCCCACGAACAGCTCCACGAATTCTGAGCCGGAGATGATGAAGAACGGCACCTCGGCCTCACCGGCCACCGCTTTGGAGAGCAGGGTCTTACCGGTGCCTGGAGGGCCCACCAGCAGCACGCCCTTGGGGATGCGGGCACCGATGGCGGTGTAGCGCTCGGGCTTCTTGAGGAAATCCACGATTTCGGTGAGCTCGGCCTTGGCCTCATCCACGCCGGCCACATCGGCGAAGGTGACCCGCGATTCCTCGTCGGGCACGTAGACCTTGGCCTTGCTCTTGGTGAAGCTCAGAGCCCCCTGGGCGCCGCCACCCATGCCGCCGCGGCGGGCGAAGAACTGCAGCACAAGGATGAAGATCAGCGGCGGCACCACCCAGCTCAGCAGGGTGGTGAAGATATTGGGTTTCTGCGGTGGTGCGGCGGCGAACTCCACCCCGTGCTGCTCCAGCCGCTGGGGCAGATCCATGTCGAAGATCGGCGTGGTGGCGAGCACCATGGGAGCGCCTTCGGCCGGGGCCTCCTTGAGCTCGTAGCGGATCTGATCCTGGGTGATGAAGGCGCGCTTGACGTCGTCGTCGTTCACCTGATCGATGAATAGTGAGTAGGGAACCCGCGGCACCTGGGTGGCGTTGTTGGGTAGGAAATTGCTGACCAGCAACAGCACACCGAAGCCGATCAGTAACAGGTTGATCACACCGAAGCGGCGCGTCGGGCGGTTGTCGTCCTGGCGGATGGGCATGGCGCGGACGGAAGACTCGACCCAAACTAGGCCTGAGCCGAGTCTGACGATCCACTGCGGGGGTGGGAGAACCGAATCGCCCAACCTGCCCCTGAGGTCGCCTGCCTGGGGCCCGGCAACCGCGCCAGACTGCCCCGCAGCCGTTGGCCCGCAGGGGCGCAGGAGCACCGGGGCGATGTGTGGTCGCTACTCCCTCACCAGCCGCCTTGATGCTCTCCTGCCCCGGCTGCGGGGGCCCCTGCCCGCGGGCCTGGAGCGGCACTACGCCCCCCGGCCCCTGATCCGGCCCGGCGAGCCGCTGCTGATCCAGCGTCTGGAGCAGGAGCAGCCGCGGGTGGATCTGGCGCTCTGGGGGCTGTTGCCCGCCTGGGTGCGCGATCCGCGGGGATCGCCGCGGCCGATCAACGCCCGCAGTGAGACGGTGGCGGCGAAGCCGAGTTTCCGCGGCCCCTGGCGCCACCGGCGCTGCCTGATCCCCGCCGATGCCTTCGTTGAGAGCGGCTGGCGCGTTGCCCGCCGCGACGGGCTGCCGTTCTGGCTGGGGGGGCTGTGGGAGCGCTGGCTGGGGGCCGATGGCGAGCAGCTGGACAGCTGCTGTGTGCTCACCACCCAGCCCAATGCCCTGATCGCCCCCATCCACGGGCGCATGCCGGTGGTGATCCCGGAGGGGGCTGAAAGCCAGTGGCTGGCTGCCGCCGACGGGGCCGGCCTGCGGGCTCTCCAACCCCTGCTCAGTGGCTGGGATCCCAGTGGCTGGGAGGCGGTCCCGCCGCCACGCTCCAGGGAGCAGCTCTCCTTCTTCGGCTGAAGGGCTGGCTCAGCTCCTGGCCTTCGTCACAATGCAGCACTGGATCCCTGCCTGATCACCTCTCTTCGCCAGCTCCGCTGATTCCCTTGCGCTTTCCTTTCCGCGCCAGCCATTCCAGCGAGTCACGCCTTTGGCGCCGTCATCGCTTCTACCGGCACCTGCTGCTGGTGACCGTGTTCGTGATGGTCTCCCTGGCCCTGCCCAGGACCCTCCATACCCCGGTCGAGATCGGCTACAGCCTGGCCACCCTGTTGCTGATGGTGGAACTGGAGGGTTCGATTCGTCATGGCGGCAAGCGCAATCCCCTGGATCGTCCTTTTCGGCTGCTCGGCCTGGCGGCTCTGCTGGCCCAGTGGTTCTGGTTCCTGACCCCCTTGGGGCACCGTGAAAGCGGCTGGCCCATGCTCGTGCTCACCACCCTGTTCGCAGGCTGGAGCGTGCTGCGTCTGGTGGGATTTCTCGCCGAGGAACAGCAGGTGAACGGACAGGTGCTGATGGGGGCCATCTCGGGCTATCTGCTGCTGGGCCTCACCGCCGGTCTGCTGTTCACGGGGCTGGAGACGATCCAGCCAGATAGTTTCATCAGCCTGCACCATCCCGAATCGCCGCTGTTCCACACCGGCCCGATCAGCCAGTCCAGCGCCCTGGTGAAGCGGCTGGATTTCACCCTCCTCAACTACTTCGCCTTCGTTTGCCTGAGCACGGTGGGCTTCGGTGACGTGCTGGCCACCACGCCGCTCTCCCAGATGAGTGCCGTGGCTTTCAGCGTGATCGGCCCGATCTACATCGCCGTGGTGATGGGATTGCTGATCGGGCGCTATGCCGCAGGCAACGCCGCCGGGAAGGACTCCGATGGCCCGCCTGGCGCCTGAATTCGCCGATGGGCCCCAGGTTGGGCTAGTACGGAGGTCACCTGGATCCCCTCCCGTGAGCCTTGAGCACCTGGATGCCTTCCTGCTCCACGCCCGCTGCTCAGCTCCCCTGCAGGAGCGCCTGCAGCAGCCGCTCGACCTGGAGGCCTTCCTGCAGCTGGCGCGCCAGGAGGGGTTCCCCCTCGAGGAGCGTGATGTGCTCGCCGCCCAGCAGCGGGAGGAGGCCCAGCTGAGCGACGTGGAGCTGCAGCAGCGTGCCGGCCTCGAAGCCCGCCGCCTGCGCACGTTCATCCCCGGCTGACGGCCCTGCCCTCAGCGCACTAGCTCCTGGCCGAAGGGAGCTCGACTCGGCTGCGGCTGCTCGCTCAGCCAGGCCAGAAGGGCGCCGAGGCCCAGCATCAAGGCCATGGGCAGCAGCCAGTGCCGTCGCTGGCCCCGGCCACCCTGCAGCAGGTTGAGGCGGCGCGATCCACCGGTTCCCTGGCTGGCGCTGGGCCCAAGCGGCAGGCTGCAGCGGCCACAGACCATGCGACCGGCCAGGCTGCGGTCGCGCCGAACTTCCCAGCTTCCGCAGCGGGGGCAGGACATCAGCGCCTCATCTCCGGGCCGCCTGCCCCGGTTCCCGGTAGACCGCCAGGGCCGCGAGCACCCCACCGGCGAAGCCGCTCAGGTGGCCCACCCAGCTCACCCCAACCGGGGTGAAGAAGGGCAGCAGGCCCGGCAGGAAACCGCCATAGCTCACCAGGCTGAACAGTGAGAGCAGCAGGGGCAGGGGACGCCGCTCCAGGAACCCGATCACCACCAGGTAGCCCACCAGGGCGAAGACCACCCCTGAGAGCCCATGGCTTCCATTGCTGGAGAACAGCCACACCGGGATCGCCATCAGGTACACCCCCACCCAGACAGCCAGGTAATCGTGCCAGCTCTTGAGCAGCACCAGCCAGGACAGCGGCAGGAACCAGAGGCTGTTCCCCAACAGATGTCCCAGATCCCCATGGCTGAACGGTGCGGTGAGGACCCCCAGGAACGACCCCCCCGGGAGCATGGGAAGGTTCCATCGCCCCCCGAAGACGACCTGATCGATCAGTTCCTGGCTCCAGGCCACCGAGAGGATCAGCAGGGGAATCACTGCGGTGCCGCCGAGGCGGGTCAGGAGGCGATCCAGACCTCGACCCTGCCGAACGGGGGAGGGGTTGGCCATGCTGACCATTGTCGTGGCCGGGGCCAGCGAATGGGGAGCACAGAACCGTGGAACGGTCTGGAGCGGGAGCGGGCGAGTGACTATCCGCGGCCGCCGGCCCTGGTGGCCAGCACGGAACTGGTGCGGGTGGAGGCCCTGGGCCTGGTGCTGGCGGAGAGCCGCCGCTGCCTGCGGGTGCTGGAGACCTTCCATCCCCCCACCTATTACCTGCCGCCTGAGGCCGTGGCGGCCGAGCTGCTGCAACCCTGCCCCGGGGCCAGCTTCTGCGAGTGGAAGGGCGTGGCCCGCTACTTCGATGTGGTGCGCGATCCCGGCGCTGCGAACGAGCGGCGACTGCGCCGCGCCGCCTGGTGTTACCCCGAGCCCACCGCCCCCTTCGCCCCCCTGGCCGGCTGGATTGCCGTGTACCCGGCGTTGATGGATGGCTGCTGGGTGGACGGAGAGGCGGTGCTCCCCCAGCCCGGCGGCTTCTACGGCGGCTGGATCACCTCCAGCGTGGAGGGGCCGTTCAAGGGCGATCCGGCCCATCCGGAGCTTGTATGAGCGTGCGGGTGGGGAAGGGCATGGAGGCGCCCTGGCGTTCCACCACGTCACCGATCGCCAGCAGCAGGTTCTGCTGCAGGGCCCAGGCGTCGAGGATGTCGCCGCTGTTGCCGTGGCAGAACAGGCGCAGATTCAGGCTCGACTCGCCATAGCCGACGAAGTTCACCGCGCTGGCCTTCTCCTGATCCACCTGGGGATGGGCAGCCAGGATGCGCTCCAGCTCAGCCACGATCGGCTCGATGCCGTTGCGGTCGCCGTAGGTGAGGCCGAATTCGATCCAGATGCGGCGATTGTCCGTCTCGGCGATGTTGATCACCGGATTGGTCGAAAAGATGTTGTTGGGCACGAACACCGGCTGGCGCTCGAGGGAGCGCAGCCGGGTGTAGAACCAGCCGATGTGCTCCACCGTGCCCAGCAGGGTTTCGTTGGGGATCTCGATGAAATCGCCGATCACGAAGGGGCGGTTGATGTAGAGGATCAGGCCGCTCAGCGAGTTCGACACGATCCCCTGGGCCCCGAAGCCCACCGCCGCGGCACCGAAGCCGCCGGCGGTGATCAGCACCGCCGCTGAGACGCCCAGAATCCGCATCACTTCCAGCGCCAGGATCACCAGGGCGGCGATGCCGATCAGCTTGCTGAGCACATCGAACAGGAAGATGCGGTCCTTGCTGGCCATCGCCGGCAGCGCCTGGGCGGCGTAGCTGCCACTGTTGGCGGCGATCTCCCCCTTCCAGCGCAGCAGCGTCCAGGCCACGCCCAGCAGCAGCAGCAGGTCGCGGATCTCGCGGCCGTTCTGGGGCAGGTTGATCAGACGCGGGGACAGCAGTGATCCCGCCCACCAGCCCAGGGCGCAGAGCAGGATCGTGGCGCTGATGCTGATCCGCGCCGAGAGCAGCAGGCCGCGGGCGAGGCCACCGCGTTCCAGCCGCCGCGCCAGCACATTGATCACCACCAGGCTGATCAGGCTGAGGATCAGACCGGCGAGCGGCAGTTGCAGATTCAGCGGCAGGCTGGTGACCGGGTCAGGCATGGGCTCTCGGTTGGGGGGCCTGCAGCTGCCAGAGCAGGTCGCAGCCGAGAGCTTGCGAATCCATGCCCCGCCAGTGCGGCACCTGGCTCATGGCAGTGAAACCCAGATCGCCCAGGGGTGTGTGGGCGGGAGTGCCACCCATCACTCTGGGGGCGATCACGGCGGCGATCCGCTGCACGCAGCCCTCGGCCATGGCGGCGGCAGCCAGCTCGGGCCCGCATTCCCACAGCACCTGGTTGCAGCCCCGCTGGGCCAGGGCCTCCAGCAGGGCCCGCGGCGTGCAGGCCGGCAACAGCAGCCGCTCCACGCCGCGCTCATCGAGCTGGAAGCGGGCCCGCGGTGCGGCCCCCACGCCGTGGGCCACCAGGGTGGGGGCCTCGCCCCGCTCCCAGAGGCGGGCATGGGGGGGCAGGTTGAGGCTGCGGCTGAGCACCACGCGCAACGGTTCGGGCTGGCGCCGGCCGCGGCTGGTGAGCAGGGGATCGTCGGCGCGCACGGTGCCGCCACCCACGATCACGGCGTCGCAGCGGCTGCGCAGCTCATGCACCCACTGCCGCGCCTGCGGGCCGCTGATCCACTGGCTGGCGCCGTTGTCGAGGGCGGTGCGGCCATCCACGCCCATGGCCCACTTGAGAATTCCCAGGGGCCGTGCGCTGGCCAGGCGGTGCAGGAAGGCGGCGTTGAGGGCCCGGGCCTCGGCTGCGCACACGCCGCTGATCACCTCCACCCCGGCGGCGGCCAGCGCGGCGCTGCCGCCACCGTTCACCTGCGGATTGGGGTCGGCCATGGCCAGCACCACCCGGCGGATGCCGGCCTGGATCACCGCGGCGCTGCAGGGGGGGTGCGCCCCTGGTGGCAGCAGGGCTCCAGGGTCACCACCAGGGTGCCGCCGCGGGCCCGGCCGCCGGCCTGGCGCAGGGCCATCACCTCGGCATGGGGCTCGCCGGCGCGGGCATGGAAGCCCTCACCCACAAGCGTGCCGTGGGCATCGAGCAGCACCGCCCCCACCAGCGGATTGGGGCTGGTGTGTCCCCTGGCCAGGGCCGCCAGCTGCAGGGCCCGCCGCATCCAGGGCCGCCAGCGCGCCTGGTCTGGCTCGGGGCAAGGGGTGTCGGCTGTCATGGTGACCAGCCTGACGCAACAGCGCCGCCGGGTTCGGTCAGGGTGGGCATGGCATCCGGCCGATCCCCATGACCCCCCGGGAGGAGCGGCAGCTTCCCTCCAATTCCCAGCTGCTGCGGTTTCTGTTGCTGGTGGCCAGCGGCTGGGCCGCCATGCAGGTGATCGCCACCTTTCAGGTGGTGCTGCTGCTGTTCAGCGCCGCGGCGGTGTTGGCGGTGCTGCTGAATGGGCCGGTGTGCTGGTTGAGCCGGGTGATGGCGCGGCCCCTGGCCATCGCCCTGGCGGTGATCGGGGCCCTGGCGGCCGGGCTGGGGCTGGCCTGGCTGCTGGGCCTGCAGCTGGTGAGCCAGGCCAGCCAGTTGCTGGCCCAGCTGGAGACGGTGATGGACGATCCCCAGCTGCCTCTGCGCGGCAGGCTCAGCACCTACCTCGATCAGCTCGACCTGGAGCGGGTGATCGACCTGGTGCGCTCCAACTTCGACACCGGCATCGGCGTGCTGGGCGGCGCCGTGGGCAACGTGCTCGGGCTGGTGATCCTGGTGGTGCTCACGATCTACATGCTGGTGGACAATGGCCGGCTGTGGCGGGCCCTGCTGCAGCTGCTGCCGCCGCGGCTGCGCGGCCGGCTGCACCGCAGCGTGCGCCGCAACGTGCTCGGTTTCCTGCGCGGCCAGATGACCCTGGTGGTGTTTCTCACCACCACCAGCCTGCTGGCCTTCAGCCTGCTGGGGGTGAAGTTCGCCCTGCTCCTGGCCCTGGTGGTGGGGGTCCTCGACGCGATTCCGGGGATCGGCGCCACGCTCGGGGTGATCACCATCAGCCTGGTGGCCCTGGCCACCCAGGGCTTCGCGGTGGCGCTGGCGGTGGCGGGGGTGTCGGTGCTGCTGCAGCAGCTGCAGGACAACCTGCTGCAGCCCCGGGTGATGGGCCGGGTGCTCTCGATTCCACCGCTGGTGGTGTTTCTGGCCCTGTTCCTCGGCGAACGCTTCGCCGGCCTGCTGGGGATCTTCCTGGCCGTGCCGGTGGCCGGCATGGTGATCCATTGGGAGCGTGACCGCTGGGGGCCGGCCCCGGGGGTATCGAGCGACGGCAATGGTGGCTGAGGCCCCGCGCGCGCCGGCCTCAGCCCTGCTCCAGTGAGCGCCATTCGCCCACCACGAAGGGCGGCACCGGTAGCTCCGTGAACACCCCCGGCAGCGCCAGCCGCAGGGGGCGGCTGCGGTTGAGGTCTGTGATCAACGGCGCCAGGTCGAATTCGGCGGCGGCCGAGCGCCCATCAGCGGCCAGCTGGGGATTGGCCAGGGTGGTGTCGGCCAGCTGCCAGCACTGGCGCCCGCCGCACGCCGTCAGCTGGGTGGGGTGTTCGAGTCGCACCTTGCCTGGATAGCCCACCACCCGCAGCGTCAGGGGCCCCCCTGGCGGGCCCTGCCGATAGGCCACCAGCTGCCAGCTCTGATCGTCCAGATCGCGCAGGCTCTCGAGGCTGCGCAGCACCGGCTGACCGCGCTCGTCGCTGTGGCCATGGAGCTGGGCCGCGGCCGGTGCCGGCGCCAGCACCAGGCCGCCCAGCAGCCACACCAGCACGAGGGCGGTGCTCAGGACGCTGCGAAGGCCGATCGACATCGGACGCTTCAGCCTCCGCTGCTGCGGGCCGGCTGGTCGGCACCGGGGATCGCCTGCCAGTCGGTGTGGGTGGCCCAGAGGGCCCAGATCGCCATGGCCCGCAGGTAGTGGCAGGCCCGGAAGGTGCCCGCGGCCGTGATCGCTTCCGGGGTGCGGAACTGCAGGCCGCCGCCGTACACCTGCTCCACCACGGCGCCGGTGATCGCCAGGGCGGTGTCCGTGTCGCCCATCAGCCGGTAGTAGGCGGCCAGGCCGAAGTTGATGCCGGTCCACACCTCCAGGGGGTGGGTGCCGTTGGGATCGAGGGGGCTGCCGTCGCGGCGCAGACCGTTGGCCACCCCCAGCCGGCCGCCCTCGAAACGCTCGAAGCAGGCCTCGCGGATCGCCGTCAGGGCCGAGCGGGCGCGGTCGTCGGCCACCACCGGCGGCAGGCCCAGCAGGCGGGCATAGAAGTCGCCGCAGAGCTGGTCGGCCATCACCACCGGCGTGTCGCTGCCGGCGTCGATGGCGTAGTACTCGCCGTTCCAGAGCAACTGGTCGAAGTTGGCGCGGCTCTGCTCCAGCCAGCGGCCGAACTGGCGCTGCTCGCCGGAGGTGTCCAGCCCCAGCTCCAGCTGCAGCCGCTGGCCCATGGCCAGCGCCGCCTCCAGGGCGGCGATCCAGAGGGCGCCGCAGTAGGCGCTCACGCCCTGCAGGGGCCAGTCGTCGAAGGTCTGATCCGGGGCGCCGCCGTTGTCCGGCAGGCCGTCGTCGTTGACATCAAACTGCTTCAGATAGCGCAGGGCCTGCACCGCCGCCGGCCAGCAGTCCGCCAGGAAGCGCAGGTCCTCGCCATCGGGGGCGCAACGGACGCTGCGCCACACCTGCAGCACGAAGTCGCTGGCCAGGTCCTTCCAGAGGTTGCAGTCCTGGTAGGCGGTGTAGTTGCTGGCGTCCCAGGGGCGCTCATTCGGCGCGCCCAGGTCGTGGGGCGTCGCCCCCACCAGCTTGCGGGGCGCCTCCACCCGGCCCCGCCCCTGGGTGAAATACCAGCCGATCGGCCGCAGGGTGGCATCGGCGGCGGGGATGGCGCGGGCGAAGCTGCGCAGCACGCTGCGATCCAGCTCCGGCCACAGCTGCAGCAGGGCGAAGGAGCCGTAGAGGCGCACATCGAGGCTTTCGTACCAGGCGTAGTCGAAGCACTCGAGCACCCCGAAGCGGCCCACGGGATCCTCCGGGCTGGCCGCGGACCAGAGCGTGCCGCCTGAGGCCAGGTCGTAGAGCTCGTTGAACAGGGCCATGCGGACCGGCTCGGGCAGATCCGTGCGCTCCAGCACCGGCCGCTGCCAGGCCTCGATGCGGCTGTGCCAGTCGTGGTGGTCGCGCAGGGCCTCGGCGGCGATGGCGGCGGCGTTGTCGCCGCCGGCGGTGAAGAAGTCGGTGTAGCGGCGCAGCGCCCGGCTGCCGCTGGCGAAGGCCGTGACCGGCAGATCCCAGCTGATCACCAGCGGGATCTCCAGGCTCTGGCCGGGCTCCAGCCGGAAGCGCACCACCAGGGCGGCGCTGGCGGGATCGTCGTGCTGACTGTGGCGGTCGTTGTCGCTGTCGGGGATGGTGCCCGTGGCGGCGAACGGCTCCCAGATCTCGCTGCCGTCACCGGCGGGGTTCCAGCGGCTGCAGCGCAGGATGCGCAGGCCGGGATGGCGGTCTTCCAGGCCGGCGTCGGTGGCGATGCACCACTGGCCCTGGCCCTCGGCCACCGGCTCGCTGCGTTCGCCCTCCAGCAGCACTCCCTTCAGCCCCGGCGCCTCCACCCAGCGGTTGCGCTGAGCGTCGCTGCGGCCGATCGCCGGCACGTAGTTGTGCTCGGGGCTGCCGTCGTCGCGGAACTTGACGGCTGCTGTGGGGTCGGTGTTGGTGAACCAGCCCGTGGTGTTGCGCCAGCTCAGCAGCAGCGACAGCTCCAGGGGCTGGCGCGTGGGGTTGCGCAGCGTCCACTCGAACACCGCCACCGGGTAGCTGCTGCGCTGGTAGTCGCCCGGCAGCACCGGGCTGAAGGCGGTGCAGCTCAGCTCGGCGTTGAACACGCCGCTGTACTGGCTGGCGCTGAGGGGGTAGCGGGCGCTGTAGGTGCCGGTGCTGCGCTCGGCGCTGCTGGCTGGGTACCAGCTCCAGGCCTCCAGGGGCGGGCCGGCCTCGGGGCGGGAGGCGTCCCGCTCGGGCTGCACCGCCAGGGCATGGGCCCGTGACTGCTGGCCATCGCTCTCGAACAGGGCGAACTGGCAGTCGGGAATGGTGCCGAACCAGTGCTCGCCCCCATCCAGGTGCCAGAGGTTGACGTTGCCGTCGGGGGCGCGGCCGATGCAGCCGGCCCCCAGACCCCCCAGGGGCATGCCGTGGTTGGGGCCGTCGTCCAGGTTGCTGGCGTAGCGCACCGTGTAGGGCCGCTCCCAGCCCAGCCCGAAGCGTCGCTGCCAGCTGGCGGCTGGAGGTTGCCAGCCCCTGCGGCCGCCGCTCAACAGGGACGTGAGCGCGGGGATGCCGAGGCGCGCCATGGGCAGGACGACAGGGGGTGCTGGCTGGAACCGTGGGGCCAGCTTGTCAGAGATGGCTCGCCTGCTCCTGATCGATCAGGGCATCGAGGGTGACGGCGGTGCGCACCAGGGCCTGATAGCGCTGCACCAGCCGCCGGTTGCGCTCCAGCCAGCTGGCCGCATCGAGGCCGCCCGCTGCGCTGCCGTCGTGGTCGCCGTCGAAAAGTTCGAGGTCGTGCTGGTGCTGGATCAGGGCCAGCACCAGCTCATGCAGCCGCTGGCGGCGGTCACTCATGGGCTGGGGCACCGTCCGGGTGGGCATCATGGCGGCACTGGCGGCGGGACGCTGAGCGGCAGCGACAGCTGGATCGAGGTGGTGGGCTGCGATGCCGGCGGCCTGGCCAGCCTGGCGCCGGCGCTGCGGGCTTTGGTGGAGGGCGCCGAGCTGGTGGCGGCGCCGCGGCGGCTGCTGAGCGCGCTCAGCGCTGAGCTGCCTGGCGCCGAGCTGACGGCCAGCGACCGGCCCGGAGCGCTGGCGGAGCAGTTGCGGGTGGCCCGCCGCCAGGGCCGCTCCTGCGTGGTGCTGGCCAGCGGCGATCCGCTCTGGTTCGGCATCGGCCGCCAGCTGCTGGCGGCCTTCGCGGCCTCCGAGCTGCGCTTTCACCCGGCCCCCAGTTCCCTGCAGCTGGCCTTCGCCCGCCTCGGCCGGCCCTGGCAGGACGCCAGCTGGATCAGCCTGCACGGCCGGGATCCGGAACCGCTGGCGGCGGCGTTGCAGAAGCGGCCGCCGGCGCTGGCGGTGCTCACCGATCCCGACCGGGGCGGGGCCGAGGCGGTGCGGCGCCTGCTGGCGGCCTCCGGCCTCGAGGACGCCTACGGCCTGTGGCTGTGCGAGCGCCTGGGCCATCCGGCCGAGCGGGTGCTGCGGCTGGCGCCGGCCGACCCCCTGCCCAGCGACCTCGACCCGCTGCACCTGGTGCTGCTGGTCGCCGCCCCTGCCGCGCCCGTCGATCCAGCCCGGCTGCCCCTGTTCGGTCTGGCCGATGGCCTGTTTCTGCAGCACCCCGACCGCCCCGGGCTGATGACCAAGCGGGAGGTGCGCGTGCAGCTGCTGGCCGAGCTCGACCTGCCGGCCCGCGGTGTGCTCTGGGACATCGGCGCCGGGGTGGGATCGGTGGGTCTGGAGGCCCTGCGCCTGCGGCCCCAGCTGCAGCTGTGGGCCCTGGAGGCCCGCGGCGGCGCCCAGGCGCTGATCGCCGCCAATGCGGCCCGCTTGGGGGTGCGCCCAGCGGCGGTGCTGGAGGGCCGCGCCCCCGAGGCCCTGGCCGACTTGCCCGATCCCGACCGGGTGCTGATCGGCGGCGGCGGCCGCCAGCGGCAGGCGATTCTGGAGCTGGTGCTGGCGAGGTTGCGGCCCGGCGGGGTGGTGGTGATTCCCCTGGCCACGCTGGAGGCCCTGGCCGAGCTCAGACCGCTGCTGGAGGCCGGCGGTCTGGCGCTGGTGGTGTCCCAGCTGCAGGCCTGGCGCGGTGCGCCCCTGGCGGACGGGACGCGCCTGGCCCCGCTCAATCCCGTGCTGGTGCTGGCGGGCCGCCGCCCTTGATGGCCCCGCCGGCGAGCGGTTCGATGCGCACTGCCGTGCCGGGCTCGATGCCCAGCCGCTCCGCCTCCCCGGCCGCCAGCTCGATCACCCCCTCCACCGCGTCCGGCGGGCCGTAGCTGGGGCAGGGCAGACGCATGCAGGGCTGGGTGTGGGCTGCGATCGCCAGCACCCGGCCCCCGCGCACGAACAGCATGTCCAGCGGGGCGGGTGTGCGGTGCATCCAGAACCGTGCCGGCGCCGGCGGGTCGTAGGGGAACCACATGCCCCGCAACGGCGGCAGCGGCGGGCGCAGCTGCAGGCCCAGGGCCTGGCGGCGCGGGGTGTCGGCCACCTCCAGCTGGATGCAGCGCTGCGGCGTGAGGCACCAGCGGGCCGTGATCGGCAGCACCTGGGGTGGCCCCTGGGCCCGCACGGGCGCCAGGTGGACCAGGGGCGCCAGGCCAGCCGCCACCAGCACCAGGACGGCCCCAGGTTCAGGGCGCATCGATTTGGGGAAGGCCGGCGCTGAGGCAGTAACCCCGGCCGCGGATCGTGTGGATCAGGCGCCGCTCGTCCTCCTGCTCCAGCTTCTGGCGCAGGTAGCGCACATACACCTCGATCACGTTGCTGGCCATGCCGCGATCGTCCTTCCACACCTGGCGCAGGATCTGCTCGCGGCTCACCACCGTCCCCTGGCGCTCGAGCAGCAACAGCAGCAGCTGGTATTCCCGGGCGGTGAGGGCCACCGTCCGGTTGCCGCGCTTCACCTGGCGGTTGCTGGGATTGAGGCTGAGGTCGGCCAACCGCAGCAGGGCCGAGGGCAGGCCGCTGCGCTGGCGCAGCCTGAGCTGCAGCCGCACCCGCATCAGCAGGTCGCTGGGCCCCAGCCCCGGCAGCCAGAAGTCGTCGGCGCCGGCGCTCAGGCAGCGCACCCGCTCGTCCACCGAGTCGTCCTCCACCGCCAGCAGCAGCGGCACATCGGCGAAGCGGCGGCGCAGCTCGGGGATGCGCCCCTGCGCCGCCGCCGACAGCAGCACCAGATCGGGGGCTGGCTGCATCGGCTCCAGGCCCTGCTCCAGCCCGTAGCCCGAGGCCTTCAGGCGGGGGGCCAGGGCCTCGGCCTCGGCTCCCAGCAGCAGCAGCCGGGCCGTGCTCAAGGCAGGGCCCCGTTGTCGGGCTTGGCCATGTGCGGCAGGCCCCAGCCGAGCTTGTTGCGCAGCACCCCGAAGAACTCGTGATCGGCCAGCCTCACGAAGCGCACCGGATGGTCGCTGCGGCGGATCAGGATGCGGTCCTCGGGCCAGATGTAACAGCCGGCGCTGCCGTCCACCACCATCATCAGCCGCTCCGGTGTGGCCGGAAACACCGTCACCGGCTCGCGGTCGCTGAACACCAGGGCCCGCGAAGCCAGCGAGTGGGGCGCGATCGGCGTGAGTTGCAGCACCGGGCAGTCGGGGGTGATCACCGGGCCGCCGGCACTGAGGGCATAGGCGGTGGAGCCGGTGGGGGTGGAGAGGATCACGCCGTCGGCGGCGATGTCCACCGGGGCGTGGCGGCCGATGGCGATCTCGAAGTGGCACATCGAGGTGAGCGGCTCGCGGTGCAGGGCCATCTCGTTGAGGCAGAGCACCTCCCAGCGGCGCTGCTCGCTGCGCATCACGCTCACCACCAACATGCTGCGCTCCTCCACCGCCCAGCGGCCGGCGATCACCTGCTCCAGGGCCCCATCGAGCTGGTGCAGGTAGGCCTCGGCCAGAAAGCCCAGGTGGCCGGTGTTGATGGTGAGGATGGGCAGGCCGATCGGTGCCGTCTGGCGCGCCGCCGAGAGCACGGTGCCATCCCCGCCGAGCACGATCGCCAGCTCCAGATCGAGCTCCTCCCCGAAACAGGTCGGCACGCAGGCCCTGTAGCCGCGGCTGCGCAGGTGCTGGTCGGGGTTGGCGAAGCCCACCATGCCGCCGGAGCTGCTCACCCGGCGCACTTCCCAGCCGTGGTCGTCGAAACGCTGCTCGAGCGCATCGGCGGTGTCCACGGCCAGGGTCTTGCCGTCATTCACGATCAGTCCGACGCGGGGCACCGATCGCTGGGCGGGGAGCTGGTTGAGTTTATGGGCTGTGCTCAGAACTGCTCCAGGAAGCGCAGATCGCTGGTGTAAAGCCGGCGGATGTCGTCGATGCCGTGGCGCACCATGCAGAACCGCTCCACCCCCAGACCAGCGGCGAAACCGCTCCAGCGCTCCGGATCCAGCCCCATGCCCTCGAGCACCGCCGGATCGACCATGCCGCAGCCCATCACCTCCAGCCAGCGCCCCCGCCACTGCACGTCCACCTCGGCGCTGGGTTCGGTGAAGGGGAAGTAGCTGGCGCGGAAGCGCACCGGCAGGTCGCCGAAGAAGCGCTGCAGAAAGGCCGTCACCGTGCCACGCAGGTGGGTGAAGGCGAGCCCCTCGTCGATCGCCAGCACCTCCACCTGGTGGAACACCGGCGAGTGGGTGGCATCCACGGCGTCGCGGCGGTACACCCGCCCAGGAGCGATCACCCGCACCGGCGGCGGATTGTGCTCAAGGTGGCGGATCTGCACCGGTGAGGTGTGGGTGCGCAGCAGGCGACCGTCCTGGAGGTAGAAGGTGTCCTGCATGTCCCGGGCGGGGTGGTGCTCGGGGATGTTGAGGGCGGTGAAGTTGTAGTAGTCGGTCTCGATCTCAGGGCCCTCCGACACGCGGTAGCCGAGGCCGGAGAAGATGTCCACGATCTCCTCGGTCGTGCTGATCAGCGGGTGGCGGTGCCCCGCCGGCACGTAGCGGCTCGGGGCCGTGACGTCCAGGCGTTCGCGCTCCAGGCGCTCGGCCAGGGCCGCCGACTTCACCGCCCCCAGCCGCTCGGCCAGCAGCGTCTGCAGCTGCTGCTTGAGCACGTTGGCGCGCTGGCCGATCACGGGCCGATCCGGCCCCGACAGCGTGCCCATCGCCCCCAGCACCGCTGAGAGGCGGCCCTTCTTGCCCAGCAGACCCACGCGCAGCTGCTCCAGATCGGCGGCGCTGCTGGCGCCGGCGATCGCCCGGGCGGCGTCGCCCTCCAGCTCCTCCAGCCGGGCGGTGAGATCCTCAAGTGACACGGTCACGCCCACGACAAACCCGCTGTTGCTGGCCAGGGGGAGACTGTACGGAGCAGCCCCCTGAACCCATGGCGCCCCTGAGGATCCTGATCAGCAACGACGACGGGGTCTTTGCCGCCGGGATCCGCACCCTGGCCAATGCCGCCAATGCCCGCGGCCACCGGGTGAGCGTGGTCTGTCCAGACCAGGAGCGCTCCGCCACCGGCCATGGCCTCACCCTGCAGGCGCCGATCCGGGCCGAGCGTGCCGATGAGCTCTTCGACGACGGCATCACCGCCTGGGCCTGCAGCGGCACCCCCAGCGACTGCGTCAAGCTCGCCCTCTTCTCGCTGCTTGAGGAGTGGCCGGATCTGGTGCTCTCCGGCATCAACCACGGCCCCAACCTGGGCACGGACGTGCTCTATTCCGGCACCGTGAGTGCGGCGATGGAGGGCACGATCGAGGGCCTGCCCGCCCTGGCGGTGAGCAGCGCCGACTTCCAGTGGCGCCAGTTCGAGCCGGCGGCAGCCCTGGCCCTCGATCTGGCCGAGCGCATGGTCGCCGGCGGCTGGCCCCAGGGGCTCCTGCTCAACCTCAACGTGCCCCCCCGGCCGGCGGAGAGCATCGGCCCCCTGCGCTGGTGCCGCACCGCTGTGCGGCGCTACACCGACCAGTTCGAGCGCCGCATCGACCCCCGCGGTCGCAGCTACTACTGGCTGGCGGGCGAGGTGGCCAACGATCTGGAGGCCGCCGTGGCCGGCCCGCCGCTCTGGCCCACCGATGTGGCCCAGGTGCATGGCGGCGGCGCCTCGCTGAGCCCCCTGCAGCCCGAACTGTTCTGGATGGGCGACACGGCCACCCTGCCGGACCTGGACGACTTCAACGCACCCGAGCCGTACCCCAGCCCGTAGCTGGCAGGCTCCCGATCAGCGCACCTTGTAGATCCGGCGCAGCATCCAGAGACTGATCAGCAGGCCGATCAGGTGGGCAAACAGCACCTGGGTGTTGCCCAGCACCGCGAACATCTCGATCGAAGTGATCGGCAGGCCCACCACCCGGGCGCCCGTGCCCTGGCCGCCCTGGATCTGGGCCCCGAAGAACCCCGGCACCTGCTGGGAGGCCTGCACGAACAGGCTGCCGGCCATGGCCTGGTAGCCCAGGGCCGCCAGGGTCAATCCCGCCAGGTCGGCCAGCAGGCCGCGCTTGACCAGCCGGCCGGTCTCCCCCCGGCTCGGTTTCACCGCGCTGCCCAGGGCCCGGCCACAGCGCACCACCAGCCAGCTCTGCCAGCCGCTCCAGAGCAGCACCAGGAAAGCCAGGCTGGTGAGGCTGATGCCCGGGCCCAGGCCCAGGGCCCGGGCTGAGTTGGCCGCCAACTGGCCGCCGACGTTGTTGAACACCAGCACCCCCACCACCACCACCCCGAGCGCCACCTGCACCCAGAAACGGATCCAGCCCAACAGCCGCAGGGCGCCCGCCAGCTTCTGCAGCTCCAGCTCGTCGGTCATCGGCCTCGATCGGGTGCCCCAAAGCTGCCATGGGAAGATCACCTCGGCGTGCCACGGCTTCGGGAACTGTCGCGTTGATTCCCCTGCTCACGCCCCGCCAGGCCCGGCGCCCCACCGCCATTGCCCTGGGCAGTTTCGATGGCCTGCACCGCGGCCACCGCCGGGTGATCGCCGCCGTCAGCGGCTCGACTGAGGGCGTGCCCACGGTGGTGAGCTTCTGGCCCCACCCGCGCGAAGTGCTCTACGGCGAGCCCCGCCTGCGCCTCGATTTGCCGGCCGAGAAGCTGGAGCTGCTGGAGCCCCTGGGCATCCGGCAGCTGGTGCTGGTGCCATTCGACCGCCAGCTCGCCGCCCTGCAGCCGCAGGCCTTTGTGGAGCAGGTGCTGGTGGACCAGCTGGCGGCGCGGCGGGTGGCCGTGGGTGAGGACTTTCGCTTCGGTGCCGGCCGCACCGGCGACGTCCGCGACCTGCAGGCCATCGCCGCCGACCGCGGCATCGCCGTGACCGTGCTGCCGATGCTCTCGGACGGTCCCGAAGCGCTCAGCAGCAGTCGCATCCGCCGGGCCCTGAGCGCCGGCGACCTGGCCACCGCCCAGCGCTTGCTGGAGCGGCCCTACCGCTTCAGCGGCGTGGTGGTGCGCGGCCGGGGCCTGGGGCGGCAGCTGGGCTGGCCCACCGCCAACCTGCAGGTGGATGGCCGCAAGTTCTTGCCCATGGAGGGGGTCTATGCCGCCCGGGTGGTCCTGGCGGGCGGGGGGAGCGGGGGCACCAGCGGCGCCATGGCGGCGGTGATGAACCTCGGTCCCCAGCCCACCGTGGACCCCGCCGCCCCCTCGGCGGTGGAGGTGCATCTGCTCGATCGCTCCCTGGAGCTGGTGGGCCGCGAGCTGCGCGTGCAGCCACTGGCTTTGCTGCGACCGCAGCGCCGCTTCGATGACCTCGACGCCCTCAGCGCCCAGATCGCCGCTGACGCCGATCGCGCCCGTGAGCTAGTTCGTGAGCCAGGCCTTGAGCTAGGCCTTGAGCCGGCCTTGAGCTAGGCCGCGGGGTAGGCGTGGGTGAGGCCCCAGACGATGAAGGCGCCGATGCCGCCCAGCAGCAGAATCCCTGATACCAGCACCAGCATCGGCTTGTCGCCGCCGCCCTGATCGAATCCGTTGGCCATGGCCTGGATCTGCCGGCCGGCAGCAGCACACCTGGGCCCCAGTTAATCAGCAGTCGTTCCTCGCCATGGTCACGCCCGACACCCCACCTCCCTCCCCGGCCGCCGATCCCGGCCATCCGGTGCTGGAGCTGGCGGCCGTGCAGAGGCTGCTGGATGCCAACCTCGACCGGGCCCGCGAGGGCCTGCGGGTGCTGGAGGACTGGGCCCGCTTCGGCCTGGAGCGCGCCGATCTGGTGGCCCGCACCAAGGACCTGCGGCAGCGGCTGGGACGGCTGCACCGCCCGGCCTACAAACAGGCCCGGCACACGGCCGGCGATGTCGCCGCCGGCCTGGGCCATCCCGCCCAGGCGCAGCGGCTGCGGCCCGCCCAGGTGGTGGCGGCCAATGCCGCCCGGGTGCAGGAGGCCCTGCGGGTGCTGGAGGAATTCGGCCGCGCCATCGACCCGGAGCTGGCCCAGGAGGCCGCCGCCATCCGCTACCGGCTCTACGACCTGGAACTGGAGCTGGGGCGTGAGGCCGGCGGCGGCAGCGAGCGCCGCCAGCGCCTGCAGGCCGCCCACCTCTACCTCGTCACCGGTGCGGTGCCGGGTCTGGCGGCAGTGGTGGAGGCGGCCCTGGCCGGGGGCGTGCGCCTGGTGCAGTACCGGGCCAAGCCGGGCAGCAGCGGCCCCGATGGGCAGCCCCTCAACGACGGCGAGCGGTTGCGCCAGGCGCGCCAGCTGCGCCAGCTCTGCGCCCGCCACGGGGCGCTGTTTGTGGTCAACGACCGCATCGATCTGGCCCTGGCGGTGGATGCCGACGGCGTCCACCTGGGCCAGGGTGATCTGCCGCCGTCCCTGGCCCGCCGGCTGCTGGGGCCGGAGCGCTTGATCGGCCGCAGCACCCACGCCATCGAGCAGTTGCAGCAGGCCCAGGCCGATGGCTGCGACTACGTGGGCGTGGGGCCGGTGAACGCCACCCCCACCAAGCCCGGCCGGGCGCCGGTGGGGCTCGACTATGTGCGTCAGGCCGCCGCCGCCAGCGCCATCCCCTGCTTCGCCATCGGGGGCATCACGGCGGCGGCGGTGCCGGAGCTGCGGCGGGCCGGCGCCAGCCGGCTGGCGGTGGTGCGGGCGATCACCGAGGCCGCCGATCCGGCGGCCGCCAGCCGGGAGCTGCTGCTGGCCCTGGAGCAGGAGCACTGAGGGCTCCGCCAGCCGGCCCACGACCCCTGATCGCGACCCCTGATCGCCGAACATGGCCCCTGCTCCCCGCCCGGCGATGGCCCCCGACCGTGAGATCGCGATCCAGGTGAACGGTGAGCCGCGTCGCTTCCCGCCTGGCCTCAGCCTGGAGCGGCTGCTGGTGGAACTGGGCTACAGGCCCCAGCTGGTGGTGGTGGAATTCAACGGCGACATCCTGCACCGCAGCCACTGGGGCGCCCAGGAGGTGCAGGAATCCGACGTGCTCGAGGTGGTCACCATCGTGGGAGGTGGTTCCTAGATTCCGACCAGATATCGCCCAGATATCACCGAAGGACGCGACTTCCCGCTCGCGCCCGTCCCGAAGTTGGTTTCCGCATGCGTTCCTCCACCCTCCTGCGCCGCGCCTTCGCCTGGCTGGCCCTGCCGGCCCTGGTGCTCGGCCTGCTGGTGTTCGCCCCCCAGCCCTCCTGGGCCGTCAGCGGTGGGCGCATCGGCGGCGGCAGCTTCCGCTCTGCCCCCTCCATGCCCCGCAGCTTCAGTGGCGGCGGTGGTGGCATGCGCGGCGGCTTTGGCGGCGGCTCCCGCGGTGGCGGCATGGGCTTCCCCTTCATCATTCCGATGTTCGGTTTCGGCGGTGGCGGCCTGTTCGGCTTCCTGGTGCTGATGGCCGTGGTGGGGCTGATCGCCAATGCCGTGCGCGGTGCTGGTGGTGCCATGACCCAGGGCGGCGGCTCCCGCTCCGTGATGGCCCCCCGCAGCGACGGACCGGTGAGCATCGCCCAGGTGCAGGTGGGGCTGCTGGCCTCCGCCCGGGAGCTGCAGGGCGACCTGCGCAAACTGGCGGTCTCGGCCGACACCAGCCATAGCAGTGGCCTGCAGACCGTGCTGCAGGAGACGACCCTGGCCCTGCTGCGCCACCCCGATCTCTGGGTCTACGCCAACGCCGAACTGGGCCAGGTCCCCTTCGCCAGCGCCGAGTCCACCTTCAACCGCCTGTCGATGGCCGAGCGCAGCAAGCTCGACCGCGAGATCACCACCAACGTGGCCGGCCGCCGCTCCCAGGATTCCGGGGTCAATGCCGGCGACAGTGACGCGACCAGTGATTTCATCGCCGTCACCGTGCTGCTGGCGAGCCGCCGCCCCCTGCCCCTCAAGGGAGCCGACAGCGCCGATCAGCTGCGCAGTTCCCTGCAGGTGCTGGGGGCTGTGAGCTCCTCCGACCTGATCGCCCTGGAGGTGATCTGGCAGCCCGATGGGGCCGGCGAGGCGTTCAGCACCGAGCAGTTGCTCACGGCCTTCCCCGATCTGCGTCACGTCTGAGGATGCGCAGCGCCGCCATGGCGGCGCCGTAGCCGTTGTCCACGTTCACCACGCTCAGGCCCGGAGCGCAGCTGGCCAGCATGCCGCTGAGGGCGGCCCGCCCGCCGGCGCTCACCCCATAGCCCACGCTCACCGGCACGCCGATCACCGGCTGGGGCAACAGACCCGCCAGCACGGTGGGCAGGGCCCCCTCCATGCCGGCGCAGGCGATCAGCACATCGGCCTGGCTCAGGTGCTCGAGCTGATCGAGCAAGCGGTGCAGCCCGGCCACGCCCACATCCAGCACCAGGTCCACGGCAATGCCGTGGCAGGCCAGGGCCAGCTGGGCTTCGCTGGCCACCGTGAGGTCACTGGTGCCGCCGGCGACGACGGTCACCCGCCCCAGCTCCGCACGGATCGCCGGCAGGTCACGGCTGGTGAGGCAGCGGGCCTCGGTGTGGTGGCGCAGCAGCGGTGCAGCCAGCAGGGCCACCACGGCCTCGGCCTTCTCCGGCGCGACGCGGGTGGCGAGCAGCAGTTCCCCCGCCCCGTGCAGGCGGGCGGCGATGGCGGCGATCTGTGCGGCGCTCTTGTGCTCCCCCCACACCGCCTCCACCATCCCCAGCCGCTGGCGGCGCTGCAGGTCCAGGCGGTGCTGCGGCACCTGCTCGCCGGCACTCATGGCTGCTCCCCCACGCTGGCCAGCAGCCCGGGGGGCCCGCCCGGACGCTGCAGGGGCAGGGCATGGCCGCCGCGCCTGGTGGGAACAGGGCTGCTTGGGTTCACAGGGGCACCAGTTCCCCCTCGAACACCAGCGGGAAGGGGTTGCCGTCGCTGAGCCCCGTCTGCTCCCGGGCGAGGGTCTCAAAGCGCAGCTGAACCTCCTGCAGGTCTGCGCTGGGAATGGCCTTCCAGGCTGCCCGGCTGGCCCAGCGGATCAGCAGGGTGCCCTCCTCGCGCGCGGGATCCCACAGCAATTCCCTGCCCAGGAAACCCTCCTGGCGGGCCAGAAAGGGGCCCCAGCTGCCCCGCTCGGCCACCAGCCAGGCCTGCCTCTGGCCTGCCGGCACCCGCAGCCGCAGCTGCTCCACCACCTGGGTGCTGCGCTCGGCCGGCTGCAGCGCAGCGGGCGTGGGGTCTGCCATGGCGGTTGCGGGCCGAGTGGCAGCCAGCCTGGCGGAGGGGGCCGCCCCCAGGGGCAGCGGCAGCCCGGCCACCACAGCCAGCACGGCCAGCCCAACCAGCAGCGTGATCAGGGCCGTCCTGGTGGTGCTCATGGCAGCAGCAGCAGGGCCACGGCGTGGCAGGCGATGCCCTCCTCGCGGCCCACGGGCCCCAGGCGTTCGTTGGTGGTGGCCTTGATGCCCACCTGATCGGCGCTGAGGGCCATGCGGGCGGCGATGGCGCTGCGCATGGCCTCGATGTGGGGCCGCAGCCGGGGGCGCTCGGCGATCACCACCGCATCCACATTGCCCACGCTCCAGCCACGCTCCCGCAGCAGGGCCACCACCTTCTCCAGCAACACCAGGCTGTCGGCCCCGCGCCACTGGGGATCGTCGGGGGGGAAGTAGCGGCCGATGTCACCCAGGGAGAGGGCTCCCAGCAGGGCATCCATGATCGCGTGCACCAGCACGTCGGCATCACTGTGGCCATCAAGCCCGAGGCCGGCGGGGTGCTCCAGCCGCTGTCCCCCCAGGATCAGCGGCCGACCCGGCAGCAGCCGGTGGATGTCGTAGCCGTTGCCGATGCGCAGCTGCATGGAGGAAGGACGGAGGCTGGGGCGAGAGGGGGGCGTTGAGGCAGGCGGTGGCCCTGAACGTGGGGGCTGGGCCAGTCTTTCACTGGCTCCGGGCCCGATGCCGGCGTGCTCAGCGTTTGAGCCCAGGGCGGTGGGGGTGCATCGGTGCTGCTGTCAAGCGCTGTAATAGAGCAATGGTGACTGCGACGGCCGTGCCCCTGCGCTGTGTGGTGGTGGAAGACCAGGTGATGTTCCTGCAGCTCCTGGTGGCCATGCTGCGGTCCCTGCCGGGTCTGGAGGTGGTGGCCACGGCCCAGGGTGCGGCCGAAGCGATCGAGGTCTGCCGTGCCCTCAGCCCCGAGCTGCTGATCCTCGACCTGGCCCTGCCCGATGGCGACGGTGTGGAGGTGATGGCGGCCCTCAGTGAGCAGGACCCCGAAATGATCCCGCGGGTGATCGTGCTCTCCGGCCAGTCCAGCAGTTTTGTCTGCCCTCGCCAGCTGCGGCCCCTGGTGCGGGCGGTGGTCGACAAGACCCGCGCCTACGACGATCTGCGCAGCGAGGTCCAGCGTCTGATCGATCCCCGCTTCGAAGAGACGGCCGACGGCGAGCCCCGGGGCCGCCTCACGGTCCGCGAGCGGGAGGTGTTCGGCCTCATCGGCAAAGGTTGCACCAATCGCGCCATCGCCGCCCAGCTGGGCCTGTCGCTGCGCACGGTGGAGACCCATCGCAAGAACATCACCGTCAAGGTGGGGGCCAAGGGGGGGGAGCTGGTGAGGCTGGCGGCCCTCGAACTGCAGATGAGCCTCAACCGTGTGGACTAGGGCCCTCTCGCTCACGGCCCTGATGGCCGTCGCAGCGCTGATCAACGGTCTCGCCCCCACGCTGCTCTGCGAGCATCCGCTGATGCTCGGGGGCAGCGTGGCTGTGCTGGCCCTGCTGTTGTTCGGCTGGTGGGGGCTGCTGGTGGGGGCGGCGGCCCTGGCGGTGGCGGTGGCACGTGGCAGCCACCCCTTCGAGCTGCTCATCGGCCTGGGCCAGCTGGCCTGGCTGCGCTGGTTTCTCGATCACCGCAATGGCGGCCGCTGCCGGCAGGGCAATGGGCGGATCGTGCTCGCGGCCATCGGCTACTGGCTGCTGCTCGGCATCCCCGCCACCACGATCGTGCTCGACAGGGCGCTGGGTGCTGGGCTGGACCTGGCCTTCGGTTTGGGCCTGAAGGAGGCGGTGGTGGCCGTGCTGTGCACGGCCGTGGGTCTGGCGGCCTATCTGCTCTGGCAGGCCCTCGCGGCTCGGGGCCAGCACGGACGGCTGTCGGCGCGGGCCCTGACCTTCACGGCCGTGTTCCTGGCGGTGAGCCTGCCGGGGGCGTGCATCACCCTGTCCCTGGCCACCACGGTGGCGGCCCAGGCCCAGCGACTCGGCGCCGGTCTGGCTGAGGTGTCGCAGCTGTTGACTCCCTCGTTTCTGCGCATCGGCCTGCTGGTGCTGGTGGCGGCGCTCTTGGCTGAGGCGCTGGCCGCTGCCGTGGAGCGGGTGTTCCAGGGGGTGATCAGGCCCCTGTTGGGGCAAGCGGATGACGAGCCCGTGGACCGCCCCGGGGCAGCGGCCGTGGACGAGGTGGGCCAGCTGCTGGAGCTGCTGAACCAGCGCAGCCGCCGCACCCGCAAGCTGCGTCGCTCACTGCGGCAGACCAGCGATCAGCTCGCCCAGACCGCCCTGGCGATCACCGAGGCGATCCCCGTGGGCACCTACACCACGGTGCTGCGCCCGGGCGAGCCGGAGGCCCGCTTCTCCTTCATGAGTGACCGCTTTCTGGAGATCTGCGGCATGCAGCGCCAGGCCCTGCAGGGGATGGCGGTGGGCCAGGCCTTCGCCTGTCTGCACCCGGACGACCAGGCCACCTTCCTGCGCCTGGAGCACGAGGCCAGTGCCGAGAGGCGGCCCTTCTGCGGCCAGGGCCGGGTGCTGGTCGATGGCGCCGTGCGCTGGGTGCGGGCCGAATCGGTGCCCCGCGACCTTGCCGATGGCTCCACCCTCTGGGAGGGGGTGCTCAGCGATGTCACCGAGCAGGAGCTGGCCCGGCAGCGGCTGGAGGGCCAGCAACTGCTGCTGCGTCGCATCCTCGATGTCCTGCCGGTGGCGGTGGGCATCAACCGCCTGGAACCGCCCCAGGAGATCGTGTTCATGAACCGCCGCTTCATCGAGACCTTCGGCTACAGCCCCGCAGAGCTGCCCGATGTGAACACCTGGATGGAGCTCGCCTACGACGATCCCAGCTATGCGGAGAGGGTGATCGCGGAGTGGAGTGCGGGAGTGGAGTCGATGGCCAGCGGCGGCTCGCTGCCGCCGATGGAAGTGAGGCTGCTGTGCCGCGATCGCAGCCGCAGAGAGGTGATCATCTCAGCCACCAAGCTGGACGATCTGATGCTGGTGGTGTTCCTCGATGTCACCGAGCGCAAGCAGGCCGCGGCGGCCCTGGAGCTGGCCAGCAGGCGCGAGAGCGGCCTCAAGGATCGGCAGCGCCGCGAACTGGAGGCCAAGCTGCGCACCAGCCTCACGGCGGCGGCCGTGGCCCACGAGATCAACCAGCCCCTGAGCTCGATCCTGATCAACACCCAGATGTTGCAGGCCCAGGTGGAGCAGCTTGCCGAAGGGGAGACACAGCGCACGCTGAGGCCGCTGCTGGAGTTGCAGTTGCGCGAGACCGAGCGGGTCGTGGACACGATCGAGCGGATGCGCATGCTGCTGCGCAATGTGCGCACCGACCCGCAGCGCATCGACCTCTCGGAGGTGGTCGAAAGTGCCCGGCTCGTCCTGGCTGGCCTGCTCAGCAGCCAGGGCGTGACGGTGGAGCAGAGCGGGCTGGATCAGCCGCAGTGGTTGCTGGGGGACAGTGCCCAGTTGCAGATCGCCGTGGCCAACCTGATCCGCAATGCCGTGGAGGCCCTCGGCCAGGCCCCCGTGGCCCGGCCCCTGCTGGCCATCAGCCTGGAGCGCCGCAGTGACCAGAGCGGCAATGGCAATGGCAATGGCAATGGCCATGGCAATGGCAATGGCAGTGGCAGTGACTGGCTGGAGTTGCGCATCGCCGACAACGGCCCGGGCTTCGTCGACGTGAAGCGCGACCAGCTGCTGCTCTCCAGCACCAAGGCCGGTGGCAGTGGCATCGGCCTGTTCGTGGCCGCCACCGCTGTGGAGAACCACGGCGGCAGCCTGGTGCTGGGCCGCAGCCAGAGCCTCGGCGGCGCCGAGGTGCTGGTGCGCCTGCCCGCCCTCCCCTGACGCTCAGCCCCCCAAGGCTCAGCCCGGCGGCAGGGGCACGACCTGCAGGTGGTTGCCCTCCCGGCCCATCACCATCACCTCCTCCCCGGATCGCAGGGGCTGGTGGGGTTCCAGGTTGGTGGCCGCCCAGCTCTGGCCTTGCCAGCGCACCCGGCCCTCACCGCCGGCGTCGAAGCTGCTGATCACCCGCGCCTGGTCGGCGCCTTGGGAGAGGGGGATGGCGCGCTCACGCCGCCGCAGCGACCAGCGCTGCAGCCCCAGCAGCAGCGCGCCGCTGAGCAGGACGAACAGCAGCAACTGGCCGGCCGCCGGCAGGGGCAGCAGGGCCGCGGTGATCGAGACCGTGAGGGCGGCCAGGGCAGCGGCCAGCAGGCCGTCGAATTCCGCCCCCAGAACCTCGAGCAGCAGCAGCGTCAGCCCCACCGCCAGCCAGATCAACGCAGCGACAGCCATGGCCGGGGACGGGGGGCGCGTGGGGGGTGATCTCCATGGTGCCTAGGTTTGGGGGATGCCGTTGATTCCGATCGCTACAGGTCGGTGTGTTGCCCATGGAAGCCCTGTTTGGTCTGCCCGCTCTCGTGGTGATGGGGTTTCTGGGCCTCAACAGCGTCAAGGTCACCAGCGGCGGCCAGTCGCGGCTGGTGGAGCGCCTCGGCAAGTACGACCGCCAGCTGCAGCCGGGCCTCTCCTTCGTGCTGCCGGTGGTGGAGAAGGTGGTGAGCCATGAGTCGCTCAAGGAGCGGGTGCTCGACATCCCGCCGCAGCAGTGCATCACCCGCGACAACGTGTCGATCGAGGTGGATGCGGTGGTGTACTGGCAGCTGCTGGAGCACGCCCGCGCCTACTACGGCGTTGACAACCTGCAGGCGGCGATGGTGAACCTGGTGCTCACCCAGATCCGCGCCGAGATGGGCAAGCTCGACCTCGACCAGACCTTCACCACCCGCCAGGAGGTGAACGAGGCCCTGCTGCGTGAGCTGGACCTGGCCACCGACCCCTGGGGCGTGAAGGTGACCCGGGTGGAACTGCGCGACATCCGTCCCTCCGCCGGCGTGCAGCAGGCGATGGAGCAGCAGATGACGGCCGAGCGCGAGAAGCGGGCCGCCATTCTGCGCTCGGAAGGCGTGCGCGACAGCGAGCTCAACGCCGCCCGCGGCCGGGCCCAGGCCCTGCTGCTGCAGGCCGAGGCCGAGGCCAAGCAGCAAAACCTGCAGGCCGAGGCCCGCGCCGCCGCCGCCACCTGTCTGGCCAAGGCGATCGCGGCCGATCCTGGCGCCGCCGAGGCCCTGCGCCTGCTGCTGGCCCGCGACTGGATGGAGATGGGCGAGCAGATGGCCCACGCCAAGGGCGGCAGCGTGCTGATGGTGGATCCCCAGAGCCCGGCTGCCCTGCTCATGGCGCTCAAAGGGCTGCAGAGCGGCCAGGGCTGAAGCCCAGCCCCTTCACCTCTGTCCGCCCGGGGGATCAGCCGGGGTCCTGTTCAGCCTGCCAGCGGGCGTAGAGGTCGGGGCGGCGCTCGGCGGTGCGCTGGCGTTGCTGCTCCCGGCGCCAGTGGGCGATGGCGCCATGGTCGCCGCTGCGCAGCACCGCCGGCACGGTCATGTCCCGGAACGTGGCCGGCCGCGTGTAATGGGGATGCTCCAGCAGCAGGGCACTGTGGCTCTCATCGTCGAGGCAGGCGGCCGTGCCCACGGTTCCCGGCAGCAGCCGCACCACGCCGTTGATCACCACCGCCGCCGGCAGCTCACCGCCGGTGAGCACGAAGTCACCGAGCGACACCTCCTCGTCGGCGAGGCTGCGGATGCGCTCATCGAAGCCCTCGTAGTGGCCGCAGAGCAGCACCAGCTGGTCGTGCGCGGCGGCCCAGCGGCGCAGGTCGGCCTGGCCCAGCGGCGCGCCCTGGGGGCTCATCAGCAGCACGCGGCGCCGCGGCAGCGCCGGAATCGCCTCCACCGCGGCGAACACCGGCTCGGGTTTGAGCACCATGCCGGCGCCGCCGCCGTAGGGCTCGTCATCCACCTTGCGGTAGCGGTCGCTGGCGAAGTCGCGGGGGTTGTGGGTGTGCAGGGAGGCGATGCCGGCAGCAAAGGCCCGCCCCACCACGCCGAGGCTGAGCAGAGGCCGGAGGGCCTCGGGGGCCAGGCTCACCACATCGAGGCGCATTGCGTCAGGCCATCAGCGGGCGGGTCAGGGCTCAGGCGGCCGGCGGGGCCGGACGGCTCACCCGGCGGATCTCGGAGCTGAAGCTGGCCCGTCCCGGCCGACCGTCGCTGCGGCTCTCCACGGTGGAGCGCAGGCGCAGGTTGGGCTTGGTGAACCAGATGCGCTCGCGCAGCTGGATGCCCTCCTGCACCAGCAACAGCTCCAGGCTGCCATCGGGCCAGAGCTGCCAGCTGCCGCGCCGGCCGCCGCTCTCGAAGCTGCCGTCGGCGGCGAACAGCAGCCGCTGGGCCGGCTGCCCCTTGGGGCCCACCTGCAGCCCGCCCGGCGCTTGGCCATCGGCCGGCTCCAGGTAGAGCACCACCAGCTCACCGCGCTCGCTGGTGTGCCACTCATCGCCCTCACCCGCCTCGCCCGCAGCCGCTTCAGCTTCACCGGCGCCATCAGTGCCGGCAGGGAGCTGGATGAGGGCGGCCTGCTCCAGGGCGAAACGGCTGCGCAGGCTCATCCACTCGCCGGCACAGCAGCGCAGAAAGGCCGCGATCGATTGCGGCGGGAAAGGGGTGTCGGGAGTGCTGGCCTCGGTCATGGCCTGATTCTCTCAGCTGCCCGGCGCCGCCCCGGCTCACTCGCCCCGGTAACCCAGCTCGGCCAGCCGGGCGGCGTTGCGCCGCCAACCCGGCACCACCTTCACAAACAGCTCCAGATACACCGGGCCGCCCACCAGCTTCTCCATCTGCAGCCTGGCCCCCTGGCCGATCGTGCGCAGCATGCGACCCCCCTTGCCGATCAGGATGCCCTTCTGGCTGGTGCGCTCCACCACCACCGTGGCCAGCACCGCCGTGCGCGGACCGTCCTCCACCACCCGCTCCACGCTCACCGCCACCGAGTGGGGCACCTCCTCGCGGGTGTGGTTGAGCACCTGCTCGCGGATCAGCTCGGCCATCAGCAGTTGCTCGGGCTGATCGCTCACCGCATCCGGCGGGTAGAGGTGGCCGCCGCGGGGCAGGGCCGCGCCCAGGGCCGCCACCAGCTCCGTGGTGCCGGCGCCGGTGAGGGCGCTCACCCGGTGCAGGGGCCAGTTCAGCGGCGGACTGTCCCCATCCCCTTGCAGCAGTTGGCGGTAGCTGGCGGCCAGCTCCTCGGCGGCATCGGCGTCCACCTGATCCCACTTGTTGAGCGCCACGTGCACGGGTTGGCGGCAGTGGCGCAGCAGCTCAACGATGAAGCCGTCGCCGCGGCCGGCGCTCTGGCTGCCATCCACCAGCAGCAGCACCACGTCCACGTCGCCGATGGCGCCGCGGGCCGCCTTCACCAGCCGTTCCCCGAGCAGGTGGTGGGGCTTGTGGATGCCGGGGGTGTCCAGCAGCACCAGCTGGGCGGCGGGGGTGGTGAGGATGGCCCGCAGGCGGTGGCGGGTGGTCTGGGCCACGGGCGAGGTGATCGCCACCTTCTGGCCCACCAGCTGGTTGAGCAGGGTGCTCTTGCCCACGTTGGGGCGGCCGATCAGGGCCACGAAACCGGAGTGGAAGGGGGTGCCGGTGTCGCTGCCGTCGGGCCCGTTCCGGGCGCCACCAGCCAGCAGCCGCGCCGATTCGGCGGGATCGGGAATCGGCAGCAGCACGCCGGTCTCACCCTCCGGCATGGCCAGGCGGCCGGGCCCGTTGCTGCTGGAGCTCGTGCTGGCGTCTGGGGGGCTGCCGGCGCTTGAGGGGTGCGGGTCCATAACCTCAACACTGCCAGTTCGCTGATCCAGGCGCCGCTTGCCATGACCACCACCCCCCTCGAACCCTCCTTCCAGCAGGCCATGGAGATCACGGCCCAGTGGCTGGGACTGTGGGAGCACGGCCAACTCAGCGATGAGGTGCTCGCCGATCGCGTCGCTGAACTGGTGGCCAGCCGTGACGGTGGCCGCGGCTTCTTCGTGGTCAGCCTGGCCGGCGATTGTCCGCTGATGGACCGCCTGCCCGAGCCCCTGGTGCTGCAGTTGCGGGCCGCCGGCGCTGAGGTGGTGGATCTCACCGCCCGCAACCTGGCCATGAGCACCGCCATGGCCCTGCATCACGGGCGCGGCGGCGACGGGCAGCAGCAGGCGAGCTCCGAGCGGGTGCGGCTGCGCTGCACCGAACTGTTGCGGCAACTCGACCCCCAGGCGGTGAAGCAGCGGCTGGAAACGCTGCTGGCCGCCGCCCGGGAGGGGCTGGGGGACGATGTCGCCTTCCTCGAGCGCTGGGGCTATGACGCCGCGCAGAAGCAGGCGATCAGCTCAGCCATCGAGGCCGTGGCCGAGTGAGGCCGGGGGCCTCACTCGCGGCGACCACCGCCCTGCAGGGCAATGATCAGACGCAGGATGAAGATGAACAGATTGATGTAGGTGAGGTACATCCCCAGCGCCCCGGCGAGGTACTGGTCATCGTTGTAGGTGCGGGGCATTGTGTAGAAGTCCACAAACGCCATGCCCACGAACAGCACGGTGCCGAAGCCGGCGATCACCAGCTCCAGGCCATTGCCTCCGAACATCCCCGGCACGAAGATGCTGCCCACGATCTGCACCACCATGGCGATCAGCAGGCCGATCAGGCCGAGGCCCACCACACCGCTGAGGGCCTGACCGACGCTGTCGCTCATGCGGCGTCCGGCGAACGAGGCCACCACGAAGGTGATGCCGGTGGCCAGGGTGGCGGTGCCGATGGCGCCGGCACCGGCCACCGCCACCGCCCTGATCACCAGGCCGGTGAGGGTGAAGCCGGTGAGCAGGCTGAAGGTGGCGAGCAGGGGAAGGGCGGTGCCGTTGTTGGCCTTGCTGGCCGCGTTCTGGGCAACAAAGAAGAGGATGAACCAGGGGATGATCGCCACCAGGGACACGGTGGAGAAGGCCGCCGGTCCGATCGAGCCGAGGGTGGCGATGCCCCCCACCACGCCAGCGGCGGTGAGCACCATGCCGCCACCCACGTAGGGCAGGGCCTTGTTGACGACATTGGGGCCCACCAGGGCGCTGGATTGCGCCTCGCGGATGGCCTCCTGGAAATTGCTGCTGGCCGGCATGACGCCCCGGATCTGTGAAGTTCATCCATCCTGCCAGCGTCCGCCTGCCGGCGGCAGGCTTGATGGTCCGCTGGCGGGTGCGGATCACCCCCTCGGGGGCAGGCGCCTTGGCGGCGTGCGTCTGTCGCGCTCGGCGTAGGCGTTCACCAGCCGCTGCACCAGCGGATGGCGCACCACGTCGGCGGCCGTGAGCTGACAGATGGCCACCCCCTCCACGCCGTCGAGCACCTGGGAGGCTTCGCTCAGTCCGCTCACTGCGCCGGGCGGCAGGTCGCTCTGGCTGGGGTCACCGGTGACCACCATGCGCGAGTTTTCGCCCAGGCGGGTGAGCACCATGCGCATCTGGGCGCTGGTGGTGTTCTGGGCCTCATCGAGGATCACGAAGGCCTCGGCGAGGGTGCGGCCGCGCATGTAGGCCAGGGGGGCCACCTCAATCACGCCTTTCTCCAGCAGGGTGGCGGTGCGCTCCGCACCCAGCAGGGTGTGCAGGGCGTCGTAGAGCGGCCGCAGATAGGGATCCACCTTCTGCTGCAGGTCGCCGGGGAGGAAGCCGAGGCGCTCGCCGGCCTCCACCGCCGGCCGGGTGAGGATCAGGCGCTCGACGCGCCGCTCCTGGAGCATGCGCACCGCCAGCACCGTGGCCAGGAAGGTTTTGCCGGTGCCGGCCGGACCCAGGGCCAGGGTGAGGTCGTTGCGCTCCATGGCCTGCACGTAGGCCTTCTGGCGCAGGGTGCGGGGCCGCAGCATGCGGCCTGTCTGGCTGCGGGCCAGCACCAGCTTGCTGAGGTCGCGATGCTCGTCGCCGCGGCCGCTGTCGAGGGCCTGCAGGGCGGTGTTGAGGTCCACCTGGCTGATGCTCTGGCCCTCCAGCCAGAGGGGGCGGAGCATGTCCAGCAGGCTGGTGAGCCGCTCCAGCTGCGGTGGGCGGGCCCGCAGGGTGAGGTCGAGCCCGCGCAGCACCAGCGAGGCACCGGTGAGGGCCTCCAGGCGGCGCAGGGTGGCTTCCCCATCTCCGGCCAGGGCCAGGGCGGCGGCCGTTGTGGGCAGGGAGAGGGTGGCGCTGGAGAGCCCGCCAGGCTCGGCTGGGGGGCCGGAGCTCAAGCCTCGGCCGGGGCCTCGTCGGCAGATGCAGCAGCGGCCTGTTCAGCGGCGGCCTTGGCTTCTTCAGCGGCCTTGGCTTCTTCAGCAGCCTTGGCTTCGGCGGCCTCCCTGGCTGCCTGTTTGGTGGCGGCATCGCGGGCGGCAGCCTGTTTCTTCTGCCCCACCACCACCGAGGAGCGCACGGTCTTCTCCACCAGACCGCCACGCTCCAGCAGTGTCAGCACGGTGTCGGTGGGCTGGGCACCCTGGGCCAGGCGGGCGCGGATGGCCTCGGTGTCGAGGCGGGTTTCCTTGGTGCGGGGGTTGTAGAAACCGAGCTCCTCAAGGGGCCGGCCGTCGCGGCGGGAGGTGCTGTTCACGGCCACCAGGCGGAAGCTCGCTTCCCGCTTCTTGCCAAACCGCTTCAGCCGGAGCTTGATCATCGTGGCTTAGCCGCAAAAGGTGCAAAGAAGCAATGTACCCCCTGGGGTGGCCGCAGCTCAGAGGTCGCCGAAGCCCTTGCGCTTCTTGGCCGGCCGGGGGGCCTTGCCTGGCCCGCGCCCACGCCCCGCACCAGCTGCCGGAGCGCCGCCCATGCCGGGCAGCCCGCCCATGCCGGGCAGGCCGCCCATGCCGGGCAGGCCACCGCCCATGCCCGGCACGCCGCCGCCCTGGCTCATCTGCTTCATGAAGCCGCGCATCTTCTGGAAGTCGGCCAGCACCTTGTCCACATCGGCCGGGCTGTGGCCGCAGCCACCGGCGATGCGGCGACGGCGGGAGGGGGCGGACGCCAGCAGGTCGGGGTTGCCGCGCTCGGCCTCGGTCATCGAGCCGATCATCGCCTCGATCCGCCGCAGCTGCTGCTCCCCCTGCTTGAGCATGCCGTCGTCGATCTTGTTCATGCCCGGGATCAGCTTCATCAGGCCGCCGAGCGAGCCCATGCGCTTGATCACGCGCATCTGCTGCAGGAAGTCGGAGAAGTCGAAGGTGGCCTCCTGCAGCTTCTGCTGCATGCGCGCCACATCGGCCAGTTCCACCTCCTTCTGGGCCTTCTCCACCAGGGTGAGCACATCGCCCATGCCGAGGATGCGGCTGGCCATGCGCTCGGGGTGGAAGGGCTGCAGGGCCTCCACCTTCTCGCCGGTGCCGATGAACTTGATCGGCGCGCCGCTCACCTTGCGGATCGAGAGGGCGGCGCCGCCGCGGGAGTCGCCGTCGAGCTTGGTGAGCACGGCGCCGGTGATGCCCACCTGCTCATGGAAGGCGCGGGTGAGTTCGGCGGCCTCCTGGCCGATCATCGAGTCCACCACCAGCAGCACCTCATCGGGGCTGCAGGCCTCCCGGATCCGCACCATCTCCTCCATCATCGAGATGTCGATCTGGAGGCGGCCGGCGGTGTCCACCAGCACCGTGTCGAAACCCTCGGCCTTGGCTTTGGCAATGCCGGCGGCGGCGATCGCTTCCGGTTTCGCCTCCTGGCCGAGGCTGAACACGGCGACGCCGATCTGGGCGCCCAGGGTCTGCAGCTGCTCGATCGCCGCCGGGCGGTAGACGTCGGCGGCCACCATCAGGGCCCGGCGGCCCTGCTCCTTGAGGTGCAGGCCCAGCTTGGCGGTGGCGGTGGTTTTGCCCGCGCCCTGCAGACCGGCCATCAGCACCACCGCCGGTGCGCCCGCCTGGCCTCCGGCCGCCAGGGGCGTGTTCTCACCGCCCATGGTCTCCACCAGCTGTTCATGCACCAACTGGATGAACTTCTGATCCGGGCTGATACCGCGCACCACCTCGGCGCCGAGGGCCCTGGCGCGCACCTCCTGCACGAACTCCTTGACCACCGGCAGGCTCACATCGGCCTCCAGCAGGGCGCGGCGCACGTCCTTGAGGGCCTCGTCGACGTTGCTTTCGCTGATGCTGGCCTGGCCCCTCAGGCCCTTGACCGCATCCTCAAACCGCTGGGAAAGCTCGTCGAACATGGCGAAGGGGCCGGGGGCGGATGGATCTGATCGTAAAAAGCGGGCGGCTGGGGTCCGGCGCTGGCGGCCCGCTCAGTTCACGCGCTGGAAGCTCACCACCCGCCAGGTGTTGCCGTCGCGGCTGAACACGTAGCGATTGCGCAGCTGCAGGTTGCTGGCCTGCCCCACCGCCTCGCCCTGCTCATTGAGGCGGGTGCCGCGGTAGCGCAGGGTCACCACGGCGCTGATGCGCTGGGGACTGCTGCTCTCCAGTTTCAGCGCCTGCACATCGGTTTCGATGCGCTGGGTGTGGTTGCGGGCCTGGTCGGAGCGCCGCTCCGCCTGCAGCTGGCGCAGTTGGCTGTCCTGGGCCAGGTCGTCCAGAGCCGCAGGCGGATCATCGCCGGCCAGCACCGAGGCCTTGGCGGCCAGCCAGGTCTCGAGCAGGGTCTGGATCTGGGTGGGGTTGGGCTGGTCGTTGCGCAGCGGGATCGCCGCTGCGGCGGCGCTGGGCTTCGCGGCTGTGCTCGCGGATTCCCCCTCAGCTGGCTTCTGTGTGGGCTTCTCCGCTGGTTTCTGGGTGGGCTTGTCGGTGGGCTGCTCGCCCTCGGCGGCCGCCGGCTTGCCCCCAGCTTCCCCAGCGGCCTCGCTGGCGGCGGGCTCCAGCAGCTCGCCGGTGGGCCGCAGCCGCGCCACCAGGCCGAGGGCCAGCAGCACGGTGGCCAGGGCCCCGGCCACAAGCAGGGCCGGCCGGCGCCAGCCCCGGGGTGTGCGCCCCTGCTCCAGCTCGTCGTCGTCGGCCCCGTCATCGTCTGGCTCGGCGCCCATGGCCATGGCGTGGCGGCCCTCGGCCTCGCTGCTCAGCTCCCCCAGGGGCCCGAAGCCCAGCAGGGCCTGGGCGCCGGGCAGGGCAGCGCCGGCCAGGCTGAAGGGGGAGCGCAGACCGCCGCCGAGAAGCGAACCCCCCTTGCCAGTGGTGGCCTGGGGCGCCGAGGCGTCACCGGGCTCCAGGTCGTCGAGGTAGGTCTGCACGTCGCGATCGGCGAAGTAGGCCTCCAGGTCGGCGTCGGCCTCCAGGTCGCGGTAACCGGGCAGCACATCGCGGGCCAGCCAGTCGCGGCAGTAGGCGCACACCTGGGCCAGGGGTTCATCGCTCTGGCGGGCCGCCCAGTTGCGCAGCTCCTCGCTGGCACCGTCGGCGAACTGGAACTCGGCGGTGTCCACCTGGCCCAGCAGCAGGTTCAGGCAGGCCAGCAGGGGCTTGAACTCGGGTTTGTTGCGCAGCAGCAGCCTGCCGCGGGCCTCGGCGATGCGCTCCGGCTTGCGCTGGGCGAAGCCCAGGGCGGTGAGTGCCCTGGCGGCCAGAAAGTCGGCCGTGGTCGATCGGGGCGCCCAGCGTTCCAGCAGCTCGATCTGCTCCTGCACGGTGAGATAGGCGCGGATCTGCTGAAAGAAGGCCTGAAATTCCTCGGAGCTGAGATCGGCACCGGCGTGGCCGTCCAGTCCGCCCCGCTCTTCCACTAATTCCTCGAGCAGGGCCAGCCCTTCGCCCCGCTCCTGGTTGGCGCTGAGGTCGCGGCTGAGCAGATCCAGCACCCGGTAGGGCCGCAGGGTTCGGCGCTCATCGGCCATCTGCTGCCGCAGGCCGCCGTGCTGCCCCACCCGCTGCAACAGCTGGTTGCCCTGGGCCAGCACCTGGGACCCGGCCTCATAGCGGCGTTCCTGGCGCAGATCCCTGGCCGCCTCCAGGCAGGCGAGGCCCGCCACCAGGCTCAGATCCGCTTCCCGGCCACTGCCCAGGGCCGGGGCCTGGGGCGGCTGCAGGGCGCGGCTGGCCAGCTCGAAGGCGTCGAGGGCCATCCCCGCCTCCAGCAGCAGCACCAGGCCGGCCACCTCCTTGGTGGCGGGCACGTCCAGGGCGGCCTGCAGGGATTCCCCGGAAGCGTTGAGGGCGGTGAGTTCCGATTCGTAGGTCTGGCGCCGCTCCGGATCGGTGAGCAGATCGGCACTGCTGCGCAGCAGCTCGGCGCGGGCCTGGAGGGTTTCCAGGGTGAAGCCCTGATCGGGCGGCCGATCGAGGCGCTGCTCCAGGATGCGGAGCACGGACTGCACATCGGTGGCTGGGCTCACCCCGAGTAACCGGAAGTGATCGATCGGCAGGTCCAATCCCCTTGGCCGGCGGGTGACTGACTGTAAGCAGGGTCTGCCGTCCGGCCGGCTTCCCCGGGGCGGGGATGGGTCACTGCGGACATAGCGCCAACGGCCAGACCCCGTAGAGTCCCGCCACCAGGCCTGGCTTCTGCCTCCGCCGCCGGGCGTCTTCAGCAGCCCTGATCAGCAGCATTCCCCGATGACCCAGGCAGATACGAGCCGCGACCTGGCCGCCCAGGCGCTCCAGGCCTCCGGCGCTCCTGGCTGCTCCGCCGAGTCCACCCACGTCGCCGGCCCCCACGCCGAGCGGCTTGAAAACCTCTACCCCGGCACCCCGGCCGCGGTGGATCGCCAACAGGGCCTGACCCTCTACCGCGACATGGTGCTGGGCCGTCGCTTCGAGGACAAGTGCGCGGAGATGTACTACCGCGGCAAGATGTTCGGCTTCGTGCATCTCTACAACGGTCAGGAGGCCGTGAGCACCGGCGTGATCAAGGCCATGAAGGCCCAGCACGACTGGTTTTGCAGCACCTACCGCGACCACGTGCACGCCCTCAGCTGCGGCGTGCCGGCGCGCCAGGTGATGAGCGAGCTGTTCGGCAAGGAGACCGGCTGCAGCAAGGGCCGCGGCGGCTCGATGCACCTCTTCTCCCGCGAGCACCATCTGCTCGGGGGCTACGCCTTCATCGGTGAGGGCATTCCCATTGCCCTGGGGGCCGCCTTCACCAGCCGCTACAAGCGCGACGCCCTCGGCGATGCCTCCAGCGACGCCGTGACCGCCGCCTTTTTCGGCGACGGCACCTGCAACATCGGCCAGTTTTACGAGTGCCTGAACATGGCGGCGCTCTGGAAGCTGCCGATCCTGTTCGTGGTCGAGAACAACAAGTGGGCCATCGGCATGGACCACAACCGGGCCACCAGTGAGCCGGAGATCTGGCGCAAGGCCGCCGCCTTCGGCATCCCCGGCGAGGAGGTCGACGGCATGGATGTGCTGGCGGTGCGGGCCGCGGCCCAGCGGGCGATCGAGCGTGCCCGCGCCGGTGAGGGCCCCACCCTGCTGGAGTGCCTCACCTACCGCTACCGCGGCCACTCCCTCGCCGATCCCGACGAGCTGCGGGCCCAGGCCGAGAAGGAGTTCTGGGCCAAGCGCGACCCGATCAAGCGCCTGGCTGGCGAGCTGGCGGCGCAGGGCCTGGCCACGGCCGATGAGCTCAAGGCGATCGACAAGGAGATTGATGCCGAGGTGGCCGAGGCCGTGACCTTCGCCCTGGCGGCTCCCGAACCCAAGGGCGACGAACTCACCCGTTACATCTGGGCTGAGGACTGATCACAGGCCGTGCAGCCTGGCCTGCTCGGCGCCGGCCCGGAACACCAGAGCGTGGCGCTGCACCAGCTGCTGCAGCGCGTCGTAGCCGCCGCCGATCACGGTGGCCACCGGGATCCCCCGCCGCAGGCAGGCGTCGAGCACCAGGTGATCGCGCCGCAGCAGGCCGTCATCGCTGAGGGCCAGGCGGCCCAGACGGTCGAGGCGGTGGGGGTCGACGCCGGCGTTGTAGAGCACCAGCTGGGGCCGCACCCGCTCCAGCTGCTCGGGAATCAGGTCGCCGATGGCGCTGATGTAGGCGTCGTCCGCGAGGCCGTCCGCCAGGGCCAGATCGCAGTCGCTGGTGGCCTTGCGCAGGGGGAAGTTGCTGGCGCAGTGCACCGAGAGCGTGAACACCCGCGGCTCGCTGGCGAAGATCGTGGCGGTGGCGTCCCCCTGGTGCACATCCAGGTCGATCACCATCAGCTGCCGCAGCTGGCCCTCCGCCAGCAGCACCCGCGCGGCCACGGCCACGTCGTTGAAGATGCAGAAGCCGCTGCCGGCCGTGGCGAAGGCGTGGTGGGTGCCGCCCGCCAGGTGGCAGGCCAGCCCGTGGCGCAGGGCCAGCCGGGCGGTGAGCACGGTGCCGCCCACCGATAGCCAGGTGCGGCGCACCAGGGGCGCGCTGGCCGGCAGACCGATGCGGCGCTGTTCGCGCTGGCCCAGTTCAGCGCGGCAGAAGGCCTGGTGGTAGGAGCGCGGATGCACCAGTTCGAGCCAGCGGCGCGGCGCCGGCAGGGGCTGGTGCACCTGGCTGGATCGCGCCAGGTCGTGATCCCTCAGCCACTGGTGCAGCAGCCGGAATTTGGCCATCGGAAAGCGATGGCTGCTGGGCAGCGGCGCCGAGTAGGCCGGGTGATAGACGAGGGGAGGCCGCAGCGGCTGGGCGTCAGAGCGTGCTCGGCATTCTGCGCGTGAGATTGCGCAACTTGCGCAGCGCCTTGAGTTCCACCTGGCGCACCCGCTCCCGCGACACATCGAGCTGGCGGCCAATCTCCGCCAGGGTGTGGCGCTCCTGGCCCGCCAGCCCAAAGCGCAGCTCCAGCACCTGCCGCTCCTGCTGGCTGAGGTGGCTGAGCCAGCGGCCCAGCTGCTCCTGATGCAGGCCCCGTTCCACCCGATCGAGCGGTTCCTCCCCGGCCGGGTCGGCGATCAGGTCGCCGAGAAAACTGCGGCCCTCATCGCCGTTCACCGGCGCGTCCAGGCTGGAGGTGGTGAGCGACTGGCGCAGCAGACCATCGAGTTCCTGGACGGGAATGGCCATGGCCTCGGCGATCTCGCTGCGGCTGGGCATCGAGCCGAGCTTGTGGGCCAGGTCGAGACTCACCCGGCGGACGGCACTGAGCCGTTCGGAGAGGTGGACCGGCAGGCGGATCGTGCGCGACTGGCAGGCGATCGCCCGGGTCATGCTCTGGCGGATCCACCAGAAGGCATAGGTGGAAAACTTGTAACCACGGGTGGGATCGAATTTCTCCACCGCCCGCTCCAGGCCCAGGGAACCCTCCTGGATGAGATCGAGCAGTTCCAGACCCTTGCCCTGGTATTTCTTGGCGACACTCACCACCAGACGCAGGTTGGCCTTCATCATGCGCTGCTTGGCCCGCTGACCGATGCGCATAATTTTGCGGGCCCGCTCCGGTGTCGTCTGACCGCGACGATCGGCTGCGGCAGCAACCGCACCAAGATCAGCAACGGCGCCAAGGTTGGAGGCGCTCTTGATGGTGCTAGGCGCGGTTTCTGCCGGTAAGCCCTCTTCCAGCAGGCGCATCATGGCCTGCACCTGATTGCCGAGCTCGATTTCTTCCGCAGGAGTGAGCAGGGGTTCTCGGCCAATCGTGGCCAGATACCAACTCACCGGATCACTGCTGCGTCGACGCTGGCCTTCGCTGGTACGCAGGCTGGATGCGCTCATTGTGAGGCACGGTGCGGGATGCCACTATCTCCCCAGGGGAATTGGTGAGGTGGTGTTTTCAGTAACCCTTTAGCATTTACTTGCAAAACCTCACACGTCCCCTGCAGCCAGGCAGCGGGCCACGGCCGGCGGTGAGACCGCGCCCGGGCCGCGCCGCTGCCAGGCGCAGGCCGGCGGCGGCGTGGGCCAGGGTCACCGCCGCCAGCAGCTCGGCGCCGGCACCGCTGCCAGCCGCCATGGCCATGGCACCCACGGCCGCCCCGTAGCCGGCCAGCACATCCCCCAGTCCGGCTCGCGCCGCCGCCGGCGCGGCCTCCAGCAGCTGCCAGCGTTGCCCCTCGCTGCCGGCCACCACGCTGCGCGCGCCCTTGAGCAGCACGGCCGCGCCGCTCGCCTGGGCCGCCGCAGCAGCGGCCTCCGGGGCGGCAGCAGCCTGCAGCTGCGGGAACAGCCGATCGAATTCCCCCCGGTGGGGCGTGATCCAGGTGGGACCGCCCCGCTGCCGCAGCCACTCGGTTGCCCCCAGGGCGGCGAGGCGGTTGAGGCCGTCGGCATCGAGCACCAGCAGCCCGGCGAAACGCTGCAGCCGCCGCCAGGTTTCGGTTTCGGCGCTCCCCTCCCCGCCCCCGGGGGCTGGCGCCATGGCGCCGATCCCCGGACCCAGCAGCAGCGCATCGAGGCGTTCCAGCCCGGTGTCGCCCAGCTTGCCCAGGGCCAGATGGCCCTGGCCATCGCAGCCCAGGGCCGGGCCCACCACCACGTGGGGCAGAACGCTCCAGAGCCCCTCGGCCAGGCTCGCGGGCAGGGCGGCCCGCAGGCTGCCGCAGCCGCCGGCGCTCGCTCCCGCCAGGGCCAGGGCCGCCGCGCCCCGGTAGCGCTCGCTGCCGGCCACCACCAGCAGCCGCCCCCGCCCGTACTTGGCCGCCGCTGGATCGGGCAGCGGCCAGGGGGCAGCGGCCAGATCGGCGGGCGAAAGGCCCAGGGGCTGGGTGGCGGGAAGCTCCCGCAGCAGCGGCGGCGGCAGGCCCAGGTCGACCCGCCGCAGGGTGCCCACCCAGGCCAGGGCGCTGTCCTGCACCAGGCCCGTTTTCAGCAGCCCCAGGGTGTAGGTGTGGCTGGCCCGGGCGGCGACCTCCCCCAGGCAACGGCCGCTGTCGGCGCACAGGCCCGTGGGCACATCGATGGCCACCAGGCGGCCAGGGCGTTGCCGCGCCCGCGCCCGCAGCAGCTCCTGCAGGGCCGGATCAGGCGGCCGCCGCTGGCCGATCCCCAGCAGGGCATCGATCCAGAGGGCCGGGCCGGTGGGGTCTGGTGGCGACACGGGCTGCGGCAACCCCAGCCAGTGGGCGTGGCGCAGGTGGCGGGCGGTGAGCGGTTTGTGGCGCTCGAACGGGCTCCAGATCGTCACCGCCACGCCGGCCAGGTGCAACTCGCGGGCCACCACCAGGCCGTCGCCGCCGTTGTGTCCCGGCCCCACCAGCACCACGCGCGCCGTGCCGCTCCAGCAGCTCACCGTGGTGCTGCAGCAGGGCTCGGCTCAGGGCCAGGGCCGCCTTCTCCATCAGGGCCTCCACCGGCAGACCGGAGGCGAACAGCTGCTGCTCCAGCGCCGCCATCTGCTCGCCGCTCACCAGCAGGTGCTCCCCATCCCGCGGCGGCCAGCTCGGCGCCTCTGGCTGGGGCTGGACATCGGGGCTGGTCACGGCAGGACAGCGGCGCTCGGTTTCATGATGGGAACACCGGCGCCTTCGTCCCAGCCCTTGTTCCCGCTTCCTGCCCATCCGGATCTGCCGCGGCCACCGATCCCCGGCCTTGTGGCCACAGCCACGGTTGCCGGTGCGGCGGCGCTGGAGCGCCTGCGGGCCTGGCCCGGCGAACGGCGCGTGGCCGTGGGCCTCTCCGGCGGTGTGGACAGCTCCCTGACCGCCGCCCTGCTGGTGCAGGCGGGCTGGCAGGTGGAAGGCCTCACCCTGTGGCTGATGAGCGGCAAGGGGGCCTGCTGTGCCGAGGGCCTGGTGGATGCCGCTGGCATCTGTGAGCAGCTGGCCATTCCCCACCACGTGGTGGATTTCCGCGACCACTTCCGCGCCCAGATCGTGGACTTCCTGGTGGAGGGCTATGCCGCCGGGGTCACCCCCCTGCCCTGCTCGCGCTGCAACCGGGAGGTGAAGTTTGCGCCGATGCTCGCCTGGGCCGAGGCCGAGCGCGGCATCGGCCGCATCGCCACCGGCCACTACGCCCGCGTGCGTCCCGCCGATGCCGGCGATCCCCTGCCGGTGCCGGGTGAGGCGGCCGGGCGCCACCAGCTGCTGCGCGGCCTCGATGGGCAGAAGGACCAGAGCTACTTCCTCTACGACCTGCCCCAGGAGTCCCTGGGCCGGCTGGTGTTCCCGCTGGGGGAACTGACCAAGGCGGATACGCGCCTGGAGGCCACCCGCCACGGCCTGCGCACCGCCAGCAAGCCCGAGAGCCAGGACCTCTGCCTGGCCGATCACCACGGCTCGATGCGGGCCTTCCTCGATGCCCACCTGCCGCCGCGCCAGGGCGAGATCGTGCTGGCCGACGGCACGGTGGTGGGCCAACACGACGGCATCGAGCACTTCACGATCGGCCAGCGCAAGGGGCTGGGTGTGGCCTGGAGCGAGCCGCTGCACGTGGTGCGTCTCGATGGCGCCATGAACCGGGTGGTGGTGGCGCCGCGGCGTGAGGCCGCCCGCTCCAGCTGTGTGGTGGGCGCGGTGAACTGGGTGTCGATGGCGCCGCCGGCCGGGCCGGTGCAGCTGGAGGTGCAGGTGCGCTACCGCAGCGGCCCGCAGCCGGCCCTGCTCACCCCCCTGCCCCCCAGCGAAGCCGACCGGGCTGCGGGTCGGCCCCAGCGGCTGCGGCTCGAGTTCGCCGAACCCCAGTTTTCGATCACCCCCGGCCAGGCGGCGGTGTTCTACGCCGGTGAGGTGCTGCTCGGCGGCGGCCTGATCCAGGCCTGATGGGCCTCACCAGCCAGCCCCCATGGCCCTACCAGTAGGGATCCACCGCCAGCGTCACCGTGAGCTCATCGCTGCGGCTGGGCGGCACGCTGGCGATGCAGGCGCGCACCATGCGGCCGTTCACCTCGATCTCGCAGGCGCCGCAGCTGCCCCCCAGGCAGCCGGTGGGGATGGCCATGCCGGCCTGCCGGGCCGCCTCCAGCCAGGCGGTACCGCTGGCAACGGTGGTGGTGCGGCCATCGGGCCAGCGGATGGTGACGCTGCGGGCGCCGCGTGGGGAGGCCATCAGGGTGCGAGCAGCGGCTCCAGGTTGACGTGGGCCTCGAAGGCATCGGCGAGCCGATCCAGCAGCTGATCCCGCTGGCGGCTGTGGTGGGGCTGGTCGAGGCTGAGCGGCGCCAGGCCGCGGCGCTGGCGCAGCCGGTTGAGCCAGTGCCGGCGCCAGGGGCCGCTCTCGAACACGCCATGCAGGTAGGTGCCGGCCACCAGGCCGCCGTTGGCTCCCAGTGGTTGCCACCAGCCCAGGCCGTCGTCCGTGGCCAGGGGGTTGGGTTGTTGGTGGCTGCTGGCGGCCGGTCCGGCGTTTAAAACGATGGTGTGGCCGCGGTGCAGCTCGAAGCCATCCAGCTCCAGGCCGCTGCCGGGCCAGAGGGCCAGGCAGCGGCGCTGGCGCAGGGCCTTGGCCCCCCCGAACACGGTGCGCAGCGGCAGCAGATCGAGGCCCCGTACCGCCGCTGTTCCTGGGGGCGCGGGGCCTGACTCGCCGCTGACTGAGCCCTCCAGGCCCTCGGGGTCCAGTAGCTCCCGGCCCAGCAGCTGCAGCCCGCCGCAGAGGCCGAACACGTGGCCGCCGCCGGCCAGATAGCGGGGCAGCTCGGCGTCGAGCCCCGCCTGGCGCAGGGCGGCCAGGTCGCGCAGGGTCTGCTTGCTGCCCGGCACGATCACCGCATCGGGACTGCCCAGGGGCTCGCCGGGCCTGAGCCAGCGCAGCCGCACGCTGGGCTCGGCCTCGAGCGGATCGAGGTCGGAGAAGTTGCTGATCGAGGGCAGCCGCAGCACGGCGATTTCCAGCTCGGCGCCGGCCTTGCGGCCGCCCCGCTCCAGCAGATCGAGGGAGTCTTCCGGCGGAAAGAGCTCCTCGAGCCAGGGCATCACCCCCAGCACCGGCAGACCGGTGCGGGCCTCCAGCCAGCGGCGGCCCTCGTCGAACAGCTGCCGGCGGCCGCGGAAGCGGTTGATCAGCAGCCCGCGGATCAGGGGCCGCTGCACCGGGCTGAGCAGCTGCAGGGTGCCCACGATCTGGGCGAACACCCCGCCGCGCTCGATGTCGGCCACCAGCAGGCAGCGGGCCCGCAGGAACTGGGCCAGGCGCAGGTTGGTGAGGTCGCGGGCCTGCAGGTTCACCTCCACCGGGCTGCCGGCCCCCTCCAGCACCAGGCGGCCGCCGGGATGGTCGGCCTGCAGCTCCGCCAGCCCGGTGCGGATGGCGGCCCAGCCGGGCCGAAACCAGTCGCGGTAGTAGTGCTCGGCGCGGGCGCTGCCCACCGAGCGGCCCAGGTGGATCACCTCGCTTGTGGAATCGCCCCGGGGTTTGAGCAGCACCGGATTCATGGCGCAGCGGGGCTCGAGGCCGGCGGCCCAGGCCTGCAGCGCCTGGGAGTAAGCCATCTCGCCGCCGGCCTGGTCCACCCAGGCGTTGTTGCTCATGTTCTGGCCCTTGAAGGGCAGGGGCTGCTCACCGCGGCGGCGCAGCACGCGGCAGAGGGCCGCCGTCATCAGCGACTTGCCGGCACCGCTGGAGGTGCCCAGCACCATCAGGGCCGGCGGGGACATCTGGGGCAGGGATCAGGGGCTGGGCATCAGGGGCGGGGCCGGTGGCGGCGCAGGGTCTCGAGCATGCGCTCACGCAGTCCGGCGCGGGGAATCTCGCCGTCGATTCCCGCCAGGATGCGGCGGCCCATCGGCGTCAGCCGCACCCGCTCGGTGAGGCCCTGGCCATCCACCTCGCGGCGCAGCACCCCCAGCCGGATCAGCCACCTCACGTGGGCCTCGGCCCGCTCGCCGCTCATGGGCAGGAAGCACCGGCGGCGCCAGTCGGGCCCGCCGGCCAGGGCGGCGCTGCTCAGGGCTTGCTGCCCCAGCTGCTCGTAGCAGGCCCGCCGGAACGGCAGGCAGCGCAGGGAGCGGCTGGCGCGCAGCTGGGCGCGGTGGTCGTCGAGCGGGATGGTGCCCATGGCGCTGGGGCTCAGTTGGAGTCTGGCGAGAACAGCTGGTCGATCTGGCCACCCTGGTCGCCGCCGCCCGAGCGCGACCGGGGCAGACGTCTGTGCTCGCGGGTGACCACCAGCACGATGTCGCTCCAACGGAACAGGCCGGTGTAGCCGTGGTCGCGGAAGTCCACGCTGTAGGAGCCGGTGGCATCCTCCAGTTCGAGCGCCTTGCCCTGGCGGCGCAGCACGTAGCGCCGTCCATCCTCGGTGCTGATGGCATAGCGCCGCACCCGTCCAGATTCGCCGCTGACGATGCGCAGGTCGCAGGGGCCGTCGAAGATCGCCCGGCCGCGCTGGCTGAGGCTGCACAGCCCGCGGCTCTTGCTCACCTCCTTGTCGACCCGGTTCTTGCGGGCATTGGTCCAGCAGGTGCTGTTGGCCACCCTGCAGAGCGCGCCGTTGCCGAGCTGCTGGCGGGTGAGCTCGATCGAGGGCCCACTGCGGACGAAACAGGTCATTGCGCCGCGGTCGCAGATCACCCCCGACACCGGGCTGGAGAGGCTGCTCAGCGCCCTGCCCGCCAGGGCTGCCTGCAGCGGCTGGCGGTGCAAGCGGTGGACGCTGGGGCGCGATGGCGTCTGCAAGGGCCTGTCAGGGGGGCGCGACAACGATCGCTACGGTAGGGATGCAGCGATTCGCAGCGGCTGCCTTTCCCCGCGCCTGTCCCCGCCCCAGCGATGTTGGTGCTCGCCTCGGCCTCACCGGCACGCCAGCGTCTGCTGGAGCAGGCCGCCATCCCCCACCGGGTGCTGGTGAGTGGCGTTGATGAGCAGGCCATCAGCGCTGCCGACCCCTTGCTGCTGGTGCAGCAGCTGGCCCGGGCCAAGGCCGAAGCGGTGGCTGGCCACCTGCAGGCGCCGCCGCCGTTGGCCCCTGCGGCCGCGCTCCAGGGGGCTGTTGCCGGGGTGCTGGGCTGCGATTCGCTGCTCAGCGTTGCTGGTGTGGTGTACGGCAAGCCCGCCGACGCCGCCGAGGCCGAGGCGCGCTGGCGGGTGATGGCGGGTGGCTGGGGTGAGCTGCACACCGGCCACTGCCTGATCCGCCCGGCGCCAGCGGGGCAGCCTGCGGCGGCGCCCCTGCTGGCGGTGGTCACCACCCGGGTGCGCTTCGCCAACCTCAGCGCGGCTGAGATCCGCGCCTATGTGGCCAGCGGCGAGCCACTCCACTGCGCCGGCGGTTTCGCCCTCGAGGGCCGGGGCGGGCTGCTGGTGGAGCGGATTGAGGGCTGTTTCAGCAATGTCATCGGCCTCAGCCTGCCGCTGCTGCGCCGCTGGCTGGCGGCCTCCTGAGCCGCCCGAGCCCACCGCTGCCAGCGCCGCGATCAGCGATCGAGAAACAGCTGGGCGATGCCGTCGCTCTGCACGGCGGCCCAGCGGCAGGGCCGCGTGCTCCCGGGTGGCCACCAGGGTCATGTCCCGCCACCGGAACAGGCCGGTGTAGCCGTGATCCACGAATGTGGCGGGCCAGCTGCGTTCACCGTCGCTCACCTCCAGCCGGCCACTGCGGTCGCTGAAGCTGTAGCGGCTGCCGTCGGGCTGGCGCACCACGTAGCGGGTGACCCCCCGCTCGCTGTTGGCCACGCGCCGCAGGGAACAGGGGCCGTCGTAGAGCGCCCGGCCATCCTTGACCAGGTTGCAGAGGCCGTCGAAGCGGGTCACCTCGCGCTCGGCGCTGGCCTCGGCGAAGAGCTGCTCACTGAGCTGGCGGGACACCAGGCGCCGACCGTCGCCATCGCTCCAGCAGGTCTGGCTGCGCAGGTCGCAGAGGCTGCCGTCGCTGAGGCGAAACTCCGCTGGCGCGGGTCGGCCGGCCAGCTGGCGGCCCAGACGCCACTCGGCCCAGGCGCCCAGATGCTGGCGGGTGAGGGGCAGGGAGGCGCCGTTGCGGTCGTAGCAGGCGCTGCTGCCGCGGTCGCAGATCACTCCGGGCGCGGGGCTGTCCATTGCCAGCGGCGACGGCTGGGCCCGGGCGCTGGGGTAGGGACGGGCCATGGCGGCGGCGGGCACCAGGCTGGCGGCGAGCGTGGCGGCCAGCAGCGGCAGGCCGCGGCGCAGGAGGACAGAGGTCATGGCTGGATGGCTGAGGACTGCCTGCACCGTATGGATCTCCCATGACTGATCTCTGACTGGCGGCGGGGCAGGTCTGACTGAATCTGACCGGGCCATGGCCATGCCAAGACCAGCCATGGCCAGCCATGAAAAAAGCCCCCGCGGTGGGCGGGGGCTCAGCTCAGCAGCCTGGAGATGCAGAGCAGCCTGGGGATGGAGGCCGGCCTCAGTCGAGGTCGGGCATGGCCAGGGTGGGCTCGGCCTGACGGTCGATGCCCTTCTCGAAACCGGCAGCGGCGGCGCGGGCGCGGCCGGCATGCCAGAGGTGACCCACCAGGAAGAAGAAGGCCAGCACGAATTGCGTGGAGGCCAGCCACTGGCGGATGTTCACGAAGTTCACCGAGTTGGGCTCGGTGATGATGCCGCCCACGGAGTTGAGGGAGGCGTTGGGGGCGTGGGTCATGTATTCAGCGGCCCGGCGCACCTGCCAGGGCTGAATGTCGTTCTGGAGCTTGTCGAGGCTGAGGCCGTTGGGGCCGCGCAGCGGCTCCAGCCAGGGGCCACGGAAGTCCCAGAAGCGCATGGTTTCACCACCGAAGATGATCTCGCCGGTGGGGGAGCGCATCAGGTATTTGCCCAGACCGGTGGGGCCCATGGCCGAACCGATGTTGGCGCCCAGGCGCTGGTCGCGCACCAGGAAGGTGAAGCTCTGGGCCTGGGAGGACTCGGCGTTGGTGGGGCCGTAGAACTCCGACGGGTAGGCGGTGTTGTTGAACCAGATGTAGGCCGAGCAGATGAAGCTCATGAAGCTGAGCGCGCCGAGGCTGTAGCTCAGGTAGGCCTCACCGTTCCAGATGAAGGCGCGACGCACCCAGCCGAAGGGCTTGGTGATCACGTGCCAGATGCCACCGAAGATGCAGATCAGGCCGATCCAGATGTGGCCGCCGATGATGTCCTCCATCGAGTCCACACCGATGATCCAGCCCTCGCCGCCGAAGGGAGCACGGAACAGGTAACCCCAGATCACCCCGGGATTGAGGGTGGGGTTGGTGATCAGGCGCACGTCGCCGCCACCCGGAGCCCAGGTGTCGTAGACGCCGCCGAAGAACATGGCCTTGAACACCAGCAGCAGCGCACCCACACCCAGAAGGATGAGGTGGTAGCCGATGATGTTGGTCATCTGGTTCTTGTCGCGCCAGTCCTGGGAGAAGAAGGAGGAGTAGTTCTCCAGGATCTCAGGACCGCGCAGGGCGTGATAGAGACCGCCAACGCCGAGCACGGCGGAGCTGATCAGGTGCAGCACACCCACCACGAAGAACGGGTAGAGGTTCGTCACCTCACCACCGGGTCCGACGCCGTAGCCGAGGGTGGCCACGTGGGGCATGCAGATCAGCCCCTGCTCGTACATGGGCTTGTCGAGCGTGAAGTGGCTCAGCTCGAACAGCATCATGGCGCCGGCCCAGAAGACCATCAGGCCAGCGTGGGCGACGTGGGCGCCGAGCAGGCGGCCGGAGAGATTGATGAGGCGGGCGTTGCCGGCCCACCAGGCGTAGCCGGTGGAGTCGAGGTCCTTGCCCCCGACATTCACCAGGCCGGAATTAAAGGGCGTTTCCACGGGGCAGTACCTCTTCAGGGAAGACGAAGTTTTCGTGCGGCTGGTCAGCCGGTGCCATCCAGGCCCGGATGCCTTCATTGAGAAGGATGTTCTTCGTGTAGAAGGTCTCGAACTCGGGGTCCTCAGCGGCGCGGATTTCCTGCGACACGAAGTCGTAGGCGCGCAGGTTGAGGGCGAGGCCGATGATGCCGATGCTGGCGGTCCACAGACCCATCACCGGCACGAAGAGCATGAAGAAGTGCAGCCAGCGCTTGTTGGAGAAGGCGATCCCGAAGATCTGGCTCCAGAAGCGGTTGGCGGTGACCATCGAGTAGGTCTCCTCTTCCTGGGTGGGCTCGAACGCCTTGAAGGTGTTCGACTGTTCACCGTCTTCAAAGAGGGTGTTCTCCACCGTGGCGCCGTGGATGGCGCAGAGCAGGGCACCGCCGAGGATCCCCGCCACACCCATCATGTGGAAGGGGTTGAGGGTCCAGTTGTGGAAGCCCTGCAGGAAGAGCAGGAAGCGGAAGATGGCCGCCACCCCGAAGCTGGGGGCAAAGAACCAGCTGCTCTGGCCCAGCGGGTAGATCAGGAAGACACTGACGAACACCGCGATCGGGCCGGAGAAGGCGATGGCGTTGTAGGGGCGGATGCCCACCAGGCGGGCGATCTCGAACTGACGCAGCATGAAGCCGATCAGGGAGAAGGCACCGTGCAGGGCCACGAAGGGCCAGAGGCCGCCGAGCTGCACCCAGCGCACGAAGTCACCCTGGGCCTCGGGGCCCCAGAGCAGGAGAAGGCTGTGGCCCATGGCGTCAGCGGGGGTGCTGACGGCGGCCGTGAGGAAGTTGCAGCCCTCCAGGTAGGAGCTGGCAATGCCGTGGGTGTACCAGGAGGTGGCGAAGGTGGTGCCGGTGAGCCAGCCGCCCAGAGCCAGGTAGGCCGTGGGGAACAGGAGCAGGCCGGACCAGCCGACAAAAACGAAACGGTCGCGCTTGAGCCAGTCGTCGAGGACGTCAAACCATCCCCGGCCCGCTGGCGCGCGCCCTACTGCGATCGTCATGGAGAGAGCGGGATACCGGGCGATCGTAACAACGTTGCCGGGCATCGCGAGGCAATCTGCAATGGGCTGAAACCCCTTGCTGGCGCTGGTGTCTGCGCTGCCCCACCGCCGCGGCCGCCGGCCACCGCGCCAAGATGGCCCCACTTCACTCCGTCCTGCCGGATGGCATCCCCGACGTGACAACCGACGTGACCATGGACGTCAACGACGTCAGCGATGTGCTCGAACAGTCGGTGCTGGGATCCCGCCGCCCCTCCAACCTGATGGTGGCCGCGGTGGTGAGCCTGGGCGGTGCCGGCTTCCTGCTCACCAGCCTGTCGAGCTATCTGCACCGCGACCTGCTGCCCGTGGGCCATCCGTCCGAGCTCGTGTGGTTGCCCCAGGGACTGGTGATGGGCCTCTATGGCCTGGCCGCCGTGCTGCTGGCGATCTATCTGTGGTCGGTGATCGGCCTCGACGTGGGCGGCGGCAGCAACCGCTTTGATCGCGCCGCCGGCCGGGCCTCGATCACCCGCCGCGGCTTTCGCAGCCTGATTGATGTGGAGATCCCCCTGCGCGACATCCAGGCGGTGAAGGTGGAAGTGCGCGATGGCCTCAACCCCCGCCGCCGCCTGGCCCTGCGCGTGCAGGGCCGCCGCGACATGCCCCTCACCCGGGTGGGGGAGCCCATGCCCCTGGCCGACCTGGAGCTCGCCGGTGCCCAGCTGGCCCGCTTCCTGGGCGTGCCCCTGGAGGGCGTATGAGCCTGCGCAGGCTTCTGGCCGGATTCGGCCTGGCGGCGTCCCTGCTGCTGGGGGGCTGCGCCGATGGTGGCCAGAGCGGTCCCACCCTGGGCTGCGCCACCGCCGCCGCCCCCTGTCTGGACGGCACCGCCACCGTGGCGCTGACCACCAGCAAGGGGGAGGTGCGCATCGATCTCGATGGAGATGCCGCTCCGCTCACCGCCGGCAATTTCCTCGACCTGGTGCGGCGGGGCGTCTACGACGGCACCGCCTTTCACCGCGTGGTGCGCCAGCCCAGCCCCTTCGTGGTGCAGGGTGGCGATCCGCTGTCGGCCAACCCGGTGACACCAGCCAGCCAGTACGGCAGCGGCAACTTCGTCGATCCCGACACCGGCCAGGCGCGGATGCTGCCCCTGGAGCTGAAGCTGGGAGGCGAAGAGGCCCCCCGCTACGGCGAGGAGCTCACCAACCCCGCCGTGACCCGCGAGCTGGCGCTGGCCCACCAGCTAGGCGCCGTGGCCATGGCCCGCTCCAGTGATCCCAACTCCGCCAGTGCCCAGTTCTATGTGGCGCTGCAGGCCCTGCCGGAGCTCGACGGCCGCTATGCCGTGTTCGGGCGGGTGAGCCAGGGCATGGACGTGGTCGAGCGCATCCAGCAGGGCGATCGCATCGTCAAGGCCACGGTGCTGAAGACCACTGAGGCCAAGCCAGCAGCAGCCAGAGCCAAGCCAGCAGCGGGCCAGCCGGCTTCAGGCCCCTAGGCCGGCACCCGCTTCTCGGAGGCGGTGACCTTGAGCAGCTCGGTGTTGACGCCCGAGGCCCGCTCCAGGGCCACCCTGCCGGTGCGGGCGATCTCAAGGATGCCGTAGGGCTCCAGCAGCTGCTCCAGGGCCACCAGCTTGCCGGGATCCCCCACCACCTCGAGGGTGAGCGCCTCGTCGGCCACATCCACCACCCGGGCGCGGAACACCTGCACCAGCTCGAGGATCTCGCCGCGCTGGCGCACCGGCGCCGCCACCTTGAGCAGCATCAGCTCGCGCTCCACCGCCGGAATGGTGGACAGGTCGACCACCCCCAGCACGTTGATCAGCTTGTCGAGCTGCTTGGTCATTTGCTGGAGGGTGTTGTTGTCGCCCTCCACCACCATGGTGAGGCGCGACATGCCGTTCTTCTCGGCCGGACCCACCGCCAGGCTCTCGATGTTGAAGCCGCGGCGCGCGAACAGCCCGGAGATCCGGCTCAACGCCCCGGACTCATCCTCCACCAGCACCGAGAGGGTGTGCTTCATGGCCTGCACCTGGAGCTGACAAGTTACTGCTCCGGCTGCGGGGCCAGGGGTGGCGGCAGCTGGGCCAGCCAGCCCAGCAGGGCCCGGTTGAAGCGCTCCGGGTCCTCGTCGTGGGGGCAGTGGCCGCAGTGCTCCAACACCTCCAGCGGCAGTCCGGGTCGCAGGGTGAGCACCTGCACGGCGATGCGCAGCGGCACCAGCTGGTCGCGCTGGCCCCAGAGCAGCAGCATCGGCTGTTGCAACCGCCGCAGCAGGGCGGGCGCCGTGGCGCCGTGGGGCCGCAGGGCCATGGCGATGCTCATCGCCCGCAGGGCCCGCACCGCCCCCGGCCGCCGGGCCGGACGGGCGATCAGCTGGCGCAGGTCCCGGTCGCCGATCACCGCGCTGGCGTAGGCCGACTGGATGCCCAGATCCAGCAGGGGGCTGTTGGCCAGCAGTGGCACCAGCAGCTCCAGCGGCAGCAACCGGCAGAGGCCGATCACCAGCCAGCGCTTCAGCCGCCGCCGCCAGGGGGGCCGCCGCGGCGGCCGGGGCTGGGGGGCGGTGAGCAGCGTGGGGTCGGGCAGCGGCACCGCCGCCACTGCCCGCACCCAGGCGGGGAAGAACACGGCGCAGCTGAGGGCCACCAGGCCGCCCAGGGAATGGCCCACCAGCACCGCCGGCGCGCCCACCACCTCGGCCATGAAGGCCTGCAGCTGGCGCGCCCAGAGGCGGTTGTCGAGGCGCAGGGCCGGCTGGCTGGAGGCCCCGAAGCCGATCAGGTCGAGGCCGTAGACCTGCCAGCCGGCGGCCGCCAGGGCGGCGGCGTTGCGGCGCCAGTGGCCGCTGGCGGCCCCGAAGCCGTGCACCAGCAGCAGCGGTGGGTGGCCGGGCTCGCCCAGCACCCGCCAGTGGCAGCTCTGGCCGCGCCAGATCCAGCGGCTGTGGCGGCCCCAGCCGGTATCGCCGCCCCAGGCGAGGGCCCGCTTGGCAGGCTGGGGATTGGCTCTCAAGGCGGCTGACCCCTGGATTCCAGCGCTGCTGATCACTATTGCGAAGCGGCGGCCCGGGTGCGGCTCGGCGGCGGCTTCTTCAGGCCCCAGTCGCGACCCAGCCGGGATCTGGGGGTGCTGCTGGGGAGCCATCTGGCGGCCCAGCAGCCGTTGCGGGTGCTGGATGCCATGGCTGGCTGCGGCATCCGCGGCCTGCGCCTGGGACTGGAGGCGGGGGCCGCTGCCGTGTGGGCCAATGACGCCGATCCCGATCGCCTGCCGCTGCTGAGGACCAACCTGGCGCCGCTGCCGGACGCCGGCTGCGAGCTGCGCCTCTCGGCGCTCACCGCCCAGCAGCTGCTGGCGGGCTGCCTGGAGCGCCGGCAGCGCTTCGAACTGGTGGACCTGGATGCCTTCGGCTGCCCCACCGCCCTGGTGCCGCTGGCCCTGGAGGCGGTGGCCCTCGATGGGGTGCTCGTGCTGGCCAGCACCGACGGCCGCTCGCCCACCGGCCACGACCGCCCCGCCGCCGTGCGCCGCTTCGGGGCGGCCGCCAGGGCCCACCCCGCCAGCTGGGAGCTGGCCCTGCGCCTGCAGCTCGGCAGCGTGGCGCGCTGCGCCTGGGCCCTGGGGCGGGGGGTGGAGCCGCTGCTGTCCTTCAGCGAGGGCCGCACCTTCCGCACCGCCGTGCGCCTGCGCCGCCATCCCGGGCCCGGCGAGGAGGGGCTGCTGGGGCTGGTGGCCCTCTGCCACGGCTGCGGCGACCAGCAGCTGCAGCCCCTGCTGCGCCTGCGCCGCTGGCAGCCCTGCCGCTGCCCGGCTGGAGCCGTGCCGCCCCTGGCGATCAGCGGTCCGCTCTGGATCGGCCCCCTGCAGCACCTGCCCACCCTGGCGGCGATGGACCGCCAGGCGGCGCTGCTGCCGGCCAGCGTGGGTCCGGCCACCCGCCCGCTGCTGGCCCGGCTCGGGGGCGATGCCGGCCTGCCCGCCCGCTGCTGGCCCCTGGCGGAGATCGCCCGCCGCAGCGGCCACGGGCGGACGCCGAAGCTGGTGGCCCTGGTGCAGGCCCTGCGCCAGCGGGGCCACGCTGCGGCCGTGAGCGGGGTGATGGCGGGCCAGCTGCGCAGCGACGCCCCCTGGCCGCTGATCCTGGCGCTGGCCAGCGAGCTGGCCGAGGATCAGGCCAGTGGCGCTGCTAGATAAGGAGGCTGAACGCCGCCTTCCCATGGCCTCCGAAATCTTCGGCATTGCTGCGCTCTTCTGGGTGCTGATCCCCGTGGGCCTGCTGGGCGGGGTGCTGCTGCTGCGCATCGCTGATCAGGACTGATCGGCTCGCTCGGGCAGGGTGCACCCCTAGGCTCAGCCCCAATCGTCTGTGGGCCGTCCATGCAGCTTCTGGTTGTCGGCGGAACGGGCACCCTGGGTCGCCAGATCGCTCGCCAGGCCCTCGATGCCGGCCACCAGGTGCGCTGCATGGTGCGCTCGCCGCGCCGCGCCTCCTTCCTGCAGGAATGGGGCTGCGAGCTCACCCGCGGCGACCTGCTCGAGCCCGACAGCCTCGACTACGCCCTCGAGGGCATGGGGGCGGTGATCGATGCCGCCACGGCCCGCGCCACCGATCCCGGCAGTGCCTACGAGATCGACTGGTCTGGCAAGCAAAACCTGTTTGCCGCCTGCGGGCGGGCGGGGGTCAAACGGCTGGTGTTCATCTCGCTGCTGAATGCGGCCCAGCACCGGGATGTGCCGCTGATGGACGTCAAGGCCTGCACCGAACAGTGGCTGGAAGCCTCTGACCTCGACTACACGATCCTGCAGGGGGCGGCCTTCATGCAGGGGTTGATCAGCCAGTTCGCCATCCCCGTGCTCGAGGGCCAGACGGTGTGGGTGAGCGGCACGCCCACACCGATCGCCTACATGAACACCCAGGACATGGCCCGCTTCGCCGTGGCCGCCCTGGAGCACCCGGAAACCGTGCGCCGCTCCTTCCCGGTGGTGGGGCCGCGGGCCTGGATCACCGGCGAGATCACCCAGCTCTGCGAGCGCTACACGGGCAAGGATGCCCGGGTGTTCCGGGTGCCGCCGTTCCTGCTGCGGCTGATGCGCTCGCTCACGAGCTTCTTCGAGGCCAGCCTCAACGTGTCCGAGCGCCTGGCCTTCGAGAGGGTGATCGGCGGCGGGGCGCTGCTGGATGCGCCGATGGAAGAGAGCTACGCCACCTTCGGCCTGGAGCCGGCAGCCACCACCACCCTGGAGGCTTACCTGAAGGAGTACTACGACACGATCCTCAAGCGATTGCGCGACATGGAGGCCGATCTGGACAAGGACGCCCGCAAGAAGCTGCCCTTCTGAGTCTGCCGGGCTGAGCCCCGAACCGCACCCTGGCGATGGTTCGCCTGTACTATTGCTGCACTGCCGCCTGCCGCCGATGTCGGTTGCCCAGATCAAGAACCTGCAGCGCCGCCTGGCCAACCTGGAGAGCGAAGCCGTGGAGGCCCTCAACCAGGCCTGCGGCCATGAGCTCTGGCAGAGCCTCGGCTTCGATGCCTTCGACAGCCTCGAGGATGGCGACCGCCGCGCCCGCGCCAACTACTACTACGGCCAGCTGCAGACGGTGCGCGAACTCCGGGATGTGGTGGGTTGAGGAAGGCAAGCCGCCCTACCCGCCGGCGCCGCCACGGCCCGACTTCCCCCCACCGGCCCGACCGCCGCGGCCCAGCCGCTCCAGCCGCTGCCGCTCCGCCGGGTGCAGACCCCGCCACTGGCCCGGAGCCAGGCCCTCCAGGCTGAGGGGGGCTTCGCCGTCCATCAGATCGATCGCCATGCGCAGCAGCCGCAGGGTGGGATAACCCACGGCGGCGGTCATGCGCCGCACCTGGCGGTTGCGGCCCTCGCGCAGCTCCAGCTGCAGCCAGCTGGTGGGGATGGCGCGGCGCTGGCGGATCGGTGGCTCACGCGCGGCGATCGCCGCCGCCGCGATGGCTTCGATGGGCAGGGCCTGGGCCCGGGCCGGCAGGGTGCGGCGGCCCTGCACCTCCACTCCAGCCCTGAGCTGCTCGAGGGCCTGGGGATCGGCGGCGATCGTCCCCTCCACCTGCACCCAGTAGCGGCGCCAGTGGCCGCAGGCCGGGTCGGTGAGTTGGCGCTGCAGTTGCCCGTCGCCGGTGAGCAGCAGCAGGCCTTCGCTGTCGGCGTCGAGACGGCCGGCGGCGTAGACGCCCGGCACAGGGATGAATTCGGCCAGGCAACGCCAGGCGCTGCCGGCTTCAGGAGTGAACTGGCTCAGCACCCCGTAGGGCTTGTGGAACAGCAGGGTGGGCGCTTCAGGAGCGGCGCGCATTCCAGAGGTTCACCACGCCGATCGAGATCATCAGCAGGCCCAGATCCATCGAGGCGGGTGGCAGCACCATGGCGGGCGGGGCCGCAAGGCCCGGAGTCAGAAGGGCTGACCCTACCGCCCGTGCGGGAGGGGGTGAGCGGGCCACCTAAGCTGGCTCCAGCTGTTACCTGGATTGGGCGCACCGCCGCATGATTGAGACCTCTGGCGTGATCGAAAAGGAGCAAGGCAACGGGTTCTATCTGGTGACCCTGGAGCAGCCCGCCGGTCACCACTGCCTCTGCCGTGCCGCCGGCAAGCTCACCAAATTCCGCATCAAGCTCCTGGCCGGCGACAAGGTGCTGGTGGAGATCAGCCCCTACGACCTCACCCGTGGTCGCATCACCTACCGCGAGCGCAACGCCAACGCCGGCCCCCGCCCCGGCGGCAACCGCCCGGGTGGACCGCGACGCCGCTGAGCATCAGGCCGGCACGCCCAGCAGGCCCTCGATGGCGGCCTTGAATTCGCTGCGCTGCTTCACCCCCTTGAACTGCGTCTTGAGCTCCTTCTCAAAGAACAGCTGCACGGTGGGGGTGCCGGTGACGCCGGCCTGCTTGGCAATCTCCTGATCGGCCTCGATGTCGATCTCCACGCCCTGGGCGGCACCGCCCAGCTCATCGAGCACCCGCTTCAGCTGGGGCTTGAGCACGTGGCAGGGGCCGCAGGTGGGTGAGGTGTAGACCACCAGCAGGGGCCTGGGGCTGTCGTGGTAGAGCTTGCGCAACGCGTAGCCGCCCTTCTGCCAGAGGGCCTCGGGGTTGAAGTTGGCCTCGTCGCTCTCGGCGGTGCGCTGGGGCTCGCCCACCTCCTGGGGTTCCACCGCCGTGCGCTTCACCTCCACCGCCAGGTTGTGGTGGGTGAGCCAGCGCTCGGCGGCCAGGGCCGCCTGGCAGCCGCTGCCGGCGGCGGTGACGCCCTGGCGCCATTCGGCGTCGGCCACATCACCGGCGGCGAACACGCCCTCGATGCCGGTCTCCGGCCGGCCCGGGCGGGTCACCAGGTAGCCGTGGCTGTCCACCTCCAGCTGGTCGCGCACCAGGCGGGTGTTGGGGGTGTGGCCGATGGCATAGAAGAGGCCCTTGACGGGCAACTCCTCGCTGGCGCCGCTGACAACGTCACGCAGGGTGATCGCCTCCAGCCAGTCGCTGCCGCTGCAATCCACCACCTGGCGCTGCCAGTGCACGCGGATGGCGGGGTTGGCGAGCACCCGATCGGCCATGGCCTTGCTGGCCCGCAGTTGGCCCGAGCGCACGATCAGGTGCACGCGGTCGCCGTACTTGGTGAGGTACACGGCCTCTTCGCAGGCGGAGTCGCCGCCGCCCACCACGGCCACGGCCTGGTTGCGGAACTGGGGGGTGGCGCCGTCGCAGATCGCACAGGCACTGATGCCGCTGCTCCAGAAGCGCTCCTCCTGGGGCAGGCCGAGGCGGTTGGCGCTGGCGCCCGTGGCCAGGATGACGCTGTGGGCGGCAACGGTGGTGCCGTCGGCGGTGATCTGAAAGGGCCGCTGCGAGAGGTCGATGGCGGTGGCATCGGCGAGCACCAGGGTGGTGCCCCAGCGCTCGGCCTGGGCCTTCATGCAGTCCATCAGCTCCGGGCCGAGGATGCCGTCGGGGAAGCCGGGGTAGTTTTCCACGTGGGTGGTGGTCATCAACTGGCCACCGGGGATGCCGCCGTCCTGGAAACCCGTGATCAGCAGCGGGTTGAGGTTGGCGCGGGCGGCGTAGATGGCGGCGGTGTAGCCGGCGGGCCCGGAGCCCACGATCACCAGATTCTCAACGGCGGGACGGGCAGCGGCCACGGCTAAAGCGGATCGACTATGAGTTGAGCCTAGGGGATCGCGGCGTCTGTGGGATTCCTCGCCAGTGCTCCATTCAGGTCCGCAATCAGATCTCCAGGAGTCCGTCGGCCTCCAGGTCGCTGCCGGATTCGCGGCCGCCGGCCCGGCGCCCCAGGTCGCGGGGCACCATCAGCACGCTGTCGGCAATCAGTTCAGGATGGTCGTCGAGGCAGAGCAGCCACTCCCGGAATTCTTCGGTGAGGGCGTAACTCTCCTCGAACTGTTCGAGGCAATCGAGGGTGGCCTGGCGGGCAAGGGCCCAGCTCACGGCCACGGTGAGTCGGCGATTCCCGGTGGGGTCCATGGTCCGCGTCTCCGCGATTGTGTCCACGTTGCCTGGCCGCCTGCCGAACTGACGTAGTGGTTGACACAACGTTGTTAAAGCTTGAGCGGATTCCGCTGGCGGCTCTCCCCCCGCACCCGTTGTGTGCTAAGCGCTGAGCTTGCCCCCGGGCAGGAACGCTGGCAGTTCCGGCCCCCGCACCCGCAGCAGGCCGCCGGCGCGCTCATCGATCGCCTGCAGCGGCAGCTGGCCGCCGCGGCCGGCGCCCGGCTCGATCTCCTCGCCGGCCACCGCCGGGCGCGGCCGCAGCAGGTAGGGCTCGCTCAGCGACCAGCTGCGGGCGTAGCCGATCAGCAGCGGGTCGGCGGGGGCATACACGTAGGAGGGATCCCGGGGGATCGCTTCGCGCTCAGCGCGCTCGCCATCCATGCGCACCGCCCGGGTGATGGCCTGCACGAAGCGGCTGCGGGTCACGACCGTGGTGAGATACGCCACCACCCGCACCCGGGGCGCGTCGAAGCCCTCGGCGCACATGTCCACGCTCACCAGCCAGTCGGCCTCCCCGTCCTGAAAAGCGGCCAGTCGGGCGGCGGCCTCACTGTCCTGGGAGTGCACCAGCAGCACCCGCTCGCCCTGCTCCTGCAGCAGCCGGCCGAGCCCGCGGGCGTGGTCGATGTCGCGGGCGATCACCAGGCCCCCGGCCCGGCCATGGACCGGTCGCAGCCGCTCCAGCCGCAACCGGGCCCCGAGCAGCACCCGCAGGGCGATGCTGCCGCCATCTCCAAGCCGGATGGCGCGCCGCAGATTGCGGGCCCGCCAGCTCTCGCGCCCTTCGGCCGAAAGCGGCGAGGTTTCGGTGTCGCCGCTGCCCTGGCCATCGGGGCCGGGCCGGCCGTGGTCCACCCAGCCGTCCTGGAAGCGGAACTCCAGCGGCCGCACATCGCCGGCGGCGATCAGCTGGCGCGGCTCCACGCAGAGGTCGGGAACGATCTGCTCCAGCACTTGATCGCCGGCGCGCACGCTCCGGCGCCGGGCGGCGCAGAAGGCCAGGTTGTCGGCCCGGAAGGGGGTGCCGGTGAGACCGAGGCGCAGGCTGGCCCCGGTGCAGAGGCGGCTGAAGGCCTGGCCCCAGGCGGCGGCGTCGGGTTCATCTGGATCGAGGCCCAGGTGGTGCACCTCATCGGCGATGGCCAGCCAGGGACCGCCCCCAGCCCCGGCCCAGCTGCGCTCCAGGGTGCCGAGGTGCCGGGCCGCCGCCTGATAGCTGAGCAGCAGCCCCGGCGCGGGCTCGCCCGCGGCTTCCGTCCCCCCGAGCTGGGGGTCCCAGCTGCGCAGCTCCAGCCCCAGCCGCGCGGCGGCCTGCACCCACTGACGGGCGATCGCACTGCGGTGGCAGAGCACCACGAAGCGCTGCAGGCGTCCCTCGCGCTGCAGCTGCCGAAAGCTGAGCAGGGCGCCGAGGGTCTTGCCGGCACCGGGTCCGGCGTGGATGAGCACGTCGTGGCCACCGCCCACAGGCCGCACCAGGCGGGCCCGCAGCAACTGGATCAGCTGGCGCTGCCACTGGCGGGGCTCGATGCGGACTGGGGGCTCAGCCGTGGCCCCGGCGGGCTGCTGGCCCCAGAGCTGAAAGGACAGTGGATCCATGGCCTTGCCCACTCCCTGGCCCTGCCGGCGCCCGCCATTGTGCGGCTGCCGGACGCCGGCGAACCAGTGGCCTGGGGCTGACCGCACCGATGGCCGCGCCGGCAGGGCTGATTAGCCTTTGGGCAGCCCCCGGTCGCCACCGGTTTGTGCCATGGCCATTCCCAGCCCTCCCTCTCCCAACGAGGGCTGCCCCTCTGACCCCAGCGCTTGCGGTGACCCCAGCACTCCCGTTGGCCCGCCGCAGCAGGCCCGCCGGCGCCAGGCGCGCCAGCGTCATCTGGAGCGCAGCTGGCGCCGGGAGTGCGACATCGACCCCCTGATCCTGCGCGCCCGCTTGCTGCGGGGACTGGGATCGATCGGCCAGGCCATCAGCCTGGAGCAGGAGCTGCTGCCACCCTTTTGAGCGCGGCTGCGTGGGTAACTCCCCACAAAGGGGCCGGATGCGTTGCCGCCGGGGCCCCTGCGGCCCCCAAATGGTGGGAGTGTGCGCACCCCTGCATTGACCCAGTTGTTGATCCCCAGGGAGCGCCATCCGGGTGAAACCCGCGTGGCGGCCACCCCGGAAACCGTGCAGCGCCTGACCGCCCGGGGACTGCGCTTCCATGTGGAGGAGGGGGCCGGTGAGGCCGCCGGGTTTGGCGATGACGACTACGCCCGCGCCGGGGCGGCGATCACCGCCTGCGGCAATGGCGTCTGGGGTGAGGTGGACGGCGTGTTGTGCGTGCAGCCGCCGCCGCCGGAACTGTTGGAGCGCCTGCGCAGCGGCGCCCTGGTGGCCGGCATGCTCTCCCCCTACCGGGCCCATGGTCTGGTGGACCTGCTCAACCGCCGCCAGCTGTCGGCGCTGGCCATGGAGCTGCTGCCGCGCATCAGCCGGGCCCAGACCATGGACGTGCTCTCGTCGCAGGCCAACATCGCCGGCTACAAGGCGGTGCTGCTGGCGGCGGCCGCCCTGGACCGCTACGTGCCGATGCTGATGACCGCGGCCGGCACGATCCAGCCGGCCCGCGTCCTGATCCTTGGTGCCGGGGTGGCGGGGCTGCAGGCCCTGGCCACGGCCCGGCGGCTGGGGGCGGTGGTGGTGGTGAGCGACGTGCGCGCAGCCTCCCGCGAGCAGGTGGAATCCCTCGGTGGTCGCTTCCTGGCGCCCCCCGAGCAGGAGGCGGCGCCGGCGGAGAAGGGCGGCTACGCCCAGGCCGCCACTGAGGCCTTCCTGGCGGCCCAGCGCCAGCAGCTGGCCGAGCAGCTGGCCCTCGCCGACATGGTGATCTGCACCGCCCTGGTGCCGGGCCGGCCGGCGCCGCGGCTGATCAGCGAGGAGATGCTCGATCAGCTGCGGCCCGGCTCGGTGCTGGTGGATCTGGCGGTGGCCCAGGGCGGCAACAGCGCCGCCACCGTGGCCGGCGCCACGGTGCGGCGCAAGGGGGTGACCCTGATCGGTGCCGACGCCCTGCCCAGCAGCGTGGCCCACCACGCCAGCGCCCTCTATGCCCGCAACCTGGCGGCCCTGCTGGAGCACCTGCTCAGCCTCGGCGGCGAGGGCGCTGGCCAGCCTGAACACGCCAGCGCGGCTCGTTTGCTCGGCCTGGATCCGCAGGATCCGATCGTGGCCGGCTGCCTGTTCACCCACCAGGGGAGCTGCCGCCGGCTCGAGGTGCTGGAGCCCGACACCCCGGCGGCGCCGGCCGCCCCAGCTCCCCAGGCCGTGGGGGCGGGGACATGAGCGACTTCTCCCAGGCGCTCTGGGTGCTGCTGCTGGGCAGCCTGCTGGGGCTTGAACTGATCGGCAAGGTGCCGCCCACCCTGCACACGCCGCTGATGAGCGGCGCCAACGCCATCAGCGGCATCACCGTGCTGGCCTCGCTCACCCTGCTGGCGCGGGCCGATGGCAACCCGGCCCTGCTGCTGCTGGGGTCGGTGTCGCTGGGCTTCGCCCTGTTCAACGTGGTGGGTGGCTTCCTGGTGACGGACAGGATGCTGGCGATGTTCCGCCGTCCGCGCGGAGACCGCTGAGATGGAGACAACAGTTGTGGATGGGATCACCGCGGTGCTGCCCTACGCGGTGGATCTGGTGGCGGTGCTGCTGCTGGCGCTGGGCATCAAGGGCCTGGCCAAGGTGCGCTCAGCCCGCAGTGCCAACGGCCTGGCGGCCCTGGCCCTGGGCCTGGCGGTGCTGGGGCTGTTGATCGAGCTGCAGCCGCCGCTGCTGGCCTGGCTGGGGATCGCTGCTGGTGCCGCCGCCGGCGGCCTGGCGGGCCTGCTCACGGCCCGGCGGGTGCCGATGACGGCCATGCCCCAGACCGTGGCCCTGTTCAACGGCTCCGGCGGCATGGCCTCGCTGCTGGTGGCCCTGGGCGTGGCCCTCTACGGCAGTGGTGAGGCGGCGGCCGCGGCGGACGGTGCCGCGGCCCTGGTGGAGCGCATCTCGATCGCCATCTCGGTGTTTGTGGGGGCGATCACCGTGACCGGCTCGCTGGTGGCGATGGCCAAGCTGCAGGGCTGGATCGACACCCCCGCCTGGACCCAGAACCGCCTGCGCCACGGCGTCAACAGCGCCCTGGCGGTGGCCGCCCTGGTGGGGGCGGTGAGCCTGCCGGCGGACCCCGCTGGGGCGCCGCTGTGGCTGCTGCTGGTGGCCTCGAGCCTGCTGGGCGTGGGCGTGACCCTGCCCATCGGCGGCGCCGACATGCCGGTGGTGATCTCGCTGTTGAACAGCTATTCGGGCGTGGCGGCGGCGGCGGCCGGCTTCGTGGTGGGCAGCCAGTTGCTGATCGTGGCCGGCGCCATGGTGGGCGCGGCGGGCCTGATCCTCACCCAGGTGATGTGCACGGCGATGAACCGCTCGCTGGTGAGCGTGCTCTTCGGCGGTGCCCTGGGGGCGGCCGGCGGCAAGGTGGGTGGCGGCGGCGATGAGGCCGGCTACACCCGCATCACCAGCTGCAGCCCCGAGGAGTGCGCCCTGGCGCTGGAGTGCGCCGAGCGGGTGGTGTTCGTGCCCGGCTACGGCCTGGCCGTGGCCCAGGCCCAGCACGCCCTCAGCGAGCTGGCCAAGCTGCTGCAGGCCCATGGCACCGAGGTGAGCTATGCCATCCATCCGGTGGCCGGCCGCATGCCGGGCCACATGAACGTGCTGCTGGCCGAGGCCGATGTGCCCTACGAGCAGCTGGTGGAGATGGATGCCATCAACCCCGAGTTTCCGCGCACCGATGTGGTGATCGTGCTGGGGGCCAACGATGTGGTGAACCCCGACGCCAAGACCGACAGCACCAGCCCCCTCTACGGCATGCCCGTGCTGGAGGTGGACCAGGCTCGCCAGGTGTTCGTGGTCAAGCGCAGCCTCGGGGCCGGCTATGCCGGCATCCGCAACGCCCTGTTTGAGCTGCCGCAGACGGCGATGCTCTTCGGCGACGCCAAGGTGGTGCTCAACGGCCTGCTGAGCGAACTGCGCGAGCTGGGGGTGGGCAAACAGAAAGTGGCCTGAAGCGCAGCCCTACCCTCTGTCGGTGACCGCTTCCACCCCTACCCCCCCACCGCCGATGCCGCCATTTCAGCGCCTGCCGCGGTCTCTGGTGCTGGGGCTGGCTTTTCCGCTGATCGCCCTCAATCTGTGGGTGTTCAGCGCGCTCTACCGAGCCTTTGAAGGTGTGATCGCCGTGTTCATCCTGGCCGGGGTGATCGCCTTGATCCTCAACCTTCCCGTGCGGGTGCTGCAGCGCCGCCTGGGCATGGGCCGCAGCTGGGCGATTGGCCTGGTGGTGCTGGCCTTCCTGGCGGTGATGGTGCTGGGGCTGCTGCTGCTGGCACCATGGCTGTTGCTGCGGCTCGTGCAGCTCAGCCGGACCTTGCCGCAGTGGATCGATGCCACCGGCATGCAGCTGCAGCAGCTGAGTGACCGCGCTGCCGCGGTGGGGATCCCGATGGACGCCAGCGTCGTGCTGGACGGGATGGTGGCCAATCTCAAGAGCCAGCTGGAGGGCCTGCTGCTGGGCATCCCGGCGGCGCTCTCAGGGTCGCTGGGGAGCTTCCTGAGCATCTTCTTCCTGATCGTGCTGACGGTGTTCTTCCTGATCTATGGCGGCCAGCTGGTGCGCAACTGTCTGCTCTCCTGGTTGCCAGAGGAGAGTGGCCTGAAGGTGCTCAGCGTGCTGCGCCGCAATTTCAACAGCTTCATCTTCAACCAGCTGGTGCTGGCGGTGGTGCTGGCCGTTGCGTTGTCGCTGACGCTGTGGCTTCTGGGGGCCCCCTTTGCGTTGCTTGCGGGTATCTGCATCGGGCTGATGGGCTTCATTCCCTTCGGCGCCATCGTGGGCGTGCTGGTGTTCAGCTTGCTCTTTCTGTTCAAGAGTTTCTGGTTGGGCCTGCGGGTGTTCGCCGTGTTGATCGTGGTGGATCAGATCATTGAAAATGTGTTGCCGCCCCGGCTGCTGGGCAAACTCACCGGCCTCAATCCCATCGTGATTCTGTTTTCGGTGATGGTGGGCGCCACCCTCGCCGATTTCGTGGGCATCATCACGGCCGTGCCGATCGCCGCCACGATCAAGGAGCTGTTTCTGGCCCCGGCCTCAGGGGAGCGCAGCGGCGGCGAGCCCCTGCGGCCGGCCGGCGCCATGGGCGACTGATGCCGGCGTTCCGCCAGCGCTGGCCCTGGATCGGGCCCGATCTGCAGACCCTGCGCGACACCCTGCGGCCCCAGTCCCCGGGGCCGGACAGGGGCGAGCCGCTGCCGCTGGCGGTGGGCCCGGCTGAGCAGCTGCTGGTGCTGGAGGATCGCCCCCTTGGCCTGGCCCCCGGCCCGGCGGCCGGGACCGGCTGCCCCGGCTGGGTGCTGCTGGTGCACGGCCTCGGCGGCAGCGCCTCCAGCGGCGGGGTGCGGCGGCTGGCGCGCTGCCTGCAGGCCGGTGGCTTCGGGGTGTGGCGGCTGAACCTGCGCGGCGCCGGGGCGGGGCGCCCCCTGGCCCCCGGTACCTACGCGGCTGACTGCAGCACCGACCTGCTGCCGGTGCTGGCCCAGCTGCGCGAGCGCGCCGGCGGGCTGCCGTTGCTGGGGGCGGGTCTGTCGCTGGGGGGAGCGGTGCTGCTCAACGCCGCCCTGGCCCGGCCCGGTGGCCTCGATGGCCTGGTGGCGGTGAGCAGTCCGCTGGATCTGGGCGCCTGCGCGCGGCGCATCGACCATCCCCGTAACCGGCTCTACCAGCGCTGGCTGCTCAAGGGCCTGCTTCGCCAGACCCTGGCCGATCCCTTCGGTGTGGCGGCGGCGGAGCGCCTGGCCCTGGCCGGCTCCGCCCGCCCGCGCAGCATCCGCGCCTTCGACGCGGCGATCACGGCGCCGCGCTGGGGCTACGCCGATGGCGAGGCCTACTACCGCCAGGCCTCACCGCTGCCGCGGCTGCGCTCCGGCGCCCCCCTGCCGCCGCTGCTGCTGGTGCAGGCCCTCGACGACCCCTGGGTGCCGGCGGCCGCCGCTGTCGACCTGGTCGCCGATCCGCCGCCGGGGGTGGAGGTGCTGCTCAGTGCCCGCGGCGGCCACAACGGCTTCCATGGCGCCGATGACCGGCGCTCCGGGGCCGGTGCCGGCAGCTGGGCGGACCGGCAGGCCGTGGCCTGGCTGGGCCGGCTGGCGCAGGGGCTTTCAGCCGGGGCTTGAGGCCGGGCTGCCGCTGAGGTTGTAGCGCTGCACGATCCAGGCCTCGATCGGCACCCCGCCCAGCACGTGCTCGCGCACGATCCGCTCCAGGCGCTCGGGGCCCACGCCGCCATAGACGATGCCCTCGGGCCAGATCAGCAGCACCGGACCGTCGGCGCAGATGCGCAGGCAGTCGGCTTTGCTGCGCAGCACGATGCCGCCGGGGCGGGCCGGATCCTCCAGGGCCAGCTCGCGCACCAGGCGCTTGAGGGCCGCCCAGCTGGCGGCGCCCACGGCCGGATCGGGGCAGCAGAGCGCCTTGCTGGGGGTGGCGCAGAGCAGCAGGTGGTGGGCGATCGGGGGTGGGACAGGGGCCATGGGGTTCAGGCCGGCAACGCCGCCGGCATCCGCGCCGTCAGGCTGGCTGCGGCCTCCCGCACCGCCTGGCGGGCCCAGGCGTCCACGGCCAGCACGTCGTCGAGGCAGGGAGCGGCCATCAGATCCACCCGGTGGCGATCACACACCCGCTCGATCAGCCGCGGGATGTCGAGGAAGTGCACCTGCTCCTCGAGGAAGAGGGCCACGGCCTGTTCGTTGGCGGCATTGAGCACCGCCGGCATGGTGCCGCCGGCGCGGCCGGCGGCGTAGGCCAGGGCCATGCAGGGGTATTTGGCGGGGTCGGGTTGGCTGAAGCTGAGGGTGCCCACGGCGGTGAGGTCGAGGCGGCGCCAGGGGGTGGCGAAGCGCTCGGGCCAGCTCAGGCAGGAGAGCAGCGGCAGCTTCATGTCGGGCCAGCCGAGCTGGGCCAGCACCGAGGAATCCACCAGCTCCACCATCGAGTGGATGATCGACTGGGGGTGGATGACGATCTCGATGGCGTCGTAGTCGAGCCCGAAGAGGTAGTGGGCCTCGATCACCTCCAGGCCCTTGTTCATCAGCGAGGCCGAATCCACGGTGATCTTGCGGCCCATGCTCCAGTTGGGGTGGCTGGTGGCATCGGCCACGGTGGCCTTGGCGAGATCGGCGGCGGGCCAGTCGCGGAAGGCGCCGCCGCTGGCGGTGAGCTGGATGCGGCGCAGGCCCGGGGTGGGCACGCCGGTGGACAGCCGGGCCGCCTCGGGCCAGGGGGTGCCCTGCAGGCACTGGAAGATCGCCGAGTGCTCCGAATCGGCCGGCAGCAGCCGCGCGCCGCTGCGAGCCAGCTCCGGCAGCACCACCGGGCCGGCGGCGATCAGGGTTTCCTTGTTGGCCAGGGCCAGGTCTTTGCCGGCGCGGATCGCCGCCAGGGTGGGCAGCAGGCCGGCGCAGCCGACGATGCCGGTGACCACCAGATCGGCGCTGGCCCAGCCGGCGGCGGCGCAGAGCCCCTCGTTGCCCGCCAGCAGCTGCGGCGCGCGGTCGGGCCGGGCGGCGGGCTCAAGGGCCGCGAGCCGGTCACGCAGCTCGGGCAGCTTGTCGGCCTCGGCCAGGGCCACCACCTCGGGGCTGTGGCGGCGGATCTGCTCCACCAGCAGGTCGAGGTTGTTGCCGGCGGTGAGGGCCACCACCCGGAAGCGATCGGGGAACTCCTCGGCGATCTCCAGGGTCTGGGTGCCGATCGAGCCGGTGGAGCCGAGCACGGAGAGGGCTTTCACGGCGGCGCAGCAGCGGATCGGCACAGCCAGTGTCCCACCGGCTGGATCCCACCGGCATGGCTGCCAATAGCCTCGCGGGTTCCTGACCGAGCGCCCCATGGCCGACCCCAGCCGATCCGGTCCTCCGGTGCAGCGCGATCCCCGCTGGCCCTACGTGCTGGGCTGCGGGCTGGCGATGGGCACGGCGGATGTGGTGCCCGGGGTGAGCGGCGGCACGATGGCGTTCATCCTCGGCGTCTACGGCCAGTTGATCGAGGCGGTGGCGGGCTTTGATCTGGCGCTGCTGGGCCTGCTGCGGCGCGGCCTCGGCGGGGAGCGGCAGGCCTGGGGCGAGGCGGCGGCGCGGGTGCACCTGGGCTTCCTGGTGCCGCTGCTGGCCGGACTGCTGGGGGCGGTGCTGCTGCTGGTGCGGCCGATCACCTGGATGTACACCAACCAGCCGGTGGCGCTGTTCGCCTTCTTCTTCGGGCTGATCGTGGGGTCGATCGTGCTCATCGCCCGCCACGCCCACTGGGGCGGCAGCGGCCTGGCGGCCATGGCCGTGGGGGTGATGGGCGCCCTGGTGCTGGTCACCCGGGTGCCGGTGACCATGCCCCACGACCCCTTCACCCTCTTCTGGAGCGGATCGGTGGCGATCATGGCGATGATCCTGCCGGGGGTGTCGGGATCCTTCCTGCTGCTGGTGCTGGGCCAGTACCAGCACGTGATGGAGGGGTTGAAGGGCTTTGATCTGGCCACCCTGCTGCCCTTCGCCGGCGGCTGCGTGGTGGGCTTGCTGCTGTTTGTGCGGTTGCTGCGCTGGCTGCTGCACCGCTGGCATGGCCAGACCGTGGCCCTGCTGGTGGGCTTCATGGCCGGCTCGCTGTGGAAGATCTGGCCCTTCCGCGTGGTTGTGGAGGCCACCGTGACCCCCCGCGGCAAGCTGATCGTGCTGCGCGATGGCCTGGCGTCGCCGCCTGGCGCCGCCGCCCTGGCCCAGATGCTGCTGCTGATGGGCCTGGGGGTGGCGCTGGTGGCCGTTCTGGAACGGCTGCAGCAGCGCGCCGGCCGTGCCGAGATGGGCACCTGAGGGCCGGCCCTTGCCAGGGCCATGACACTGGTGCAAACCCAGCTCTGCTGCGATGCCGCCGTCGTTGGACGCCCCGCGCCTGTTTTCCCGTGGCCGACCGCCCGAACACTGGGGCTCGTCGCTCGGCTTCGTGCTGGCGGCGGCGGGCAGCGCCGTGGGCCTGGGCAACCTCTGGGGCTTTGCCTACCGGGCCTCCCAGGGCGGCGGCGCCGCCTTTGTGGTGCTCTATCTGCTGATCGTGCTGGTGGTGTGTCTGCCGGTGCTGGTGGCCGAGATGGTGCTGGGCCGCAGCACCGGCCACGCCCCCCTGATCGCCCCGGTCACCGCCGGCGGCCGCAGCTGGACGCCCCTGGGCTGGATGTTCCTGGCCTCGGCGGTGGGGATCCTGGCCTACTACGCCGTGCTGATGGGCTGGACGGGCCGCAGCCTGCTGCATGCCCTGAGTGAACCGCTGCCGGCCGACATCGCCGGCGCCGAGGCCTACTTCAACGGCATCAGCAGCGGTGGCGACGCCGTGCTCGCCCACCTGCTCAGCCTCGGCCTCACCGGCCTGGTGGTGGCGGCCGGGGTGCGCCGGGGCATCGAGCGGCTCAGCCGCTGGGCGATGCCGCTGCTGCTGCTGATGCTGCTGGCGCTGCTGCTCTGGGCGGCCTTCCTGCCCGGCGCCGCCGAGGGCTACGGCACCTTCCTGCTGCGCTGGGATGCCGCCAAACTCACCGACCCGGGCACGATCCGCAACGCCTTCACCCAGGCCTTCTTCTCGGTGGGTACGGGCATCGGCGCGATCCTGGCCTATGCCACCTACCTCAACCGCCGCAGCCCGATCTCCGGCGAGGCGGTGGCGGTGGTGGGCATGGACACGGCCGTGGGCCTGATGGCGGGCTGCGTGACCTTCCCGGTGGTGGCCAGCTTCGGGCTGGGGGATGTGGTGAGCGGCAGCACGGTGGGGGCCCTGTTCATCGCCCTGCCCACGGGCCTGGCGTCCCTGGGCGCGGCGGGCCGGGTGGTGGCGGTGGTGTTCTTCCTGCTGGCTTACCTGGCGGCGATCACCTCGGCGGTGTCGCTGCTGGAGGTGCCCTCCAGCTCGCTGATGGACTGCCTGGGCTGGAGCCGCCGCCGGGCCGTGTGGCTGTGTGTGGGCGTGATCGCCGTGCTGGGGTTGCCCTCGGCCCTGAATGTGGGGGTGCTGGAGCGCATGGACGCGGTGTTCGGCGGCGTGTTCCTGATCGCCGGCGGCCTGGCCCTGGCGCTGCTGCTGGGCTGGCGGGCGCCGGAGCGCTACCGCGGCGACCTGGCCGGTTCGGGCACGGCGCCGGCCCTGGTGGGGGCGCTGCTGTTCGCCCTGCGCTGGGTGTCACCACCGGCGATCGCCGTGGGGCTGGTGGTGTCGATCGTGGATCTGGCCCGCACCTGGGCGGGGTGAGCGAAGCTGGGCCGATGAGCTTTCTGCAGCGTTGGAACTTCATCGAGCGGGCGCGACTGGAGCGCCAGCTCTGGGACGCCTTCGAGGCGGGCGAGGACCTGGAGGCGCTGGTGGCCGGCTGCCGCAGCGCGGTGGAGGCCGGGGATCAGGGCCGGGCCTTCCAGCTGGAGGTGTGGACCACCACCCTCAAGCGCATCCGCAAGATCGAAGCGCTGATGCGTGATCAGCAGCGGCCGGGGACGTAGGCGTGATTCCAACGTTTCGCCGGGCCTGCGCCGGTGGCTCCATCACCCACCCGCTGGCCACCTGGCCCTTGGCTTTCCAGCGATGTCTGTCCCAGGAGCCGCTGAAACCCTTGTTGCTCAGAGTTTTTCGACCAGAGGTTTGCGCCTGATCATGGGTGGCTATTCCAGAGTGTTGTCCACCTTCTTGCTCTTCACTCTCTTTATCCCGTAGATGAGTCCTCCACCAGCGAGGATCACAACCAAACCAATCAACCAAGGTTTAGCAGGAGATTTTTCTTGACTCTCTGAGCCTTGGACTTTGAATCTCATCCGCATTGTCGCTAGCTGGCACCTCCTTCACTTCAGGCTTGTCCTCAGTTGCAACCGCAACCTTCTCCCAGTTTGTGCACTCGTCCGCTTGTATAAACTGAGCGATTTTGAGTCCTCTACCTTTCCATTTTCATAGTAGATATTTGCAGGAGCATTGACGCAAGTACGAGTGCCTTGCGTCGATGTCTCCTCATAGTCCACGAAACATGTGAACACGCCGTCGTCCTGGTCGAAGCAGTTTCGCGGATTGGATAAAACATGCTTCGTTTTGGATTCTGAAGAATCCTTTGAATTGAAGTATTGAAGAAGCCCCTCGGGTGTCGGATTAAAAGCAGTCGTGTTGGCATTTGCAGAGGCGAAGGCAACGCCAAGGCCGATCAACAAGGCAACACTAGACTTTGAAAAAATAGATCGTGTCATAATGATCTCCTTCGTCCCTCTTGCTTTTGTATGGGAGGATGTTTGCAGATGCTACTTCTCTGCGCAAAATTTAGATTCTTTTCGCTGATCGTTTTTGGTTGTGACTGTGACTGTGGGGGGTGTGGGTTCACGGAGTCTTGTTGTCTCTGAACATGAATTTAATCACTAACCGTCGCGCCCAAGGTCGACGCCAAGACCCGAAAGCGCACAAGCACGACGAAGGCATGATGCTGCCGCGGTTTGCACTGCAGATGCCATCGATTTCCGATTCAGAAATTCGGAAGCAACCGTGCTGAAATGATGCAATGCATCGGTTGTGGGAATGCTCAGTTGCCCAGTCACCACCAGTCAATCTCCGGTTTTTTAGCCGCCAGATTGTATCCGTGATTCCTGGCCAGATTGCGAGTCGTGAACGGCCTTGTGAAGGAATGACCCGATTGGAGAGATGGTGGTTCTTGAGACTTCGTGGTGCTTGATGGATGCTTGGCCCCGTCGTGAGCTTCCTGAAATCACGAGACAACCGGTGGTCAGTTTGCAACCTATTCTTCCAAAATCCTCTGCCATCTTGAGGTTTTGCCCCTTGCTGTCTACGGGTATTTTCAGGCTGTGCAACTGGATCTGGATGTCAGACTCCAAGGAATGCTTGAGATCTCAGGACTTCTTTGACCACATCTTTTCCAGGGTCTTGCGGAACTCGTTACCAGTCATAGGCCTTGTCAGAGATCGCCTACGGAAGATACTGCCGATCCACCAGATTTGCAGCCCCGCAAAGGCAAGGGCAACAAGACCCAGTTGGATGTAACCCCAGTTCAGCTTATCCATCAGGCCCTCTGCTGATCCTGCTGCCACATCCGCTCCAGTGAATCCCTTAAGGCCGTGAGAGGCCAGAACTCGACCCCAGCGGCAACCGCAAAGATCGCCCAGGGCACGAGCATCCAAAGGGGGTGGTTCATCCCAGCATTCTGACAGCCATCTGACCAAGCGGAGCGGTCAGTGGGTGCTGCATCGTGAAGAACCTTGGCAGGCACCGATCACGATTCACTCCCTGTTTTGGATGTTGTGGGTAAGATCTGGCGAAACCGCTCACACAATCTGCTTGTCAACTGCATGGCGCATCACGCAGACCGACCCACCAAGATCTGCCAAGTCTGCGGCAGACCTTTTCAATGGCGCAAGAAGTGGAAGGATGTATGGGCAGACGTGCGTTACTGCTCAGACCGATGCAGGCGCAACCGCAATCGCACCCCTTCCGTTACCCCGCTAGCGGAAGGTCGCACCTACAGGGATGACCAGCAGGCGACGACGAAGAAGCGCAGCCAGCGGGACCAGCTCAAGGACCACTGCCCAGCATCCCTTCCGGGTGATCCAACACCGTTCGGCTTTCAGAACACCAGGCGGCGTGGCCTGGCCAACAACCGCTGCAAGAGCAACGTGCTGGCGGCACGGATCCAACCTGATTCAGCCTCAAAAACCGGCCAAAAGCAGCCTTGGTGATCGCAGCGGCCGCCTACCACCCGATGATCCAGAGATTCCTTAGCCCCGCAGCCACTCGGTGACGCCGCCGGGTTTGTCGATCAGCTCGATGCCCTGGTCCTTGAGCTGGGCGCGGATGCGGTCGGCGCTGGCGAAGTCGCGGCTGGCCTTGGCGGCGCGGCGCTGGGCGATCAGGGCCTCGATCTCGGCGACGCTGGGGGAGCTGGCTCCGTCTGTGGCTCCATCTGTGGCTCCGTCTGTGGCGCTGTCGCTGCTGGTGTCCTGGCTGGGGGGTTCGGGCTTGAGGCCCAGCACGGCGGCCAGCTCCTGCAGCAGGGAAGCGCGCTGGTGCAGCCCGGAGCCCTCGGCCTCGCTGGCGGCGGCCGGATCACCGCGCTCCAGGCGGCGGGCGAGGGAGCGCAGGGGGCGGGCCAGCTCGAACAGCACCGCCAGGGCGGCCGAGGTGTTGAGGTCGTCGTCCATGGCGGCGGCGAAGCGCTCGCGGGCGGCGGCGAGATCGGGCGCCAGGCCGGCGGCTCCAGCCGCCGGCGCTGCCACCAGCCCCAGGGCGGCGTTGAGCCCCTTCCAGCCGCTGGCGGCGGCGTCGAGGGCGGCGGCGGTGAAATCCAGGGGCTTGCGGTAGTGGGCCTGGAGCACGAACAGCCGCAGCGTCATCGGGCTGATGCCGGAATCGAGCAGGGCGCGGATGGTGGTGAAGTTGCCGAGCGACTTGCTCATCTTTTCGCCGCCCACGTTGACCATGCCGTTGTGCAGCCAGTAGCGCGCCAGCTGATGGCCCGTGGCGGCTTCCGACTGGGCGATTTCGTTCTCGTGGTGGGGAAAGATCAGGTCGGCGCCGCCCAGGTGGATGTCGATGGTGTCGCCGAGCTCCTCGCGCACCATCGCCGAGCACTCGATATGCCAGCCCGGCCGCCCCGGACCCCAGGGGGAGGGAAAGCTGGGCTCGCCGGGCTTGGCGCCCTTCCAGAGGGCGAAATCAAAGGGGTGCTGCTTGCGGGCCTCCTCGGCATCGCTGAGGCGGCCGCTGGCCCCCTCCTGCTGCTCGGCCAGGTCGCGGCCGGAGAGTTTGCCGTAGCCGGCGTGCTTCATCACGGCGAAGTAGACATCGCCATCGGCGCTATAGGCGGCCCCCTTGGCCTCCAGCTCCTCGATCAACCGGCGGATCGCCGGCAGCGAGCCGGTGGCGCGGGGCATGCGGTCGGGCGGGAGGATGTTGAGGCGGGCCATGTCGGCCACGAAGGCGTCGATGTTGCGCGCGCTCACCGCCTCCATGGAGCTGTCCTCGGCGGCGGCCCGGTTGAGGATCTTGTCGTCGATGTCGGTGTAGTTCTGCACGAAGGTCACCGCGTAGCCCTGCCAGAGCAGGTAGCGGCGCAGCACGTCCCAGACGATGTAACTGCGGGCGTGGCCGAGGTGGCAGAGGTCGTAGACGGTGACCCCGCAGCAGTAGATGCTCACCCGACCCGGCACCAGGGGCTGGAAGGGTTCGGTGCGGCGGCTGAGGGTGTTGGTGAGCCGCAGGGTCAAGGCCGGGGGGAGCAGCGGGAATCGGCCGAACCGTAGCCCCGCACCCCGGCGCCGTGGCTGGGGTCAGCGGGAGGGAATGCCACCACCACCGCCGCCGCCGCCACCGCCACCGCCGCCACCACCGCCGCCACCACCACCACCGCCACCGCCGCCACCGCCACCGTTTCCGCCACCACCGCGGTTACGGCCACCGCCACCGCCACTGCCGCCGCTCACCAGCAGCACCACCGCGGCGATCGCCCCCACCACGGCGATGCCCACGATCACGCCGGTGCCCACGGCAGCCGTGCTGGCCGCAGCGCTGCTGGCGGGCAGGGCGGCGATCGGCGGACAGGGCCTGGTCTTGCGGGCGATCGGACAGGCCGGCCGGGCCAGGGTGAAGCGCTGGGGGCTCTCCGCTGGCGCCACGGCCGCCAGGCCGCCGGCCGGGATCCCGGTGAAGCGTGAGCTCGGAGAGATCCAGGGTGGTGATCCAGCCGAGGGTGCGGCGGGTCTGGGGGGTGACCGCCATGAACAGGCCGTCTTCGGAACGGAACACCTGCTCGGAGCTGATGGCGATCCGCTCCACCACCTCACCGGCGGCGGGTCCACTGACGCGTTCGTCACCCGGTGAGGGCTGATCGCGCAGCAGCAGCGTGCCGCTGAGGCCGCTCGGCAGGGGCCGGCTGAAGCTGAGCTCCAGATCGTCGCCCGGAGAGAGCAGGAACACCACGCTGTCGTCCTCCTCGCCCAGCAGCGCTGAACGGGAGTTGGGGGATTCCGGCTGGTCCTCCTGCTGGTTCAGGGCCGGGCCCTGGAAGAGGCAGGCCGTTTCGGGCAGGGCGAAGCGCACGGGGGTTTCCGGATCCGCCGCCGCGCCCAGGGCACTCAGATCCAGGGCGGTGAAATCCACGGTGATCACATCCCCCGACTGCAGCGTTCGCTCCGGGTTGATCTGCAGGTAGCGGCGATCGTCGCTGAGGTTGACGCGATCGTCGCTGAGGGGGAGGCGCTCCACGACCTCGCCGGCCTCCGGTCCGCTGGTGGCGGCCTGCCAGGGGGAGCGCTGCAGGCGCAGCAGCAGCTCCCCAGTGGCAGCGCTGGGCAGGGGTGACCGCAGGCGGATGCGCAGATCCTCGCTGGCGGAGGGCAGGAAAAAGATGCCGGCGTTCGCTTCGGCGGCCACTGCCGCTGGGAGTGCCTGGGCGACGATCTCGGCCGCTGACGCTTCGCCCTCCGGTGCGCCTTCAGGCCTGGTTTCGATGGCCCTGGCCTGGCGCAGCAGCCGGGTGAGGTCGGGCAGGGGCTGCACCCCGTCGCCGTCGATGCGCACCAGATTCACCCTGGCCTCGGGCAAGGCCTGGGCCGGGAGGGTGTGGCAGGCGACAGCCCCGGCGGTGAGCAAGGCGATGGTGCTGAGGAAGGCTCGCATCGGGGAGGACGTGCGGAGCCCCGGCGACCGGGGGGGGCGGTGGTGAAATGTAGTCCCGAATCCGCTGTCAGAAGGTATCCGGCCTTGCCGTTGCGGGCTGTGCCTGAATGGGTCAGCTGCCCGATGACGCCCATGAGCGCCCGCACCGCCCTGATCACCGGCATCACGGGGCAGGACGGCAGCTACCTGGCCGAGCTGCTGCTGGAGAAGGGCTACGTGGTGCACGGCATCAAACGCCGGGCCAGCAGCTTCAACACCAGCCGCGTGGATCACCTCTACCAGGACCCCCATGAGCGCGGCCCGGGCGGCGAACTGCCGCACTTCCAGCTGCACTACGGCGACCTCACCGACAGCACCAACCTGATCCGCATCGTGCAGGATGTGCAGCCCGATGAGATCTACAACCTCGGCGCCCAGAGCCACGTGGCGGTGAGCTTCGAGAGTCCGGAATACACCGCCAACAGCGATGCCCTGGGCACGCTGCGGGTGCTGGAGGCGGTGCGCATCCTGGGGCTGACGCAGAAGACCCGCATCTACCAGGCCAGCACCAGCGAGCTCTACGGCATGGTGCAGGAGGTGCCCCAGAGGGAGAGCACCCCCTTCTACCCCCGCAGCCCCTACGGGGTGGCCAAGCTCTATGCCTACTGGATCACGGTGAACTACCGCGAGTCCTACGGGATGTATGCCTGCAACGGCATCCTGTTCAACCACGAGTCACCGCGGCGGGGGGAGACGTTTGTGACCCGCAAGATCAGCCGCGGCCTGGCGCGCATCGATGCCGGCCTCGACGACTGCCTGTTCATGGGCAACCTCGATTCGTTGCGCGATTGGGGCCACGCCCGCGACTACGTGGAGATGCAGTGGCTGATGCTGCAGCAGGACAGTCCGGAGGATTTCGTGATCGCCACCGGCCGCCAGGAGAGCGTGCGCCGCTTCATCGAGCTGGCCGCCGCCGAGCTGGGCTGGGGCGGGGCGAGCGCTGCAGGGCCGGCGATCGTGTGGGAGGGCGAGGGGCTGCAGGAGCTGGGCCACCGCGCCGACACCGGTGAGACGGTGGTGCGCATCGACCCGCGCTATTTCCGCCCCGCTGAAGTGGAGACGCTGCTGGGGGACCCCAGCAAGGCCCACGCCAAGCTGGGCTGGCAGCCCACCACCAGCCTCGAGGAGCTGGTGGCGGAGATGGTGGCGGCCGACAAGGAGGAGGCGCGCAAGGAGGCGCTGCTGCGGCTCCAGGGCTTCCAGGTGGTGGGCAGCCGTGAGTGAGCGCACCGGGCGGACGCCCCTGATCACGCCGGCCGACCGGATCTATGTGGCCGGCCACCGCGGCCTGGCCGGCGGCGCCATCTGCCGGGCGCTGGGGCGGGCCGGCTACGGCGATCCGGCGCGTGGAGGTGAGCTGCTCACCGCCCCCAGCCGCGAGCTGGATCTGCGCGACGCGGCGGCGGTGGAGAGCTGGTTTGCCACGCACCGGCCCTCGGTGGTGGTGCTGGCGGCGGCGAAGGTGGGCGGCATCCACGCCAACGGCAGCTACCCGGCCGATTTCCTGCTCGACAACCTCAAGATCGAGACCGCGGTGATCGAGAACGCCTGGCGGCACGGGACGCGGCGGCTGCTGTTCCTGGGCAGCAGCTGCATCTATCCCAAGTTCGCCGCCCAACCGATCCGCGAGGAGGCCCTGCTCACCGGCTCCCTGGAGCCCACCAATGGGTGGTATGCGATCGCCAAGATCGCCGGCATCAAGCTCTGCGAGGCGCTGCGGCGCCAGCACGGCTTCGATGCCATCAGCCTGATGCCCACCAATCTCTACGGGCCGGGCGACAACTACCACCCCACCAACAGCCACGTGCTGCCGGCGCTGATCCGCCGCTTCCACGAGGCCTGCCGAGCGCCCGGAGCAGGGGCGCGGCAGCAGTGTGAGCTGCTGGGGCACCGGCACGCCGCTGCGCGAATTCCTGCATGTGGACGACCTGGGCGAGGCCTGCGTCTACGCGCTGGAGCACTGGGACCCCGATGCACCCGGCGCCCCCCGCGGCGCAGGCCCGGGTGGCGACGACCTGGGGCCGCTGAGTTTTCTGAATGTGGGCACGGGGCTGGATCTCAGCATCCGCGAGCTGGCCGAGGCGGTGGCGGCGGCCACGGGGTTTGCCGGCACGATCGCCTGGGACGCCAGCAAACCCGACGGCACGCCGAAGAAACAGCTCGATGTGAGCCGCCTGGCGGCGCTGGGCTGGCGGGCGCGCGTCCCCCTGGCCGAGGGCCTGGCCGCCACCGTGGCCGACTTCCGCGCGCGGCTGGCGAGCCGGCGAGCTGCGGGCGGTGTGA
>CAVXWZ010000001.1:0-429783 GCA_963765575.1 uncultured cyanobacterium | reverse complement strand
TTTCCTAGTTCTGCCAAGGTTTCTGGGGTCCGGTTTTTCATAGAACCTGGTTATGCGGTCGCCTTCAGTACCGATAACTCCAAGTGACCCTGCGCGTTCACGCGGCAGCATTTTTCCTGCGATGGTGACATCGGCATTGTTATCCAGGTGGGTCTTGAGATAATGGCGGTAATCCATTCGATAGAGATGGTCGCCGGAGAGAATCAAAACATGCTGGTATCGCAGGTGCTCCAGGTGCTATGAGCGGTCGCAACGACCAAAGCGCCCCACTTCCCCTCTACCACCTCCGCCGCCACCACCACCGCGGACAACTGCATCGGAGAGAAAATCGGAATCGGTGTCAGTTGCTGCTGTGCAGGCCGCCAGGCGCCGGCTTTGCCCGAAGTGGCCCGGCGGTGCGAACGGGTTCGCAGTCCTTGACCTGGAAACGACCGGGACCGGGCGCTCCTGCCGCATCGTGGAGATCGCTCTGGTTCGCCTGGATCCACAAGGAAGAATCACAGAGGAATGGGAAACGCTGGTGCATCCCGGACTATCGATCCCCAACGCTTATGTGCACGGCATCGATAACGAACTGGTGAGCGATGCTCCGTCGTTCGAGCAGATCGCCGGGGCCCTGGGGCCGCCAAGCTGCACCAGCATGTTCTGGTGGCCCACAATCTCCACAGCTTTGATGGGCCGATCCTCGTAGCCCATTTCGCTGAGGTTGATGGCATCCGTCTCAACCTGGGCAGGGGCATTGACACCATGCCCACCCCACGGGTGAAGCTGGCGAAACTCTGCGCTCGCCATGGAGTGGAGCTGAGCGCTGCTGCTGCTCACACGGCCCTGGGCGATACGCGCGCCCTCGCGAGTGCTCTGCGGGCGGGCATGACCCACCTGAAACCGGCGTCCGCGGCCGTGATGGTTGAGCACAACGGTCGGTTGTCGGATTCCTCCCTTCCGCTGTCGCGCACCCGGGCACGGATCACAACGGAGACCAGGAGGCCAGTCCGGCAACCTGGTCGGCCAGTGGCATCACTGCCACAAGAGGAAGGTGGCAGTCGGAATATCTCACCCTGAACGCTGGCCAGATTTTCCTTGCAACGGGGCCGCAATCGCAATCGCCGGATACTGAGATCAAGCGTGCGACGGCCTATGCAGTCAAGATGGGACTTAAATACCACAAGAGCAATGCAGTCCCGAAACGCAACCCCCCGGCCTTTCTGCTCAGTACCAGCCTGGATCTGCAGAACCAGAAAATGCGTGAAGCACGTGGGCCCGTACAAACCCCGTTGGTGCTCAGTTCGTGATCTGATGAAAAGCCAGAGCGGAGGCACCGTGCAAGCCTTCCGTTATGGAATCAACGGTCACGGCTCATGATTGTCTGGGCTTGAGCCATCGACATGAGGGCGATGCCAAGCGTTCTCCTTGAAGGCTCTCCAGCCAAGGTCGTGGTGACTATGGACTTCTCTCCGATAGCGTCTCTCGATCAGGAATGGGAAATCCTTGAACCCGTCGGATCGTTGTCAGGATGTCGCGCAAGGCATCACGATCCCTGGGCTCCATCAAAGAGGAATCGCGTCCCGCTGAGCAGAGGCCAGAGCGGTAGGCCTGAGATTGCGGCGGCGAATCAGATCGACGCGGCAGTGCAGCGTGTCTTCCAGGGCCTGCTTCAGGGCAATGCGGTCCAGGAGACCGGTGCGGGGAGGCAGATCCACCAGCAGATCCAGATCACTGTCGGGTCCAGCCTGATCACGGGCCACGGACCCAAACGCTGCCAGATTGCTGGCGCCATGGGCCATGGCGATCTCCCGGATCCTTGGAGCCTGTGCCAGTAGGTCGTCGAGGCGCATGGCTGCCCAGAAGCCATTGGCAGCCTAAGAGAAGCGACTCAGCTCGCCCTGCCTCGTGAGGCCATGGTCACTGGTGGACTGAGTTCCCAATGAAGAAGGGCGCCCCGTGTCGGACGCCCTACTGCTTCGCAGAAGCCCAAGGGCTAGGGCCGGTTGCAGGGCTAGGGCTCGCGCTGCCCTGGTCGAGGCCTCTGATTCATTGATAGATCCGCTGGACCGCCGTGTCAGTACGGCAAACCGTTCACGGCTGCAGGACAGCAGCTGCAGGGAGGTCGTACCACAAGCGACAGGACGGCTGGTGGTCCGAGCACCGAGGTGGAGAGCCTGGCTGCGCGGGGTGAGCGGGTGGTGGCCACCAGCTTCAGGCACGGCTACACCTCTCGGTAGCGGCCATGAACAGGAGCGGCACTGGGAAACTCGCCAACGGGGACTCTGCCGTGATCAGCACAGCAGCCGAGGCATGGCGCGGCTCAGCCGCCTTGCCCAGCGCCTTCAAACAGATCGGCAATCTCGCCGGCAGCCATTTGATCGAAGTCGTCGGGCACGGTGCACTGGCCCCCCAGCAGGCCCAGGCGGCGCACCATCGGCCGGCCGGTCATGCCGATCACAAACGCTTCACCTGCCGCTGCTTCCTCCACCAGGCGAGAACGATGCGTCTTGTCGTCGTGCATGGTCTCCGGACGCATGTGGAGTGGCGCCGCTTCGAGGTTGGTTCCACGATAATGGGGGGTAACGCCGTGAGCTTCTGATGTTCAGGATTCATACCCACGATTCCTGGGGGATCGTGAATGTCGGGACCTTCCAGTCCCAGGAAGAAGCGCGTCAGGCTTTTGCCTCATTGTGCGAAGACCCCTGGTACAAGAGCGATGGAACTGTCAAGGGTATTGAGCTGGTCCAGGCCTCCGCTGAAGGCGTTCAAAGGCTGGACTGGTACGCACTTATGGACGTTCGTGATTAGGGAGGTCTTGGGCAATCACCCGCTGAAATCTGCCATCAAGCCTTTGTTTCATGCGTCTCCATCTGAGGCGCTTGGAACTCTGGTACGGGATCAGAAGCTGTAACGCAACCACCGGCATGGACAACACCGAAAGCCAGGCATACGGAGGTTGCCTTTCTGGCTCTGTGCTGACTGGTTCTGTGCTGATCGTTCCTCCCGGTGCGATTACTCCGCATCGAGCAGCTCCGCCAGCGGCACGAACGTATAGCCGAGCCGTTGCAGGTCGGGAATGATCCGGCGCAGGGCTCGGAGGGTTCGCCCACTCAGGGCCGGCGTGTCATGCAGCACCAGGATTCCGCCGGGGTGGGCGTTGATCCGCACGAACCAGCGCATGAAACCAAGCGGTGGCTGCAGGGTATCCCAGGGGAAGATCGAGGCCAGCACCAGGCGGTAGCGGCGTCCGCGCAGCCACTCCACCATCGGCCGGTGAAACCATCCCTGTCCGGGGCGGCACCAGCGCCAGGTCAGCCGTTCCGGCAGAGCGGCCCGCTCGATTGCCCGCTGGGTATCGCGCAGTTGCTGCAGAAAGGCCGGCTCCTCCAGGGTGGCGGTCCGCTCATCCCGCCAGAGGTGGTTGCCGAGATCGTGGCCCTCCTGCAGGGCCCGGCGGGCAAAGTGGGGATCGCGCTCCAGATGGGAGCCGACCAGGAAGAAGGTGGCCGGCACATCCAATTCCCGCAGCAGATCCAGCAGAGCCCCAGAGCCTGGCCCACTCGGTCCATCGTCGATGGTGAGGGCCAATCGCCTGCGATCCGCCGCTCCGCAGAACACCACCTCAGGATGGCGCCGGGCCAGAACCGTTCGGATCAGCAGGGAGGGCAGCAGCAGCCCGAACGCCACCAGATCACTCAGCAGCATCAGGCCCAGGGCCAACAACAGCAGGGGGATCCCATCCATCGGGCATTTCTTCGATGGCCCCAATCTTGGGTCTGTGCGGACTCACCAGCAGCCCGCCAGATCAACGGTGTTCTGCAGCAGGCGAGCCCCGCCTGCTCGAGCCGCTGGTGGGTGAGAGCTGGGGCCACACTCCACTCGCTGAGGCAATGCAGCTGCATTACCTTTGTGTTGGTTCCGCTGGGTGGTCCGATGGCTCCTGTTTCCTCGTCTCCCGCGGCCGCGTCCGCCGTGGACGCTCCCCAGCAGGAGGTGGAATCGGCGCTCACCGATCGCTATCAGACCACCGTGCCGCAGCCGGTTCGGCGGGCCCTGGGGCTGCGCAAACGCGACCGCATCCGCTACGCCTTCCGCTCCAACGGCGAAGTGGTCCTGGAGCGCGTCAGTCCAGAGCCCGCCGACGACGATCCAGCCCTCGCTCCCTTCCTGGCGCTGTTGGAGCAGGACATCGCCAGCCATCCAGAGCGCCTCAAGCCCATCACTGCTGATCTGGTCTCCCGCCTGCAGGATCTGGTTGGAGGCATCGAGGTGGATCTCGATGCACCGCTGCCGGACGACGACGAGACCGGCGGCTGCGACACCGACTCCGGAAACATCGGCTGCGGCGACACATTCTGATCGTGGGCAAGGCCGATGCAGCGCCCCTGGTGGCCCATGGGTGGCTGCTTTATGCGCACCCGTTATTTTTGGATCAGCTGGAGGCGCTGATCGCGGAGGTCGAGACGTTGCGACGTAAGGACCCCCTCGGATATCGCAGCAAGAACACCAGCAAACGCCTGGCTGCCATCGCACGGTTGATGCTGCAGGACATTCCTCAGGACCCCAGCCGCAAGGAGTACCAGCAGGGATCAACCCTGGGCGCTGAGCATCGGCACTGGCGCCGGGCCAAGTTCTTTCAGCAGTTCCGCCTGTTCTTTCGCTTTCACAATCGCTCGAAGGTGATCGTGCTGGGCTGGGTGAACGACACTGACACCAAGCGCGCCTACGGCAGCAAGACGGATGCCTACCGCGTATTCGAGTCGATGTTGGACCGCGGCCATCCGCCAGACGACTGGGAGGAGCTCCTGGAGGAAGCGAGCCAATCCGGCGGACGCCTGCAGCGGCTCAGTGAGCAGCTGCATTGATCAGACGGTGGAGCGTCAGTGAGGCCGAGCCTCGAGCGTGCGCCGATGCAGCACACTGCTGTCATACCTTGTAAATGCAGCCATTCCGATCAGCAATCCGTAGTTGATGGCTTCATCGGCGGGGGAAGGCAGGCCAATCTGGTACACCTTCCCCACTACCAGCAACCGATTCAGGCTGACAGTCATTCCCCATACAGAGCTGATCAACATCGTTGTTGATTCCAAGCCAATGGTGAGCAGCGCGGGCGCTGTTCTTCGCTAACATCACCTCCTTGGTGTGGCCCTGCAGCGCCCGCCACTGCTCCACCCGCCGCTGCAGGGTGCGTTTGCGCCGGTACCACTCCTGGCCGGGGTGGATCCCCTCCAGGTGGAGCAGCAGGGTCTGGGGATCCAGTTGGGGCGCCTGCTCCAGCATCGGCACCAAGACGCTGTCCCAGACATCGGCGAGGGGATCGGCGCGGGTGCGCCAGTGGCGACCCTGCTGGTTCGGGGTTGCAGCTCGCCTCGGTCGATGCGCTGGGCGCTGCGCACCGAGATCCCCACGGCATCAGCGGCGATCTGCTGGCTGAGCCCGCCTGAGCGCTTGGCCATGTACCGCTCCTTATCCGCAACGACAGAGGGGCGGGCATGACAAGGCTCAAGACCGGATCGGAGCCCTGTTGTCGCGTCTTGAGACCCGCCTATGTAGTTGCGCGGACCCGCCTACCTAATCGTCGCCGTGCACCGTGGCCTGGATTAAGGCATCGTGACTGATTGCCGCTTGGGGTTGCATTCGCCGAAGCGAAGATGTCGTCGCCGTATCAGTCACCCCCCCCTGAACGAGTACCAAACCATAGATCCCAGGCAGGTAAACTGAGCTCATCCGAAGATGAATACCTTCAGAACTAAGACTTTCCGGGCTTGGCTGTGCCTACTGAGTCGATTAGAGTGTTGATCCTTCCAAGAAGACTGGGTGACCTGAAGTGCTCGTTGATCAGAACGAGGTAATCTCTAGTGGCCCCAATGAGTTGAAGTGCTTTACGGCCGACGCCCTCTGGCCTGCCACTCATTATGCTCTCTTCAACGTAGTCGGTAAGCTTGTGAAGCAATAGGTAAAAGTTCGTCGTGCCTGATCGTTCTGGAGGCAAGAAGGAGTTGATTCGAGTGGTCAGAGATGAGATTTGCGACTTTCCATTGGCGATGATGGCCTTCGCGCTGGAAAAGGGAATGGTTCCGGATTCTGTCGCTATCAGAAGCTTGCAGCTCCAGTCTCTACAATCCTGTGGCCTCTGGCTATAAATTGAGCACTTGCATTCTGAGAGTGCACTGCATGGGTGCATAATGCTGAACTTGCTATGGCGATATGGCTTTGCTGGTACCGATAGAGATGTGAGGCAAGAGACCTCTTCCTCAGTTACTACAGTGCGATAGAAGAAAGCACCGCTGCAGCAAAAGCCGCAAGTCGAGCAGAGTGATTCAGCCACGTCAGTCTGCGATGTTTCAGAATTGGTGTCGATACCGGCCGTCGACCTGGTGTTCATTCTGTTCTGTCAGATCATCCACATGCATCCTATGTGAATTCTGGTTGGCACTCACTGAGGACCAGTAGATTCATCGGAAGGCCTAGTGCCACGGAGCACCTCTAGCGACACCCCGGATTCTAGTTGTTATTTGCGGGACGGCACACTAGGGCCCCGGCCCTGGCCCTCGCCACCCTCACCAGGATGGAGCTGCGGGAAAGCTCGCCCAGTCCCGCGGGATCAGCAACGTGGCCGGAGCCCCCGCCTGGCTGCGGCCTGACTGAAACAGTCCCGTGCTGTCCATCACCCAGCCTATGGTCATGGTGCCTGCCAATGGTGGTCACCATGGCGGTTCGGAGCGTCGACGCGCCGGGGCTGCTGCACTGCCGGCCCGGAACCCTCTGGGGTAGCCGTTGCCAAGCGCCATGGAATCCCGCCGGTTGGTGGTCTGGATCTTGTCGGGAATCCTGGGCTTTCAGGGCCTCACCCTGTGCTTCGACCTGCTCAACTGCACCGCCCTCTCCTGGCTGTACGTGCGCCTGAACGGCTTTGACGCCGCGGTGCAGCGTTCTGTCTCCCTGGCCGGCGAGCCCGGGGCCCAGCGCTCCATGGGGAAGGCCGGGGTGCTGGTTCCCGATGCCTCCACGCCACCGGTGGAGGATTCAGGTCAATCCCCGCTGGTGCATCCGCTGTCACTGTTCTGCGCCCGGCCCCAGGGCCGCATCGATGACGCCGTGAGCCAGGGGCTCAGCATCCTGGCCGGGCTGGCACTGGGGGGAACGGCGCAGGGACGGCCCCAATAGCCTCCGAGACCTGTGGAGATCCGATGAGCACCACGACCCCTGGGCTGTGGGTCAGCACACAGCACATGGCCGAACTGCTTGGCATCCACCGCGTCACCCTGCAGCGCTTGAAGAAGGGCGGCTTCTTCCGGGGCGGCCACCACTTCCGAATGGCCAACCCGCTGGCACCGCGTTCCAACACCGTGTGGCACCAGCAGGGTGTTCTCCTGCGGGTCGACACACCCTGAGGCAGCCTTCAGCAGAAGGCCCAGGGGCTGAACGACAAGGCAAGGCTGTCGTTGGGGTCGATGGCGTTGCCTTGCGGGGTGGTTTTGCAGCTGCGGGGGTAGGGGGCAGCGGTCCGGCTCACCTGTCTCAAGAAGAGGGTTTCGCCGTCGCAGAGGTCCCTCGGGGGAGCGGGCCAGCAGAGCGCCCCAGAGGCCGGATTCGATGAAGATTCAGTGAACTTGTGAACCTGACGGGGAATCCCTCATCGACAAACCCAGCTACTGCAAGGGTTTTGCTCCAATCAAAGGGATTCATAATCCCAAGGTCGGGAGTTCAAGTCTCCCCCGAGCCATTATTGATTCAACGGTCACCGACCTGTGAGGATGGTTGTCCGTCTTGGCATTGAGGCTGAGGAGTCCGGAAACGAAATCCCCGCCATCGGCACGATCAAGGCGCCTGTTGATCATCCCTCGTGTTTCTGGATCCGCTGTTTGAAGACAACCGATCTGACTCACTGATTATCGGGTGAGGGTTTTGAAAGCCCCGTTGGAACACCTTGTCGATAGATCAGACATCAACCGCCTTCAAGTCCTCGGCCCAGCAGGAGATCCCGGGCACCGTTGACACGCTGCATGGTGTCGTGCACACCGCCCCGATCGGGATGGTGTTCCGCTGCAGCCTCCTTCCAGGCCCGGGTGACATCGCTTTCCCGGATCCGACCCGAGAGGGGCAGATGCAACCGCTGACGCGCCACGATCGCGTCCAGGTCCGGGTGCTTACCAAGGGGGCCCCAGTCGGCCTGGCTGAGGGAGGGACCTTTTTTTCTTGCTGCTCTTCCTGCGCCTGCTGTTCCGTTCGGCTCCGGACCCACCGAATCCCCGGGACACCTCACCCGGATCAGGCTCGGTCCGGGGCGGCTCCGCCGTGGAGGATCTGGACACCACCAGAGGCATCGATCGCTCTCGCAGGGTCTGGGGCATCACAACACAGGCATCACGGATGACTCCAGTTTCCTCCATCAGTCACCCTGCAGATGAAGAATCGGCGCGCTGACAAGCGGACCGAGATCGTTGTCAGGCCCTGCTGATTCGGGCAGAACCAAGCGACGAAAGCGTCAGGAGCTGAGGCTGCCAACGGGCGCGTCGGCCGAAGCCCGCATCAGCCGCTGCAGCTGGCCACTCTCCAGCTCCAGCACCCGGCGGGCGAAATCGGGATCCCGCTCCAGCACCGCATCGAAGCAATCCACCGGCACCGCCAGCACCCGGGTGCCATCGGCCTCCGCCACGATCGTGCTCTCCGAGGTGCTGTGGGTGAGCACCTCCAGTTCGTCGAGCACCCGGCCGGGCTCCATGTCCTCCAGCCACTCCCGCTCGCCGTCGCGGTGGCGCACCCGGGCCCGGCCCTCGATCAGCAGCAGCAGCTCCCGGCAGGTGTCGCCGGCCTCGGTGATCAGCTCCCCGTCGGCAGAACGCGCGCACGTCGGCCTGATCGGCCAGGGCGGCGAGGGTGTCGCCGTCGCTGCGGCGGAAGAAATCGCTGGTGGCCAGGAACACCCGCTTCTCCAGCTCCGGACAATCGCGCAGGGCCGGCGGCCCCTGCAGGGCCAGCACAGCCTGGGCCGTCTGGGCCAGCAGGGGAGGGGCGCCCTTGCCGCCCCACCCGGGCCGCCAGGGCCCGGGCCCGGTCGGCATCCAGGCAGGCGGTGAGGAACAGGGCGGCGGCCGCCAGGGTGGGGCTGGGGTCGGCCGCCAGGCTGTCGAGGAAGGCGAGCGTGTCGGCCACGGGCACGCTGCAGCGAGCAGGAGGGGGCCTCCGCCCCGGGCCGGCCGAGGGCCTCGGCCACGGCGGGCGGCAGGCGCCTCGCCCAGTCCTCCCCCTCGGACCAGTTCCGGCAACCCCAGCGGAGCGATCGCCTGCAGGCGTTGCACCAGGGCCGGCACCGCCGGATCCTCCTGGAGGGTGGCCAGGCCATCGAGGATGGCCCGCAGGGTCAGTTCCTTGCGCAGCTGGAGGCGGTCGTCGAGCAGATGCCAGCACGGCGACTGGTGCCGCAGGGCGCTCTGATGCAGGGCCCTGTAGCCGTCTGTGAGGGCCGGCAGCCGCTCCAGCAACAGCTCCAGCCTTGCGGATCGCCGCGGCCCTGGGGGAGAGATCGCCCCAGCACCCGTTCCTCCTCCCGCGGCGAGATGCCGTACTCCCGCCGCAGGGCCCGCAACGCCGCCCCATCGCGAGCGTCACCGCTGCACCCGGCCGCTGCCGTCGCTCGAGGCTCTGCACCAGCATCAGCCGCTCCAGCGATTTGCGATAGCCGCTGAGGCGGATCTGATCCTCCAGGCTGCGGCGGCTGTCGGGATCGAGCAGGCCGGGATCCTCCACGCCCAGCTCCTCCAGCAGCTGGCGGTGCTCGTCGTCGCTGATGCCGAGCGAGAGGCGCATCTGCTGGAGCACCTCCAGGCTGCTGGCGGCATTGACGAAACCCTCCTCGAGGGCCTCCCGCACCACGCCCTTGTAGGCCTCCAGCCGTTTCTGGCCGGTGAAGCCCGGCAGCACCTTGGCCAGCACGTAGACCTCCTCGGTGCCCAGGTCGGCGAGGGAGCGGCCGTCCAGGTAGCGGCCCACGTCGAGATCCAGCGGGCCAGCTGCTTGCGGAAGCGCTCCGCCAGGTTCTCGCGGCCGTAGAGCGCTGGGGAACGCCCCCAGGCCCGGTAGAGCCAGAGGGTGCTCAGCGCCACCAGGATCACGTCGTAGAGGTACTGAACCCAGGCGGGCAGCAGCAGGATCAGGGGCCGGCCGGAGAACAGGAAGAAGAAGTTGAACACCAGATAGGTGGCCACCAGAAAGACCCGGTGGCGGATGCGGTCCCGATCGGGCTCAGCGCCGCGGCGGCGCACCCGGCCCCGCAGGCCCGACTCGATCCCCCGGCCCACCAGCACCCCCAGCCAGGTGCAGACCCCCAGGAACAGGGGCACCGCCACCAGCCGGGGCACGTCGATCGGCTGGCCGAACAGGAAAAAGCCCGGCCGCAGCAGCAGGGCCAGCTGGTCGCTCTGGCGTTGCCAGACTCCGGAGAAGTAGTAGTCCCAGTTGCCGGCGTAGAGGTAGTAGTAGAGGAAGTAGCCCACCACCAGACCCACGTAGCCGTAGCGCTCGAAGGCGAAGGCAGGGGTGGGCAGCCGGGCCCAGTAGGTGCGCTCGGCATCGATGTCGATGCAGGGTTGCTGGCAGGCCACGCAGGCGCTCTGCTCGGCTGCCATCGGGCTGCACGGTGCGGCACATCGACTGGGTGATCGGCGTGGCCGCCATGTGGGCCTTGCTGCCCAGCAGGCCGGTGGGGGTGGAGTAGATGCTCTGCACCGGCGCCATCGGGCAGAAGTACTGGCACCAGCTCTTGCCGCCATACAGCCAGCCCACGGCGATGGCGCAGACGATGGTGAAGGTCAGCCAGGCGAACAGCACCAGCCGGTCGGCATTGAAGAAGAGGATGCGGCCGCAGAGGCCCACAAACAGCCAGCCGAACTGCAGCTGGGAATAGTGCTTGCCCAGCCAGGAATCGGCCGGCACCTTGGCCAGCTGGAAGCGCTTCTCACCGGTTTTCGGATTCACCCGGGCGATCTGGCGCTGCAGCCCCAGGGCCCGGGGAATCTGGGAGAGGAAGGAGAGCGGGCAGATGCGCCGCCAGAGTTCATGGCCGAACACCAGCAGGATGAAGATCGCCCGAGGGCACCACCAGCGCCCCAGAACAGGGTGGTGCCCAGGGGATAGGGGGCCTCCGTGCAGGCAGGTGCCCTGCACCGGCACGCAGTCGCCGCTGAGCCGCAGCGGGCTCCAGGGATGGTCCGGCTCGGTGAAGCGCGGCGTGAAGGGGTCGTAGAGCAGCGAGGCGATGATCAGCAGCCAGCCGGTGGTGAGCGCCCACCGCACCAGATGCATGCGCCGTTCCGTCACCTGGCCGTCCTCACTGCGACACACCGGAGGGGCTGACCATAGCGATGGGCCCCGGCGGCTGCAGGATCTGTTCTTAACCGTGGCGATCTGCGCGTCTGTACTGCTTCTGTACTGCCGCGTCATCGGTGGGTGTCATGGTCATCGGGACGATGCTCCAATGGACACTGCCAATGAAAAGCACAATCGCTTCGGCCAAGCTGATGGCCGCCAGCTGCTATGCGACGACGCCTCCCAGGGAATGGTCGATCAGGGTTGGGGCTGAGTCGAGAGCTTCTACGAATGCAAGACAGTCTTTGATGGCTTTCGCCAGTTTTCAGCTCCTGGGAGCTTCAGCCGCCATCGCTTTGAGCGCGACGCGGTCCACCTTGCCGCTCGGGTTGAGGGGCATCTCCGCCAGCACCACAATCTCCTCCGGTGCCTTGTAACCGATGCGTTCGCGGGCAAAGCGAATCAGCTCGGCGGCCATCGGAGCCTGGGCCCCCCGCTGGAGGGTGATGTAGGCCCGCACGTTCTCCCCGTGCATGACGTCATGGATGCCGATCGCTCCGGCCAGTTCCACAGCAGGGTGTTCGCAGAGGGCATCCTCCACGTCCTGCGGACAGATGTTGGAGGCATCGTGAACGATGATCTGTTTGCGTCGGCCGCAGAACCACAGGTAGCCGTCCGCGTCCAGGCGCATCTCGTCACCGGTGTCGAGCCAGCCGTCCACAATCGTCTCGGCTGTGGCGGTGGGATTGTCCCAGTAGCCCGTCATCACCGACGCCGAACGCAGCCACAACCTTCCTTCTGCTCCCACCGGCAGTTCGCGGCCCTCCTCGTTGCGGATGGAGCACTCGAAACCGGGGCAGACCCGACCCACCGAGCCGACCCGGTTCTCGCCGGAAGGCGGAGACATCGTGGCCACACCGCATTCACTCATGCCGAAGCATTCGTCGATCGAAAAACCCACGGCGGTCTTGAAATCCCGCTGCAGCTGCAGGGGAACCTTGTCACCACCGGAGAGGCACAGGCGCACGTCGGCGAAATCGGCCGGATTCAGATCCCGGTCATGCATCAGGCCCATCAGCGGTGCCGGCAACATCAGCAGCAGATTCGGCTGGCGGTGATGCAGGAGCGCCTCAAGGGCATGGTTGTCACTCTCGGTCGCCACCACCAGGGTGACCCCCAGCGAGAGGCCTGCCAGTCCGTACATCGAGGCCGCCGCATGGGCCAGCGAGCAGCCCACCATCAGACGCTCCCCCGGCGCGTATTCCATCGCCTGGGCCAGGCTGGCGAGCGTCGCTCCATAGCTGGCGCGGCTGTGGGTCACCCCCTTGGGCTTGGCAGTGCTGCCGGAGGTGAAATAAATGATCGCGGGGGCCTCCGCTGGCAGGCAGGACAGTTCCTCGCCGGTGGCAGGCGTGGTCAGCAGAGTCTCAAGGCACCTCTCGCCTTCAGCCCGCTGCCGCTCTCTGCCCATCCTCGAAGCGGATCAGCCCCAGAGGCAGGGATCCGGCCAGCTCCGTGGCTTCCAGATCAGCCAGGCGCTCCTGGTGATACAGCAGCAGCACCGCCCCGCTCACCCGCAGGGCATGGTCGATCTCGGGCACCACATAGCGGTAGTTGAGTGGTGTGATCACCAGGCCCAGCCGCAGACAAGCGAGGTAGTGGATCACCAGCTCGACCCGGTTGGGCATCAAGGACGCCACCCGGTCGCCCGCCTTCAGCGGCATGGTGCCGTAGGCGGCCAGTCAGTCGTTCCACCCGCTCTGCCAGCTGCCTCCAGCTGAGGCTTGTCTGGAGATCCTGCAGGGCTGGACCCGTCAGGATCCCGGGCCAGCCCCACCTCCAGAAGCGCATCGAGGCGGTCGGGCAGCGTGAGGGCGGGTCCGGACAGCAGCATCAAGCCGACACGCAGAGACAACGCCCCCATCCTGCCTTCAGCGGTCAGGACGCGCCCGGCTCCATGGCCCTGGACAAGCCAGTGCCGGGCACGGCTGCGATCGCGGCTTCGCCGCGCCGGTGGATCTCGCGGGCGTACTCGGTCCAGGTGCCCTGTCCCCAGTAGCGGAAGCAACTGGTTTCCAGCAGCAGCAGGTGGAGCAGGGCCTGCTGATAGGGCGGGGTCTGGGTCACCCCGGGGTCCTCGGCCACCAGGGGGTCGAACACCTGGTGAAACCGGGCACTGAGGCTGTTCATCGGCTCCAGCACGTTGGCGTAGCCCTCCACCCAGCTGAGGTCGTTGGTCCAGGAGGCGCCGGCCATGGAGAAGGAGGGATCGCTGGCCTGCAGCTCGGCGATGGCCGCCTCGGTGGCTTCTGGGTGGCTCGGGTGACTCGGGGGCTGCCGAGCCGGTCCCAGAGTTTGTGCTGGTGCACCGCCTGAATCTGCGGGAAATCCGCTGGCTGCACCCCGGCGGCTTCCAGCAACTCCAGATATTCCGTGCCGTTGATCGCCACCGTGCCGGGATCACTGCCCTGGGAGGCGATCTTGTGATGGGCCTGGCTGATAGGCCGGCGGGAACTCATTCATCATCACGCCACCATTTTCCCCGTCGGCAATCTGGGAAACGAGCGAAGGCACCGTGGTGGCTCCCAGCGACTTGCCTGCCGAGCCCCAGGGCTTCGTAACAGGGCTGCATCTGGCCCACCAGCTTGGTGTCGGAGCCCTGGGTTTTGATCAGCGCCGTGATCGTGGCCGTTTCGCCGCTGGAGCTGCGCGCCACGAGCTTATTGGGGAGATATTTCTGCTCCTGGCGCAGGCTGGAGCCATCGAGGTTTTCCACGCTGTGTTCCTGCACCAGCAGCCAGCGGTAGCCACACTCCCTGAGGGCCTTCACCAAGGCATAGAGGGTGTCGGGGTGGTTGGGCAGGTGCATCTCCGGCGGTGAAAATCCCTTCACCCGTTGCAGGGCCTCCCTTCCGAACAGGGCCGCGAACTGATGCTGCCAGGCCAGGATGTGCAGCTTCAGGTCGGGGATGGGGGTGGAGGGCGCCACCGCATGGCCCCAGAAGGTGCCGAGCCATTCCACATGGGGTTGGAGGCTGGGATCGCAGGCGAGCCGTCTGGAGGGCATCGAGAATGTCGTGGCGGCCCATCTGCTCAAAGCCCCAGAGCAGATTGCCCGAATAATCCAGCATGATCCGGGGGTTGCAGCCCTCTTCAATCAGCTGGGGGATGATGACGCCGAGGCGCTTATAGCAATCGGCAAAGGGTTCGGCGTTGTGGTTGTCGCCCTCCCTGGATGCTCCAGCATGTATTGAAGATGGGAAATGAGTTCCCCCTCCGCCCCGGCTGGAATCGTGGGCTGGTGCATGTGGAGCGCGCAGGCAAAGCCTGAGCGGATCTGCTCCAGGTTGAGATTGGTGTGCGGCAGCAGACACCGGACCGGTATCCGTGAACAAGCGCAAGGATCTCCGCTTCAGAGCCGGCGATCGGTGGCAGGGCGTGGTTGGCGGTTGTCTGCTCTGCATGGTCGCCATTCTGCTCACCGCAGCTGGCCCCGAGCTGCTCGCCCCCCTCCGGCGTCGTCGTGGTGGGATCGGCTCCGGCACGTGGCACGACCCGCGACAAACTCCTAGGGTCTGATCAGTTGCTTGCTCCCCCAGTGCAGACGCTACCCCTGGTCTGGCCACTGTGCTCTGACCCTGCCGCCTCTGGCCCTTCCGCTGCTGACGCCTGGGCCAGCACTGGCTCAGAAGCGGATTCCCAAACTGCCGGGTTATGACCAGTGTCCGCTTGGGTATGTGAATGACCTGAAGCAGCATTGCAATTCACCCATCTATTACGAGGTGAAGCCCACCGACGGAAAGCCCTGTGACTCGGGCTGGATGAACATTGGGGCGGGCTACTGCAAGAAGAAAACCCTGGGGATTTTCTGATCTCAGCGGACCTGGAGCAACCAAGGGAAACGCGTGAAAGCACCGACGCTCAAAAGGAGTCTTCCGTCTGGCCAGCGAAGAGTCCGGCGTAGCTCTCGCTGCCCTGCAGCTTCTGGAACACGAACTGGCAGATCGCGGTGCCGGGATGCACAGCCAGGGGAGCGGGGCCGAAATTGCTCATCTCCAGCACCTGCTGACTGTCGATCCCCGGCCCCATGAAGGGGGCGCTGATGTGCACCATCAGGCCCAGCCGCGCGAAACGGCTGCGACCCTCCAGCCAGCCGCACAGCCCGGGGCCCAGGCGCAGCCGCTCCTGGGTGATGCCGAGCACCGTTTCGCCCGGCATGATCAGGATGTGCTGGCCCTCGGGCACCTCGATCTTCTCGGTGAGCTGCCTGTAATCGGTGTGCTCACGCACTTCGATCACCTCGTGCACCTTGCGGAACACGCGAAAGGTGGGGGCGAGGGTGAGGTCGAGCGAGGCGGGACCCAGCCGCTCGGGATCGAACGGGGTGACCGTGATGGAGCCCTGCTGGATCGCCTGCAGGATCGCCTCTCTCCCCAGAACGGTCATGTCTTTCCCTGGGGGTCGGCGAGGTTGGATTGTCTCAGGCGGTCGGCTGGGTGTTGGTAGCGCAGCAGGGTCTGAAGACGATCCTCAAGCCGAAGGCTTCTGAGCTGGAGCAGCCTTCTCGCTGAGAAGCCATGGGCCTGGCGGCACCACCTCGGCAACACAACAGCTTTGACGCGCGGGTCGAAAGGCTGGCCAACCGCGCCCGACTGCCACTGACGACAGCCGTGCTGCCCGGGCACCCTGCCTGCGCTGCCATGTCGAGGTGATGGCCTCCTGAGCGTTTTGAGAACAAACTGGCGCGTTCAGTGCTCTTCACAACGCGCTCAGCGCACCAGCCGCCATCAGAGCTCAGCCTCAACCACTTGGTCCAACTGGTCAGTCAGGGCTGGAATGCTCTTGCAAACAATCTGCGAGATGGTGTCTTCTTCCAGGCCGAAGTAGGCATGTACCCAGCATCGCGGCGGCCAGACATGCGTCGCCAGGGCACCTGGGGGGGCGCTCACGAACCGCGCCGGCGGATTCTGTTTCGCCGCTTCACCCAGCACCTCCAGATTGCGCAGGTCGGCGTCAACCATCATCTCGTCAGTACGTGAGTGCTGTTTGGTGAGCCCCTGGCTGTACCTGAGGATCTTCGAGCAGCACCCCCGCATGTTCAGGAGGAAGCGCGACCAATTCCGGGCACGTCCCCGTTCAGGCAAGAGGAACGGCCGTGAATCAAGGGGAAGGATTGGGGACTGTGGCGAATGCGCTCCACCGCAGCAGCAACGGTTTGGGCAAAGTCGTTGGCCAACGCCGGCTCACGCGTTCCGTACCAGTGCTGGGTTTCCAGGAGCTCCTCCAGCGCCTCAGGCAGGAAGCGCACTGCAGGGAGCGTCATTCGATGCCGAGCTGGCTGCGCACCTCATCCCAGCCCAGAGCTGCGTCAGGGTTGCTGAGATGGGCCGTCCAGCTCCGATCCAGCTCAGCGCAGAGGTCGGGATCGAGCGGCAGCGCCCCATCGCGGGCCTCGTCATCCACGCTGTCCCAGAGGGCGATCGCCAGGGCCAGGCGCTCGCTCTGGGGCAGCTGAAGGAGGTCAGACAGGGGTGTCATCGCCACGGCGGACGGCTGAGAACACAGGGTAGGCACGCTCCACGACGGAGGACGCGATGGGATGGATCGAGGAGACGGCAGCAAGGCTTCTGCCTACAAGTGCCCTCCCCGTCACACCCCAGCCAGGATGCCCCGATGCTTCTGCCTCCCTCCCCCGGAGCGCCTCCGCGCCTACATCGCCGAGCACATGCGCATGAGCCCCATCGATCAACCGCTGATGCTGTAGCCGAAGGCTTCCGCGCAGCGGTTGGAACTGCTGGGGCAGGAGCCAGCCCGGCCCCGGCGCAGGACATCGCCCGGCGGATCCTGGGAAACGGATGGTGGGCCGCGTGCTCACCGGCAACGGCATCACCCGCTACGGCGAGGGGCGCGACGTGCTGCTGCAGCTGTGCCGCCAGCGCCTCGATGCCCTCCACCGCCGCTCACCAAGGCGGTGAAGCTTCATCAGGGGTTCGAGGCACCAGCTGGATTTCCACATCGCAGCCGAGCACATCGGCGTAGCGGCGGAGAGTGGACAGTGCGGGTATGTGCTTGCGGGATCCCTCGAGCCGACTGATGGCGCTGCGCGTGGTGCCCATCCGCACGGCGACCTCCTCCTGGGTGAGACCGGCCCGCTGGCGTGCCTCCAGGAGCTGCCGGAGCAGACGGAATTCCACGGCGGCCTCCTGCCGCGCTTCGCTGTAGCCCGGCACCTGATCGAGCCGGGCGCGTTCGGCACCGCGATCGCGGATGACCGGTTGATAGGGGATGTCAGGCATAGCGTTTGACGTTCCTGAGGCGTTCGCGAGCGATGAGGAGCTCACGCCTGGCTGTTTTCTGGGTCTTCTTCACGAAGGCATGGAGCACGGTGATCACCCGGCCACCGCAGAAGCAGTAGAAGGCCCGGCCGATGCCGGAACGGCCTCTGGGCCTGAGTTCGAACAGGCCGCCGCCGAGAGTGATGCATCGCGCTTTCAGGAGATCGCAGGAGGCCTAGTCCTCGATGTCCTCGCGAACACGAGCGTTGTAGTACTCAAGCCGAAACGACCCTTCCATGTTAGCGCGCGTGCTACGTGCCCACGGGGCTGACCCGCTGATGGGCTCTGGGCGCCAGGCCCTTGTGGGGTGAAGGAGAGCGCGTGAGCGCCACGGCAGCGAGGCTTCTCCTTTGTCAGTTCCACCCCCGTCTCACCCCGCCAGGATTCCCCCATGCCCCCACACCCCTCCCCCACCTACGAACGCCTCCGGCAGTCCATCGCAGAGCGGATGCGCATGAGCCCCATCGATCAATCGCTGATGCTCATGGAACTGCTGGGCCACGGATCTGCCAGGCAACAACCAGCCCGGCCCCGGCGCAGGTCATCACCCGGAACAGGAACAGCGGAACCTCGCTGATCAGCGGCGAGGGGGTTACGGCTACGAAGCCTCCATCCAGGGCCGCTCACAACCCCAGGGTTGCCGCCACATCCGAGAGACGGATCAGGAGGGTGTCGGGATCGATGGGTGAGGGATCGAAACCCATGTGCAGATAGAAGTTGCGGGCGTCCGCGGAAGCAGCGTGGACCACGATGCCGCGAACGCCGATCCGTTCGCTGGCCTGAAGGACCCGCTCGAACGCATCGGCAAGCAGGGCACGCGCGATGCCGCGACCTTGCACACTGCGGCAGACCGCCAGCCGTGCCAGCAGCACAACCGGAATGGGATCGGGCATGTTGCGACGAAAGCTCCCGGGTGCTGAGGCCACCGCCACGGCACCGGAGGCCAGAGCCACATAGGCCTTGACGGTGCCGTCGCCATCGCAGACCACAAACGTGCGTGTCGCACCGCTCTGCTGATTCGGCAGGGCACGCTGCCGGAGCCAGTGATCCAGGCTGGTGTCGCCGCAGTCGAAGCCCACTGTGCTGTGGTGGCTGGCCAGGGGCTGCGGCGCCAGCAGCTCCATCAGCGTTGCCAGGGCCTCGGCGCGGTCATGGTGCGTTGCAGGCGGTCACGTGGGGCTTGGGGGAGCATCCAGCAGGCGGAGAAGCTGGTCGAACTGTTCGGACGACACGGACTGCCAGCTCTGCTGGACCAGCAGCTCACGGGCGGCGGTGCGGGCCGCCTGCAGAACGAAGTCGGTTCGGGTGAGCCCGGAGGCACGGACGGCGCGATCGATCAGGGCCTGATCGTCGGGCGAGACCCGCAGGTTCCAGCTGAGGCGAGGAGTGGCAGCCACGGCCGTGCCGCAAACCTCCTTGCAGCCTAGCTTCATGGGTAGACAGTGTCTACCTCCGTGCCCTTGGGCCGGATCAGCAGGGAGGCCATGGCGTCGGTCCCATCGGGTGGGTGGGGGCAATGGAGGAAGGGGGGCCATCGCTCCTCCTCCATCAGTGCCACCCCCGTCACACCCCAGCCAGGATGCCCCCATGCCCCCGGCCCGTTCCCCCACCTACGAGCGCCTCCGGCAGACCATCGCCGAGCGGATGCGCATGAGACCAATCGAGCTGATGCTCATGGAACTGCCAGCCGCTGTGAGCGCTGCGGGGCCAGTGAGCTTCAGCAGATCCTGGGAGAGAACCGATGAGTCGCTACAGGGTCGTCGGCTCTGCCGCGGAGTGTGAGCCAGGATCGAATGATCTGGTTCTGAGCAATCGCCTGGGCATCAAGGATCCGGCGGTGATGGAGGGCGTGGAGCGGGACCTGCTTCTCGATCTCTATCAGACGATCATCGGGAATGGGGCTCCAACCAACCGCCTGAGGATTTCAGATTTGATCGGCTGGCATCGGCAATGGCTGGGGTCTGTCTATTCCTGGGCAGGAAAGGTTCGGACGTTCAATCTGAGCAAACAAGGCTTTGCTTTCGCGAGTGCTCATCTTTTGCCAGATCTGCTCAAGTCATTCGAATCGGAGTATCTGGTGTCGGCTGACTCCGTTCAACCCAGACTCGATGGGTGCACTGATCAGGGGACTTGCTGAGGTGCATGTTGAATTCGTGCTCATCCATCCGTTCCGCGAAGGCAATGGTCGAATCGCCCGACTGCTGGCTGATGTGATGGCGTGCCAAGCGGGGATTGGTCCGCTCGACTATTCAGAATGGGATCGTCAGCGGGACCTGTACTTCGCCGCGATCCGGGCGGGGGCCGTGCTGAATGTCACCCCAATGGAGGATCTGTTCAGGCAGGTGTTGACTGGGAGGATTGTCGATTCCTGAGTTCACGTTCGATTTCAGCAACCGACTGACCCGTTTCGATGGCCGTGGAACTGGCCACCGCACGGATGATGCGCGAACCCAGCGACAGTGAACTGGCCTGCTGACGCAGCCGCTGAAGCTCTGGGTCGGTCTTGGGCATCAGGACATCGACGCGACATTCATTCTGGCACCAGGCCAAGGCATTTCCACCATCCTGGATACCGGGGGCATGGTCATCGAGGCTGTCCCCCCCAGGGCGATCGCCAGGGCCAGCCGCTCGCTCTGGTGGAGTTGGAGCGGGTCGGACATCGGCGCAAACGCCATCACACCCCAGGCAAGGAATCCATCGCAGGCACGCTTCCTGGCGTGGAGCAGGGTCCGGGGAAGGGCATGACAGGACGCCAAAGCTTCTCCCTGGTCAGTGCCACCCCCGTCACACCCCAGCCAGGATGCCCCCATGCCCCCCGCACCCCTCCCCCACTTACGAGCGCCTCCGGCAGATCGCCGGCGCATGCGGCATGGAAGCCCCATCATCAAATCCGCATGACTCTGGAGCGGCCATAGGGGATTAGCCGCCCGGGGGCCTCAAAGTACCAGGCTGCAGCTCCGAGCGACAGCCCACTGGCCGGCTCAATCCTTAATGATTGCCGCAAGGTGACAACGCCTCAGAGGCTGTCGGCGGAATCTGAATGCGACTTCGTGCGATATCTGGGTCAACCGCATGTGACTGGATGTCTGCGAGTCACCACTAGCTCCTGACAATAGTCGGCCAAGACTGGCCGTTGACGTCCGTGAAATCCACAGGGCCATGACAGTTCATCTGCCTCATCGGATGGATGTGCGAGATCACGGAGTCGGCAACGCCTTGCCGGGATCGACAGTGGCAGACGACGGCGTCGCGGATCTCCCGGTGGAGCTCCTCAAGGGTGTCGGCCTCGGTGTGGATCGCGGCGGCAGCTGCGCTGGCCCGGAAGGAGCCATCCTCCGCTTCCTCGACCACGAAAAGGATTTCCTGCATGACGCCCTCCAGCGGCACCAGTCTGGCAGTGGGGGCAGGGATGCTGTCTCTGTCTGGGCAGAGGGATGGGGCGGCACAGCCACAGCTGGAGCCGGGTTGGCTGCAGCCGCCACGACGCCCGCACCAGAAGGGATCCCAGCAGGGGGTTCGCCTGACGGGCCGCCCGAAACCAAACCTGGCCCAGGCGCCCGGCAGCCGCCACCATCGCTCCATGCCCCCGCACCCCTCCCCCACCTACAAGCGCCTCCGGCAGTACATCGCCAAGCGGATGCGCATGAGCCACATCGACCAACCGCTGATGCTCCTGGAACTGCTGGGCCGGCCGCAGCCCAGGCCCCGGCGCAGGACATCGCCCGGCGGATCCTGGGAAACGGATGGTGGGCCGCGTGCTCACCGGCAACGGCATCACCCGCTATGGCGATGGGCTCTACCAGCCTGATCGGCGCGGAGGAGCTGAGCGACAGCGAGCGCGACGCGCTGCTGCAGCTGTGCCGCCAGCGGCTGGACGGGTTCCGCGAGCAACGGGGTGAGGAGGTGTTTGCCCATCGCTCCCGCCACCGCAGCCCGATCAGCGGTTCGGTGAAGTACCGGGTGCTCACAAGGGCACGGGGCCGCTGCGAGTGACGGGCCGCCAGGCAGTTGCCCAGCCATCGGGAACCCCACTCAGCTGTCTCCAGGCGAATCAACGTAGGAACGTTTCCACATCAGGCCCATGAATGGGGTCTGTCCAACGGACGTTTCAGGTGCGCTGCTGCCAAAGCTTGGGATCCTGGCGGCCGTGAAGGGCGATCACCAGGATTTCATCGCCCTGCTCCCGGAAGTAGACGGCATAGGGAAAACGCTTCATGACGAGCCTGCGGATCTGCCCGTGAACCAAGGGGAAGGATCGGGGATCGCAGCGGATGCGCTCCACCGCAGCAGCGCAGACTTCAGCAAAGTCACGAGCCAACGCAGGCTCCCGCATGCCATACCAGCGCTGAGTCGCCAGAAGATCCTGCACCGCATCCGGCAGGAAGCGAACTGGGCGCATGGTCAGCCGAGGTCGAGCTGGCTCCGAACCTCATCCCAGGCCAGAGCCTCGTCCGGGTTGTCGAGATGGGTGGCCCAGCGCCGGTCGAGCTCCGCGCAGAGGGCAGGGTCGACCGGCAACGCCCCATCCCGGGCCTGGTCATCGAGGCTGTCCCACAGGGCGATCGCCAGGGCCAGCCGCTCGCTCTGCGGGAGTTGGAGAAGGTCAGACATGGGCGCAAACGCCATCACACCCCCAGGCAAGGAATCCATCGTAGGTACGCTTCCTGGAGTGAGGCGGGGTCCGGGGAAGGGCATGTCATGACGCCAATTCTTCTCCTCCTCCAGTGCCACCCCCATGACGGCCCAGCCCGGTTTCCCCACCCCCGCTACCAGCCCGATAAGACCCTGCCCAGAATGGCGGCATGACCAGCGCCGCCGCGCCACCGATCGAGCAGCGCCTCCAGCGGATGGCGGCTGTGATCCGGCAAAGGATCCCAGGCGCCGAAGTGCGCTTGTTCGGCTCCCGGGCGCGTGGCACAGCGGGGCCGGAATCGGACATCGACCTGCTGATCACCGCACCGGATGCCTGGCTTGAGGGCCACCACCGCTTCGAGGTGCTCAACCAGCTCTGGGACGAGCTGGCTCAGGCGGATGTGTCCCTCGATCTTCTGCTCTATTCGCAGCGGGAGTGCGTGGAGCGCCGCCACTGGCGCAGTCACGTGATCGGCAGGGCCTATCGGGAGGGGCGCTTGCTCGATGGTGCTCTCTGAGCCGGAAGGCGTGCTGAAGATCGCCACTGCCGACCTGGAGACGGCTGAGGCCAGCAGCGATCCCGCCGTGTTCCGGGAGGGTGCCTGGGGCTTCTGGCTTCAGCAGGCCGTGAGAAGGCTTGAAAGCCTGGCTGCTGCATCTGGACGTTGATGCGCCTCTCACCCATGATCTGCGTCGGCTGCTGCTGCTCTCGCCGCAGCCGGTGAGAGCACGGCAGATCTGGAGCCGCTGGCTCAGCTCACCGTTTACGCCGTGCAATTCCGCTATGACGCTGATCCCACCCCTCTGGGGCTGGATCGAACGCACTACAACCGACAGGTGAAAGCGCTGCTGGTCGTGTGAACGAACTGATCCTGCCAGGTTCTGACCGTGATCCCTGATGGGGTCTCCCATGCCCCCAAACCCCTCCACTACCTACGAGCGCCTCCGGCACACCATCGCCCAGCGGATGCGCATGAGCCCCATCGATCAACCCCTGATGCTCATGGAACTGCTGGGCCGCCGCAGCCCGGCCCCGGCGCAGGACATCGCCCGGCGGATCCTGGGGAAACGGATGGTGGGCCGCGTGCTCACCGGCAACGGCATCACCCGCTATGGCGATGGGCTCTACAGCCTGATCGGCGCGGAGGAGCTGAGCGACACCGAGCGCGACGCGCTGCTGCAGCTGTGCCGCCAGCGGCTGGACGGATTCCGCGAGCAACGGGGTGAGGTGGTGATTCCATCGAGACGGCCCGCCTGAGGACACACCGCCCCACCACGGCTACAACGAGGCCAGCCTTGTCTGAATCCGTGCCCTCCTACTGGTGGGTGAACCACAAGCAGACGTACCGGCAGGAGACCGACGGCGGCTACATCTGGTCGCCGAAGACGAATGCCAACGGCGCCCGCAACGTGACCTACGACAACCTCAGCCGCTGCCAGCGGGGGGATGTGGTGTTCAGCTATGCCAAGGGGCGGATCAGCCAGCTCGGCCTGGTGGAAACGGCGGCGATCACGGCACCCAAGCCGCCGGAGTTCGGCTCAGCAGGGGAGAACTGGAGCCAGGAGGGCTGGCTGGTGCGGGTGAACTGGCAGCCGCTGCGCAAGGCGCTGGTGCCGCAGACGTTCTTTGCGTTGCTGCAACCGCTGCTGCCGGAGCGCCACAGCCCGATCAGCACCAGCACAGGCCGGGGCAACCAGGGGGTGTACCTGGCCGGGCTGAGCGAAAGTCTGGGGCTGCTGTTGCTCCAGCTGATCGAGGAGCACGCCGATCCGGCGGTGCGAGTGCACCTGGTGGTGCTGGCGGAAGAGGGGGAGTACACCGCCGCGTTGCTCGATGACATGCAGCGACTGCGGGAGGTGCCCAGCAGCACCGAGCGCAATGCACTCACCAAAGCGCGGCTGGGGCAGGGCTTGTTTCGCCATCGGGTGTCGGAGCTGGAGCCGGCCTGCCGGGTCACGGGGCTGGCGCGGCAGGAGTTCCTGGTGGCCAGCCACATCAAGCCCTGGCGATCCTGCGACAACAGCGAACGGCTGAGCGGCGCCAATGGCCTGCTGCTCTCCCCCCATGTGGACAAACTGTTTGATCGCCACTGGATCAGCTTCGATTGGGGCGGACAGCTGATCTGGCAACACGAGGCGGCCCGGGAGGCCTTGCGCTGCTGGGGAATCGAGGGGGCGAACCTGATTCGGCCGTTCAGTCGGGAGCAGGAGATGTTCCTAAGTGCCCACCGGGAAGCGCTGAGGCGCTGAGGGCCAATGGGTCAAGATTCTTGGGTTGGTGCTTCCAGAAAAGCTTGATCAGGCTGACCAGGTCGCTTGATCACGGCGTGCGTGAGATCTTCCTCCGTGATTTCGGGGATCTCCTCATACTCTTCGGGTTGGATGTCATGGGCATCCACGCGCTGAAGATCAGAATGGATCTTACCTTCAGGAGAGGTGGGGGAGAAAACGACGTTGCTCTCGCTCATTGGCCTTTCGCATGGAGATGATGTGCCTGATGCCGCAATCCAACACAGACAATTCTCACTTCACCATAGTCTCGCCTTCGATCAGGGACCTGGATCGTGGGGCCGGCGAAGACGCTCTCAGCATCGAGAAAATCCAGGCCACGCTGCTCCAGGGTTCGCAGGCGCTTGGCCGGGTCAAAGCGGATCACCGGGCAGGAAGCGCTGGATGAAGGCCGCCAGCGGCATGGGCCCGCAGCGGGGAATCCAGCTGTCGCCGCCCGGAATCCGACGCCAGCACTGCACCTTAAGCTGGGGATCGGTGCCGGGGAGCAGCTGCACCCGGTAGCGGTACTCGGCATCGGCGGCCTGATCTGGGCTGGCCAGGGTTCCGCTTGGTGCTGGGTGCTCAGAAAGGCGGCGAGGAAGCTGGAGGCGTCAGCGGTTTCGCGCAGGGCCGCCGCAAAGCGCCAGGCGGCGCCGGTGGGGTAGCCGTCGTGGTGGAGGTAGAGGTGGCGCTCCGGGACGCCGGGAAAGCCGGTGAAGGAGAAGACGGCGCGGGTGGCCAAGGGGCTGGAGCGGCTGCTCTTGCCAGTGCCACCGGCGTATCGGCAGGATGTGAACTCCAAACGCCAACTGTGCAGAAATCACCTGTCCTTGAACATGGGATGGGATCAGGCATTCAAAGTCTTTGTCCGTCGTCAGCAAGAAAGCATCAGCGGCAACGGCAGTCGCAGCAATCCACAGATCGTTTTTGCCCATCCTGCGTGCCCCGAGCGGATGGGAACGGGCATGAAGATCGAGTTTCACATAGGCCTCGATCACTGTGGGATGGTTGATGTTCACCACCGTCAGGGAGCGGAAGGCTGTGTCCAGGGCATTGCGTTTGGCGTCTCCCCAGCCATTGGTTTCCGCCAGCACCCGCGCCTCGGCCAGGCTCACCACACAGACCAAAGGCCGAGGCTGGCAGTGAAGCAAGTCATAGGTGTCTCGTATCTGCTGCCCGAGAGCATTCCCCCGCACCAGATGGAGAATCACGCTGGTGTCGAGCAGGAAGGGCCTCCCGGGGCTTGTGGCCGCCGTCATCGAATGGCGGAAAGGGCAGCCGTGAGTTCGTCGTCAGACTCTTCCCCTGGCCAGGTGCCGAAGAAGTTCGCGACACCGGATCCAGGCTCCTGAGTGGCGGGCGCAAACAGAGGTGTTGAGCCCCACGCCCGGGGAGTTTCGCTGAATAGCTCATCAGATGCCGCAGCCAGGTGGATCTGACTGATGGCAATCTGTTGCACGCGTCCCGATGGGCGGTAGTGGCCAATGCCTGCCACCATCACGCGTTGCCCGAACAGGGTCCGCAACTCCTCGGTGGTGACGCTGCCCGGAAGCCTGGCCAGGATCTTCTCGCCGTCGTCGCTCAGCAGGGTGACCGACGGCCTGGTGGAGGAGATGGTGTCGAGCTTGGCGGTGAAGCGGATGGCCTGGGGGAGGGGCGTCTGCTGCACCAACGCCTCGATGAGGGGAATGTCTGAGGCCTTGAGGGTCACGGGCGGGCCCTCGCCGTCGATGGGCCCAAGGCTGATGCCGCTGAAGGATCCAACCGGGCACGCGGGCAAAGCGCAGGCAACCCTCCAGGAGTGCCCGATCGGCCTTCAGGGTGGAGCCATCCCCCTGCTGAATCTGCCGGAGCACCACCGCGAACAGCTCCAGGGCTGTGCTGCCCTGTGGAACGGGGGGCTCCTCCTGCTCCAACAGGCTGAACTGGCCTGTCGACGGGAAGACGTCAGGGGCGGCCTCCTCCAGGGTGGGCGCCTCAAGCTCCAGCACCGCAGAGCCGGCGCTCAGGCCTGTGATCACATGGCTGGTGCAGGCCTCCAGCCAGCGGGGTCTGGGGCCCGTTTGACTGCTGATGCCCTCCGCCTGAAAGCGCAACGCGAGGCGCGCCCCCTCCTTGAGAGCCGCCAGGAGCTCCGCGAGTTGGTCGTCGCTGATGCGAAGCGCCTCAGCATCGCCCCCCTCCAGAACCAGCCGATGACGCTTCACGCTGAAGACTTCATACGCCAAGTTTTGACGCCACCGTAGGACTGGGAAAGGCCAAGGCGCCTTTGCAGTACTGAACCTTCGTAGCCACCGCCAGGAATCCATCAACAGCACTGCACCTATAGGTGGGGTCTGCGTCGGAGAGGAGCTGCACCAGGAAAGACGCCCGGCATCCGCGACCTGTTCTGATAAGGCAGGGTGATCAGGAAGCCGGCGCCTCAGGGGTGGCCTCAACAGCGAACGGCTCCCAGTTGCCAGCAGCCTTGCGCCGTCCACTTTGCGAGGGCCTGCGCGCTGCGGACTAGGGTACCAGGATCCGCTCCAGATGGGTAGGGGTTAATCCCTGAGAGAGAAAGCGAATTCAATTGCCGATAGATACAAGGGCACCTCGAACAATTCAAACCCCACGGATGAGGCCTGCCTGACTCATCGTCGGCCTAACCGGCTCGATTTGGAGGCTCCTATAAGAACGAATTGTGTTACCCACAAGATTGTGCGCGAAGGAGAAATCAAGGCCCTCGGCGGGAGACTATTGGATTAATTCTGCAATAAAGAAGTAACCCTCTCTTCTCCGCTGCTCAGAATGCATGCTCTCAGCAACAGACGAAAACTCCTTGTCAGCTCTTATCATGTCTCTAATGTGCCTCGCTGCATTCTTCAAAGATTCTTTTGCGATCGCGTTGGTAGGATCAGCTTGATATAGCGCCAACTCAGCAAGATATGTTGGACCTGGCTCCAGCACTCGCCCAGACCAACTTTCGCCTGTCAAAAGTGGTGGATAATCCAGCCTATATCTCTACAGAATATATGACTCGGTCCCGCTCCCATGCATCGTTACATGTGGCGCAGGTATCGCCTCCCCCTCGAGATTGAAAAGAGCAGATTGGGATCGTCTTCATCAGCTGGATCAAGCAGCAGTGGCTGTTCGTACCGGAGGTCACCAAGTGGCCCAACACGGGGACAGCCGTCACGCAATGGGAAATATGCACCTTTCTTTCGATTGCCGACATTCCCGCAGATACGATAGTTGTGCCAGTCAAATGCTAGCCACCAGTAACCTTCGCCAGAAGTAGCCACGCTCATTCCTCGCGCTCTTCTTCGGGCGATAAGTGCTCCACATCCCAGTAGCTGAAACAATCCTTCGCTTCAGAAAACCAGCACTTTCCATGGGAGAGTGCAAGCAGCCATTCCTTTAGCTCGCGCCAAAGAGATGCTGTTGCCATCAATAAGCTCATGACGCGCCGCAATATCAGGTGCAGCCTTAAGCTGATCGAGAAGAGTCGGCTGCCCGTTCACACCACTCGGGATCTGGGCAGTTGTCGTGGAGCGGGATGTGCCTCATGCCTTAATCTTCTCGGGAGACCTCTCTTCCTCGATTAACTCAGTTAACACCTCATTCGCCACCTCAACCTGCGCTTGGATCTCCGCCTTAGTGATAACGGTCTCATCGTGTGGGACATCGGCGTGCCAGAGCACCAGCGAAGCTTTCAAAGTACGGGTTTGGGTGTAGAACGCGAACTATCCAAGCTCATTAAGCTCTGCAGCGAGCTCTCTCAGCTCGTCTTGCTCACTGTCAGAAGGCTCTCTTTTCCAAGAAGAAAGTAGTGGCGATCCAGTCTGTTCAGAATCTCAGGCGCGAGGTTGAGCGAATCCATACAGTTCCGACTTAAGGAGACCCTCAACCCCAATCCCAAGCGGATCATCTTCGGGTTCCCGCGAAACGACGATCTCGTTTTGAACGGAAAGAATGCGCACTTGGTTCTTACGCAGATTGCCAATCATCAGCGGGTTGTGAGTTGCCACGAGCAACTGACCCTTATCGGCCCGAATGTTGTCCTGGAGGAGCTTGAGAAAGTCATAAGTCCAAACTGGGTTTAGTGTGTGTCGGGCTCATCGAGCAGGTACAGCGACTCATCATTTTGCGTAAATAGAAGGAGGCCGAGGACAGTGAGAAGCTGCTGCTCGCCTTCGCTCATCTGCGTGAACTTCACACGCGTACCATCAGTTCTTTCGACTGTTACCCGGACTTCGTCTATCAGGTCACAGAGGAAGAGGCTCTCTAGATAGCCGAAAAGATCCTTTGAATCAGATTCTCCTTGCTTAAGCCCCTCCAAGATCCGTCCTCATTCTTGACGAACAAGTAGAGCCTTTCGGTTGCTTCACCTTGCCTGCGGACATCGCGGTCCACGGTCTCGCTATTGCGGATTGGCGCTAGCGAACATTCCCAAAGACGATCAAGAAAGTCCTTAAATGCACCTCGCGCGTACCAGAATCGGGCATCCCCCTCTTCGAGTTGAATTTTCTTTGGAGCCCCGCTTCCACGCCACCATGGGGTCTTTAGCACGAAAAGAGCTGAGTCGAAACCCTTGATTCCCAGATACTTCTCAAGCAGATCACGCGCCGCCGCCGTCTTCTCAAGAAAGAAGGCCAGAAGGACAAGTTGACTGTACTCCTTGCGGCAGAAAAACATCCTTCGTAGGGGAAGCTGCTTGTGGCGAGCATTCAGGATGGCGGTATAGTGTTTGCGGGTTGGTCGATCGAAGTGGCGCTCTAAACGGCTACTCCAGCCCGAATAATACGCGAAGACGTAGTTGGCAGTAATCTGGAGACCTTGCTTAAACGCTGACTGAGTCATCCCGTGCCGTCTACAGAAATAGCGAGACGTTTGTTTGCCCGTCCAGGATCAGCGTCAATCCTGATCTTATGATCACGACATGAATACTCAAGCATGTAGGCGAATGGTGGCGGACCACCAGATTCAAGCTCTCGGAAGATCTCACAATCGCTTCGAATAGATTAGATTTACCCGAGCCGTTTCGCCCGATCAAAACCGTCGTCGCCTGGCACTCATCAAAATCGAGCGTAAAGGACTGAAGGTTTCGATAACTTGGGATAGTTAGACGATCGAGTCTCATGTGGCACTCTCTATCAGCCGAGAGCTATCAGGAGAGTCGCTGCGGTTCTCACGCAAGAAGCCGTGACTCTTCGTCCCTCAGCTGATCGTAGAAATCGTCAATCTCGAGCTGAGAGGCACTCAAAAGAGCCTCAGCCGAGAGAGATCCGCATTCCTTAAGGATGGAGCTGAGATGGTTTTGGGCAATCTGATCGCGTGTGAGCATGTTCGTGGGTGATACGGTCTTCGTTCGTGATCGATTCGTGATGGTTCGCCTGGACCGGATGGTTTTCCCCCGAGCATTGTCCGCCTGACGGGCCGCCCGGATCCGCTCCAGCAGCACGCTTGCCGGTTCGTCGTTGGGATCCTGGGGCACCAGCTCGCCGCGGAAGGCCTTGGCCAGCAGGGCCGGCGTGAGGCGATCGACGATCCTGCGGGCGGCGGTGAGCTTGGCTTCGAGTTGGTCGGCGAGGGAGAAGAGTTCCTGGGCGCGGCGGACGATTTCTTCCAGCTCTTCAACTGAGGGTAGAAGGAATGGGTATGCCGAAGCTTCTTGGATTGATGTTAGACTGACTGACAGCCATCTGACTTGACTCGCCAGCAATAATCTCTCGCGGACAGGACTGTTAAGAGCTCAGATTCAAGAACTCTGGTATCCAGCGCATCGGGCGGCAGCGCACTCGGATTAGATATCCCGCATAGATCACAGGTCTCTTCGCCGCGATAAGATGGCTGACTTTCCGACCAGCTCAGGCCAGTTAGTGCGATTGAAAGAGGACATCGTCCATCATCGAGCATTCTTTGGCATCTCAGCCAAGGTCCGAGGTGTAGACGAGACTCAGTGCCATCAAGCGTCACCTTCCTGCAGATTGCCCATGGAAGCACGGGTATTTCAGAGCCTTCCGATCTCTGGGATTTGGCCGATGTTCCATCAGTTCAATGCTGTACGGCATGCTCAGCCAGCTGAACATCATTCCCAACTAGATGTCTTTCCCCCTCTCCTCCCTCCACTCCCGCGTCAACTCCCCCGACGTCGCCGCCGCCAGCACCGCCTGGCGAAAGCGCTTGAGGATCGCCGCCACGCCATCGAGCCGCTGGCGGCAGGCATCGACAGCGGCGAGGGTGGTGTCGAGCTTGGCGGCGATGCGGCGTTGTTCGTTGAGAGGGGCAAGTGGGAACTGAAGCTCCGACTCAGTTTGCGCTTGTGCTGAGTTGATGCGCCTCCTCTGTCTGCTTCAGCGCTGATGCATCAGACATCTGCTTCGCCGAGGACTCAGATACCATAGCGATGACAATCGCATCAGATCAGTCTAGCTGGAGCTCGTCAGCGAGGCAACGATCCTGACTGAATGGCGCATCTGCGGATGCCGCATCTGCCCAAGCCGTCCATCGCCAGCTCGTTGCATACGCAGGTCAGCATATGTCGCTATGAACTCAGCCTAACTCTCGAGCTCAGGACAGCCTCTGCTTTCTTGATCCGATCTCGCTTGACTTCATCAGCATTGACTCGGATCGCCGATAATCGCAGGAACGGTGTCATGCTCATAGTCTGATCTTGATGCCTGGCTTGCATCAACTCGTCAGCCTCGAGATCAGCCAATCTCATGCGCTAGGGCGCTTGACCCACCCCACCGGCAACTCCCGCCCCTCCATCACACCAACTCCTCCACCTCTTCCCCAAGCTCCGCCAGGATCGCCCGCAGATCCTCCAGCGCCCCTTCCAGCTCCACCATCGCCTCCTGGGCCAGCACCGCCGGCTCCGGCAGGTCGGCGCCATCTTCGGCAGAGTCGTCCTTCAGCCAGGCCAGATCGAGGCTGTCGCCCCGGGCGGCGATCTCCTCACGGCTGAAGCATTGCCAGCGGCCCTCGGGCCCGGTGGCCGTGCGCGGGGCCAGCCCCAGCGGATCAGGGCCATAGGCCGCCTCGAACGTCCGCAAAATGCTCGCGGGTGAGGGGCGTGCGCTTGCCGAAGGCCGGCATGTTGGCCCGCAGGTCGTACACCCACACCTCCTTGGTGTTGCCCTTCTCGCTGCTGCCGCGGGTGAAGAACAGCACGTTGGTCTTCACGCCCTGGGCGTAGAAGATGCCGGTGGGCAGGCGCAGGATCGTGTGCAGGTTGCACTTGTCCATCAGATCGGCGCGGATCTGCTTGCCCACGTTGCCTTCGAACAGCACGTTGTCGGGCAGCACCACCGCCGCCCGGCCGCCGGGTTGCAGCGCCCGGTAGATGTGCTGCAGGAAGCAGAACTGCTTGTTGCTGGTGGGGAAGGTGAAATCCTTGCGGCTGGGCAGGCCGCCGCCCTTCTTGGTGCCGAAGGGCGGATTGGTGAGGATCAAGCTGGCCTTCGGCAGCCCCTCGCCATCGCTGCTGAGGGTGTCGCCATAGCGGATGCCGCCTTCGCCCTGCACCGAATCCAGCCCGTGCAGCATCAGGTTCATCAGCGCCAGGCGGTGCGTGTCCTGCACGTGCTCCATGCCGTAGAAGGTGCTCTGGTAGAAGCGCTTCTGCTGCGCCTCATCCAGCTCGCTGATGTCCTGGTGTTCGCGGATCCAGTGCTGGGCCGCAATCAGAAAGCCGCCGGTGCCCGCCGCCGGATCCTGGATCACATCCCCCAGCCGCGGCTGCATCACCGCCACCATCGCATCGATCAGCGGCCGGGGCGTGAAGTACTGCCCCGCCCCGGATTTCTTCTCCTCGGCGTTCTTCTGCAGCAGCCCCTCATACAGATCGCCCAGGCCCTCCTGGCGGGCGCTGTACCAATCCAGCTTGTCGATCTCCTCCACCAGCTTGTTCAGCGTGACGGGCTTGCGGATGAAGGAGGTGGCATTCGCGAAGATCTCCTGCACCAGCATCGAGCTGCCGCTGCTGGAACTGCCCAGCTCCAGCAGCAGCAGCTTGTAGTGCTCCAGCTGCTTGAGGCCCTTGAGCGGCTCCAGCGCATCCCAGCGCCACTCCTCGGGGATCCCGGCTTCGGTGCCGGTTTCCTTCGCCATCTTCAGGAACAACAGATAGGTGAGCTCCGTCACGTACTGGTGGTACGTCACCCCGTCGTCCTTCAGCACATTGCAGAGGTTCCAGAGCTTGGCGACGATGTCGTGGGTGGTGGTGCCTGCCATCACCAGGCCTCCAGGTGGAGTTCGGCCACGTTGGCGAAGGCCTGATCGGCCGTCACCAGGGCGCAGCCTTCGCTGAGGGCATGGCTGGCGATCAGCAGATCCATCACCGCCAGAGGCTTGCCATGGCGTTCGAGATCGGCGCGCAGCCGGCCGTAGATCCTCGTGCACGCTTCCGACCAGGGCAGGATCTCCAGGGTCTCGAGGGTGGCCTCCGCCAGCTCTTGTAACCGCGTCTGCATCCGCGAAGTGGGCGGCAGCTTCTCCAGCCCGTAGCGGATCTCGGCCACCACAATGGCGGACAGGCAACAACGTTGCTCACGCACCCAGGCATCCAGTCGTGGCGAGCGTCGTTTGAGAAAGGCGCTCATGGCGTTGGTGTCCAGCATCAACCTCTCGTTCCCCGCAGCCATCAGGGGAAGTCCACCGGTTCGGCAGGACGGGTGTCGTGCAACCCCTCGAACAACGCATCCAGTTCGGCCCGGAAGCCAGGCTCCTGCAGCAACGCATCCCTGAGCTCCAGCAAGGCACGGGCCGATGGCCGCACCGGCGTCAGCACCACGGCGCCGGTTTCCGGGTCGCGCTCGATCTCCACTTCCGTTCCCTCGAAGCGAAAGGCAGCCGGCAGGCGCACCGCCTGGCTGCGGCCGTTGCGGAAGAGCTTGGCGCGCATCGCTCTGGCCTTCCAAGACGGTCGATACCAAGACTAGATCAGGCGTGCTGCAACGGCTCGATCGCTGGCAGAACACTGGCCAGTGCCTGCTTGGCCAGCTTCAGGTCATGGCTGGCCTGCATCCGCAGCCAGAAGCCCTCGCTGAGGCCAAAAAACCGGCAAAGGCGCAGATCGGTGTCGGCGGTGATCGCCCGCCGCCCCTTCACGATCGCGTTGATGCGGCTCTCCGGCACGCCGATGGCCAGGGCCAGCCGGTACTGGCTGACTCCCATCGGCCGCAGGAACTCCTCCAGCAGCACCTCACCCGGGGGCACCAGCATCAATTCAGTGGTAGTCAACGATTTCAACCTCCTCTGGGCCGGCTTCCGTCCAGACGAAGCAGAGCCGGAACTGATCGTTGATGCGGATGCTGTGCTGGCCATGGCGGTCTCCGCGGAGCGGCTCCAGGCGGTTGCCTGGCGGAATCATCAGATCGTTGAGGCAGCCGGCGGCATCGAGGATGGCCAGCTTGCGGCAAGCCACGCGGGCGATGCTGCCGAAGCGCCTCACCGGCCGACCCTCGAAGAGCGCAAGGGTGTCTCGGCAACGAAACGACCTGATCACCCGTTGATGATACCACCGTTTGGCGTGCCCATGCGGCACGTGGGCTTTGATGAAGCCGTGGTACAGCGGGTCAAGCCGCCTCCCACACCGCTTCCTGGAAGCGGTGCAGCACCGTCTCCAGCTCGCCGCCGAAGAGCTTGTTCAGCCGTGGCCAGCCGCCCCCCTCGCGGCGGAACAGCAGGGCGTCGTCGTCGAGGGCTTCACGGTCCACGATCGTGATCGCTTTGGTCTGGTTGGCGATGCGCTGCAGCCATTGGCGCTGGGGCGTGGTCCAGGCCCGCGAGGCCAGGATCCGCTGCAGGGCCCGCTCCACCCGCTGCTCATAGGGCACCAGCGGATCACCCAGGGCCGCCTGGCGGATGTAGCCCATGATCGAGGCGGCCATGTCCTGGTTGGTGGTTTCCCGCCAGGCGGTGGCCAGGGTGGCTTCGCTGTAGCCGCGCTGATCGAGGGCCAGCTTCAGCTCCCGCAGATCCTTGCGGCTGAGCTCCCACGGCCGTTGCAGCACCGTGGTGAGGGCCGGTAGATCGTTGCCGGGATCGCGCACGAAGGCGGTGAAGCCCTCCAGGTAGTCCTCCGGGCGGGTGGCGTCGCCATAGCCCCGCTCGATGGCGCGCAGCTCGTCGTCGTGCTCCGACACGAACTGGGGCTGGGCAGGCCCCTGCCATTGCTCATCGAGCAGCTCGCCCAGGCCGTTGATCGTGCCCAGCCAGCGGCGCGCCTCGGCGATCGGCAGCTGCTGCAGGCGGCTGATGAAGGCGGCAGGTTCATCGCCGGTGAGCAGCCGGAACCGCGCTTCGGCGTTCTCGCTCAGGTGCCGTTGCTTGCGGCGCAGCTTGGCGATCAGCTGCTCGCGCACCAGCTCACTCTCCTCCTCGCCGGTGCTCTCCAGTTCACCGAGCAGCTGGCTGAAGCTGATCTTCGGGTTCGCCACCACCGGCTGCATCTGGGTGAAGTTCTGCAGGGCCTGGTAGATGCCCACGGCATCAAAGATGCGGAAGCTGTCCTTGCCGATCGCTTCGCACAGGCGGGTGGCACGGCCGATCATCTGGTCATACAGGATGCGGCTGTTCATGCGCCGCAGGAACACGATGTTGCCGATGGCCGGCACATCCACCCCGGTGCTCAGCAGATCCACCGTGACGGCCACATTGGGGAAGGCTTCGTTCTTGTAGCGGCGGATCAGCTCCTTCGGCCTGTCGCTGGCGCCGGTGATCTTGGCCACCGCGTCATCGGCCACCTCGCCGTAATGCTCCCGAAACGCTTCCTTGAGCAGCAGCACCACCAGATCGGCGTGGGCATCGGTGGCGCAGAAGATCAGGGTTTTGTGCGGCGAGAGTGGATCCAGCTCCTTCGCCAGCACCTCACACACCACCCGGTTGAAGGGTTCGGTGATCACCTGGCGGTTGAACGCCTCCACCTCGAAGCGCAGCTCATCGGGCGTGGTGAACAGCTCGATCTGGGCCGTGCCGGGGTCGTAGGTTTTCACCTCCTCTCCTGCGGCCCAGCGGATGCCTTCGCTGGAGAGCTCCGTGGAGATCAGGATCGGTGGTTCGTGATCCACCAGGTAGCCATCCACCACCGCCTCGCGGTAGCTGTACACAAACACCGGCTGCCCGAAGATCTCCACCGTGTGCAGGGCCGGCGTGGCCGTGAGGCCGATCTTCACGGCATCAAACCGCTCCAGCACCCGCCGGTACTTCGACACATAGTCGTTGAAATCCCGGAAGCGCAGTTCCCGATCGCTGAGCTCCCGATCCAGCAGGTAGCCCCGGTGGCATTCGTCCACCACGATCAGGTCGTAGGTGTCCACCGTGGGCTTGTCTTCCTCGCTGCCGAGCAGCAGCCGCTGCACCATCGCCTGCACGGTGGCGATGTGCACCTTGGTGTCGGATTCGGCCTCGCGCTCGCCCAGTTCCTTGATGCCGTAGATGTCGGCGAAGCTCTGCAGGCTCTCCATCCGCGTTTCCTTGAAGGCATCGGCGGCCTGGGTGCCCAGTTCCGAGCGATCCACCAGAAACAGCACCCGCCGGAAGCGCCCCGTCTTGAGCAGCCGGTAGATCAGGGCGATGCAGGTTTTGGTTTTGCCGGTGCCGGTGGCCATCGCCAGCAGCAGCTCCCGCTGGCCTGCGGCGATCGCCGCTTCGGTGGCCTCGATCGCCCGCCGCTGGTAGGGGCGCAGCGGAAAGCCGTAGCTGAAGGCCTCCCGGCGCAGCTGCGCATCGGCGCCGGCCACGTCCTGCCGGGCGAGCTCCCTCAGCCCTTCCGGGGAATACCAGCCGTCGAGGGGAACGGCCAGGTTGCTCGCTGCGGCGTAGATCCCGAAACCAGATCCCGCTTTTGGTGCGCAGCTGCTGCAGAAACGGCCGGCCGTTGCTGGAGAAGGCGAAGGGGATGCGGTACTCCCCATCAGGGCCCCACGGTTGGCTGGGCTCCTCCAGTGTCGCTGCTGGGCTGGAAATCGCGGCAGTAGCGCTGGGCCTGGGGCAGCACGCCCGCCACATCCTTGTTGGCCCGTTTGGCCTCCACCGCCGCGATGGCCGTGAGCCCCACAAACAGCACGTAGTCGGCCGGGCCGCTGCGGGTGGGCCACTCGGCAATGGCGAGATTGCGGTTCTTCTGCGGCCGAGCCCCCGCTCCGTACCGCAGCGCTTGGGTATCCGCCTCCCACCCGGCTGCCCGCAGCTGCTCATCAATCAGCTGGCGGGTGGCGGCCTCATCCAGCTCGATCGCGGCGGCGGCCGTGCGCGCTGCCTGCCGCAGGCCTGAAGTCACGGCTGCTGGTTGCTGGGCGGCAGCGCTCTGCAGCTCCTGCAGCTGGGCAGCGAGGGCTGCCTTGTCGGCCTCCACCTGCTCGGCCAGTTGTTCCCATTGCTGCTGCTCGCCCAGGGCCTGCTGCAGCTGGGCTTCAGCGGCACTGAGCTGCTCGGCCATCGCCGTCTCGTTCGCCCGAAAGGCGTCGAGCGCACTCTGCAGACGTGCCAGCTCCTGGCTCAGTTCCTCGCTCTCATCAACGGGCGGCTGGGGAGGCCGAAAGGGACCGCTGCGGAACTCCGGATCACCAAACGTGCGGTGGAACCACACCCCCAGCTGCCAGGCAATCTTCAAGGTGCTCAAGGCACTGGCATGGTCGCCCTGGAGCCCATGGGTGGCCGCATTGCCGGTCTTGCGCAGATCGTGGAAGAGGCCGGCCACCTCCCGCTCGATCAGTCCCTCCAGCTCCAGCCGGCGGATCAGGGCCAGCTGTGATTCTTCAAGGCTGGTGAACACCCCAAACCGGGACGCCACCTGCTGGGCCAACCGCTCGCCGAGCTGGCGCAGTTTGATGAGCGCTGTATTGGGATCCTCGGGGAAATAGCGCTCGGCCAGCACACCCAGCCGGAAAAGCTGCTCGTCGTAAGGGCGCAGCTGGGCGAAATTTGTGGTCACAGCACCTCAACCCACTGGCGGATCTTGTCCGCCATCAGTCGCCGCCGCTCCACCAAGAAGGTGTCGTACTCCATGGGCTCACCGTCCAAGCAGAGCCACCGGCACGCAATTCATCACCAGATTGGCCCTCAGCTCCGCTGTATCGGTGATGCCGCCGTAACGCTTGGAGCCACCATTCACCTGCTCGCGCAGTTCAGCGAAGTAGACCTCGGGGGCCTTGTCGCCAATCGCGATGTTGATCTCGCTCTGCGCCATCACGAAGTTGGCGATCTGGTTGTATCGACTCCTGGATGCTCCTCCCCGCTGTAGATGCTTACGTGGGAACACATGGTGCTTGTCGCCGCGATTCAGCAGAAGATCGCGCACCGTGATACCCGCCGAAAGAAAGCCACGATCCCCAAGCCGCGCCTGGGCTGCCTGATAAGCGATGAAGTAGGGGCTCGTCGAAGACGATGTATCCATCAGCTGGGGCAGCATCCCAGACCAGAAGGTGGAGGGCAGCTCGTTCTCGATCACCGCTTCGGCATAGGCCTGCAGACCCTGGGAATCAATCTGACGGATATCGAGATCGAAGGCTGTCTCTGGGCTGCCGGAATAGCGTCCGGTGAGGATCGACATGGCAAACCATCGCCGAACCAGCCGCTCGATATCATCCGCCGCCAAATGATCTCGCCTGCCCCTGAGATAGAGGATATACGCAAAGTTGATGGCATTGCGGCTGCGGATCAGGTCGCTGGTCACGAACCCCGCCGATCTCAAGATCATCGTGATCCGATCGAAATGGGTCTTGTTCATGAACGCCAGAACACCCTGCTTCAGCTTGGCAAAGGATTCTTCTGCGATGCTCTCCTCGTATTGCTTACTGGCAAAGTTCCTGCCTGAAAGCAGGGCCACGAGATCCTGCAGCTTGCCTCTCCCGAATTCAGAGGTGAAGGCCACCCGCAGCATATCGGTGTAGGTGGGGTCGTAGAGATCGTCATTGACGTCCTTAAGCCAAGCCATCTTGGTCAGAAATTCTGATCTGGCGAACTCCGGATCGTTCTTCTCGATCTGGGAGAAGAAGTCTGGCGAGATCGCTAGGTGACAGAAGTATTCGATGGCCTTGCGGAGTGTGTTGCCGCCATAGGTCTCGTTAACGGCGATCTTTGACATGGCAAAGTCGGCCTGGGAGAGCTCGGCCCCAGCCGAGTTGACGCGAATAAAAATCTCGGTAACGGTCTCAATGTCAAGATCCTCAGCCAGCTCGATCAAGCCAACAGAGTTGTTCACGATCTTCAGGAGTCTCTGGAGCGATTTGCCAACTCGATTCCGATCGATCTCAGGATTGCGTGCAACATAGGCATCGGTCTGCTCAAACAGATCCGCATCTGTCTGGAAGAGCTTTGAGACATCCGCGATCCAAAGCGGATTCTTGGCGATGGCAGGATTGCTCACCTCAAAGCTCGGCTCGTCTTCGCCTGCCAATGGATTGAAGGCAATGCGGATGCGAACACTCGCGTAGTCCTTCGTCAGAACCTCCATTCCCAGGAGCGACGCCATCAGGGCCGTCACCCTCTGCTGTCCGTCGATCAGGATGCGCTTCCCCGCAGAAGTGGTGCCGTCCTTGAGCTTCACTGTGGGGTTTCGCCAGGCGATGAGGTAGCCCACCGGAAACCCCTGGTAGAGGGAATCCAGCAGATTCCGCACCTTTGTGGCCTCCCACACGAAAGGCCGCTGGATCTCAGGAATGGCGATCTCGCCGCTCTTCACCCACGTCAGCAGGGTGTCGATCGGATGGGGGGTCACCGAGTAGCGCTGCGTGGCCATCTCTCAGCGCTCCCCCAATAACTGCCGCACCAGAGCAATCAACTCTTTTTTCGTGAAACTCTCCAACGGTGGCGGCGGTGGGGTCACACCATGGCGTTCAAGAACCTTGGCAAGTGCAACCTTCTGGAGCTTGGAGTAGCCCTTGATCCCATGCTCCTTGCACAGCCGTTTGAGGCTGGCCACAGATTGCTTCAGGAAGCTCCCCTTCCCCAGCAGGGCTATGGGGGCTTGAGTTGTTCCTTCTGGATGGGGATCTTGGAGGGTCTGGAGTGCAGCATTGGAGCGCTGCAGATGGTCTGCCATCCGGCGGTACACCCGGGCATCGGTGCCCGCCAGTTCCCGGTTGGTCTGCTCCAGCAGATCGGCGATCGACGGGACCCGCGCTCATGGCTGCCCGCCGAGCTGGTTCGAGGAGATCTGAGCTCTCCTCGGCTGCTTCGGCGGCCAACGCAGCAGCCTTTGCTTTCACCGTGCGCCAGCGCGTCGCCTGCTCAATCAAGCGGCGGAACATCTCCACGAGCCAGAAGCCGCTTTGCCGCTCGCTCTCGTCGATCAGACCAACCATCGCATCGCCCGTTTCCTCCAGTTCGCGGATCACGCTGCCGAGCTTGGCGTTGAGGGCATGGAGCCGCGCCTTGGCCCGGGCCTCATCGGCCAGATCCGCCTCCAGCTCAACTAATTCCCGCTGCAGCTCGGTGATGACCACCCCACGTCGGTCGCTCTGGGCCTTGAGGATCCCCCGGGAGCGGTTGGCCGAGACCAGGGCCGCGCGGCAGTCCTGGTAGGTGCTCTCCAGAGCCTCTGGATCTGGCGTGATCGGGAATTCGGTGGCCGAACGGAGAGGCATCGGAAACGGACAGCTGGCTACAGGATTGCGGATTCTGGGCGATTTCGCCTTGATTTCTACCCAGGGTGAAACAGCTACTCCACCCTTGCTGCAGAAGCCCAGGGGATTGGAACGTGTGGCCGCGGGCTGCGTCTCTGCCCGGAGAAAAAGCTGCCTCACGGTGCTGGATTTCATCGGCCAGGCCCACCGCAGCTTCCGCTTCGACCTCCGCTACCGCGCCCTGTTCGGCGGCACGCGCGACCAGCTGCGCCAGCAGATCGAAACCGGCTTTCCCTTCCTGCCGGCCGGCTGCAGCCTGCAGCTCGATCGCGTGTCGAGCGAGCGGGTGCTGGCCGAACCTGCGCGAGTCGCTGCCCAGCCGGCGGCCCCAGCTGGTAGCCGAATGCCGCAGCCTCGGGCGCTGTTCGCTGGCGGGGGTGTTGGAGGGGCTGGGGATGGAGCTGGGGGAGTTTTACCGGGTGGCGGGGTCGTGGGCGTTGCTGCAGCGGGAGCTGGGGTGGTTGGCCGGGGGCGGCCTCGGGCGAGCCCAGCGCCGATGAGCAGCGGCTGGGGCGGGGCATCTCCGGCGGACTGCTGCATCTGGATGACCCCGAGCGCTTGTGCTGGCTGGCGGATCAGCTGCAGCAGCCCATGGCGCCTGATCCGGCGGGTTTCGATCCTGCCACCGAGCGCAGCTGGCGCATGCTGATGGCCCAGCTGTGGGGCAGCGGCCGGCACCACGTGCCCCTGGCCGAGGCCCTCGCCCGGCTCTGGGCCGCCGCCGACCTCCGCGCCGAGCTGGTGGAGCTGTTCGAGCTGCTGCTAGAGCGCACCGACCACCTGGTGGCGCCGCTCGACTGGCCGTTCCTGGCCGCGCCGAACCGCCCCCCATCCCCTTGACCTCCACGGCCGCTACTCCCGCGCCGAGGTGTTCGCCGCCTTTGGGTTGTTGAACGAGGCCCGCCCCTTCCCTGGCCGCGAGGGGGTGTTCTTTGATGAAGCCACCCAGTGCGACGTCTTCTTCATCACCCTCAAGAAATCCGAGCGCCTGTTCTCCCCCACCACCCGCTACAACGACTACGCCATCTCCCCATGGGAGTTCCACTGGGAGAGCCAGAGCCTCACCAGGGAAGCCTCCGCCACCGGGCAGCGCTACATCCACCACCGCGAGCGGGGCAGCCAGGTGCTGCTGTTTGTGCGCGAGGAAAACAAAAGGGGCGGCGTCACGCATGCCGTTCCACTGCCTTGGTTTTGCCGACTACCTGAGCCACGAAGGCGAGCGGCCGATGGCGATTCGCTGGCGGCTGCAGCAGCCGATCCCGGCGGCGTTCTATCCGGAGCTGGCGGTGGCGGTGTGAAGGGGATCAAGGGGGCAACCACAACAGCACCAACTTCCGGATCCCTGTGGATGTGCATGTTGTTTCCAAGCCTGTCGGCCTCTCTCAACTCTCCCGCAACAACTGCCGCACCAGAGCAATCAAGTCCTTCTTCGTGAAACTCTCCAAGGGCGGCTGCGGTGGGGTCACGCCATGGCGTTCCAGAACCTTGGCCAGCCCAGTTCCCGGTTGGTCTGCTCCAGCAAATCGGCGATCGACGGGCCCGCGCTCACGGCTGCCCGCCGTGGGGTTCCCCTGGTTCCGTGTCCACAGGTCAACGGTCTCCATGGAGGCGTGGAAGGGGAGTGATGAGCCGTTGCTCCTCACGGCCTGGGGGAGGGAAGTGGTGTGAAGCTGCCGTACTGGGCGGTCACCTGGCCTTTCGCGTCATAGGTCACCACCTCCAGCGCACTGGAGCCATCCAGCGGCATCGCCAGCTGGATCACCGCATCCCCCGTGCTGCAGGCTGTGGGCCTGAGCGTGAGCCGGGCCACGCCGAACACCAGATCCGTGGGCTGACTGGGCGGCACCAGCTGATCGGGATAACGGCCGTTGCGGCCCCAGGGGAGGTTCTCCACGCTGTAGTCGCTGTCGCAGAGGCCGTTGGCCTGGTTGCCCCAGCGGATTCGATTGGGTTCCACGCTGAGCACATCAATCACCGCCCGGCCCGCCGTGCTCTCACCCTGCCAGCGGCCCAGAAAGAAGTTGTCGGTGGCCCATCCCTGCGGCTTGGCCATCGCCGCCTGGGAGGAATCCCAGAACACCTGCAGGGTGTACTGCCCCGCCCGGTTGAAGCGGATGCCTTCGGTGGTGTTGCTGCGCTGGTAGGTCCTGTCCTGCTCGGCGCTGGGGAAAGAAAAGGCCCAGGCCCCGAAACGCACGTTCACGTTGCCCTGTCGCTGACTGAACATGCAGGCCCCCTTCTCCACCGGGATCGTGTGGTCGTGGCGGCTGAGGATGCAGGTGGCTTCGGTGCTGTCGGCCAGCGCCGGTGCCGCCAATCCAGCGGAGCTGAGGGCCAGGGCAAGCGGGAGCAGACGGGACAGGCGGATCACCACAGTCGCAACGGTCGGCAGCATCAGCCATTTTGAAGGGCGAGCAGGTCGCGAGTTCAGTTGTTCATGTGCTCGCAGCGCAAGCAGAAGACCCTCCCTCTACCGTCCAGCATGGAGTTCCAGCTCGGCCCCGGCCCATGCGTTTCGATCGCGTGCTCTCCTTTGGCCGCACGGGCGAGGAACTGCTGGAGATGTAGGGCCTGGAGCCCCAGCATCTGTCTGGCCTGAAGGTGCTCGACTGCCGCGGTGGATCCCAGTTATGCCCTCTCCCCAGACGAGCTGGAAGTGCGCACCCGCGCCGACATCCGCGCCGTGGCGGAGCAGCTGCCGGGCGATGCCGCGGCGAGCTTCGCCTCTATCCAGCCCACACCCTTCGCAGCGAAACGGCCCAGCTGCATCCCTATGTGGAACCACTGCTGGCCCACATCCCCCCGGGCTGGTGCTCAGACACCTTCCTCAGCCGTTACGACCAGGGATTCAAAGGCGAGGTGGTGGGCCTGCGTCTGCTGCGCCAAAAGCCCCGGCAGCCGTAGGTTCTGCCCCCATCCCCACGCCTGAATGGACAGCCCTGAAATCGAGCTGCGGGTGGTCGAGCCGGGGGATCTCGATCGGCTGCTGCCCCTGGTGGAGGCGTTCTACAACCACTTCGGCTACAGCTTCGAAGCACGCCGCAAGCGGGCCCTGCTGCAGGGGCTGCTCGACGACCCGGCGCTGGGCCGGCTCTGGTGGGTTGAGCAGGAGGGAGGTGCGATCGGCTATCTGCTGCTGGCCTTCTCCTTCAGCCTGGAGATGGAGGGCCGGATCGCCTTTGTCGATGAACTGTTCATCGCCCCGGAGGGCCGCTCCCAAGGGGCCGGGGCCCGGGCCCTCGCCCTGGCGGAGGCCGCCTGCCATGCCCTCGGCATCGCCGTGCTGCGCCTGGAGGTGGAGGCCGACAACCCCCGCGCCGCCGCCCTCTACCAGCGCCAGGGCTACGGCGACCTCGGCCGTCGCCTGTTGAGCAAACCGCTGCCCCCCCAGCCCCTCCTGTGACGCTGAAGTTTGCGGATCAGACGTTTGTGCTGGGCTGGGTGCGCAGTTCTGCTGTCAGTACCTGAATCGCCTCGCGCAGCGTGAGCCCAGGCAGGCGACGGTGCAATTCCCGCAACCCCTCCGGCGTCACGGCGCCATGCAACTGAACGACCCGGGCTGCGGTCTGCTCGACCAGTCGGATCAACTCGCCAGAATCCTCCAGGTCGCTCTGGGCTTGATCCGCCGCGATGAAATCAGGGCTGGGGTGCTTCTGGCCCAGCAGCACACCCACCGCATCGGCTCCGCCATCGGCGGCCAGCAGAGCATCGCCCAAGCCGCGGATGCCGCAGATCTTCACCCGCGTGACCGCCTGGAGCATCGGTTCAGCGGTGGAATTCGCGTGCGGCTGATCGCACCAGCACCGGCACCCGCTTGAAGGCCGGGGTACCGCTGCGGGGATCCACCGGGGCGCGAATCAGCACGTTCACCTCCGGATAGAACATCAGCGCCGCCCCCTCGCGGATCTCGCCGGGGATGATCTCCACGGCTTCCAGGCTGCCGGCCTCCCCCTGCACCGTCACCCGCTGGTGGGCCTCCAGGCCTGAGCTGGCCAGGTCGCCCCGGTTCATCAGGATGGTGTTGCGGTGGGGCATGCCCCGGTAGGCATCGCCGGGTTTGTACACCACGGTGTTGTGCTGGGAGTAGCTGCGGGCGGTGATCAAGGCCAGCACCAGGCCGTTCTCGCCCGGCGCCAGGCCCCCGAAGTGATCGGGCCCCGGCAACGACAGCGCCGGCAGGGGCGTGGGCCGCATCCGCGCCCGCCCTGAGGGGGTGGGGAAGTGGGGTCTGTCGAACACCCGCCCCTCCACGCTGAATTCCCTGTTGGTGGAGTCGATGGCGGCGATCGGGCCGTAGCCCGGCACGGTGCGGGCGATCAGCTCGCGGATGTAGGCGGGATCCTGCAGGCGGCCCCAGTCCACGGGCTCACTGCCCATCAGCCGCCGGGCCAGCTCCGCCAGGAAACCCACCTCGCTGATCAGATCGGCCTGCTTGAGGTGGGTGCTGCCGGGTTCGTTCAGCCGCACGAAGTTGTTGCCCGACTCGGTGGTGGTGCGGTGCGGCGTTTCGAAGCGGTTGAACACCGGCAGCAGCAGGGTGGTCTGGGCCGCCAGGCCATGGAAATGGCCCTGGTTGGGCTTGGTGGCCAGATACATCACCGTGTCGATGCGGCCCAGGGCGCGGCGGGCCTGCTGCGAATCGGGATTGGCGCCCCAGAGGTTGCCCCCCAGGCAGAGCAGCGTGTCCACGGCCCCGCTGTCGGCGGCCTCGATCAGGGCGCGGGTGTCGTAGCCGGGCACCCGGCTGAGGGGGCGCCCCAGCAGGGCTTCGAGGGCCTCCTGCATCGCCGCCCGCAGCTTCACCGACACCCCCATCGAGCCGAAGCCCTGCACGTTGGAGTGGCCCCGGATCGGCATCGTGCCCGCCCCGGGCCGGCCGGCATTGCCGCTCAGCAGGGCGGTGTTGGCGATCGCCTGCACATTGGCGGTGCCGTTCACGTGGTGGGTGATGCCCATCGCCCAGGCGAACACCACGCCTCGGGCGCGGCTGATCATGGCGGCGGCCTGCTCGATCTCCTCGCGGCTGAGGCCGCAGCAGGCGCAGATCGCCTCCCAGGAGGTGGCCTGCAGCGGCTCCAGCACTTCCTGCCAGTTCTCGGTGTGGGCCTTGAGGAAGTCCCACTGGATCGAGCCGGCCTCCAGCAACGCCTTCTGGATGCCCAGGAACACCGCCGTGTCGCTGCCCGGCACCGGTTGCAGGAACAGCGAGGCGATCTCCGACCCCCGCAGCATCGACTTGATCGGAAAGGCGGGCGAGCCGAACTTGAGCAGCCCCACCTCCAGCACCGGGTTGATCACCAGCACCGAGCCGCCCCGCTCCCGCAGCCGGATCAGCTCGTTCATCAGCCGCGGGTGGTTGGCCGGCGCGTTGGAGCCCACCAGCACCACGCAGTCGGCCTGCTGCAGGCTCTCCAGGCTCACCATCGAGGTGCCCGAGCCGAACACCTCGGCCAGCCCCACGGTGGAGGGGGCGTGGCAGAGGTCGGAGCAGTCGGCCAGGTTGTTGGAGCCCCAGGCCCGCAGCAGCAGCTGCAGCAGGTAGGCGGCCTCGTTGGAGGAGCGGCCGGAGCTGTAGGAGGCCACCCGTTCCGGCGGGCGACGGAAGGCGGCCTCCGCCAGCTCGAACACGTCGTCCCAGCCGAGCCGTTCGTAGTGGCTGCGGCCCTCGCGCAGGATCAAGGGGTGGCTGAGGCGGCCGAGGCGGTCGGCCTCCAGCGAGCTGAGCTGTTGCAGCGCGCCGATGCTGCGGCCCGAGAACACCGATTCCGGCACCGCCGGCTGCAGTTCGGCGCTGATCGCCTCCACGCTCTTGAGGCAGCGCTGCAGGGGCTCGCCCAGCTCGTCGCGGAAGCCGCCGTTCTGGCCGCCGGTGCCCCAGGCGCAGGAGAGGCAGGCGCTCTTGTGCAGCAGGGTCTGCCAGAGCAGGGGGCCCTTCGGCGAGAGGGTGGCCCTGGCCCAGCCGTCGATCACCGGCCAACCGCCGCCGACGCTGGGGGACCCGGGCTCGTTGTCTGCAGTCACCACACCCAGGGCAGCATCCATCCACCATGGCGGGCAGCGTGCTTGGCAGGGGATCCAGCCTCAGCCGCTGGACTACCCCACGACATCGGGCTGTATGGGGCGACACTTCCGCTGACGAGCAGACCAGGGCCAAGCAGTGCTCCAAGGGCGAACAATGCCTGGCTGAGATGGAGCTGGTATCCCCAGACCAGCAGGAACTAGCGGGCGACCTCCCGGCCCACAAGCCACAGAGCGTTCAGCTTCTGCATCCGCGAAGCAGCTGCTGGCGGCGGCCCCTGAGGCAAGGGGAGCCAGTGGTTCTCTCCCGCCAGCCGCTACAACGACATCGGCATCCCGGCACCCGTCCAGCTGGAAAGCTCAGCGCACCGACCCACCGCCGCATCCACGGCCCAGCCCCCCAGTGCCCTGCCCCCCGGCGCCCTGCTGCAGCTCACCCCCCAAGGGCTCTATTGCCCGGCGGCGGCGGCCTGGATTGACCCCTGGCGGCCGGTGCCCCGCGCCCTGATCACCCACGCCCACGCCGACCACGCCCGGCCGGGCTGCGGCGAATACTGGGCGATCGACGCCAGCGAGCCGATCCTGCGCCAGCGCCTCGGGGCCACGATCAAGCTGCTGCCGGTGGCCTACGGCGAGCGGCTGCGCATCGGCGACGCGCGGGTGTCGTTCCACAGCGCCGGCCACGTGCTCGGCTCCGCCCAGATCCGCCTGGAGGCGGGCGGCGAGAGCTGGCTGGTGAGCGGCGACTACAAGCGCTGCGCCGACCCCAGCTGCGCCCCCTTCGAGCCGGTGCAGGCGGATGTGTTCATCACCGAAGCCACCTTCGGGCTGCCGATCTACCGCTGGCAGAGCGGCGCCGCAGTGGCCGCCCAGATCCGCGATTGGTGGCAGGCGGCACCGGAGCGGCCCTCGCTGCTGTTCGCCTATGCCTTCGGCAAGGCCCAGCGGCTGCTGGCCGAACTGCACGCCATCGGCGTGGTGGAGGAGGTGCTGCTGCACGGCGCCGTGGAGGCCCTGATGCCGGCCTACCGCCAGGCCGGTGTGGCGATGCCGCCCACCCGGCCGCTGAGCGCCCTGGCGAAGGGGGAATCGCTCGCGGGCCGGCTGGTGATCGCGCCCCCCTCCGCCCACCGCTCGGCCTGGATGAAGCGCTTCAAGCTGCCCCAGACGGCCTTTGTGAGCGGCTGGATGGCGGTGCGCGGCGCCCGGCGCCGACGCGGCTACGAGCGCGGCTTCGTGATGAGCGACCACGCCGACTGGCCTGGCCTGATCCGCAGCGTGCGCGACACCGGCGCCAGCCAGGTGTATGTGACCCACGGCCACAGCGACGGCCTGGCCCGCTACCTCCAGGAGGTGGAGGGCCTCAGCGCCTCACCCCTGGAGGGCGGCTTCGCCGCGGAGCGCGCCACCATGGACCCATCCACGCCGCCCCACCCCAGCCATGCCGATCCCGCTGGCGACGCGGCAGCGCCTGCCGGAACTGATGGATCAGCCGGGGCTGGATCCCGCTGAGCACGAACGGGCCCTGGCGGGCCTGCGGCGCATCAATGCCATCAGCCGCTGCTCGGCCAGCCTGATGGCGCCGATCCGGGAGCTGGCCGCCAGCCAGCCCGGCCAACCATTGCGGGTGCTCGACCTGGCCTGCGGCGGCGGCGACACCGCCATCGATCTGGCCCTGATGGCCCAGCGCAGCGCCATCCCCCTGATCCTCGAGGGCTGCGACCTCAACCCCGAGGCGGTGTCGATCGCCGCCGCCAACGCCCGCCGCCGCGGCGCCCCGGTGCGCTTCTTCGCCGCCGATGCCCTCGCCGAGTCCTGGCCCCTGGGCCCCGGGGCCGCCAGCCCCGAGGGCTATGACGTGGTGCTCACCTCCCTGTTTCTGCACCACCTCGACAACGCCGACGCCGAGCGCCTGCTGGCGCTGATGGCCCAGCGCGCTCGCCGGCTGGTGCTGGTCAACGACCTCATCCGCAGTCCCCTGGGCTTCGCCCTGGCCTGGAGCGGCACGCGGCTGCTGAGCCGATCGCCGGTGGTCCACATCGATGGACCGCTGTCGGTGCGGGGGGCATTCCAGCTGGCCGAGGTGGCCGCCATGGCCGAGCGGGCCGGGCTGGCGGGCGCCGAGCTGCGCCGCTGCTGGCCCGAGCGTTACCTTCTGCGCTGGAGCCGGGATTGAGATGGGGTCCAGCAGCGGCGACCCTGATCAACACTGGCCAGCTCAGGACTGGGACGTCGTGGTGGTGGGTGCCGGTCCGGCCGGAGCCTTGGCGGCCTTCGACCTGGCCCGCCGCGGCCTGCAGGTGCTGTTGGTGGAGAAGCGCCGCCTGCCGCGTTGGAAGGTGTGCGGCTGCTGTCTCAACGGCCAGGCCCGGGCGGTGCTCGCCGCCATGGATCTGGACGGTCTGATTGAGGGCCAGGGCGGGGTGCCGCTGGATCGCATCCAGGTGGGGCTGGGCGGCCGCCAGGCCAGCTTCCCGCTCAGCGAGGGTCGGGCCCTGTCGCGGGAACGCTTCGATCAGGCCCTGCTGGAGGCCGCGATCGCCGCCGGTGCCCACGTGCGCAGCGGCACCACCGCCCGGCTGGGGCCGGTGCAGGCCCACGGGCGCAGCGTGCAGCTCAAGAGCAACGGACAGCAGCCCCAGACGGTGGGCGCCGCCGTGGTGCTGGTGGCGGCGGGGCTGGCCCACCGCTGCCTTGAGGCTGTGCCCGGCGCCGATGTGCGCATCCAGCCGCGCTCACGCCTGGGGGCGGGCTGCGTGCTTCCCGCCAGCAGCTGCGGCTACCCAGCGGGCTGCATCCACATGGCCGTGGGCCGCCAGGGCTACGTGGGCCTGGTGCGGCTGGAGGACGGCCGCCTGGATCTGGCCGCCGCCTTCGATCGCGACCTGCTGGCGGCCGCCGGCGGGCCTGCCGCCGCCGCCGCGGTGGTGCTGGAGCAGGCCGGATTTGCCAGCCCCGACAACCTGGCCGCCGGCGCCTGGCAGTGCACGCCGGCCCTCAGCCGCAGGGCCACGGCCCTGGCGGGGGAGCGCTTCCTGGTGCTCGGCGATGCGGCCGGCTACGTGGAGCCCTTCACCGGCGAGGGGATGGGCTGGGCCCTCAGTGCCGCCGCCGCCGCCACCCCGCTGGTGCTGCAGGGCGTGCAGCGCTGGGATCCAGCCCTGGAGCGCCAGTGGACGCGCCTCCACCGGCGCCGCATCGGCCGCCGCCAGCGGCTCTGCCGCGGCGTCGCCGCCGTGCTGCGCCGCCCCCCCGCCGCCAACGCCCTGTTCCAGCTGGCCAGCCGCTGGCCGCCCCTGCCCCGGCGGCTGATCCGCCAGCTCAACCAGCCGCCCGCCGCCAGCGCCGAGGCCCTGCCATGCCGCTGACCATCCGTGGCATCGGCACCGCCGTGCCCGACTACAGGGCCAATCAAAACGACGCCGTGGCCCTGGCCCGGCTCTTGATCGCCGACAGCCCCGAGCGCTTCGCCCTGCTGGAGCGCATCCAGCGGCGCACCAAGGTGCACACCCGCCACAGCGTGCTGCTGGAGAGCGGTGAGCCGGAGCAGCCGATCGCGGCCCGCCTGCCCTTTTACGGCGAGCACAATCCCTCCACCGCCGAGCGCATGCAGCGTTTCAGCCCGCCATGCCGGACCCCTGGCCCTGGCGGCGGCGCGCCGGGCCCTGGCCGATGCCGAGCTGCCGCCGGAGCGCATCACCCACCTGGTGACGGTGAGCTGCACCGGTTTCGAGGCACCGGGCTTCGACCTCCACCTGGTCCAGCAGCTGCCCCTGCCGCCCGGGGTGGAGCGCACCCAGGTGGGTTTCATGGGCTGCCACGGCGTCGCTCAACGGGCTGCGGGTGGCGCGGGCCTTCGTGGAAGCCGACCCCAGCGCCTGTGTGCTGCTCTGCTCGGTGGAGCTCTGCAGCCTGCACCTGCACTACGGCTGGGACCCCGAGAAGGTGGTGGCCAATGCCCTCTTCGCCGACGGTGCCGCCGCCCTGGTGGCCACCGCTGCTGCGGCCGGAGCAGCGGCCGGCGCTGCGGGTGCTGGCCTCCGGCTCCACCGTGATTCCGGGCACCGCCGAGCTGATGTCGTGGCGGATCGGCGACCACGGCTTCGCCATGGGCCTCTCGCCCAAGGTGCCGGCGGCGGTCGCCGCCCAGCTGCGCCCCTGGCTGGAGGACTGGCTGCGGGAGCGCAACCTGGAGCTGGGCGCCATCGCCGCCTGGGCCCTGCACCCCGGCGGCCCGCGCATCCTTCAGGCCAGCGCCGATGCGCTCGGCCTGGCGCCGGAGCAGATCGCCGAGTCGCAGGGCGTGCTGCACGAGCACGGCAACATGTCGTCGGCAACGATCCTGTTCATCCTTGAGCGGCTACGCCGCCGGGGCATCAGCGGACCCTGGCTGGCCCTGGCCTTCGGCCCCGGCCTCACGGTGGAGGCGGCCCTGCTGCAGCACCCGTGACCAGGCCTGCGGCCTGCGGCTCCAGGGGCCGCAGCCGCAGTTCAGCCATGCCGATTCCCGCTTCGCCGGCCATGGCATAGAAGAGGTACGTGAGTCCCCCGTCGCTGAAGATCGCCGGATCACGCAGCTGCCGCGCCGGGCCTGTGGCACCGGAGCGGGAGCGGGCCAGCGGCAGCTCGGCGCCTTCGCTGGCACCCAGGGGCGTCAGCACCTCCCGCAGCTCGGACAGCTGCGGCCGCTGCCAGCCCTCGCTGAAACTCAGCCGCGTCAGCAGGATGCGCTCCGGCGCGTCGCCGATGCGGCTGAAGAACACCAGCAGATCGTCCCGCCAGGGCAGCACGGCGGCGTGCCGCATGCGGGGAATCACCACGGCGCCTTCGACAAAGGGCTCGCCCGGGTTCGCTGCGCCGGTGGATCACGCCCCCCAACGTGCCCCGCTTGGCGATGGCCAGCCAGGCGTCCCGCCAGGCCACCACCCGCAGGTAGGGATCGTCGAGCACGGGGCCAAGCACCGAGAAGTGGATCCCATCGCTGGAGACGGCCACACCGCTGTGCTGGCCGCCACCGCTGGCCCTGGGGCCGTGGAAGTACATGCGGATCTGCCGGTTGGCGTGGTCCACGTGCACATCGGGTGAGGCGATGTGGCGCACAAACCCCTCGGCCTGCTCAACCCGCAGGCTGCCGGGTTCATGGATCGTCCAGGCAGCGCACAGCTCATCGGCGTAGGCCAGGCGGATGAAATCGCCGCGGTGATGGGCGAAGTAGAGGTAGTAGCGGCCGAGGCGGTTGGGCAACCAGTCGGGGGTGCGAATCACCGACGGGCCATTGATGTTGGTGCCGATCGTGGGGCTGAGATCGGGCGCGATCAGCGGGTTGTGTTCACAGCGGATCGTGTCGACCAGCGGCGGCGATGGTGGCGGCCCTGCCGGCGACGCCAGGGCCGGGCTGCTGGCGCAGACCGCCAGCAACACCGCAGACGCCGCCGCCCGCAGCCCAGGCCTGGGCCCGGCGGTCGTCTCAATCGGTGCCCTGGAGGCTGGAATCAACCGGGTGACCAGCTCCAATTCCTGATCAGAACTCATCTTTTAACTGGGTTAATCAGCTGAATCAAAATCAGTCGGTTGACCAGATTCAACCCAGTGGCTGGATCAGTTTCGTGCCTGCAATTGGCCCAGCCTATCGACCCACCGCGAAGCGCGCCGGCCCACGCCCTAGCGTCGCGGCCCTGCCGGAGCGGGCCATGCGCAGGTTTGCCGCGCTCTATGCCGAACTCGATGGCGTCACCGGCACCAACGCCAAGGTGGAGGCCCTGGTGCGCTACTTCGCCGGCGCCGACCCCGCCGATGCCGCCTGGGCCCTGCAGGTGCTGCTGGGCAAACAGCGCCAGCGCCTGATCACCGGCCTGCGGCTGCGTCGCATCTGCCTGGAGGGTTCGACGCTGCCCGAGTGGTTGTTCGACGACTGCTACGCCCAGGTGGGCGATTCGGCCGAGACCATCGCCCTGCTCTGGCGCCAGCTGCAGCCGGCAGCTCCCCCGACCGTGGAGCCCCGCAGCGAAAGCCAGCAATCGCTGCAGCACTGGATGGAGGTGCTGCTGCCCGGCGCCGCCGGCCTCGATGGCGACCAGCAGGGCCCGGCGGTGCGCCAGCTCTGGAGCGCACTGGACGCGGGCGAGCTGCTGGTGGTGAACAAGCTGCTCACCGGCGGCCTGCGGGTGGGGGTGGCCCGCGGGCTGGTGATCCGCGCCCTGGCCCGCCTCAGCAACCTCGAGGAGCCCCTGCTGGCCCATCGGCTGATGGGTGGGTTCAGCCCCTCAGCCCAGGCCTACGAGCAGCTGGTCGCCCCGGCCGGAGCCCAGGAAGCCGCCCCCAGCCGCCCCTATCCCTTCTTCCTGGCCTCGCCGCTGCCGCCGGCCCAGGATGGTGCTCCGCCCCTGGACGGCCCCGCCACGGCCTGGCTGTGCGAGTGGAAGTGGGACGGCATCCGCGGCCAGCTGATCCGCCGCAGCGGCACCAGTTTTCTCTGGAGCCGCGGCGAGGAGCTGATCAACGACGCCTTCCCGGAGCTGATCGCCGCGGCGGACGAGCTGGCCGATGGCACCGTGCTCGATGGCGAGGTGATCGTGTGGCCGGCGGGGGCCGCCAGGCCGGCCCCCTTCGCCCAGCTGCAGCGGCGGCTGGGCCGCAAGGCGCCCGGCCGCCGGCTGCTGGGCGAGTGTCCGGCGGTGCTGCTGGCCTACGACCTGCTGGAGCAGCACGGCGAAGACCGGCGTGGCTGGCCCCTGAGCCGGCGCCGGGCCGCCCTCGACGCCCTGATCGCGGCCCACCAGCCGGCGGCGGAGCCGCCCGACGGCCCCCTGCGCCTCTCCCCCCGGCTGGCCCTGGAGGGCTGGGAGCAGCTGGAGGGCCGGCGCCAGCAGGCCCGGGCAGCGGGCGCCGAAGGGCTGATGCTCAAGGCCGCCGACTCGCCCTACCTGGCCGGCCGGCGGCGGGGCCCCTGGTGGAAGCACAAGCTCGACCCCCTGCGGCTCGATGCCGTGCTGCTCTACGCCCAGGCCGGCAGCGGCCGCCGCGCCAACCTCTTCACCGACTACACCTTCGGCCTCTGGGATGGCGACGGCCGGCTGGTGAGCTTCGCCAAGGCCTATTCCGGCCTCGATGACGGCGAGATCGCCGAGCTCGACCGCTGGATCCGCAGCCACACCACTGAGCGCTTCGGGCCGGTGCGGGCCGTGCAGCCCCTGCAGGTGTTCGAACTGGCCTTCGAGGGGCTGCAGCGCTCCCGCCGCCACCGCAGCGGCATCGCCGTGCGCTTCCCCCGCATCGCCCGCTGGCGCCGCGACAAGCTCGCCGCCGAAGCCGACAGCCTCGCCAGCGCCCTGGCGTTGCTGCCGCCGGGCTGAAGGCCATGGCGGGTCCCCACACCAGGCGAGGGGGGCAGACACCGCCTAGGTTTTGGACTGGACCTTTGATCGCCGGAGCCCTTCCCCATGTTCACGCTGGACAAGGCCACCAAGATTTTTCCTGAAACGCTCTCAGCCGAGGCCGTTCCCGCCCTCACCGCCCGCTACAGGCTGCTGAGCGCCGAAGATCAGCTGGCCCTGATCTGGTACGCCTACCTCGAGATGGGCAAGACGATCACCATCGCTGCCCCCGGCGCTGCCCGCATGCAGTTCGCCGAGCCCGTGCTCAAGGCCTTGAAGGCGATGTCCTTCACCGATCAGAGCCAGGCGATGTGTGATCTGGCCAACCGCGCCGACACCGAGATCGGCCGCACCTACGCCAACTGGTCGGTGAACATCAAGCTGGGCTTCTGGTATCAGCTGGGCGTGTGGATGGATGAGGGCACTGTGGCCCCGATTCCCGACGGTTACGCGCTTTCCGCCAACGCCGCCTCCGTGCTCGCCAGCCTGCGGGGCCTGGAGTCCGGCCAGCAGATCACCGTGCTGCGCAACTTCGTGGTGGACATGGGCTTCGATCCCGGCAAGGGCGAAGGCCAGCGGATGATGGAGCCGGTGGAAGTGCCCACCGCCGAGAACAAGCGCACCAAGGTGTTCATCGAAGGGGTGCTCAATCCCACGGTGATCGCCTACATGGAGCAGCTCAACGCCAATGACTTCGACAATCTGATCAAGCTGTTCCTGGCCGACGGCGCCCTGCAGCCGCCATTCCAGCGGCCGATCGTGGGCGCCGATGCGATCGCGCGCTTCTTCCGCGAGGAGTGCCAGAACCTGCGCCTGATCCCCGAACGGGGCTACAGCGAGCCAGCCGATGGTGGCTTCAACCAGATCAAGGTCACCGGCAAGGTCCAGACCCCCTGGTTCGGCGCCGGCGTGGGCATGAACGTGGCCTGGCGCTTCCTGCTCGATCCCGACAACAAGATCTATTTCGTGGCCATCGACCTGCTCGCCTCCCCCGCCGAACTGCTCAAGCTCGGCAAGTGATCGCCCGAGGCACCGCCCTGGCCCTGGGGCTGATCGGCGGCTGGTGCCTCAGCCTGGTGCTGCTGCTGACCCTCGCTCCGGTCTTGCCGGCGGGGGTCGTGCTGGCGTTGGTGCTGGTGCGCACCCAGCTCCAGACCGGCCTGTTCATCGTTGGCCATGACGCCATGCACCGCTCCCTGGTGCCCGGGCATCAGGGCCTCAACGACGGTCTCGGCCGCATCGCCCTGGGCCTCTACGCCTGCCTGCCCTACCGGCTCTGCCGCCGCAACCACCTGCTGCACCACCGCGCCCCCGGCAGCCACCGTGATCCCGACTTCCACGCCCCCCGTCAGCCCGGGGCGATCCGCTGGTATCTGCGTTTCCTGGCCGGCTATCTCAGCCCCTCCTCCCTGACGCTGCTGGTGGCCCTCTGGGGCGGTGCTGCCCTGGCGGCTTCCGCCCTGCACGGCCACGGTGCCCAGGCCGTGCTCACCGTCTGGGTGCTGCCCCTGGCGCTCAGCTCCCTGCAGCTGTTCCTGTTCGGCACCTACCTGCCCCACCGCGGCCGGGCCACGGCGGCACCCCACGGGGCCATCACCCTGGCCTGGCCCGAACCGCTCTCGCTGCTGGCCTGCTTCCACTTCGGCTACCACCGCGAGCACCACAGCCATCCGGCCCTGCCGTGGTACGAGCTTCCCGCCTGCCACCGGCGCCACCATGGCGCGCTCGCGGCCTGAGAACGAACGCTGTAGGTTCAAAAAGTCAGCAGTTCATGACAGGGCATTAGTGGGACAGGCATCCGATCAATCGCCAGCCACGGCAGCGGCAGCGCCCCTCCAGACGGCCTCGAGCCAGGCCGCTCCGGAGCCCGGCCAGCCGCGGCCAGCGGCCGATGACGGCTGGAGCGAGGCAGAGCAGCTCGTCGCCCGGCGCGCCTTCGACACCGCCCAGCAGCGCACCATCAGCGCCCTGGTGCAGACCGTGCAGGCCCATGCCGAGAGCCTCGAGAACATGGACAGCGTGTGGATACTGCACGACTTCCTGAGCATCCAGCGCCACGCCATCGAGGGCCGCTTCGATTTCCGCCTGCCGGGCCTGCTGTTCGTGTTCGCCAACCTGGTGCGCGACAAGCTGCTCTCGATTGAGGAGCTCAAGGGTCTCGACCCCGTCAAGCTGGCCAAGATCACCGCCATGTCGCGGATGTAGTCGCTGGGCATGGATCCAGCCGCGGCCCTGGCGCCGATCGAGGCCTGGTTCGAGCGGCAGGGCTGGTCACCGTTGCCCTTCCAGCGTCAGTGCTGGCACGCCTACCTGGGCGGTGAGAGCGGCCTGATCCAGGTGCCCACCGGCTCCGGCAAGACCTACGCGGCAGTAATGGGTCCGATCGCCGAGCTGCTCGCCGAGGCGGCGGCCGCAGGCGACCAGGCAACCCCCGGGCTGCGCCTGCTCTACCTCACCCCCCTGCGGGCCCTGAGCCGCGACCTGGCCCTGGCCATCCGCACCCCGATCGAGGCGATGGGCTGGCCGCTGCGGGTGGGCATCCGCAATGGCGACACGGCCAGCAGCGAACGCGCCCGGCAGCTGCGCCAGCCACCCCAGATCCTGATCACCACCCCCGAATCGCTGTCGCTGCTGCTGGCGGGCCCGAAGGCCCGTGAGCTGTTCGGCGGCCTGCAGGCGGTGGTGCTCGACGAGTGGCACGAGCTGATGGGCAGCAAACGCGGCAGCCAGTGCGAGCTCTGCCTGAGCTGGCTGCGGGGGCTGCGGCCGGGCCTGCGCAGCTGGGCGATCAGCGCCACCATCGGCAACCTGCGGGAGGCGGCTCAGGCGGCCCTGGGCACCGCCCAGCCCGAGCCCCTGATCATCAGCGCCGCCATCGAGCGCCCCACCAGCATCCGCAGCCTGCTCCCCGAGGCGATCGACGGCTTTCCCTGGGCCGGTCACCTGGGCCTGCGCATGTACGAGGAGCTGGTGGCGGCCCTCGATCCCGCCGTCTCCACCCTGCTGTTCACCAACACCCGCAACCAGGCCGAGCGCTGGCACCAGTGCCTCCGCTACGCCTGCCCGGAGATGGAGGGCGCCCTGGCCCTGCACCACAGCGCCATCGACCGGGGGGAGCGGGAGGCGATCGAGGCGGCGGTGAAGGCCGGCGGCATCCGCTGGGTGGTGTGCACCAGCTCCCTCGACCTGGGGGTCGACTTCCAGCCGGTGGAGCGGGTGGTGCAGGTGGGTTCGGCCAAAAACCTGGCCCGGCTGCTGCAACGCGCCGGCCGCAGCGCCCACACCCCCGGCGGCACCTCCCAGGTGCTGTTCATGCCCACCAACGCCCTCGAACTGCTGGAGGTGAGCGCCATGCGGCGGGGCCTGGCCGCGGGCCTGGTGGAGCACCGCCGGCCCCCCGAGGCGCCGATCGACGTGCTGCTCCAGCACCTCACCACCCTGGCCTGCGGGCCGGGCTTCGAGCCGGAGCGGGAGTGGGCCACGGTGCGCACGGCCTGGAGTTTCCGGGGCCTCAGCCGCGGCGACTGGCTCTGGTGTCTGCGCTTCCTCGAGGACGGCGGCGACTGCCTGGGCGCCTACCCCCGCTACCGCAAGCTCGAACGCACAGCCCCCGGCCGCGGTGGCGAGCCCTTCACCTACGTGGTGCGCGAGCGGGCGGTCGCCCGCCTGCACCGGCTGCACATCGGCACCATCACCGCCGGTCGCTCGGTCACGGTGCGCTTCGTGCGCGGGGCCGTGCTGGGCCATGTGGAGGAGACCTTCATCTCGCGGCTGAAGCCGGGCGATGTGTTCTTCTTCGCCGGCCGCCAGCTGCAGTTCGTGCGCCTGCGGGAGATGACCGCCCAGGTGAAGGCCACCACGAAGAAGAGCTCCGCCGTGCCGGCCTGGGCCGGCGGCCAGATGGCCCTCTCCGACCTGCTCAGCGCCGGGCTGCGGGCGGAGGTCGACCGTTGCGCCAGGGCCCTCAGCACTGCCGCGGCTGGGGGCGAGGCTGCGGCTGAGGGAGAAGCGCTGCTCGACACCCCCGAGCTGCGGGCCCTGGAGCCGCTGCTGCGCCGCCAGAGCGAGCTCTCACGGCTGCCGCGCGAGGGCGAGTTTCTGGTGGAGGTGTGCCGCAGCCGCGAGGGCAGCCACCTCTACGCCTACCCCTTCGAGGGCCGCTTCGTGCACGAGGGCCTGGGCTTCCTGTGGGCCTGGCGCCTGGCGCGCCACCGGCCCAGCACGCTCACGGTGTCGGTGAACGACTACGGCTTCGAGCTGCTGGCGCCGCGGGGCTACCCGTTTGCCGAGCTGCTGGAGCTGCACGGCGACGGGCTGCTGGAGGTGGAGGAGCTGCAGGCCGACCTGGAGCAGGCCGTGAACCTCTCGGAACTGGGCCGCCGCCGCTTCCGCTCCATCGCCCAGATCGCCGGCCTGGTGCGCAACGGCTACCCCGGCCAGGGCCGCAGCGGCGGCCAGATCCAGATCAGTGCGGCGCTGCTGCACGACGTGTTCAGCCGCCACGAACCCAGCAACCGGCTGCTGGCCCAGGCCCGCCGCGAGGTGCTGCAGGAGCAGCTGGAGCTGCCCCGCATCCGGGCGGCCCTGGAGCGGCTGCTGGGCTGCCGATTGCTGCTGGAGCGCACCCCCCGGCCGGGGCCGCTGGCTTTCCCGCTGCTGGCCGAACGCCTCAACAACCGCATGAGCAACGAGTCGCTGCAGGAGCGCCTGCAGCGCCTGATCCACGACGCCACCCGCCTGGAGGGGCTGGTGTGAGGGCAGGCGTCAGAGCGGCGGGTGTTGGCTGCAGCGGCTGAGGCGGCCATGCCAGCCGGTGAGGCGCCAGAGCAGGGCGCGCAGCATGTCCCGGGGGGTGCTGAGCGGGTGCTGGGGGGTGATGAAGCCCTCGTCAACCGCCACACCAGCCACCCGCCAGCCCCGCTGGAACGTGAGGACATGGGCAATGGCAACGGAGCGCTGCAGATGGGGCCGGCTGGTGACCACGGTCAGCCGCCCCGGAACGGACTGGCGCTCCAGCAGAGGCACCAGTTGGGTCAGTTGTCCCACGGTGTCGCAGTGTCCGCGCAGCTCCAGCAGCCGGGGCGGGGGATCGGACCACAGGCGGGCCGCCTTCAGACGCCGCTCTGAGAGCTCCAGCAGCGAGCGGCTGCCCTGAATCAGCAGCCTGGCGTTGGGCCGCTGGCGCTGCAGGCGCGCCGCGGCCAGGCTGCGGTGGGGATCTTCGGCGAAGGCCACGATCATCTCCGGGGCTCCACCGCTGCCCGCGTCGATGGCCGCATCGATGGTCGCATCGATGGCCGTGGCGGTTGCTCGGGCCTGGTGCGGTTGGCCCCAGCCCCACGAGGCCAAGAGCACCAGCACAGCGAAGGGGGTCACGGGCCGAGGCGGGTCATGGGCCCATCGCAGCCAGAGCACGCCCCTTCAGAGGCCGAAGGCCTCGATCGCGGCTTGCTTGCAGCTGGCGATGGCCTGATCAATCGAGGTGCCCTTGTTGAACTCCTCCACCACACAATCGCAGGTGTAGGCGTCCATGCCGTCCGGTGCCGCAAGGCCGGACACCTCCTCCTCAGCTCTGATCGCCTTGAGGCAATGGCCGCGGATCAGCTCATCGAGAACCGTGGCACCCTGAGCCGGCAGCCAGCCCCCCAGAACGACGACGGCCGCCAGAACAACACCCTGGAGGATCGGACGACGAACAGGCGCCAAGGCATGCGGGGTTGCAACCTGCACCCAGTCTCTGGCCCCCGATGGTTGGTTGACACCTGAGGATCGGCTGGCACCTCAGGCAGGGCGGGCCTGGCCCTGCTAGGCCAGTGCTGTCGTGTGGGGGGCCCGGGCCCCGGAGCCGGACGCGTGGCAACCCCGCCCGAGCCACGAAGGCGCTATCCCCTGCGGGCACTGCCGCTGCTGGTGCTGGCGGGGGGACTGCTGCTCACCGGCCTGCTGGCGGCGCCGGGCGGCCGGCAGCACCGCCTCACGCTGCTGCTGGCCGGCGGGCTGGGGGCCAGCGTCCTGGCGGCCCTGGGCAGCCAGGCGCTGGTCAACAGCCACCTCACCATGCGTGCGGCCCTGGCCGTGAGCGAAGCGGCGGCCCAGGAACGGGCGCTGGCCAGCACCGTGTTCGAGGCGTCGCGGCTGGGCATCGTCGTCAGCGACCCCCAGGGCCGCATCCTGATGGTCAACGAGGCCTTCAGCCGGCTCAGCGGCTACCGGCCCGTGGAGGTGCTCGGGCGGCACACCAACCTGCTGCGCTCCGGCCGCCACGGGCCGAGCTTCTATGCCGAGCTGTGGGGCAGCCTGCTCAGCCGGGGGCACTGGCAGGGCGACCTCTGGAACAGGGTGAGCAGCGGCGAGCAGCGGCGCCACCACCTGGCCATCTCCACCGTGCGCGACGCCGACCAGAAGCCCCGCTACTTCGTGGGCATGCTCGAGGACGTCACCGAGCGCTACGCGGCGGAGAAGGCGGTGCTCCACCAGGCCCGCCACGACCAGCTCACGGGCCTGGCCAACCGCACCGTGCTGCTGGAGCAACTGGAACGGGACCTGGCCCTGGCCCGGCGCCATCACGGGGCGGTGGCGCTGCTGTTCCTCGATCTCGATGGCTTCAAGCAGGTCAACGACCGCTACGGCCATGCCATGGGCGATCAGGTGCTGCAGCTGATGGCGCGGCGCCTGCAGGGCGTGCTGCGCGAAACCGACCTGCTCTGCCGCCAGGGGGGCGATGAGTTCGTGGTGCTGGTGTCCCAGGCCGGCGGCGACGCGGAACTGGGCCAGATCGCCGCCAAGTTGATCCAGGTGAGCGAACAGCCCCTGGCCGAGCTGCAGCTCGATCTGGCGCTCTCAGCCAGCATCGGCATCGCCCGCTACCCCGACAACGCCCGCGGGGTGCAGGAGCTGTTGGCTGCCGCCGACCGGGCGATGTATGCGGCCAAGGCCCAGGCTGGCGGCTGTGCCCGCCTGGCCGGCTCCCTGCCCCCCTGAGCGCCGGCGCCGGGCTGGGGCGTCAGGCCTGCTCCAGCCGCTTGATGATCCAGGTCATCAGCCCCAGGGAGACGGCCAGGGCGATCAGCAGGGCGGTGGTCATCGCGGTGGTGGCGTTCAGGTCATTATCCCGGCAGGGCCACCAGCCAGCGGCCGCCGGCCGCCAGCACCACAGCGACGGCCAGCCCCGCCAGTTGCAGGCGCGGCGCCGGCCACAGCCGCCGCAGCAGCGGCACCACCCAGGCCAGACCCAGCAACACTGCTGCGCTCTGGCAGAAGCCGATCACGTGGGGGTCAGCGCTCCAGGACGGCCAATGGGCGAGGCCGGTCGCCAGCGGCCCCAGGCTCACCGCCAGCAGCTGCCCCGCTTCGGCCAGGCCCAGGGGCAGGTGGCGGGCCAGCAGCAGGGCCCAGAGCAGCGGCAGCAGGGCATAGAGCAGCAGGCGCCGCTGCCGGGCCGCCAGCAGGGGACGGCTGAGCAGAAACACCAGGCCGGGCAGGGCCAGGGCCAGGGCGGCGAAGGCCAGCCGCGGCAGCAGCGGCCCCTGCTGCAGGCTGGCAGGTGCCAGGGGCAAGCCGCCCAGCAGCCGCTGCCAGTGGTGCAGCACGATGCCGCCGGCCAGCACCAGGATCAGCCCGGCTTCGCCGGCCGGCGGCTGCATCTCCCGCTGCAGGTCGGCGGCGGGGGGACGCAGGCGCAGCTGCACCGAGCGGTGGGGACAGGCGGCCGCGCAGGTGAGACAGAGCACGCAGTTGCGGTTGTCGGCCAGGTGGGCGGGGTGGGTGCCCAGGGGGCAGCCGGCGGTGGCCAGACCCTCCCCCACCGCCGGGCCGCCCTTGAAGCAGCCATAGCTGCTGCAGCTGCCGCTGCAGGTGCCGGCCTCGGCGCGCAGTTCCAGGATCGAGAGCTTGGCGAACAGCCCGTTCATGCCCCCCACCGGGCAGAGGAACCGGCACCAGAAGCGCCGCTCGAAGCGCAGCGACCCCAACACCGCCCCGGCGGTGATCGCCAGCAACAGGCAACTGCTCAGCCAGGCGCTGTTCTCCATGTCCCACACCTCCTCCCAGAGCAGGATCAGGGCGAAGCCGGCCGCCAGCAGCGGTGCCGCCCAGCGGTCGCTGTCGCCCCGCGGCCAGGGGCGCGGCTGCCAGCCCAGGCGGCGGGCCAGGCGCTGGCTGATCTCACCCCACACCATGAAGGGGCAGAAGGAGCACCACAGCCGCCCCACCAGCGGGAAGCCGAGCAGGATCAGGGGCCACCACCAGGCCCAGAAGAGGTTGAGGGCGCCGTTGTGGGCCCGGTCCTGGGGGCCGAGCCAGAGCCACAGGTTGACCAGCACGAACAGCCAGCTCACCAGGCCGAACAGCAGGGTGTTCCACAGCCGCGGCGCGCGCATCCAGAAGCGCAGCCGGGGTTTCCAGCGCCAGAGGTCAAACCGCGCCGGCGCCGTGCGCGACCCGGTCCAGAAGGCCTCCTCCGGCAGTTCCGCCGGCCGCTCGGCGGCGCACTGGCGCAGGGCCCGCTCGATCAGTCCCTCCAACTCGCGCACGTTGCCGGGGAAGTCGTGGTTCTGCAGCCGCTTCACCGCCGCCTCGCTCACCCGCGGCGGACTGCTCCAGCCCAGCCGGCGTGCCTGCTGGCAGAGGCCGTAGCGCAGCCATTCGCCCAGGTCCTGGCGCCGCACCCGCAGCGGCGGCACCCGGATCACGGCGGCCCAGCAGTCGAACTCCGGCAGGGCCGATTCGGTGGTGCAGAACAGCCGGCCCCTGAAGTGCCGCTCCCGGCTGCCGGCCCCGGGCGCCCGCCAGCGGCCGCTGCGCAGCAGCTCCAGCAGACGGGGCCGCAGGCGGGCATCGGCGCGATCGAGGTTGTCGATCAGCAGGGCGCCATCGCCGAGACAATCCAGCAGGGAGCCGTCGCCACCCGAAGAGGCGCTGCCAAACAGGGCGACCCCTTCCTCGCCCAGGCTCACGGCATCGATGCGGGCCAGCAGCCGGCGGCGCCGCGCACTGCCGAAGTGGATCAGGGCAGCGAGGTTGTCCTTCTCCAGCCCCGGCTCGCCGCTGATCAGCACCGGCCGGGCCTGGGGGTCGCCGGCCGCCTGGCGCACGGCCTCGCGCAGGCGCTCGGCATAGCGGCTGCTGCCCACCACGCCGCGCCGCGCCCGCCCCAGCAGATGGGGCGCGAGCGTCAGCAGACAGGCCTGCTGGCGGGCATCGGGGCCGCTGGCTGGATCGCTGACTGGGTCAGGGTTGGTTTCGGGATTCGCCATCGGCCCTCGCTCGCTGCCGCCATTCCGATTGTGTGGCCGCAACCCGGCGGGCGCCGCCCTCTGCTGGCGCCTCTGCCTGGCGCCCTACGCCCATAGGCTGGCCGCCGCCCTGCCGCCAGTCCGTGACCCTCACCCTCTACGGCGGCGCCCGCACCCGCGCCTCCATGCCGCGCTGGTATCTGGAGGAGAAGGGAATCCCCTACCGCTTGATCGAGCTGGATCTGCAGGCGGGCGAACACCGCCAGCCGGCCTTCACCGCCATCAACCCCTTCGCCAAGCTGCCGGCCCTGGCCGACGACAGCCTGGAGGCACCCGGCGGCGGAGCGCTGCAGCTGTTCGAGAGCGGCGCCATCCTGCTGTTCCTGGCCGAGCGCTACGGCGGCGAGTTCACGGGCCCGGCGGTGGCTGACGCGGAGCAGGGGGCCGCCCGCCGGGCGCTGGTGGCCCAGTGGCTGCTGTTCGCCAACTCCACCCTGGCGGTGGCCCTGTTCGTGGCCAGCAACCGCGAGCGCGAATTCCCGCGCCTGATGGGCGTGCTCAACGACCAGCTGGCCGGCGGCGGGCCGCTGGTGGGCGAGTGCTGGGGTGCCGCCGACTGCGCCGTGCAGGCCTACCTGGCCTACCTGCCCATCTTTTTCCCCGAGATCGACCTCAGCCCCTGGCCCCACGTGCAGGCCACCATCGCCGCCACCCAGGCCCGCCCCGCCTACCAGCGCGCCATCGGCCCGCGGTGAACAGCAGCACTGGCTTCCAATGGCAGGGGGAGGAGCTGCAGCTGCTCAGCGACCGGGCCGCCTTCGACCCCCGGCGCCGCGTGCTGCTGCTGGCCGATGTGCACCTGGGCAAGGCCGAAACCCTCCAGGCCCACGGCGTGGCCCTGCCCAGCGATGGCGATGCCGGCAACGTCAACCGTCTGCTGGAGCTGGCGCACCGGTTGCGGCCCCAGCGGGTGCTGGTGCTGGGCGACCTGATCCACAGCCGCCTGGGCCTCACCGCCGAGCTGCGCGCCAAGCTCGCGGCCCTGCCGGAGCTGCTGGACTGTCCGCTGGAGCTGGTGGGGGGCAACCATGAGCGCGGCAGCTGGATCGCCGGGCTGCCCCAGCAACCCAGCCAGGAGCTCGGCCCCTGGTGGCTCAGCCATGCACCCGAGCCGCGGCCCGGCCAGCTCAACATCTGCGGCCATCTGCACCCGGTGGCCCTGGTCGGCCGCGGCGCCGACCGGCTGCGGCTGCCCTGCTTCAGCTACGACCCCCAGCAGCAGCGGCTGGCGCTGCCGGCCTTCGGGGATCTCACCGGCGGCCACCCCATCAACCCCCGGGAGCAGTGCTGGCTGGTGGCCGACTCTGCCGTGGTGGCCTGGGGCCCAGCGGCCCCTGAGCCGTTCAGGCGCCGGCGGCCAGGGCCCGCACCACGTCGCCGCGGGTGAGCACGCCCAGCGGTCGGCGGGCGTCGTCGAGCACGAACAACCGCTGGGTGGCGCCCTCATGCAGCTGGCCTGCCGCCGCCGGCAGACCCAGCGAGGCCGCACAGCTGTGGGGGTTGCGGTTCATCACCTCGCCCACGGTGCTGCCCAGCACCTGGTGCACCTCCCGATCCCAGTTGAGCGGGTTGCGCAGGTAGATCACCGCATCGAGCAGCATCACGTAGGGGCCCGGCTGGAAGCCGCTCTCGCGCACCATCAGGTCGCGCTCGGTCAGTTCCCCCACCAGGGCCCCGTCGGCATCCACCACCGGCAGGCCGCTGATGTGGTGATCGCTGAGCAGCTTCACGGCGTTCTGCAGGGGCGTGTCGACCGTGACACTGAGCACCGGGGTGGTCATCACGGCGGAGACGGGCTGTTGCACCACGGCGGCAGGGGGCGGAAGAACGGTGGAACCATTCTGGGCCTGGGAAGGCGCCGCCTTCACAATGGGCGCCCCAGCAGCCGCCAGCCGCGATGGGCCGCGTCGATCCACCGCAGCACGCCGGGGCCCACCTGCGCCGGCTGGCCAATGGCCTCACCGTGGGCCGGGCGCTGCTGGGCCTGCCGCTGATCCTGGCCCTCGGCGCCGGCTGGGCCGCGTGGGCCTGGTGGTTGCTGGTGCTGGGCGGCCTCAGCGACGGCGCTGATGGCTGGCTGGCACGCCGCGCCGGCGGCGGCACGAGCTGGGGGGCGCGCCTCGATCCCCTCACCGACAAGATCCTGATCGCCGCTCCCCTGCTCTGGCTCGGCGCCCAGCCGGCCTGGCCCCAGCAGCTGCCGCTCTGGGCGATCTGGCTGCTGCTGGGCCGCGAACTGCTGATCTCCGGCTGGCGCTCCGGGGCCAGCGGCGGCGGCCCCGCCTCCCTGGGCGGCAAGGCCAAGACCGTGCTGCAGTTCAGCAGCCTGCTGCTGCTGCTCTGGCCCTGCAGCTGGCGACTCGCTGCCGCTGGGCCATCAGGCCTGCCCATAGACCTGCCCCTGGCCCTGCATCAGCTGGGCTACTGGCTGTTCTGGCCCTCGCTGCTGCTGGCGCTCAGCTCGGCCTGGGGCTACCTGCGGCGGGGCTGAGCAGGGCGTCGTCGCCGCTGAAATCGGGGGCGCTGGGCTGGCGCAGGGCGTAGTCGTTGGCGTAGCTGTCCGCCAGGGTGGCCTCCACGTCGAAGGCGGGCTCCCAGGCCAGTTCCCGCCGCACCCGCGTGATGTCGGTGAGGAAGTGGGCCAGACGCAGGGGAAAGGCCTTGCGCGCCTTGGCATCGAGGCGGCTCGGATCAAAGCTGCGGATCTCCACGCTGGCCGGATCCCGGCCGGCGGCACGGGCGGCGGCGGCCACCAGGCCGCGGAAGGTCACCCCCTGGCGGCCGCTGCAGTTGTAGATGCGGTTCGCCGCCGCCTCCACCTCGATGCAGCGGGCCATGGCGGTGGCCAGGTCGCGCACGTGACCCAGCTGGGTGATGGTGCTGCCATCAGCGGGCAGGGGCACGGGCCGCCCGTGCACGATGCGATCGAAGAACCAGCTCTCCACAGGGTTGTAGTTGCCGGGCCCCACGATGTAGGTGGGCCGGAAGCTGGTGAAGGCGATCCCCTGCTGGCGCAGCCAGGCCTCGGTGTCGGCCTTGCCGGCATGGCGGCTGGCGGGATCGGTGGGGCTGGTTTCATCCAGCGGCCAGAGCTCGCTGTCGGCGTAGACCCCGGCCGAGCTCACATAGACCAAGCGGTGGGCGGGGGCTTCGGTGCGCTCGATCACGGCACGGGTGTCGTCGAGGCTGCGGCCGGAGCTGTCCACGATCACCTCGAAGCGGCGTCCCTGCAGCACCGCCAGCCCCGCCGCCGTGCTGCGGTCACCCACCAGCGACTCCACGCCCGCCGGCAGTGGATTGCGGCCGCGGGTGAACAGGGTGAGCTCATGGCCCGCCGCCTGCAGCAGCTGCACCAGGGGCCGGCCCACGAAGCGGGTGCCCCCCATCACCAGGATCTTCATGCTGCAGCAGCCCGGCGGGCCGTCCGAACTGGTCGCCATTCAAGCCCCGGGGGTTCGGCCGGCCCCCAGCAGCCAGGCCCACAGCGGCACCGTGACCAAGGCCAGCAGGGTGCTCCAGAACACCAGGGCGGCGGCCTCGAACACCGTCCCATCGCTTTGCGGGCTCACCATCCCGCCCTGGGCAACCGTCCCGCCCTGGGCAGCCGTCCCGCCCTCGGCAGCCGTTCCATCGCCCTGGGCAGCTTCCGAAAGCAGCAACACCGACACAGCGGTGGGCGCCGCCGCCTGCAGCACCACCGCCGAGCTGGCGGGCTCGGGAATGCCCAGCAGCTGCACCCCCGCCAGCAGCAGCAGCGGAAACAACAGCAGCTTCACCGTCAGGGCCGGCAGCAGCCGCAGCGGCAGCCGCTGCCCCAGGGCCGGACCCAGCCGCAGCCCCACCACCACCAGCGACAGCCAGATCACCAGCCGCGCCGGCCACCACAGGGCGGCGGCCAGCGACGCCTGCCAGGGGGTCCACTGCAACACCAGTGCCCCCAGCAACCCCCGGGTGGCCGGACTGGCGACCATCGCCCGCAGCACCAGCGGTGCCTGCAGGGCCTCCCGGCCGATCAGGGCGGGGCCGATGCACCAGGTGATCAGGGTGGCGGCCAGGTCGTAGCTGATGCTGTAGCCCACGGCGCCGGCGGGCAGCAGCGCCAGGGCGGCGGGAATGCCGAAGTAGGCGGTGTTGCCCACCACCGCCCCGAGGCGCTGGGGCGGCGTGCTGAACCGGGCCCGCAGCCGCGGCACCCCCGCCAGCAGCAGCAGAGCGCCCAACACCGCCGCCAGGGTGAGCACCAGCACCTCGCCATAGCGCCAGTGCAGGCCGCTGCGCAGCAGCAGGGCGGTGATGCTCAGCGGCACCCCCCACTGCATCAGCGGCGGCGCCAGCCGGGCGGCCAGCCCCTGGTACCGGCGCGCCAGCAACAGACCGACGACCAGGGCCGGCACCAGCTCCAGCAGGAAGGCCAAGGGGGGCGCGCTCGTGCCCACCACCATGGCGGCGGCGCCGGCTCTGGCAGCCTGCCTGTCAGAAGCTCAGCGCCCAACGACCGCGATGCACGTCATCCCCGCCATCGACCTGCTCGACGGTCACTGCGTGCGCCTGCACCAGGGCGACTACGACCAGGTGACGCGCTTCAGCGACGACCCGGTGGCCCAGGCCCTGAACTGGCAGCGGCAGGGCGCCGAGCGCCTGCACCTGGTGGATCTCGATGGCGCCCGCAGCGGCCTGCCGCGCAACGATGCGGCGGTCAAGGCGATCACCGCCGCCCTGGACATTCCGGTGCAGCTCGGCGGCGGCGTGCGCAGCGCCGAGCGCGCCGAGGAGCTGCTGGGCTGCGGTCTCGATCGGGTGATCCTGGGCACGGTGGCCCTGGAGCAGCCTGAGCTGGTGGACCAGCTGGCGGCCCGCCACCCCGGCCGCATCGTCGTGGGCATCGACGCCCGCAACGGCCGCGTCGCCACCCGCGGCTGGATTGAGGAGAGCAGCACCGAGGCCACAGCCCTGGCCCGGCGCTTCAGCGGCAGCGCCATCGCCGCGATCATCAGCACCGACATCGCCACCGACGGCACCCTGGCCGGTCCCAACCTGGAGGCCCTGCGCGCCATGGCCGAGGCCAGCGACGTGCCGGTGATCGCCTCGGGCGGCATCGGCAGCCTGGAGCACCTGCTCACCCTGCTGGCCCTCGAACCCCTGGGGGTGGAGGGGGTGATCGTGGGCCGGGCCCTCTACGACGGCCGCGTGGATCTGGCCGAAGCCCTGCGGGCCATCGGCAGCGAGCGCCTGCAGGATGTCTTCAACCAGCCGGGCAGCGGCGGCATCGCCTAGGCGGGAGGCATCGCCTAGGCGGAGTCATTGCGGGTTGACCTATAACTGGACCAGTCCCGATGCCGGTGTCAAGAGCCGCTGTCACGCTTGAGTGCCGCCCCCGCCACAACTGGGCCCACCGGCATCCAGCCCGGCACTTCCACCAGTGATCCGATCTGCGCGAGCGTTGACGAGGTTTACCGCCGCTGCCGTGATCTGGGCATGCGCCTGAGCCGCCAGCGCCGCATGGTGCTCGATCTGCTCTGGAGCGAGAAGAGTCACCTCAGCGCCCGCGACATCTTCGAGAAGCTCAACGACCTCGGCCGCAACATCGGCCACACCTCCGTCTACCAGAACCTCGAAGCCCTGCAGTCCGCCGGGGTGATCGAATGCCTCGACCGGGCCAGCGGCCGCCTCTACGGCTACCGCAGCGATCCCCACAGCCACCTCACCTGCGTGGAGTCGGGGGCGATCCGCGATCTGGATGTGGCGCTGCCGCCGGAGCTGCTGGAGCAGATCGAGCGGCACACCGGCTACCGGATCGAGACCTACACCCTCCACCTCACCGGCCGGCCGCGCCACTGATCGACCGCGCCATGCTGACCGCCTTCGGCACTGACCGGACAGCCTTGGCCCCCCCTGGCCGCCCTCGGTAGCCTGGGCCAACGCCAGGCCCTGCCGCGTGAGCACCCAGCTCCTGCTGATCGCTGAACCCCTGCTCGCCGCCGGCCTGACACGGTTGTTCCGCGACGCCCTCCCCGACCTCACGGTGGTGGAGGGCGTCGGCGATCTGCAGTCGGCCCCGGCGCTGCTGCTCTGGCGCCCGGCCAGCGGCACCGCTGCGGCCAGCCTGCGACGGGAAGCCACGCTGCTGCGTGAGCGCTGGCAGCCAGCGCCCCTGCTGGTGCTGCTCGCTGCCGGCCATGGCTTCAGCCGCGAGACCCTGCTGCAACTGCCCGCTCAGGGGCTGCTGGAGGACCCCAGCCCCGAGCGGCTGCTGGAGGCCATCGCCACCCTGCGCGGCGGGGGCCGCGTGCTCGACCTCAGCCCCGCCGCCACTGCTGAATCCGCGCGCGCAGCGTCCGCGAGCGGGGTGGCAGCGGGCGGGATGGGGGCCGGCAAGGTCGGCCTGGGCCAGGCCCTGCTGCTCAGCGGCCTGGATCAGATCGCCATGGCGATGGCCGGCTGCCAGCTGCTGCTGGCCCGCCCCGCCATCCATCCGCTGGCCCGGCTGATGCTGCAGGGCCGCCTGCGCGAACTGGCCTGGGCCCGGCGGCTGCTGCTGTGGCTGTGGGGACCGGTGAGCATGGCCTGGAGCGAACCCCAGGCCAACGGCCCGGCGGAGCTGCAGGCAGAAACCCCGTCGTCGCTGGCCGGCGGTGGCGACCTGCCCGGCCCAGGCGGCAGCCTCACCCTGCGCGAGCGCAATGCCGCCGGCATCTGGCACACGGTGCAGCGGCGGCTCACCCAGGCGATCGAAACCGGCCTGGCCAACCGCAGTGGCCAGCTGCTGGCGATCGACGGTCTCAACCACGACCGCCGCATCGACCTGTTGATCGCCCTGGTGCAGCAACTCGATCGCCTGCGCCGCCAGCTGGCCACGGAAGTGGCGGCCGGCGGGCCGGCGAGCGGGCCGGGGGGCAGCGAAGGCCATGCCGTCCTCGACCTGATGGCGCGCTGGCGCGCCCTGCAACCGGAACTGCGGGAGCAGGCGCTGCGGCAGATGGCCAGTCCCTACGTGCAGCTGCCCCTGGCGGGCGATCTGCAGCCGGTGGCCGCCACCCTGGTGAGCGGCAGCGACCTGCAGGCCGGCGATCCCGAACTGCCCGACGCCCAGCCGATGCTCGCCGCCCTGGTGCTGGCCAGGCCGCTGCTGGTGGATGGTCAGCTGCTGCCGGTGGATGACCCGCGGGCGGTGCTGCATCTCGAGCAGCTGGTGGCCAACTGGCTGCTGCGCAGCGCCGAGCTGCTGGCCGCCGATGTGCTCGCCTGCTGCGGGTCCTGGCCGGAGCTGCGCCGCTATCTGCTGCGCCCCGAACTGCTCTCCACCCGCAGCCTGGAGCGGCTGCGCAACCAGCTCAATGCCCAGCAGCGCTGGCTGAGCTGGGTGGAGCGGCCGATCGCGCTCTACGAAAGCCGCCGCCAGCTGCTCACCCTCGAGGGCACCGGCATCGCCAGCGTGCAGCTTCTGGAGCCGCGGGATGGGGAGCTGCGCCGGCTGGCCGGGCTGCAGCAGCTCGTGACCCTGGCGCTGGAGACCCGCGACGCCATCGCCCCCCAGCTGCGTTCCCTGCTCAAGGGAATCGGCGATCTGGTGGTGGTGCTGCTCACCCAGGTGGTGGGCCGGGCCATCGGCCTGGTGGGGCGCGGCATCCTGCAGGGAATGGGCCGCAGCCTCGGCCGCCAGTAGCGCCCTGGCAGCCACAATGGCGCCACACCGGGAGAGCAACGTGGGGCAGCAAGGGGCAGCGGACCATTCCAGCCACACCAGGGGGCCTGCGGCGGTGCTGCGCCTCGCCCTCTCGCTGACCTTCTCGCTGCTGCTGCTGTTGCCGCTGCTGGCTCCCGCCGCCGCCGGCGCCGCCCTCACCAGCGACACCTACGACGGCAACATCTACGCCCTCTACGCCGGCAACGGCTCCCTGGTGCCCCCCCGCGGCACCCTGGCCCAGTCCCTGGCGAAGGGCCGCGCGGCGGTGGTGGTCTATTACCTCGACGACGATGCCGCCAGCAAGCAGTTCGCGCCGGTGGTATCGGAGCTGCAGCGCCTCTGGGGCAACACCATCGATCTGATTCCCCTGGTCACCGACCCGCTGCAGAACCGTGCCGACACCGGCAATGACGACCCGGCCCATTACTGGCGTGGTTTCACCCCCCAGGTGGTGGTGTTCGCCAAAGACGGCCGCGTGCTGCTCGATGCCGAGGGCCAGGTGAACCTGGGGTCGATCAACGAGGCGGTGAGCGAGGCCACCGACATCCCCCTGCCCGAGTCCTTCCGCAGTGGCACCAGCACCGTGAGCATCAACGAGCTCAACGCCGAGGTGGTGGGCTCCGGGACCCCGCGCCAATGAGCGATCCCGGCAGCCAGCGCCGCGAAACCGACAGCCTCGGCAGCCTCGCCGTCCCGGCTGAGCACTACTGGGGCGCCCAGACCCAGCGCTCGATCCACTTCTTCCCCTTCGGCCAGGCCATGCCCCTGGCGGTGGTGCAGGCCTTCGGGCAGCTCAAGGCCGCCTGCGCCGAGGTGAATGCCGCCGAAGGCAAGCTCAGCGCGGAGTTGGCGGCACTGATCGTGGCGGCGGCCGAGGAGGTGGCCAGCGGCGATCTCGATGCCGAATTTCCCCTCAAGGTGTGGCAGACGGGCTCCGGCACCCAGACCAACATGAACGTGAACGAGGTGATCGCCAACCGGGCGATCGAGGCCGCCGGTGGCGTGTTGGGCAGCAAGAGCCCCGGTGCACCCCAACGACCACGTGAACCTCAGCCAGTCGAGCAACGACACCTTCCCCACCGCCCTGCACGTGGCGGTGGCGCTGCAGCTCGAGCAGCGGCTGATGCCGGCGCTGGAGGCCCTGCAGCAGCAGCTGGCCGACAAGGCCGCAGCCTTCAGCGGCATCGTCAAGATCGGCCGCACCCACCTGCAGGATGCGGTGCCCCTCAGCCTCGGCCAGGAGTTCAGCGGCTATGCGGCCCAGTTGCAGCTGGGGCTGGAGGGCCTCGCTGCCGTGCTGCCCCAGGTGCGGCAACTGGCGATCGGCGCCACCGCCGTGGGCACGGGTCTGAACGCTCCGGCGGGCTTTGGGGAAGCCGTGGCCGCCCGGCTCTCGGCCCGGCTCGAGCTGCCGTTCACCAGCGCCCCCAACAAGTTCCAGGCCCTGGCCGGCCATGAGCCCCTGGCTGCCCTGCACGGGGCGCTCACGGTGCTGGCCGGATCGCTGCTGAAGATCGCCAACGACATCCGCTGGCTGGCCAGTGGGCCCCGTTGCGGCCTCGGCGAACTGGTGCTGCCGGAGAACGAACCGGGCAGCTCGATCATGCCCGGCAAGGTGAATCCCACCCAGTGCGAGAGCCTCACCATGGTGGCGGTGCAGGTGATGGGCAACAACACCGCCGTGCAGATGGCCGCCAGCCAGGGCAACTTCGAGCTGAACGTGTTCAAGCCCCTGATCGCCCACAACGTGCTGGAGAGCATCGAGCTGCTGGCGGGCAGCTGCACTGCCTTCCGCCAGCACTGCATCGAGGGCCTGGAGCCCGATCGGGCCCGCATCGCCGCCCTGCTCGACCAGAGCCTGATGCTGGTCACAGCCCTCACCCCCGCCATCGGCTACGACCGCGCCTGCGCCATCGCCAAACACGCCCACCAGCACGGGCTCAGCCTCAAGCAGGCGGCCCTGGTGGTGGGGGAGCTGAGCGGGGACGACTTCGATCGCTGGGTACAACCCGAGCGGATGCTCTGAACGGCGGCGCCGTGCTCAACGCCGTCGCCTGGTGTTGGCTGATGGATCCAGTCAGCTCCTGGAAACGGAGTCATCGCGGCTGAACACATGGCCGCAGCGCACACAGGTGCGACTGATTTCCCGGCCAAAGGGCATCTTGCATTCCGGACAGTATCCGTTTCTGACAATCGTGAAGTAAGCCACGATCAACGCAGGCAGGAAGAGAAGCATCAGCACAAGGGGATGGCCAAAGAGCGCGTCGTAGGCCTTCAACACCCGCCACAGGGCATAGGCCAGAATTCCCAGAATCACGGGCAGCATCCTGGCGTAGCGATAGGTGGAGTACTTCACGGTGATCGCAACGGCAATGCCTTGATTCTCGCCATTGAGGGCTCAGCGCCGGAGCTTGGTGTTGTGGGTTTCCGGCTCCCTGCAGGTCAGCTTCGGGGCTCGGTAACAACCACCACAACGCTCAGCCAACTCCTGGGAGAGGGTTCCGGGGCGGAAGCAGCTTCTAGGGTTCCGGTCTCGATCAGGTGTGGCCCTCCATGCCATGCCCTTGAGACGTCTGGTCCGAGAGAAGCTCACCGGGGTCACCCGGTTGCACGGAGGGATAAAAGCCCGGGAGACCGCACACCCCCACCTCCGTGTCGTGCCATGACCGCATCTCCAGGCCCTGAAGGGGCCTTTGACCGGCGCACTCAGGCTCCAGCCACGGGCCGCCAGGGCGCCGAGGCCCTGGAGAAGGAAGCCCGCCTGCCGCTCACCGGCTGGCAGCAGGAGGTGGATCAGGGCCTGCGCTATGGCCTGGAGGCGGCCGAGAGCATCGTCGATCGGCGCATCTCCACCTTCTCGCGCGGCGAGCTGCCCCACTACGCGGGCATCAACACCTTCATGAAGGCGCCCTACATCGAAGACGTGAACCGCGTCGGCGAGTTCGATGTGGCGATCCTGGGGGTGCCCCACGATTCCGGCACCACCTACCGGCCCGGCACCCGCTTCGGGCCCCAGGGCATCCGCCGCATCTCGGCCCTCTACACGCCCTACAACTACGAGATGGGCGTCGACCTGCGCGAGTCGATCCGGCTCTGCGATGTGGGCGACATCTTCACGATTCCCGCCAACAACGAGAAGAGCTTCGATCAGATCTCCAAGGGCGTGGCCCACGTGTTCGCCAGTGGCGCCTTCCCGATCATCCTCGGCGGCGATCACTCGATCGGCTTTCCCACCGTGCGGGGCGTCTGCCGCCACCTGGGCGACAAGAAGGTGGGCATCATCCACTTCGATCGCCATGTCGACACCCAGGAGATCGACCTCGACGAGCGCATGCACACCTGTCCGTGGTTCCACGCCACGAACATGGCCAACGCCCCGGCCGAAAACCTGGTGCAACTGGGCATCGGCGGCTGGCAGGTGCCGCGCGAAGGGGTGAAGGTGTGCCGCGAGCGGGGCACCAACGTGCTCACCGTCACCGACATCTGCGACATGGGCCTGGAGGCGGCCGCCCAGTACGCGATCGAGCGCGCCACCGATGGCACCGACTGCGTCTACATCTCCTTCGACATCGACTGCATCGACGCCGGCTTCGTGCCCGGCACCGGCTGGCCCGAACCCGGCGGCCTGCTGCCCCGCGAAGCACTGAAGTTGCTGGAGTTGATCGTGCGCAACGTGCCGGTCTGCGGCCTTGAGGTGGTGGAGGTGTCGCCCCCTTACGACATCAGCGACATGACCTCGCTGATGGCCACCCGCGTGATCTGCGATGTGATGGCCCACCTGGTGGTGAGCGGCCAGCTGCCCAGGAAAGAGAAACCGGCCTGGCTGCACGATCACTGCAACATGGCCGTCGATCAGAAATGGAGATAGGACCATGCACGAAGTCGACATGACCAAGTGCCTGCTGCTCTCGATGAACGAGTGGAAGCAGGGCCACGCCCCGGCCACACCCAAGGTGGCCACCGTGCACCTGCTGGTGGGGGACTTCACCTGCGTTGAACCCGCTCAGCTGGTGTCCACCTGGCAGGCGGCCGTGCAGTCGAGCTGGCTGGCCGGAGCCCGCCTGGCGATCGAATCGGTGCCCCTGGTGGGCCGCTGCGTGCTCTGCAACGGCACCTACCAGCCCAGCGCCGAAGCGGGCTACCGCTCCCCCTGCTGCCAGCACCCGATGGAGGAGATCGTGAGCGGCCGCGAGCTGAAGATCCGCTCGGTGGATTACAGCCTCGATCACCGCAGCGAGGCCTGTTCCGGCCACCCTTCTGCATCACTCTCCCCCTGCGCCTGATCGCCATGCACATGTCCCTGGAAGACACCCTCGGCCTCAACCTGCTGGCGGCCAATGAGCACCAGGCGGAGCACAACCGCGAGCACTTCGACGCCTGGCAGCTGCTCTGCCTGAACGTGATGAGCAGCCCCGGCGCCGGCAAGACCTCCCTGCTGGAGCGCTCCCTGGCCCAGCTGGCCGGCACCTACGCCATGGCGGTGCTGGAGGGCGACATGACCACCCAGCTCGACGCCGAGCGGCTGCAGGCCGTGGGCGTGCCGGTGGTGCCGATCACCACCGGCCGCGCCTGCCATCTGGATGCGGCGATGGTGAGTGGCGGCCTCCGGCTGCTGGGCCAGCGCCTCGATCCCGCCGGCCTCGATCTGCTCTGGGTGGAGAACGTGGGCAACCTGGTGTGCCCCGCCGAATTCGCCATCGGCGAGCACCGCAAGGTGGCCCTGCTCAGCGTCACCGAAGGGGAAGACAAGCCCCTCAAGTACCCGGTGATGTTCCGCGAGGCCGACTGCGTGCTGATCACCAAGACCGACCTGCTGCCCTACCTGCCGGTGGACGTGGAGCGGATCGAAGCCCACATCCGCCAGGTGAATCCGCGCTGCGCCGTGATCCGCGTGTCGGCCACCAACGGCGAGGGCCTGGCGGCCTGGCACGCCTGGCTGGAGCAGCAGCGGGCGCTGCTGCAGGCCGCGCGCGGCGCATCCGAGGCGCCGATTCCGGAGCTGGTGAGCCCATGACGCCTGCCGCTTCCTGATCCGACTCCATCGATTCCAGCTCCAACCCCAACTCCGCCTTGATCCCCATGACCACTCCCCGTCCCCGGCGCCGCACGCGCACCCGCCTGCTGGCCACCCTGCTGTTGCTCGGCCTCGGCGCCGGCGCCCTCACCGCCTGTGGCGGCCGGGGCGGCGACCAGGGCGGCGGCAGCTCCGACACGCCGGTGCGGATCGGTTTCAGCGCCTGGCCCGGCTGGATCCCCTGGCAGGTCACCGAGGAGAAGGGCCTGTTCGGCGTGCCGGTGACCCTGCAGTGGTTTGACGGCTACCTCGATTCGATCAACGCCCTCAACGCCGGCCAGCTCGACTGCAACAGCCAGACCCTGAACGACACGATCTCTTCGGTCGCCGGCGGCGCCGACCTGCAGGTGGTGCTCACCAACGACAACTCCACCGGCAACGACCAGATCATCGTGGCCGAGGGCATCAACACCATCGCCGATCTCCAGGGCAAGTCGGTGGCCGCCGAAGAAGGCACCGTGGACCACTATCTGCTGTTGCTCGGCCTTGAGGAGGCGGGCCTCTCCGCCGACGACATCACCTTCGTGCCCCTGGAGACAGGCGCCGCCGCCGCCGCCTTTGTGGCCGGCCAGGTGGATGCGGTGGGCGTGTTCGCTCCCTTCACCACCCAGGCCCTCAGGCGTGACGGCAGCACCACCCTGTTCTCCTCGGCCGACTTCCCCGGCGCCATCAGCGACCACCTGGTGTGCCGCTCGGAGTTCGTGGCCAACAACCCGGAGAAGGTGCAGGCGGTGGTGAATGCCTGGTTCGCCACCCTGGCGGCGATGGAGGCTGATCCCGAGGGCTCACTGACCATCCTCAGTGCCCGCGGCGGTGTGAGCGAAGACGAGTACCGGGAGTACGAGGCCGGCACCACCCTGTTCAGCCTCGACGACAACCTGCAGGCCCTCGAGCCCGGCACCACCATGGCCTCGCTGCCCTTCGCCGCCGAGCAGATCAGCACCTTCCTGCAGCAGGTGGGGCTGGCGGACAGCCCGCCGCCGCTCGACGGCCTGTTCGAGGGCCGCTTCGTCAAAGCGGCCCAGGCCAACTGAGGCGGGGAGGCGCTGGCGGCCATGGCGCGACTGCAGGAGCTGGTCCGGCACCCCTGGATCCTCGGCCTCACCGGGGTGCTGGTGGTGCTGCTGATCTGGACCCTGGTCACCGGCCTCCAGCTGGTGGATCCCCTGTTTCTGCCCAGTCCGGCGGCGGTGTGGGCGGCCGGCCAGGAGCAGGCCAGCGAGGGGCTGCTCTGGGCCGACCTGGTGGCAAGTGTGGGGCGGGTGCTGGGCGGCTTCGGCCTCTCGGCCATCGTGGCCCTGCCCCTCGGCATCGCCATGGGCACCAGCACCGTGATCAACCGGCTGCTGGAGCCGCTGGTGGGGCTGATCCGCTACATGCCGGCACCGGCGTTCATTCCCCTGCTGATCATCTATTTCGGCCTGGGCGAGTTGCCGAAGATCCTGCTGATCTTCATCGGCACCCTGTTCTTCAACACGCTGATGATCATGGATGCGGTGAAGTTCGTGCCCCGCGAACTGGTGGAGACCGCCCTCACCCTCGGCGGCCGCAGCTCCCAGGTGCTGTTGCGGGTGATCACCCCCTGCATCGCCCCCCAGGTGATCGACGCCTACCGGATCAACATGGCCGCCGCCTGGAATCTGGTGATCGTCGCCGAACTGGTGGCGGCCAACGAGGGGCTGGGCAAGCGCATCAGCCTGGCCCAGCGCTTTCTACGCACCGATGAGATCTTTCTGGGACTGATCGTGATCGGCCTGATCGGGCTGGTGATCGATCTGGGCTTCCGGCTGGTGATGCGCCGGGCCTGTGCCTGGGCCAACTGAGTCCGCCGCCAACGCCGTCGATCCCCTCATGCAGCTTTGCGTTGATCAGGTGAGCAAGAGCTTCGGCACCGGCCGCCGCCGCAAGCTCGTGCTCGAGACCATCAACTTCAGCGTCAACACCGGCGAGTTCGTGGCCCTGGTGGGCAGCTCCGGCTCCGGCAAGTCCACGATGATGCGGCTGGTGGCCGGGCTGGATCAGCCCAGTGCCGGCGTGATCACCCTCGACGGTGCCCCCGTGCGCGGCCCGGGCTCGGACCGGGGCATGGTGTTCCAGAAGTACAGCCTCTACCCCTGGCTCACGGCTGCCCAGAACGTGGCCTTCGGCATGGAGCTGCAGGGTCTCGACCGGCGCGAGATCCGCGAGCGCACCAGCTATTTCCTGGAGGTGGTGGGGCTGGCCGACGCGGCCCGGCGGCTGCCGCGGGAGCTCTCCGGCGGCATGCAGCAGCGGGTGGCCATCGCCCGCGCCCTGGCCGCCCAACCCCGGGTGCTGCTGCTCGATGAGCCCTTCGGTGCCCTGGATCTGCAGATCCGCGAATCGATGCAGGAGTTCATGCACAACCTCTGGCAGCGCACGGGCCTGTCCGCCCTGCTGATCACCCACGACCTGGAGGAGGCCCTGCTGCTGGCCGGCGAGGTGCACATCCTGGCGCCCAACCCCGGCCGCATCGTGCGCTCGGTGGCGGTGGAGCTGGACCGCTCCGACCTGCGCCACCTGCGGGTTTCACGGAAATTCCTCGACCTGCGCGAGGAACTGGCCAGCTGCCTGCGGGGCCTGGACCCGCTGCTCAGCCCGGGGGGGTGAAATCCTCGGGCCGGATGCCGAGATACACCGCCTCGCGGAACAGCTCCTGCTTGGCGGCGGCATCCTGGCGGAGCTCCGCGGCGGCGTAACGGCTGCGCAGGGAGGCAATCAGCGCCGGCCGCCTGGGGTCGGCGCTGTCCCCGGGCAGGGCCTCGGAGGGGCTGATGAACAGAGAGGTCGCCATGGACAGGGCAAGAAACGGCCGGACAGCGCAGGGCGCCGGTGGGGGCAGCATTGGTTTCTCAACACTAGGTTCCTCCCCAGTGGCCGGGGCCCACCTGAAAGGCCGGATTCCACCTCCGTGGCAACGCCTACCGCAGCGCTGCCCGCGGCGCTGCTGTGATGACAACTCGCGCCGCACTGCGTTCCCCCCAGCTCCCCCCCATGGCCGCGCCCGTACCCGAGCTGATCGCACGTTCCCGCCTGGCGGAACTCAACGGACTGCGCAACGGCCCGGCGGCCTGGCGGCTGGCGGGCCACCTGGGGCTGATCGCTGGGGCCGGCCTGCTGTGGGGGTCGGCGGCCCTGCCCCTGGGGCTGCGTCTCGTCGGGCTGGTCGCCCTGGGGGTGGCGCTGGCCACCAGCTTCGCGGGCCTGCATGAATGCAGCCATCGCACCGCCTTCCGCAACAGGCGGGTGAACGACGCCGCGGCCTGGCTTCTGGGGCTGCTGAGCTTTTACAACGCCACCGCCTACCGCCGCTACCACCAGTGGCACCACCGCTACACCCATCAGCCGGGGCTCGATCCCGAGCTCGACGACCCGGCACCGACCTCCGCGGCCGGCTACCTCCGCGAACTCAGTGGCTGCAACTGGTGGACCGGCAAGCTGCGCGGCCATGCCCGCCTGCTCTGGGGTGATCTCGCCTCCGTGCCCTACCTCAACCCCCAGGTGATCCCCCAGGTGCGCCGCTCGGCCTGGCTCCAGGCCGGGGTGGTCGGGGTGCTGGCGCTGCTCTCGCTGATCGGCGCCAACGGCTTCCTGCTCTGGTTCTGGCTGCTGCCCCTGGCCATCGGCCAACCCGTCCTGCGCTTTCTGTTGCTGGCGGAACACAGCGGCTGCAGCTTCAGCGCCGATGGCACCAGCAACACCCGCACCACCCTCACCACCGCGCCGGTGCGCTGGCTGATGTGGAACATGCCCTTCCACGCCGAGCACCACCTCTATCCCTCGCTGCCCTTCCACGCCCTGCCGGCGGCCCACCAGCTGATCGCTCCCCATCTGCAGCACCTCGACCACGGCTACCTGAACGTGCATCGCCAGCTGCTGGCCGATCTGTCCGCCCTGGCCCTGCCGGCCCAGGGCAGCGCCGCATGAGTGGGGCTTGAGCGCGGGGCCATGACCAGCACCCCCACGGCACCACCCCGGCACCACGGTCTGCACAACCTGGGGCGGTTTGTTCTCCAGTGCGGCCACACCATCCCCGAGGCGCGGATCAGCTACCTGCGCATCGGCCAGCTCACGCCCGACCGCTCCAACCTGATCCTGGTGCCCAGTTCCTACGGGGCGCGGGTGGAGGATCTGGCCTGGCTGGCCGGGCCGGTGTTCGACCCGCAGCGCTGGTGCGTGCTGATCGCGGGGATGTTCGGCAACGGCGCCTCCAGCAGCCCCAGCCACGGCGTCATGGGTCTGGCCGAGCAGGGCTGGGTGGTGGGGCATGGCGACAACGTCGCCGCCCAGCGCCGGCTGCTGCGGGAGGTGTTCGGCGTCGAGCGGCCGGCCCTGATCTATGGCTGGTCGATGGGGGCCCAGCAGGCCTACCGCTGGGCGGTGGACCATCCCGAAACGGTGCAGCGGATCTGCTGCGTCTGCGGCACCGCCCGCACCACCCCCCACAACCGCCTGTTCTGCCTCAGCCTGCGCCAGGCGCTCACCGCCGATCGGCACTGGAACGGCTCGGGCTTCGACGCCGCACCGGAACAGGGGCTGCTCACCTACGCGCTGATCTACGCCAGCTGGGCGGCCAGCCAGCCCTTCTTCCGCAGCATCGCCGAACCGGTGGAGCAGCACGTGCGCGAGCAGTGGCTGCCCCACTACCGCCGCCACGATCCCCGCGATCTCATCGCCATGCTCGACACCTGGCTGAACCACGACGTGGCCGGCGGTGGTGACCTGGCCGCCGCCCTGGGCCGCATCGAGGCCAGAACGGCCGTCGTGGCCGGCAGCCACGACCTCTATTTCCCCGTCGACGACCTCGCCGCCGAAGCGCGCTGCATCCCCGGCGCCCGCCTGCACCGCATCGACTCCCCGCTCGGCCACCGGGCCGGCAACCCCCACAGCAACCCCAACGAGCAGCAGCTGCTGCGCCACGTCGTTGATCAGCTGCTGGCCAGCTGACTGGCCCTGGCGCCGGGCCCCTCCTTCCTCCATCCACCAGCCGCCATGACCGATCTCGCCCGCCAGGCCCGGGAGCTGCAGCTCAAGTTCCTGCTGATCTCCTTCACCGACCTGTTCGGCATCCAGCGCGCCAAGCTCGTGCCCGCCGCCGCCATCGCCGCGATGGCCCGCGATGGTGCCGGTTTCGCCGGCTTCGCCGCCTGGCTGGATCTCTCCCCGGCCGACGGCGACGTGATGGCCCTGCCCGACGCCGCCAGCCTCACCCCCCTGCCCTGGCAACCGGAGGTGGGCTGGGTGGCGGCCGAACTGGTGCTGGGGGGAACGCCGATGGCCCAGTGCCCCCGCCGGCTGCTGCGGAAGCAGCTGCAGCGGGCCGCCGCCCTGGGCTACGAGCTGCGCAGCGGCGTGGAGGCCGAGTTTTTTCTGCTGGCGGCCGATGGCGGCGGCATCGCCGATCCGGCCGACCACCAGGAGAAACCCTGCTACGACCAGCTGGCCTTGATGCGCCACTACGGCCTGATCGGCCCGCTGCTGGAGGCGATGGAGCAGCTGGGCTGGGGCCCCTACCAGGCTGATCACGAGGACGCCAACGGCCAGTTTGAGGTGAACTGGACCTTCGCCAACGCCCTCACCACCGCCGATCGCCACGCCTTCTTCAAGGTGATGGTGAAGTCGCTGGCGGAACAGCAGGGGCTGAAGGCCAGCTTCATGGCCAAGCCCTTCGCCGAGCGCACCGGCAACGGCTGCCACACCCATCTTTCACTCTGGGGATCCGCCGGTGGCGACGCCACCCAGACAGCAGCCATCAACCTCTTCCCCGATCCTGCCGGCGAACTGGGCCTCTCACCGCTGGCCTATCAGTTTTTGGCGGGCCTGCTGGAGCACGCCCCGGCCCTCTGCGCCCTCACCAACCCCACGGTGAACAGCTACCGAAGGCTGGCCGCACCGCCCACCACGTCGGGTGCCACCTGGTCACCGGCGGGGATCAGTTACTGCGGCAACAACCGCACCCACATGCTGCGCATTCCCGACGACCAACGCCTGGAGCTGCGCCTACCCGACGGCTCCACCCATCCCTACCTGCTCCAGGCCGCCATCCTGGCGGCGGGGCTGGATGGTATCGAGCGCCAGCTGCAGCCCGGCCCGCGCCACGACAACGACAACTACGCCGCACCGCTGGCGCCCGAAGTGTGTCCACGGCTGCCCGCCGACCTGGGCGAGGCCCTTGATGCCTTCGATGCCGACAGCCGCCTGCGCCAGGCCCTGGGGGAGGAGTTCTGCCAGGCGTACGGCCGCTTGCGCCGCCGCCAGTGGCAACGCGAGCGGGGCGACATCAGCGACGCGGAGCGGCGCGCCTGTCTGGATTGCTGAGCAGGCGGTGCCGGTGGCAACCCTGGGCCGTAGCCGTGGCGCAGGGCGTCAGGCCATCTCGGCGTTGTTGTTCCTGTACCGCGTACTGCTGGATCGTGATCTGGAACTGGATGGCGTGGTGCGGGAACGATTGGAGGGTGATCCGGCTCCGGTGGTTGGGCTGCTGGATGGCAGCGGCTTACGGCTGATGGAAGCGCTGCGGTGGCGCGTCAAGGATCTCGATGTCGAGCGGCAGAACGTCACTGTTCGCGATAGCAAAGGCGGCAAGGACCGGTCTTGGCACGTCGTCAGCCACCGGGAGACCCCCAACCAGGAGATTGGTATGTCTATAAGGCTAAGTTAGGTCACAGGGACACCCCCTGGTTCAGGAAAGATGTCACCCCTCTCATCAGTACACCCGGGGGCTTGAGGAGATGTTTAACGCGTCGGTACAGCAAGCCCCCGAGCCGCAGGCTTCTGCTCAGAGGACGCGGAAGCCCTTGATTGAAATTGCCCTCACCGAGCCCTCGCTGAGAAAGCATCGATCCCCACAAAGCGCCTGCAACAGCGCCCTGGCCGCCTCCAGGCTCTCGGGCATGGGGATCAGAGCAGATTCGCCGCCAGCTCAGCCAGCTCGCTGCGTTCACCGCGCTGCAGGGTCACGTGGCCGGCGAGGATCTGGCCCTTGAAGCGCTCCACCAGCCAGGTGAGGCCGTTGCTCTCAGCGTCCACATAGGGATTATCGATCTGGTAGGGGTCGCCGGTGAGCACGATCTTGGTGCCCTCCCCCACCCGCGTCACGATCGTCTTCACCTCGTGGGGGGTGAGGTTCTGGGCCTCATCAACCACCATGAACTGCCCTGGAATCGAACGGCCGCGGATGTAGCTGATCGCCTCCACCTCCAGCAGCCCCATGGCCTTGAGGTCGCTCCAGCTGCTGCGCGCCTGGCGGTTGCCGCCACGTTGTCCCGAACCCTTGCTGCTTTCTTCGCAGCCGAGCAGGAAGTCGAGATTGTCGATGATCGGTTTCATCCAGGGGCCCATCTTCTCCTCCAAATCACCCGGCAGGAAGCCCAGCTCCTTGCCCAGGGAGATCACCGGACGGGTCACAAGCATGCGCTCGTAGAGCCGCTCATCGGCCACCTGGTTCAACCCTGCCGCCAGGGCCAGCAGGGTCTTGCCGGTGCCGGCCTTGCCCACCAGCGTCACCAGCTGCACGGAGGGATCGAGCAGCAGATCGAGGGCGAAGCTCTGCTCGCGGTTGCGCGCCTGGATCCGCCCCAGCCGGGCCTTCTGCAGCCGCTGCAGCGGCTGCAGGCTGGCGCTGGCGGCGTTGTGGCGGGCCAGCAGGGTGTGGTTGGGCTGGCTCTGGTCGATCAGCGTCACCCCCTCGTTGGGCTGCAGGGGGTGATCCAGCGGCAGTCCATCGGTCTCCAGGCCTGGGGGCAGCTTCACCCGATCCATCTGCTCGGCACTCACCCAGAGCTCACAGAAGCCCGGGTAGAGGTCAGCGATGTCCACCCGGTCGCTGGTGTAGTCCTGGGCGGACAGGCCCACGGCATCGGCCTTGATGCGCAGGTTGGTGTCCTTGGTCACCAGCACCACCGGCGGCTGGTCGCCGATCACCGCCTCCAGACTCTGCTGCTCCAGCGCCACCGCCAGAATGTTGTTGTCACCGCCGTCGCCCTGGAGCTCGGGCGGCAGGGTGGCGAGCGTTTCGCTGCGGCAGAACACCACCTTCAAGGTGCCGCCCTGGGGGTCGAGCGCAACGCCGTCGGCCAGGTTGCCCCTGGTCCTCAGGTCGTCCAGCAGCCGCGACACCTCGCGGGCGTTGCGGCCCTTCTCGGCCGGGTCGCGCTTGAAGCGGTCGATTTCCGCCACCACCTCGATCGGGATGACGATGTTGTTGTCCTCAAAGCGGCCGAGGGCGCCGGGATCGTGCAACAGCACATTGGTGTCGAGCACGAAGGTCTTGCGCATCGCGCCACCGGCCGGTGAGGTCGCGCGACGTTAAGGCGGCGGGGTGCACGTACGCTCCGGCAAACCGTTTCCCGTCGCACTTGCTGTTCCTGGTTCTGCTCAAGCTGGCCCTGATCGCCGCCCTGCTGTTCGGCCTGCTGCTGCTCGTTCTGGAGCTGCGCCACCGGCTGCGGCCGGCCTCACCGCTGCGCCTCAGCGCCGCCCCCTTCGGCGTCCAGCCCCTCGCTGGCGGCGGTCTGCGGGTGAGCGGTGAGATCACGATCAGCAACCCCCACCGACGCATGGAGGTGTTCGTGCCCGAGCTGGCGTTGCGCCCCACCCTGCTGGGCCGCGGCGATCTGGCCGGAGTGAGCCTGCGCAGCCAGGTCACCGCCCTGCATGCCGACGAGGAGGAGCGGGCCGATGGCTACTGGGCCGCCTACATCGTCAAGGGACGCAAGGCCACCCGCGCCCGGCTCACGGTGGAGCTGCGGGGCGATGCGGGCGTGGATCTGGCGGCCGTGCTCGACACCCTCTGGCTGGAGGTGCTGTGGGTGAACTACGGCCCCTTCGGCCGCCTCCAGCGCCGCGACGCCATCCTCATCCCCCTGCGCCGGCCGGAACCGCAGTCGCCGGCCACCGCCCGCTGGCGCAGCGGTGAGGGCTGCCAGGTGCTGCCAGTGCGCACCCACCTGCTGGGCACCCTCGACGACCCCGAGCAGGTGCTGCGCCACTACGCCGGCGCGGTGCTCCAGAGCGGCGATGTGCTCACGATCGGCGAGACGCCCCTGGCGGTGATCCAGGGCCGTTACCAGCATCCCCAGGAGGTGCGGCCCTCAGCCCTGGCGCGGCTGCTCTGCCGGGTGTTCCACCCCACCAGCTCCCTGGCCACCGCCTGCGGCATGCAGACCCTGATCGACCTGGAGGGGCCGGCACGGGTGCTCTGCGCCTGGCTGGTGGGCACGGCCCTGAAGCTGGTGGGATCGAAGGGCTGGTTCTACCGCCTGGCCGGCGAGCAGGCCCGCCTGATCGATGACGTCACGGGCACCACACCGCCCTACGACCAGACCATCGTGCTCGGACCGCACCAACCCGAAGCCTTCTGCGAGCAGATGGCCAGCGCCCTGGGCGTGGCCGTGGCCGTGGTCGACGTCAACGACCTCGGCCGGGTGAAGGTGCTGGCGGCCAGCCAGGGCTGCGATCAGGCCCTGCTGCAGCGCGCCCTGCGCCCCAACCCAGCCGGCAACGCCAACGAGCGCACACCCCTGGTGCTGGTGCGCCCGGGCTGAGCGGCGGCGGCCAGCCATCGTCGGTACAGTTGGGCTGATCACCCTCCGGACTGCCCTGGGATGACGGCGCAATCCCGATTGGTGCAATCCCCTGCAGCGCACACCCATCCTGTGCACTCCCATCCTGTGCACCCCAACCTGTGCACAGTCCAGCCGTGCCCAGCGCTTCGCTGCCGTCCCCGGCGCTGCTCTCACCGGAGGGTGAAAGCCCAGGCCCCCGGGCCCAGGGCGGCGCCCTCGGCGACAGACCCCTGATCGAGCCGCTGGCCGGCTGGCACCTGCCCCTGCTCAACGATCCGGCCTTTGTGCCCCTCCAGCCCCTGCTGCAACGCACGGCGGTGCTGCGGCCGGTCGCCCGAGCCCTGCGCTGGCTGCCCATCCCCACGCCCACCAACCTCAGCCCGGAGGTGCTGGTGGCGCGCCAGGGGCACGTGCCCCTGGGCCTGATCGTCACCCGACAGGAAAACCGCAGTGGCAGTTGCTGGCGCGTTCAGCACCTGCGCCTGATGGCCGAATGCGGCCGGCGAGAGCTGGCCGGAGCGCTGCTGCGCGAGGCGATCCTGCGGGCCCGCGGCGCCGGCAGCTGGATCGCCATCGCCTCCACCCTCGACAGCGATCGACTCGCCGCCCTGCGTGAACAGGGCTTCCAGCCCCTGCGCACCGAGCGGCTCTGGCGCTGGCCGGGCGGGCTGCCCGCCAGCGGCACGTTGGCTGCAGCCGCTGGTGACGGCAGCCAGCCGTGGAGTCCGCGCCCCCTCAACCGCCGCAGCGCCAGGGCCCTCTGGCAGCTCGAACAGGCGGCCTGCCCCGGGCTGCTGCGCCAGCTGCTCGATCGCCATGTCGAAGACCTGCTCGACCGCAGCGGCAGCCGCGGCTGGCTGCTGATCGATCCCGGCCGCGATCAGGCCGTGGCGGCGGTGCGCTGGCTGGGCGACCACCCCGGTGGTGGCCACGATCTCGAACTCACGGTGCACCCTGGCTGGGGGCAGCTGATCGGCGCGCCGCTCACCAGCCTGCTGGCCCAGGCCGCCCGGGCCCTGGGCCGCCACCAGCCCCTGTGGCTGCGCAGCGACATCAACGACCAGGCCCTGGAGCGCTGGCTGGTGCAGCTGGGCGCTGAACCCCGCGGCGAACGGGTGCTGATGGCCCGCAGTGTCTGGCGGCGGCAGGAGCTGCACGCCCCCGCCCAGGGCCCCGCGCGGCGCCTGGAAGCCGTGCTGGAGCAGCTGCAGCCCAGGCGCCGGCCCATGCCCACACCCTTGGGGCCCCGCTGACCGGCCCGCCGCGGCCGCGCTCCACCCTGGCCCTGGATGTGGGGCGGCGGCGCATCGGCCTGGCGGGCTGCGACCCCCTGGGGCTCACCGTCACCCCCCTGCCACCCCTGCTGCGGGGTCGGTTCCCGGCCGACCTGGAGCAGCTGCGGGCCTTGATCCAGCGCCGCCGGGTGCAGGCCCTGGTGGTGGGACTGCCCCTCGACAGCGCTGGCCACGCCGGCGACCAGAGCCACCATTGCCGGCGCTACGGCGAGCGGCTGGCCCAGGCCACCGGGCTGGCCATGGCCTGGGTCAACGAACATTCCAGCAGCTGGGCCGCAGCCGAACGCCATGGTCTGCACGGCGACCGCAGCGGCCGGCTCGACAGTGCCGCCGCCGCCCTGCTGCTGGAGCAGTGGCTGCGCGAGGGCCCGGAACCGCAGGCCCCCCAGGCGGCGCTGAGCCGCGATCCGGGCAGTGCAGCCGACGCTGATCCATCCTGAGGGCACAGCTCCACCTTCTGTGAGCACTGCGGAGTTCTTCATGACTGGCCCGGGCGACCTCCCCAGCGATGTGCCCACCCTGCTGGTGAGCGACCAACGGGGTCGTCAGTTGCTCTGTTTTCTGGAGCAGCTCATCCCCCTCGATGGTCGCGACTACGTGTTGCTCACGCCCGTGGACACCCCGGTGTGCCTGTTCCGCCTGGGGGAGGGGGAGGAACCGGAGCTGATCGACACGATCGAGGCCACCGAACCGATCCTCTCGGTGGCGGATGTGGTGCTGCAGGAGCACGACCTCACCCTGGTGCGCTCGGCGGTGACCCTCACGGTGAACGGCGAACTGGAGGAGCCCGAGCCCGAGGATCTCGACGACGGCGACGAGGACGACGACAGCGAGACCTACGAGCTGCTGGTGAGCTTCCTGGTGGAGGAGCAGGAGTACGGCCTCTACATCCCCCTCGACCCCTACTTCGTGGTGGCCCGCATGGACGGCGCCCAGGCGCTGCTGGTGGAAGGGGAGGAATTCGATCGGGTTCAGCCCCGCATCGAGGCCGAGCTGGAGGAGCGGGAGGGCCAGCCGTGAGCCTGCGTCAACTGCTGCGCCCCGACTGGCTGCTCGACCGCACCCTGGCCGAGCTGCCCCTGCAGCAGCTGCTTGAGCGTCGGATCGCAGCCCTGGTGCTGGATGTGGACCGCACGCTGCTGCCCCGGCGCCAGTCCACCCTGCCCCAGAGCTGCCGCCGCTGGCTGGAGGAGGCGCGCCGGCAGCTGCCGATCCACCTGCTCAGCAACAACCCCTCCCGCCAGCGCATCGGCGCCGTGGCGGCCGAGCTGGGGGTGCCCTTCACCACCTCAGCCGGCAAACCGCGCCGTGCCGCCCTGCGCCGGGTGCTGCAGCAACTGCAGCTGCCCCACCGCCAGGTCGCCCTGATCGGTGATCGGCTGTTCACCGACGTGATCGTGGGCAACCGCCTGGGCCTCTACACGGTGCTGGTGAGGCCGATCGACCCGCTGGGGCAGCCCTGCCAGCGCGACCGCGTGCAGCGGCTGGAGCTGCAGCTCGCCCACTGGCTGGGCATCCGCCTGGGATGAGCAGGGCAGCGGCAATGGCGAGGGAGGCGGGGATGAACGCCAGCGACGGGCGGCCCCGGCGCCGGGTGGTGAAGGTGGGCACCAGCCTGCTGCGGGGCAGCGCCGAGCGCCCCACCACCGCCGTGATCGCCGACCTGGCCGCCAGCATCAACACGGCCCAGCGCCGCGGCGATGCCGTGGCCCTGGTCACCAGCGGTGCCGTGGGCCTGGGCTGCGCGGTGCTGGCGATGGCCCAGCGCCCGGCGGAGGTGGCCGCGCTGCAGGCCGCCGCCGCCGTGGGTCAGGGCCAGCTGATGGCCCAGTACCAGGACGCCTTTGCCGTGCGCGGACTGACGGCGGCCCAGGTGCTGCTCACCCGCGGCGACCTGGCCTCGCGGCGGCGCTACCAGAACGCCAGCCGCACCCTCGAGCAGCTGCTCGCCTGGGGCGTGGTGCCGGTGGTGAACGAGAACGACACCCTGGCCACCGATGAGCTGCGCTTCGGCGACAACGACACCCTCTCGGCCCTGGTGGCGGTGGCGGTGGGCGCCGATGAACTGATCCTGCTCACCGACGTGGACCGCCTCTACTCGGGCGATCCCCGCCGCGACAGCTCGGCCGAGCCCATCGAGGAGGTGAGCGATCTGGCCGAACTGGAACGGATTACCCATGTGGCCGGCGGCGGCGGCCGCTGGGGCACCGGCGGCATGACCACCAAGCTGGCCGCGGCGCGCATCGCCACCTCCAGTGGCATCCGCGTGCACCTGGCCGACGGCCGCGATCCGACCGCGCTCGATGCCCTGCTGGCCGGCCAGCGCGTGGGCACGGTGTTCCAGCCCTCCGGCGAGCCGATCACCACCCGCAAACACTGGCTGGCCCACGCCCTGGTGCCCAAGGGGGCCCTGCGCCTCGATGCCGGCGCCGAGCGAGCCCTGCTCAACCGGGGCGCCTCATTGCTGGCGGTGGGGGTGACGGCGGTGGAGGGGCAGTTCAACGCCCGCGACGCGGTGCGCCTGCTGGGCCCGGATGGCCGGGAACTGGGCCGGGGCCTGGCCAGCCTGGGCAGCGCCGACCTGCAGCAGCTGATGGGCCGGGTGGGGGTGGAGGTGATGCACCGCGATCGCCTGGCCCTGCTCTGAGGCCCTGCCTACGATCCGCCCAGCCGGAAGCCCGTGGGGCATGCGCTTCAGCCAACTGCTCGGCCATCTCAGCGAGCTCCACTCCCCGCCTGACGGCGGCCCGATCCGCGACCTGGCCGGCGATCCGGAGCTCCGCGGCGGCGGCGCCCTGGCCGAGGCCTGCAGCGGCCAGCTCAGCTTCCTGGAAGCCGGCAGCGGCCTGGCGGCGGCCATCGCCGCCACCGGCGCCAGCGCCGTGCTGCTGCCCGCCGGTGATGGCACGGCCGACCTGGGCCAGCGGCTCAGCGCCCGCGGCATCGCCTGGGTGGCACTGGCCGATCCGCGCCTGGGATTCGCTGAGGCCCTCGAGGCCCTGCACCCCAAACCGCTGCTGCCGCCCGGCATCCACCCCAGCGCCGTGGTCGATCCCACGGCGGTGGTGGGGATGGGCAGCCACATCGGTGCCCAGGTGTGCATCGCCGAGGGCGTGCGCATCGGCGCCGGCTGCACCCTGCACCCCCATGTGGTGCTCTACGCGGATGTGGAGCTGGGCGAGGGCTGTGAGCTGCACGCCGGCAGCGTCGTGCACCCCGGCAGCCGGCTGGGGCGGGGCTGCGTGCTCCAGGCCAACGCCGTGATCGGGGGTGAGGGCTTCGGCTTCGTGCCCACCGCCACGGGCTGGCGCAAGATGCCCCAGACCGGCCGGGTGGTGCTGGAGGAGGCGGTGGAGGTGGGCTCCGGCAGCACCATCGACCGGCCGGCGGTGGGCGAAACGCGCATCGGCGCCGGCACCAAGATCGACAACCTGGTCCACATCGGCCACGGGGTCAGCACCGGCCGGGGCTGTGCCCTCGCCGCCCAGGTGGGCATCGCCGGCGGCGCCCGCCTCGGCCATGGCGTCATCCTGGCGGGCCAGGTGGGCCTGGCCAACAAGGCGGTGATGGGCGATCGGGCCATCGCCAGCTCCAAGTCGGGGGTGCACGGGGAGGTGGCGGCAGGCGAGGTGGTGAGCGGCTATCCGGCGATCCCCAACCGCCTCTGGCTGCGCTGCTCGGCGGCCTTCAACAAACTCCCCGAGCTGGCCCGGGCGCTGCGCCACCTGGAGAAACGCAGCCAGCAGCAGCCCGGCCCCGATCGCTCCGCGCCCTAGCCTCCGCGCCTGCTCCCGCCGCTCTCCTCGTCGCCACCATGACCAGCCGCCACCGGATCACCCTGCTCCCCGGCGACGGCATCGGTCCGGAGATCATGGCGGTGGCCCGCCAGCTGCTCGATGCGGTGAGCCGCCGCCACCAGCTGGAGCTGGCCTACGACGAACAGCCGATCGGTGGTGCCGGCATCGAGGCCTGTGGCGAACCCCTGCCCGCCGCCACCCTGGAGGCCTGCCGCGCCAGCGACGCCGTGCTGCTGGCGGCGATCGGCTCGCCCCGCTACGACAGCGTGCCGCGCGCGCAGCGGCCCGAAACCGGCCTGCTGGGGCTGCGCGGCGGCCTGGGCCTGTTCGCCAACCTGCGGCCGGTGAAGGCGATCCCCGCCCTCCTGGAGGCCTCCAGCCTGCGCCCGGAGGTGATCGAGGGCGTGGATCTGATGGTGGTGCGCGAGCTCACCGGCGGCATCTACTTCGGCACCCCCAAGGGGCGGGTGCAGGCGGCAGGCGAGGAGCGGGCCTTCAACACCATGGCCTACAGCGCCTCGGAGATCGACCGCATCGCCCGGGTGGGCTTCGATCTGGCCCGCCAGCGCAAGGGCCGGCTGTGCAGTGTCGACAAGGCCAACGTGCTCGATGTGAGCCAGCTCTGGCGCGAGCGGGTGGAGGCCCTGTACGCCGCCGAGTACGGCGATGTGGAGCTCAGCCACCTCTACGTCGACAACGCCGCCATGCAGCTGGTGCGGGCTCCGCGCCAGTTCGACGTGCTGCTCACCGGCAACCTCTTCGGCGACATCCTCAGCGATGAGGCCGCCATGCTCACCGGCTCCATCGGCATGCTGCCCTCGGCCTCCCTGGGCAGCGCCGGCCCGGGGCTGTTCGAGCCGATCCACGGCTCGGCGCCGGACATCGCCGGCCAGGACCGGGCCAACCCGCTGGCGATGGTGCTCAGCGCCGCCATGCTGCTGCGCATCGGCCTGGCCCAGGAGGCGGCTGCCGCCGATCTCGAAGCCGCGGTGGATCGGGTGCTGCAGGCGGGCTACCGCACCGGCGACCTGATGGCCGAGGGCTGCACCCTGGTGGGCTGTCAGGCCATGGGCGACCAGGTGCTGCGCGCCCTGGAGGGCTGAGGCCGGCGACCTGCCAAACTCGGCCACGGTCTCCGTTCTCCTGCGCCATGTCGAAGCGTCACCCGGTTGTGGCAGTCACCGGTTCCTCTGGCGCGGGAACCACCACCGTCAAGCGCGCTTTCGAATACATCTTCACCCGCGAGGGCATCACGCCGGCCGTGGTGGAGGGTGACAGCTATCACCGCTACGAGCGTGCGCCGATGAAGGAGGCGATGGCGGCCGCCATCGCCCGGGGGGAGAACTTCTCCCACTTCGGCCCCGAGGCCAACCTCTTCAGCAAGCTCGAGGAGCTGTTCCGCAGCTACGGCGAGAGCGGCGCTGGCGAGAAGCGCTACTACCTGCACTCCCCTGAGGAGGCCGACGAGCACAACGGCCGCCTGGGCACCAGCCTGGACGCCGGTCAGTTCACGCCCTGGGAGCCGATCCCCTCCAGCACCGACCTGCTCTTCTACGAGGGTCTGCACGGCGGCGTGGTGGGTGAGGGCTATGACGTGGCCTCGGTGGTGGACCTGCTGGTGGGGGTCGTGCCGATCACCAACCTGGAGTGGATCCAGAAGATCTCCCGCGACAACGCCGAGCGCGGCTACTCGGCCGCAGCGGTCGTGGACACGATCCTGCGCCGCATGCCCGACTACATCAACCACATCTGCCCCCAGTTCAGCCGCACCGATATCAACTTTCAGCGGGTGCCCACCGTGGACACCTCCAACCCCTTCCAGATCCGCAGCATCCCCACCGCGGACGAGTCGTTCGTGATCATCCACTTCCGCAAGGGGGCTCGCGAGAAGTGGGGGATCGATTTTCCCTACCTGCTCGACATGATCCACGACTCCTTCATGTCCAGCCCCACCTCCATCGTGGTGAATGGGGGCAAGATGAGCTTTGCGATGGAGCTGATTCTCACGCCGATCATTCACCGCATGATCGAAGAGCGCGACAAACTGCTCTGAGCGGGGCCATCCGTGGCTGAGGGCCTAATCTGGGCAACGAACCGGAGTCGGTGAGGCCATCACCAACACCCCTCCCCAGAGCCCTGCCAGCCACGGCGTCACGCCACCCTCCTTTGCAATCCCGGGGGCCACATCGGCAACCGTTGGCGCATTGCGTCTCGACCGCATCGACAGCCGCCAGGTGTTCCAGCAGGCCCGCCGGGTGATGTTCCGCTATCAGGAAGGTTGTCCCGCCGGTCCCGAGCCCTGCGGCGTGGTGCTGCTCGGGGCCCGGGGCCGGGTGGTGTTTGAGCAGCCGGTGTTGCTGCCCCACGAACAGTTCATCCCCATCGAGCTGCTGCAGGGCCGAGCGGCGGCCAAGCCGGCCAATCGCCTGCGCATGCCGCGCAGCCGCTGAGGCCCTGTGGTCAGCACCCCCACCGCCATCCCCGCCCTGCCACTGCTGGCGGCCCTGCTCGGCGCCTGCGTCGGCAGCTTCCTCAACGTCGTGGCCTGGCGGCTGCCCCGGGGGGAGTCCCTGCTCTGGCCCGGCAGCCACTGCCCCCGCTGCGGCACCCCCCTGGCCTGGTTCGAGAACCTGCCGCTGCTGGGCTGGCTGGCGCTGCGGGGCCGATGCCGGCACTGCGGCGCCGGCATCGGCCTGCGCTATCCCCTGGTGGAGCTGCTCACGGCGGGGCTGTGGGTGGCGGCCCTGGCCGCCCGACCCGGGACCATGGGACCGCAGCCCCAACCGCTGCTGCTGCTGCTGGCCGGCTGGCTGCTGCTCAGCTGGCTGATCCCGCTCAGCCTCATCGACCTCGATCACCTCTGGCTGCCGGAACCCCTCTGCCGCATCGGCCTGCTGCTCGGCCTGGGTTGCTCGGCGCTGCTGGGCTGGCTGCAGAGCGCCAGCCAGGGCCGGGAGCTGCTGTTCCACCACCTGGTGGCCGCCGGGGTGGCCCTGGTGGGCTTCGAAACGGTGAGCGCCCTCGGCGAACGGCTGCTGGGCAAGCCGGCCCTCGGCCTCGGGGACGCCAAACTCGCCGCCCTGCTGGGGGCCTGGCTGGGCCTCAGCGGCCTGGGGCTCAGCGTCATCCTGGCGGTGGTCAGCGCAGCGCTGCTGGGCGTGCTGGGGCGCATCAGCGGCCGGCTGGGCCGGCACCAGGCCTTCCCCTTCGGTCCCTTCCTGGCCGCCGGCGGCGCCGCCGTGTGGCTGCTGGGCAGCGGCTTCTGGCTGCAACGGCTGGGCTGGCTGCTGCCGCCCGTCTGAGCGCAGCCCCGCCCCCAGCGATGACCCCAGCGGTGACCCGAGGCCGCTGCCGCGTGTCCGGTGGCTCGTTTAATGGAGCCATTCCGTGAGCGGCGCCCTGCGGCGCCTTCCCCATGTCGCTGTTCGACTGGTTCGCCGACCGCCGCAAAAACGCCCCCACCGTCCGCAATCCCCAGGAACCGGAGGAGGGTGGCGGGCTGTGGAGCAAGTGCCCCGACTGCGGCCTGGTGGTGTACCGCAAGGACCTGGTGGCCAATGCCAGTGTCTGCAAAGGCTGCGGCTACCACCACCGCATCAGCAGCGACGAGCGCATCCGCCTGATCGCCGACCCCGGCAGCTTCGAGGCCCTCGACAGCGACCTGGCCCCCACCGACCCCCTGGCCTTCAAGGACCGGCGCAGCTACGCCGACCGCATCCGCGACAGCCAGCAGAGCACCGGGCTGCGCGATGCGGTGGTCACCGGCCTCTGCCGCAGCCGCGGCGTGCCCCTCGCCCTGGGGGTGATGGATTTCCGCTTCATGGGTGGCTCGATGGGTTCGGTGGTGGGCGAGAAGCTCACGCGCCTGATCGAGGCGGCCACCACCCGGCGCCTGCCGCTGCTGATCGTCTGCGCCTCCGGTGGTGCCCGCATGCAGGAGGGGATGCTGAGCCTGATGCAGATGGCCAAGATCTCCGGCGCGCTGCAGCGTCACCGGCAGGCCGAGCTGCTCTACATCCCCCTGCTCACCCACCCCACCACCGGCGGCGTCACGGCCAGCTTCGCCATGCTCGGCGACCTGATCCTGGCGGAACCGAAAGCCCTGATCGGCTTCGCCGGCCGCCGGGTGATCGAACAGACCCTGCGCGAAAAGCTGCCGGAGGGCTTCCAGACCGCCGAGTACCTGCGCGACCACGGTTTTGTGGACGCCATCGTGAATCGCACCAAGCTGACCGCCACCCTGGCCAGCCTGCTACGCATCCATGGCTACCGGGAGCAGGTGGCGGCCTGAGCGCCCGGCCACAATGGCGCCAGCACCAGCCGCTTCGATGCCCCCAGCCCCGCACCGCCAACCGCAGCGGCAACCGCAGCGCCTCCGTCCCCTCACCTGGCTGGCGGGCGTGCTGCTGTCGGCGGCGGTGCTGCTGGGCCCGATCCACCCCGGCGTCCTGAGCGGCACCATCCCGCCTGGCGTGCCGGCCGGTCTGGCGGCCTCGGTCGACTGGCACGAGCTCCCGGCCAGCGACGCCGGCCGCCAGTGGTGGGATGCGGGCAGCCTGCGCCTCAGCCGCGGCGGCAACCTCTCCGTGCTCAGCCGCTTCCAGCCCGCCGCCAGCGACGAGGGCGGGCGGCCGCCGCTGAGCGACCTCTACGTGATGGAGATCGACTGTGGCCAGAACCTCTACCGCGACACGTCGGTGAACGGCCTGCCCCGCTTCCGGGCCGACTGGCAGCCCGCCGACGGCGACGAGCTGCTGATGGCCCTGATCCAGGAGAGCTGTGAAGCGGCGGCGCCCCTGCTGCAGGCTGGCTGAACCCCGCCGATCGGCCCATGTCCAGCACCACCGCGCTCCCGGCCCGGCCCCTGCAGGTGGCGATCGCCGGCCTGGGTTTCGGGGAGACGGTGCACCTGCCGGCCCTGCGGGCCTGCGCCGGCACCACCCCCGTGGCCCTGTGGCATCCACGCCCCGAGCGCCTGGAGGCCGCCTGCCGCCAGGCCGAGCTGGCCGGCCACAGCGACTTCGATGCCCTGCTGGGCGACCCGGCGGTGGAGGCGGTGGTGATCGCCACCCCACCCGAGCCCCGCTACGAGCTGGCCCGCCGTGCCCTTGAGGCTGGCAAGCACCTGATGCTGGAGAAACCGGTGGCCCTCAACGCCGCCCAGGCCGAGGAACTGCAGCGGCTGGCGATGGCCCGGGGGCTCAGCGTGGCGGTGGATTTCGAATACCGGGCCGTGCCCCTGTTCCAGCAACTGCAGGCGCTGCTGGCCAGCGGCGAACTGGGGGAGCTGGTGCTGGTGAAGCTCGACTGGCTGATGGGTAGCCGCGCCGACGCCTCCCGGCCCTGGAGCTGGTATTCCCAGGCCGCCGCCGGCGGCGGCGTGCTCGGTGCCCTCGGCACCCACGCCTTCGACCTGCTGCACTGGCTGGTGGGCCCCACCCAGGAGCTGCAGGCCCAGCTCAGCACCACCATCGGCGAGCGGCCCCTGGCCGATGGCAGCGGCCGCATGGCCGCCGTGGACGCGGAGGACATCGCCCTGGTGCAGCTGCGCCTTGAGGCCGCCAGCGGGCGACCCGTGCCCGCCCAGCTCAACCTCGCCTCGGTGACGCGCCGGGGCCGGGGCTGCTGGCTGGAGGTCTACGGCCGCGACGGCAGCGCCGTGCTGGGCTCCGACAACCAGAGCGACTACGTGCATGGGTTCAACCTCTGGCTGTCCCAGGGCGGGGAGCCACTGCGGCGGGTGGAGCCCGATCCCCGCTGGACCTTTGCCCGCACCTGGGAGGACGGCCGCATCGCGCCGGTGGAACGCCTGCACGGCTGGTGGAGCGCGGCCGTGCGCCAGGGACGGCCGATGCTGCCTGGGCTCAGCGAAGGGGTGGCCAGTCAGCGCTGCTGCGACCGGGCGCGGGCCTGAGCGGATCGGTGACGGGGCAGGCAGATCGTGGCGATTGGCATCACCTAGACTCCGCCCGACTCCCATTTGAGATTAGAGAGGTTTCCCATGGCGCTCGTTCCACTTCGGCTGCTGCTGGATCACGCCGCCGAAAACGGCTATGGCATCCCTGCCTTCAACGTCAACAACCTGGAGCAGGTGCAGTCGATCATGGAGGCGGCCAACGAAACCGATTCTCCGGTGATCCTGCAGGCCTCCCGCGGTGCGCGCAGCTATGCCGGGGAGATCTTCCTGCGCCACCTGATCATCGCCGCCACCGAGACCTATCCCCACATCCCCGTGGTGATGCACCAGGACCATGGCAACAGCCCGGCCACCTGCTACTCGGCGATCACCAACGGCTTCACCTCGGTGATGATGGACGGCTCCCTCGAGGCCGACGCCAAGACCCCCGCCAGCTACGACTACAACGTCGCCGTCACCAAAGAAGTGGTCGACGTCGCCCACAGCGTGGGTGTGAGCGTCGAGGGTGAGCTGGGCTGCCTGGGCTCCCTGGAAACCGGCAAAGGCGAAGCTGAGGACGGCCACGGTTTCGACGGTGAGCTCTCCCGCGACATGCTGCTCACCGATCCCGCCGAGGCCGCCGACTTCGTCGCCAAAACCAAGGTTGACGCCCTGGCCATCGCCATCGGCACCAGCCACGGCGCCTACAAGTTCACCCGCAAACCCACCGGTGAAGTGCTGGCCATCAGCCGCATCGCCGAGATCCACAAGGCCCTGCCCAACACCCACCTGGTGATGCACGGCTCCTCCTCGGTTCCCCAGGAGTGGCTGGACATGATCAACCAGAACGGCGGCGCCATCCCCGAGACCTACGGCGTGCCCGTGGAGGAGATCCAGGAAGGCATCCGCAACGGCGTGCGCAAGGTCAACATCGACACCGACAACCGCCTGGCCTTCACCGCGGCCGTGCGGGAAGCGGCAACCAAGGACCCCGCCAACTTCGATCCCCGCCACTTCAACAAGCCCGCCCGGGCCTACATGAAGAAGGTGTGCCTGGATCGCTACCAGCAGTTCTGGTGCGCCGGCAACGCCAGCAAGATCAAGCAGCAGACGATCAACTTCTATGCCGGGCTCTACGCCAAGGGCCAGCTCGATCCCAAGGCCGCCGTTGCCGCCTGATCGGCACCGGCTTCACAGCACTCAGGGAGGCCATCAAGGCCTCCTTTTTTGATGGCCTGGATGCTGCCCGTTTGCGGTGCTGGTAGCTTGCCAGCCAGCGATCAGGGCTGCGCCGGAGTGGCGGTGTCGGCTGGCACCAGGGCTTCGGTGGCGGGAATCGAGCGCTGGGGATCCAGCAGGGCATCGATCGCCCTGGCCAGGGTCGATTCCATGGCAATCCGGGTGCCGTCGCTGACCACCACCCGCGTCAGGGTGGGCAGGCCGCCCTGGCGGGCCTTGAGGTACACCGGCTCCACGTAAAGCAGCGCTTGGCCCACGGGCATCACCAACAGGTTGCCCTGAATCACCTCAGCGCCGGAGCGGTTCCAGAGGCCAAACTGCTGGCTGATCTTGGGGTTCTGGTTGATCAGGGCCGTGATCTGCTCGGGCCCCAGGATTGGCGTCTGGCTGGGGAAGCGCAGCACCTCGAGCTTGCCGTAGTTGGGCGCGTCGCTGCGGGCCGCCAGCCAGGCCACCAGATTGGGCCGGGCCAGGGGGGTGAGGGGCTGCAGCAGCAGGAATTCAGGCCGCTGATCCGTCGCCAGCTGGCCGCTGATGTGGTAAGGCTCCATCGGCACCAGCTCGGAGCCATAGATCTCCTTGGGGATCTGCCAGACGTCGTCACCGCTGTAAAAGACGGCCGGGTCGGTCACGTGGTAGCGAAGCAGCTGGGTGGTCTGCAGCTCGAACTGCGGGATCGGGTAGCGGATGTGGGCCTGGAGGGCCTGGGGCATCGCCTCCAGGGGCTGGAACAGCTCCGGGAACAGGCGCTGCCAGCCGGCGATCAGGGGGTCATTCGGTTCGGTCACATAGAGGGCCACCTGGCCTTCATAGGCATCCACCACGGCCTTCACCGAGTTGCGCAGATAGCGCACATCCGGCCGACCCGGCACCGGCGCGCTGTAGGGATAGGTGCGGCTGGTGGTGAAGCCGTCCACGATCCAGAACTGGTGCTGCCCGGCGCGAAAGGGACCGGCCTCGCCCCCCAGGCGCACCGACGCCAGGTAGGGCTCGGCCTCGAAGTCCACGAAGGGCACCAGCCGCCGCACCCGCTCCCGCACCTCCCGGCGCAGCAGCAGCCGGGTGTCGGCGGTGAGGGCCCCGTTCACCAGCAAGCGTGGCTCGCTCAGATAGGCGGCCGCCGCCAGACGGGCGGCGGTGCTGCGCAGGGGCACCCCGGCAGCGCCGCTGTAGTGGGTGTAGAAATTCTCGTCGCCCTCAGGGAAATTGAATTCGCGCACCTCGGTGGGGGCCAGGGCATAGGACCCGGGCAGGGTGCCGAAATAGAGACTGGGTTCACCCACCGGGAACGCCGCCTTCACCTGCTCGCGGCTGATGTCGAGGTCGGGGCTGCCGCTGATGCGGCTGTTGGCACCCAGGTCGCTGATGAAGAACTCCGGCAGCCCATCGGGGGTGCTGGTGTTCACCGGGGTGACGGTGAATCCCTGGCCGTGGGTGAACACCAGGTGGCGGTTCAGCCAGGTGCGGGCCGCCGCCTGCAGCCCGGAGCTGTCCACTTCCCTGGCCGCGATGATCACCTGCTGCTGCTGGGGTGGGCCGGTGCCGGAGGCGATGGCGTAGCGATCGACCGTGGGCTCGGAGAAGCGATAGAACACCCGCAGCTGCTGCAGCTGGCGGTTGGTCACCAGCAGCGGCTGGCTGTCCCACAGGCGGATGTTGCGGATCGTGGCCTGGCTCTTCTCCAGGTCGGCACGGGTGAGGCGTTCGTTGGGGTTGACGTTGCGGGTGTTGATGCGATCGAGCTGAAAGGCCGCCCGGGTGGCATCGATCGAGCGGGCCAGGTAGGGGGTTTCGCGCTCCAGCTCGCGCGGGTTCACCACCAGCAGCTGGAGGGTGGGCAGCAGCACGGCCTCCAGCAGCAGCACCAGCAGCAGCAGCGCCCCACTCAGCAGAAAGGTGCGGCTGCGCCAGCCGCGCCGGGGCAGGGGCAAGAGCAGCAGCACGCCGGTGATCAGGGCCAGCAGGGCGGCGATGGTGCGCAACGGCAGCGACACATGCACATCCGCCCAGCCAGCCCCGGGCACGCTGCCCAGGGTGCTGAGCAGCAGCTGGTGGCGGCCGAGCCAGAAGCCCGCGGCCAGCGCCAGGGCGGCCAGACCCCAGGGCTGCCGCAGGGCCCGCAGCTGGGCCGCACTGAAGCCGCCGAAGCGGCCGTCGCTGAGCTGCGGGGGTCGCGCCAGCAGCCCCCACAGGGCTGCCGTCCCAACGTTGACGCCCAGGCCGGCAGCCAGGGTGAGCGCCAGGGCCAGGGCCGGGAAGCGCAACAGGGCAAAACTCACATCGGCGCCGAGCATGGGCTCGAGCAGGCCGCTGTCGGGGGCGAGCAGGGCCAGGCTCCAGACGCCCCAGCCCCGGGCCAGGGCCACGGCGGTGGCGCCGCCGGCCAGCCCCGCCAGCAGCCGCGGTGCAACCAGCGGCCAGCGCAGCAACGCCAGCAGCAGCGGTACGGCCACCACCAGCACGGGCAGCCAGGGCAGCTCCGCCAGGGCCACCAGGCCATGCAGCCGGCGGGGGTCAAAGGGATCCAGCAGCAGCCGCTGGGCCAGCCGCAGCAGCAGCAGCAGTGACAGCACCTGGGCGGCCGCCAGCGTCAGCAGCACCAGCAGGTAGGGGACGGGGGCAAGGGCAAAGCGGGTGGGATCCGCGGGGCCGGCGGCGGGTCGGCGCCACAGCCAGGCCAGCCACATCTGCAGGCCAGCGGCCAGGGCCAGCCCCAGAACCAGCCCCACCGCCTGCAGCAGCCAGCGGCGCAGCTGCACCGCCCCCCAGCCGAACTGACCAAACCACTGCCACTCCACCCAGCCGCGGGCAGCGGCCATCAGCGCCACGGCCAGCACCAGGATCACGGCGGCCGCGAGCACCAGCCAGGGAAGGCGCCGCAATTGCCGCCGCATCGGAGCAGACCTCACCGGCCGACCATAAGCAGGGCTGCCGCCCCAGGCGACCCCTGATCATAAATCCGACCCCAGACATCGGCATTCACCAGCGCTCCCGATCGCCGCTGTTAGCCTGCGGTCTCACGCCTGGGTTCCACCGTGACGGCCACCCTTTCCCGCTCCGCACTCTCTGGCCCCACCTTCACCGGCCTGCGCTGCAAGGAGTGCGGTGAGCCCTATGCGCCCAGTGCCCGCCACGTCTGTGAAGACGTCTGCTTCGGGCCGCTGGAAGTGGTGTACGACTACGAGGCGATCCGCAACCGGGTGAGCCGGGCCACGATCGAGGCCGGCCCCGCCTCGATCTGGCGCTACCGCGACTTCCTGCCGATCGAGGGCGACCCGATCGACGTGGGCACCGGCTTCACGCCCCTGCTCAAGGCCAACAACCTGGCCAGACGGCTCGGGCTCAAGAGCCTCTACATCAAGAACGACGGCGTCAACATGCCGACGCTCTCCTTCAAGGACCGGGTGGTGTCCGTGGCCCTCACCCGCGCCAAGGAACTCGGCTTCAAGACGGTGAGCTGCGCCTCCACCGGCAACCTGGCCAACTCCACCGCCGCCATCGCCGCCCACGCCGGCCTCGAGTGCTGTGTGTTCATCCCCAGCGATCTGGAGCTGGGCAAGGTGCTCGGCACCCTGATCTACAACCCCACCCTGATGGCGGTGCACGGCAACTACGACCAGGTGAACCGCCTCTGCTCCGAGGTGGCCAACACCTTCGGCTGGGGCTTCGTGAACATCAACCTGCGCCCCTACTACTCGGAGGGCTCCAAGACCCTCGGCTACGAGGTGATCGAGCAGCTCGGCTGGCAGCTGCCCGATCACATCGTGGCGCCCCTGGCCTCGGGCTCCCTGTTCACCAAGATCCGCAAGGGCTTTGATGAGTTCATCAAGGTGGGCCTGGTGGACGAAAAAGCGGTGCGCTTCAGCGGCGCCCAGGCCGAGGGCTGCAGCCCCATCGCCCAGGCCTTCGCCGCCGGACGCGACTTCATCACGCCGGTGAAACCGAACACCATCGCCAAGTCGATCGCCATCGGCAATCCGGCCGACGGCCCCTACGCCATCGACATCGCCAACCGCACCCAGGGCACCATCGCCGCGGTGAGCGACGCCGAGATCATCGACGGCATCAAGCTGCTGGCCGAAACCGAGGGCGTGTTCACCGAAACCGCCGGCGGCACCACCATCGCCGTGCTCGAAGAAGCTGGCGGAGCAGGGCAAGATCAACCCCGATGAAACCACCGTGGCCTACATCACCGGCAACGGCCTCAAGACCACCGAGGCCGTGGCCGATGTGATCGGCCAGCCCTACACCATCGAAGCCCAGCTCGACAGCTTCAAGGCGGCCTGGCAGCAGGCCCAGGCCGATCACGCCTCCACCCCAGCCTGAGCCGCCGAGCCGCTCCACCCTCGCCCTTCATCCCAGCGCCCCATGGCCGTTCAGGTTCTGATCCCCACCCCGCTGCAGAAATTCACGCACAACGAGGCCAGCGTCGACCTGGAGGCCACCAGCGTGGCCGGCCTGGTGGAGGCCCTGGAGGGCCGCTTTCCGGGCATCCGCGCCCGCCTGTGCGACGACAGCGGCAAACTGCGCCGCTTCCTGAACATCTACGTGAACAGCGAGGACATTCGCTTCCTCGAGAACGAGACCACCGCCCTCAAGGACGGCGACGAGGTGTCGATCGTGCCGGCGGTGGCGGGCGGCTGAAACCGGCCTGAGGCCGGCGTGAATCAGCCGTAGCGGTTGCGGCAGTCAGGCAGTTGGGGGTTGCTGCTGAATAACGTCACTCATCGCAAGGTTTGCGGCCTTCCCTGTGGAAGCCCGCAAGCCCTACCCGGCCCGCCCCCATGACCCAGGTTCCCCTGCAGCCCCCGAGCCCGCCAGCGGGCCCAATCGCCAGCGGTCCTGTCGCCAGCGACGGCGACGCCCGCCGCTGGCAGGAGAAGGCCCAGACCTTCGACTACCGCCAGGCCGCCAACCCGATCCGCCGCGGCCTCACCGAGCCCATCCCCGCTCACCACTGGGGCCCCGAGGTGCACCGCTCCGGCCCCACCGGCGTGATCCCCCTCGACATCAGCGCCACCCTGGGCTGCAGCGGCCCGGCCACCAGCCCCGCCCTCTCGGCCAACTTCCTGCGCATCCTGGCCGGGGAGGGCCTCAAGGCCGCCGCCGCTGCCACCAGCGCCCTCTTCTACGTGCTGCACGGCGAGGGTGAGCTGCACTGGGGCGGCCGCAGCCTGGCCTGGCAGCAGGGGGATGTGATCACCCTGCCCAGCGGCGATGCCCCCCTGCTGCAGGCCAGCTGCGACAGCGTTCTCTACTGGGTGCACGACGCTCCCCTGCTGCGCTTCCTCGGCGCTGAGCCCACCACGCCGCGCTTTGAGGCCACCCACTTCCCGGCCGCGATGCTGGAGCGGGATCTGCAGGCCCTGCTCGCCGATCCCAGCTCGGCCCGCAGCAACCGCCTCAGCCTGCTGCTGGCCAACGCCGACTGCCCCACCAGCCGCACCGCCACCCACACCCTCTGGGCCATGCTCGGCGTGGTGCCGGCGGCCACGGCCCAGCGGCCCCACCGGCACCAGTCGGTGGCCCTGGATCTGGTGATCGACTGCGATCCGGGCTGCTACACCCTGGTGGGCACCGAGCTCAACGACGACGGCACGATCCGCAACCCCAGCCGCTCGATCTGGGAGCCCGGCGCCGCCTTCGTGACCCCGCCCGGCCACTGGCATGCCCACACCAATGAGAGCGGTCGCATGGCACGGCTGCTGCCGATTCAGGACGCCGGGCTACACACCTACCTGCGCAGCCTGGACATCCGCTTCAGCGGCGGGCTGGCTGGCTGAGTCCTGGCCATGGGCCGCCACGAGGCTGCGGAAGCTGTCGCCGTCGATGGTCTCGTCGACGATCAGCCGATCCACCAGCTCGTCCATCAGATCGCGGCGGGGTTCGAGCAGGGCGACGGCCTGATCGAGGGCATGGCGGGCGAGCCCGCGGACCAGATCATCGATGCGGCTGCCGGTGTCCTCGGAGTAGTGGGGCTGGGAACGCAGCCAGTCGCGGCCCAGGAACACCTCGGGGCCATCGGCCTCCAGGGCCACCGGGCCCAGGGATGAGAAGCCGTAGCGGGTGACCATCTCCCGGGCGATGCGGGCCACCAGCTCCAAGTCGCTGGACGCTCCCTGGGTGACTTCATCGGCCCCGAACACCACCAGCTCGGCGGCCCTGCCGCCCATGGCCACCACCATGCGGGCCAGCAGGTAGGCCTTGCTGATCAGGCCCGAATCGAGCAGCTCCTCATCGGGCATGGTGCGGGCGAAGCCGCCCACTCCGCCGGCGCGGGGAAGCAGGGTCACCTTGTCCAGCCGGTCGGCATGGGGCACCAGGCTGGTGAGCAGGGCGTGGCCCACTTCGTGGTAAGCAATCAGGCGCTTCTTGGCCGAGTCCTGCAGTGGAGCTGCAGCCAGGCCCATGGTGATGCGCTCGAGGGCATCACCGAGGGCGGCCTCGTCAATCGCGTCCTGATGGCGGCGGGCGGTGAGGATCGCCGCCTCGTTGAGCAGGTTGGAGAGATCGGCCCCGGAAAAGCCCGGCGTGCGGCTGGCCCAGGCGGCCAGGGACACCCCCTCGGCCAGGGGGCGGGTGCGGGCATGCACCGCCAGGATCTCCTCGCGACCACGACGGTCGGGCAGATCGATGGTGATGCGCCGATCGAAGCGACCGGGGCGCATCAGGGCCACATCCAGCACATCGGGGCGGTTGGTGGCCGCCAGCAGGATCACGCCGGAGTTGTCGGCGAAGCCATCCATCTCGGTGAGCAGCTGGTTGAGGGTCTGCTCGCGCTCGTCATTGCCGCCGCCGATACCTGCCCCGCGCTGGCGGCCCACCGCATCCACTTCGTCGATGAAGATGATGCAGGGCGCCTTCTCCTTGGCCTTGCGGAAGAGATCCCGCACCCGGCTGGCCCCCACACCCACGAACATCTCCACAAACTCCGAGGCGGCGATCGAGAAGAAGGGCACGCCGGCCTCACCGGCAATGGCCTTGGCGAGCAGGGTCTTGCCCGTACCCGGTGGGCCCACCAGCAGCACCCCCTTGGGGATGCGGGCGCCGATGGCGGTGTAGCGCTCCGGCGACTTCAGGAAGGTCACCACCTCCTGGAGTTCCTCCTTGGCCTCGACGATGCCCGCCACGTCCTCGAAGCGAACATTGACGCCACCCTCGGGCTGCAGCCGCGGCTTGCTGGAGCCGAATCCAAGGGTCTTGTTGGCCACCTTGGCCGAGCGCTTCAGCAGCAGGGCCAGGCCGCCCACCAGCAGCAGCACCAGCAGGCCATTGGAGAGCAGCGCGGCGGAGGCCGCATCGCCCCGGTCGTCGCGCACCGAGAGGGGCACACCGGCCTGCTCGGCGGTGCGCAGCAGCTGTTGGTCGTTGGCGAACACGGCAACGCGCTCCTGGCGGCCGTCGCTGAAGTCGACCAGCACCTCCTGTTGACGCGGTGAGAGTTCCAGGTCCTTCACCCGGCCCTCGCGGATGTCGCGCAGCAGCTGGCTGTAGGAGGGAGCCTCAGCATTGCCGCGCAGCAGGGAGGTGCTGGCCTTTGGGGCCGACGCGTCGGAGCCTGAACCGCTGGCTGCATCCAAGCCAGAACCCGGGCCGGAACTGCTGGCAGGATCTGGTGCCGGTGCGGCCGCGAGGCTTGACGTGACGTCCGGGCTGGTGCCTGCGGTGAAGCTCGAGGGGGTCGGGATGGGGCTGGCGCTCACGGCGATCGATCGCTGCGGCGAGCCTAGCGATTTGACGCAAGGCAAGTCTGCAGCCGAAGATTGTTGTTTGGCTGAACGCGAACACGGGGATGGCTGTACCCAAGAAGAAAACGTCCAAGGGCAAGCGCAACCAGCGCCACGCCCACTGGAAAGCGAAGGCTGCCGGAGCAGCCCAGCGGGCCATGTCCCTGGGCAAGGCCGTGCTGAGCGGTCGCTCCCAGGGCTTCGTCTATCCGATTGACAGCGACGAGGACGACGCCGAGGAGTGATCGGGGCCGGTCGCCAGGCTCAGCAGACGCCGGCGACCATCGAGCACACCCACGGCTGCCACCGGCACCCCCGGCCCTTGAGGTGCCACGCTGTGCGGCACCAGCGGGTCCTGATAGAGCTCCGGGGGCAGGCTGCAGAGGCTGGCGCGTACCAGCCGCTCCAGGGCTTCGGCCGCCAGGGCCGATCCGCCCGCACGCCGCTGCCGGCTCTCCGCCTGGAAGCGCCAGCGCCGCGGCAGGTTCCAGCGCAGGGGTCTCAGCAGCCAGAGTTCGTCGAGCCTGGACCAGGCGGGCTGGTAGGCCACCAGGGCCTGATCCCAGTGGGGCAACCAGGCCCGCTCCTCAGCCCGCAGGGCCCGGGCGCCAGCAGCGGCCATCACCGTGTCCAGGTCGATCGCCCGCAGGGCCGGCCCCAGGGGCCGGCAACCCAGCAGCCAGCCCTCCAGCAGCAGGGCCTCGGCCTGCAGCACCGTTCCAGCGCAGCGGTCCCCCTCGCCGCCCCGCAGGGTCTTGTCGAACCGCGGCAGGTGCAGCGCCCCGCAGGCGCGCCAGTCGTCCAGGCAGCGCTGCAGCAGCAGCGGGTCGTGGCTGCCGGGGGGCACCCGGGTGACCGCGAAGGGATTGCCCGCCAGGGCCCGGCAACGGGCGGTCCAGGGCAGGTAGAAGTCGTCGATCGAGGCCACCGCCAGGCGCAGGCCACGGTGCTGGGCCTGCTGAGCCAGCAGGCGGCCGAGGCTGCTCTTGCCGGCACCCACCGGCGCGTTGAGGCCGATGGCCGGCCGTCGTCCCTGGCCCGCCAGGGCCTGCAGCCGGGCCAGCAGCGGCAGGGCAAATTGCTCCAGCAGGGCCGGATCGACGCTGCTCGGGCGGCGGGTGGCATCCGTCTCCATCAGGTGCCGAGCTTGTAGGCCTCCAGCACCACGGCGTACACCAGCCCCAGCCGCAGGTTGTCGGCCACCCGCCAGCCCAGGCCTGGCTGCGCCTGCGCCAGCCGGCCCCGCAGGCGCACGACGACCTCCAGCAGCAGCACCAGCGCCAGCACCATCAGCGGCCGGCCGCCGGGGAACAGGGGCAGCAGATAGGAGGTGAGGTTGCCGCCGGCGTAGAAGCCCACCAGCAGGGCCAGCAGCACGGCACTGCGATTGCGCCAGCTGCCACGCAGCTGGTCGGCGAGCAGCGCGGCCGCCGCCGAGCTGAGGCGCTGGAAACGGGTGCTCTGCAGGGTCGTGGGTCTGATCACAGGCTCTGTAGATAGGAGAGCGTGATCCGGCCCGCAGGGCAAGCGGGGCCGCGCAACACCCGCTCGCCGTCGCCGAGGCCCGTGACCACGGCCCGGGCCGCCGCGAAGCGTTCGAGGGGCTCCTGGCGTCCGTAGTGGCTGAGGGTCAGCAGACACGGCACAGCGGCCGCCGTCGCCGCCGTCAGCCCGGCGGGGGAATCCTCGATCGCCAGGGCGGCAGCGGCCCCGATCCCCAGCCGCCGCAGGGCCAGCCCGTAGGCCTCCGGGTCGGGTTTCTTGCGGGCCACGTCGTCGCCGCACACCCACAGCTCGAAGGCGGCCGCCTGGGCCCCCAGCAGCCGCTCCGCCAGGGCCCTCACCGCCACGCGCGCGCTGGTGGTCACGATTGCCTGGCGCAGGCCGGCGGCGGCGGCGGCGGCGATCAGCTCGGCCACCCCCGGCCGCAGCTGCAGAGCACCAGCGGCCATCAGGGCGCCGTAGTGGCGCTGCTTGCAGGCCTGCAGGTCGTCCACCCGGCGGGGGTCGGGATCGGCCTGCTCCAGCTGCCGCAGGGCGGCCCGGATGCGCTCCCGGCCTCCGGCGATCGCCAGCCAGCGCCCGTAACTGCGGGCATCCCAGTGCAGCGGCAGCCCCCGTTCGGCGAAGGCCCGGTTGAAGGCGCGGCGATGACCATCCCGTTCGGTCTCCGCCAGGGTGCCGTCCACATCCCAGAGCAGGGCCCGCAAGGCCATCGGCAAGGCAGCGCGGCGCTGGTTCTGCATGACCCTAGGCAGTGCCCCGCTGCCGGCCAGGCAGCGCCGCCGCACAATGGCCACTGAACCGCTGCCGCGCCGTTGCTCCCCGCCCTCCACGAGCAGCGCTGGCAGCTCCCCACAGCGCTGGGGGAGCTGGCTGAACCGGAGCTGCTGCGCCAGCTCAATCCAGCCGGCGGCGAAGCCCTGCCCGATGCCCTGCTGGCGCTGCTGGTCCGGCGGGGACATCTCACCACCGCAGCGGTGACGGCGCTGCTGCAGCCGCCGGAGGCGCCCGACCCCCTGCTCCATTTCGCCGATCTGGAGCCGGCGGCGGCGCGCCTGGAGCAGGCCTGCCGCCAGGGCGAGGCGGTGGCCATCTGCGGCGACTACGACGCCGACGGCATGACCAGCACAGCCCTGCTGGTGGGCGTGCTGGGGCGCCTCGGCGCCGCACCCCAGGCCGCCATCCCCAGCCGCCTGGAGGACGGCTACGGCCTCAACACCGCCATGGTGGAGAGGCTGGCCGAGCAGGGGGTGGGCCTGCTGGTCACGGTCGACAACGGCGTCTCCGCCCACGCCGCCCTGCAGCGCGCCCGTGAGCTCGACCTGGAGGTGATTCTCACCGACCACCACACCATTCCCGAGCCCCTGCCCCCCCATCTGGCCCTGCTCCACCCCCAGCGCACGCCGGCGGGATCGCCCTTCCGCGGCCTGGCCGGCGTGGGCCTGGCCTATGTGCTGGCGGCGGCCCTGTGCCGACGCCAGGGCCGCGCCGATGGCCTGCGCATGGCCCTGGATCTGTTCTGCATCGGCACCATCGCCGACATGGCACCGCTGGCGGGGGTGAACCGGCGCTGGCTGATCGATGGCCTGCCACGGCTGGGCCGCAGCGTCCTGACCGGTCTGCAGGCGCTGCAGCGCCTGGCTGGGGTGGACGGCCAGCCCCTCGACGCCGAGGCGGTGAGCTTCCGCATCGCCCCCCGCATCAACGCCGTGGGGCGGCTGGGGGATCCCCAGCTGGTGGTGGAGCTGCTCACCACCGAGGATGCCGATCGGGCCCTGGAGCTGGCCCGCGCCTGCGAAGACCTCAACCGCCAGCGCCGCGAGCTGTGTGAGGCCATCGAGGCCGAGGCCCTGGCGCTGCTGGACGCCGAAGGCAGCGCCCGACCCGACTTCGTGCTGCTGGCACAGAACCACTGGCACCACGGCGTGATCGGCATCGTGGCCGCCCGCCTGGTGGAGCGGCTGAACCGGCCCTGCGCCCTGCTGGCGGGGGAGGGCAATGGGCGCCTGCGGGCCTCGGTGCGGGCCCCTCGGGGGTTCGCCGTGGATGCGGCCCTGGGCGACTGCGCCGACCTGCTGGAGCGCTATGGCGGCCACCCGGCCGCCGGCGGTTTCACGGTGCGCGCCGAACGCCTCGAGGAGCTGCAGCGGCGGCTGGGACAGGGCGCACGCCTGTGGCTGGAGCAGTGGGGCGGCAGCCATCCGGTGGAGCCCGAGGCCCTGCTCTCGCTGGCGGCGATCGACCGGGACTTTCTGCGCCAGCAACGGCGGCTGGAACCGTTCGGCATCGCCCATCCCCAGCCGGTGTACTGGAGCAGCGGCTGTGAGCTGCGCAGCCAGAAGCTGCTGCGCGGCGGTCACCTGGCGCTGGAGCTGGAACAGCACGGCGCCCGCCAGCGGGCGATCGGCTGGCGCTGGCAGGGGGAAGCCAACCTGCCCCGCTGGCTGGATGTGGCCTACCGGCTGCGGCTGGATCGCTGGCAGGAACGCGAACGGCTGCAACTGGAGCTGGTGGGACTGCGCAGCAGCGCCCTGGGCGAGCACGGCGATGCCGAGGTGGTGGTGCAACGGGGCGATCGCCTCTACTGGTGTCGCCGCCAGGGCGAAGCGATGGTGATCCGCAATGCCGCCGGCGAGGAGTTGCACAGCGGCAGTAACCCGCAGCATCCCTACCTGCGGGCCCTGCTCCAGGATGCGGCCACCGCCCTGGGGCTGGCGGCCTGAGATGGCCTTCCCACGCGGCGATCTGCTCAATCTGGCCAGGCTGCTGCTGCTCGGGGTGCTGGTGGGTCTGGCCTGCTGGCCCCTCAATCTGATCGACAACGCCCAGGATCACTTGGTGGGCCTGCTGCCGGGCCTGACCGGCGCCGGCTGGGGCCGCCCCAGCCTGCTGCTCGCCCTGGCCCCGGTAGCGGTGCTGCCGGGATTGCTCTGGCTGCAGCGGGGCCCCCTGCAGGCCGGAGCCGGCTCCGGCATTCCCCAGACGATGGACAGCCTCGAGAGCGCGGACGCCGCCCGCACCCTGCTGGGCCGGGGGGCAACCGGCGCGCGGCTGGGCCTTTGGACGCTCGCCAGCCTGGCGCTGCTGCCCTTGGGCCGCGAGGGCCCGGTGGTGCAGCTGGGGGCGACCGTAGCGTCGGCCCTGCAGCGTCGGCTGCCATGGCTGGCTCCCAGATTCGAACCGGAGCTGTTGCTGGCCATGGGGGCTGGGGCGGGCCTGGCAGGGGGCTTCAACAGCCCCCTGATGGGCACCCTGTTCGTGATGGAGGAGCTCACCCGCCGCTTCCACCCCAGGCTGATGTGGCCGTCATTGCTGGTATGCGCGGCGGCCGCCCTGGTCAGCAACCTGGGCGGCGTCCCCCTCTTTCCCCTCGGCCTGGTGAGCACGCTGGTGCCGGAATGGCAGCAGCTGCTCTGGGCGCTGCTGGTGGGCTCGCTCACGGGCCTGCTCGGCGGCCTGTTCGCCCGCACCCTGCTGGCCCTGCGTCAGTGGCTGCGGCCGCGACTGGGCCGCAGGCCGTTGCAGTGGGGGCTGGCCATGGGCGCGGTCCTGGCGCTGATGGCCCTGCTCAGCGCTGGCTGGAGCAGCGGCGATGGCGAACTGCTGATGCAGCAGCTGCTGGTGAACCGGGGCCCGCTGCCGACGCCGGGGTCGCTGCTGTCGATCGGCGCCTGGCTGCTGGTGGTGATCAACCGGGTGCTGGCTCCGGCCCTGGTGCTGGCGGCGGGGATCCCGGGGGGACTGATCGATCCCTCCTTGAGCGCGGGTGGCCTGTTCGGCGGCGGCCTGGTGCACCTGCTGGGGGGTGAGACCACGCTGGGCATGGCCCTGGGCATGGCAGGGGCACTGGCAGGTGCCACCCAGTTGCCTCTGATTGCGGCCGTCTTCACCTTGAAGCTGGCCGGTGATCAGCAGTGGCTGCTGGGGGTTGTGTTCAGCTCAGCCCTGGGGGCCCACGCCGGTCGCCGGCTGCAGCCCCAGGCGATCTATCACGCCCTCAGAGAGCCCCGCGCCGGTAAAAGAGAATGAAGATCACAGCAGGCCCGGCCAGGGTAATCAGGGCCAGGGCGGCGAAATTGGCGATCAGGTTGATGTCGATGCCCATGGGTGCCGGTGCGCTGGAGCGAATCGCTGGCGGCCACAATACGGCGGTCTTCGCTCTCTGGCTGGCCCCTGCCGCCGCTCTGTGATCCCTTGTCACGCCCGTCCTTCGCCGCCCTGAACCCCAGCCCGTGAACGCCGCCCCCAGCTGGACCTGCATCAGCGGCTGCGGCGCCTGCTGCCGCCTGGATCCGGCCCTGCGCCAGGAGGCCCTGGAGGCGCTCGATCCCCAGCAGCGCGAGCGCTATCTGGACCTGGTGGGCGCCGACGGCTGGTGCCGCCACTACGACACCGGCGGCCGGCGCTGCCGCGTCTACGACGGGCGGCCTGATTTCTGCCGGGTGAGCAACCTGATGCAGCTGTTCGGTGCTGAAGGCCAGGCCGCCAACGACCTGGCGATCGCCTGTTGCACCCAGCAGATCCGCAGCGAGTACGGAGGGCGTGGCAGGGTGATGCGCCGATTCCTGCGGGCGATTCGCCGACCATGACCAGCGAGGAGCTCAGCAACCCGCAGCCCGGCGGTCCAGAACAAGCGCCCCAGGCTGCCCCGAGCGAGGCGGGCGCAGCAGGGGCGGGAACGGGAACAGGGGCCTTTCTGGGCGTCATGCTCACCACCTTCACCACCGTCTTTCTGGCCGAACTGGGGGACAAGACCCAGCTGGCGGCCCTGCTGCTGTCCGCCCAGTCGGGTCGGCCGGTGCTGGTGTTCATCGGCGCTTCGCTGGCCCTGATCAGTTCCAGTCTTGTTGGGGTGCTGCTGGGCCGCTGGCTGGCCCGGTTGCTGCCGGCCCACGAGCTGGAGCGGCTGGCCGGGCTGCTGATGGTGGCCCTGAGCCTCTGGCTGGGCCGCCAGGCCGTGGTGCAGCTGAACGCCCCGACGATCGATCTGCCCCTGGGCTGAGCCGAGCCCACCCACCGCCTGAGCCTTGATGGATTTCAGCCTGCTCGCCTCCACCTTCGTCACCGTGTTCCTGGCGGAACTGGGCGACAAGACCCAGTTGGCGATCGTGAGCATCAGCGGCACCTCAAACCGCCCCGTGGCCGTGTTCGCGGGCAGCTCACTGGCCTTGGTGCTGGCCAGCCTGCTGGGGGCAGCGGCGGGCGGATCCCTGTCGGCGGTGATCCCCACCAATGCCCTCCAGCTGGCGGCCTCCGCTGGCTTCCTGGTGCTGGGCATCCGCCTGATCCGCAGGGCTGCCGCGGCCGATGCCGCCCTGGTGGCCGCAGGGGAATCCCCCGGGGATGCGGCAGTGGATTCGGGCCTGGATCCCGAGCAGGCCGAGGCCGGCAAGGCCGACTCGGGCCAGGCCTGAGCACCGCCACGGCCGGTTGCCTGGCCGGCGGCGGAACGGGCCCGACGAGCCTCTGCATACAATCAGGCCAATTGGAGCAGGCAGGTCGTGGGCATCGCTCCGAGCCCGGACCCACCGTTCCCGTTCGCCATCCCCGCATGCTCCCCCAAGCGGTTCGTGATGGTCACCGCCAAACAACCCGATACCCCATGAAGTTCACGGTCGCCGATCTGCTCGACCAGCTTCCGTCCAACGAAGCTCTGCCCCTCGCCAAGCTCGAGAAAGCCCTGGGGCTGAGTCAGAACGCCGACAAGCAGCACCTGCGCATCGCCCTGGACGGGCTGCTGCAAGCTGGGCCTGGTTGAGGAGAGCGAGGCGGGCCTCCAGCTCGGCGCCGGCACCGAGCTGATCCCCGCCCGTCTGCGCTGCTCCAGCAAGGGGTTCTGCTTCGCCCTGCGCGAGGACGGCGGCGAGGACATCTACATCCGCGAGCACCAGCTCAACCACGCCTGGAACGGCGATCGCGTGCTGGTCAAGGTGACCCGGGAGGGGGGCCGGAGGCGCTCCCCGGAGGGGGGTGTGCAGTGCATCCTCGAACGCCTGACGCCCTCCCTGCTGGCCCAGATCGAGCAACAGCAGGAGCAGCTGCTGGCCACCCCGCTGGACGACCGGCTGCTCACCAGCGTGGTGTTGCCCGCCGCCGACGCCGAGCATCTCGACCCCGAGCACAACTCGGTGGTGGAGGTGCTGATCGATCGCTACCCCGTGGCCCAGTTCTGCCCCCAGGGCCATGTGGCCCGGAGCTTGCCGGTGAACGGGGGCGAGGCCGCCGACCTGGAACTGCTGCTCACCAAGCACCGTCTCAACAGCCGTGCGGCCGTGCCCCGCTCCAGCCTCCGCACCCTGGCCGCCGGGGCGCGGGACGACCTCACGGCCCAGCCCGCCCTGCTGCCGGAGCTGTGGAGCGGCGAAGGCGCACCGGCGCTGCCGGCCCTGGCCCTGGAGGCCCGCGACGGGGGCTGGACCCTGTGGCTGCACAGTCCGGCGGTGGCGGAACGCTTCGCCCCAGGCGGCACCATCGACCAGTGGTTGCGGGAGCAGGCCGATGCCCTGTGCGTGGGGCGCCGCTGGCTGCCCCTGCTCAGCCCGGCCCTGAGCAAAGCCGCCGCCTTCGCCGCCGGCCAGGAGCAGGCCGCCGTGTCGGTGGCGCTGCAGCTCGACGCTGAGGGCCGACTGCAGGGCTATCGCTTCTGCCGCAGCCAGATCAAGCCATTGGCCAGCGTCGGTACGGCCGCCCTCACCGCCCTGGTGGAGCGCAAACCCAAAAGCCGCACGATTCCGGCGGTGCTCAAGCCTCTCAAAGGCCAGCTGGAGCAGCTGGAGCAGCTGGTGGCCCTGGGCCAGCTGCTGCGCAGCCGGCGCCTGGAGGCTGGCTCGATCGAGCTCGACCTGGCGCTGCCACCCATCGAGAGCCTCGGCGACCTCAGCGTTCCGGCCCCCGGCCCGGCGCAGCAGGGCTGGCTGCAGGCCCTGCCGCCCGAGCACCCGGCGGCCATCCTGCGCGAGGCGGTGCTGCTGGCCGAACGCGCCCTGGGCGAGCACCTGGCGGCGCTCGAGCTGCCGGCGCTGTTCGCGGTCAACCCCGTGGCCGACAGCGGCCAGCTCAACGACGTCGCCAAGGCGGCACTGGCCCTGGACATCCCCCTGGAACTGGGCGAGGAGGGCCATGCCGGCGCCGCCGAGCTGGCGACGGCTTTCGCAGCCTCCAGCCGCAGCCGCTCCCTGCAGCAGCAGCTGTGCGCGGTCTTGCCACCCGTGCAGCTGGGCGACGAGCGCGGCGATCACGCCGTGGCCGGCCAGGTGGGCGAGGTGGCCGCCCTCGCCCCCTGGACCTGCCCGACGCTGCACTACGCCGACATCTGGAATCAGCAACTGCTGGTGCTGCTGCTCAGCGAGGGCAAGGACCGGCCCAGCCCGCGCCACAAGACCAGCCTGGATCTGGCCTCGCCCGCCTGCCATGGCGCCATCGACTGGCCGCTGCTGGAGGCCGACAGACTCGGCGCCCTGCGCCAGGTCCTTGAGCACGGACTGGGGCAACGCCTCAACGGCAGGCGTCGCTTCCAGAGCGAGCTGGAGAGCGACCTGCTGGCCATGGCCCAGGCGCGCCAGGCCGAGCCGCTGGTTGGTCAGGTGCTTCCCGGGGTGATCAGCGGCGTGCAGAGCTACGGCTTCTTCGTGGAAGTGCCGCCCTCCAACGTGGAGGGGCTGGTGCACGTGAGCTCGCTCAAGGACGACTGGTATGAGTACCGCTCCCGCCAGAACCGCCTGGTGGGTCGCAAGAACCGTCGCACCTACAAGCTCGGTGATTCCGTGGAGGTGGAGATCGAGAAGGTGGATGCCCTGCGCCACCAGATCGATCTGGCCGTGGTGCAGCCCGATGTCGAGTCGCTGGATGACCAGGGCGGCCTGGACCAAGACGACGCCACTGAGAAGTCGGCGGATCGGTCGGCCAAGCCTTCGGCGGAGCTTGCCGACCACGAGCCGGACAGCTTCGCGGCCGTGCCCGTGCTGAGCGAAGTCTGAATGGCGGGGCTGACGCCATGAGCCAGGGCGCACCGGTGGTGCTGGCCATCTCCGGGGCCTCGGCCCAGCCCCTCGCCCAGCGGGCCCTGCAGCTGCTGCTGGAGGCCGGCGAGGCGGTGGAACTGGTGACCAGCCGTGGCGCGATCGCGGTTTGGCAGGCCGAGCTGGGGGTGCAGGTGCCTGGAGATCCCCAGGCCCAGGAACGCTTCTGGCGCGATCGCACCGGCTGCCAGGGCGGCCAGCTGCGCTGCCTGCGCTGGAACGACCAGGCGGCGGCCATCGCCAGCGGCAGCTACCGCACCCGCGGCATGGTGATTCTGCCGGCCTCGATGGGCACCGTGGGTCGGATCGCCACCGGGGTCGCCCTCGACCTGGTGGAACGGGCGGCCGATGTGCATCTCAAGGAGGCGCGGCCCCTGGTGATCTGCCCCCGGGAGACCCCCTGGAACCTGGTGCATCTGCGCAACCTCACCGCCCTGGCGGAGGCGGGTGCGCGCATCGCCCCGCCCGTGCCGGCCTGGTATCACCAGCCGCGCACGATCGAGGACATGGTGGATTTCCTGGTCATCCGGGTGTTCGACCTGCTCGGCTACGACCTCGGGTCGCTGCGGCGTTGGCAGGGTCCGGTGCGGCATGCAGACTCGGGCGCGGGCCCCGCTGACCCCGAGTCTTGAGCCTGCTGCGCCGGTTGCTGTTGCTGCCCCTGCTGGCCCCGTTGCTGGCCGTGATGGTGGTTGGGGCGGTCAATCCCCGGCCGGCGGTGCGCCTGCGGCTGCTGATCTGGACCTCGCCACCGCTGCCCGTGGGGGTGTGGCTGCTGCTGGCGTCCGCCGGCGGTGCCCTGCTCAGCGGTGGGGCCACGGCCCTGGCCCTGCGCAGTGGTGCGCCGAGCCTGCAGCGCCAGGTGTTCCGGGACGTTTGGGACGAGCCGGAACCACGCCGCTCACCGGCCCCAGCGGCAGCGCCCCAAGCCGCGCCTCGGCCGGCCCCGGCCCCGCCGCCGGGATGGTCCGATGCCGGCCCCAGCCGCGAACCCGGCGAACCGGCCCCCACCGTGGCGGTGGCCTACCGGGTGATCCGCCGCCCGGACCGCAGCGGCGTCCATGCCGGCGGTGCCACAACCACACCCACCGCTACCGCCACAACCACCGCCACCGCCCCAGCGACCGAGAGCAGCGATCTCGACCAGGGCTGGGGAGAGCTCCCGGGCGAGGACTGGTAGGGGCCATGGCTGGGCCTTGCTGGGGCTGACTAGAGTCCCGTCAGCCATTCAACGGGGCCTGCGTCCGGTGAGCGATCCCACCCCATCCCCCGCCCCTCCGGGCACCGCTGCGGCCAAGCCGGCGAAAGCGGCCAAGCCCCCGGCCCCGGAGGACGCGCCCTTCACCACCTTCATCCCGGAGTCGCTGCTGCCAGCCCTGGCCAAGGAGATCCGCGGCTACGGCGGGCCCGAGCCGGAGCTGCGCTTCGAGCAGGGCGCCATGCCGGTCGTTGGCGGCAACTGCTGGATGGTGGCCGGCCAGCTGCCCGGCCAGCGGCGCTTCTGGCTCTGCTTCACCGCCGAAAGCATCAATGGGGCCAAGGCCATCGTCCTGGCTGAACCGGGCGCCGAGCCCTCTGTGCTGGAGCCCTTCCTCTCCGACGAGAAGCGCATGAGCCAGGCGCTGCTGGTGTCCCGGCTGGTGCAGCGACTCAACGGCCAGAAGTGGCTCGGGCCCAACTGAGGGCGGCTGCGACAAACTGCAGCGACCCTCGACATCCGCCACCGCGCCCCGGCGCGGGGCCCTTACGATGCCAGCATCGCTCCGTGCTGCTCCTCGATGGTGCCCCCCTCCGCAGTCGCCTCCAACACCGCAGCCTCTCCCACGGCCGCGTCCGGCCAGCCGATCGGCACGCCCGAGGCGCCGGCCGTCAAGGATCCGGTGCGGGACACGATCCTCACCCCCCGCTTCTACACCACGGATTTCGCCGCCATGGCGGCGATGGATCTGCGGCCCAATGAGGCCGAGCTGGAGGCCATCTGCGAAGAGTTCCGCAAGGACTACAACCGCCACCACTTCGTGCGCAACGCCGAGTTCGATGGCGCCGCCGAGAAGCTCGATCCCGAAACCCGGCGCGTGTTCGTGGAATTCCTCGAGCAGAGCTGCACCTCGGAGTTCTCCGGCTTCCTGCTCTACAAGGAGCTCAGCCGCCGCATCAAGGACAAGAACCCGCTGCTGGCTGAGTGTTTCGCCCACATGGCCCGCGATGAGGCCCGCCATGCCGGCTTCCTCAACAAGGCCATGGGCGATTTCGGGCTGCAGCTCGATCTCGGCTTCCTCACCGCCAACAAGGCCTACACCTTCTTCAAGCCCAAGTTCATCTTCTACGCCACCTACCTGAGCGAGAAGATCGGCTACTGGCGCTACATCGCCATCTACCGCCACCTGGAACAGCACCCCGAAAGCAAGATCTTCCCGATCTTCAACTTCTTCGAGAACTGGTGCCAGGACGAGAACCGCCACGGCGACTTCTTCGATGCCCTGATGAAGGCCCAGCCCGACACCGTGCGGGGTCTGCGGGCCCGGCTGTGGTGCCGCTTCTTCCTGCTGGCCGTGTTCGCCACCATGTACGTGCGCGACGTGGCCCGCAAGGAGTTCTATGAGGCCCTGGGCCTCGACGCCCGGGTCTACGACAAGGAGGTGATCGAGAAGACCAACGAGACCTCCGCCCGGGTGTTCCCGGTGGTGCTCGACGTGCGCAACCCCCGCTTCTGGGAGCGCCTGGAGCGCCTGGTACACAACAATGAACAGCTCACCGCCGCCGACCAGGGCAGCGCCCCGGCGCCGCTCAAGGCCTTCCGCAAGCTGCCCTTCTGGCTGGCCAACGGCGTGGAGATGGCGGCCCTGTTTCTGATGAAGCCGATCCGCAGCGAGGACTTCCAGCCCACCGTTCGCTGAGCGATGCGCTGAATCGGTGCGCTGAGCAGTGCGCTGAGCCATGCCCTGAGTGCCGCCTGCAGCGGGCCCCAGCCAGATCGGCCGGGGCCTTTTTCATGCCGAGGCCCTTGGGTTGTGCCGTGACTCGTCGCTGGTGCCGGGGGACGTTTTTGCCCGGCCAGGGTCCCTTTTTGCTAGGACCATCACACCCAGTCCCCTCCCGATGGTCGTCACCGCGCCTCCGCCCCGCCTGCACCAGCTCGACGCCGGCTGGAGCAGCCGGCTGGAGACCCTGCTGGCCGCCGGCCGCGCCGCCGGCGCTGACCTGGTGGAGGTGTTCCTGGAGCGCATTGACCACATCGGCGTGCTGGCCGAACAGGACGGCATCACCAGCGTCAGCCCCGCCTTCGGCATGGGCGCCGGACTACGGGTGTTCCGGGGCCTGCGCGATGGCTTCGTGAGCACCAATGACCTCAGCGCAAGCGGCCTGCTGGCCGCCCTCGAGCAGGCCCTGGGCATGCTCGGTCTGGAGCCCAGCCGGGCAGCGACCAGCCACTTCGAGGGCCTGCCGGCACTGCACGACCACGGCAGCGGCAAGGGCGACTGGCTGGGCCGCTGCCCCGACCTGGCCGAGGCCACCGGCAAGCTGCTGGAGGGCACCCGGCGGCTGGAGCAGGTGGGCCGCCATCTGCAGGTGCGCCGCGGCAGCTACGCCCGCGACTGGCAGGAAGTGTTGGTGGCCGCCAGCGACGGCACCTTCGCCCGCGACGTGCGTCTGCACCAGTCCCTGGGGCTGAGTGTGCTGGCCGCCGATGGCGACCACCGCTCCAGCATCGGCCGCCGCTACGGCAGCTCAGACCGCCCCGACCAGCTGCGCCTCTGGGACGTGGAGGCCAGCGCCCGGGAGGTCTGCGAGAGCGCCGGCACCATGCTCTACGCCGACTATGTGCAGGCCGGCCAGATGCCGGCGGTGCTCGCCAACCGCTTCGGCGGCGTGATCTTCCACGAGGCCTGCGGCCACCTGCTGGAAACCACCCAGGTGGAGCGCGGCACCACCCCCTTCACCGACAAGGTGGGGGAGCCGATCGCCCACCCGGCAGTGACGGCGATCGACGAGGGCCTCAGCGACGGGGCCTTCGGGTCGCTGTCGATGGACGATGAGGGCATGGAGGCCCAGCGCACCGTGCTGATCGAGAACGGCGTGCTACAGCGCTTTCTCTCCGACCGGGCAGGCGAACTGCGCACTGGCCACGCCCGCACCGGCAGCGGCCGGCGCCAGAGCCACAACTTCGCCGCCGCCAGCCGCATGCGCAACACCTTCATCGCCGCCGGTCCCCACAGCCCCGACGAGCTGATCGCCTCGGTGGACCGGGGGCTGTACTGCAAATCGATGGGGGGCGGCAGTGTGGGGCCCACCGGCCAGTTCAACTTCGCCGTGGAGGAGGGCTACATGATCGAGAACGGCCAGCTCACCAGGCCCGTCAAGGGCGCCACCCTGATCGGCGAGGCCAAGGAGGTGATGCCACGCATCTCCATGTGCGCCAACGACCTCGACCTGGCCGCCGGCTTCTGCGGCTCGGTGAGCGGCAGCATCAACGTCACCGTGGGCCAGCCCCACATCAAGGTGGATGCGATCACCGTGGGGGGGCGCTGACCATGACGGCAAACCTGACAACGAGCACGGGCAACACCGTGACCGAGGCGAGCACGGTGTCCTCCACGGCGGCCACTGGCCTCGATGCCCCGGCCCTGCGCGACAGCCTCGATCAACTGGCCAACCGCCACGGCATCCGCCAGTGGGATCTGGGCGCCTCCTGCAGCACCGACACCGCGGTGCAGGTGGATCGGGGCGAACCCAAGCAGATGAAGGGCGCCCAGCGCAGCGCCATCACCGTGCGCGTCTGGAACAGCGAGGGGCTGGTGGGGGTGACCAGCACCTCCGACCTCTCCGCTGCCGGCCTGGAGACAGCCCTGGTGGGCGCCAGGGCCGCCAGTTCCTTCGGCAACCCCGACGACACCCCGGCCTTCTCCCCCCTGGCCACCGCGCCCCTGCCACAGCTGGAGCAGCCACTGCGGCCCTCAAAGCCGATCCTGCAACTGCTGGACACGCTTCAGGGCGCCGAGCGCGAGCTGCTGGATCGCCATGCCGCCATCGGCACCGTGCCCTACAACGGCCTGGCCCAGCGCCGCAGTGAACGCCTGTATCTCAACAGCGCCGGAGCCTGCCGCCAGCAGCGCCTGAGCACCGCCAGCCTCTATCTCTACGCCCGGGCCGAGGAAACGGGACGCAAACCGCGCAGCGCCGGTGCCGTGCGGCTGGCCTACGGCGTCGACGATCTGGATGTGGCCGGTTGCGTCGCCGAGGCGGCCGAGCGCACCATCAGCCACCTCGACTACGGCCCGATCGACACCGGCCGCTACCGCTGCGTGTTCACCCCGGAGGCGTTCCTGGATCTGATCGGCGCCTTCTCCAGCCTGTTCAACGCCCGTGCCGTGCTCGATGGCGTCAGCCTCAGCAACCGCGATGCCCTCGGCCAGCCGCTGGCGGTGCCGTTCCTCTCGATCCACGACAACGGCCTGCATGCGGGCAACATCGGCGCCGCCGCCTTTGACGGCGAAGGCACCCCCACCCACAAGCTGGCCCTGGTGGAGGCGGGCATGCTGCGCCACTTCCTGCACTCCGAGGCCACGGCACGGGCCTTCGGCGTGGCGCCCACCGGCCACGCCGGCATGGGCGCCAAGGTGTCGGTGAGCCCGGACTGGTTTGAGGTGGGCCCCACCCCCGGCAGCGACGGCGGCCAGCAGGGTCTCGACCACCGCGCGCCCGGCCAGAGCGACGGGGCCGGTGTGGTGGTGATCGATTCGCTCTCGGCCCTGCACGCCGGCGTCAAGGCCAGCCAGGGGAGCTTCTCACTGCCCTTCGATGGCTGGCTGGTGCGCGGCGGCGAGCTGCGCTCGATCGAGGCGGCCACCGTGGCCGGCGACATCCGCCAGCTGCTCAACACCATCGTGGGCTTTGAGGGCGAGCCCCAGATCACCCCCGACGGCCTCTGCCCGCACGTGTGGGTGGAGGGGCTGTCGATCACCGGGGATGCCTGAGCCGGGGCTGGTGGGCCGCCCAGGCTCGGGGCCATGAAGATCCTGTTCTGGGGCACCCCGGCCTACGCCGTGGCCAGCCTCGATGCCCTGGTGGCCGCTGGCCATGAGCTGGTGGGGGTGGTGAGCCAGCCCGACCGCCGCCGTGGGCGCGGCAAGGCGCTGCTGCCCAGCCCCGTGAAGGCCCGCGCCCTGGAGCTGGGGCTGCCCGTGGTCACACCGGAGCGGATTCGCCGCGAGCCCCACACCCAGGCCCAGCTGGCCGCCCTGGGGGCCGACACCTCCGTGGTGGTGGCCTTCGGCCAGATCCTGCCGCCGGAGGTGCTGGCCCAGCCGCCGCTGGGCTGCTGGAACGGCCACGGTTCCCTGCTGCCCCGCTGGCGGGGGGCGGCGCCGATCCAGTGGAGCCTGATCGAGGGGGACGAGCAGACCGGAGTGGGGATCATGGCGATGGAGCCTGGCCTCGACACCGGCCCGGTGCTGCTGGAGCGGGCCCTTGCGATTGGACTGCTGGAGAACGCCGGCCAACTGGCCCTGCGCCTGGCCACCCTCACCGCCGAGCTGCTCGTGGAAGCCCTGCCGCGGATCGAGGCGGCGGGCCCCGGACCGGAAGCGCAGCGGCTGGCACGGCTGGGGGTGCGGCGGCAGGGCGAGCAGGGCCTCACCCACGCAAGGCTGCTGGGCAAGGACGATTTCCGCATCGACTGGCGTCAGAGCGCTCTGGCCATCCACCGGCGGGTGATGGGGCTCCATCCCGGCGCCCACACCAGCTGGCAGGAGCAGCGGCTGCGGCTGCTGGCCAGCGAGCCGCTGGTGGAGCGGCTGGCCGATCAGCTCAGCCCCGAGGCCGCGGCCCTCTGCGGCCGTGGAACAGCCGGCCGTGGCTGGCCAACAGCCGGCTCGGCTGGGCCGCCCGGCACGGTGCTGGCAGTGGAGCCGGGGGTGGGGTTGGTGCTGGCCACCGGTGGCTGTCCGCTGCTGCTGCGCGCAGGCCAGCTGGCGGGCCGCTCGGCCTGCGCCGGTCAGGCGCTGCTGCAGCAGCTAGGGGTGCAGACCGGCGAACGCCTGGGCGATCAAAACGGCTGAAGGCGCTGCCAGAAGGGTCGCCAGAAATCCGTCAGGAGATGGCGGGGGTGGCCGGCTGATCGGCGTCGCCCGACACCTCGGAGCGACGGTAGCGGCCGTGCAGGTCTTCGAGTTGCTGGTGCACGCCCCGCAACTGCTCACGGATCGGAGCACTGTCCTCGATCCGTCCGAGCACAAGCAGCATCGACTCGATCTGACTCTTGCAGTCGATCAGGACGCGGCACTGGAGTGATCCGGGCTCATAGGGCATGGGGAACTCAGACGCAGGCGGACACAGTGTCTACCCATCCGAGCGGAGGTCAGCGGTTGCGGTTGTGTCGGTTGTTGCCATTTGCAGGCCGACGGCCCCGGGCGGCACCGCCGGAACTGCGGCCACCCCGGCCCCGGCCACCGCTGAGATCGAGCGCTGGCGCCGAGTGCACCGTGGGTTCGAAGCCCGGCACCTCCTCGCGCGGCAAGCGGCTGCCCAGCAGCCTCTCGATCGCGCGCAGCAGCTCATGCTCCTCGGCCGCCACCAGGGAGATGGCATGGCCGGGGTGGCCCGCCCGGCCGGTGCGGCCGATGCGATGCACGTAGTCCTCGGGCTGGTTGGGCAGATCGAGGTTGACCACATGCGGCAACTGGTGGATGTCGATGCCGCGGGCGGCCAGGTCGGTGGCCACCAGCACCTGCACGTCCCCGCTCTTGAACCCGGAAAGGGCCCGGGTGCGCGCCCCCTGACTCTTGTTGCCGTGGATCGCCGCAGCGGCCATGCCGGCCTGGCTGAGCTTCTCGGCCATGCGGTTGGCGCCGTGCTTGGTGCGGGAGAACACCAGCACCTGCTGCCAGCCATTGCTGGCGATCAGGTGGGTGAGCAGGTCAGGCTTGCTGGCCATGTCGCAGGGATGGAGCAGGTGCTCCACCAGGGGAGCGGCCTGGTTTTCCGGCGTCGCCTGCACCTGCACGGGCTGGTGCAGCAGACCGTGGGCCAGGGCCTTGATCGGCCCGCTGAAGGTGGCGGAGAAGAGGAGGTTCTGGCGGCGCTCCGGCATCAGCGCCAGCAGCCGGCGGATGTCGCGGATGAAGCCCATGTCGAGCATCCGGTCGGCCTCATCGAGCACCAGCACCTCCAGCCGGTCGAGGCGCAGGGCCCCCTGCTGCTGCAGGTCAAGCAGCCGCCCCGGGGTGGCCACCAGCACATCGGCGCCGGCCCGCAGGCGGTTGATCTGGGGGTTGATCTTGACGCCGCCGAAGACCACGTCGCTGCGCAGGTCGAGGTAGCGCCCGTAGGCAGCCACGTTCTCCGCCACCTGGGCCGCCAATTCGCGGGTGGGGGTGAGCACCAGGGCACGCACCACGCCAGCGCGGGCATGGGCGCCGTGGCGCAGCCGCTCCAGCATCGGCAGGGTGAAGCCGGCCGTCTTGCCGGTGCCCGTCTGGGCGGCCGCCATCACGTCGCGGCCCTCCAGCACCGCCGGGATGCACTGGAGCTGGATCGGTGAGGGTTCGCTGTAGCCCTTGGCGGCCACCGCCTGCACGATCGGCTGGCCCAGCCCCAGGGCGGCGAAGGCCGCGGCGCTGGCGGGATCGGCCGCGGGCGCTGCCGAAGCTCCCTGCGCTGACGCGCCCGCCGGGGTCGGGCCGGCCTGGGCCGGACGATCGCCGCTGGGCCGGCGGCGTCGCCGGGTGCTGGGGGTGGTGCTGGTGATGGGGAGCGTCGCTCGGGATCTGCTTCACCCTACGGGCCCCATACGGGAGGGTCATCCGTCGGCGTGGCGCGGCCGACCTGGATCAGGGGGCCGCCCGGGCGATCGGCGTGAAGTGGCTGCAGCGCTCACAGGGACCTTCGGGCAGCACGGCGCAGCGCAACAGGGGGCTGCGGGCATTGAAACGGCAGTGGGGATCGCCGATCACCCAGCCGCCACCCCAGCGGCGGGCATCGCTGGGCCGTCGCTGGAGCTTCACCTGCAGCGCCACCGCCACCAGCTCGTAGCGGCCGCTGCGCAGCCGGTAGCGATGGCGGCGCTGCAGCACCAGAAAGCTGCGCCGACCGCACTCCAGCCAACGGCCCGGCTGGGGCACGGCGCTGAGACCCTCCACATCCAGGGCGTCAAGCAGCTGATCGCTGCCGATCTCGCGCAGTTCCACCCGCATCGACCCAGGCCTCAGTCGGCTTCCGCCAGGGCGGGGCTGACGGCGCCGGATGACGGCTTGCGGTCGGAAAAGCCCCACAGAAACAGCATCGCCACCACGGCGAGCAGCAGCCATTCAGGTGGCACCAGATCGGGCAGGCCGAGGCGCAGCAACAGCCGCAACCCCACCAGGCCCACCGCCAGGTAGCCGGCGGTCTCCAGGTGGCGATAGACCTCCAGCCAGCGGATGAACAGCTCGGCGGTGAGCCGCAGGGCGATCACCCCGATCACGCCGCCGGCGATCACCAGGCCGATGCGGTCACTCACCGCCACCGCCGCGGCCACGCTGTCGATGGAGAAGGCCAGGTCGGTGAGTGCCAGGGTGCCGATGACGCTGCCCAGACCGGCGCTGAGGTGCTCGCCGGGGTGGCCGCCGAGGTGGGGCCGGGAGGCATCGGCCGTGCCGGCATCGGGGTCGAAGCCCTCCTCCCGGCCAGAGAACACCAGCAGCAAGTGGCGCCCGCAGAGCCAGAGCAGGTAGGCGGAGGCGGCCAACTGCAGGGGCCAGAAGTTGAGCACCCAGCGGGCCGCCAGGATCAGGCCGATGCGGAACACAAGGGCCAACGCCAGCCCCAGGTTGAGGGCCATCTCCTGGCGCGCGCGGTCGTGAAGGCGGCGGGAGATGGCGGCCAGGGCGATGGCGTTGTCGGCCGAGAGCACCGCCTCGAGGGCCACCAGCAGCGGCAGCAGCAGCAGGATTTCGCTCCACTGATCCGCCGACTCCAACACCGGCGTCAGCGACTCGATCGTGCCGGCTTCCATCTCGTTCAGCGGGGCCACCACTCTAGGGAGGGCGCTTGACTGGAGCGTCTGACGGCGGTCATCGATGCAGCTCCTGGCGCGGCTGGTGCATGCCGAACCCGGCACGCGGGTGGTGGAGGTCACGGCCCAGCGCGAGGGGCTGACCGTGGCCAGCGCCCTGGGGGAGGGAACGACGGCGGAGGCGGCGGAGGACCGGGCCCTGCAGCGGTTGCGCCAGCGGCTGGCGGAGCCGCAGTCGGGCAGCCAGCCCCCGCGGCAGCCAGACCCCAAACCAGCCGGCAGACCGGTGGCCCTCAGCGCTCCGCCCCCCCGGGCAGAACCAGCCGCCACAAGCCCGCCAGCGGCCAGGGAGGAACCCACAGCCGAGGACGCGCCAGCGCCGCCGGAGGAACCGGCGGCCGATCCGGAGGACTGGAGCAGCGAGCTGGCCCAGATCGATCTGCAGCTGCAGCGGATCGGCTGGCAGCGCGACCAGGAATCCATCTACCTGCAGCGGGCCTTCGCCCACCCCAGCAGGGCCCGCATCACCACCTTCCGCGACCTGATGGCCTACCTGCAGGTGCTGCAGGACCTGGCCAGCGGCAGCGATCCCGCCCAGGCACCCGTGCCCCTGCGCCGGCCGGACCTGCTCGAGCAGTGCGACCAATTGATGGCGCAGCTGGGCTGGAACGCCGGCCACGGTCGCCGCTTCCTGGAGCAGCACTTCAGCCTCGCCAGCCGTCAGCAGCTCAGCGACAGCCAGCTGCTGCAGTTCAACATGCTCCTGGAGGAGGCCCTGATCAACCCGGCCACGGTGGAGCTGCCGTCACGCGTTGCCGGCAGCTGAGCGGCAGTGGCGACGCACCAGCTGCGCCCCGAAGCCGAGCTGGTCCTGGTTGGCATAGGCCTCCCGCTCCAGACGGCGCTCCATGGCGGATGCCTGGCTGTAGAGGGGATCGTTGAGCACCGGCGCCAGGGCGGCCGGCACCTGCTCGCTGACCTCGACGGGCCGGGGCGTGGCGCGCAGATGGCCGTTGCTGCAGCTCTGGGCCACATGCACGGCCTCATGGTTGAGCACCTGGAAGAACTCCACACTGCCGCTCCTGGCCACGTCCGGCCGGATGCGCAGGCTGCGGGCCAGGGGGTCCCACTCTCCGGCCGCGCCCGTCTTGCGGGGCTGGCTGAGCTCGATGCGCACCCCCACCTGGCCGAGAACCTCCAGCAGCTCGCCGATGGCCTGCCGCTCCTGTCCGTAGCTGGGCGGATTGGCGATCAGGGAGCGGATCTCGGCCACCGACAGCTGGGGGTCGCCGCTGCGCCGCTTGTAGTGGTAGCGGGTGCGGCCATCGGCAAGCGGCTCGGCCCGGGGGGTCCAGGCGGCATCGGCCCGGGCCAGCAGGGCCAGCAGCGCTGTGGGGTCGATGCCCTCGAGGCCGGCGGGTTGGGGCGGCGGCACCAGGGCAGCCAGCGAGCCCGGCGGGTCCAGGGCCAGGATCAGCTCGTCCACCGTGGGGAGCTTCAGGCCCGTGAGGCGCTGCAGGCGCTGCGGGCCCGCGGGCAGCACGGCGAAGCCGAAGCCGAGGGCCACCAGCGCCGCCCCCAGCAGCGGCAGGCCCGCCAACAGCAACGGCCCCGTGGGCAGCCGCCGCTGGAGGGGACCACCACAGTGCTGGCAGATCCAGGTGCCATCGGGCCGGCGGCACAGGGCCTGGGGCCGGTGGCGGCAGTGGGTGCAGAGATAGCGGGCCACGGCGCAATTCTGGACCCAGGCGCGGCCGAGCGGCAGCAGCGGCGGCCGGCGATTGCGAAGATCGGGGGCTGCGATGTGGTTCCCCATGCCCCTCTCCCCCCTGGTGCGCCAGCTGCAGCAGGTGCCCCTCACCGGGGAGGTGCTGGAGCGCACCCGCCGGCCCCAGCGGTTGCGCCTCAGCGGCGCCGGCCGCGCGGCCCGGGCCCTGGTCAGCGGCGCCCTGGCGGGCCTGGCCGAAGCCCCGTTGCTGGTGGTGGTGCCCACCCTGGAGGAGGCGGGGCGCTGGGCGGCGCTGCTGGAGCTGATGGGCTGGCGCAGCTGTCAGCTCTACCCCACCAGTGAGGGCAGCCCCTACGAACCCTTTGACCCCACCAGCGAGATCACCTGGGGCCAGCTGCAGGTGCTCAGCGAACTGCTGGACGGCGACGAGGCGGCCGGGGAGAAGGGCCGCGGCTCCGGCCTGGCGATCGTGGCCACCGAACGGGCCCTGCAGCCCCATCTGCCGCCACCCGAGGCCCTGCGCGAGCAGTGCCTGAGCCTGCGCCGTGGCGCCAGCCTCGATCTCGAGGAGCTGGGCCACGCCCTCACCCGGCTGGGCTACGAGCGGGTGAGCACGATCGAGCAGGAGGGCAGCTGGAGTCGACGCGGCGACATCGTCGACGTGTTCCCGGTGAGTGCCGAGCTGCCGGTGCGGCTGGAATTCTTCGGCGAGGACCTGGAGAAGCTGCGCGAGTTTGACCCCGCCAGCCAGCGCTCCCTCGACCCGATCGAGGTGCTGCGTCTCACCCCCACCGGCTACGGGCCCCTGGTGGCGGCCGACCTGCGCGACACGATGCCCGCCGCGCTCGAGCAGCTGCTGCCGCCGGAGGCCCTGGAGCAGCTGCTGGAGGGCGGCACCCCCGAGGGGCTGCGTCGGCTGATGGGCCTGGCCTGGCGGCGCCCCGCCAGCCTGCTCGACTACCTGCCCGCCACCACCCTGGTGGCGATCGACGAGCGCCGCGCCGCCCTCGCCCACGGCCAGCAGTGGTTCGACCACGTGCTGGAGCACCACAGCGAGGTGGCGGCGGAGCTGGCGGCCGAGCTGCCGCCGGTGCTGCACCGTCCGCCGGCCGAGGCCCTGGCCGAGGCCAGCGAGCGCTTCGGCGGCTTCGATCTGGCCGAGCTGCACGAGAGCGATACCCATCCCAACAGCTTCGATCTGGCCTCCCGCTCGGTGCCGGCGCACCCCAATGCCTTCGGCAAGCTGGCGGCCCTGATCAAGGGCTTCCAGCAGGAGAAGGCCCGGGTGTGGCTGCTCTCGGCCCAGCCCTCGCGGGCGGTGGCGCTGCTGGAGGAGCACGACTGCGTCACCCGCTTCGTGCCCAACCCCGGCGACCATCCGGCGATCGAGCGCCTGATCGAACAGAACACACCGGTGGCGCTGAAGCTGCGCGGCACCGCCGAGCTGGAGGGCCTGCAGCTGCCGGCCTGGAAGCTGGTGCTGATCAGCGACCGGGAGTTCTTCGGCCAGCACGCCCTGGCCGCCACGGGCTACGTGCGCCGCCGCCGCAAGGCCGCCAGCCGCACGGTGGATCCGGGCAAGATGCAACCCGGCGACTTTGTGGTGCACCGCAACCACGGCATCGGCCGCTTCCTGCGCCTGGAGAAGCTGGCGATCGGCGGCGAGGAGCGCGACTACCTGGCGGTGCAGTACGCCGATGGGCTGCTGCGGGTGGCCGCCGACCAGCTCGGCAGCCTGGGCCGCTACCGGGCCACCGGCGAGAGCCCGCCCGACCTCAACCGCATGGGCGGCACGGCCTGGACCAAGGCCAAGGAGCGGGCCCGCAAGGCCATCCGCAAGGTGGCGCTCGACCTGGTGAAGCTCTACGCCGAGCGCCACAAGGCTCCGGGCTTCGCCTTCCCCGAAGACGGCCCCTGGCAGGGCGAACTGGAGGACTCCTTCCCCTACGAGCCCACCCCCGACCAGGTGAAGGCGATCGCCGATGTCAAGCGCGACATGCAGCTGCCCCAGCCGATGGACCGGCTGGTGTGCGGCGATGTGGGCTTCGGCAAGACCGAAGTGGCCATCCGCGCCATCTTCAAGGCGGTGACGGCCGGCAAACAGGTGGCGATGCTGGCGCCCACCACGGTGCTGGCCCAGCAGCACTGGCGCTCGCTCTCGGAGCGCTTCGCCCCCTATCCGGTGAAGGTGAGCCTGCTCAACCGCTTCCGCACCGCTGGCGAGCGGCGCACGATTCTCGATGGCCTGCGCGAGGGCACGGTGGATGTGGTGGTGGGCACCCACCAGCTGCTCTCCAAGGGCACCGGCTTCCAGCAACTGGGCCTGCTGGTGGTGGATGAGGAACAGCGCTTCGGCGTGAACCAGAAGGAAAAGATCAAGGCCCTCAGGAAAGACGTGGACGTGCTGACGCTCTCCGCCACGCCAATCCCGCGCACGCTCTACATGAGCCTGTCGGGGGTGCGGGAGATGAGCCTGATCACCACACCACCACCCCTGCGGCGGCCGATCAAGACCCACCTCGCGGCCCTGGATGAGGAGGTGGTGCGCAGTGCCATCCGCCAGGAAGTGGACCGCGGTGGCCAGGTGTTCTACGTGGTGCCCCGGGTGGAGGGGATTGAGGTGGTGGCCGAGGGGCTGCGGGCGATGTTGCCGGGCCTGAAGCTGCTGGTGGCCCATGGCCAGATGGCCGAAGGCGAGCTGGAGAGCGCCATGGTGGCCTTCAACGCCGGCGAGGCCGATCTGATGCTCTGCACCACGATCGTGGAGAGCGGCCTCGACATCCCCCGGGTGAACACGATCCTGATCGAGGACGCCCACAAGTTCGGCCTGGCCCAGCTGTATCAGCTGCGCGGCCGGGTGGGCCGCAGCGGCGTCCAGGCCCACGCCTGGCTCTTCTATCCCGGTGATGCCTCGCTGAGTGCCGCGGCACGGCAGCGGCTGCGGGCGATCCAGGAGTTTGCCCAGCTGGGCAGCGGCTACCAGTTGGCCATGCGCGACATGGAGATCCGCGGCGTGGGCAACCTGCTGGGGGTGCAGCAGAGCGGCCAGATGGAGCTGATCGGCTTCGACCTCTACATGGAGATGCTGCAGGAGTGTCTGGCCGAGATCCAGGGCCAGGACATTCCCCAGGTGGAGGACACCCAGATCGACCTGCCGATCACCGCCTTCATTCCCGGCGACTGGATCACCGACAACGACGAGAAGATCGCCGCCTACCGCGCCGCCGCCGGCTGCAGCGGCCGGGAGGCACTGCTGGAACTCGCCGCCGGCTGGGTCGATCGCTACGGCGCCCTGCCCCAGCCGGTGATCGCCCTGCTGCAGCTGATGGAGCTGAAGCTGTTGGCCCGGCGCTGCGGTTTCGCACGCATCCGGCCGGACAAGCCCAACATCGTGCTGGAAACACCGATGGAGGAACCGGCCTTCCGGCTGCTGCGCCAGGGGCTACCCCAGCACCTGCATGGCCGGCTGGTGTATCAGGGGGGCACCGGGAGCACCGCCAAGGTGCTGGCCCGGGGACTGGGGGTGTTGCCGATGGACAGGCAGCTGGAGGAACTGAAGACCTGGCTGCAGGCCATGGAGGCCCAGATTCCTGGCGCCGATGGGCTCAATGCCGAGCAGCGGGCCGCGCAGCAGCGGCAGCGAAACGAGGCCGTGCTCACCCCGTAGGCCACGGGCCGGCAAATGTTCGTTACACTTGTGCAAACTTTCTTGAAGCTGCGGCAGGAGAACAGGCATGGGTGAACTGATCGACGTGGGCCGCAACTCCGCAGGGGCGCTGCAGCTGGTGTCCACCGTGGTCAGCGTGCTTGCCCTCGGCCTCTACGCCCTGCTCCAGGACGACCGCCCCAATGACGACGACGATTCCGGCCCCGGCGGCGGCCTGATGCAGCCGGTGGCGTGAACCAACCTGTGGCGTAAAACAGCCGGTGGTGAGCACTCAGTCCAGCCGGCCGCTCTGCTGGTAGCTCGCCGGCACCAGCACCAGGAACAACCACCACCACACCAGCACGGCCAGGGCTGCCGGCGCCGTGATCCACCAGCGGTGCAGCAACAGCCAGCTGCCAGCGATCCCCCCCGCCCCCGTGAGCAGGATGCTCCAGGGTTGACACCACCAGGGTTTGAGACTCCAGATCGACGCCGGAACCAAAGCCGGCGCCGCTCCAGCCCCGACCCCAGGCGCTGAATCGGCTGGCCTCAGCGGGTCGCCTGGCTGGATCGTCAACGCGGTGTGAGGGCTTCAGCGGTGGGCAGGGCCGCAGGCAGATTGGCGCTGCCGGGCTTGTAGGGCCGGTCCACCCGGGCGGCGGTCTGCAGTTGCTTCACCAGCGTGCTCTCCGCCGTGCGGTACTGGCTGTCCCGTTGGGTGCCGATGTCTTCGAGCTTGAGACGCTGGGCCTCCTTCTCGCCCATCTTCACCGCCACATCGGGCTCGATGCCGTGCTTGTTGATGTCGCGGCCGCTGGGGGTGAGGTAGCGGGCGATGGTCACGGTCATGCCGCTGCCATCGGAGAGGCTGCGCACCGACTGAACCAGACCCTTGCCGAAGGTCTTCTGGCCCACCAGCACGGCCCGCTCGTTGTCCTGAAGGGCTCCCGAGAGAATCTCGCTGGCACTGGCCGAACCCTCATTCACCAGCACCACCAGGGGTCTGTCGGTGAGGGCACGGCCCGTGGCCCGCTGCACGTCAACGATGCCCCGCCGTGTCTGGGTGGACACGATCGTGCCCTCATCGAGCAGTTGCCGGGCGATCTCGACACTGGCCATCAGCAGGCCACCGGGATTGCTGCGCAGATCGAGCACGTAGCCCTGCACGCCCTCCTGCTCCAGCTCCCGCAGGGCCGCACGCATGTCCTTGGTGGCGTTGGCGTTGAACTGCTTGAGGCGGATGTAACCCAAGCGGGTGCCATCGGGGCTCACATTGATCTGGTGGTCCACCGCATGCAGTTCGATGCGGTCCCGGGTGAGGGCCACATCGAGGCTCTTGGCCTCGCGCCGCAGGGTGAGTGTCACCGTGGTGCCGGGCTTGCCCCGGATCAGTTTCACCGCGTCCTCGGTGCTCATCCCCTCGGAGGACTGGCCGTCGATGGCCGTGATCACATCCTTGGGCTGCACGCCGGCCCGGAACGCCGGTGATCCCTTGATCGGGGCCACCACCACCAGCTCCTTGGTGTCCTTGTCGAGGCTCAGTTGGATGCCCACCCCGGAGAGCTCCCCGGAGGTGTCGATCTGCATCTCCTTGAACTCCCGCGGATCGAGAAAGCGGGTGTAGGGATCGTCGAGGGTGGCGAGCATGCCGCGGATCGCCTCATGGGCATCCTTGGGCGTGGCATAGCTGCGGGCGAGCACCTCGCGGCGCAGCTCTCGCCACTGCTCAGCGGTGTACTGGCCGTTGATGTCGAGGTAGTCGCGGAAGACGATCTGCCAGGTCTGGTCGATCACCTCCTTGGGGCTCTCCAGGATGCGCGGGTTGCCGGTACCCGGGCCCACCGCCTCCCTGGCCATCACCGCAGTGGCGGCACAGGCGCCGAGGCCAAGCACAACCACAAGGCCATTGCGCAAGCTGGTCATAGCTGAGAACCTCACAGGGCCCGTGTCACCAGCTTCAAGGTAGCGCTCCTGAGCTGGCGCCGTTCAGGGGTCAACCCAGCGACCGTCCTCCTTGATCAGGGCGATCAGCGCGTCCACCCCCTCGGCCTCCGGCACCCGGCGGATCTCGTCGCGGCCGCGGTAGAGGGAGATGGTGCCCGGCGTCTTGCCCACGTAGCCGTAGTCGGCGTCGGCCATCTCGCCGGGGCCGTTGACGATGCAGCCCATCACGGCGATATCGAGGCCGGTGAGGTGGGCGGTGGCGTTGCGCACCACGTGCAGCACCTCCTCCAGGTTGAACAGGGTGCGGCCGCAGCTGGGGCAGGCCACGTACTCCACCATCGTTTTCCTCAGGCCCAGGGCCTGCAGAATCGAATAGCAGACAGGAATCTCTTTCTCCGGTGCCTCGGTGAGCGAGACCCGGATCGTGTCGCCCAGGCCCTCGGCCAGCAGGGTGGCGATGCCGGCGGTGCTCTTGATGCGGCCGTAGTCGCCATCACCGGCCTCGGTGACGCCCAGGTGCAGGGGGTAGTGGAAGCCTTCGGCGTCCATGCGGTCGGCCATCATCCGGTAGGCGGCCAGCATCACCGGCGCCCGCGAGGCCTTCATCGACACCACGATGTTGTGGAAGTCGAGGCGGTCGCAGATGTGGATGAACTCCATGGCGCTCTCCACCATGCCGAGAGGCGTGTCGCCGTAGGTGAACAGCATCCGCTCGGCCAGGGAGCCGTGATTGACGCCGATGCGCAGGCCCTTGTCCTGCTCCTTGAGCAGGCTCACCAACGGCTCGAGCGTGGCCTGGATGCGCTGGCCGATCGCCGCCACCTCCTCAGGGGTGAATTCGGTGCGGTTGGGATCGGGCTTGTCGAACACATACAGCCCCGGGTTGATGCGCACCTTGTCGACGTGCTGGGCCACCTCCAGGGCGATCTTCATGCCGTTGTGGTGCACATCGGCCACCAGTGGCACCGGCTGATAAGTGTCTTCCAGGCGCTGGCGGATCTCCTTCACCGCCTTGGCATGGGCCAGGGAGGGCACCGTGAGCCGCACGATCTCGCAGCCCGCCTCATGCAGCCGGCGAATCCCCGCCGTGGCGCCCTCGATATCGAGGGTGTCCTCGTTGATCATCGACTGCACCACCACCGGGTGCTCGCTGCCCACCCACACATCGCCCACCCGCACACTGCGGGTCTTGCGACGCCGGATCAGGGTGTCGTAGCGGGGGTTGCTGGCGTCGAACCCGTGGGGTGGTGCCGTGGGTCCGGAACGCTCGGGACGGGCCAGGGTGCCGGTCATGGCGGGAGGGGCCGCAAACGTTGGCGCCAAGGCTGTCACAGCAGGGGCATCAGCTGGGGGATTCCAGCTGATTGAGGCGCCGGCGCACGTCCTGGAGGTCCTGCCAGGTGAGCCATTTGGGGCTGCCCTGCTCCCGCGAGGGATTGCGCAGCAGGTAGGAGGGGTGCAGGATCGGCAGCAGCCAGCGGCCCGCCAGGGGCTCGCGCTCCCCCTGGCGCCATTGGCCGCGCAGACGGGTGATGCCGCCCTTGATGCCGAGAACACCCTCCAGGGCGGAGGCGCCCGCCAGCAGGATCACAGCCGGATTCACCAGGCGGATCTGCTGCTCCAGCCAGGGCCGGCAGGCGGCGATCTCCAGGGGCGTGGGCTTGCGGTTGCCGGGCGGACGGCACTTCACCACATTGGCGATGTAGGCCTCGCGGTTGGAATCGATCGCCACGCTGGCGAGCATCTGATCGAGCAGCTGGCCGGCACGGCCCACAAACGGCAGGCCACTGGCGTCCTCCTGGGCGCCGGGACCCTCGCCGATCACCATCAGCCGGGCGGTGGGGTTGCCGCGGCTCACCACCACCTGCTGGCGGCCGTCGGCCAGGCCGCAACGCCGGCAGCTTCGGCAGGCCGCATCCAGCTGCTGGAGGCTGGCTGCACTGGCCGCCGGCTCCACTGGGGCCGCCGTTGCCTCGCCGCTGAACAGGCTCGGCTGCTGGAGCCCCGCTGGGCCCTGATCGGGCGTGGGGGAGTCGGGTGCCACTTGCATGGCGGCCAGTTTCGCGCGGCTGAACCCGGGGCCGAGACCGTGGTGTCAGCGCGGCGGCGACGCCTCTACGGCAAAGCCGCCGTAGAGGCCGGTGGCTCGCCACGCTCGGATCGGGTGGTGGTGGCGCCGAGGCGCGAGCGCAGCTGGCCATAGCCCGCGGCAATGGTGTCCGCCAGGGCCTCCACGTGCAGAGCCACCGGGGCGAAGTGACCTCCCGGCAGCTCCTGCTGCGCCAGGGGCGCCACGCTGCGGCGTTGCAGTTCCGCCCGCAGCAGCTGCACGTCATCGGCAGCGATGCCATCAGAGCGAAAGCTCACGACCCCGGTGAGGCCGAAACGATCGGGTGTCAGCCGCAGAAGCTGGCCCATGGTCTGGCGGTTGGGGCGGCTCCTGCCGAAATCGAGCTGCCAGTCGGAACGCCAGAACCGCATCGTGTTGCTCACCTCCGGAGCCAGCAGCACGGTGGGTTGGTTCTGGAGGGTGTCGATCGCCCCCAGCCGGTCGGTGGCGTTCAGCACGCTCTCGGCTTGGGCGGGCTCAAGCGCGTCCTCCAGCACCTGCTGGAGACGCGCCCGGGGGAGGGAGAGAATCTCCAGCAGGATCAGATACTTGCAGCCCAGGCTGTGCCCGAGCCAGCAGGAGTTGCTGGGGTCGGCGCAGAATTCGGCCGCCGCCGGGCCATGGAGCCGGCGCACCTGCTCCAGCACCGTGCGACGTGACAACAACAGCTCCAGGGCCACCGACCAGTGGTCGAAGCGGCCCGGATTGAGGGGAAAGCGATGCAGCACCGCGCCATAGCCCCGCTGCAGCAAGGCATCCAGCAGCGGGGCGTAGTGACGACTGGGACAGGATCCGAACAGAAAGGCGCCGTGGAGGTGAACCACGCCGCGGGGAGAATCCGGCCAGGGGGTAGGGCGAAGCTGAACCTGACTGGAGCGACCCATCAATCTTGCCGGTCAAGCCTGAGCAAGGCCGAGCCGCTGGCCAGGGGCAGCGGGTAGGCCAGTTCGCCCAGAGTGGCGGGGTTGGAACTGGAGGGATCGAAGAAGGTGCCGCGCTGCTCAGCACTGATCAACACCTCTTGATTGCGGGAGCCGGTACCAGGCTGGGCAAAGAGTTCGACATAGCCCCTGGCTTCGTAGGAGCGACTGGTGAACAGGGCCGGATCGGTGATATTGGGCTGCAGCAGGATCAGAGTTGTGTCCTTTTCAGCAAGGTCAAGGGTGAATTCAGTGGATCGGCCGGGACCGGATGTGTTGGTTGTCGATGCCAGAACAGCGTCGTTGCCATTGTCGTCACGAAAGCACACCACTTCCGAACTATTGAGACCTGGCGAGCGGGTCTTGAAGGCAAGAATCAGACTGAGATCGCGGTCAGAGACGTTGCTGATGGTGAGGAAGTAGCCCTGCAGGATTGCCCGGCTGAGGGGAGCAAGCGAGGGAATGGCAGCGGTGACCGAGGTGGGCAGCTGGGGCTTGAGAAGAAGTTCGAAAGTGGAAACAAGAGTCACAACAGCGATGCAAGACTAGGCCATAAATACCACATAAGAATGCAGTGCCATGGCCAGAATGACCGCTGAAAGGTATTCAGCTATACAGCAGCAGTGTCTGATCCGGATCGCTGAATGTTGATCTCGCCCCATGGTCATCGCCGTGCTCAACAGTCCACTGTGGGCTCCACAGCGGACTGCAGCGCAGAGGTCACACCGGGCTGGCTCCTGGCTCAATCGCGGGCTTGATCCCGTCAAGAACGGCGCCGTCAACGCCCACCTCTGACGAGCGCCGAGGCAGGGCGGCAACAGCGGGATGCACGGCCCATCAGCACCGCGCAGGCGGGCGCAACCGCTGGCGTACGAAGTGTGAATCAGGCCCCCCAGCAGCCGGGGACAGAGGCCTGCACGTGCGGCAGGATGTTGTCAACGCCCATGCCGTGCACCACCAAAGCCGGCACCGCCGCCGATGCCGACCACCGGGCCGATGCCGACCACCGGGATGCCTGTCTCCGCACTGCCCCTCACGGCAACACCTGGCAACGATGCGGCTGGAACCGCAACGGCCGTGCCCCCTCCTGCCCTGCTCAACCAGGCCCCGGTCGTTTCGACTCCCGCACCCGCGATGCCCGCACCCCGGCCGGCCCCCAGCATCAGCCCGGCCGAGCGACTGAGCGAGCGAGCCAGGGCCCTGCGGCCCTCCCTCACCCTGGAGATCGCCGCCAGGGCCAAACAGCTCAAGGCCAACGGGCGGGACATCTGCAGCCTCAGCGCCGGCGAGCCCGACTTCGAGACACCGGAGTTCATCCGCCGGGCGGCGGCCGATGCCCTCGCCGCCGGCCTCACCCGCTACGGCCCCGCCGCCGGCGAACCGGCCCTGCGCCAAGCGATTGCCGCCAAGACCAGCCGCGAGAACGGCCGCCCCACCACCGCCGCGGAGGTGCTGGTGACGAACGGCGGCAAACAGGCGCTCTACAACCTCTTCCAGGTGCTGTTGCAGAGCGGCGATGAGGTGCTGCTGCCGGCTCCCTTCTGGCTGAGTTACCCGGAGATCGCCCGGCTGGCCGGGGCCACCGTGGTGGAACTGGCCAGTGGCGCCGAGCGGGGCTTCCGGCTCTCCGCTGAGCAGCTCGAGGCGGCGATCACCCCCGCCAGCCGCCTGCTGGTGCTCAACAGCCCCGGCAACCCCACCGGCACCGTGCTCAACCGCAACGAGCTGGAGGCGATCGCCGCAGTGCTGCGCCGCCATCCCCAGGTGGCGGTGGTGTGCGATGAGATCTATGAATTCCTGGTGGCCCCCGGCCACGAGCACCACAGCCTCGCGGGCCTGGCTCCAGACCTGGCCGACCGGGTGTTCATCGTCAACGGCTGCGCCAAGGGCTGGGCGATGACCGGCTGGCGCGTCGGCTGGCTGGTGGGACCCCAGCCGGTGATCCAGGCCGCGGCCGCCCTGCAGAGCCAGAGCACCAGCAACGTCTGCACCTTCGCCCAGTACGGCGCCGTGGCGGCCGTGAACGGATCGCGCGACTGCGTGCAGGCGATGGCGGCGGAGTTCAGCCGGCGGCGCCGCCAGCTCAGTGATGGCCTGCGGGCGATCGAGGGAATCACGCTGCAGCCCCCGGAGGGCGCCTTCTATGCCTTTCCCGACCTCAGCCACAGCGGGCTCGACTCGATGCAGCTCAGCAACCAGCTGCTTGATCAGGTGGGGCTGGCGGTGGTGCCCGGTGCCGCCTTCGGCAACGACCACTGCATCCGCCTCTCCTGCGCCGCCTCGCCGGCCACGATCGAGGACGGGCTGGAACGGCTGCGGCGCTTCCTGGCCACGCTCTGAGCGGCGAACGGGCCGGATCATCCCGGCGAGTGGGCAGGATCATTGGGTCGTCGTCCGTCCTTCGACCCTTGATTACCCGAGAACGCTGGGCCGTTGCGCTCGCTGGTCTGCTGCTGATGGGCCTGCTGCCAACGGCCTGCTCCCCCCGCTCCGGCACCCCCCCGGCGCCCGCTGGCAACACCAGCGAGGCCACCCGGCCGAATGAGAAGCGGGTGCTGCGCATTGGCGCCATCCCCGACCAGAACCCCGAAAAACTCAACCGCCTCTATGGCCTGGTAGCCGCTGAGCTGGGCGAGCAGCTGGCGGTGCCGGTGCGTTTCGTGCCCGTCACCGACTACACCGCTGCGGTCAGCGCCTTTCGCACCGGCGACCTCGATCTGGTGTGGTTTGGTGGCCTCACCGGGGTGCAGGCCTGGCTGCAGAAACCCGGCGCCCGTGCCCTCGCCCAGCGCGACATCGACCGCTCCTTCCACAGCGTGTTCATCGCCAACCCCCGCAGCGGCCTGAAGCCATTCAGCGAGTCCAGCGACCTGCAACAGCTCAAGGGAAAACGCTTCAGCTTCGGCTCCCAGAGTTCCACCTCCGGTCGCCTGATGCCCCAGTACTACCTCAACCAGGCGGGCGTGCAGCTGAGCGACTTCGCAGGCGGCAACCCGGGCTTCAGCGGCAGCCACGACACGCTGATCGCCCTGGTGGCGAGCGGCACCTACGACGCCGGCGTGGTGAACGAACAGGTGTGGCTGAGCCGGATCGAGGAGGGCAAGGTGAACCCCGAGCAGGTGGTGGCGATCTGGCGCACGCCGGGCTACGCCAACTACACCTGGGTGGTGCAACCCAACCTCGACGAGGACTACGGCCAGGGCTTCACCGAGCGGCTGGAGCAGGCCTTCACCAACCTCAGCCCCGACGATCCGCGCCAGGCCCAGATCCTGGAGTTGTTCGGGGCCGAGGCCTTCGTGCCGGCGAGCAACGACCAATACGACGCCATCGAGGCGGTGGGGCGCGAGATCGGCAAGATCCGCTGATGGATCCGTCCTGGGTGTTGGAGCTGGAGCAGATCCATGTGCGCGGCCGCGACCAGCCACGGCTGGACGGGGTGACGCTGCGGCTGCGGGCCGGGGAGCGGGTGGCCCTGCTGGGGCCGAGCGGCGCCGGCAAAAGCACCCTGCTGGCGGTGGCCAACGGCCTGATCGAGCCCGGCCGGGGCCAACTGCGCTGGCAGGGCCGCGAGCGGGCCCGGTCGCGGCGCGCCCGGCGCCTGCAGCAGAGCCGCATCGGCACCCTCTGGCAGGACCTGCGCCTGATCGAGGAGCTGAGCGTGCAGCAGAACCTCAACGCCGGCCGCCTGGGGCCGTGGGGCTGGCCGCGGGCCCTGCTCAACCTGCTGCTGCCGCTCGAGGGCGAGGCCTGCACCGCCTGCCTGCGCCGGCTGGACCTGGATCCGGCCCTGCTGGATCAGCCCGTGTCGGCCCTCTCGGGGGGACAGCGGCAGCGGGTGGCCCTGGGCCGGCTGCTGCGCCAGGAGCCGGTGCTGCTGCTGGCCGATGAGCCCCTGGCCAGCCTCGATCCACGCCTGGCCGGGGAGTTGCTGGCGTTGCTGCTGGCGGAGGGCCGGGCACCCCGGGCCTTGCTGCTCAGCCTGCACCGGCCCGACCTGCTGGGCGGCTTCGATCGGGTGCTGGGGCTGCGCGCCGGGCGCCTGCAGTTCGACCTGCCGCTGGCGGCGCTGGAGCCGGGAATGCTGGCGGAGCTCTACGCCGGTGCCAGCCCTTGAGCGGCGGGCCGGCCAGCGGGCACTGGTGGGGTCGCTGGCGGCCGGCGGCGCCCCTGTGGCTGCTGCTGCCGGCCCTGGTGCTGATCCCGCTGGTGCTGCTGCTGCCGGGCCTCAGCCATGGCGGTGGCTGGAGCCTGGTGGGACGGTTCGCCCTGGCGGCCCTGCGCCCCTCGTTCGATCCACTGGTGCTGCGCTCGGTGCTGCGCGGTCTGGGGGTGACGGTGGGCATCGCCCTGCTGAGCTGGGCCCTGAGCCTGGTGCTGGGGCTGGGCCTGGGGCTGCTCAGTTCGCGGCTGGTGTGGCAGCACTGCAGCGGCCGGCTGGGGCCGGCACAGCTGATCCGCCGGCTGCTGGCCCTGCCCCGCTCGATCCATGAGCTGCTCTGGGGCCTGATCCTCTTGCAACTGGTGGGGTTGCAGCCGGCGGTGGCGGTGCTGGCGATCGCCATCCCCTTTGCCGCCCTGGTGGCGCGGGTGGTGAGCGATCAACTCGACGCCCTGCCCACCGCCAGCCTCGAGGCCCTGGCCGCCGCCGGCGTGGCGCCGCCGGCGGCCCTGCTCACCGCCATGGGACCGCCGCTGCTGCCCCAGCTGCTGAGCTACGGCGGCTACCGGCTGGAATGTGCGCTGCGCAGCGCCACCCTGCTGGGGGTCTTTGGCCTCGGGGGCCTGGGCACCGAGCTGCGGCTGACGCTGCAGTCGCTGGCCTTCGAGGAGCTGTGGACGGGCCTGTGGCTGCTGCTGGCGGCCATGGTGCTGCTGGAGCGGCTGGTGGGCTGGCTGCGGCGGCGCTGGACCATGCCGTCGCGGCTCAGCCTCAGCCCCCCGATCGCCGGCACCACGGCGGGCAGCTGGGGCAGCGAGGGCAGCAGTGTGGGCCGCAGCGGCCGCGAACTGCTGCTGGCGGGGGCCCTGCTGGCGCCCCTGCTGGTGGCCCTGGCCTGGAGCCTGCAGGTGGATCCGCGCAGCCTCTGGCCCTGGCAGCCGCTGCCGCCCCTGCCGCCTCCCGACTGGCCGGCGGTGGCGGCGCTGCCCTGGCCGGCCCTGGTGGCCAACACCCTCAGCCTCACCCTGCTGGCCGCCGCCCTGGCGGTGGGGTTGGCACCGCTGCTGCTGCTGCTGGTGCGGCCCTGGCCCCTGGGCCGGGCCGCCGTGCAGGCGCTCTGGGCCCTGGGCCGGCTGTGGCCGCCACCGCTGATTGCCCTGCTGCTGCTGTTCGTGCTGCAGCCCGGTGTGGTCACCGGCGCCCTGGCGCTGGGGATTCACAACCTGGGGGTGTTGGGCCGGCTGCTGCTGGAGGGCGCCGAGCACAGCGGCGAGGCCGGCGAGCAGGCCCTGCTCAGCGCCGGCAGCGGACCGCGGCTGGCCCTGCTCTACGGCCGCTTCAGCGCCCTGGCGCGGCCCTACCTCGCCTATGGGGCCTACCGCACCGATGTGATTCTGCGCGAATCGGTGGTGGTGGGCCTGGTGGGCGCCACGGGGCTGGGCAGCCAACTGCTGGAGGCGCTCAGCTCCTTCGCCGTCGATGAACTGGCGGCGCTGATGCTGGCCTACGCCGCCCTCACCCTGCTGGGGGAAGACCTCAGCGACCGCCTGCGCCGCCGCCTGCTGCGGCACTGAAGCCAGCCGGCTGTCCCACCAGCCCCCGGCCCAGCAGCAGCTCCGCGGCCGCCTCAGCCGACAACCCGCCCAGCTCCAGCGGCTCGCTGGTCTGGAGGCTGGGGTCGTGGTCGTAGCAGCGGTCGTAGTAGTCGAGCAGCTGGCGGCAGGCGGCGGTCCAGTCGCTGGCGGCGATGGCCTCCAGGGCGGCGGCGGTGCGCTGGGGCCCGAGGCGGCGGGCGATGCGCCGGGTGGCGTCGGCCAGCTCGCCGGGGTCCTGCACCCCGTAGATGCGCACCAGCTGGGCCAGCCGTTGCTCCAGGGGGCGCTGCACCGCCAGCACCGGCGCCGCCTTCATCTGCAGCCAGAGCGCCGCGGGGATGCGGCAGCGACCCACCTGCACACTCTCGGCCTCCAGCCAGATCTCGCTGGCCCCCCGCCGGGCGCGCAGGGCCATGGCCAGGCGGTTCTCGTAGTGCTCGCTGCTGGGCTGGGGGGGCAGGCCCAGGGAGCCGAAGCTGCTGCCGCGGTGGTGGGCCAGACCCTCGAGGTCCACCACCGCCACCCCCCGCTGGGCCAGGGCGAGCAGCAGGTCGGTCTTGCCGGTGCCGGTGCGGCCGCCCAGCAGGCGCAGGGGCCAGGGGCGCTCAAACGACTCCAGCACCCAGCGCCGGTAGGCCTTGTAGCCACCCTCCAGCAGCTGCACGGAAAGCTCCAGCTGGCCGGCCAGCCAGGCGACGCTGGCGCTGCGCATGCCGCCCCGCCAGCACAGCAGCCGCAGGGGTTGGCCGGGACTGGCGGCCGCCCGCCGGGCCAGCGCGGCGGCCAGGGCCTCCAGCTGCGGCCCCACCAGGGCCAGACCGCGCAGTACGGCCGCCTGTCGGCCCTGGCGGGTGTAGAGGGTGCCCACCTCCGCCCGGCCGGCGTCATCGAACAGGGCCAGGTTGAGCGCCCCGGGGATGTGGCCCTGGGCGAACTCGGCGGGACTGCGCACATCCACGACCGGCCCGGCTGCTGCCAGGAAGGCCTCCACGTCGAGCCGCTCCACCCCGCTCAACGCGCCCGCCGTCCCGCCAGTGGCGTTGCCATTGCCATTGCCGTTGCCAGTGCCAGTGCCAGTGCCGTTGCCCTCACCATGGGGCCATGCTGCCCGGCTGGCCAACAGACGGCCGGGGCATGGCTGATGCAGGATCGGGCCGTGACCCTGCCCGCTGCCGCGCCGATGCCCGCCGCCGTGCCCCGCAAGCTGATCGTGCTGGGCGACAGCGGTGTGTACGGCTGGGGCGATCCGCTGGAGGGGGGCTGGTGCGAACGGTTGCGGCGCCACTGGATGGGCCTGCCGGTGGCGCCGGTGCTCTACCCGCTGGGGGTGCGCGGCGATGGCCTGGAGCGGGTGGCGGCCCGGCTGCAGGCGGAGGTGGCCTGTCGCGGTGAGCTGCGCCGCCAGCAGCCCCAGGGAATCCTGCTGGCGACGGGCCTCAACGACAGCGCCCGGGTGGGGCACCCCGATGGCCGCCCCCAGCTGGAGCCGGAGGGTTTTCTGTTCGGTCTTGAGCGGGTGCTGGAGCGGGCGCTGAGCACGGCGCCGGTGCTGGTGCTGGGGCTGACGCCGGTGCTGGAGGAGGCCATGCCCTTCGCCGAGGTGCTCTGGTATGGCCTCGAGCAGGTGCGCCGCTACGAGCGGCTGCTGGAGGAGGCCTGCCTGGAGGCCGGTGCGCCCTTCCTGCCCCTGCTCGAAGACCTGCTCGCCGATCCCCACTGGCCCGACTGGCTCTGCGGCGACGGCCTACACCTCAACAGTGAGGGGCACCGCCAGGTGTACGAGCGGGTGCGCCAGTGGCCGGCGCTGCTGGAGTGGGCCGATCTCCACCCCCTGCAGCTCACCACTGCGCTGAAAACCCCGCGCTGAACTGAACCCCGCGCTGAACTGAGGGCTGGCGCTGAGCAGTCATCACCCAATCGGGTGAACGATCCCACCGGCGGCGGTGACGCAACGGCTGATGGACAGGAGAACGGTGAGGAGACGATCCCCATCGTCATTCGGCCATGACCGCCTCACGTTGCCGCTCCGACCAGACCAGCACAAGTGCAAGCCAGCTCCCGCACCCACCTCACCGTCCTGGCCGCCGCGTCCCCGCCACCACGGTGGACGGGCACCACCAACGCAACCGCCTGCTGCTGCAACGCCTGGGCCGCAGCCACGCCTGCGACGCGCGGCTGCACTGGCGCAATGCGCTGGTGGTGAGCAACCTGGCCCTGGTGCGGCTGGTGGCGAACCGCGAGAGCCAGCGCACCGGCAGGCCCTTCGATGAACTCTTCGCCAACGGCTGCCTGGGCTTGATCCGGGCGGTGGAGGGCTTTGATGCCGGCCGCGGCGTGGCGCTGAGCACCTTTGCGGTGCCCTACATCCGCGGCGCCATGCTCCAGGAGCAACGCGATCGCGACCAGCCCCTGCACACCCCCAGGCGGCTGCGGGAGCTGCAGCGCCGTGCCGAGAAGCTGACGGAGCAACGGCGGGGCGCGGGCCTGAGCGCCCTCAGCGCCGCCGAGCTGGCCGCTGCCCTGGGCTGCAGCCTGGAGCGGCTGGAGGAGGCGGGCCGAGTGAAGGTGGCGCTGGGCGTCAGCAGCCTCGATCAACCCGCCCCGGGCAGCGGCGACGACAGCGCGCTGACGCGGCTGGATCGGCTCGTCGCCCCCTGCCAACCGGGCGGCGCCGGGAACTGCGATCCCCAGCGCGGCTGGCTGCAGCGCCAGCTGCGGCGGCTCACTCCGGCAGAGCGGGAGCTGCTGGAGGGCCGCTGGATCGATGGCCTGAGCTGGCGGGAGCTCGGCCTGCAGCAGGACTGCGCCGCCGCCGAGTGTCGGCGGCGGGCCGAGGCGCTGCTGAGGGCACTGCGGGACGCCGCCCCCGGGGATCAGGCCAGCGCCAGCGCGCTCCAGACCAGCATCGCCAGCAGCGCGGCAACGGCGGTCTGAAGGGCGTTCACCAGCTCGTTGCTGAGCCAGCTGAAGCGGTTCTGGGCCGTGGCGCCGATCACGCTCTCCAGCAGCGTGGCCACCAGGCCCACCCCGGCGACCAGCGCGGCGGCGGCCGCGGTGAGCGCGGGCGGGGGACCGGGCAGCAGACCCAGGGCCAGGGCCAGCAGCACCATCACCACGCTGCCCACCAGGCTGGCGAGGGTGCCCTCCAGGCTGATCGCCCCCTCGGTGCCGGGCGGCACCGGCCGCAGGTTGGTGATCAGCACGGTGTGACGGCCCCAGCGCTTGCCGATCTCGCTGCCGCAGGTGTCCGCCAGCTTGGCGGCGAAGCTGGCGATGAAGCCCACCAGCAGCAGGGGCGTCCAGGCCGGCGGCGCCAGGGGGATGGCCATCGCCAGCAGGGCGCCGGTGGCGGCCGAGCCCCAGACGTTCTCCGGCCCGCGGCGGCCACCACGGGCCTCGGCCAGCCCCTGCTCGCGCTTGCGGCGCAGTCCCAGCCGGGTGACCAGCGAGCCGAGCAGCAGATAGCCCACCACCGCCAGCCAGCCGCGCGGGCCCAGACAGCCCCAGAGCACGGTGCCGAGGATGCCGGCATGCACCCAGCCGGCGGGGGTGAGCAGGGGCAGGCGCTGGGCCAGGCCGATCAGCACGGCGTTGAGCGCCAGGGCGATCAGCCAGGCCAGCGGCTGCTGGGGTGCCGGCAGGGCCGCCGGACTGAAGCCAGCGAGGGCGAAGGCAGCGGGGAGCAGGGGCAGCACGGCGGCAGCGGCGGGGCCCCAGTGTGTTGCACACCCGTAAGCGCGGGTTCGATGGGGCCCCGTGACGGCGGATAATCGCCCCACGTGTTGGTGGTGTCGATGATCTTCAAGCGCAAGAGCCCCTTCTTCCTCGACCTCAGCAACGCCGGCGGCAAACCCGCCGAGGCTGACCCCCTGGCGAGCAAGCCCCCCCAGAGTCCGTCCCCAGAGAGCAAGCCAGCGGCCGCTCCCAGCCAGCCGCCGGCCCAGCCCGAGGCCATGCCGCCCGCCGCCGCTCAGCAACCCGCGACCACGAGCGAGCCGGCCGCAGCGCCAGTTGCCGTGGCAGCGGCAGTTGCCGTGGCAGCAGCAGCCTCCGGCGCTCAGCCGGCGCTCACCACCGCCGAGGCGATGGCCGCCGAGCTGCGGGCGGCCCAGGAGGCCCAACCCACTCCCAGCACGGTCACCTTCGCGCCGGACTGCCTCAATCCAGCCAATGCGGTGCCCACCAGCCGCCGCCGCGCCGGCGCCAACCTGGGCCTGTTCAAGGGGATGGTGGACGAGATGTTCCGCAGCTGACGGCCAGCCCCCGGCGCCAGGCGCTCAGCAGGGCGGCGGCGGTTATGGCGGCGGTGGAGGTGCGCAGGATCGCCCCCCCCAGATGCACCGGCCGCCAGCCCGCCGTTTCGGCCGCCTGCTCCTCCTCGGGGGTCCAGCCACCCTCAGGGCCGATCGCCACCACCACCGTGCCCGCCCGCAGCTCTGGCGGGCTCGCCTGCAGGCACTGCTCCAGGGACGGCAGACCGGCCCGGCGGGTGGTGGCCAGCAGCCGCAACTGCGCGGCGGCGCTGGCCCCTGGCGCTGGCGGCGCCAGCACCGCAACGGCGGCCTGGACAGCGTCGAGGCGGGGCAGCCACAGCCGCTCGCACTGCTCCAGCGCCTCCCGCAGGATCGCGCTCTGACGCTGGGGTCGCAGCGGTTCGGCCGCGGCGCTGCGCGCCGCCTTCAGGGGCGTGAAGCGATCGATGCCCAGCTCGCAGGCCATGCGCAGCAGCACATCGGCGTCCTGGCGGGGCAGGGCCACCGCCAGCTGCAGGGCAGGGGCGGGGGGAGGCTCGCTGAGCAGGGGCCGCTGCAGCGGCTGCTCGAGCACGGCGCCACCGCGATGGCCAGCGGCCCCTTCAGCGGCAGCCAGGGTGGCACTCCAGAGATGGCCGGCCCCATCCACCAGCGCCAGGCGTTGACCGGGGCGCAGCCGCAGCACCCGGCGCAGGTAGTGCAGTTCGGACGGCTCCAGCGCCAACGCCGCTCCGCTGCCCTGCCGCGGCCCCGCTGAGGCGGCAGCCAGCCGCTCGGGGGGCACCAGCAACCGTCGCCACTCCCGCGCCACCGCCGCCCCGCTCAGCTGCCGGCGAAGGGCAGCAACTCCTCGGGCTGCTCCTCGACCGGCCAGTCTTCGTTGACACCACCGATCACCAGTTCATCGATCTCCACCACATCGCGGTTGAGCTGGTTGAAGGTGTTGATCAGCACGTCGACCGCCAGGGCGTCACTGAGGCCCAGGTCCACCCAGCAGCGGGCCCAGGCGCCCTGGTATTCCAGGCGGCCCATGGTGTGCATCAGCGCCCGCTGGGCGGTTTCGGCCTCTTCGCCGTCGTAGGCCAGCCAGCCCAGCTCGCCGCCATCGGCCTCATGGGCCTGCAGGTTCTCGGCGTTGAAGCCGCCCAGCTTGCCGAGAAAGAACCAGCTGTCGAAGACGGTTTCCACATAGCCCCGCTCCCCCTGGCCGGGGGGATGGGGAAAACGCAGCCAGATCCAGCAGTTGAAGGGGTCGATCTCGCGGAAGCGGACCTCCATGGAAACGGCCTCGGGGGCGGTGGGGCAGGGGCCTCACGATCCCACACCAGCCCACGCTGCCCCCCGGCCAGGGCCTGCTGCTGGCGGGCCATGCTGGGGTGATGCTGGAACTCCGCGGGGTGCGCTACCAGCCGGCCACGGCGGCCCGGCCGGTGCTTGAGGACGTGAATCTGCAGCTGGGTCCCGGTCGCCTGGGGCTGGTGGCGGGCCCCAGCGGTGGCGGCAAGACCACCCTGATGGAGGTGATCAGCGGGCTGGCCGAACCGGAGCGGGGCCGCATCCGCTGGAACGACGAGCCGCTCAGCGGCCGCCAGCGCCGCTGGCTGTGCGGACTGGTGTTCCAGTTTCCTGAACGCCATTTCCTCGGCCTCACGGTGGCGCAGGAGCTGCGCCTGGGTCACCGGCGCCTGGAGGCCGGGCAGCTGGAGCGGGCGCTGGAGCGGGTGGGTCTGGGCCAGCTTTCGCTCCAGCAACAGCCCGAGCGGCTCAGCGGCGGCCAGCAACGGCGGCTGGCGCTGGCGGTGCAGCTGCTGCGCGATGCGCAGGTGCTGCTGCTGGATGAGCCCACCGCCGGCCTCGACTGGGCGGTGCGCAGTGATGTGGTGGCGCTGCTGGGCGATCTGGCCAAGGAGCGGGTGGTGCTGGTGGTGACCCACGAGCCGGAGCTGTTCAGGGCGCTGGAGCCGCTGAGCTGGCGGCTGGAGCAGGGGCGACTGAGCCCCATGGCCCCGGAGACGCTCCGTACCATGCCCGCAACCGAACGCCCTGCATGACCGACCAGCTGCTGCGGGCCACAGCCGCCGGAGGTGGCATCCGCCTGGTGGCCGTGAGCACGAGCGCCACCAGTCGCGAGGCGGCCCGGCGGCACCAGCTGTCGTTTCTGGCCTCCGCCCTGCTGGGGCGGGCGATGACCGCCGGCCTGCTGCTGGCGAGCTCGATGAAGGTGGCCCACGGCCGGGTGAACCTGCGCATCGCCTCCGACGGCCCCCTGCGGGGCCTGATGGTGGATGCCGGGCGCGACGGCAGCGTGCGCGGCTACGTGGGCAACCCCGCCCTGGAGCTGGATCTGGTGGCGGAAGCAGGCGGCGGCCACCACTTCGACTTCCGCACCGCCACCGGCACCGGCTACCTGCATGTGGTGCGCGACCTGGGCGAGGGCGAGCCCTACAGCTCCACGGTGGAGCTGGTGAGTGGTGGCATCGGCGATGACCTCGCCTCCTATCTGCTGCACTCGGAGCAGACGCCGTCGGCGGTGTTCGTGGGCGAGCAGATCGACAGCGAGGGCATCCAGTGCAGCGGCGGGGTGCTGGTGCAGGTGTTGCCGAAGGCCGCCGAGGAGCCGGCCCTGGTGGCACTGCTGGAGCAGCGCTGCCGCGAGGTCACGGGCTTCCCCCAGCGGCTGGCGGCCTGCGAGGGCCAGCTGCAGAGCCTGCTGGAGGACATCTTTCCCGACCTCGATCCCCAACCGCTGGGGATCGCCGGCAGCGCCGCCACGCCAGTGCGGTTCGCCTGCCGCTGCAGCCGTGAGCGCAGCCTCGGCGCCCTGCAACTGCTGGGCCGTGACGAGCTCAGCAACATGCTGGAGGAGGACGGCCAGGCCGAACTCACCTGTCACTTCTGCTCGGCGGTGTATCGGGTCGATGCCGGCGAGCTGCGGGAGCTGATCGACACCCTGACACCGGTGGCCCGCTGAGCAGCCTCTGGGCCCTCTCTGGCGGCTCAGGCCACCAGCAGGGCGCCGAGCAGCAGCAGCAGCAGGGCCGGGGCGCTCTGCACCTGGGCCAGGTTGAGCGGAAAGCCCAGGGCGACGGAAGCGGCGGCGCCGCTGGCCAGCAGCCCGCCGATCAGCAGGCCGAGGCTGAGCAGGCCGAAACTCCAGCCCACAGCGGCCAGGAAGCGGCGACGGCGGCGCTGCAGCACCACCACACACAGGCCGGTGCCGAGGGCCAGCAGCAGTTCGGCGGGGGCACTGGGAACCAGCAGCAGCAGGGTCGCCAGCGCCCCGAAACCGCCCAGGGCCAGCAAGCGGTCGTCGCCCTCGGCCATCGCCAGGTTGGGAGCCGCGAGGTTGGGGGTGGCCACCCGGGGCAGGGACACCTTGGGCAGGGAGGGCAGCGACGGGCGCGGCGGCGGCGGTGCCACCTGCTCACGGGCCGAGGCCGTGCGAGCGGCGGTGCTCACCCGTCCCTGCTGGCGCTCCTTGAGGCGATCCATGAGCACGGAGTCGTAGGCCGACTCCACCCGGGCGCGGGCCATGGGGTCATCGCCGACGTCGTTGAGGCGGGCCTGACGGGCGGCCTGCACCTCATCGAAGCTGGCATCGGGCGTCAGCCCCAACCGCTCATAGGGGCCTGCCCCAGGGTCGGGACCGGAGCCCGATCCGGAATCGGAGGGCGGCTCGAGGAGATCGGACATCGGCGGGGGCGACCGGGGCGGCGGGGGACTGACTCTGCCTGCATAGAGCGTATCGAGCCAACCTCAGAACAGGGGCTTGCTGCAACGGAATCCACCCTCGCGCTGCAGCAGCTGGCGCTGGCGCTCGGCCTCGGCGGGGTCGAGGTGATGGCGGCGCTTGAGCAGCGGCATCTGGGGGGGCAGGTGGCTGCCCTCCAGCATCTCGACGCTGAGCAGGGTTGTGGGCTCCCCGCCGGACTGGCTCTGAAAACTGACGTAATCCCAGCCCCCATCGGCTCGGGGGCGCACCAGCCAGACCGGATCCGGCATCGTCTTGACGGTTTGTTACATCTCAGTCTGGCGCGCTGCGGGGGCCAGCGTGGGGCGGCGAATTCGAGCCCTGGTCAGAGCCCGATCGGCTCCACCCCACTCACCACCGGCGCCACGGCGCTGAGCTCGAGATCGGGCTGCTCCCCGTGCAGCTGGTCCAGGTTCCAGTCGTTGCGAAACAGCAGCACCGGCCGGTTCCAGGCATCGCGCACGGTTTTGCAGTTGAAGATGCGGCCCACCTGCTCCAAGGCCGGCCAGCCGCCCACCACCCAGCGGGCCACCGTGAAGCCGAGGGGCTCGAGGCGGGTCTGAACGCCGTATTCGTGCTCCAGCCGGTATTGCACCACCTCGAGCTGCAGCTGGCCCACCGCCGCCAGAATCGGGTCGCGCTTGCTCTCGTCGGTGTCGTAGAGGATCTGCACCGCCCCCTCCTCGCGCAGCTCGTTGACGCCTTTGCGAAAGGTCTTGAAGGCCGAGGGGTTGGGGTTGCGCAGCCAGGCAAAGATCTCGGGGCTGAAGCAGGGGATGCCCTCGTATTCCACCTTCGGGCCGAGGTAGAGGGTGTCGCCGATGGCGAACACACCGGGATTGTTGAGGCCGATCACATCGCCGGGGTAGGCGTCCTCCACCACCTCGCGGTCCTGGCCGAAGAGCTTCTGGGGCCGGGAGAGCCGGATCGTGCGGCCGGTGCGGGCGTGCTGCACGCTCATGTCTTTTTCGAACCGGCCGGAGCACACCCGCACGAAGGCCACCCGGTCGCGGTGGCGCGGGTCCATGTTGGCCTGGAGCTTGAACACAAAGCCGCTGAAGCCCGGTCCCACCGGATCCACCGGGCCGGCGCTGCTGGTGCGGGCCACGGGCTTCTGGGCCAGCTCCAGGAAGGCATCGAGGAAGGGCCGCACACCGAAGTTGGTCATCGCCGAACCGAAGAACACCGGGCTGAGCTCACCGGCGCGCACCTGCTCGAGATCCAGCTCAGCGCCAGCGCCCTCCAGCAGCTCCAGCTCTTCGAGGGCCTGGTCGAGCAGCTCGCTCTCCACGGCACCGCTGGCGCGGGCCGCGGCCACCGAGAGGCTGCGCTCGGCGGCCTGCTTGCCGCGGTCGGCGCGGTCGAAGAGGATCAGCTGATGGCTGCGGCGATCGATGACACCGCGGAAGCGGTCGCCGCTGCCGATCGGCCAGTTCACCGGCCAGCAGGCCAGGTTCAGCTCCTGCTCGATCTCATCGATCAGCGCCAGAGGTTCGCGCCCCGGCCGGTCCATCTTGTTGATGAAGGTGAAGATCGGAATGCGCCGCAGGCGGCACACCTCAAACAACTTGCGGGTCTGGGGTTCGAGGCCCTTGGCAGCGTCCTCGAGCATCACGGCGTTATCGGCCGCCGCCAGGGTGCGGTAGGTGTCTTCCGAGAAGTCCTGGTGACCGGGGGTGTCAAGCAGGTTGACCGTGTTGCCGTGGTAGTCGAACTGCAGCACGGTGGAGGTGATCGAGATGCCGCGTTGCTTCTCGAGCTCCATCCAGTCGGAGGTCACCTTGCGCTGCTCGCCCTTGGCCTTGACCGCTCCGGCCTGCTGGATGGCGCCGCCATAGAGCAGAAGTTTTTCAGTGAGCGTCGTTTTGCCGGCGTCAGGGTGGGAAATGATCGCGAAGTTGCGACGTTTTTCCACCTCCTGACGCAGCAGGCCCACGTCGAGGTCTCCCAACTCGCGGCTGACGGCCGTGGCGGGATTGCTGGTCATGTCACCGCCTGGCCCGCCGGCTGGGCCAGCAGGTGCATGAGCTTGCGGGCGTAGTCGGGGTCGGAGGCGGGCTCGATCAGCAGCTCTTCGCCCGTTTCGATCCGGCGGGCGGCGATCACCAGATGCTCCCCGTGGGCGGTGCGGGGGGAAAGCACCGCATTGGCGGGATCGCCGGGGGGCGGAAAGTTCCAGAAGCTGGCGGCATCGCCGCACACCACCACCCAGCCCGGCCGGCGGGGATTGGTGTAGCCGTAGTGGAGCAGATCGAGGCATTGTCGCTCGGGCAGTCCCGCCAGGCACACGGCTCGGTCGAGGCCGGGCTCGTAGCGCCAGAGCAGGGCGCCGGGCTCGAGCCGCAAGAGGCTGAACACCCCCTGGCCGTGGATGGGGCTGGCAGCGATCCGGTGCGGAATTTGTAGCCCCATCAGGGTTCGGGATCCCGGCGGGAGGGCAGACCCGGCAGGGGAGCCGGGGCGCGGTGGTGTTCGTCGCCGCGCTCCCAGGCATGCAGCGCCTGGAGCACGTAGGGCAGACTGCCGAAGCGTTCGGGCAGCGCCTGCAGCATCGCGATGGCATCGGCGCGGCGTCCCGCCTGGGCCGTGGCTCTGGCGGCCTCGAAGCTGGCGGCGAAGGCCAGCTCGGCCGGATCGAGCTCGTCGCGGACGCCGCGGATTTCGAACAGTTCCACCGGCTGGGTGATGCCACGCAGATGGGCTTCGTCGATCTTGACGATCAAGTAGCGCTCCCGGCTCGGGCCGAGCGCCTCGACCAGTGATCGCGTGGCGAGGATGCGGGTGCCGTAGCGGCGATTCACGGTTTCCACCCGGCTGCAGAGGTTCACCCGGTCGCCCACGATCGTGTAGTTGACCCGGCTTTCCGAGCCCATATTTCCCACCACCACCGAGCCGAAGTCGAGCCCGAAGCCGGTGGAGAAGTTCAGCTGTGTGCCCTGCCGCTGCCAGCGCTCATTGAGCTCCTCCAGGCGCCGATGGCAGTCCAGCGCGGCATCCACCGCGGAGCGGGCGGGATGGTCGATGGCATCGGGCGCCCCCCAGAACAACAACGCCGAGTCGCCCATGTACTTGTCGACCACACCCTGGGTGGCTTCAGCGGCGTCGTTGATGATGGTGAAGTAGTCGTTGAGGGCATTAAGGGTCAGCTGGGGATCCAGAGCTTCGGTGATCCGGGTGAAGCCGATGATGTCGGTGAACAGGATCGCCAGTTTGCGCACCTCGCCATCGAGACATATCTGGTCGCTGTTGAGCACCAACTTGCGCACCAGCTTGGCGGGAACATAACGTTTGAAATCCACCAGCGCGCTCTCCACACGCTCCATCGAATCGGATATCTCGTGGATCTCATGGACCCAGCGGCCGGTGATCGGCGGTGGTGATCTGTCGGGATCGAAGTCGAGCTGGGAGATCGCCAGCAGGCGCCCATTGATGCGGCGCAGCGGACTGCTGATGCGGCGCCCCAGGAAGGCAGCTGTGGGCAAGAGGATCAGCAGGCTGAGCAGATACCCCTGGGAGAGGGTTACAGGATGCGCTGGCGCTCGTCGATGACATGGTCGGAGATGATGTCGACCCCCAGCACAACCTCGAAGCTGCCGTCGCGCCGAAACAGGGGGTAGTAGCCCGACAGCCAGGTGCCCCATTCGTCGGTCACGAAGCTGCGGTCGGCCTCAAACTGACCCGTCTCCCACACCCGATGCAGCGAGTCGGTGCTGGAACTGGTGGTCATGACCGCCCCGATCGGCTCGTAGTCCTCACTGCCGTAGGGGGTGCCGTCCACAACGAAGCTGTAACGGGAGAACTCGTCCGCGGGGGTTCCCTTCACCTTGCGCAGCGTGTACACGAACCCCACCCCTTCCACCTGGAAGCGGGTCTGCTTCAGCAGCGCGTGGGTGCGCAGATAAATCGGGTCAGCGCTCTGGGAGGAGTCCTGCAGGGTGGCGAGACCATCGGCATCGATCTTGGCCGCCAGGGAGCGGGTGATCTCCTGCAGGCGCTTGGTGGTGTTCTGCCTGGCGATATCCATGCTTTGGGAGATCACCATCGCACCATTGATCGCCGTAGCGGTTGTTACCGTCACGGTGAAAATCAGGGCCAGGGTGGGGGCGACACGCCATCGACCCGGCTGCCACCGCGGCAAGCGCCAGACCGGAGGGTTGTGCTCTTGGCTTTGCACCGAAACGCCTTGGCGAACCACGACCATGGCGGAATCAATTCGTTGCCTTCGCCGTGAAGTTAAACGGAAGGGTCAGTTCCGTCCACCGGCTGGGGTTGCGCCCGTTGCGGCAGGCCGCTGAGGGGAGCGGGGGCGGACGACAACAACGACGGCGAGGTGGTGCCGAAGATGTGGTCCCAGAGCGTGACGATCAATCCGAAGTGCCGGCGTGGGTCGCGGTGGTGTTCGAGGTGGTAGGTGCCGCAGGCCAGCACACGGGTGATCGGGCCAGTGATGGCGGGGTTGTGATCGAAACGACCGTCACTCAGTAGAACTTCGTAGAGATAATGCAGTCCCAGCAGGGCTGGTCCCTGGGCGGGCAGCAGGGCTGCGATCAGCAGGGCCGGCAGGGTGAGGGTGAACCACACATCCAGCGTTTCTTCCCTGGTGTCGAACCAGAACAGCAGGTGATGCCAGCGCAGCGGACGGGGCTCGCTGAGGTAGCGGGGGGCGTGGTGGGCGCAGTGGAGGCGCGCCAGCGGATTCCAGCCGGCGCCGTGGTGGGCCAGGCGGTGAATGCCATAGCCCAGAGCCGTCCAGGCCAGCACAGCCAGCAGGAACAGGGCCGGCCAGCGGGCGATTTCCGGGATGGTGGCGAACTCCACAGGCTCGGGGCAGGACCGGCGGGTGGCCGAAGCGCTGCAGGCGGGGTGGCGGCAAAACTTTAGGGAGCCCGCTCCACGCTGGGCATGGTGGCAGGGCCGCCTTGCACACACCACAAGTGGCGTTAGGGTGCGGCCCACCGAAGGCCATTTCCCCTCGTGACCCTCTCCGCAACGCCCCCCGCCGTCGCGGCCCGCGCCACCGCTGAACAGGGTTTCGCAGCCCCGGCGCGGGGCGATTTCCCGGCCACGGCACCAGCCGCCAACCCCGTCTTCTATCGCACCTATTCCCGCCGCCAGGAGGCGGGCCGCGAAAGCTGGCACCAGGTGGTGGAGCGCAACCTGGCAGGGCCTGCGTCAGCTCGGCCACCTCAGCGAGGCCGAGGTGGAGCTGCTGCGGCGGATGCAGCTGCAGCAGAAGTCGTTGCCCTCGGGCCGCTGGCTGTGGATCGGCGGCACCCCCTGGATCGAGCAGCAGGAGAACTTCAGCGGCGCCTACAACTGCACCTCCACCAACCTGGTGGACTGGGAGGCCTTCGGGCTGATGATGGATCTGGCGATGATGGGCTGCGGCACCGGCGCCATCATCGAGCCACGGCTGATCTCGAGGCTGCCGGCGGTGCGCAATCGCCTGGAAATCACCGGCGTGGCCGACATCGGCGCCACCCCGGCCGGCCAACGCCAGCAGCACACCACCCACACGATCGACGGCCAGCGCGTGGCGATCAAGGTGGGCGACACCCGCCGCGGCTGGGTGGACAGCTACCAGCAGCTGCTGGAGCTGAGCAGCGACGAGCGCTTTGAGGCCGGCGCGCCGATCCGGGTGAGCGTGGATCTCTCCGATGTGCGGCCGGTGGGCGAAACCCTCAAGGGCTTCGGCGGCATGGCCAACCCGGTGAAGCTCAAGGACCTCTACGCCCGCGTGGCCCAGATCCTCAACAAGGCCCAGGGGCGACAACTGACCTCGGTGGAGTGCTGCCTGCTGATCGATGAGGCCGCCGTGACGATCGTGGCGGGCAACATCCGCCGCAGCGCCGGCATGCGCCAGTTCATGGCCGAGGACACGGCCGCGGCCGGCGCCAAGGACAACCTCTGGCAGCAGGACGCGCAGGGCAACTGGCGGATCGATCCGGAGCGCGACTCGCTGCGGATGGCAAACCACACGCGCGTGTTCCACACCAGGCCCAGCTACCAGACGGTGCTGGAGGCGGTGACCAAGCAGTTCCAGAGCGGCGAGGGGGCGATCCAGTTCGCCCCCGAGGCGATCGCCCGCTCCAATGCCGACCTGCTGAGCACCGCCGAGCTGCGCGAGGAGTTTGTGGGCATCTACTGCGACCAGGGCCGCGAGCAGGCGGCCCAGTGGCTGCTGCTGCACCACCCGGGCCTGGAGAGCGATGAGCTGGAGCACCGCCTGAGCCGCTACGGGCTCAATCCCTGCGGCGAGATCCTCGGCGCCGACTTCCACTGCAACCTGGCGGAGATCCACCTCAACCAGATCCACCCCACCGACTTCCAGGCCCAGGAGGAGGCCTTCCGCGCCGCCGCGATCGCCGTGGCCTGCCTGCTGAACCATCAGTTTGAGGTGGAGCGCTACCGCCAGAGCCGGGCCTGGGATCCGATCGTGGGGGTGAGCTTCACGGGTTTGTTCGACTTCTTCGTGCATGCCTTCGGCACGCCCTGGCTGCGCTGGTGGGAGGCCGGCCGGCCCGATTCCGAGGAGGGCCGGGCGTTCAAGGCGCGGGAGGCCGATTACCTGCAGCGCTGGAAACGCATCGTGCACGAAGCGGTGGCTGAATACTGCGACCGCCACGGCATCCGCCGCCCCAACCGTTGCACCACGGTGCAACCGGCCGGCACCAAGAGCCTGCTCACCGGCGCCAGCCCCGGCTGGCATCCGCCCAAGGCGCAGCGCTTCATCCGCCGCATCACCTTCCGCAAGAACGATCCGGTGGCGCTGGCCTGCATGGACTACGGCTACACGATCGTGCCGAGCCAGAGCGACAAGGACGAACAGGGGCGACTGCTGGATGATCCCTTCGATCCGCGCTGCAGCGAGTGGCTGGTGGAGATCCCCACGGAGGTGAGCTGGGCGAACCTGCCCGGTGCCGACACGGTGGAGATCAACAACTTCTCAGCGCTGGCGCAGTTTGATTTCTACATGCAGGTGCAGCAGCACTACACCGCGCACAACACCAGCGCCACGATTGAGTTCCGCGAGAACGAGATCGAACCGCTGGCCCAGCGCATCCACGCTGCGGTCGATGAGGGTCTCGGCTACATCTCAGCGGCGCTGCTGGCCCGCTTTGATGCCAACGCCACCTTCCCCCGGCTGCCGTTTGAGCCGATCGACAAGGCCACCTACCAGCAGCTGCACCAGGAGGTGGAAACCCGCCGCTCCAAGGCGGACTTCTTCGAAGCCCTGGCCCGCTACGACGGCGGCGAACTGATGGAGGCGGGCCCCGCCGGCTGTGATTCGGACAAGTGCCTGCTGCCGCTGGCGAAGCCAGCGGGTTGAGTGCGGTTCAAGGATCTGTGAAGCAACTGGTCGAGGTGTGCCCTACGACAGCAGACGGAAGCTGTAATAGTCGTTCTCAAGTTCAGTGCATGGACAGCAGGAGTGCTTCCGAGAAGGCAGGCTGGAGTGTGAGTGGGCTGTGGAAAGGATCGAGGAACGATTGCATCCTAAGATGAGGTCACAGCATTCACGCAATCATGTCAAAGCTCCGAACGGCCAAGGTTCTCGCCATTTTGGCAGTCTCAAGTCTATTCTCTGGGATAGTGGTCGCGGAGCAAGTCCGAGCACAGTCCTGCACACCACTGCAAGCCATTGGCGGTGGCACTGTTGTCAGCAAGACGATCCAACTTGATGGTCCTCTTGTGTTTCCATTCGGGCGCACCAACTTCAACACCGACTTTTCGGTAGACACGCAGTATCGCAACTATCTGCTCAAATTTGAGTCTACTTCCAAAAAACCAGGCCCCTACCCCATCCTGGCCTTCTTCAAATTCAGCGATGAAACCAACCTGCAGATTGTTAACGAAACACTCGACGCCAGCCCTGGGCAGGCGAAGGAGTACGGCCTCTTCACACCTCCAGCCGAAAAACTTGTAACGCAGGTGAATGTGAAGGTGGGCTCTGGCCTCAACGCGAATGCAACAGGATTCAGCTACAAGATCTCGGTCATGGGCTGTAAGTGATTCCTGCCACTCCTATTACTGCACTCTAAGACCTCTGATTCCAGAGGCACTTGCTCCTCCTAAGTGATCAGATCTGCTGAAATTCAAGGCCGGCCACCGATAGACAACCATTCCAACTCAACATTGGACGGACGGACCGTTCAACGCTGGGTTCTGGCGCTGACGTGCAGACCTCGGCCTTGAAGCAAGCGACCAAGAGTGAATGAACTGAACCTGCTCTGGGCAGGGCTCAGCTTCTGCGCACGTCACCCGATCCTGGGTCTGCCACCGGCAATGACGGCAACCAGAGCAAACGCATCCTTGTCCTCGGTGTCACCTGGGCGCAGACGTGCAGACCCGCCTCGGCACCCAGGGGCAGGTGACGCTCTAGTGGAGCCAGTCCGCCGAGGTCGCCGCAGCCGGGATCCATCAAGAACAGGTGGGCGCTCATTTCTAAGACCTTGATGTTTTCGGTGTGAACGTCACCGCTCTGCTGTCAGGTCCAGATGCTGAAAGCCAACCAATCACACCCCTGACGGAAGATGAAGGAGCAGGTCCAGAGACGCCGCCTGCAAGGCGAGCCGACCCGATTCCGAGCTCAAGCGGCAAGCCAGGTTTCTAGGCTGCGGGTTCCCCTGAGCCCAACCAGACCCTCCGCCAATGCCACTCGTCCCGCGCTGGCGCTACATGACCGATGAGGCCAAGGCACTCACAAGGAGAACTGCTGTCTCCGCCCTGGTGGTGTTGCTGGTGCTGCTGCTATTCCGAGGCTTGCTGCCCTGGGTGCTGGTTGCCGTTGCTGCCTGGTGGATCTGGAAAGCGATCAGCAGGTAGACACGCCCAGAAGGCCAAAAAAAAGCGGACCCGTCCAGGACCCGCTCGATGACCGACCACAATCTATGAAGTTCTGTGACGCCCCTCCGCCCATGCCGCTCGTCCCTCGCTGGCGCTACATGACCGATGAGGCCAAGGCACTCACCAGGAGAGCGGCGGTGTCAGCCCTGGTGGTGTTGGCGGTGCTGCTGCTGTTCAGAGGCTTGCTGCCCTGGGTGCTGGTCGCCGTTGCCGCCTGGTGGATCTGGAAGACCCTCAGCCGCTAGAGCCGCCGCCAAAGGCCAAAAAAAAAGCGGACCCGTCCAGGAACCGCTCGATGACCGCCAACACTCTATGAAGTTCTGTGACGGCAGCGTGGGTCAGGTGCCCAGCTGATCTTTCTGCCAGCGCTGCTCCAGCGAGGCCCTGGCCCGCTCCAGCTCCGAGGACAGTCCAGGCACGTGTTGGCGCACCAGCCGGGTAAAGCGCCAGAACTTCAAACCCACCGCCAACGAGAGGATCGCCCAGGGAACCAGCATCCAGATCGGGTCCACTCAGGCCATCGGTTCAGACGACCGCGAGTCTGGCGCAGGCCATGGACCCATCTGCTGGCTGATCGCCCAGGTGGTGGCGGCCTTCTGGGTCTGCCAGGCCTGCAGCAGCTGCTTGGCAATGTGGCGCAGGGCCGCGGGATCGGCGGTGCCATCGATGGCACGGCTGAAGCGCTCGATCTCGAAGCGCTGGCTCACACTGATCTCGATGGACTCGCCCATGGGTTCTGCAGCCGAGGGATGGCGAAACGGTATCGGCCCGATACCGAATGGGCGTAGCAAGGGCTACCCGGTGGGCGCCCTTGTCAGTGTTTCGTGTTGTAAAGGAGCTCACGGAGAGCAGCGCTTCAAACCAGAATCATCCAAAAGCAGTGTCTAGACATGCGACTCGGCTGGCCTGAGCATCTCCAGACCGCCCGCATGCTCGAGCTGAGCGGTGATGGCCAGCGCGGCACCGCCCTGGCGCTGATGGGTGTCGCCCTGCTGTTGCTCGCCCAAGACCTCCTGGCCCAGGAGCTGGAGCAGCCCCTCCCCAGGCCCTGAGTCGAGGCCCGGAGCCATGGCCGTGCCGGCACAGCAGCGGTTCAGCCTCACCTACCTGGATCGCCACGACATCAAGGACAAGCGCCAGGGCTTGCTTGAACCATCGGGCCTGACCCTCGCGGAGGGTGGCAAGGCCCTGTGGGTGGTGAGTGATGACACGAAGCGGATCTTCCAGATCAGCCTCAAAGGCAAGATCCTGCCGGCCAGGTCCTTTGCGATCAGCGACACGGGGCTGGAGGGAATCACCCTGGACCCCGCTGGCGAGCATGTGCTCGCCGTGGTCGAAGACGGCAATGTCTTCATCAAAGCTGAGATCAGCACGCAGACCATCACCATCAGGACACGGCTCGACGCGATGGTGGGCTTTGCCGCGATCGCGCCCTACGTCTCCGCCGGCAGCTCAAACAAGGGCCTTGAGGGCCTCAGCTGGAACAGCAGCTCAGAAACGTTGTTGGCCCTCAAGGAGGGCCAGCCCGGCTTGCTGATCGAAGTGTCGGCGGATCTCCAGACCATCCTCAGCCACCGCGTGCTCGACGACAGCCAAGGGTTTGTGGATGCCGAGCTGAAGCCCGATGAGATCGACTTCTCCGCCCTCTGCCACGACCGCCAGCGAGACTGCCTCTGGATCATCAGCGACAAAGGAGGCTCGTTGGGGAGGGAGGAAAAAAGGAGATGTGTGGACAGAAGCACGTCTCTACATGTCAGGACAAAGAAGCACGCCTCTACATCTTCGATCTGCGCAGCTGATCGGCAACCCCGGACCCCCTCAGAAAATCCCCATCAGCCCGCCTTTAAACTCAATCTGCACGGGCTTGTCCTCGGTGTCCAAGGTCACATCGGAGTCCACCCGGATGGGTTCAGGACTCGACACCTCCACCGCGCCCTGCACCGGCAGCGGCTGACCGGCGGTCACATCCACCGCCCCCTGCACCGGCAGCGGCTTGGCGGCGGTGACGTCCACAGCGCCCCGCACCGGCACCGCTGAGCTGTGCTTCACTTCCACCGGGCTGGTCACCACCACGCGGGGCTCACCGCTGATCGGAATCGGCCTGGGGGTATCGAGCGCAACGCTGCCTCTCACGGTGACCGATTCCTTCAGGGCGATGCCGATGGCTGAGTCGAGCTGATCCACCTGGATCGGCTCGGCCAGTTCGGCCACCTGGGCCTTCACCGCCAGGGGCTGATCCAGGGGCATGGCCAACCGGATCGGAATCGGGCGGCTGAGCACGTGCAGCAGCACGCCACCGAGCACGCCCGCAGAGGCCACCACGGCCACGGGCCAGCGCACCGCCAGCAGCACCTTGAACCAGGTGGCCTCATCGCCGGCGGCAGGCGTGGGAGTGTCTGTCATGGGGTCACGCATGGGGAAGCATCCCTGCAGGATGGGCCGCAAGGGCGGCGGATGGGGGCTGGCCATTCAACTGGAGTTGCGCTGGGGCCGCGGTGCTGCCGGCCGCAGCGAAGCGGTGCGGGGGTGGCGATGGTTGTTCCCAGGTGTGTCAGCTGATGGCCCCTCCACCCCACTCCCGCCAGCGTTGAGGCTGCCCGTGCTGGCCAGGCCATGAAGCGCATCCTCAGCATCGATGGCGGCGGCATCCGCGGCCTGATCCCCAGCCTGGTGCTGGCTGCGATCGAAACCAAGACCGGCAAGGCGGTGGCCGAGTGTTTCGATCTGATCGCCGGCACCTCCACCGGCGGGATCCTGGCGCTGGGATTCAGCCGGGACGATGGCACCGGCAGCCCCCGCTACTCCGCCAGCGACCTGGCTGTGATCTACCGCAAGCGCGGCAAGGACATCTTTTCCCGTTCCCTCTGGAAAGGGGTGTCATCGGTGGGTGGCTTCGGCGATGAGCTCTATGCCCACACCGGCCTGGAGGGGGTGCTGGAGGACTATTTCGGCGATGAGCCGCTGGGCTCCTGCCTCACCCGAACCCTGATCACCAGCTACGACATCGAGAACCGTCAGCCGCTGTTCTTCAAGAGCTGGAAACCAAGTCACCGCTCGGTGCTGATGCGCCACGCCGCCCGTGCCACATCCGCCGCACCCACCTTTTTCGAGCCGGCGCTGGTGGCCGTGGACGGGGCCACAAAGGCCCTGGTGGATGGCGGCGTGTTCATCAACAGCCCGGTGGTGTCGGCCTACGCCGAAGCGCGCCGGCTGTTTCCCGATGACAACGACATTGTGGTGGTGTCGATCGGCACCGGCGAACTGGTGCGGCCCATTCGGCACCGCGAGGCCAAGGACTGGGGCCGGCTGGGGTGGGCCCTGCCGCTGCTCAGCTGCATGTTCGATGGCGTCGCCGATGCGGCCGACTACCAGATGAGAACGCTGCTGGGTGACAACTACATCCGCCTGCAGACCGATCTCACCACCGCCTCCGATGACATGGACAACGTCACCACTGGCAACATCGAGAATCTGGTGCACGAAGCCAAACTGCTCATCCGCACCAACAAGCGCAAGATCGACACCATCGTGCGGCTGCTCACCACCTGAACCACCGTGCTCACCCGCTGCCCACCGGCACCGCGCCCCCCATCCACGCCAGCCAGCCCTTTCCCCGCCTGCCCCTGCCGGCGAACCGCCGCGATCCGCGCCTGATTCAACGCCTGATGCCGGTGTGGGAGTGGTTCTACCGCCACTACTTCCGGGTGCGCACCAGCGGCTGGGAGCACATGCCCAGCCAGGGGCAGATGCTGCTGGTGGGCTCCCACAACGGCGGCCTGGCGAGCCCCGATCTGCCCATGTTCCTGGTGGACTGGGTGCGGCGCTACGGCACCGAGCGGCAGGTCTACGGCCTCGCCCACGCCAAGATGTGGCGGGCCTACCCGGGTGTGGCGGATGTGGCCGCGCGGGTGGGTGCCGTGCCCTTCCACCCCCGCCAGGCCCTGTGGCACCAGTTGCCGGTGGTGCCGCTGAGATCAGCCGCTGAACGCAAAGCTGTCGAGCGTGCCCGACACCTCGTTGGCCACCAGCAACACCCCTGACTTGCGACCGTTCTTGACGAAGGTGAGGCCCTCGGGGCTGAGGGAGCTCGGACTCTGGAAGAGCGCTTCGAGCTTGGGCCGCTCCGGGTTGGACACGTCGAAGACGGGGACCATGGATCCGGTGGGGCGCTCCAGACCGATGAAGGCATAGGTGCGTTTCCCCAGCCGGGCGGTCGTCACCGCTTCGGGCTCGATGCTCTTGTCGTCGCTGCGGCCATCGTCAAAGAGGCCAGCCCTGTTGACGATGCGGTCGAGGCGATCACCGGAGTCGTACACCAGCTCACCGGTGACGCTGTCATAGATGCTGAAGGATCGCCCCCCGAACCCCACGAGCGTCTTGCGGGTGTTGGCATCGGCGATGGTTTTCAGGCGCCCTTCCTTGGAGCCCGAGACAATCTTGTTGGCACTGGGGTTGCTGAGATCACCGGCACGGATCTCATCACTGAAGAAACCGTCATCCGCTGAGGCGCCATACTTGAGGGTAATAAAAAACTCATCCTCCGCTTCAGCATCGAATGCCCCCCTGGATCCCCGCTCCTGGTCGGTGATGAACACCATCCTGCCAGTGAGAGGATCCTCGAAGCGTTCAAAGACCGTGCCGCGTTTCTTGGTGCCATAGAAGTAGGTGCCGTCGGCTGGAGCTTCGAAGTTCACATCATCGGGACGCACGCGACCATCGCCTTCGTTGGCGGTGATGATGAAAGTTTTGCCTTTGCGATCGAAGCTGTCAGCACCATCGGGCATGCGCAAGCCTCTGAAGTCTCGGTTTCCAGGCCTGAAGCCATCATCTTCATCGGAGGTATCAAACTTGCCGGCTGTCTTGTAGTTCTGCACGCCAGCCGAAAAGACCCGGCGGATCTTGCGGCTCTGCAAATTCACCTCGGCGATGGCGTTGTTTTCCTGCAGGGTCACGAAGGCGGTCTTGCCATCGGGCGACACCGTCACATACTCAGGCTCAATGTCGGTGGCTGGCTTGGTTCCCTTGAGGCCACTGATACGCACACCCCTGTTGCGCAGATTTTTGGCGGAAAAGTCTTTGAAATCGAGATTGGTGACCCTGGATTCATGCGGGTTGCGATCATCAATCCGGAGGATGGAGATCGAACCGGCCGGATCCCTGCCGTCCTCGGTGCCATAGAACGGGTTGGGCTCCCCCTCGTTGGCGACGACCAGCTTGCGGCCATCAGGGGTGAACGCAATGGAATCGGGAAGGTTGCCAACCCGCACACTGCCCTTGCTCCTGATGCTGCGGTCCTTGCGGATCTGGAAGAATTCGATCCGTCCACGGTTGTTGCGCCCCGCGGCGGTGGCGACAGCGACCAAGCCGTCGTCATTCACAGCCACGCTGTTGGCTGATCCCTGCAGCGACAGGCTTTCGAGAAGCTTTGGATTCTTGAAGTTCTTGTAGCGAACAACGTCTAAAGTTTCACCACCACTGACCACAAAAGCACGGTTGCTGCGTTGGCTGAAGGCCGTGATTTCTGCGCCGTTCTCCAGCTGCAGACTGGAAATCGGCTTGATGGTTGGCTTCACGCTGAAGAATGGGCGTCCTGCCCCATTGTTTCTGGCCCCTTCCTGGCGGCTGGTGCCATGGGAAACAGGCCCAAAGTGTTCCAGGACACAGCGCCACCACCGCCGCGCTGTGGGTCGGCACCCTGCCCGTTCGGATCGCGCCGATGCCCGCAGCCTGCTCAGGCGCTGCCCACCGTGCCCTCGCCGCTGAGCCAGCGCTCCGGCGCCGGCATGGCCAGGGGCCGCTCGCGTTCAAGGGCCTGAAGGGCTTCGAGGCTCTCGGCGGTGCGCACCTCCACCGCGTAGCGCATCTCAGATCCCACCCCCGTGCCCCGGTAGCGGCCGCTCACCGGCGCCGCCAGCAGGTGATCGGGGGCGGCCGCCAGCACCAGGTGTCCGTCGGCCACCGCCAGACCGAGGCTGGGGTCATAGCCGCGCCAACCGGCCCCGGGCAGATACACCTCGGCCCAGGCATGCAGTTCGTGCTCGCTCACCTCCTCCGGGTGGTGCATCGAATACCCGCTCACGAAGCGGGCGGCGAGCCCCTGGCTGCGGCAGGCCTCCACGGTCAGCATGGCGGTGTCGCGGCAGGCGCCGGTGCGGCTGCTGAGGGTGTCGGCGGCAGCCATCGGCTCGCCGTCCGGCCGGCCGATGTGGTGAAAGCCGTGGTGGATCGTGTCCACCAGACGCATCAGGAAGTCGGCGGTGGACCCTTGGACCACCGCGGCCAGCTCCCCCGCCCACTGCCGCACCGGCTCGGCGATGGGCAGCTGGGGATCCTCCAGGTAGGGGGCCAGGGATCGGGTGTCTCCCGGCGGGTAGGCGGCCGGCAGGGTCAGGGCCGGCGGGTGGGTGATGATCCAATCGAAGGGGTTCTGGCGCAGGGTGCGCACCACCATGTCCACCTCGATGCTGAGCGCCTCCTGCAGCGGCGCAAACCACAGCACCACCGCCTCGGTGCCGTCCGCCTCCAGCACCCGACTGCTGCCGCTCGGCTGAGGGCTGAGCTCCAGGTTGTGATGCAGCAGCCGCTGGGCCGGATCGCTGCGGGGGGTGAGCCTCACGGTGGTGGGTTCGAGGAACACCGGCCGCTCGTAGGCATACCGCAGGGCATGGCGAACGTGAAACAGCATGGGTGCGGACGCCTTCGTGCCAATCCTCAGCGTTGGCGCTCCCGCTTGGGCAAGCGATCACAGTTGTTGGTGAATGGCAGGCCCCTGCTGAAAGGCCAACCCGCTGAACGGCGGCCCCCGCTCGACAGGAGCACCTGGTGACTGGCGCCAGCTGGTGCAGGGCGCTCGAGCCCCGGCAACCAGTGCAGCCCTGAAGCGATCCGCCAGGGTGGGGGCCTCCCTGCTCCCTTCGCCATGGCGGAAGCGCCCTACCTGATCGCCCTCGGCTTCCTGGAGCAGGACGGCGGGCGGGCCCTGCCGCTCAACGGCAAATCCCTGGGCCCTGAGGCCGCCGCTGCCAACGATCCGGGTGAGGACGGCCGCGCGCTGACCCTGGAGCTGCTGCTGCGCATCTGGCAACGCAGCGCTGCAGGGCCCCTGCGCCAGGCCGCCGGCGCCGCCAGCCTGTTGCTGCTGGTGATGCCGCTGGAGGTGATGAACGAGCAGCTGCCCAAACTCAAGGCCCAGTGGATCGCCGGGGGCGACACCGAGCAGGTGCTGCAGGCACTCCAGGGCCTGGCTTCAAAGGCCTGGACGGCGTCGATCGCCAAGTACGAGCCCGTGACCTTCAGCCCCCTCCCCAGGCCATGAGCACGCTGCTGATCACCGGCGCCAACCGCGGCATCGGCCTGGAACTGTGCCGCCAGCTGCGGGACCGCGGCGAGACGGTGCTGGCGGTGTGCCGCAGCTCCTCACCGGAGCTGGAGCAGCTGGGGGTGCGCATCGAGGCCGGCCTCGACATCACCGCCGCCGACACCGGCCCGGAGCTGCAGCGACGGCTGGGGGATCAGGGCCTTGATGGCCTGATCCACAACGCCGGCCGGCTGGAGGCCGACAGCCTCGAGAGTGTGAGCGCTGACGGTCTGCGCCGCCAGTTCGAGGTGAATGCGGTCGCGCCCCTGATGCTCACCCGCGCCCTGCTGCCCGCGCTCAGACGGGGGGCCAAGGTGGTGCTGATCACCAGCCGCATGGGCTCGATCGCCGACAACGATTCCGGCAGCTATTACGGCTACCGGATGTCGAAGACGGCCCTGTGCATGGCCGGCAAGTCGCTGGCGATCGACCTGGCACCCCGCGGCATCGCCGTGGCGATCCTGCATCCGGGCCTGGTCAGCACCCGCATGACCGGCTTCAGCTCCAGCGGCATCACGCCACGCACCTCGGTGCAGGGGTTGCTGCAGCGCATCGATGCCCTCTCCCTGGAGGACAGCGGCCGCTTCCGCCATGCCAACGGCGAGGAGCTGCCCTGGTGAGCCTGCCGCCGCCGGCACCCTCGCTCTCGATCATCATTCCCGCCCTCAACGAGGAGGCCTGGCTGGGACGCACCCTGCGGCAGCTGCAGGTGCTCGATCCGCCGCCCCTCGAAGTGCTGGTGGTGGATGGGGGCAGCAGCGATGGCACCATCGCCATCGCCGCCGCCGCCGGGGCCACCGTGCTGCGCGCATCCCGCCGGGGCCGGGCGGCCCAGATGAACCTGGGCGCCGCCCGGGCCAGCGGCGACCTGCTCTGCTTTCTGCACGCCGACACCCTGGTGCCCCACGACCTGGTGGCGGTCACGGCCCACACCCTCGCCGATCCCGGTGTGGCCGCAGCCGGCTTTGTGTCGCTGATGTGCGGCGAAGCCAACACCCGCTGGCTGATCTCGGCCCTCAATACCGCCAAGACCTCCATGGCGCCGCTGCTGTTTCGCCCCCACCTGTTCTTGCGCGGCCTGCGGCTGTTGTTTGGCGATCAGGTGATGGTGATGCGCCGCCTCAGTTTCGAGCGCTGCGGCGGGTTCAACCCCGAACTGCCCGTGCTGGAGGACGGCGACCTCTGCCTGCGCCTGGCGAAGCTGGGCCGCATCGCCCTGATCCAGCGGGTGGTGATCAGCTCCGACCGGCGGGTGCGCCAGTGGGGCCCCTGGAAAGCCACGGCGCTCTACCTCTGGATCGGGGTGCTCTGGGGCCTGGGGGTGCCACCGCAACGTCTCAGGCGCCTCTATCCCGATGTGCGTTGAGGGCCTGCAAAGCCATCTGGGCATGGGCCCGCAGGGCGCCCATCGCCATCAACTGACGGGGGCTGCGGCCCCGCGCCAGCTCCTGGGTGTTGCCCTCCAAGGCCTTAAGCAGCTGCACGCTCAGCCGGCCGTAGGCCTGCAGCAGAGCCTCCAGTTCTCGCTGGCGATCGGCGCCAGCTTCACGGCCGTCGTTCACCTCAGGGGTGCCGGACTCAACCGCGGCACTGTCCAGCAACTGGGCCAGCTGGCGGTGACTGATGGCGTCGGGAATGGGCTGGATGGGCTCCATGAATCGTGGTGATGGTGGCAGGTGTCCAACAACCCTATGCAGTGGCTTTGTGATGGCGAAGGGCGGTGCCGGTAGGGATCACCAGACCCGCCAGCCTCGCCCGTGGGAGACTTGCCCCAGCTCCTGCGGGGGCCGCCGACGCCTGGAGGGGTGGTCGAGTGGTTGATGGCTCCGGTCTTGAAAACCGGCGACCCGCAAGGGTCCGTGGGTTCGAATCCCACCCCCTCCGTTCCTGGACAGCGACTCGCGCCTGCCCCCAGCCATCAGCTCGCGCCCAGCTCAGGGAACCTGCACCAGACCATCGCCACGGTCGAGCACATCGAGCCCTGGCGCCAGTCCCTCCCGGGTGCATGAGGCCCGCAGCCGTGCATTGACGGCGGCGGCATTGACGGGGATCCGACCATCGCCGATGGCCTGCCACCACAGCGCCGCCACACCCGCCACATGGGGCGTGGCCATGCTGGTGCCGCTCAGGGCCACCAGGCCACCACCGGTCGCGGCCGAGACCACATTCACCCCCGGGGCCGCCAGCACGGGGTTGGTGTTGGAGAAGGGTGCCACCGTGAAACCCGCCGGGTCCTCTCCCAGGGCACCCACGGAAATCACCCCCAGGGCCGCCGCCGGGACCGACGCCGACAGTTCGTAGTCGGGACGACGGGACTCATTGCCGCTGGCGGCTACCACCACCGTGCCGCCATTGAAGGCGGCGCGGGCTTCAATCATCGCCAGCAACCGGTCGAACATGCGCAGGTTCATCCGGTAACTCTCCAGGGCGGCACTGGTGGCGAGCTCGGTGGGCCAGCCCCCGGCCACCAGCCGGGCCGACATGCCGGGGAAGTCGAACCCGAGCGACATCGACAGCACCTGGGCATTGAGACGCGAGGCCCACTCCATGCCGTTGAACAACATCTCCGAGCTGCCGCCGCCGTCATCGCCCAGCACCTTGCCGATCAGGGCGCTGGTCACCCCCCGGGCCACACCGATCCGCGTGCCGTCCACATCCCGGCCGAAGATCGTGCCGGCGCAATGGGTGCCATGGCCGTTGGCGTCTCCGGGGCCCGAACCGGAGAAATCCTTCTCGGTGATCGTCACCCCCGCAAAGGCGGGGTGGGCCTGGTCGATTCCGGTGTCCAGCACCGCCACCACGACCCCGGCTCCATCGAAGGAGCTGCGGTCCGCCCCCACCGCGCGCACTCCCCAGGTGTCACCGGTGGCAACCGCAGCGGCATCGCCGCTGGAGGGGGTGATCAGACGGGTGGGCATGGAGCGTGCCACCCCCAGGACATTGGGATCGCGGGCCGCCTCTCGCAGGTCAGCGGCATCCAGGCGCTCCACCGCGATCGAGGGCTCGGGAGGCAACTCCACAGCAGATGTGGCGCCGTAGCTGCCAAGACCGGGATAGGGCAGAGAAGGGGTGGAAAGTCCGGTGGTCCGGCGGCCGAGGCTCAGATCTCTCAGAAGTACAAAGTCGTGTGAAGTACTCATGGGATGATCTCTCAACCTTTCAGGTTTCCCTATTGCTAGCCATGGTTGGAGAGCAACGTCAAGGCTTGCAAGATTCAGCCCTCTCAGCCGTTCGATCGGGGTTCATACCTCTCTCTCACGGGCAACGACCGGAATGGAATTCAGGTGACAGGTGATCGGCAACACATCGGCCGCCATGGCCATCCCATCAGCCGTCCAGGCGTGCACCATCCCGATCATCAACCCCGGGTTCGTTGCTGTTCTGAACAACATATGGGAGCGATACAAGCACTCCCACCGCCGGCCTCTTGTCCCTGGGGTCCGCCGGGACCACGGGCAGCCTGAGGTCCTGGAGGCCCCACCCGGCCCCGAAGTCCGGCGCAGCCTCTGCTGTCAGTCCTTCAGGGCCTGCTGTCCTGGTCCACCACCAGCAGCAGACCGCCCACGATCGCCAGGTTCTTGAGCAACTGGATCCGCTCGCCGGGATCGGTCACCTCGCCATGGAACAGGACGCTGGTGGGCACCAGGAACACCAGCAGCAACACCGCCCCCAGCCGAGCCTTCCAGCCGCTGATCACCAGGGCTGAGCCAACGGCCATCAGCGCCATGGCCATCACCAGCAGAGCCGGTGCCAGCGGCAGGCCCCTGGCGGCAATGGCAGCGGCGGGTCCGTCAAAGCCCGTGAGCTTGCCGATCAGCGACTGGATGAACACCAGGCAGAGCAGCACCCGGGCGATCCGGTTCAGCAGCGACGGGCTGGCGGTGGGCACGGCCATCGGGTCAAGGCAGCAAAGGGCAGCAGTCTGGCCGCAGCGCCCCAACGGGCGGCAGAGCCAGCGCCCCCCGTCGGGGGTCAATCAGGGGATCGTCCACGGGGGTGCTGTAAGCTTGAATCGATTCAGAGATCAGTCTTCAGCAGGTTTCTCCCCAGCGCGGCGAGTTCCACAGAATTTCTCCACCAGGCCAGCAACTTTCTTCAGGGCTTTCGACGAATCAGGTTCATACTTTCATCCCAGTTCATGACCATTTACGTAGGCAACCTCTCCTTCGACGCCGAAGTGGAGGACCTCCAGCACCTGTTCGCCGAGTACGGCGAAGTGCGCAAGTGCACCCTGCCCCTCGATCGCGACACCGGTCGCAAGCGTGGCTTTGCCTTTGTCGAAATGGCTAACGCCGCCGACGAAACCAAGGCCATCGAAGATCTCCAGAATGTGGAGTGGATGGGACGCAACATCCGCGTCAACAAAGCCGAGCCTCGTCCCGCCGCTGGTGCAGGCGGTGGTGGCGGCGGTGGCGGTGGTGGCCGTTCCCGCTGGTAAATCCAGTCCCAGGCCAGGGCCCCACGGGTGCCCTGCTCAGCCGCCCCGCGGGGCGGCTTTTTGCTGGCCGCCTGCTCTGGCCTGGTTTTCCACATCCAGGGGGAGGGCCACGGCTTCAGCCAGCGGCGGGCTTTGCTCAAACCCGGGGCCACCGCCTTCAGCCCCAAGGGCCAGCGAAGACGCCGCGAGACGGACTCACCATGGGATCTGGCTTGCTCACAGCGAGACCCGCTGCGCGGCAATCGATCTGGGGCCCATGGGCGGCAAGTCGGTAACCATCGCCACAGATTTCAGAGCTCTGCCCAGCGTTGAACGTTCTCCCCATTCGCGGCCGACCCTCGGCACGGGGCCAGGGATCAGGCCGATCGAGCCTGGGGTAAACCTGTGGAAAAGGTTGGATCCGAGTGCTGCGGCCAGGCTCAGGCCAGGTCGTGCAGCGTCAGGGTCTGCTCGGGCGTGAGGTCAATGCGCACCGGCCCAGCGGCGCTGGTGAAGGTGAGCTGCAGGGGCAGGGCCTCGCTGGGGCGGGGGGTGAGCTCATCGAGGTCGAACTGGGCGGAACCCGCCGGCACGGGCGTGCCATCGGGTGGCACGATCTCCTCGCTGCGGTTGCGCAGATTCCAGGTCTGACCCGTGGCGTCGTTGAGCTGTAGCGCATCGGCATGGTCGAGCTCGGTGCCGGCCCCAAGGGCATTCAGGCGCAGGCGCCAACCACTTGGATAGTCGGGATAGGGCTGCTCGAACACCGAGGCCTGGAAGCGTTGCCCGGCCTCATCACTGAGCGACCAGCGCTCCTCGGCCATGGCCGGGGCCACAAGCACCAGGACAACAAGCAAAGCCGCCAGAGCTGCAGTGCAGCCCTGGCGGAAGCGGCGAGCCCAGGGCTCGAAACGGATAGGAGGCTGCACGGTGACTCAGCGGTATGCCGATAGCAGCATAACAGGATTGTGCTCAGCCGTAGGGCCCGGGGGATGAAGGGACTCTCGTCTTGCGAGAGCCTCAGAAGCAGAAGGGCAGGAACTGGGTGCGGCAGGCGGCGTAGCCATCCACCAGCGGGCCGAGGCCGATCTGGTGGGCAATGCCGAAGCCCGTGAGCCCTTCCACCACCACACCGATGACGATGCCCAGCATCGCCGCGCGGCCGTTGAAGCGTTCAGCTCGCTTGAGCTGCTCCATGTGCGCGTCCTGGGTGGCGCGCTCTTCGAGCCACTGGTTGCTGCTGGGGGTGTTGGTCATCGGCTGTTGTGCGGGGCGAGGTCGCTGGGGCGACTGAGAACAAAAGCCACCATCGCCGTGAGGATGATGACCAGGCCGGTGACGCCGGCGATGGCTGCGGAGTAGTCGGTACCCATGGCGATCAACCCAGGCCGATCTGGGAGAGGATGCCCTGGCCGGTGAGCAGCTCGGTGCCGAGGCCGATCACGAAGCCGAGCATGGCCAGGCGGCCATTCCAGGTTTCGGCGAAGGCGCTGAAACCGAAGCGGGAGGTGGTGTCGGACATGAGTGTGAAGTGGTGTTGCGAAGACTGTAACAGTCTGTGACGGATCTGTCGAGGCAGGGTCCTTCCTTGGCGTGCAGCTCGAGCGGCCCCGGGCAGCTGACGCGAGCAGGCCGATCCAGCCATGCTGGCGTCCAACTGCCCTGAGCCCTCCCCTGCATGCCAAACGAGGCTGTTGACCTGGCGCCGTGGGTGCGAGCACCCCAGCTGTTGCTGGAGCGGCTGTGGACCATGCCCGGGATGGAATCGGGACAGCGCCGGCTGCTGGTGGTGTGGGGCCAGCTGGGAGATTTCGACAGCCTTGAGTACGCCCAGGCCCTGGTGCCATGGCTGCCGCGGCTTGAGGAGGCGGGTGTGGCCATCGCCGCGATCGGGATCGGCAATGGGGCGGGGCGAGAGCGCTTTTGCTCCTACACGGGCTTTCCGATCGAGCGCCTGTGGGTGGAAGGGAGCCCGGAACTGCATCGCCAGCTGGGGTTGTACGGGGGTCTGCAGCTGCCGATCGGGCCATGGGGAAACCTGCTGTTGATGTGCGCCGGGATTGGATCGCCGGGCACCCTGGCGGAAGTGCTGCGGGGGTACACGGGAGATCGCAGTGCTCCGCAGCGGATCGGCGACGATGAGCTGATTGAGGCGCCACCATTGCCGCCGCTTCGCGGTGCGCTGTTTGCCCGTGCCGGCGGCAGGGGCTTCCAGCGACCGTTCGAGCTGGCGACGATTCGGCTGCGCAACATGGGAGAGGTGCTGAGGCACTGGCGCACCTATGTGCCGCTCGACGACTACCTCACGCAACGGGGAGGCACATTCCTTGTGGATGCGGACGACAGCCTCATCCACCAGCACCGCGACCGCGGGATTTTGGGTTTCTCCGAGTCGATGGCGCGACCGCTGAGTTTCCTGGATTCCCTTCTGCCCGCATGAGCCTGTGCCGCGGCGCCGTGGTGGTGCAGGCCGATTTGGCCGGCCTCCCAACACGACCCAGCCCACCTGGGTTGTCGCCTCCCCCCCGCGCTGCCGCTGGGCAGTCCCTGAACAGATCCTGCTTGTGCTGATGGACCCTGCCGTCTTCGATGCCGCCCGGGCCCTGGCCCTGCTCCGCCAGGGCTCCGCCAACCCCGGTGCCCACTTCCGCAAAGGCCAGCTGCAGGCCATCGAGGCCGTCTGTGAGCTCGGCAGCCGGCTGCTGGTGGTGCAGAAGACCGGCTGGGGCAAGAGCTTTGTGTATTTCATCGCCTGCCGGCTGCTGCGCGATGCCGGCCGTGGCCCGGCGCTGCTGATCTCCCCGCTGCTGGCGTTGATGCGCAACCAGATCGCCGCCGCCGAGCGCATGGGCCTGGTGGCCCGCACGGTGAACTCCACCAACGCCGAGCAATGGCGGGCGGTGGAGCAGCAGGTGAGCGAGGGCCAGGTCGACATCCTGCTGATTTCGCCAGAGCGCCTCAACGCCCCGGAGTTCATCCGCGGCCCCCTGGCTGACCTCAACCCCAGCCTGGTGGTGATCGATGAGGCCCACTGCATCTCCGACTGGGGCCACGACTTCCGGCCCGACTACCGCAGCGTCGGCCGGCTGGTGCAGGCCCTGCCCAATGTGAGCCTGCTGGCCACCACCGCCACCGCCAGCGACCGGGTGATGGCCGACCTGCAGCGCGAGCTCGGCCCCAACCTCAGCATTCAGCGCGGTGATCTGCACCGCCCCTCGCTCAGCCTCCAGAGCCTCCGCCTCCCCAGCCAGCCGGCACGCCTGGCCTGGCTCGCCCAGACCCTGCCAGAGCTGGAGGGCAGCGGCATCGTCTACACGCTCACCACCCGCGATGCCGTCCTGGTGGCGGAGTGGCTGCAGACCTGCGGCCTTGACGCCCGTGCGTACACGGGAGCAATGGACAACGGCGATCGTGAGCAGCTGGAGGCGGCCCTGATCGCCAACCGGTGCAAGGCCCTCGTGGCCACCACCGCCCTGGGCATGGGCTACGACAAACCCGATCTGGGCTTCGTGATCCACTACCAGGTGCCGGGATCGGTGGTGGCCTACTACCAGCAGGTGGGTCGTGCCGGCCGGGCCCTGCCGTCCGCCTATGGCGTGTTGCTCAGCGGCGAGGAAGAGCAGGCGATCAACAGCTGGTTCATCCGCAGCGCCTTCCCCACCCGCAGCCAGGTCGAGGGCCTGCTGGAGGCCCTGGAGCAGGGCCCCGACGAGGGCAGCAGCGAAGCCCAGCTGCTGGGCCAGCTCAACCTGCCCAAGGGCCGGCTGCAGCAGGCCCTCAAGATCCTCTCGCTGGAGACACCGGCACCGATCGGCAAGCAGGGCAGCCGCTGGCAGCGCCTGCCGGCCTCCCTCCAGCCCGGCTTCTGGGAGCGGGTGGAGCGCCTCACCCAGCTGCGCCAGGCGGAAGCCCAGCAGATGCAGGCCTATGTGGATCTGCCCTTCGGAGAGCACATGGCCTTTCTGATCGGGGCGCTCGATGGCGATCCCCGTGCCGTGGGGCCGCCCACCCTGCCGCCACTGCCGGCAGAGGTGCCAGCCGACCTGGCCCGCGAGGCCGCCAGCTTTCTGCGCCACCTGCGCATCGCCATCACGCCGCGCAAGCAGTGGCCCGCCGGTGGCCTGCCGAGCTACGGCCTGCGTGGTCGCATCCCGGCGAACCACCAGGCGGAGCCCGGCAAGGCGCTGAGCTTCGGGTCCGATGCCGGCTGGGCTGAATTGGTCAAACGCGGCAAGGACACCACCGGCAGTTTCGATGCAGCCTTGGTGGAGGGCTGCGTCCAGCTGATCCAGCAGTGGCGTCCGGCCCCGCCGCCGGAGTGGCTCACCTGCATTCCCTCCCGGCGCCATCCCGAGCTGGTGCCGACCTTCACGGAACGGCTGGCCGCTGCCCTTGGGCTGCCCTTTGTGCCCGCGCTGGGGAAGGTGCTGCGACACGGCTGAGCAGAAGGACATGGCGAACAGCAGCCAGCAGGCCCGCAACCTCGACGGCAGCCTGGTCGTGCGCGAGCCCATCCCCACGGGCCCCTGCCTGCTGATCGACGACATGGTCGATTCCCGCTGGACCTTCACCGTGGCGGCCTGGCTGCTGCGCGAGCATGGCTCTGGCCCGGTGTTCCCCCTGGCCCTGGCCCAGAGCGGTCAGGGCGACTGAGCCCCTGCCCCCTCAGCCCTGATGACCGCCCCATCCGCCAACACCCAGGCCGTGCTGCTGCTCACCTCCCCGCTCCTGCAGGAGGGCGGCAAGGGCAGTGGCAAGGATCCTGTGCTCACGGCGGTGGAATACGCCCAGCTGGCTGCAGTCCTGCACAAAAAGCAGCATCAACCCTCTGATCTGATCAATGGCTCCCGCGAGTCGCTGCTGGGCTCCCTGTCGAGCGAATTTGCGGCGGAGCGCCTCGACCGCCTTCTCTCCCGTGGCTTTCAGCTCAGCCAGGCGGTGGAGCACTGGGCCAACCGCTCGATCAGCGTGGTCGGTCGTGCCGACTCCGCCTACCCCCGTCGGTTCAAGCAGCGCCTCAAGCACGCCGCTCCGCCACTGCTCTATGCCTGCGGCAACCTTGAGTTGCTCAGCGCCCCCGCCCTGGCCGTGGTGGGATCGCGCAGCACACCGCAGCCGCTGCTCAGGCAGGCCGAGGCAGTGGGCGCGCTGGCGGCTGCAGCCGGTGTTGTGATCGCCTCCGGCGCCGCCAAGGGTGTCGATGAAACCGCCATGTTGGGCAGCCTTGCCGCTGGAGGCCACGCCATTGGCGTGGTGGCCGACAGCCTGGAGAAGGTCAGTGCCCGGCCCATCTGGCGCCAGGCCCTGGTGGAAGGCCGTCTGTTGTTGCTCTCCAGCGATACCCCCAGCGCCCGCTTCCTGGTGTGGCGCGCCATGGCCCGCAACAAGCTGATCTATGCCTTGGCCGATGCCGCCTTGGTGGTGAGCTCCGCCAAGGGGGAAGGCGGCACCTGGGCCGGCGCCACGGAGCAGCTGCAGAAGCTGCAGTTCTGCCCGCTGCATGTGCTCAGCGATCCACGCGGCGGCGCTGGCCTGGCCGCCTTGGCGGAGATCGGCGCCCGGCCGTGGCCCAACCCGGAGACACCCGAAGCCCTCCAGGCTCTGCTCCGCGAAACGGAGCTGCTCAACCACAGCTCCTGCCCCGCCACAGCGCCGGCGGAGATGGAGCAGGGATCCCTGCTGGAGCCGGCCCTCATAGAGCCACCTCCCCACCCAGCAGCCATCGGATCATGCCCCTGCCGCTGACTGGCCACCTTTGTCGACGACCTGGTGCTGCGCTGCCTGGAGCAGCCCCTGCAGCCTCGACGCATTGGCAGAGGTCAGCTCGATGTTCTCCAAAGCCGAGGTCAAGCGCTGGTGCCTGCGTTTGGTTGAGCAGGGCCGCGTGCGCAAGCTCCCAAGGCCGGTGCGCTTATGTGCGGCAGGGCTTGCCGAGCTGAGGGCGGGCCATGTGGCCGATGGTTTGTTCCTTCCTGATCGTCCGTTGGGCTCCATCGGCGCCAAGGTGGCGCTCGCCAGCCAACTGGGGCTGATCCAGCGCACAGCTCCCATCACCCCATGGGCCTCTGGATTCAGGCCCGCGCGACTACATCGCAGTTGGGCCGCTTGAGAGCGGTCTCGCCTTCTAGTGGCACAAGCAGGGCGTTGATCGCCAGGCCCTCCAAAAGCCGGAAGCAGCCCTCCGCCAAACATTAAACGGTGCCACCCATTGTTGTCAGTGTCTGACATGTTTGCAGATACTTGACATGGTCTTCGCTGCCTGCCATGCTCTGCATATCAAGCCCAGGAGGGGCATGGCCAAAACCAACCACTACGGCGCTCGGGTCTCCCAGCGCGGCATCCGCGAAGCCACCGTCGAGCTCGCGCAACAGCACGGCATCCCCCATGGGGACAAGCTGGTGCTGGGTCGCAAGCAGATCCGCACGGTCCTGGAGGCGCTTGATCGCGAGCGCAAGGAGCTGATCAGGGCCATGGACAAGGGCGGCGTGATCGTCGTCGAGTGCGGCGGCGCCTTGGTCACGGCCTACGACTTCGACAGCTTCAACCGCTACTGATGGCCACCATGACGTCGAATGCAATCAGCCGGGCCAGCGTTGAGAAGCCGATCTGGGAGGCCTGCGATGAGCTCCGAGGCGCCCTTCCTGCAGATCAGGCCCTGGAGGCCGTGCTGGATGTGCTGCTCTGGGCCCGCTGGGTTCCAGCTTCCGATGGGGATCTAGTCGGTTACTTCGATTCCATGCGCAGCTTGGCTAACGCAAATGAATGGAACTCCATCCATAAGACCATCGCTGAACGTTCCGCAATGTCTTGGCCTCCAGGAGCAGCGACGGATCGACTCGGGCCTGAATCTCTTGAGCGACTCAGGAGCACCCTGTTGCCAGTCGGGAGAGCGTTGAACAGTGGTGACCGCTTGCAGTGCAAGGCCGTGATCGAAGCGATCTCGGAGCTGAAAGCCAGCGATCGGCATGGTGGGGAGCTGGAATGCTCTGCTTCCATGGGCGGCTTCTGGGAAGCCCTGCTGGCCATTCATCCTGGGCTCCAGTGGCCTGCCTCTTCCCCATGGGAGTGGCAGCAGCCCCTTTCCTGGGGATGGACCATGGTCTGCTGTTGAGTTCAGCAAATCCGTCGCAGGCTCATTGGGTTCTGGGATTGCTCAGCCTCTATCCGCAAGAGGTGAAACTGCAGTCCATCGCGGATCAGGACCAATGGCCTGTTGCCATCGCCGCCCCACCCTGGGGAGCGCGAACGCGTGAACTGCTGATCGACGACCCTTGGCTGCCGCCATCACCGCTCGACTGCCCCTCGGCAATCAGAGACAGCGAAGCGCGAAGGGTTTTTGCCGCCCATCAGCGCTGCAGTGGCACCACCTATGCCCTGATGTCTCCAGGAATTGGCTTTCGGACTTCCAAAGATCTGGAGTACTTCCGCGAGGAGTTATTGAAGAAGAATTGGCTGGATGCCGTGATTTCCCTGCCTTCTGGGGCCCATGCAGGAACCAACCTCGAGGGATTGCTGTTGGTCCTCAAGCAGGATCGCGCTGTTGGCGCTCCCATTCAGATGATTTCGGCCCACGATCTGCTAACCCCGACGAAGGCTAGAAATACAAAGCAGAGCTGGAATCCAACCGGGTGCAAGGAACTCGCCCAACTCCTCAACTGAGAGGTGAAGGCTCATGTGCCCGTCTGATCCCGGCCGAGGAACTGGAGGCAAACGGCTTCAGTTTCCAGGTGAGCCGCTACTTCCTCACAGAAGAAGACCGGATGTTGCAGCGCTATCTGGAATCACGGACAACGATGCACCTGGGTGATCTGGCCGAGATCAAAAGGCCTGTGGCCTCCCTTGGCCGCCAGGAGGACGACGGCATCGAGGTTCGGGAGGTCACTCCCGGGCGACATTGACGACTCCGGCCAGCTCCGCCAAGGCTCCAAGCGGATCCGGCTGCCGGAGGCTGCCTTGGCCAAGGGACGACAGCAGCTGCTGGAGCCGGGAGATGTGCTCTTGTCGATCAAGGGCGGCCTCGGCAAGGTGGCCGTGGTTCAGGACCTCCAGCACCCCACAGTGCCCGGCCAGGCATTCTGCGTGGTCCGCCTGCGGCCCAATGCCCCGCTCACCCCAGCCGCCCTGGTGCAGTATCTCCGCAGTGCCGTGGGACAGACCCTGTTGAATAAGGCAGGTCAGGGAACAGCAGTGGCCTTTCTGCCCATGGGCGAAGTGAAGAGCCTGCCCGTCGTGATCCCCCACCCCAGCGAGCTCCATCGGGCCGAGGCCCTGGAGCAGGAGAGCGTGGCCCTGAGCCTGGAGGTCCAAGAACTGAGCCGCCGGCTGGAGCAGCTGTCACAGCAGGGCTGGCTGGAGGACATCCCCCCAGCCCTGCTGGCCAGCGCCCAAGGGGAGGCCGCCTGAACCATGGCGATCCGTAAATCCGAGCTGTATTCGAGCCTCTGGGCCAGCTGCGATGAACTGCGCGGCGGCATGGATGCCAGCCAGTACAAGGACTATGTGCTGGTGCTGCTGTTCCTCAAGTACATCAGCGACAAGTACGCCGGCCAGCCCTATGCGCCGCTGGTGATCCCCGAGGGATGCCGGCTTTGCCGACATGGTGGCCCTCAAGGGCAAGGCGGAGATCGGCGATGACATCAACAAGAAGATCATCGCCCCGCTGGTGGCGGCCAACCAGCAGCTCAGCCAGAGCGACTTTCCCGACTTCAACGACCAGGCCAAGCTCGGCAGCGGCAAGGAGCTGGTGGAGCGGCTCACCAACCTGATCGCCATCTTCGAGAAGCCGGAGCTCAACTTCTCACGCAACCGGGCTGACGACGACGACATCCTCGGCGATGCCTACGAATACCTGATGCGCCACTTCGCCAGCGAAAGCGGCAAGAGCAAAGGGCAGTTCTACACGCCAGCTGAGGTGAGCCGCATCAAGGCCCAGGTGCTGGAGATCGACAAGGAAGCCACCTCCGCCGACACCACGGTCTGCGACCCCACCTGCGGATCTGGCTCGCTGCTGCTGAAAGTGGCCGCCCAGGCGCGCACGCCGGTAACGCTCTACGGCCAGGAGAAGGATGCGGCCACCAGCGGCCTGGCGCGGATGAACATGATCCTGCACGGCAACCCCACCGCCACGATCTGGCAGGGGAACACCATTGCAGACCCGAAGCTGACGGAGGGCGATCAGCTCAAACAGTTCGACTTCGTGGTCGCCAATCCGCCCTTCTCCGACAAACGCTGGAGCACAGGCCTCGATGCCGACGAAGTACTACGGCAGCTTCGAGGGCTTTGGCATGCCGCCCAGCAAGCAGGGCGACTATGCCTACCTGCTGCACATCGTGCGCACGCTCAAGAGCACGGGCCGGGGCAGCTGCATCCTTCCCCACGGCGTGCTGTTCCGCGGCAACGCCGAAGCCGAGATCCGCAAGAACCTGATCCAGCGGGGGCTGATCAAGGGCATCATCGGCCTGCCGGCCAACCTCTTCTATGGCACCGGCATCCCCGCCTGCATCGTGGTGATCGACAAGCGCGACGCCGGCAGCCGCGAGGGCATCTTCCTGGTGGATGCCAGCAAGGGCTTCATCAAGGACGGCCCCAAGAACCGCCTGCGCGAGCGCGACATCCACAAGATCGTGGATGTGTTCACCCGCCAGTTGGAGGTGCCCGGCTATTCGCGCTTCGTGCGCAACGAGGAGATCGCCGGGCACGACTACAACCTCAACCTGCCCCGCTACATCGACAGTTCAGCGAAGCGGAAGACCTGCAGGACATCGAGGCCCACCTGCGCGGCGGCATCCCCGAGCGCGACATCGACGCCCTGGAGGCCTACTGGCAGGTGTGCCCGCAGCTGCGCGAGGCCCTGTTCCGGCCGCTGCGGCCCGGCTATCTGGAGCTGGCGGTGCCGCCGGCGGAGCTGAAGGCCACGATCACCGCCCATCCCCAGTTCGCCGGCTTCCTGGCGGGGATGGCCGAGCACTTTGCGGCCTGGCGGCAGCAGGCGGCAGCCCAGCTGCTGGCCCTGGAGCCGGGCTGCCACCCCAAGGCGGTGATCCGCGAGCTGAGCGAGGGCCTGCTGGCCCACTACCAGGGCCAGCCCCTGATCGATGCCTACGCCGTGTACCAGCTGCTGCTCGACCAGTGGGCCGAGACGATGCAGGACGACGTGTATGCGATCAGCGCCGAGGGCTGGCGCGCCGAGCCCTACCGGGTGCTGGAGACCGACAAGAAGGGCAAGACCAAAGACAAGGGCTGGGCCTGCGACCTGGTGCCCAAGGAGCTGCTGGTGCGGCAGCTGTTTGCCGGTGATCTGGAGATGATCGAGGCCCTGCGCGCCCAGCTGGAGGAGGCCAGCAGCCGCCTGGCGGAGCTGGAGGAGGAGCACGGCGGCGAGGAGGGCGCCTTCAGCGAGCTGGACAAGGTCAACAAGGCCGCCGTGAACGCCCGCATCAAGGAGATCAGGAAGGATCCCGAAGCCGCTGAGGAGTTGGCCGTGCTGCGGGAATGGCTGGAGCTGAGCGACGAGGAGGCCGCCACCAAGAAGGCCCTCAAGGCCGCCGAAGCCGAGCTCGACGACCAGGCCTACGGCCGCTACGACAGCCTCACGGAAGCCGAGGTGCGCGAGCTGGTGGTGCAGGGCAAATGGCTGGCCAGCCTGGAGCAGGCGGTGGCCGCCGAAGTGGAACGGGTGAGCCAGGCCCTCACCAGCCGCCTCAAACAGCTGGGCGAGCGCTACGGCGAGGCCCTACCGGCGATCAGCGCACGAGTGGAGGAACTAGAGGCGCGGGTGGCCGGGCACCTGGAGCGGATGGGGTTCGCATGGAACTGAAGCCGGGCTACAAGCAGACGGAGGTGGGGGTGATCCCGGAGGATTGGGATGTTGAAGCTCCTCGCAGAGCTTGCGTTTGTCGCTAGTGGAAGAGCACACGAGCAATTCATCTGCTGATACGGAAGCATATGATGCGTGAACTCCAAGTATCATTGCAACTGGCGGGAAGTGTGCCGCCAGTGATTCACAGATGCGACTTCAGGCCTGCACGCGAAGGTGACTGTTCTGACGGTGATGAGCGACTTCCCAGTGGTCGAACGCCGTTAGCTCAAGGCCTAGTTCGTGGAAGCGGAGAATAGCTACGCGGTCAACCACACGGGTATGCGCATTACGATATCGCAGCTAACTCCGAAATATCTGTTCTAGCATCCTGCAACCTGAAACCGCATTCTCGTGAGCATTGACGATGGCAGTAAGCCAGACTCACTTGTGAATACAGAGTTTTTCGAAGATGCCGCAATACGTCGCACCCCAATCACGAAGGAACAGAGCTCAATAGCTGATGGCGCTAAGCGATGTGGATTCGCTGCTCGAGCGACCTTGATCAATCTGATCACAAAGAAGCGGAACATCAAGCAGGCCGCCATGCAGGAGCTGCTCACCGGCAAGCGGCGGCTGCCGGGGTTTGAGGGGGAGTGGGAGGTGAAGAGGTTGGGGAGATGTCGCAGAAAATGCTAAATCGGAGGCACTCCAAGCCAACTAGCGACAGACGACATTTCGCAGGGGATATCCCATGGGTTTCTAATCGGACATGACGAAGCGACGAATTTATCTTCCGACGACTACAGCCGAAGACTGTCGATTTAGCGGCTAACGAGCTGCGCCGCAGACGATTTCGCCGGCGAGCTATCATGTCGGCATCGTCGCCTCGTTGGCAAAGTGCAGCCTGGCAGTACGTGAATCAGCACAGCTAGGCAATACTGGAATACGTCCAGCAGCGATCCTAGTCGATCGAATTTACCTTTATTTCACTGGCTAGACGCATCAGCAGGCCATTGTCAAGCTATGCGGCCAGCAGGATACTAGTCAACACTTTCAATCACAGAAGACGTTCAGCGGATTGAGATTCAGTTCCATCAATCGACCGAGCAAAATGCCATCGCCAGCAGTCCTTACCGAAATGGATGCCGAGCTGGACGCATTGAAGCTCAAGGCTCGAGAAAGATCGTGCACTCAAGCAAGGAATGATGCAACAGCTCCTCACCGGCAAGATCCGCCTGACATGAAGATCTCCACCATCCTCGACCACATCGACAGCGGCCACATGGCCCTGCCCGAGTTCCAGCGGGGCTACGTCTGGAATCGCGATCAGGTGCGCGGGCTGTTCGATTCGCTCTACAAACGCCATCCCGTTGGCGGCCTGCTGGTCTGGGCCACAGAGTCGCATACCGCCACCCATCGCGGTGATGGCCCGCTGGCGGCTGGTGTGGTGAAGCTGCTGCTCGATGGCCAGCAGCGCATGACCTCCCTCTATGGCGTGGTGCGCGGCAAGCCTCCCAAGTTCTTCGATGGCAATGCCCAGGCCTTCACCGGCCTCCGCTTCCATCTCGGAGAGGAGGTTTTTGCCTTCTACCAGCCGGTGAAGATGAAGGACGATCCCCTCTGGATCGATGTGACAACCTGCTGAGTCATGGGCAGGCCGGCCATCGAGCAGCTGATCGAAGCCTTGAGTTGCGGATAGAGCGCATTGGCAGCTGGCCGCCAGGTCAGAGTATTCATCAGCCGTATCTCAGCCAGTCTCCTCGGCATCAGAGAGATTGACCTCCACATCGAAGAAGTCACCGGCGCCGACAAGACCCTCGACGTGGTGGTGGACATCTTCAACCGCGTCAACAGTGGCGGCACCAAGCTCTCCAAGGGCGACCTGGCCCTCGCCAAGATCTGCGCCGACTGGCCGGAGGGCCGTGATGCGATGAAGGCCAAGCTCAAGGAGTGGAGCGATCACGGCTACAGCTTCAACCTCGACTGGCTGCTGCGCTCGGTGAACACGGTGCTCACCGGCGAGGCCAAGTTCCTCTATCTGCACGACAAGAGCACCCCCGAAATCCAGGACGCCCTCAAGCGCGCCACCAGGCACATCGACACCTGCCTCAACCTGATCGCCGGCCGTCTCGGCCTCGATCACGACCAGGTGTTCTTCGGGCGGTTCGGCATCCCCGTGATGGTTCGCTACCTCGATCAGCGCAGCGGCCCCATGGATGAGGTGGAGCGCGACCGGCTGCTGTTCTGGTTCGTGCAGGCCGGCATGTGGGGTCGCTTCTCAGGCTCCACCGAATCCTTCATCGATCAGGATCTCGCTGCCCTCGAAGGCGAAGGCGCCGGGCTGGAGCGCCTGCTGGAGCAGCTGCGCCTCTGGCATGGCGGGCTGCGGGTTGAACCCGGGCACTTCACCGGCTGGAGCCTCGGCGCCCGCTTCTACCCCGTGCTCTATCTGCTCACCCGCATGGGCGAGGCCCGCGACTGGGGCACCGGACTGCCGCTCAAGGCCGGCATGCTCGGCAAGATGAGCCGCCTGGAGGTGCATCACATCTTCCCGAAGGCCCAGCTCTACAAGGCCGGGTACCGCAGACCGGAGGTCAACGCCCTGGCCAACTTCTGCTTCCTCACCAAAGACACCAACATCAAGATCCTCGATCGCCTGCCGGAGGCGTACTTCCCCGAGATCGAGGCTGCCCATCCCGGCGCCCTTGCCTCCCAGTGGATCCCGCCGGATCCCGAGCTCTGGAAGCTCGAGAACTTCCGCTCTTTCCTGGAGGCCCGTAAGGCCCTGCTGGCAGCCGAAGTGAACGCCCGGCTGGAGGAGCTGCTCCATGGCGACACCCGCTGGCTGTCCGGCCCCGCGGCCGCTGTGCCTCATCCAGCCACTGAAACCGTGGGCGGCATCACCAGCGAGGAGGAAGAAGCCGAGCTGATCCGTCTCAATGCCTGGATGGGTGATCAGTCCCTCCCCCTTGGCACCCTCGCCTACGACTTCGCCGATCCGGCCACCGGCGAGCAGCGCGCCGTGTTCGACCTGGCCTGGCCCGCCGGCATCCAGGAGGAGCTCAGCCAGCCCGTGGCCGTGCTGCTCAACGAAGAGCCCGCCACCCTGGCCCTGGCCAGCGCCGCCGGGTTCCGCTGTTTCACCTCGCCGTCCGCCTTCCGGGCCTATGTGGAGCGGGAGATCCTCAGCCTTGAGCCATTGGCTCCATGACCCTCCACGCGATCTTTCTCAGCAGCGTGCAGAAGGAGTTCGCGACCGAACGGCTGGCCCTGCGTGACTTCCTCCAGGGAGATCCCTTGCTGCGGCGCTTCTTCGAGCCGGTGCTTTTCGAGGACCTCCCCGCCAGCGACCGCCGCGCCGATGATCTCTACCTGCATCTGGTGGCCCGGTGCGAGATCTACGTGGGCCTCTTCGGCAGTGAGTACGGCAGCGTCGATGCCGAAGGCCTCTCCCCAACTGAGCGGGAATTCCAGCGGGCCGGCGACCGCGGCAAGACCCGCCTGATCTTTCTCAAGGCCGCCGACGACACCAGCCGCGATCCGCGCATGCTCGCCCTGATCCGCCAGGCCGAGGCCTCCCTGGTGCGGCGCCGCTTCGCCACCACCGCCGAGTTGATCGCCGGCCTCTATGCCGCCCTGGTGCAATGGCTCGAGGATCGCCAGCTGATCCGCAGCGGCCCCTTCGACGCCTCCCCCTGCCCCCAGGCCTCCCTCGCGGATCTCGATGCCGTGCGCATGGCCTGGTTCATCGACCGGGCCCGCCAGGTGCGCGGCTTCCCCCTGCCGCCCAACGCCTCTCCCGGCGAGCTGCTCAGCCACCTCAACCTGATCGACAACGGCCAGCCCGTGAATGCCGCCGTGCTCCTTTTCGGGCGTCAGCCCCAGCGCTTCCTGCTCAGCAGCGAGGTAAAGGCCGCCCACTTCCACGGCACGGCCGTGGCCAAGCCGATCCCCTCCTATCAGGTGTTCAAGGGCACCGTGTTCGAGCTGGTGGATCAGGCGGTGGATTTCGTGCTCGCCCGCCTCAGCTTTGCCGTCGGCACCCGCGCCGCCTCCACCCAGGCCCCCGCCGCCTACGAGATCCCGCCTGAAGTGATCCGCGAGGCGATCGTGAACGCCGTCGCCCACCGCGATTACACCAGCAACGGCTCCGTGCAGGTGATGGTGTTCGCCGATCGCGTGGAGGTGTGGAACCCCGGCAACCTGCCACCCTCCCTCAGCCTCGCCCAGCTACGCCGAGCCCCATGGCTCCATCCCCGCCAATCCCCTGCTTGCCGAACCCCTCTACCTCACCCAGTACATCGAACGCCTCGGCACCGGCACCGGCTACCTGTCCGCCGCTCATCCACCGCCTGCGCTCCTGCGGCTGGCGGGTGGAGCTGATCTATCTCGCCCTCCCCTCCCTGGAGCTTTCGATCCTGCGCGTGGCCGAGCGGGTGGCCCACGGTGGGCACAACGTGCCGGAAACCGTGCTGCGGCGCCGCTTTCCCCGTAGCCTCCAGCTACTGCTCAACGCCTACGCCCCAGCGGTGAACCACGTGCTCTGCAACATGAACGGCGGACCCAACCCGGCGCCGATCTTCTCCCAGAGCGGAGCCGAGCGCGTCATTCTCGATCCCTCGCTCTATGCCCAGCTCCTGGAGCTCGCCCGATGACTCCCGCCCTCTCCCCCAGTGATCAGCAGATCCTCGTGGCGCTCCAGCAGGCCGTGGCCGCCGAGCTGGAGCGCAAGCGCCGTCTTGGCCAGTACGTGGTGACCTGGCAGGACGGCAAGGCCCAGCTGCAGGGGCCTGATGCCCCGCAGCCCCCAGCTGCTGCATGAGCACGCCGGAACGGGTCACCCAGAACCGCATCGTCAAGCTGTTCCATGAGGAACTGAACTATCGCTACCTGGGCGATTGGAAAGACCGCGCTGGCAACAGCAACATCGAGGAGGAGATCCTCAGCGGCTACCTCCAGCGTCGCGGCTACAGCCCCTCGGAGATCAGCGGAGCCCTCTATCAGCTCCGGATGGCTGCCGACATCAGCCAGGTGGGGCTGTATGAGGCCAACCGCAGGGTCTACTCCCTGCTGCGCTATGGGGTGCAGGTGAAGGCTGCCGCTGATCAACCCACCAGCACCGTGGCCCTGATCGACTGGCACACACCCGACGCCAACGATTTCGCCATTGCCGAAGAGGTCACCCTGAAGGGCCCCAAGGAGCGCCGCCCTGACCTGGTGCTCTACGTGAACGGCATTGCCGTCGGCGTGATCGAGCTCAAGCGCAGCCGGGTGAGCATCGGTGATGGCATCCGCCAGAACCTCTCCAACCAGCAACCCGAGTTCAACGCCTGGTTCTTTGCCACCAACCAGTTGGTGTTTGCCGGCAATGACTCCGAGGGCCTGCGCTATGGCGCCATCCTCACACCGGAGAAATACTTCCTCACCTGGAAGGAAGACGAAGCCGACAACAGCCGCCCCAAGCTCGACAAGTACCTGATCAAGATCTGCCGCAAGGAACGGCTGATCGAGCTGCTGCGTGACTTCGTTCTCTTCGATGCCGGCATCAAGAAGCTGCCCCGGGTGCATCAATACTTCGGCATCAAGGCCGCTCAGCAGCATGTGCATGAGCGCCGTGGCGGCATCATCTGGCACACCCAGGGCAGCGGCAAGAGCATCGTGATGGTGCTGCTGGCCCGCTGGATCCTTGCCAACAACCCCAATGCCCGGGTCGTGCGTCATCACCGACCGCGATGAGCTCGACAAGCAGATCGAAGGTGTATTCGGTGGTGCGGGCGAAACCATCCAGCGCAGCAGCAGCGGCCGGGATCTGATGCAGGCCCTGGGCCAGCCCACACCCCGGCTGCTCTGCTCCCTGGTCCACAAGTTCGGTGTGCGCGGCGTCGACGACTTCGAGGCCTTCCTCGAGCAGCTCCAGGCGCAACCCAGCCCGGCCGTCGGTGAGCTGTTCATCTTTGTCGACGAGTGCCACCGCACCCAGAGCGGCAAGCTGCACCGGGTCATGAAGGCGCTGCTGCCCGATGCCGTCTTCATTGGCTTCACCGGCACTCCCCTCCTCAAGAAGGACAAAGCCACCAGCCTGGAGGTCTTCGGCGGCTACATCCATACCTACAAGTTCAGCGAAGGCGTGGCAGACCAGGTGGTGCTCGATCTGGTCTACGAAGCCCGTGACATCGATCAACGCCTCAGCTCCCAGGACGAAGGTGGACCAGTGGTTTGATGCCAAGACGGCGGCCTCAATCCCTGGCAACAACGCGAGCTCAAGCGTCAGTGGGGAACGCTGCAGAACGTGCTGAGCTCCAAGGCACGGATGAACCGGATCGTGGCCGATGTGCTCTTCGACTTTTCCGTGCAACCCCGCTTGGCCAGTCAGCGCGGTAATGCCATCCTGGTGGCCTCCAGTATCTACGAGGCCTGCCGCTACTTCGAGCTGTTCAACCAGAGCGAACTCAAGGGCAAATGTGCCGTGATCACCTCCTATGACCCCAAGGCAGCAGACGTGACCAGGGAAGAAGTGGGTGCCAACACCGAAACCGATAAGCAGTTCATCTACAACACCTACACCACCCTTCTCGATGGCATTGCCGCCCAGCCGGGAATGACCCGCACCGAGGCCTATGAGGAGCAGGCCAAGCAATGCTTCATCACATCAGCCGGCTCAGATGAAGCTGCTGATCGTGGTCGACAAGCTCCTCACCGGCTTCGATGCCCCCTCCTGCAGTGTGCTCTACATCGACAAGTCGATGCAGGATCACGGCCTCTTCCAGGCCATCTGCCGCACCAATCGCCTCGATGGCGACGACAAGCCCTATGGCTGCATCGTTGATTACAAAGACCTGTTCAAGAAAGTCGAGAACGCCATTGCCGTGTACTCCACCGATGAGCTGGACCGCTCAGCAGGCGGGGCTGATCCCGATGTGCTTCTCCAGGACCGGCTCACCAAGGCGAAGCAGCGGCTGGAGGAAGCCCTGGAGCAGGAGGCATTGCTCGCCGAGCCCGTGCCGCCTCCGATGGATGAGCTGGCTGTTCTGCATCACTTCTGCGGCAACACGGAGTGTCCGGACGATCTGCAGGAGCGTGAACCCCTGCGGATGGCTTACTACAAGGCCGTGGCCGAGCTCACCCGGGCCTATGCAGCCTTGGCCAATGAGCTTTCAGAGGCGGGATACTCCGCCTCAGAAGCCAACCGGATCACCCGACAGCGGGACAAGGCACTGGAGTGGAGGCAGGTGATTCGCCTTGCGGCGGGCGAAAACCTCGATCTCAAGGCCTACGAGGCCGACATGCGCTATCTGATTGACTCCTACATAGAGGCTGATCTGCCGAGAAAGATCTCAGCTTTTGACGACATCGGCCTGCTGGAGCTGATCATCAAGACCGGCGTTGCAGAAGCCATTCAGACAGCAGTTTGGCAAGGGGGCCTCGCAACCGCAAGGCTGTGGCCGAAACAATCGAAAACAACATCCGCCGCACGATCATCAGCGAGCGGGCCAATGATCCGGCCTTCTACGACCGTATGTCGCAGGTTCTTGCTGAAATCATCCACTTCCGCAAACAACAGGCTGAGGCCTACGAGGAGTACCTTCGTCGTGTTGCCGATTTGGCTCGCCAGCTCAACCAGCAGACAAGACGACAACACGCCAACCGAACTGGATACGCCTGGGAAACGAGCACTCTGGAACAACCTGAATGGCAATCTGGAGCTGGCGCTCCGCATCGACAGCACCGTTCGCCAGGTCAGGCCCGATGGCTGGCGTGGTGTCCAGGCCAAAGAGCAGCTGATCAAGGCGGCTCTCTTCGGTGTGCTGCAAGACCCCGCAGAAGTGGAGCGCCTGTTCCCCATCCTCGTGGCCCAGCCTGAATACTGATGACCCTGGCCTTTCCCAGCCATCAGCTTGTGATCGGGTCCTTGTCGGTGGAGGTCACCGTGAAGCCGATCAAGCACCTGCACCTTTCGGTGGTGCCACCCCATGGCTCCGTGCGTATCTCAGCGCCGGAGCGGATGAGCCCAGACCATGTGAGGGCCTATGCCATTGGCAAGCTCAGCTGGATTCGTAAGCAACAGTCCCGGCTTGACGGCCAGCAGAGGGAAAGCCCCAGGCAGGTCGTGGAACGGGAATCCCATCATCTCTGGGGTCGCCGATTACTGCTGCAGATCCAGGAAGTGAACGCGGCTCCCAGGATCGAAGTGCATCCCAGACACACTGGTGCTGTTTATTCGATCCAGGCGCAACAGCAGAGAAGCGGCAGAGCATTCTCGCTGCCTGGTACCGCGATGAGCTCAGAAAGGAAGCTGCGATCCTGATCGAGAAATGGGAGCAACAGCTGAACGTGCAGGCGAACGACTCTTTGTTCAGGCGATGACCCGTCAATGGGGGAGCTGTAATCCGAAATCAAGGAATATCCGCCTGAATACTCAGCTGGCTCAGAAGCCAAAGGACTGCCTTGATTATATCGTCCTCCATGAGCTTGCCCATCTACGCGTGCCGAGGCATGGCGAGGAGTTCATTGCCCTGCTGGATTCTCACCTCCCAGATTGGGAAGAACGTCGTCGGTTGCTGAACAACTTGCCGCTTCTGTGCGGTTGATCAGATAGGCCGTTTCCCTGACGCGATCACCAAGCAGGCCTCTCCTGCTGATCGACCTCTTAACCGGTGAGTTTCCTGCAGAGCCAGCCTGCGGAGCTATCCCCCTGAATTCGATCTCCTGTTCTGCGTGGTATCGCGCAGGAGTCCTCAGCCTGCGCGGCCGCGCAAGGGCTGGCGCCAGCCGGCCCGCCGCAGGAGATGGGACACCTGGGGGCATTGGTTTCTGTGAGCGCTGCGGCCGGCCCTTGTCGCTGGCCGCGCTGGCGCTTGCGGTCCTGCGCTCTCCACCCGTGGCTGTTGCTTCCACATCACGATCCACCTCCACACCGAAAGGCACTCCCGGCCCCAAGGTCTCGCCAGAAGAGAAGCTGGTGGCCTCCCTGGTCGCCTTGCTGGAGGCGGGTACCACCCCCTGGCGGCGCGAGTGGGATGCCGCCGCTGGCGGGCACCACGTCAACCTGCTCTCCGGCCGTCGCTACCGCGGTGCCAATCCGGTGCTGCTCACCCTGGGCATGCACCTGCGCGCTTCAGCCCTGCCCTATTGGTGCGGCTTTGCCGAGGCCAAGGCGCTCGGGATCTTCCCCCGCAAGGGGAGCAAGGCCGTGCACGTGCTGCGGCCCCAGGTGCATCAGCGTGGCGAAGCCCCGTTGGCCGAGGAGGCTCCGGCCGATGCGGCTGGTACGGGCGGGAGTGGGGGTGCTGGCGAAGAAGTCGCTGCGGCTGGACGCCGCTGGGTGAGCTACCGGCCGGTGGCGGTCTTCAATGCCGCCGATCTGGAGGGCGAGGCGCTGGAGGGGCTTATCCAGAAGCGCCGCCAGGCCGAGGGGGTAATCCAGCGGCCCGAGCCCGAGCGGCTGGCGGCGGCTGAGGCCGTCCTCAGTTGCTGGCCGGTGCCGGTGCACTTCGGGGGCGATCGGGCCTGTTATCTGCCGGTGCCCGATCGCATCCGGCTACCGGATCGCTCCGCCTTCCATTCAGCGGCGGCCCTCTATGCCACCTGGGCCCATGAGGCGATCCACTCCTCCGGCCACAGCTCCCGGCTGGCCAGGGATCTTTCCGGCGGCATGGGCGAGGGCGGCGATGGCGGCAGGGCCTATGCCCGTGAGGAGCTGGTGGCCGAGCTGGGGGCGGTGCTGCTGGGCGATCGGCTCGAGATCGGCAGTGCCATGGCCAATCACGCCGCCTATCTGGGCCACTGGGTGGAGCTGCTGCGTGAATCGCCCCGCGTGCTGCTGCAGGTGCTCAGCGATGCCCGCAAGGCCGCTGATCTGATCTGCCCCGAGGGGCCAGAAGTGCTCGGGGGCTGAGATCCGTTCTGGTGGGTAAGGCCCCTGTTCACCAGGCCAGATTCCACTCCTGCTCGCAGGTGTGATGTAGACCCCAGACAGCACACAAGCCCTGGGAAGGGCGCTCCCAGCAACGAGGGCTGGCCAGCCAGTGGTGGCGACGATGGGCAACGCCTAAGATCTCCCCACTGAATTGCTGATCCAGTGCCCAAGCTGACCCTCGTACTGGCCGCCGGCCTTCTGACCCTTCCAGCGCTGATTCCTGGCGCCGCACTGGCTCAGAAGCGGATCCCCAAGCTCCCCGGCTACGACGAGTGTCCGCTGGGTTATGTGAACGACCTCAAGCAGCATTGCAATTCACCGATCTATTACGAGGTGAAGCCCACCAACGGCAAGCCCTGTGATTCGGGCTGGATGAACGTTGGGGCGGGCTACTGCAAGAAGAAGACCCTGGGAATCTTCTGACTTCAGCACAGCTGATCCCTGCAGCGGTTCACCTGGGGGAGATCTGGATTCGGCGCCAACTGCTGTTGCGACGAAGGTAACGGTGACCATCCCGGCGTCATCGCCGATGGGCAGTGATCGCAGAGGCGCCCACCGCGGATGGCGCGGCGGCCATTGGGCACCGGCAGCAGCTTGGTTTTGACCGACCGGACTCAACAGGTCGTCAGCTTCGACAGGATTGGGGCTCGCTTCTCCTCGATGCCCGTGCTCACTCCCTGCTGCCCGCTCACCGCAGCGAAGATCGCCGGCCTGCAGGCCACCGTGCTGCTGCTGATCACCCTGCTGATCAAGGCGCGGGTCCAGATCAAGGCGGCTTCGGCGCTTGGATTGCTCCTGCTGGCCCTGCAAACGCTGGTGTTTCTGGCCGCCTCCGGCGCCCTGGGCCTTGCCGCCATCGCCGCAGGGGCCATTGCCGTCAAGCAACGCCAAGCGCAGGCGACGTGACGGCGCTGCCGCCATGGCGATCGTTGCTTCGCGGGGCTCGCAAACGCGAAGGCCGCTCGCCAGCGGCCCGCTGGCTGCAGCTCGCCACCGTCGCCCCCGATGGCAGCCCACGGGTGCGCACCCTGGTGTTCCGCGGCTGGGTCGCTGGCGCCGCGTTGGATCTGCTCACCGACGGCCGCAGCACGAAAACGGCTGAGCTCCAACAGCAGCCCGCCGTCGAACTGTGCTGGCTGCTGCCCAAAGCCCGCTGTCAGTTTCGCCTGCGCGGAAACGTTCTGACCTTGCCCACGGACGTGGGCAGGGAGGAGCGCCAACGGCACTGGCACCAGCTCACCCCTTCAGGCCGTGCGCTCTGGGGCTGGCCCGAACCGGGAGCAGCCTTTGATGCCTCTGAGGATTTCCCGGTCGAGCTTGCCGACGAAACCCCGCAGCCCGAGCATTTCCAGCTGCTGCGCATTGAGCTTGCCCAGGTGGAGTTGCTGGAGCTGAGGGATCATCCGCACCAGCGACGTCGCTGGAGACAAGACCGCGGCTGGCACGAGGAGCGACTGAATCCCTGATGGGTGGCACTGTGAGCAGCAAGCCGGTGGCATCTTCCGCCCCCAATCCTCTGCCCCACCTTCTTTGCGTATTGCCAAAATCCTGGCAAACCTGAATGGCCTATGCTAGTGATATCTGGGAAGAGTCAATCTCCTGTTGCCATGGCCCATCCTGTCGTCCATCTCAAGGGCCCATGGGCTCGCTCAACTGCTGTAGCACTGGCCTCCATCGCCTGGGTGATTTTCAGCGTGTTGCCTGCACACGCGCTCTGGAGCTCCTATGAATACAAGGATCTTTCCAGCAACAAGACACGCTACGGAATTACAAACGGGACGGATAAAGTAGAATTGAATCAGAAAAATCGCAAGAAAGCAGCCAAAGCTGCAGGAAAAATGAACGCTATTGAAAAAGGCGTGATGGCAGGTCCCGACGGCGAGGGCGATTTCATCCCCGGTGGACCACTGCCCAAGTGACATCAAAGACGCTCATTCAGCTCTTCTTCTCAATTCCCTCACTGACACTCCATACAGAGTATCCAGAATGAAGACACTCACTGCTGTTACGGCATCTCTGATGCTGAGTTTTGCCGCCTCCCCAGCCCTTGCCGAATGGAAGGCTGAAAAGACAGCCCAGTTCGTGGGTGGTCATTACACTGTTACAAACACCAAGACTGGTCAAACCCTGAGCACAAGATACAAGTCTGAAAAACAAGCCAAGCGAGCCGCCAAAACTCTCAATAAGTATGACGAGTCTGTGATGGCAGGCCCTGATGGTCAGGGTGACTTCAGGCCTGGTGGCGAACTGCCCTTCAACTAATCCCAACGTCAAGATCTGGGCGCTGCACTCCTCCGCCAAGCAGGCCTGCTGCTTCTGCTGGTGTTCCTTCCGGCCCACGTTGTCGACCCAACCACGGGGTCCAAACCGATCCATTCCATGGGGTCGGGCCCGCACGTCGGCCATGGTGATCTGACCAGAGGCGGTCACCTGCACCTTGCTGATGGAATCGATCAGCCGTTCGTGGACAACAGCTGACAGCCGCTCAGGATCAAACCACCACCAGAGCCCCACGTGGCTGCCGAGATCAGGGGGGTATCGCCTTGCATCGGGATCGCTGCGGGGGCCGTGGCTGCTGATGCACGGTGGCCACGCGGTGTTCGGGATGGACGAATCGATGCTGAGGCCTCAGGGCACCTGTAAAATTCACAAGTCAGCTTCATCGACAGAATGAAACGCAGCCTCCTCGCCACCCTGCCACTGGCCGCCATCACCACCGCTGCGGCCTTGATGGTGCCGTTGCCCGCCCAGGCCAATCAGCCCAAGATGAAGGCGGCCTTGGTCAACCTCAACGAAGCCAAGGAGAATCTTGAGGAGGCCAACACGGGCAAGGGTGGCCACCGTGGCAAGGCCATCGAGTTGATTGAGGAGGCAATCGAACAGGTGGAGAAGGGCATCAAAGCCGGCCGGATGTAAGCAGCTGCTGCGCGCTGCTTACATCCGGCAGCCGCCTGACTCAACACCGCCCCGCCCGGAAAAGGGCGTTCCGGCCGCCAGGGTTGGCCTCCAAGTGATCCTGCCGATCACCAACACCGATCACCAATGCCGAGGGCGGGATGGGTTGATGATTGGCTCGGTGCCGAAGCTGACCCTGGTTCTGCCTACTCCCTACTGCCTTCTGCCCACTGCCTTCTGGCCCTGCCAGGGCTAGTAGCCGCTGCCGCCGCATTGGCGCAACAGGGGATTCCCGCGCTTTCCGGCAATGACGCGGTGAAGTCCACTACTGGCAAGCCCTGCGATTCACGCTGGATCAAGGTTGGGGCGGGCTACTGCAAGGCGAAGACCCTGGGGATGGTCTGACTCCAAAATCTGGGCTCCAAGCAGGAGCCAGACAGGGCAGGGGCTGCCTGCCTGCGTTCAGCGCCGCAGGCTTTCGCAGGCCACACCATCACCATTGCCATCGAGATAACTGTGGCCCTGCCCCAGAAGTTGCTGGGCGCGGGCATAGGAGCCGATCTCTCGGCAGCTGTAGCGGCGGCCGCCAGGGGTGGTGCCGTCCGGGATGGGGGCGGAGCGCCGAGCCCGCCGGAAGTCCCACGGGCGGGTGATCCCGCCTGGCACCTGCCAGACGCCGTGGCGCCGCCGGCTGGCCCTGAATTCGGCATCCAGGTACTCCTGCCCAGCGCAGCCGCCCAGGTAACGGCGATAGGCGAAGCCCTGGCCGTCCTCCACCATCGCCAGGTTGATGTTGGTGCCGGTGATCACCTCGGCCACGGTGCGCCCGTAGCGGTCGGTGGTTTTCACCTCCAGCCGCACCGAAGTGCCCACGGGCACGCGCAGTTGCAGATAGTCCCTCGCCCGCTGGCCGTGGGGCTGCTGGGCCAGTTCCGGAGCGTCGATGCAGGCCAGCCGCACGGTGATGCGCCGGCCGCCCTGGCGCACGCGGATGGTGTCGCCATCACCGATCGAGAGCACGGTGGCGCGCTGGGGCTGGGCGGCGCAACCCACCGGTGCCGTGAGCCCCAGCAGCAGGGCCAGATGCAGTAGGGCGCCCCTGGGCATCGGTGCAGTGTGCACCTGCACCGAAGCGGCAGTAACGGACTGGCTCAGCTGGGGACGGGCGGCACCAGAGTGTGGTGTGGCCAACCCCTGTGCCCGGAGCGGCGATGCCCGAGTCCGATCCCCCGGCTGCCGGCCCACGGGCCCTGGATCTGCCCGCCGGCGTGCACCAGCTCTGCAGCTGCGGCCTCAGCCGCCACGGCTGGCTCTGTGATGGCGCCCACCTGGGCAGCGGCCGGGTGTCCTACGAACTGCGGCTGAGCGCACCGGCCACGCTGCAGATGTGCGGCTGCGGCCGGTCGCGGCGCTACCCCCTCTGCGACGGCAGCCACCGCGCCCCGGCGCGCAAGCGCTGGTGGCGCCGCTGGTGGCTCTGGCGGTGAAGGCGTCAGGGGCTCAGCACCCCGCCGAGCAGCCGCATCAACTCCGCCAGACCTTCGGCCAGGGGGCGGTGCTGCTGCAGCCGGGTGCTCCAGATGGCGCCACTGAGCAGCTCTGAGCCGGACACCAGGGCCATGTCCTGCCCCTCCAGCAGCTGCAGTTGATCCAGGGGCACCGTGAGCTCCACCACGAACACATGGGCCAGGCGCCGGTGGGTGGGCTGCTGCAGCGCCGTGCCCACCTGCTCCGGCTGCCAGGCGATCTCCTCCAGCAGTTCGCGCCGCAGGGCCTGCTCCGGGGTTTCACCGGGATCAAGGTGGCCGCCGAACAGCCCCCAGCACCCCGGCGCCACGATGCCGTCGATGTCGTCGCGCAGCTGCATCAGCCAGCGGCCCTGGCGATGGAGCATCGCCAGGGCAACTTCAAGGGTCATCGGCTCGGGCGGGCATGGGAACGTGCTCGGGGTGTGGCTGGTGCTGTCGCTGAGGCGCTCGGGTCGCCGCACCTGGCTGCTGCAGTCCAGAATGGCGTGACCAGTTCCAGCGATCCACACCCTGGAGGGAACGGTGAGCGGGCACCCTCTCCATCCCCCCTCGTCCCCCTGCATGACCACCGCCCACCGGCGGGCCGACTTCGTTCTGGCTCCCTACACCCGCAGCAGCAATCGGCGCGGCGCCCTGCAGATCCTCAGCGCCGTTGGGCCCTACCTGCTGCTCTGGGCGCTGGCGATCCAGGCCGCCCAGCAGGCCATCTGGGCCCTGCCCCTGATCATGGTGCTGATGGTGCTGTTCGCCCTGCGCTGCTTCTCGCTGATGCACGACTGCGGCCATCTGTCGCTGTTTCGCAGCCCCCGACTGAACCGGATCGGCGGCTTCCTGCTGGGGCTGATCAACGCCATTCCCCAACAGGCTTGGTCGGCGGATCACGCCTTCCACCACCGCACCAATGGTGATTGGGAGCGCTATCGGGGTGTGGCCGACTTCCTTTCCACAGACGAATTTGCCCAGCTCGACGCAAAGCAGCAGCGGATGTATGCGCTGCTGCGCCATCCGCTGATGGCCCTACCCGGTGGTTTCTTCTATCTGGCCATCAAGCCGCGGCTGGAGCTGCTGCAGGAGATCACGGCGGCCCTGCGGGCCCGGGCCCTCCCCCGCACGGCCCAGTTCTGGGAGCAGCTGCTGAACAGTGTCTGTTTGATCACAATTCTGGCCTTCGCCGGCCAGGCGTGGGGCTACGGAGTCGTGCTGGGGATCTACGGCGTGACGCTGGCCTTCGCGGCGATGTTCTTCATCTGGATCTTCTTCGTGCAGCACATCTTTGGCGCAACCTACGCCCATCCCACCGAGGGCTGGAGCAACGTCAAGGGTGCCCTCGAAGGCACCAGTTACCTGCAGATGCCGGCACTGCTGCGCTGGTTCACCGCCGACATCGGCTATCACAACATCCACCATCTCTCCGAGCGCATTCCCAACTACCGCCTCCGCGCCGCGCACCTGGCCAACGCCCACCTGCTGCGTGATGTGCCCACCCTCAAGTTGGGCGACATGCTGCCCTGCGCGCGCTATCTGCTCTGGGATCGGGCCGCCCAGCGCCTGGTGCCGCTGCCGGAGCAGCGACAGAACGCCAGGCACGCTCAAGCCTGAGTTCGGCCCCGACCGGGCGCCCAGGAAGAGTTGTCCGGGGCTTCATCGTTCTACCGCCGATAGGATGAAGTGACGCCAGTGGTGAATTTCCCGTGAAGAAGATTGCCGGACCGTTGCGCAGAGCCTTGATCTATGGGGTCATCAGCTACGGCGGGCTGGTTCTGATCAACAATTCAGAGCTGAACCTTCCCAACATGTGGATTGCCTACCTGCCGATGTTTATCGGTGTCTACGTGATCACGCAGTTGCTGGATCGCAAGCTTGGGGGCTGATGCGCATGTCCTCCAGGAGGCCCGGCTGAATTCTCCCTTGGTCGTTGATCGACATGGCAGCTGCTCCCCGGCTGCAGCGGTAGGGGACAGCGGGAGATCTCGGAGTGCTCGACGCCGAGCCTGGGATCGCTGCGATCGAAGGCGCTCCCGGACGCCTGCACCCTCCCCGGCCTGAGGCACGGCCAGGCACAACGCCTTGCGGAGGCCAAGACTTGGTCGACTAAGCTGAGCGAGGCCATCCTGGGCTGCCGGCCATGCGTCAGGTGAACATGCACGAAGCCAAGACGCACCTCTCCCGCCTGGTGGAAGAGGCGGCGGGGGGGAGGGGTTCGTGATCTGCAAGGCCGGCCGGCCGATGGTGCGCGTCACCGCCCTGGATGACCCCAGCTCCGCACCGGCGCCGCGACGACGCCTGGGCCTGCTGCAGGGCCAGTGCCAGGTGCCCGACGACTTCGATCGGATGGCCGCCGGCGAGATCGCGGATCTGTTCGAAGGTTCCCGGCACCACCACTGAGCAGCGCCATGCATCTGCTGCTGGACACACACCTGCTGGTGTGGGCGATGGGATCACCCCAGCGGCTGCCCGCCGGTCTGGCGCCGATGCTGGAAGACCCGCTCAATACCCCGGTGTTCAGCGTCGCCAGCCTGTGGGAGCTGGTGATCAAGCAAGCCCTGGGGCGGCCTGACTTCACTCTGCAGCCCGCCGTGCTGCGCCGGGCCCTGCTGGATGAGGGATGGGCGGAGTTACCGATCGAGGCCCGCCATGCCCTGGCGGTGGCCCAGCTGGCGACCTACCCCGGGCCGGTGCGGTTCATGGCGGCTGGCGCGGGCTGAGCACTCAGTCGCGGCAGGCACGGGTGCCGTTCGGAGCGCCTGGTTCCTGGCTCACCTTGTAAGGGGGCAGGAGCGCTCCGAGCCGCCACAACGCTCGCCCACACGAGGCAGCGCCCCGACCTGGGGCGATGGCCAGGCCATGGCGGCCCCTCAGCACCACACACTCACCCCAACCACCCGTTTGATCCAAACCCTTCAGCAGCGCCTGCTCAGCCACCTCGAGCAACTCGCCCGGCCCCGCCACGCCCAGTGGGACCGGCTGGGTCTGATGAGTGTGCGCGCCTTCATCCATGATCAGCTCGAAGCCGTGGGGGAGGTGGAGGAGCACCCCTTCCAGGAAGGCCTCGAGGCCGGCACCAACCTGGTCCTCAAGCTCCCCGGCCAGCACCCCGAGCTCGAGCCGCTGCTCATCGGCGCCCACTACGACGGCCCCCTGCACTCGATCGGCGCCGACGACAACGCCACCGGTGTCGCCGCCCTGCTGGAGCTGGCCAGCCGCTGGCGGCAGTCACCACCGCGGCGGCCCGTGTGGCTGGTGGCCTTCGATCAGGAGGAGTGGGGCATGCTCGGCAGCAAGGCCCTGGCCCGGGAACTCCGGCAGGCCGGCCTGCAGCTGCGGCTGATGGTGAGTCTGGAGATGCTCGGTTACACCAGCCCCACCCAGGACTATCCGCTGCCGGCCTTGCGCCGGATCTATGGCGATGTCGGCGACTTCATCGCCGTGGTGGGCAACGCCGCTGCCGCCCTCACCCTGCCCCAGCTGGCCAGGCCCATGGGACAGCACGTCAAGACCAAGGTGCTGCCGGTGCCCGATGGCGGCCGCGCCATCCCCGATGTACGCCTCTCCGATCACAGCCCCTTCTGGGATGCCGGTTACGACGCCGTGATGGTCACCGACACCTCCTTCATGCGCAATCCCAATTACCACCTGATGAGCGACACCATCGACACGCTCGATCTGCCCTTTCTGGCGGCTGTCACTGAGGGCCTGGATGCGGCGTTGAGCCGGCTCTAGGTCGGGCTCTGGGGCTGCCCAGGCGCGCCTGGCTGCAGCAGCGTGGCCGCGCCAATCGGTTGGCGTTGCCACCGAAGCTCAGCACACTGGGTGGGCAGAGCAGGCGATCAGGGTTGGCGACATTGGCACCCTCTGCAGACGCGCTGCTGATCGCCATCGGCGCCGTGCCCGCCGCCTGGTTGCGCTTCCGGGTGGTGGACCATCTCCAGCCCATGCTCCCCCGCAAACACTGGGGCACGTTCGGCATCAACGTGATCGCCTGTTTCGCGCTGGGGCTGATCGTGGCCCTGGAGCAGAGCTGCGGCGAGGCGTCCAGGAGGTTGCTGCTGCTGCTGGGAACGGGCTTTCTTGGCAGCTTCAGCACCCTCTCCAGCTTCATCGGCGAGTGGCGCGTCGTGCTCCTGCAGAAGAACTGGTGGCAGGCCGGCCTGCTCGCCGGAGGCTCGGTCCTGTTCGGGCTGCTGGCAGTGGCGGCGGGCCTCTGGCTGGGCGCGGCCCCATGACCGCTCCATCCCTTGGCCTGCTGCGCCGGGAGGTGCGCGATCTCACCCTGGTGGCCCTCGGAGCCATCCCGGGGGCCCTGACCCGCTGGGGTTGCGAGCTGCTGGGCGAGCGGCTCAGCGGTGGCCTGCGCGGCGTGATCGAGGGGGATTTCGCCGCCAACATGCTCGGCTGCCTGCTGATGGGCCTGGTGCTGGCACTTCCGCCCCGGCATCAGCGGGTCTTCCTGTGGGCCGGCATCGGCTTCTGCGGCTCGCTCACCACCTTCTCCTCCTGGATGCTGCAGCTCACCATGACCCTGCAGCAGGGACATCGCGCCCAAAGTCTCGGTGTGCTGCTCAGCACCCTGCTCCTTGGCCTGGTGCTGATGTCAGCCAGCTTCAGCCTCACGCGCCGCTGGCTGGCGGGGCGAACCGTCAGTTCCTGACCGCGCAGACGCCCGTGCGTCCTGATCACCAGGACCGGGCAACAGGCTGCTGGCTGCTGGCTGCGGAGCCCCTGGGCTCAGAAACGCGAGCTGGGGGTCTGCAGGAAGGCCAGTTCCTCGGCGCCCGACACCCGCCCCAGCACGGCGTTGCGGTGGGGGAAGCGCCCGAAGCGGGCGATCACATCCCGGTGGCGGCGGGCGAAGTCGGCGCTGCGGGGATCGCAGAAGCGCTCAAACAGCGGTATCGCCGCCTCCTGCACGGCCAGATCCTCGCTGTGCATCAGCGGCATCAACCAAAACTGCCGCCGCGCCTGCTGCGGTTCGCTGTCCACCCAGCCCTGCTCCAGCGCCGCCTGGCTCAAGGCCAGGGCCTGGCCATCGCCGGCGAAGGCCATCGCCGTGTCGCGCCAGATCTGGCGGGGGAACTGATCCAGCACCAGCACCAGCGCCAGGCCGTCGGCCGCCGTAGCGCCCCAGGCGCCCAGATCGCTGGCCAGGGCCTGGCGGGTGAGGGCGATGAACTGGTCGCGCACCAAGGCATCGAAGGCCCGATCCTTCACGAACCACTGCTGGGGGGTGGTCTGCGCAAACCAGAAGTGCAGCACCTCGACGGCGGTGGCGGGGACGACGGCGGCCACGGTTCTGGAGGGGGATAAGGCTCTGCCTCCCACCCTGGCGCCCCGGGGCTGCGGCTTGGCGCCGCTGGCGCGGTTCGTCATTGGTTGGCAGCGGCGCCCCGCGCACCTATCGATGGTGGGCGTCCTGAGGTCGTGCCCGCGGCATGCGTTCCCCTTTCCGTGAGCCGCCCCAGGCGCGCAGCCTGAAAACCAGCCGCACCTGGCGGCGAACCCTGCTGGAGCACTGGCGCGGCGACCTCAGCGGCGGGGTCACCACCGCCGTGGTGGCGCTGCCCCTGGCCCTGGCCTTCGGTGTGGCCTCCGGCGCCGGGGCCATCGCCGGCCTGTGGGGCGCGATCGTGCTCGGACTGATCGCCGCACCGCTGGGTGGCACGCCGGCCCAGGTGTCCGGTCCCACCGGGCCCATGACCGTGATCATGGCCGGCATCATCACCCTGCTGGGCGCCCGCTACGGCGCCGAGGCGGGGCTGGCGATGGCCTTCACCGTGGCCCTGCTGGCCGGCGGCTTGCAGGTGCTGTTCGGGGTGCTGCGCCTGGGGCAATACATCACCCTGATGCCCTACTCGGTGATCTCCGGCTTCATGTCCGGCATCGGCACGATCATCGTGGTGCTGCAGGTGCCGGCCCTGCTGGGTCTGAGCCTGCGGGGCTCGGTGCCCCAGATCCTGCTGGCGCTGCCCGGGGCGCTGGGGCAGATGAGCGCCTGGGCCCTGGCCTTCGGTGCCGCCAGCTTCGCCCTGGTGCGCCTCTACCCGCGCCGCTGGAGCACCCTGCTGCCGGCCCCACTGGTGGCCCTGCTGGCGCTCACCCTGCTCAGCCTGCTGCTGCCCGCCGCCGCCCTGCCCCGGCTCGGCGCCATCCCCCAGGGCCTGCCCAGCCTGCGCTGGCCCCAGCTGGCCTTCAACGACCTGCGCCTGCTCGGCGGCTACGCCTTCACCCTCGGGGTGCTGGGTTCGATCGACTCCCTGCTCACCTCCCTGGTGGCCGACAACATCACCCGCACCCAGCACAGGTCCGACCGGGAACTGATCGGCCAGGGCATCGGCAACATGGCCACCGCCCTGCTGGGGGGCCTGCCGGGCGCCGGCGCCACGATGCGCACCGTCACCAACGTGCAGGCCGGTGGCCGCACGCCGCTCTCGGGGATGATCCACAGCCTGGTGCTGCTGCTGCTCACCCTCGGAGCCGGCGGGCTGGCCAGCCCGATTCCGCTGGCGGTGCTGGCCGGGATCCTGCTGCACGTGGGCATCGAGATCATCGACTGGGCCTTCATCGCCCGGGCTCCGCTGCTCTCCTGGCGCACCGCCGGCCTGATGTGGCTGGTGCTGCTGCTCACGGTGTTCTGGGATCTGGTCACCGCCGTGGTGATCGGCGTGTTCGTGGCCAATGTGCTCACCATCCAGGGCCAGGCCGAGGCCCTGGCCCGCACCAGCCGCCAGCTGCGCGGCGGCGCCGCACCCACAGGCGAGCTCAGCCCCCTGGAGCAGGAGCTGCTGGATCGGGGTGGCCAGGACGTGCTGCTGCTGTCCTTCGCCGGACCGCTGAGTTTCGGCTCCAGCCGCTACCTCACCCAGCTGCTCACCGGCAGCAGCGCCTACGGCACCTTGATTCTGGATTTCGCCAACGTCACCCATCTGGGCGTCACCGCCTCACTGGCGATCGAGGCGATCTGCCAGGACGCCGCTCGCCAGCAGCGGCGGGTGTGGATCGCCGCCCGCGATCCCCTCCAGGTCGCCCGCCTGCACCGCCTCGGGCTCGATGCCCACCCGGCCGTGGAGGTGGTGGGCTCCAGGCTGGAGGCCCTGGAGCGGGTGGCGCCGGCGGCCTGATCCCCACCCCGGCCATCCATCCGGCCAGCCCGCCGGTAGAACAGGCAGACGCGCCCCCTCACCATGCGCCCCAAGCTGCTGCTTCCGCTGCTGGCCGCCGCGGCCGGACTGCTGGCCCTGCCGGTGCTGCGCCACAACCCGCTGCCCCCGCCCGGGGCCTCAGCCCGGGCCGCGGAGCTCCCCGACCCGGCCCTCGATCCCGGCCGCCAGCCCGGCGCCGAGCGCACCGCCCTGCTGGCCGGCGGCTGCTTCTGGGGGCTGGAGGCGATCTTCGAGGAGATTCGCGGCGTCAGCCGGGTGCAGACGGGCTACGCGGGCGGCAGCCGGGAGACGGCCAACTACACCCAGGTGAGCACGGGCCGCAGCGGCCATGCCGAGGGCATCCGCATCACCTACGACCCCGCTGAGGTGAGCTACGGGGAATTGCTGAAGGTGTTCTTTGCCGTGGCCCACGACCCCACCCAGCTCAACCGCCAGGGCCCCGACGTGGGCGAGCAGTACCGCTCGGCGATCTTCACCGCCGACCCGCAGCTGCAGCAGCTGGCCCGCGCCTACATCGAACAGCTCGGGGCCAGCGGCAGCTTTGCGCAGCCGATCGTCACCACGATCGAAGCCAGCGACAGCTTTTTCCCCGCCGAGCCCTACCACCAGGATTTCGTGCGCCGCAATCCGCGCCATCCCTATGTGGTGATCCACGATCTGCCCAAGCTGCAGCAGTTCCGCTCCAGCTTTCCGGAGCTGCTCAAGTAGCGGTCGACTCGCGCCGCAGACCGCTGGCGTAGTCGGGATCCTCGGTGCCGCAGCACCAGTCCCAGAAGGTGAAGTAGAGGCCGAAATGCCGGTCCGGGTGCTGGTGGTGCAGGTTGTGGTGGGCCGGGCCAATCAGCCAGCGACCAAAGAGATGGTGGGGGAAGCGGCGCGGCAGATCGTCGAGGTCCACATGGTTCACGATCGCCCACACCGTCATGGTGCTCAACACCGCCAGCAGGGTGATCAGGTGCAGCGGCAGCAGCACCACCACCAGCACCAGGAACAGGGCCTGCACCAGGGCCTCGGGGGGATCGAAGGCGAAGGAGGTCCAGGGGGTGGGATGGACTGAGCGGTGATGGCCGTGGTGGCACCAGCGGTAGAGCGCTGGATGGTGAAAGAGGCGATGGGTGGCATAGAACACGGTGTCCTGCAGCACCAGCACCGCCAGATAGCTCACCACGATGAACCACCAGCCGTAGGCATCAGGCCTGGCGTACAGACGGGTGAGGCCATGGGCCTGCAACCCCAGCACGGCGCCCGCACACAGCGCGAACACGGCGGCGGACAACACCGACAGCCGGATGTCGTGGCGGATCCCCTCGCCATAGCGCTGACGTTGGCGTGGGGATGGCGCTGGGGCGCCGTTGCTGCTCCAGCGCCGCAGCAGCCACCAGGATCCTCCAGCCGCCAGAAAATACCGGGCCAGAATCACCACAAACACCAGCAGGGCGTCGAGCAGCAGCGCCGGTGTGCCCCAGGCGTGGCTGATCAGCTCAAGATCCGGGCAGGTGAGCGAGGGACACACCTGGGACGGCACCGAAATCAGCGGCGCAAGGGAGCTCAGCAGGGTATTGAGCCGGGTGTTGAAAACAGTGCTGAGAAGGATGCCGATGGTGATGCGTCTGACCGGTTGCGGGGATCTCGGGAAGCGCGGCGCGCCACACCCAGGCTAGGGGCGCCGCCCCAGCTCAGGCCATCGGGCCCCGGTTCTGCCCCGGCAGCGGTGGCGGTGGCGGCGGCCTCAGCAGCGGCACGACACTGCTGAGGCCGATCATCACAAAAGCGAACGCCCCCAACAGTGCCAACAGGCGCATGGGCAGGGAGAGCCCACGATCCCCGGGCAGGTCATCCCATTCATCGGGATCGGGATGCAGGGGATCACTCCTCCTCGTCGGTGCCGCCGATCGGGATCAGCTTGATCTGTTTGCGACCCAGCTTGATCTCGAATTCATCACCGGGCTGCAGGCCGAGCTGGGCGGTGTAGGCCTTGCCCACCAGCAGATTGCCGTTGAACTGCACCTTGGTGACGTAGCTCAGCTTGCGGCCACCTTTGCCACGCCCCTGCCCGCCACCATCGCCAAGGCTGACGCCCTTGGCTTCCAGCAGGGCTTCGTAGAAGGCCGTGAAGTTGAGCCGCTCACTGCCGTCTTTCTTGGTGCTCACGTAACCGCATTCGCGCACGAGCTCCGATTTCGAAGCGTCGCCGAGCTCTTTGACCCGGGCGAGAAGTTCCTGTCCAGTCAGCATGGTTCAATTCATCAACATGCGGATCATAGCCAATCAACGGACCTGGCGATCACGTCCAGCTTGGCGAAAGCGTGACGGCGCTGATCGCTCCCGGCCTCAGCGGTTGAGGCGCTGCATCTGCCAGGTCACGAAGGTACCCACCGGGCTCCAGAGGAGATAGGGAATCAGAAGCAACCAGCCTGGTTCGCTCACGCGGGCCACCACGATCGTGAGAGCGATGCCCCACACCCAGCCGAGGAAACCCACAACGGTGCCGGGGCGCAGCCGGCGCGTGCGACAGATCACCCAGGTGTAGCTCTGCACCAGCACCAGCAGCAGCAGGTAGCCCGCCATCAGGTCCCAACGGCCGCTCGCCCTCCACACCAGCAGAGCCGACACGAAGAAACAGCCGTAGATCAGCAACCAGATCAGGGGGATCACTGGTTCAAAGCTGAGCCAGCCGGGGCGACGCAGGCGCAGGAACCAGGCGAAATCCGCTTGCCGGGGATTGAGGCAGAGCGTCAGCGCCACCATCACCAGCAGGATCACCAGGGCGGCGCGCACGGGGTCAGTCGATCTCTGGACTCACCCTCCCATGGATGGATCCCTGGGTGCGCCGCCAGCGGCCGCTGGCCCGCCCGCCAGAAAATCCCGACCCGCCCACCGGGGTTCAGCTGAGAAGATGGGACGGCGATGGCCGGCGGCGGGCCCATGACCTTCAGCGCCAAGAGCGAATACGCCCTGGTGGCCCTGATCGAGCTCGCCGCGGTGCAGGCCCAGGGCCACACCCTCCAGGTGGGCGAGATCTGCCGGCGCCAGGGCATCCCCGACCGCTACCTGGAGCAGCTGCTCACCAGCCTGCGCAAGGCCGGGGTGCTGCGCAGCAGCCGCGGCCCCCACGGCGGCTACCAGCTGGCCCGGCCCGCCGCCGAGATCACCGTGGCGGAGGTGATCGCCTGCCTGCAGCGGAGTGCACATGGGCAGCGTCAGGGTGATCGTTCCACCCCGGAATTCAGCGTTATCGCCACCCTGGAGTGCGAGCTGGAGCAGGCCCGCGCCAGGCTCCTGAGCGCCACCACCCTCAAGCAGCTGCTCGAGGAGCGCCAGGCCCGGGCCCAGCCGCTGCAGATGTTCTACATCTGAACACCCGAGCGCGAGCAGGGCCGCTGGCCGCCTGCATGATTCCTGGACCTGCCGAAGTCCATGCCCTCCGCGCCCCGCAGCCGGGCTTCGCCTGCCGCAAAGCCGCAGGAGCGGCCCGACGCTGACCTGGCCACCCTGGCGCTGGCGGATCTGATCCAAAGGCTGAGCACCGGCCCCCAGGGTCTCAGCTCCCTGGAGGCCGCCCGGCGGCTGGGGCGCTGGGGTCCCAACGAGCTGCCCCGCCGCACCGTGGCGCCATGGCGGCTGCTGCTGGGCCATCTGTGGAGTCCGATCGCCTGGATGATCGAGCTGGCGGCCCTGCTCTCGGCCCTGCTGCGCGACTGGAACGATCTGGCGCTGATCCTCGTGCTGCTCGGCGCCAACGCCCTGGTGGGCTTCTGGGAAGAGTTCAAGGCGGGCAACGAAATCGCTGCCCTCCAGGACCAGCTGGCCCTGGAGGCCCTGGTGTTGCGGGACGGGAGCTGGGTGGTGGTCCCCTCGCGGGACCTGGTGCCCGGCGATGTGATCCGGCTGCGCATCGGCGACATCGCCCCGGCCGACTGCCGCCTGCTCTCGGGGGACGCGATCGAGGTCGATCAGTCTCCCCTCACCGGCGAGTCGCTGCCGGTGGAGCGGCAGGGGGGCGATCCGGTGCTCTCAGGGTCGATCCTGCGCCGCGGCGAGGCCGATGCCCTGGTCTACGCCACCGGCTCCCACACCTTCTTCGCCCGCACGGCCCGACTGGTGGAAGCCCCGGCGCCGGTGAGCCACTTCCAGCAGGCCGTGCTCAAGATCGGTGACTACCTGATCGTGCTGGCCCTGCTGCTGATCAGCGTGATCCTGCTGGTGGCCCTGTTCCGGGGTGACGGCATGGTGCAGACGCTGCGCTTTGCCCTGGTGCTCTGCGTCGCCTCAATCCCTGTGGCCATGCCCACCGTGCTCTCCGTGACCCTGGCCGTGGGGGCCGAACGGCTGGCCCGCCGGCGCGCGGTGGTGACGCGGCTCGCCGCCATCGAGGAGCTGGCCGGAATCGACATCCTCTGCTCCGACAAGACCGGCACACTCACCCAGAACCGCCTCACCCTCGGCACCCCCTTCTGCGTGCCCGGATGCACCGAGGAGCATCTGATCAGCTGCGCAGCCCTGGCCTCCCGGGCCGAGGATCGCGATCCGATCGACGCGGCGGTGCTGAAGGCGTCCCAGGCCCGAGCCCAGGACGGCCTGCGCATCGAACAGTTCCACCCCTTTGATCCGGTTCGCAAGCGAACGGAGGCCTCGGTGGTGGATGGGGCGGGCCGCCGCTTCCAGGTGAGCAAGGGAGCCCCCCAGGTGCTGCTGGCGATGTCTGCCAATGCAGTCGATGTTCAGGAGGAGGTGGGCCGCGCCGTTCAGGCCTTCGCCGCCCGCGGGTTCCGCTCCCTGGCGGTCGCCGAAGCCGATGCGGAAGCGACCTGGCGCTTCCTCGGCGTGCTGCCGCTATTTGATCCACCCCGCGAGGACAGCCTGGCAACCCTTCAGGAGCTGGAGAAGCTGGGGATCAGCACCAAGCTGATCACCGGCGATCAGGTGGCGATCGCCCGGGAGATGGCGGGCCAGCTCGGCCTGGGCCCATCCATCCTGGCTGCCGAGGCGATCGGGGACAGCCCCTCTGTCCCGCCCGGTGATCCCATCCAGCGGATCGAGCGGGCCAGCGGCTTCGCCGAGGTGTTTCCCGAGCACAAGTACCGAATCGTGGAGCTGCTGCAGCGCGGCGGTCACCTTGTCGGCATGACCGGTGACGGGGTCAACGACGCACCGGCACTGAAGCGCGCCGATGCGGGCATCGCCGTGTCCGGGGCCACTGACGCCGCCCGCAGCGCCGCCGACATCGTGCTGCTCACGCCAGGTCTCAGCGTGGTTGTCGAAGCGATCCGGGAGAGCCGCCGCATCTTCCAGCGCATGACCCATTACGCGATCTACCGCATCGCTGAGACGATCCGGGTGCTGGTGTTCATGACGGTCTCGATCCTCGTCTTCGACTTCTATCCCCTCTCGGAGTTGATGATCCTGCTGCTGGCCCTTCTCAACGACGGCGCCATCCTCTCGATCGCCTATGACCGCAGCCGCTGGCAGCCTCGGCCCGTGCGCTGGAAGATGCCCCTGGTGCTGGGGGTGGCCACCATTGTGGGGCTGACGGGCGTGGTCGCCACCTTCGGGCTCCTCTATCTGGCGGAGGTGGTGGTTCCACAGCCGCGGCAATTCATCCAGACCCTGCTCTACCTCAAGCTCTCGGTCGCCGGCCATCTCACGGTCTTCGTCGCCCGCACGGTGGGCCCGTTCTGGTCGGTCCGGCCGGCCCGGCCGCTGCTGTTCGCCGTGATCGGGACCCAGCTGGTCGCCACCCTCCTGGCGGTCTACGGAGTGTTCATGGAGCCCATCGGCTGGGGCTGGGCGCTCGTGGTGTGGGGCTATTCGCTGCTGTGGTTCCTCGTGGAGGATCAGGTGAAGCTGCTGGCCTACCAGCTGTTCGGCCAGCAGCCCACACTGCTGCGGCGCTACCGGCGCATCTCCCGACGCAGCTAGGCGTCGCGTCACACCGGCTTGAACCGTGCCCCATGGGGGCCGGGTCCATCACGGGGATCGTGGTGGGGGCACGCCAGCACCCTGAGGAGTGCGGCACCTACGCTGCGACCTGAGCTCCAACCTCCATGGCAGCTGAGGGGATGACGGTTGGGCGATCACGCCGCTTGCGCCTGCGGCGGCGGCTCGGCCTGGCCGCTGCGGCCCTGATCACCCTGCCGATGCTGATCGGCTGCCGCCCGCAGGGCGGTGGCAGGCCGGCCGCGCCGCCGCTGAGTGTCAACACCGAAACCGTCTCCGCCAGCCCCTTCAGCAGCAGCGTCGACACGATCAGCACCCTGGAGGCGGTCGAGGAGGTGCAGCTGTCCTCCCAGGTCGACGGTCGCGTGCGGGAGCTGCGCGTGAGCCAGGGCAAGGCGGTGCGCGCCGGCGAGATGGTGCTCGTGCTCGACCAGGTGCAGGCCGGCGCCGATGTGGCCCGCCTTCGCGCCCAGGCCCGCACCGATCAGATCAACGCCGAGCGCTACAGCTTCCTCGCCGAGCAGGGTGCCGTGAGCGCCGAGCAGCGCGATCAGTTTCGCCTCAGGGCCGTGGCCTCCCGCGAGCAACTGCAGGCCAGCGAGGCCGACCTGGCCTTCCGCACCGTGCGCGCCCCGATCACCGGCCTGGTGGCCGACCTGCAGGTGAAGGTGGGGGATGTGGTCGAGGCCAATGAACCGTTCACGAGCATCGTGCGCAACGACCGCCTCCAGGCCCGCCTGGAGGTGCCGGCCATCTACGCCGCGCGCGTGCGCCCCGGCCAGGCCGTGGTGCTGCTCGATCCGCAGAGCGAGGCGGTGCTGGCCCGCGGCCGCCTGGGCTCGGTGGATCCGCTGATCGACGGCGCCAGCCAGTTCCTGCTGGCCAAGGCCGAATTCGACAACCCCGGCGGCCGCCTGTTGAGCGGTCAACGCAGCCTCACCAGGCTGCTGCTGGAGGAGCGGAGTCAACTCTCGGTGCCCTTTCAAGCCGTCACCCAGCAGTCTGGCCAGGCGTTCGTGTTCGTGCCCGGCAGCCTGGCCGACCTGGAGCGCAGCCCCGGCCAGGTGGATCTCGAAGCCCTGCGCGGCCTGCCGCCCGACAGCCGCTTCGCCCTCCAGGTGCCGGTGCAGCTGGGCCCGCTGCAGAACAACCGCTATCCAGTGCTGAGTGGCGTGGCGCCCGGCCAGGCCGTGATCACCTCCAAGCTGATCAGCCTCCGCCACGGTCTGCCGATTCAGCTGGGCGGCCCGGGCTGACGGCGAGATCCGAGCGGGGCGACCGGCGGGATCCGATCATGGAGGGGTCTGCGGCCACCAGCCAAGGGAATGGTCCCGCTTCAACCACACCACACTGACGCCAGCACCGGCAGCCTCGCGGCCCGGCTGCGGGAGCTCCATGGCCAGTTGCTGGCGGTGGTGCCGGCGGTGGACCGGATCGCCTGCGCCCTCTACGACCAGCGCGACGACCTGCTGCACACCTTCGTGAACAGCAGCCGCTGCGGCACGCCGATCACGGCCTACGCCTGGCCCCTGGCCGAGAGCCCCTCGCTGAGCCGCCTGGCCCACAGCGGCGACAGCCGGGTGATTGATGACATCCCGGACGCGGTCACGGGCGACAGCCCCCATTCCCGCTGGCTGCTGGAGCAGGGCTACCGCTCCTCCTTCACCGTGCCGCTGCTGCACGGGGGCGGCCTGATCGGTTTCCTGTTCTTCGACTCCATGGCGCCGGCGGCCTTCACGGCCACGGTGCAGAGCAGCCTGCAGCTGTTCGCCACGCTGATCAACCTCACCCTCAGCCAGGAGCGCAACCTGGTGCGCTCGATCGTCTCCTCGGCCCAGGTGGCCCGGGAGTTCGCCAACCTGCGCGACTTCGAGACCGGCGGTCACCTTGAACGCATGGCCCACTACGCGCGCCTGATCGGCGAGGAGCTGCAGACCAGCCACGGCCTCAGCGATGACTTCGTGGAACACCTCCAGCTCTTCGCGCCGCTCCACGACATCGGCAAGATCGGCATCCCCGACGACGTGCTGCTCAAGCCCGGCCAGCTGGACGACGAGGAGCGCCGGCAGATGGAGAGCCACGTGCGCATGGGTGTGGAGGTGCTGGAGAAGCTGATCGGCGACTTCGATCTGGAGCAGCGGCAGGAGGCGGCGATGATGCGCAATGTGGTGGCCGACCACCACGAATGCCTCGACGGCTCGGGCTATCCCCGCGGACTGAAGAACAGCGAGATCAGCCTGGAGGCGCGCATCATCGCCGTGGCCGACGTGCTCGACGCCCTCACCAGCCAGCGGCCCTACAAGCGGCCCTGGAGCCTGGAGGCCGCCCTCGGTGAGCTGGAGCGTCTGGTGGCCCTCGGCAAGCTGGACGGCGCTTGCGTGGCGGCCCTCGGACGGCGGCGCAGCGAGGTGGCGGCCATCCGCGCTCGCTTCAGCGACAGCGAGGCCTGATCGGGGCCACAGTGGGGGCAGTAGCAACGCGGCAGAGATGGCACTACGCAGGGGCATCGGGCGCTGGCTGCGGCGGGTGGGGGATCGGCTCGACCCCCAGGCCAGGGGCGAGCTCGCGGTGGGCAGCCGCAAGCTGCCGGCCCTGGGGGAACTCGATGGCGGACCGGCCGCCGGCAATGAGGCCACCCCGTCGGTGCCGTGGCAGGAGGTGCGCGAGCGGGCCCTGGGCAAGAGCCTGGTGACCCTGCGCTCCGAAGCGCTCTACAGCCTGGGCGCCCTGCATGCCGCCCACCTGGCGGCCGCAGCCGTCTTCGACGACCGGCGGCTGGCGGCGGCCATCGCCCAGCGCAGTGGAGAGGGGGTGGGCGATGACACGCTCACGAAACTGGCCGAGGCCGCCTCGATCTGGCACCGCGACAGCGCCTCGCTGGGCATGGCGCTCACCGCCGTGGGCGCCACCCAGGTGCCCGACCTGGTGCTGGCCGAGGCGCTGCAGGTGGACGACCAGGAGGCGGAGGCCCTCGACGCCATGACCGACGGCTACCAGATCGAACTCAAGCGCCAGATCCTCGAGGAAGCCGACTCCTGAGCTGCGGCCGCCGGCCCTGACGGGAGGCCCTAATTCGACATGTGGTCGACGCTCTTGAGCGCCGGCCCCAGCAGGTCGCTGACCAGCTCCAGCTGCGCTTTGCTGCCCATCACCACCAGCAGCTGCCCCGGTTCGAGCGTCTGCTCGCGGCCGGGGTTGGCCACCAGATCCTGATCCGGCAACCGGTAGGTGGTACCCCGGTACTGGCGGCCAGCCTCCGCCTCGCGCTGGGGCTGGCGTACCGCCAGTACCAGGGCACCGGTGCGGCGACCCAGCTCCAGATCCCCCAGGGTCATGCCCATGAGCCGGCCCAGGTCGGCAGGATCGGGGCTGAGGCGGAATTCCTCCACCTCACAGTCACTGCCCGAGAGCAGGTCCATGAAGGTGACGGCCAGGGGCCGCAGGGCCGTGGCCGCCATCATGCGGCCACCGCTGACATACGGGCTCACCACCTCATCGGCCCCCGCCAGCCGCAGCTTCCGCTCCGCCTCGTCACTGTCGGAACGGGCCACCAGCCGGCAGCGCGGAGCCAGGCCCCGGGCGCTGAGCACCACATACAGATTGGCGGCGTTGCTCGACAGCGCCACCACCAGCGAGCGACAGCGGTGGATGCCCGCCTCCACCAGGGTTTCATCGAGGGTGGCATCGGCCGAGAGCACGGGCAGTCCCTCCTGTTCGGCGGCCTCGCGCTGCTGGGGATCGGTCTCCACCACCAGCAGTTCCACCCCCTCGCGGGCCACCTGCTGGGCGATCTCCCGGCCGATGCGGCCATAGCCGCAGAGAATCACGTGGTCTTGCATGGTGTTCAACCAGCGAAGGAAACGGCGCTCCCGCAGGCGCCTGAAATAGCCCGATTCGCTCAGACCCAGCACCCCCTGAATGCTGATCTGAACCACCACCAGGCCCCCCAGAATCAGCAGGGCGGTGACCAACCGGCCGGCGGTCGAGAGCGGATACACCTCGCCGTAACCGATGGTGCTCAAGGTGATCGCCACCATCCAGTAGCAATCCCCCCAGTCCCAGCCCTCGGTGAGGCGATAGCCCAGCGCCGCCAGGTTGACCACCACGGCCAGGGCCAGGGGAGCCCGCCAGGGACGGGTCACACGGGTGGAGGGGGGACGGCGCCGGCGCCAGGTTGGGGGCAGCATCCAGCGAGGGGGCCAGGCGATCGAGATCCGATGCTCCGGACCGTTGCGGTATTAAACCAACCATTGACAGGCAGCATGGGTCCGCACGCGAAGGCCCACACCAAGGGGTCAGCCAGCCCGGATGAAGCAAAACTCCATGGAGGCGGCCGCCGCCAGGGCTGAGTCGCGGCTTCGGCAGGAGGGCATCGAACTCACCCTGGGGGGTGAACCCACCTATGTGCCGATTGAGCCGCAGGGTGCGGAGTGGAGCGTGGCCGCCGATGGCCCCACCAAGCTGCCCATCGCCCGCGCCATGGCCGCGGCGATCCAGCGACGCACCTGGCCCGGCAGCACGCTGATCTACTGCAGCGGCAAGCGCTATGAGGGGGAGGTCAACCCCCGCTGGGCCCTGCGCCTGGTCACCGGTGAGGGCGGCCAGCCGATCGCCCCCTGGCCCCTGCCCCCCGGCCAGGGGCAGCCCCTGGCGGCAGCCGCGGCCGACGCCTGGCTGCAGGGGCTTGGGCAAACCCTGGGGGTGCCCCTGCACGCCACCCGCCTGCAGGACCCCCTCGATCCGCAACGGCTGGTGTGGGCCGTACCGCTCACCTGGGATGGGGAGCAGTGGAGCAGCAGCCCCTGGGCCCTGGCTGCCGAGGAGCGCCAGCTGACGCTGGCCCCGGGTCCCGCCGGGCTGCGCCTGCCCCTGGAGCACTTCCCCGCCGGCGTCCCCTGCCAGCTGCTGGCGCTGGAAATCGACGCCAGCGGCTGGGGGATCTTCCTGCCGCCCCTGGAGCGCCGGCCCACCGAGCTGGTGCTGCAAGCCATCAGCGACCAGGCCCGGGGCCGCGATCTGGCGGCGCCGGAATTCAGCGGGCTGTTGCCGGTGGATGCCGCCGAAGGTTGGCAGGTGCTGGGGCTGGTCGCCGATCCGGGGGTGCTGGAGATCAACCTGCCGGTCTGCGCCGGCTGGAGCGAATACCAGCACTGGATCGGGCTGCTGGATGGGGCGGCGGCGGAGGTGGGGCTGCGCAGCTGGAAGGCCGGCGCCGATGGTGCCCAGCAGGGCACCGGCGGCGGCAACCACCTGCTCTGGGGCGGTCCCAGCCTGGAGCGCCACCCCTTCTTCAGCCGGCCGGCCTGGCTGGTGGGGGTGCTGCGCTACTTCCAGCACCATCCCAGCCTCAGTTACCTGTTCTGCGGCGCCGGCGTGGGGCCGGCCTCCCAGGCGCCGCGGCCCGATGAGGCCCTCGGCAGCCTCTTCGACCTGGAGCTCGCCTACCGCTTCCTGGAGCGGCTCGGGGCTGGCGATCAGCGCCAGTTGATCGGCGAGACCTTGCGCCACCTGCACGCCGATCGCGCCGGCAACAACCACCGCTGCGAGATCAGCCTCGACAAGTTCTGGAATCCGGGCATCCCGGCCGGCTGTCTGGGGCTGATCGAGTTCCGGGCGCTGGAAACCCTGCCCGATCCCCAGTGGACCGCGGCCATCGCCCTGCTCTGGTCATCGCTGGCGGCGATGCTGCTCGATCCCGAGCGACGGCCGGCGCAGCTGCGTCCCTGGGGGGCGGAGCTGCACGACCGCCTGCTGCTGCCCGGCCCCCTCTGGGACGACCTGGAGCTGGTGCTGGCCGATCTCAGCGCCGCCGGGCTGCCGCTTGCGGCCCAACCGTTCCAGGCGATCTGGCGCTGGCGCTTTCCGCCCCTGCTGGAGTGGCAGGGGGAGGATCCCCAGGAGCAGCTGAGCCTGCTGCCGGCCCTGGAACCCTGGCCCCTGATCTGCGACACGCCGCGGGAGGGGGGCTTCACCAGCCGCTTCGTGGATGCCTCACTGCAGCGCCTGGAGGTGCGCAGCAGCGCGGCCCTGCGCGGGCGCTGCCGGCTGCTGCTCAACGGCCGCCCCCTGCCCCTCGCCGCTGGCCCCCTGGCGGTGCGCTACCGGCACCACCGGCTCTACCCGTGCCTGCATCCGGGCCTGGAGCCCCATCTGCCCCTGGTGCTGCAGCTGCTCGGCCCTGAGCCGGCGGCGGCGGCGGCGGGCTGGTTGCCGCTGGCCCAGTGGCGGTTCCACAGCGCCGACGCCCGCTGGCAGCCCCAGACGCCCACCCCGATCCAGACGCCGCTGGGGCCAGCCTGGCGGTCGCTGGAGCCGGGGCTGTGCTCGCTCGACCTGCGGCTGGACGACCCCGACCGTGCCTGAGCGGCCAAGGCGGTGGATGAATCAGAACGCAACGGTTTTTCGGCCCAGGCCCACCCCGATGGGCCTGGGCCCTCCACCCTGAGGGGATCAATAGTGGCGGAGCAGGCCTCGATGGGCGAAACAGCGGTGACGGCACAGGATCCACCAGTGCTGCGCGAAAACGGCCAGCGGGAGGTGTTCTGCGGGCTCACCTCGATCGTGTGGCTGCACCGGCGCATGCCGGATGCCTTCTTTCTGGTGGTGGGCTCGCGCACCTGCGCCCACCTGGTGCAGAGCGCCGCCGGCGTGATGATCTTCGCCGAACCGCGCTTCGGCACGGCGATCCTGGGCGAGCGCGACCTGGCTGGCCTGGCCGATGCCAACGAGGAACTCGACCGTCTGGTGGGCCGGCTGCTGGAGCGGCGGCCCGAAATCCGCACCCTGTTTCTGGTGGGCAGCTGCCCCAGTGAGGTGATCAAGCTCGATCTGGCCAAGGCGGCCGAGCGCCTGCAGCAGCAGCACAGCGGCCGCGTGCGGGTGCTCAACTACTCCGGCAGCGGCATCGAAACCACCTTCACCCAGGGGGAAGACGGCGCCCTGCTGGCGATGGTGCCGCTGATGCCGCGCGCCGCCGACCCCGTGGAGGCCGAGCAGTTGCTGCTGGTGGGCACCCTCGCCGACGGGGTGGAGGACCGGCTGGTCGCCCTGTTTGAGCGGCTGGGGATCCCGCGGGTGCGCAGCCTGCCGCCGCGGCGTTCCAGCGAGCTGCCGCCGGTGGGACCGGGCACCCGCGTGTTGCTGGCCCAACCCTTCCTGAGCGGCACCGCCCGGGCCCTGGCGGACCGGGGGGCCGAGCTGATCGCCGCCCCCTACCCCTTCGGCGTCGAGGGCAGCCGCGCCTGGATGGCGGCGGCGGCCCGCTCCTTCGGCATTGCCCCGGCCCGGATCGCCGAGGTGCTGGATCCGCTGGTGGAACGGGGCCGCCAGGCGATCGCGCCCCACCGCGAGCTGCTGGCCGGCAAACGGCTGTTCCTGCTGCCCGATTCCCAGCTGGAGATCCCCCTGGCCCGCTTCCTGGCCCGGGAGTGCGGCATGGAGCTGGTGGAGGTGGGCACCCCCTACCTCGATCGCCGGCTGATGGCCGAGGAGCTGGCGCTGCTGCCGGCCGGCACCGCCATCACCGAGGGCCAGCACCTGGAGCGCCAGCTGGAGCGGCTGCGCGCCGCCCGCCCCGACCTGGTGGTCTGCGGCCTGGGGCTGGCCAATCCCCTGGAGGCCGAGGGCATCGCCACCAAGTGGTCGATCGAGCTGGTGTTCAGCCCCATCCACGGCTGCGACCAGGCCGGTGACCTGGCGGAACTGTTCGCCCGCTCCCTGCGCCGCCGCGCCGCCCTCTCCTTCGCCTGATTCACCCCGGCCACCTCCTCACCGCCCCCTCTCCAGCCCCGATGGATCTCACCCTCTGGACCTACGAAGGCCCGCCCCATGTGGGCGCCCTGCGCATCGCCGCCTCCATGGAAGGGGTGCACTACGTGCTGCATGCCCCCCAGGGCGACACCTACGCCGACCTGCTGTTCACGATGATCGAGCGGCGCGACCGCCGGCCGCCCGTCACCTACACCACCTTCCAGGCCCGCGACCTGGGCGGTGACACCGCCGAGCTGGTGAAGCGCACGATCGCCGAGGCGGTGGAGCGCTTCGCTCCCGAAGCCCTGCTGGTGGGCGAGAGCTGCACCGCCGAGCTGATCCAGGACCAGCCCGGCGCCCTGGCCAACGGCATGGACCTGGGCGGCGTGCCGGTGGTGAGCCTCGATCTGCCCGCCTACTCCAAAAAGGAAAATTGGGGGGCGGCCGAAACCCTCTACCAACTGGTGCGCGGGCTGCTCAAAGGGCAGCTGCCACCGCCCGGCACGCCGAAGCCCGATCCCGGCCGTTGGCGCGCCGAGGGCCGCCGGCCGCGGGTGAATCTGCTGGGGCCCTCCCTGCTCGGCTTCCGCGGTCGCGACGATGTGCGCGAGATCACCGCTCTGCTCGACCAGCACGGCATCGATGTGGCCGTGGTGGCGCCTTTGGGGGCCCGGCCGGCCGATCTGCAGCGGCTGCCGGCAGCCGACGCCAATCTCTGCCTGGTGCCGGAGGTGGCGGGGCCGGTGTGCAGTTGGCTGGAGCGCAGCTTCGGCACGCCGGTGGTGTCCACGGTGCCGATCGGCATCGGCGCCACCGCCGCCTTCCTGCGCGAGCTGCACGGGATCCTGACCCTGGAGCTGCCCGCCGAACTGGTGCCGGGCCCCAATGGGGAGTGCGCGGCGGAGCAGCGCTCACGTCTGCCCTGGTATTCGCGTTCCGTGGACTCCACCTACCTCACCGGCAAGCGGGTGTTCATCTTCGGCGATGCCAGCCATGCGGTGGCCGCCGCCCGCATCGCCAGCCGCGAGCTGGGCTTTGTGGTGGTGGGCCTGGGCACCTACAGCCGCGAGCAGGCCCGCGAGGTGCGCGCCGCGGCGGCGGAGCTGGGGCTCGAGGCCCTGATCAGCGACGACTACCTGGCGGTGGAGGAGGCCATGGCGGCCGCAGCGCCGGAGCTGGTGCTGGGCACCCAGATGGAGCGCCACAGCGCCAAGCGCCTGGGCCTCCCCTGCGCGGTGATCAGTGCACCGCTGCACGTGCAGGACGTGCCGGCCCGCTACAGCCCCCAGATGGGCTGGGAGGGGGCGAACGTGATCTTCGACACCTGGGTGCACCCGCTGATGATGGGGCTGGAGGAGCACCTGATCGGCATGTTCCGCCACGACTTCGAATTCGTGGAGGGCCACCGCAGCCACCTGGGTGAGGGCGCCCCCGGGCCGGCAGCGACCACTGCGGCAGCGACCACTGCGGCGCAGACCACTGCGGCGCAGACCCTGACAGCGACGACGCCGGAGACCGCAACCGTGAAGGCGGGGGTGGCCGGGGCGGCCGGGGAGCTGAGCTGGACAGCGGACGGCGAGGCCGAGCTGCACAAGATTCCCTTCTTCGTGCGCAGCAAGGTGCGGCGCAATACGGAGGCCTTCGCACGGGACCGCGGCCTGGCCAGCATCGACGCCGAAACGCTCTACGACGCCAAGGCCCAGCTCAGCGGCTGATCAGGGCTCATCGCAACCCTTCACGGAGATCGTGTAGCTGAACCCGGTGGCGTTGGCGTTGAGGCCGGAACCCACCTTCACATTCACTTGCGTCACCAGCTTCCCTGCCGGTGGGCTGAAGGGTCCGAACTCTTTCTTCTGGCCAGGGGTGGCGTTGAGCGTCTCGTCCACCACCTGCAGGTTGGTGCCGTCGCTGAACTTGAGATAGGCCTCGATCGGATAGGGACCGGGCTTGTCGGAGGTGGACTCGAACAGGATGCGATACGTCCCGTGGCGCTCGGTCACCGCGAAATCGGTGTTGAAGTTGGTGCGGCCGAAGGGGAAGACCAGCGGACCATCGAGCTGGATGGTCTTGCTCACGGCGGTGCCACCACCGACGGCCTGCAGAGGCGTGCAGGAGGCGGCCCAGACCTGGCCGGGGGTGAGCAGAGCGCAGAGCGCCGCCGCCAGGGTGGTGGCGGAGACGGCAGGGCGGAGCATGGGCATCGTGCAGCACAGGGGGGTGACCGAGCCCAGACAAGGCGCCGGCAGCGTCCCTGCGGCAGGGCTGTCAGGAAACGTCCATGTTTCGGATTGCGTGATCCTGGGGCCGCGGACCCCAGCTGGTGCCCCCCCTGCCTTGGATGGAGGCGACTGCGATCTTCCGCGGAACATCTTCCATGACCAGCACGCTCACGCCTCCGCCGAGTTCCTTGCAAAGCGCCCCCGGACAGGACGGAGACGGCAGTGTGCAGGTGCATCAGGACCCGGGGCTGGAGATCGAGGCAGGGGCCCTGGTGATCGCCGTCTACGGCAAGGGCGGCATCGGCAAGAGCACCACCTCCTCCAACCTCTCGGCCGCCTTCTCCAAGCTGGGCAAACGGGTGCTGCAGATCGGCTGTGATCCCAAGCACGATTCCACCTTCACGCTCACCAAGCGGATGGTGCCCACGGTGATCGACATCCTCGAAACCGTGGATTTCCACACCGAGGAACTGCGGCCCCAAGACTTCGTGTTCGAGGGCTACAACGGCGTGCAGTGCGTGGAATCCGGTGGCCCTCCGGCCGGCACCGGCTGCGGTGGGTATGTGACCGGCCAGACCGTGAAACTGCTCAAGGAACATCACCTGCTGGAAGACACCGATGTGGTGATCTTCGACGTGCTGGGGGATGTGGTGTGCGGCGGCTTCGCTGCCCCGCTCCAGCATGCCGATTACTGCCTGATCGTCACCGCCAACGACTTCGATTCGATCTTCGCGATGAATCGCATCATTGCCGCGATCTCCGCCAAGGCGAAAAACTACAAGGTGCGTCTGGGCGGCGTGGTGGCCAACCGCTCCGATGACACCGATCAGATCGACCGCTTCAACGAGCGGGTGGGCATGAAGACCATGGCCCATTTCCCCTCCGTCGATGCCATCCGCCGCTCCCGGCTGAAGAAGTGCACCATCTTCGAGATGGAGGCCAGCCCTGAAGTGGAAGCGGTGCAGAACGAATACCTGCGCCTGGCCGCCTCCATGCTGGACAACGTCCAACCCCTGGAGGCCGAGCCGCTCAAGGACCGCGAGATCTTCGACCTGCTGGGCTTCGACTAACGCAGGTCGACGCAGCCCTGGCGCTGGAACTGATCCACCTGCTCGCCCAGGCGATCGGCCGCCTGGGCCACCTGGTCCACCAGTTCGCCGAAGCTGGCGGCATAGCGGGCATAGGCCTCGGGTTCGGCGTTGCGCAGGGCCTCGGCCTGGGAGGGGTTGAGGCGCATGGTGCGCATCTCCTGCAGGCGCACGTCGAAGTCATCGGCCTTGAAGGTCCTGATCTCGGCGCGCAGGGCCCGGCAGGCGGCCACGGCGCGCTGGTGGTGCTGCTGGCGCAACTGCCAGGCGAGTGCGAACACCCCCAGCAGGCCAGCGAGCCCGGCCAGCAGCAGCAGCTTGTTGCGCATGGAAAGCGATTGCATGGCCATCGGCGGGCTCAGATCTCAGCCACCGCCCGCTCCACCAACCGGCGCGCCACGGCCTGGGTGCCGGTGTGGCGGTAGGTGTCGGTGAAGACGTCGAGGAAGGTGGCCAGCTGCTCGAAACGCCCCTGCCAGGGGCCGAGGGTGGTCTCCAGGGCCTGCACGGCCTTCTGGCCGGTGAGCCCGAGGCCGCCCACGAAGCCGCCGGCCCAGCCCAGCCAGGTGTCCACCCCGCGGCGGATGAAGTTGAGGTGGGCCTCATCCCCCCGGCCCGGAATCAGCGCCGCCATGCCGGCGTAGCCGGGCAGCTGGCGCAGGTCGCCCTGGCCCACCTGCCCAAGCAGCCCATCGAGCCGCTCCAGCCCCCGGTCGCCCAGGGGCAGCAGGGCGTCGAAGCACACCAGCGCCGCCATCCGCACCCGGGCCTCACTGCCGTACTCCGCCAGGGCGGCGGCGAAGTCGGTGAAGCTGTCCCCCGGCAGGCCGTTCACCTGGGTGAAGGCCAGCAGCTCGGCGGTCACCTTGAGGCCCAGATCCGCCGCCTGCAGGGTGTCGGTGGACGGCGTCAGGTCGGCCACCCGCCGCAGCAGCGGCAGGCCCCCGCCGATATTGGCCAGCAGCCGCAGGCCGCCGCCGGCGCGCTGGGAGCGGTCCACGGCGTCGTAGAGGCTCAGCGCCCGCCCGTAGCCCTCATGGCGGGCACGGCTGAGCACATCGGCCCGGGCCCGCACCTGGGCGATCAGATTGCGGTCGTCGCTGCCCATCACCTCGCTGATCAGGGCGTCGGCGGAGGTGACGTTCTGCCAGTTCCCCGGCACCAGGGTGCCGATGCCCTTGAGGGCCAGCACGGTGAGGTTGCGCCGGGGCAGGCGCTCCAGTCGCTCCAGAACGGTGGCGCTCATGCGGCCCCCGCGGCGGACTGCAGGGCACGGCCGGCGCGGGCCTGACGCTGGGGCAGGGCCGGGGCCTGCAGGGCCGCCAGGCCCTGCAGATCGAAGGCACCCAGGAGCTCATGGCGCTGGCCCACATCCAGCCCGGCCCCCTGGCCGATCACCTTCACCTGGAAGCGCTCGGCCACCAGCAGGGCGCTGGCCTGGGGTCCCTGCTCCACCAGCGGCCAACCCTGGATGCGCTCGGCGCTGGCGCTGAACTTGTCTCGGGCCTCCGGCGCGGTGACGGTGTCGGCGATGGCCAGCAGGGCCAGGGTGGCGTCGCCCTGCTTCAGCCGGGCCTGGCTGAAGCCCCGCTTCTCCTGGGTGAACACCAGCTGCTCGCCGGTCTCGGCCGGCGGAAACAGGCGGTTGAAGGCGGTGCCATTGACCACCTGGGAGGTGGGCACATCGCCCACGGTGCCGCCCGGCAACCACTCGCCGATGGGCAGCAGCACCAGGCCGGCGATCAACAGCACCCCAACCAGCAGGAGGCCCAGCCCCCAGCGAACGACACGCCCCATGCCAGTAGCAAGGATTACTGCTTCTACATAGCCAGGTCGGCACCGTGCAGCGCCGAATCGTTGCAGATCTGCTTGGATTCCCCCAGGCGATCAGCGGTGAGCGGTTGAGCGAGGCCTGCGCGCTGATCGATGCCCTGCGGCGTCCCCAGGCCTACAACCACCCCGTGGACACGGTGGAGGTGTTGGAGACCCACATCTCCTGGGTGCTGCTCACGGGCCCGATCGCCTACAAGATCCGCAAGCCCGTGGATCTGGGGTTTGTCGATTTCTCCTCCCTGGAGCTGCGGCTGCGCGACTGCCGTGAGGAACTGCGCCTCAACCGGCGCCTGGTGCAGGATCTCTATCTGGGCCTGGCGGCGGTGGTGGGCACGGGCGAGGGGCTGCGGCTGCGGACGCTGCCGGAGGAGCTCAGCGACGCGCAGATCCTTGAGCCAGGCAGCGGTGCCGAAGCACAGCTGGTGGAGGTGGCGGTGTGCATGCGCCAGTTTCCCCAGCGGGCCCTGCTGCCGGCCGCCCTCGACCGCTCCGAGCTGGGCGCCGAGCAGATCGAGGCGCTGGCGCAAACCCTGGCCCGCTTCCACGCCGCCGCCGCCGTCGCCCCGGCCCACGGGCCCTGGGGCACGGCGGCGGCGGTGCGCCAGCCGGTGGAGGCGAACGTCGACTGCCTGCGGGAGCGGGCCGCCGCGTCCCTGCAGCGGCGGCTGGAGCGACTGCACACCTGGAACACCGCCGCCTTTGCGCGGCTCGAACCGCTGCTCCGTCAGCGGCTGGAGCAGGGTCGGGTGCGGGAGTGCCACGGCGATCTGCACCTCGGCAACATGCTGCTGCGCGGGGGCCGGATCGAGGTGTTCGACTGCCTCGAATTCAACCCCGCACTGCGCTGGATCGATGTCCTCAGCGACATGGCCTTCCTGGTGATGGACCTGCAGCAGCGCGGCCATCCGGCCCTGGGCATGCGGCTGCTCAACCATTGGCTGGAGTGCAGCGGCGACTACGCCGGACTGGCCCTGTGGCCCTGGTATGTGAGCTACAGGGCGCTGGTGCGCGCCAAGGTGGCCGCCCTCAGCGGCGATGGCAGCGCCGCTGGCCCGGTGGCGGCCTACCTGGCCCTGGCGGAGGCCAGCATCGCGCCGGCGCCGCGGGCCCTGCTGATCTGCCATGGGCTCTCGGGCAGCGGCAAGTCGCACCACAGCGGCCCCTTGGCCGCTGCCCTGGGGGCGATTCGCCTGCGCTCCGACGTGGAACGCAAACGGCTGTTCGGCCTCTGGGGCATCCCCGCCGTTGCTGATCGCCAGGGCGACCCCTACGACCCGGCGATCAGCCGGGAGCTGTTCGGCCTGCGGCTGCCGGCCCTGGCCCGGGAGGTGCTGGGGGCGGGCTTCACGGTGATCGTCGATGCCTGCTTCCTGCGCCACCGCGATCGCGCCGCCATGGCGGCGGTGGCCGCGGCGGCCGGGGTGCCGCTGCTGATCCTGGAGTTCAGCGCCCCCCGGGAGCTGCTGCGCCAGCGCATCGAGCGGCGCCAGGGCAGCGGCCGCGACCCCTCCGATGCCGATCTCACGGTGCTGGGGCTGCAGCGCGGCTGGGATGAGCCCCTCAATGCCGCCGAGCGCGAACGGGCCATCGCCGTGACCCCGGCGAGCGCGGTGGCCGCCACGGCCGCGGCGGTGCGCCAGCGCTGGCGGGGTGCGGGCGAGCCATGAGTGCGCAGCCCTCCACACCGGCCCCGCCGCCGCGGGGCACCACCTGGCGGCAGCCCTACCTGCTCCTGATCGAGCTCAGCTGGGGGCGCTTCCTGGCGCTGGTCACGGCCGTGTATCTGCTCATCCATCTGCTCTTCGCCGGCCTCTACCTGCTGGATCCAGGCGGCATCGGCGGCCTCAGCGAGGCGCTCCCCCTGGCCCTGCAGGCCTTCTTCCTGTCGGTGGAGACGATGGCCACGATCGGCTACGGCTCGCTCCACCCCGAGAGCCTCTGGGTGCACGTGGTGACCACCATCGAGGCCCTCAGCGGCCTGATCCTGGTGGCCCTGATCGCCGGCCTGGCCTTCTCCCGTTTCGCCCGCACGCCCCACAGCGTGGCCTTCGCGCCGCGGGCCGTGATCGAATCCGTGGATGGCCGCGACTGCCTGGTGCTCCGGCTGCACAACAGCCGCCACAACACCATCTTCGATGTGCGGGTGCGGGCCTTCTGGCAGTGCTCGCGGGAGGCCGGGCGGCTGCAGCCGCTGCCCCTGCTCAGCGCCGACGGCCTGCCACTGCTGGACGACCTCTGTCTGCTCCATCCCCTCGAGGGCGGCAGCCCCCTGCGGGCCGAGCGCCTGGATCCGGCCTGGGTGGACGGCGAGCTGGTGGTGAGCTTCAGCGGCGTGGATGCCACCCTGGAGCGGCCGATCCATGCCCTGCATCGCTACCGGCCATCCGAGATCGTCAGGCCTCCAGATCGGCACAGCGCCGACACCCCCAGCCCACCGCCGCCATGCCCGCAGCCATGAGCGACACCATGGGCGCTGCCCCCCGCACAGTGATGGTGAGCGGCGCCAGCCGCGGCATCGGCCGCGCCATCACCGAGCGCCTGCTGGCCGATGGCCACAGGGTGAGCGCGGGGGTGCGGGACCCGGCCGCCCTGGTCGCAGGGCCAGGCGCCACGGGGCTCACCAGCCAGTCAGCGGAGCGGCTGCTGATCCAGCCCTACGAGGCCAGCGCCGGCGACACCGATCCCCGGGGCCCGCGCAGCCTGGGTGCAGGCCACCAGCGAGCGCTGGGGCGGCGTCGATGCCGTGGTGCACTGCGCCGGGGTGTTCTCGCGGGTGGGCCTGCAGTACGCCGACGGCGAGGAGGCGGAGATCGCCCGGGTGCTGGAGGTGAACCTGATGGGCCCCTGGCGGCTGAGCCGGGCCGCCTGGCCCCAGCTGACGGCCAGTGGCGACGGACGGGTGCTGACGCTGGTGTCGATGAGCGGCAAGCGGGTGAAGGGGCGGCTGGCCGCCTACGCCGTGAGCAAATTCGCCCTGCTGGCCCTCTGCCAGGCGATGCGCAACGAGGGCTGGGACGACGGCATCCGCGTGACGGCCATCTGCCCCAGCTGGGTGAACACCGCCATGGCCGCCGCCGTCACGGCCATGCCCCATGAGGCCATGACCCAGCCCGACGATCTTGCGGCCAGCGTCAGCCATCTGCTCGCGCTGCCGGCGGCGGCTGTGCCGTTCGAGTTCAGCGTCAACTGCCAGCTGGAGACCTGAGGGCGATGGCCAGCCGCTCGCGGCAGCACCACTACCGACTGCTGCTGGGCGGCTGCGTGACGCTGCTCGGCATCTTCACCCTGCCCGATCCCTGGAACCTGCTGGCCTCCCCCGGCTATCTGGCCCTGGGGGGGATGATGCTGAGGGCCCTGGGGGGAGGCGGCGACCGGAGCCGCAGGGGCACCGTCCACCGGCGGCTCTACCGGGCCACGGGCATCGCCACCCTGGCCGTCGGCGGGCTCTGGCTGCTCACCCCGTTGGAGCTGCGCGGCACCGGTGTGCCGGTGGTGGTGCTCTGGGCCCTGTTCAGCCTCTGGAGCGCCCAGCGCCTGATCCGCCAGCTGGGTGAGGAGCGCAGGGTGGATCAGGCCGTGCTGAGCGGCGCCCTGGCCGGCTACCTGATGCTGGGCCTCTCCGGCGGCTTTCTGAGCGCGGCCGTGGAAACCGTGGCACCCGGCAGTTTCACAGGCGTCGACCTGACCCCGGCCGGGCCCGACGGTCTGGAGCCGGTGTGGAAGCTCGATTTCGTGAAGCTGAACTACTTCGCCTTCGTCTCCCTCACCACCACCGGCTATGGCGACATTCTGCCGGTCACGCCGGCGGCGCAGATGGTGAGCATTGCCCTGGCGGTTGCCGGCAACAGCTACCTGGCCATCGTGCTGGGGCTGCTGATCGGGCGGTTCAGGGTGGGTGACAGCCATGACGACGAGAGCGGTGGCAGCAAGGGAGGCGACTGACGCCGGCGGGCCCAGGCCCGCCGCTACGGCTGGCTGTGAGGAAAGATGACCGTCCAGCGAGCGGACCGGCGCCGGTGCACAGTTGGTGCACAGAGTGAAGCTGCGGCTCTATGACGCTTCGCCAGGTTGTCTCTTCTCAACGCCATGACTCCGCTCCGCTTGCTGGCGCTGCTCGGCTCCGCCGTCTCGCTCGGCGCCGTGGCCCTGCCCAGGGCGGCCGGCGCCCAGCCCCTCTACTCCCTCAACACCACCTGCAGCATCCAGCGCATGGCACCCGTGCCCTGCGTCGTGGAGGCCGTGGATGTGGGCGAGGCGACCGAATACCGGCACCGGGTGGGTAACCGCACCCTCGTGTACCGGGTGTTCGATGAGCCCTATGTGCGGATCGAGGCCCTAAACCCCACCACCGACACCTGGGGGCCGGTGCGCAATGCCTCCATCCGCTTCTCCACCAACGAGCTCTGCTTCAACAACCGCGCCTTCTGCGTGATCAACCCCAACTACCTCAACAGCGTGCGGGAGGAAGGGGGGCCGGCCCTGGCGGGCCGTGACCGGATGGCCCTGAGCTTCGGCAGCAACGGCCGCACCGAGATCGCCTGCTTCGACGACGGCTGCACCCGGCTGAAGGAGGCGCTGGACCAATGAACCGTCCAATCCGGCTGGGCACCCTCGCTGCCCTCAGCCTTTCCCTGGCCCTGCCCCCCCTGCCCCTGCTGGCCTCAGGAAGTCCAGCCGCCGAACCAGCGGCGGCTCCGGAGCCAGCCCTGGTTGCCCGTGGCCGCGGCGGCGGTGGCCGCAGCGGCGGTGGCCGCAGCGGCGGTGGCCGCAGCTACGGCCGCAGCAGCGGTTCCAGGTCCAGTGGCAGCGGCCGCACCGGTTTCGCCAGCTACAGCAACGGCGGCAGTGCCTACCGGGGCAGCAGCAAACCAGCCGGTGGCTTCAGCAACGGCAGCAAGCCCGCCGCCAGCGGCACACGCCAAACGCAGCGCAGCCAGAACGCCACGACCCGCCAGCAGGGCCGCCAGGACCAGGCCGGGAACCGGCAGGGCCAACGCACCGACCAGCGCAGCGGCCGCCAGGGTGAGCGCACCGACCGCACCGACATCCGCCAGGACAACCGCACCGACCGCGGCACGAACCGCCAGGACCAACGCAGCGACCGCGTGTCGGACCGCACGGACGTACGCGGCGACCGTGTCGACAACCGCTGGGACAACACCTGGTCGGGCTGGGCCCGGCCGGGCTGGGGCTATGCCCGCCCGTGGAATTACGGGTGGTACGGAGGCGTCAGCAGCTGGCCGTGGTGGCGACCCGGGGTGGGCATTGCTGCCGTGGCCTCGGCGGCGATCATCACGGACGCCGTGGACGACGCCATCAGCAATCAGGTGACGTACATCGAGGTGCCGGACACCAGCTACGAGCTCTACTACACAAGTGTGGAGCCGGTGAACAACGATGCAGTCACCTTTGCCGTGGACACCGGATCGGGTGTGGTGGAGATGACGGCCGACTGCCGGCAGGGCACCCTGGACGGCCGGGTTCCCCAGAGCCAAGCCGAAGCGCAGCTGCTCAATGCCGCGTGCGAGGTGGCCTTTGGCTCAGGCTGAACACCCTTCAACCTGCTGATGGTTGTGGCAGTTGGGGACTGATCGTCTGATCCGCTGCAACTCGCAAACGCGCATCTGCACGCGCGGTTGTAACTGTGCTGATCGGCAACACGCAAGACCATTCTCCCCAACTCCGACGTCTCGATTGACGATGCCAACAGAAATCAGGAAGGCTGAGGAACCCACTATCCCCTCGCACGGGGCGGAACGCTGCCATCGGTTGCGGGCAGGTCCGATCAGTTGGCCCCGGACGTCAAAGCGATGCAGAGAATGAGCACAATTGGATGCACAGATAGAGCCACCCGGCACAATGGCGATGGTTCAAAACACCTCGATTGGCCCTGAGAGCCGATTCAACCAATTCAACGGATTAAACCGATTCAAAATGGACATCAACCACCCGAATACCCAGCCACCCACCCAAGAAGAGCTGAACGACCTAGCCAAACTCAGAGCCACCCTGGAGCGGGCCATTGCCGACGGCGTGCTGAGCCGGGGTGAGGTGGAGCTCTTCAAGGCCCAGGCCTGGGCGGATGGAAAGATCACCCCGCAGGAGCTGAGCGTTTACCAGGAGCTGGTGGTGGCAAAGATCACCACAGGCGAGCTCCGCTGGGAGTGAGCCGGATGCGCAGGGCCTACCCGCGCCGGCCCTTCCAGCGCAGCTCCCAGCCCTTGACGATCCGGTACACCACCGGCACCACGAACAGGCTCAGCACCGTGGCCATCAACAGGCCGGAGAACACCACGGTGCCGATGCTGCGCCGGCTCACCGCGCCCACACCGCTGGCGAACACCAGCGGCAGGAAGCCGGCCAGCGACGAGATCGCCGTGAGCAGGATCGGCCGCAGGCGGGCCACGGCGGCGCCATGGATCGCCGGCTCCAGGGGCATGCCGGCGGCCAGGCGCTGGTTGGCGAATTCCACGATCAGGATGCCGTTCTTGGCGGCCAGGCTCACCAGCACCAGCAGGCCCATGCGGCCATAGACGTCGAGCGGCAGATCGCGCAGCGCCAGCCCGGCGATCCCCCCCAGCAGCCCCAGCGGCACGGTGATCAGGATGATCATGGGATCGATGAAGTTCTCGTAGAGGGCGGCCAGCACCAGCACCATCACCACCACCGCCAGCAGGAACACCCGCTCGTTGGCGCCCCCGGAGCGGGCCTCCTCCCGCGCCAGACCGGTCCATTCCAGGTCAGTGAGCTGGCTGCCGAGCTCGCGGCGCACCTGCTGCAGCCGCTCCATCGCCTGGCCGGTGCTGACGCCGGCCAGGGGCTGGGCCCGCACCGCAATCGAGCGCACCAGACGGGTGCGGTTGATCACGGTGGGGCCGGTACCCTCGCGCACCCGCACCAGCTGGGAGAGGGGAATCAGGCGGCCGTCACGGTTGCGCACCCGCAGGGCCAGCACATCCGCCGTGTCGCGACGATCGGCCCCCTCGAGCTGCACGATCACGCGGCGGATGCGGTCGCCTTCGAAGCTGTCGTTCACATACTCGCTGCCGAAGCTGGCCCCCAGCACATCCACCACCTCATCGAGCTCCACCCCGAGCGACGCCAGCTGCAGCCGATCGGGCTCCAGCTGCAGCAGCGGGGCATCGGCGCTGAAGCGGGTCCCCACCCGCTCGAAGGCGCCGGTCTCCTGGGCGGCGCCGATGAAGGCCTGCACGGCCTGCTGGAACTCACTGAGGCTGAGCTGGCCGCCACTGGTGTCGAGCAGATCAAACTCGATGCCCCCCTCGCTGCCGAAGCCGCGCACCGTGGGCGCCTCGATCACCACCACCTGGGCGTCATCGATGGCGCCGGCCAGCTGGGCGTTCAGCCGGCCGGCGATGGCCGCCGGGCTCTGATCGCCCTCGGGCCGATCACCGATCGGCTGCAAGCGCAGGAAGAAGATGCCCTTGCTGGGACTGCTGTCGCCGAAGGAGCGGCCGGCATAGAAGTTGCCGGTCACGATCGCCGGCTCCTGCTGCACCAGCTCCCGCACCTGGTCCATCACCGCCTGGGTGCGCGCCAGGGCCATGCCGTCGGGCAGCACCACCACCCCGCGCAGCTGGCTGCCGTCCTCCTGGGGGATGAAGGCCTTGGGGCGCTGCTGGTAGGCCCAGCCCGTGAGCAGCAGACCCACCAGCAGCACCGCCACCACCCGGCGGCGCCAGGCCAGCGCCCTGGTGAGCCAGCGGTCGTAGGGCCCCTCGAGGGCCTCCAGGGCGCGGCGGGGTGGATCGATCAGGCGCAGCAACCAGCGGGGCTCCCGCTGTTCGTTGCTCAGCAGCCGGCTGGCGGCCACCGGCGTGAAGGTGAGCGCATTGAAGGTGGAGAAGAGGATCGTGGCGCCGATCGTCAGGCCGATCGGCGCGTAGAGCCGTCCGGTGCTGCCCTGCAGGGTGAGCACGGGCAGGAACACCGCCACCAGCACCAGGGAGGTGGCGATCACGGCACCACCCAGTTCCGCCATCGCCTCCCGCGCCGCCACCAGGGGCGGCTGGCCCCGCTCCAGACGGCGACCGATGTCCTCGCTGACAACGATGGCGTCGTCCACCACCAGGCCGGTGGCCAGCACCATGCCGAACAGGGTGAGGGTGTTGATCGAGCTGCCGCTGAGGCGCAGCACGGTGAGCGCACCCACCAGCGCCACCGGCACCGCCAGGGCGGAGATCAGGGCCAGGCGGCTGTTGCCCAGCCCCAGCAGCAGGGCGAAGAACACCAGCAGCACCGCATCGCGCAGCCCCGCCAGGGTGCGATCGATGCTCTGGCGCACCGTCTCGGCCTCATCGATGATCACCTGCAGGTCCACCCCCGGGGGAATGCGAGGGCCGAGCTCGTCGAGGGCCTCGCTGATGCCGCGGCTCACCTCCAGGGCGTTGCTGCCATCGCGCTGGAAGATGCCCATCGCCACGGCAGTGCGGCCGTCGAGGTTGGTGGCGATCGAGCCGTAGTCCTCGCTGCCCAGGGTCACGCGGCCCACGTCCTTGAGCCGCACCAAACCACCGCCGGGCCCGCGGGCCAGCAGTAGCCCCTCAAACTCGGCGACCGAGCGCAGCCGCCCCTCCATGCGCAGTGGCAGCGCCAGCATCTGGTCGGCGGGGGCCGGGGCCTCGCCCACCTGGCCCAGGGCCGCCAGCACGTTCTGGGCCTCCAGGGCGTCGCGCACGTCGGCGAGGGTGAGATCGAGCTGGTCGAGGCGGCGAGGATCGAGCCAGAGCCGGAAGGCCAGGGGGCTGCCGCCGAACAGGCGCGCTTCGCCCACCCCGGAGACGCGCTGGAGGCGGTCGATCACCACCTGTTCCACCCAGCCGCTCAGAAAGATGTCGTCGTAGCTGTCGCGGTCGGCGCTGAAGCTCAGCACCATCAGCAGGTCGTCGGAGCTGCGGCGCACGCGCACGCCGAAGCGCGACACCGGCCCCGGCAGCCGTGGCTGCACCACGGCGGCCTCGTTCTGGGTGTTGATCTGATTGATCTCCGGATCACCGCCCTCGAAGCTGAGGGTGATGCTGCTGCTGCCGGCGGAGCTGGTGGAGCGGATCTGGTCGAGCCCGTCGAGGCCGTTGAGCTGCTTCTCCAGCAGGGAGGTGACCCCCTGTTCCACCACCTCGGGGCTGGCACCGGGATAGCTGGCACTCACCGACACGCGCCCCGGGGCGATCGCCGGCAGGTTTTCGATCTGCAGCCCGGGCAGACTCACCAGACCGGCCAGCAGCACCAGCAGGGCCACCACCACGGTGAGTACCGGCCGGCGCAGGAACGGGTCGGAAATCGACCCCCGCGAACTGGGCTCCACGCAGTGGCCGGCGAATGCTGGGTTTCTAGCCGAGCGGCAGGCCGGGCCGCAGCGTGGCGGCCTGGGCATCGCTGAGCCGTCCGGCGCGATGCAGCACCCGGGTGATGCGCTCGATCTCGAGCACGGCATGGCAGCGGTAGCCCGCCGCCGCCAGGCGCTCACGGGCGTGGCGGTCGTGGTCACCGCCGTGGTCGAGGAACACCACCACGTCGTGCACCACCAGGCCGGAACTCTCCAGCTTGGCGATGCCCTCCAGCACGCTGCCGCCGGTGATCAGGATGTCGTCCACCACCACCGCCAGATCGCCCTCCTCGAAGTCGCCCTCGATCAGCCGGCGGGCGCCGTGGGCCTTCACCTCCTTGCGGGGATAGATCAGCGGCTTGTGCAGCAGCAGCGAGAGGCCGGTGGCGGTGGGCAGGGAGCCGTAGGGAATGCCGGCGATGCGATCGAAGATCAGCTCCCCCATGCAGCCCGCATAGGCATGCAGCACCCGGTGGAAGAGGTTGGGATCGGAGATGATCTGGCGCAGATCCACGTAGTAGTTGAACACCGCCCCGGAGGCCTGCACGTACTCGCCGAACAGCAGGCAGCCGATGTCGAAGAGATCGAGGATCAGCTGATCCATGGGCTCGGGTACCGGCGCCCCCAGCCCCCCGGGCACGGCAGCCGGGGTGCCGGCCAACCAGAGATCACAGCTGCCGCCGCCCTGCTGGCGCTCCAGCCAGCGGTCGCGGATGCCGTTGATCTGGTCCTTGAGCGCCGCGGCGCGCTCGGCCATGTCGTCCTCCACCAGCAGGTTCTGGGGCAGGGGCAGCAGCAGCCCGTCACCGGCGCTGGTGAGGCCGGCCTGGAGCATCGATTCGAGCTTCTCCTCCTCTCCCCAGAGGCTGCGCAGGATGATGAAGCGCTCGGGGGCCACCTGGCGCACGCGGGCCAGGATCGCCGGGTCGCTGGTGCCCACCTCCAGCAGCAGCTGGTCCTGGGTGCCCCAGAGCAGGGTTTCGCGCACGATGCGCAGAAACAGCGGATCCTCCTCATTGGGGAAGTGCTGGATGATGCGCGCCGTCTGGTTGGAGCTGTGGCAGGTCATCACCACCGCCTTGCCGGGATAGAGCAGGAAGGGGGCGGCGATGTCCTGGCCGGGCAGGGGGGAGAGGGTGACCGCATCGGCGGCCAGCTCCCGGAACAGGTAGTGGGCGAGGGCAGAGGAGGAGTTGAGGTCGCCGTGCTTGGTGTCCACGATCAGCGGCAGCTCGGGCGGCACCAGCTCGCGCACCTCCAGCAGCAGCTCCAGCCCCACCGGGCCCAGGGCCTGGTAGAAGCCGAGGCTGGGCTTGTAGGCGCAGACATGGGGCGCGGTGGCCTCGATCACCGCCTTGATCCAGTGCCGCGCCTGGCTCAGGAAGGAGCGGTTGGCCATGCCGCGGCGGGCGGCCCAGCTCTGCAGCATCTCGGGGTTGGGGTCGAGTCCGGTCACCAGCAATGACTGGCGGTCGGCCAAGGCCTCGGTGAGCTGAATGAAGAAGCCCATCGCCGGGGGCAGCCTGACGTTGTTGCTAAAGCAGGTTGCCGCAGCCACGGCAGCCCCCGACATACCTCGTAATCACTCGGCCGGAGCTGGCGATGCCAGCCGCCAGGGCAGGGTTTCGCCGGCGTGGAAGGGCACCAGATCCACGGCGGTGCCGGCGGCGTCATTGAGGTGCAGCCGCCCGGGCACGGTCACCGGCTCGCGCACCAGGGTGATGGCACCGGGATTGAGGGGCAGACCGTAGAAGCGGGGGCCATGTTCACTGGCGAAGCCCTCGAGGCGGTCGAGGGCCTGCTCCTGCTCGAACACCGCCGCGTAGCTCTCGATCGCGAAAGGAGCATTGAAGATGCCGGCACAGCCGCAGGCCGACTCCTTGGCGCCGCGGCCATGGGGGGCGGTGTCGGTGCCGAGGAAGAAGCGGGGATTGCCGGAGGTGGCGGCGGCGCGCAGGGCCAGGCGGTGCAGTTCGCGTTTGGCCACCGGCAGGCAATAGAAGTCGGGCCGCAGACCGCCGCTGAACATGGCGTTGCGGTTGATGTGCAGGTGGTGGGGGGTGATGGTGGCCGCCAGGGTGGCTGGTCCGCTGCGCACGAAGTCCACCGCGTCGGCGGTGGTGATGTGCTCCAGCACCACCTTCAGGCCGGGGTGGCGGTTCAGCAGCGGCGCCAGCACGCGCTCGATGAACACCGCCTCCCGATCGAAGATGTCCACTTCCGGATCCACCACTTCGCCGTGGATCAGCAGCGGCATGCCGCTGCGCTCCATCACCGCCAGCACCGGCGTCAGCGCATCGATGGCGGTGACGCCCGCCGCCGAATTGGTGGTGGCGCCGGCGGGGTAGAGCTTGCAGGCCACCCAGGCACCCTCGACGAAGCCCCGTTCCACCTCGGCCGGCGCGATGGTGTCGGTGAGGTAGGCGGTCATCAACGGCTGGAAGGGGCAGCCGTCGGGCAGGGCCTCAAGGATGCGCCGGCGGTAGGCGCGGGCGGCCGCCACGCTGGTGATCGCCGGCTTCAGGTTGGGCATCACGATCGCCCGGGCAAACTGGGCCGCCGTGGCCGGGGCCACGGCCTGCAGCATCGCCCCGTCGCGCAGATGGGCGTGCCAGTCGTCGGGCTGCCGCAGCTTCAGCTGCCGGGGACGTTCTGGGGCCGTCATCGCCACTGGAGGGCCATGGATCCCGCTCCCGCACCTGAGCCAGCCTGGCAGAGGCGGAGCCGGGCCTGGGCCAAGCGCGTAAGGATTCGTGTCGGCGGCTGGTCCCAGGTGGCCAGCGACACGGGAGGCCCGATGCTGCCTTCCTATTGTTTGGGATGACAAGCTGCTGATAAGCCCATGGGTGCTGCTGCCAAGCTCACGATCGGGGAACTGGAGGCGAGCTACCCCACCTACTGCAAAGCCCTCCGTCTGCTGATCCGCGACGGCCGCAGTTTTGAGGCGATTCAGCGCACGGTCTGCTGGGAGCGGCTGAGTCTGCTGCAGAAATGTCTGCCCACGCGCTACAAGTCGCCCGATTACCTCTACGTGCTGCTGAAGCGCGAAATCGAGCAACCGGCCGCCTGAAGGCCCCCCGGATTCCAACAATCCGAACACGCCATCGCCTACGGCCCTGAAATCGGCGACGGCGGCTGATGAAATGGAGGGGCACCTCCGGCTGTCCTGCCTCCATGGCTCACCACCAGATCCTGATCGTCGGCGGCGGTGCCGCCGGCATCACCGTGGCGGCCCAGCTCAAACGGGCCCGCAACAGCCTCGATGTGGCGATCCTGGAGCCCTCCGGGGATCACTACTACCAGCCCGGTTGGACGCTCGTGGGCGGTGGCGTGTTCAGCCTCGAGGAAACCCGTCGCGCCGAATCCGACCTGATCCCCTCCGGCGTGCACTGGATCCAGGACGGCGCCGCCCACGTCGATGCCGAGCACAACCGGGTGCTCACCAGCAGCGGTGAGGAGCTCAGCTACGAGGTGCTGATCGTGGCCGCCGGCCTCAAGCTCTGCTGGGACAAGATCGAGGGGCTGAGCGAGGCCCTCGGCAAAGGCGGGGTGTGCAGCAACTACAGCAAGGACCATGCCGCCTACACCTGGGAGGCGATCCAGGCCTTCGAGGGTGGCAACGCCGTGTTCACCTGCGCGCCGATGCCGATCAAGTGCCCCGGCGCCCCGCAGAAGATCGCCTACCTCGCCGACGACGTGTTCAAGGCGAAACGCCTGCAGGCCGAGGTGATCTACGCCACCGCCACCCCCGGCATCTTCGGCATTCCCGTCTACGCCGCGCCGCTGCGGGAGGTGGTGCAGCGCAAGGGCATCGACGCCCGTTACAACCACGTGCTCACCGCCGTGCGGCCCGACAGCCGCGAGGCCGTGTTCCAGGTGAGCGAGGGGGAGAGCAGCCGCGAGCAGGTGATCCCCTACAACCTCCTGCACGTCACCCCGCCGATGGCCGCCCCCGAGGTGGTGGCGAGCAGCAGCCTGGCCAACGGGGCGGGTTTTGTGGATGTGGACAAGTTTTCCCTGCAGCATGTGCGCTTCGCCAACGTGTTCTCGCTTGGGGATGTGAGCGGCATGCCCAACTCCAAGACGGCTGCCGCCGTGCGCGGCCAGGCACCGGTGCTGGTGGCCAACCTGCTGGCCCTGCTCGACGACCAGCCCCTGGCGGCGGCCTACGACGGCTACAGCTGCTGCCCGCTGATCACCGGCTACGGCAAGGCGATCATGGCCGAGTTCAACTACAAGGCCGAAGCCACCCCCTCCTTCCCCCTCGACCCCACCAAGGAGCGCTGGAGCATGTGGTTCGTGAAGCGCAAGATTCTGCCGGCGCTCTACTGGAACCGCATGCTCACCGGCGCCCAGCACGAACGGCGCTTCATCCCCGGCGGGGTCAGCTGAGGCAGTCGGCGTTGAGCAGCGCCAGCACTTCGAGGATCTGACGGCGGCGCTCCACCGGCAGTTCGAGGCGCTGAGCCAGGTCCTCCAGGAAGGCCAGTTCCGCCTCGCTCACGTGCCTGTCGCAGTGGACCAGCTCGGCGGCCAGGGCAAAGGCGGTTTCCCGCTGGGGGGGCTGCAGCAGTGGTGCAGCTTCCTGCACCAGAGCCCGGGAACCCACCTCCCGCAGGCGATGCAGCAGCCCGGAGAACAGCGTGCCGAAGTCCAGCGGTTCCATCGAGCGGTAGGGCGATCGCCGCAGCAGCTGCTCCCGGATCAGGCTGGCCTCTTCGCTCACGAATGAGCCATCACTGGCCACGGCGGCGATGGTGATGGCGGCAAAGGCCTCGGGCTGGTTCATCGGAAGGGACGCAAGGGGATGGTGATCGTCAGGCCGCCAGCGATCTGAGGTGCTGCAGCCGCCGCTCGGTGGACTCCAGCAGCTGCAGGCCGAACATCGGCAGCTGTTCGAGAGCGAACAGCATCCCCTGCCTCTGCATCACCACCAGCTTTGTGGGTTCGCTGGCCATGGCGGTGCCGTAGCGCCGGTGGTCGGGCTGAACCAGGGCGCCCTGGCCGAAGCAGCGGCCCGGCCCGAGGATTTCGGCTTCGGAGCCATCGCCCCAGGTGAGCCGCACACATCCCTCCAACACCCCGTAGAGACAGTCGCCCTGTTCGCCGGCCTCAAAGACCATCGCCCCGGGCTCCAGTTCGAGGATGGACCCGTTGTGCGTCAGCATCTGCATGCTGTGCAGAAGCTGCTGATCAGCCGTGGGAGCCGCCATAAAACCCTGAAACGAGCCCACTCAGCCTGACCGGGCAGAGTTAAGGGAACATCAAGCCGCCATGGCCGCCCGACACTGGCGGGCCATCAGCCCCTCTTCGTCGGCCGGCACCCGGGTGAGGAGCACCGGGCGCAGCCAATCGAGCCGCTCCCCCAGCTCCTCCAGCAGCACCTCGTCGTGTTCGCCGATGCCGCCGGTCAGGGCGATGACGTCGACACCGCCGAGGCTGGCGGCCATGGCCCCGATGCCCTGCAGCAGCCGCTGCCGGAACACGCCGATGGCCAGCACGGCACCGCCATGGCCACGGCCAGCGGCGGCCCGCAGCTCGCGCATGTCACCGCTCAGCTCCGACAGCCCCTTGAGGCCGCTGGCATGGTTGAGGCTGTGGTCGAGATCCTCGGCGCTGATGCCCTGGCGCAGCAGGTGCAGCAGCAGCCCGGGATCGACACTGCCGCTGCGGCTGGCCATCACCAGTCCCTCCAGCGGTGTGAAGCCCATGGTGGTGTCGATGCTGCGGACCGCGCCCTCGGAGGCGATGGTGATGGCGCAGAGGGAGCAGCCGGCCCCCAGGTGGCAGCTGATCAGCCGCCGGGCCCTGGGGTGGAGAGCAGCCACGGTCTCGCCCACGTGCTGGTGGTTGAGACCGTGGAAGCCGTAACGGCGCAGCCCCTGCTCGCGCCAGTCGGCGGGAATGGCGTAGGTGAAGGCCGCGGAGGGCAGGCTGGCATGGAAGCCGGTGTCGAAGCAGGCCCACTGGGGAATCGCCGCCAGGTCCGCCGTCGGGCAGGCCTGCAGCCAGTCCTGCAGCCAGGCGATCGCCTGCAGGGCCGGACCGTTGTGCAGCGGCGCCAGCGGCACCAGGGCCCGCAGCTGCTCCACCACGTCCGTACTCAGGCGGGTGGGGCGCGTGAAGGTGGCGCCACCGTGAACGATGCGGTGGGCCACCAGGGCAGGGGCAGGATCGGCCGCCGTGATCACCGGCGCCAGCCACTGTTCCAGCAGGGTGGCGTGGGCCTGGACACCGGCGCTGCTGTCCCAGGCCCGCTGCTCCTGCCAGAGGCGCCCACCCCCGGGCTGCCGCAGGGAGGCCTTGATGCTGGAACTGCCGGCGTTGAGCACCAGCACGGACCCGGCAGCAGCCGATGGGAACGGGGTGGCCATGGCGCCAGGGGTGGAGCAAGGGTCGACCCGCACAATCAAACGCCGCCGAGGCCGTTCTTGCCAGCGGATGGTGGGATGCAGATCGCACTCGGTTTGCGATGGCAGGCCGTAAGTTGAAAGGCTGTGCCTCTGAGCCTTTGAAGAACCACTCCCTGCCATCGCTGCACCCCAACCCTGGATGGGCTCCCAGCACCGATACCGACATCACCGACAACGACCCTCCGCCAGCCGCCTGCGACCTCCCAGCCGGCGCCAACACGGTGGGCAAACACTGCATCCTCGAGCTCTACGACTGCGATCCAGGTCGGCTCGATGACCAGGCTTTCCTCAGGGACACCATCACCGCCGCCGCCAGCCAGGCCGGTGCCACCCTGCTCAATCTCATCAGCCACCGTTTCCAGCCCCAGGGCGTCACCGGGCTGGCCCTGCTGGCCGAATCCCACATCTCCATCCACACCTGGCCCGAGTCGGGCTATGCAGCCGTGGATGTGTTCACCTGCGGCGATCACACCATGCCCGAGCGCGCCTGCGCCGTGCTCGCCGCCGAACTCGGCGCCGGCCGTCAGCGCCTCACCAGCTTCCGCCGCGAAACCCCCGCCGCCATCGCCGGCACCGAGCGGCTGCCGGACGACCGCCAAGCCTCGGCGCGGCTGCCTGCCCTGGCCGCCCACGGCTGAGCAGCCAGGCTTGGGGAGTCCGCAGCAGCGCACGCGATGATCTCAGCCGGTGGTGCCCTGCTCAACGCCGCCGGGGGCCTGGGCCTGTTTCTGCTCGGCATGTCGCTGCTCACCGAGGGGCTGCGCAAGCTCGCCGGCGGCAGGCTGCGCCAGGGCCTGCTGCGCTTCACCCGCTCCCCCTGGAGCGGGGCCTGCAGCGGCGCCATGGCGACGGCGCTGCTGCAGTCGTCCTCGGCCACCACCGTGGCCACGGTGGGATTCGTGAGTGCCGGCCTGCTCAGCTTCCAGGCCTCCCTGGGCATCATCTTCGGGGCCAACATCGGCAGCACCGGCCTGGGCTGGCTGGTGGCCCTGCTCGGCATCAAGCTCAACCTCAGCCAGCTGATGCTGCCCCTGCTGCTGCTGGGCGCCGGCCTGCGTGTGCTGGGCCGCGGACGCCAGGCGCAGCTGGGCATGGCCCTGGCCGGCTTCGCCATGTTGTTCACCGGCATCGCCGCCCTGCAGCAGGCCCTGGCCGGCCAGGGCCTGCTGCTCGATCCGGCACGCTTCGATGCCGGCACCCTCCTCGGCCGCCTGCAGCTGCTGCTGCTCGGCCTGCTCACCACGGTGATCACCCAGTCGTCGGGGGCGGGCGTGGCCACCACCCTGGCGGCCCTGGGAGCCGGCGCCATCGCCCTGCCCCAGGGGCTGGCCCTGGTGATCGGCATGGATGTGGGCACCACCATCACCGCGATCCTGGCGGCCCTGGGAGCCAGCCTCAGCGCCCGCCGCACCGCCGCCAGCCATGTGGTGTTCAACCTGTTCACCGCCGGCCTGGCCTTCTTCCTGCTGCCCCTCTACCTGCGCGCCCTGGAGCAGTGGTGGCCGGGCCTGATCCGCAACGATGCGGAGTTTGCCCTCACCGTCTTCCACACCGGCTTCAACCTCACCGGTGTGCTGCTGGTGCTGCCCTTCACCCTGCCCTTCGCCGCCCTCATCCGGCGCCTGCTGCCCGCCGAAGGCGATCGCTCGGTGGATGCCCTCAGCGACACGCCACCGCAGGACGCCGCGGCGGCCATCAGCCAGGCGGAGCAGGCGATCAACGAGACCTTCGTGACCCTGCTCAAGCTGCTGCGCCAGGCCCTTGCCGCTGAATCCAGCCGCCGGCAGCGGCAGCAACTGGAGGTGCTGCAGGCCGACCTCGATCGGCTGGAGCTCTATCTCGACCAGATTCACCTCGGGGGCCTCAGCCAACCCCTGGGGGAGCACCTGGTGCACCTGCTGCATGGCCTGGATCACCTGCAGCGCCTGCATGAACGCTGCCAGGAAGAGCCGGAACGGCTGCGCACGGTGGTGAGCTGCGCCGGGCTGGCCGCCGAGCGCCGGGCCCTGCAGGGGGCGGTGGCTCGCATGCTTCCCCTGGCCGTGGAGCGGCAGTGGCAGCAAGCAGCCAGCACGGCCACACGCTGCGCCCTTGAGGTCGAGGGGCGGGTGGATCCCTTCCGCGCTGAGGTGCTGGCGCAGGTGGCGGCCGGAAACCTGGACGTCGATGGCGGCACCGAACGCCTGCAGGCGATGCGCTGGCTGCGGCGGGTCAGCCAGCACCTGCAACGAATCGGCAGCCACCTGGGCCAGCAGGCGTGAATCGCGCTTCGGGGGCCTCAGTCGGCCAGCAGCGACCCTTTGCTCTCCTTGAGCTGCTTCCACATGCGCCGGATCTCCTCGTAGGCGTCCTCCTGGGTGAGCTTGCCGTTGCTCTGCAGCCCCACCAGCAGCCCCACCCGATCGGCGAAGGTCTCCAGGTTCTGGTGAAACATCACCCGCTGGGGCGACCAGTCATCGGAGCGGTAGGAGGAATGACTCTCCAAGGGCGAGCGCACTCCTCGTGAGTGCGATCGTCGGGATGGCGATCGCCGGAGTGCGGCCTTGAAGAGGAGGAACTCAAGGTCCTTGCGCACAGGTCACTGACCCTCAAATTAGCCATGTCACTTGGCTGGTCATGGCCTCGAGTGCGAGGTTGCGGAGCCGGATGTGACCGGCAGCACGCAGAGGCGATGGCGCGCGACCCAGGATTCAGCCGTGGATCCAAGCGTCATGATCTCTGCGAGCATGATGTCCGACGTGATGGTGTGTCTGCTGTTGCAGGCCTCCATCCTGGGCGGCACCAAGGTGCCCGACCGCTGGATCGTCCCTGAGCCCCCGTGCTGCGTCCAACCCCTGGTGCCCTGACCTCCCGTCGCCTGGAGGAGCGGCCGGCCAACCTGCCCAGCGAGCTCTATGTGCACGGCGGCCGGCTGCCCAGCCACCTCAGCGCCCTGGTGTTCGGCCCCGAGGGGGCGGAGCTGCGCACAGTGGACAGCGCCCGGGACGTGCAACGGCTGAAGGGCCTCGGCCTGCCGATCTGGCTGCGGGTGGTGGGCCTCTCCCAGCCCGACCAGATCGCCGCGACGCTTGAGGAGCTGGGGGTTCCGCCCCTGCTGCTGCCGCCCCTGCTGGAGGTGCCCCAGCGGCCGCGGGTGGACAGCCTCGACGGCGCCCTGCTGGTGGTGCTGCATCGGCTGAGCAGCGCGCGCAACCCGGCCCACCTGATCAGCTCCCAGGTGGGTCTGCTGCTGCTCCCCAATTTGCTGGTGAGCTGCGAGGAATCCAGCCAGGGCAACTCCTTTGCCGAGGTCACCGGCTGGCTGCGCTCCAATGCCGGCGCGGTGGACCAGCGGGATCTCGACGACATCCTGCACTACCTGATCGACGACGTGCTCGATGGCCTCTTCCCCATCGTTGAGCAGGTCGCCAACGCCCTCGAAGATCTCGAGGAGGCGGCCCTGAGGAACCCCAAACCCAGGCTGCTCAACCTGGCCTTCCAGCACCGCAGCAACGTGCGCCGGATCCGTCATCAGATCTGGCCCCTGCGCCATCAGATCCGCAAACTGCTGCGCCAGTTTCAGCAGTTGCTGGGCCCGGAGGCCCTCGCCGGCTTCAACGACATGGCCGAGCAGGTGGAGCTGCTGTTCGAGAGCTGCGAGCTGCTGCGTCACCAGTGCGACGGGATCTCCCAGGCCTATGCCGTGAGCGTGAGCAACCGCATGAACCAGGTGATGAAAATCCTCACCATCCTCACGAGCATCTTCGCCCCGCTCACCGTGATCGGTGGCATCTACGGCATGAATTTCGAGCACATGCCGGAGCTGCACTGGCGCTATGGCTATGCCTATGCCCTGCTGCTGATGGCGCTGGTGGCGGCCCTGCAGGTGTGGCTGCTGCAACGGCGCGGCTGGTTCCAGGACTGGACGGCCCGGCGCTGAGAGTGCAGCGATGGCATCGAGCGCACCGTGCCCCAGCTCGACTGGTTGCTGGAACAGCAGCGCCTGCAGTGCTGACGGCAGTGGCGGGAACTGGCGATGCTGGCCGCGGGGCAAGGCCGATCCAGGCTGGGCGAATCCGGGCCGGGCCGAATCCGGGCTGGATTGACCACCCTGGCGGCCGACTGGCCTGAGGATCGAAGGGGATGTGTTCTGCGCTACAGCGCGCCGTGGCCTGCCCACTCCCTTTTTCAAGGTGCAGCGGTTACGTTGCGCGCCGTGCCCGTTGGGCATTTTGACCTATCGGTGTGAGGACCCGATGAAACTCTTCCAGCAACTGCTGGTTGCCCCTGCGGCACTCGGACTGCTGGCCCCCGTGGCCGCCACCGCCGCTGAGGTCAACCTGGATGGCGTCAATCAGTACGCCAGCAGCGACCAAGTCACCAGCATCTCCCAGTTCCCCGACGTCTTCCCCACGGACTGGGCCTACCAGGCGCTCTCCAACCTGATCGAGCGTTACGGCTGCGTCGCCGGCTATCCCGACGGCACCTTCAAGGGCCAGCGGGCCATGACCCGTTTCGAGGCCGCCGCCCTCCTGAACGCCTGTCTCGACCGCGTCACCGAAGTGACCGACGAGCTCAAGCGCCTGATGGCCGAGTTCGAGAGGGAACTCGCCATCCTCAAGGGCCGCGTCGACGGCCTCGAGGCCAAGGTGGGTGAGCTGGAGGCCAGCCAGTTTTCCACCACCACCGTGCTGAAGGGTGAGGCCAGCTTCATCCTGGGTGGCTCCCCCGACTTCGAGAGCCCCATCGGTGGATCTGACAGGCGATCCGAACGAAACCACCTTCAACTACGACCTGCGGCTGACCTTCGACACCAGCTTCACCGGCAAGGATCTGCTGCGCACCCGTTTGCGCGCCGGCAACTTCGAATCCCTGCCCTTCGGCAGCAGCTCCCAGATCTTCAAGCTGGACAAGGCCGAAGGTACCGACAACAGCGTTGAGGTGGATCGCCTCTTCTACCGCTTCCCGGTGGGCGACAGCTTCCGGTTCACGGTGGGCGCCCTGGTGCGCAACACCGAGATGCTGAGCTTCACGCCCCAGGCCTACAACTCGAGCATCCTCGACTTCTTCCGCCTCGCCGGTGCCTCCGGCACCTACAACAAAGCCACCGGCGCCGGTGTCGGCGTCAGCTGGAAGCAGCAGGTGGAGAAGGGCAACCCCGCCATCACCTTTGACACCAACTACGTCGCCAACAATGGCTTCGCCGACTCCAGCGTCGGTGCCTTCACCGAGGAGAGCGGCATCAACTGGCTCAGCCAGCTGGGCGTCAAGGGTCGCAACTGGGGTGCCGCCGTGGCCTACCGCTACGGCTCCGAGAACAGCCGCCTGCGGGTCCCAACTTCAGCTCCACCGTGCCCAGCTGGCGGCAGCGCCAGCAGCCTTGGCTTCGCGGCCTACTGGGCGCCGATAGACGCGGGCTGGATTCCGTCGATCAGTGCCGGCTACGGCTACAACTGGCAGGACGAGGGGATCAGCGATTCCCAGTCCTGGATGGTGGGTCTGCAGTGGGATGACGCGTTCCTCAACGGCAGCGATGCCGGCTTCGCCCTGGGCCAGCCTCCCTTCACCGGCAGCCGCAACGACTCGATGCTCTATGAGCTCTGGTACCAGCTTCCAGGTCACCGACAACATCAGCATCACCCCGGCGCTGTTCTACGGCGACCAAGTGGCCTCCAACAGCGGCAACGATGCCTGGGGCGGCGTGATCCAGACCACGTTCAAATTCTGATCGCGGGCCGTGGCCCTGCCGCGGTTCACCCTCAGACCTGTCCTCACACACCCATCCTGCTGATTCCCGCGGGGATCAGCCGCCCCCCTCACGGGGGGCTTTTTTATGCGGGGTCTACAGCGTGGGTTATCCGTGAAGATGGTCAGCACATGGTCAACACACAGGGCAGCCACCCAGGTGAGATGGAGTTGCCGTTGGCCTCGATTGCTTCCATCCATGAGCATTTAACCTCGCCATAAACACCCCTTAAGCCCATCGCCCCCGTGCTCCGTTAGATGTGGTCCTGGGTCCCAACAGCCAGTTCATGCAACCGATTCGCTCCTCCGCCAAGCCGAAGCAGCGCCTGCCCGGCCGCCGCTCCTCCCTGGCCATCACCGGAGGCCTGGTGTCGCTCTCCATGCTCGCCACGGGCTGTGGGGGCGGCGGCAGCGTGTCCCTGCCCACGATCAACGGCGCCGGGGCCTCCTTCCCGGCGGCGGCCTACCAGCGCTGGGCGGGCGACTACGCCACGGAAACCGGCAACCAGGTCAACTACCAGTCGGTTGGTTCCGGTGCCGGCGTGCGCCAGTTCCTGGCTGGTTCGGTTGACTTCGGCGCCACCGACGAACAGCTGGACGAGGAAGAATTCAGCAAGGAAACCGCCGGTGAGCGCGGTGCCCTGCAGATCCCAATGCTGGGCGGCACGGTGGTGCCGGCCTACAACAACGCCGACTGCCCTGACCTGAAGCTCACCCAGGCCCAGCTGGCGGACATCTTCCTGGGCAAGATCACCGACTGGAAGGACCTCGGCTGCCCTGAGGCTCCGATCACCGTGGCCCACCGCAGCGACGGCTCCGGCACCACCGCCGTGTTCACCAGCTCGCTGAGCTGCTTCTCCAAGGAGTGGGAAGACACGGTGGGCAGTGGCAAGGCCGTGGAGTGGCCGGTGGGCGTGGGTGGCAAGGGCAACGAGGGCGTTGCCGGCCTGATCGGCAACACCCCGGGCTCCATCGGCTACATCAACCAGGCCTTCGTGCGCGGCGACATCAAGGGCGCCGCCGTGCAGAACAAGGACGGCAACTTCATCACCGCCACCGGTGAGAGCGGCGCGGCTGCGCTCAACGGCATCGTGCTCGATGAGCGTCTGGGCGGCACCGACTGCAATCCGGCCGGCGCCGACAGCTTCCCGATCGCGGCCTTCACCTGGATCCTCGCCTACGAAAACGGCTACGGCCCCGAGAAGGCCGAGGCCGTGCGCACGTTCCTCAAGTGGTCCCTCCAAGAGGGCCCTCAGGCCACCGCTGCTGAGCTTGGCTACGTGCCGCTCAAGGGTGATGTGCTCAAGCGTGCTCTCGCAGAAATCGACAAGATCAAGGAATGATCTGCTGATCCAGGCAGCAAGTGGGGGGCTGGTGACAGCCCCCTTTTTTCATGCCGATGGGGTGGCCCATGGAAGGATCACGAACGCTTACAGAGCCAACATCCTGAGCTGTTCTTAACCATCCCAAAATCTGAATCCATCAGGCTGACCATGCATGTTCTCGCCCCCATGGCCCGCCCGTTTTCCGCCCTCCTGCTCACGGCCTCCCTGGCCCTGGTGAGCAGTTGCGGTGGTCGCGTCTCAGACAACAGGGATGCCACTGGTGGGGGCTCCACCCTCGCCATCAGCGGCTCCAGCACGGTCTTCCCCGTGATCGAGAAGGCCGCTGAGGCCTTTGCCACCACCAACCGCGGCCGCGACATCACCATCAAACTCTCTGAAGTCGGCACCAGTGGCGGCCTGCGCGAGTTCTGCCAGGGCAGCATCGCCATCGCCAATGCCTCCCGGCCGATCAACAGCTCCGAACTCAAGGCCTGCGCCGAGCGCGGCATCACCTTCATTGAACTGCCGCTGGCCTTCGATGCGCTCACGGTGGTGGTGAACGGCAGCAACGACTGGGCCACCGCCATCACCACCACGGCACTGGCACGCACCTGGTCGCAGCAGGCCGAAGGCCAGGTGAACAGCTGGAATCAGATCAACGGCACCTGGCCGGACCGCCCCCTGCGGCTCTGCAGCCCGGGCGCCGACTCCGGTACCTTCGATTATTTCAACGAGGCCATCAACGGCGACAGTGCCAATTCCCGCAGCGACGTCAAGACCAGCGAGGACGACACGGTGATCGTGGACTGCGTCGCCACTGACCCCAACGCCATGGGCTATTTCGGCTTCGCCTACTACCAGGCCAACCGCGATCGCCTCAACGCCCTGGCCATCGCCGGCCCCGATGGCATCCCCGTGGCACCTTCGGTGGATACGGCCCAGGACGGCACCTACAAGCCCCTGTCGCGGCCGCTGTTCATCTATGTGAACGATCAGCAGATGCGCAGCGATGACACCATCCGCAGCTTCGTGGGCTTCACGGTGGGCAACGGCCTGCGCTTCGTGGAGGAAGCCGGCTACATCCCCCTCCCCGCCGACACCTACCGGCTGGTGGAAACCAAGCTCTACCGCCACATCCTCGGCACCTCCTTCGGTGGTGATCTGCCGGTGGGTCTCACCATCGGCGAAGCCCTGCGCCGCAGCTTCGAGGACACCCGCAAGGAGGGTTACCGCTAAGCAGGCTGCAGCTGCCGCGGTGGCGTGGGCAGCCGCCTGCCGGCGAGGAAGGCCAGGATCACCAGAAGACAGGAGGCCCACAGACAGGCCTGCAGCCCGCCCACCAGGAACAGGGCCCCGGACAGCAGGGTGCCCAAGAGACGGCCGGCGGCATTGGCCATGTAATAGAAGCCCACATTCAGGCTCACATCGTCGGCTTCGGTGTAGGCAAGAATCATGTAGCTGTGAATCGAGGAATTCATGGCAAACACCACCCCGAACACCATCAGCCCCACCACCACGGCGATGCCGGGGTTGCCCACCTCACGCCACAGGGTGATGGCGATCAGCGCCGGAATCGCCGTGAGCACGGCCGCCCAGAACTGCACGGCCGGCGGACCGGGGGGGCGATCGCTGCCCCAGGCCCGGCGCAGGCTGGGGGCGGAACCCTGGATGATCCCGTAGCCGATCACCCACAGGCCCATGAAGCCCCCCACCTTCCAGAAGTCCCAGCCCAGGCTCGCCTGCAGAAACACCGGCAGGGCCACCACGAACCACACATCGCGGGCTCCAAACAGGAAGAAGCGGGCCAGCGACAGCACATTGATGCCCTCACTCTTGGACAGCAGGGAGCTGAAGGCCGGTTTGCTCTTCATCTTGCCGATGTCCCGTGGCAGCAGCAGGGTGACCAGAAAGGCCACCGCCAGCCAGCCAGCCAGCACCACCACGCCCGCATTGAAGCCCACGGTGGTGAGCAGAACACCGCCCACAAAAAAGCCCAGGCCCTTGAGGGCGTTCTTGGCGCCGGTGAGGATGGCCACCCAGCGAAACAACTGCCCCTCGCCGCGGCTGTGATCGTCGGGGGTTTCAGGAACCACCACGCGAATGGCGCTCTTGGCGCTCATCTTCTCGAGATCCTTGGCGATGCCGCTGAGGGCCTGGGCCAGCATCACCCACACCACCGAGAGCAGTCTGGGCCAGGTATCCGCCACCGGCACCAGCAGCAACAGGGCCACGATCTGCAGCACCGTGCCGATCCAGAGCGTGAGTTTGAGGCCGAAGCGGGCTCCCAGCCAGCCGCCGTAGAGGTTGGTGAGAACCCCGAAAAACTCATAGAAAATGAACAGGAAAGCCACCTCAAGTGTGGTGAACCCCAGCTGCAGAAAGTGGAACACCACCAACATCCGCAGGGCTCCATCGGTGATGGTGAAAGCCCAGTTGTTGGCCGTGATGATGCTGTACTGCTGAACCGGCGAGAGCGTGCGCATCAGCAAGCCTCCTGGGCAATCACGTGGCAGGCCAGATCGGCCATGCGGCAGCTGTAGCCCCACTCGTTGTCGTACCAGGCGTACACCTTGAGCTGGGTGCCGCCCGTCACCAGGGTGGAGAGGGCATCCACGATCGAGCTGCGGCTGTCGTTGAGGAAATCGCTCGACACCAGCGGCCGGGTTTCGTAGCCGAGGATCCCCTGCAGGGGGCCGTTGGCAGCGATCTCAAAGGCGCCGTTCACCTCCTCCACCGTGACGCTGCGCTCCAGCTCGAACACCGCGTCAGTGATCGAGGCATTGAGCAGGGGCACGCGGATGGCGTGGCCGTTGAGGCGGCCCTGCAGGTCGGGAAAGATCAGGCCGATCGCCCGGGCCGAACCGGTGCTGGTGGGGATCAGGTTCTGCAGGCAGGAGCGGGCGCGGCGCAGATCGCTCTTGAAGCTGTCGATCACCACCTGGGTGTTGGTGACATCATGCAGGGTGGTGATCGAGCCGTGGCGGATGCCGAAGCTCTCATGCACCACCTTCACCACCGGCGCCAGGCAGTTGGTGGTGCAGGAGGCGGCGGTGAGCAGGCGGTGGCGATCCGGCTGGTAGCTGGCGTGGTTGATGCCGAACACGATGTTGGGGATCTCCACACCGTCCAGCGCTCCCTTCACCGGACAGGCCACGATCACCTTGACGATGTCGTCCGCGCAGAAGTAGGCGGCGAGGGCCTCGGCTGTCTTCACCTTGCCGCTGCACTCCAGCACCAGCCGCACGCCGGCAGCGGCCCAGGGAACGGCAGCGGGGTGGCTGACCTGGGAATAGCCCACCGCGCTGCCCTCCACGGTGAAACCGGCGGCCTGGGCCGTCACCGGGTGGCCCCAGCGGCCGTGCACCGAGTCGAACTCCAGCAGGTGGGCGGCGGTGGCGGCATCGCCGGCGCAGTCGTTGACGTGAACCACCTCGATGCCGGGGCGGCCCCAGAGGGCCCGGAACACCAGGCGGCCGATGCGGCCGAAGCCGTTGATGCCGATGCGCACAGCGCCAGAGCGACCGGCAGTACTCTCACATCAATGGTGCTTGATGGATTTTATGAACGGGTTAAGAGATTCCCCCGCCAGGGCTCTGGGCACGCATCCGGGCACCCATCTGGACAGCGAGCAGGCGCGGGCGCTGCTCAAGGCCCTGGCCGATCCCTGTCGGCTGCAGGTGCTGGAAGCCCTGGCAAGCGGCGAGCGCTGCGTGTGTGATCTCACCACCGAGCTGGGCCTGGCCCAGTCGCGGCTGTCGTTCCACCTCAAGGTGCTGCGGGATGCCGGGCTCCTGAGCGACCGTCACAGCGGCCGCTGGGTGTACTACCGCCTGCGCCCGGAGGCCCTGCAGGCGCTGCAGGGCTGGCTGGCGGCCCTTGCCCGCCAGTGCACCGCTCCGGCCACACCCTGCTGCGATTGAGATGGGAATTTTTGAACGCTGGCTGAGTCTCTGGGTGGCCCTGGCCATCGCCGCCGGCATGGTGCTGGGCCAGATCTTCCCTGGCCTGTTCACGCTGCTGGGGGGCATCCAGATCGCCCAGATCAACCTGGTGATCGCGGTGCTGATCTGGCTGATGATCTACCCGATGATGCTGGCGGTGGACTTCGGCGTCGTGCGCCGCATCGGCCGCAACCCCCAGCCGCTGCTGGTGACGGTGGGGATGAACTGGCTGGTGAAGCCCTTCACCATGGCCCTGCTGGCCTGGTGGTTCGTCCGCGGCATCTTCGCGGCCTGGATCCCGCCGGAGCTGGGCGATGAACTGATCGCCGGCATGATCCTGCTGGGGGTGGCCCCCTGCACGGCGATGGTGTTCGTGTGGAGCCAGCTCTGCCGCGGCAATGCCACTTACACCCTGGTGCAGGTGGCGGTGAACGACCTGATCATGGTGGTGGCCTTCGCGCCGATCGCTGCCCTGCTGCTGGGGGTGAGCCAGGTGGTGGTGCCCTGGGACACCCTGCAACTCTCGGTGGGCCTGTTCGTGGTGATCCCCCTGGCGGCCGGCTGGCTCACCCGCCGCAGCCTGGCCAGCGAGCGCGCCATCGAGCATCTGGAGCGGCTGCTCAAGCCCTGGGCGATCGTCGGCCTGCTGGGCACGGTGCTGCTGCTGTTCGGCTTCCAGGCCAGCCGCATCGCCGAGAACCCCGCCCTGATCGTGATGGTGGCGATCCCGCTGATCCTGCAGACGCTGCTGATCTTCCTGCTGACCGCCCTGGGCATGCGCGCCTGCCACCAGCAGCACGACGTGGCCGCCCCAGGCGCCCTGATCGGCGCCTCCAATTTCTTCGAGCTGGCGGTGGCGGTGGCCATCAGCCTGTTCGGCGTGCGCTCCGGCGCCGCCCTGGCCACCGTAGTGGGGGTGCTGGTGGAAGTGCCGGTGATGCTCGCCCTGGTGGCGATCGCCAACCGCAACCGATGGCTTTTCCCCTACAGGAAGGTTGCAGGATAGGCGGCGGTTTGCCATGCTCTGGATCCTGTCTCTGCCGGGTCTACCAACGGTGCAGACCGCGGCCATGGGGAAAGCCGAATGCATCAGGATAGTGGCGGGTCGTGGAGAGCTCCAAAGCTTTCACAAAACACCCAAGAGCCACAGTCACCGCCAGTTTTGTGGTCGTTGAGGGTGATATCGATTGGTCGAGGCGCCGGAATGGAGCTTGATCGAGGTAAGCCGCCAATTCTTCCATTGCTCAGGTTTATCCCAGTTGGCCATGCCAACGACTCTGAATCCCTAGGGCTGAGGCAGGATGGCTTGCCAAACCATCGTGATGTCCCCAAAGACGATGGCCAGTCCCCGTCGAGCTGGAGCCGGACCAGGCTTCCGGAACAGTGGCCCCGAGCTCGCAGCCACACAGACGCAGAATGTCAGGGAGACTGACACAAAAACTTGGCAGCAGATGAACCACGACAGACAGCCAGGAAACAGTGGCTCGCTGAGCCTCTGGGGGGCCGTGTCAATGGGTACCGGCGTGATGGTCGGCGCAGGAATCTTTGCCCTGACCGCACAGGTCGCTGAACTCGCTGGACCATGGTTTACCCTGGCCTTTATCGGTGCGGCGATCGTTGCCGGGTTCAGCGCCTACAGCCATGTGAAGATGCTCCAGCATTATACCTCTGCAGGAGGGATAGCCATGTTCCTCAAGAAGGCCTATGGACGCAGTCTCAAGACTGGGGCCAGCGCTTGGCGTGGCGTTGGTGTTTATCGCAGAAAGGGCTTTTCTGCGATTGCATCCCGCCGATGAAAATGATCGCCACTACAGCACCACGCCCGGCAGTTGGGGCGTGGTGCAGTTAATTGCGTCCTCGGGATGGGCGAAGCCCAATGTGCCGGAGCTGGCGCCTGGGGCTCATATCGCCAAGCCACTGGGGCATGGCTGGCGAAGATCGGCGCCGGCTTGCTCCTTGTGGGGTTTGGCGCAGCCAATGGCACAGGCGGCCTGGACCATGACAACGATGACAGGACAGGCAGACATGCGGTTGCACCCATCAACTCAGGATTTATCGGAATTCAGCATTCAGCCCTTCTGAATCGGGCAGCCAATGCTTTGGCAGGCCTGCATCGACCCGAAAGCATTCTCAATGTGCTGAAAGCCATGGCGCTTCAGGATCGAGGCAGCGATGATGGCTCGCCGGCCGCTGCCACAGAACGTGACCACGGGCCTGTCCTTGTCGATGTCGCCGAGACGCTGCTGCAGATCACCCAGAAAGATGTGCGTCGCACCCTCCACATGGCCCTGCCTGAACTCGCTGATCTTGCGGACATCCAGAAGGGTGAAGTCGCTGCCGGCCTGAAGGCGCTCACTCAGTGCCTGCGCGTGTACGGCTTCGATTCGCTCGTAGTTTCGACCGCTGACTTCCCATGCATACAGCCCTCCCTTGAGATACCCGGTGATTCGCTCGTACCCCATACGTACCAGGTGACGAACTGCGACCGGAATCTGTTCCTTGTCTTGCGGAATCAGAATGATGTCGTGCTCATAATCCAAAAAATAACCGGCATAGGCTGACAGCATGTCCAGAGGAATGGCCAGGCTGCCCGGTATGGAGGCTCCAGCGAAGGCTTCCGGACTGCGCAGATCAACAACGACAGCCGACCCAGTGTTCAGGGCCCGTTCCACCAGATCCGGTGAGATCGGCGGCGGCGAAGGGAGTGCATGCAAAGGTGGCGCACCATTCTTGTTGTAGGCCTCCATCCTGCGGAAGTAGGGTGGCTGATCGTGGTGCTCATTAACTTTGTAGTCGATGAATGTCTCACGGTGGCTCATCTGGAGAGCTGGATTATGTCTGCGCTCATGACCCAAAGTCGAAAACTCACGGGAGGCCATGCTGTCGCCACACACAGAACCTGCCCCGTGCGCTGGGTACAGAATCGTTTGGTCTCCCAAGGGTAGAAGCTTTCCGAAGATACTATCGAAAAGCATGCCAGCCACTGCACGGGAACGCTCGGGGAAGAAATCCGTTCGTCCCACGTCACCAACAAACAGGGCGTCGCCTGTGAAGACGGCCACAGGTGTATCACCGTAATTACGGTCAGTTAGCACAAGCGAAATGCTTTCCATGGTGTGCCCTGGTGTCTCCAGCACAGCCAGGCCGATATCACCAATCTCAAACGAGTCGCCCTCGGCCACTGGCTGGCCATAGGCGAACTCCATGGCCGCACCATGATGGATGGTGGCACCAGTAAGGCGAGCAAGATCACATGAACCGATCACATAATCCTCGTTGCGGTGCGTCTCAAAGATGTGGATGATCCGCACCCCCTTCTGGGCGGCAAGCTGGACGTAAACCGTGCAGTCACGACGCGGGTCAATCACCACAGCCTCGCTGCCGTCACCGACGAGATAAGAAAGATGAGCCAGACCTTCGGACTTAATCTTTTCAATAAACATGGCGCAATCTTTCTGTAAATACAAATTCCTGCAGCAGGTGAAGCCTGCCTTGGCCGAACAAACGGCGCCTCGAAGACAGGAAATGCCTACTCACTTCAGGGCAAAAAATAAGATGCGCGGCGACCTGGAACAGCTGAAAGACTAATCCGCAGGATCACTTGGTGGCGTCTTTAATCCTCAAGCAATGCATGAGAGCCATCGCAAAAAGGGGCATCTTTCGTGTGCTTGCAACGACAGAGTAGCGCTTTGCGGTCAGCCTGTACGCTGAATTCCTTGGGCGTCAAATCTGTTCCAAGGTGAGAGTCGTCACAGAAAGGCTGCGAATCTGAGCGCCCGCAAGTGCAATAGAAATAGGTTTTGTTAGCCTCCAGCTCCACACGTATTGGCGTTCGGGCGGCAATCACTGGTTCACTCATGGGTCTCGGGTTCTGTCCTGGATCAACTCTTACCACGCCTTCAGACAGAGCTCAAAACAGAGCGGGAGAGCCCGGCCCTGGAGCCTGGAGTTCAGCGGCTCCGCCAGAGCCAGCCGGCGGAGCCGAGACGCTGGGGAGCAATTAGCAATGCTGAACCTTGGGCTCCGCCAGGTTGACGTTCGCTGGCACAGCGGCTAGGGCTGAAGGTAGAGACAAGATGCCTCACCATGATTGATAACCTCACCATGCTTGATAAAATGCTTGATAAACAGAAGCGCCAGGCGGAACTTGACAAGCGCGACGCACAGCTGAGGGAGTGGAACGCCGAGATTGACAGGCGCAAGGCCCAGATCCAGCAGGCCAAAGCGGACGCGCAAAAGGAGTCCGTCCTGCAGCTTGAAAAACAGCTGGATCAGCTGGTCAGCGCCCGGGATGCCGCCATGGCGGAACTCGAGAAACTGCGGGAGGCAGGTGAGTCGACCTGGACCAATCTGCTGAACACGACGGATTCACTGTTTCAGTCGGCGGCTCAGCAGTTTCATGAGTTCGTCAGCACCCAGAGCTGACCGCACCTTCCGGCGCCTCGGGCCGCAGCACCCGATCGGCGATCGCGGCACTCAGCCAGGCCCCCAGCGGCGCGGTGACCACGATGCTCAGCACGGCCACCGCCAGGATGATTTCGCCCGGGCCGGTGGGCAGCCCTGCGGCCTGCATCGTCATCAGCGGCACGGCGCCGATGGCCGCCTGCACGGTGGCCTTGGGGATGTAGGCCACCACCACAAACAGGCGCTCGCCGGGGCTGAACTCACTGCGGGCCAGGCAGAGCAGGGTGCCGATCGAGCGCGCCACCAGACCGATGGCCAGCACCGCCAGACCGGCCAGGCCGCTGCGCCAGGCCACCGAGAGGTTCAGCTGGGCCCCCACCAGGGTGAACAGCACCAACTCGGCGAACACCCAGATCGAGGCCAGCTTGGCGGCGATCGGATGGGCCAGGTCGGGGCGCAGCTCCAGGATCACCACCCCCAGGGCGATCGCCGCCACCAGGCCGGTGAAGGGCACCAGGCCGTTGATGCGCTCCTGCAGGCGCAGCAGCAGCAGCGACAGGGCCAGGATCAGCAGCACCTGGCGGTTGGCTTGGGGCCGGAAGCGGGCAATCCAGCGGATCAGCACCCAGCCCAGAGCCGCCCCCGCCGCCGCCCCCAGGGCCAGACCCAGCGGCAGGCGAATCACCTGGGCCGTCAGCCCCGCTCCCTGCTGAACCAGCAGCCCCAGCAGCACGCCGTTGGCCACGATCACCAGGATGTCGTCGAGGGAGGCGGCGGCCATCACCATCTGGGGAATGGCCCTGGCCGTGCCGCGCTTCTCCTCAATCAGCCGCAGCATCAGCGGCACCACCACCGCCGGCGACACGGCCGCGATCACCGTGCCCAGCAGGGCCGCCTCCAGCAGGTTCAGCCCCAGCAGCGGCTGGGCCACCAGGGTGAGCACCAGTGCTTCGCAGGTGGCCGGGATCCAGGCCAGCAGCAGCACCCGGCCGCCCACCTGCCTGAGGGTGCGCAGGTTGAGGCCGAAGCCCACCCGCAGCAGGATCACCACCAGGGCCATCTGGCGCAGATCACCGCTCAGGGCCAACAGCCTGGGATCGAGCAGGCCCAGGCCCGAACGCCCCAGCAGCACCCCCACCAGCAGCATGCCGATCAGGCCGGGCACCCCCAGGCGGCGGAACAGTCCATCGGCCAGCAAGGCCAGGATCAGCAGTTCGGCCAGTCCGAACCAGGGCATGGCACTCAGATCAGGGCGCCGACCGCGTGGGTGAGGGCCTGGTGGCGGGTGAGATCGGTGTGATCCTCCGGCAGCTTCTCGAACAACCTGAATTCCTCCAGGCGCTTGCGGGTGGTGCCCTGGGCTCCCACCACATACACATTGCGACCCGCCTCGATCGCTTCCTCAACGGCATTCTCGATCGCCAGGGCGGCGCTGATGCCCAGATGGAACACCTCGGAGAGGTCGAAGATCACGGCATCGCAGTCGCCGATGGCATTGTGCTCGCGGTTGATGGCCTTGGCCACACCAAAGATCATGGCCCCGTTGAGCTGGAACAGCAGCACCCGCCCTTTGGCCTGGCCGAGCAGTTCGCGCTCATGGTCGCTGAGGTCCATGGCGTCATCCACGGTGCTCACCGTTTTGACGGCCTTGGCCTGCATGGTGCTCATCTTGTCGATCGTGATGATGTTGGCGATGAAAATGCCCACGCCCACAGCCACCATCAGATCCACCAGCACCGTGAGCGCAATCACCGTGTAGGTGATGAAGGCGCCCTTCCTGGAGAGCTGGGGCACCCGGGCCAGGAAGCTCCAGTCGACGATGTCGATGCCCACCTTGAACACGATCGCCGCCAGCACCGCCAGCGGGATGCGGGAGGCCAGGCTTGAACCCCCCAGGATCACCAGCATCAGGAACACCGCCCGCAGGATGCCCGAGAGGCCCGTGCGACCACCGGCCTGGATGTTCACCACCGTGGCCGTGGTGGCCCCGGATCCGGGCAGGGCACCGAACAGGCCAGCGGTGATGTTGGCCAGCCCCTGACCCACCAGTTCCTTGTTGGAGCGGTGCTCGGTGCGGGTGAGGCTGTCGGAGACCAGGCAGGTGAGCAGGCAGTCGATTGAGCCCAGCATCCCCAGCAGGGCCGCATTGATCAGCACCAGCTGCAGCACATCGGGGGTCAGGGCGGGCAGGGTGAACTGGGGCAGGCCACTGGGGATCTCACCGATGCGCCGCAACTCCACCCCCGGGAAGGCGAGCAGCGACACAATCGTGCCGACGATCAGGGCGAACAGCGGCACCGGCACCAGGCGCCGCACCACCCTGGGGGTGAACCACAGCACGGCCAGGGTGATCAGGGCCAGCAGCGATTCCAGCGGCTGGATGCCCTGCAGCAGCTGCGGCACGGCCCGCAGGGTGCCCAGCACGCTGCCGGGGGGGGCGGGCTGCCCCAGCAGGGGGCCGATCTGAAGAATGATCAGGATCGTGCCGATGCCGCTCATGAAGCCCGAGATCACCGTGTAGGGCATCTGGGTGATGTAGCGGCCGAGGCGAAACAGGCCGTACAAGATCTGGAACACGCCCGAAAGCATCACCACCGTGAAAGCGATCGCCAGGGCCTGGGCGGGATCGTCGAAGCGGCCGGTGAGGGTGGCCAGCACGGCCGTGAACACCACCGTCATCGGACCGGTGGGCTCCGAGATCAGGGAGGGGGTGCCCCCGAACAGGGCCGTGATCAGGCCGATGATGGCCGCCGACCAGAGCCCGGCCGCCGCCCCCGCCCCCGAGGCCACGCCGAAGGCCAAAGCCATGGGCAGGGCGATCACGGCGGCGGTGAGACCACCGAAGAAGTCGCCACGGATGTTGTGGCGGCCGATGTAGTTGAAAATCCCGGTGGCCGGCGCTGCCGGGGATAACCGGGATGGGGTGCTGACCATGGTGCGGGGGAGATCAGGGGTGTGGTGCGGGGCCCCGGGCAGCGTTCACCCAGCCCGGGGGCGGCCGCTCAGCGCAGCAGGGATCAGATCCAGGGTGAGGTCAGGCTGGGGCGGTTGAGGTTCACCAACCCTCCCTGGAGCCGCTGAACGGCACTGTACGGATGAGCTGCGCGGGGATCAGCTATGCGGGGACCGAGCGCCGCCGGGACCGACCGCCGCCGGGGCCTAACCAACTCTTAAACAGCTCGCTACCAGCCCTTTGCCTGGCGCCGGTGCACTCTCCATAGCTTGGAGGCACCAACCGGGACCCGGATCGCCATGGTGTTCACACCGTCCCTCGAGGCCTCCTACCGGGACAACTTCCGCGATCTGCTCGAGACCAGCTTCGAGAAGCGCAGCCTGGTCCATCTCAGTGCCGGCAGCAGCGTGCCCCTGCTCAAGCGCAGCGTCTGGATGGTGATCCGGGGGATGGTGAAACTCAGTGCCATCTCGCTGCAGGGCGATGAACTGCTGCTCGGACTGGCGGGGCCCAACGAGCCCTTCGGTGAGCCCCTCAGCAACGTCCAGGCCTACGAGGCCCGCACCGTCAACGCCAGCGATCTGCTCTGCCTGAGCTGCGAAGAGCTGGCCAGCTCCCCGGATCTGGCCATCGCCCTGCTGCAGGGCATGGCGGCCCGCTACCGGCAGAGCGAGGCGATGCTGTCGCTGCTGGGCCTGCGCCGCATCGAGGAGCGGGTGCGCGGCTTTCTGGAGCTGCTCGCCAACGATTACGGCCAGCCCTGTGAGCAGGGCCTGCGGCTCAATGTGAAGCTCACCCACCAGGAACTGGCCAGCGCCCTGAGCACCACCCGCGTCACCGTCACCCGGGTGCTGGGCGGCCTGCGCGATGAGGGCTGGCTGCACATCGATGCCCAGCGCCGGCTGGTGATCGCCCATCAACCGCTTCAGCGCCGGTGAACCAGCGGCAGCCCCCCGGCGGCCGATCGATGTCTGATCAGCCGGGCGCGGCAGGGGGTACCGCCTTGGCTGAACTGCTCGTCTGGGGCGAATCGCTGAGGCGCCAGAATGGACCCATGGAAGCCAGGCTGCTGGTCGTCGAGGACGACGACACAATCCGCGAGACCATCAGCGACGCCCTGGCCTTGGAGGGGTTCACCGTCAGCGCCTGCGGCAACGGGCGCGACGCCCTGCAGTCGATTCAGCGCGCCCCTGATGGCCAGGGCTATGCCCTGGTGGTGCTGGACCTGATGCTGCCGGGGCTGGGCGGCCTCGACCTCTGCCGGCAGCTGCGGGCGGCCGAGGACCACACACCGATCCTGGTGGTGAGCGCCCGCGACAGCGAGACCGATCGGGTGCTGGGGCTGGAGGTCGGAGCCGACGACTATCTGATCAAGCCCTTCGGCATGCGCGAGCTGGTGGCCCGCTGCCGGGCACTGTTGCGACGCACCACCAACCCCACCGCCACCGACAAGGTGCTGGAGCACGCCAACCTGCGGCTCTTCCAGGACGAGTGCCGGGTCACCCGCGACGGCATCGAGGTGAACCTCTCGCCCAAGGAATACCGGCTGCTGGAGCTGTTCATGCAGCATCCGCGCCGGGTCTGGAGCCGCGACAAGTTGCTCGAGCAGGTGTGGGGCGTGGACTACTTCGGCGACAGCAAGACCGTGGACGTGCACATCCGCTGGCTGCGCGAGAAACTCGAACTCGCCCCCTCGGCGCCGCAGCATCTGATCACCGTGCGCGGGTTCGGCTATCGCTTTGGCTGAGCGGCCCCAACCCCCGGCGCGCCGCCTGGCCTTCTGGCGCCGGGGCCAGACCAGCGAGGGTGCCGCTCCCAGCGCGGCCCAACTGCTCAGCTGGATGGATTCCTCGCCGGTGGGCTGGGTGCTGCTGGAGGGGGGCGAACGCGTGCGCCATCTCAACCCCAGGGCCGAGCGGATTCTGCGGGTGAAGGCGGGCCGACACCTGGACGGCCGGCCGCTGGCGGAGGTCTGCCCCGATCCCAACCTGCTCAGCAGCGTGGCCATGGCCCGGCGCCAGGATCGGCCCCAGCGGCTGGAGTGGCAGTTCAACCACCAGGACTTCGACGTGCTGGTGGTGCCCGCCACCGGCGGCTGGATCGGCGTGCAGCTGCAGAGCCGCCGCTCCCTGGAGGCCCAGCTGGAACAGCAGGAGCGCTGGGTCAGCGACGTGGCCCACGAACTCAAGACCCCGCTCACAGCCCTGCTGCTGGTGGGCGACAGCCTGGCGGCCCAGGTCACCGACCGCAACGCCCGGCTGGTGGAGCGGCTGCAGCGGGAACTGCTGCGCCTGCAGGAGCTGGTGAATGATCTGCTGGAACTGTCACGGCTGGAGAACACCCTCCCCGGCCGGGGCCTGAAGCTGGCCCCCGTGCCGCTGCCCCAGCTCGTGGAGCAGGTGTGGGCCAACCTGCGCCCCCTGGCCGAGCAGCGCGGTGTGCATCTGCAGCTCATGCACCCCGAGGCACTCAGCGTGCAGGGTGATGCCTCGCGACTGCATCGGGCCCTGCTCAACCTGATCGACAACGCCCTGCGCTACAGCCCCGATGGCGCTGCAGTGGAGGTGGCGCTCTCCAGCCGCGGGGGCTGGTGCCAGCTGAGCGTGCGCGACCACGGCCCCGGCCTCAGCCGCGACGATCTCCAGCACATGTTCGAGCGCTTTTACCGCGGCGATCCGGCCCGGGCCCGCAGCCAGCGCACCGGCAGCGGCCTGGGCCTCTCGATCGTGCAGCAGATCGCCGTGACCCACGGCGGGCGCATCCAGGCCAGCAACCACCTCGACGGTGGAGCGCTGATGGATCTGATGTTGCCCAGCGAGGGCCTCGGGCTGTAGCGATCAGCCGCCGGGGTCAGCCGGCGTAGTGGGGATCGAGCCAGCAGCGCGGCAGATCCTCGCCGGAGGGGAAGAAGAGGTTGGCCTTGGTGAAGGCCTGAGGATCCCCCATTTCCTCGCCAGCGTGCATCCTGGCCTGCACCTGGCTGGCGAAGGGATCGAACAGCTGCTTGAGATCAAGCACCTCCACCAGCCTGCTGTCGTTGTCGTCGCGGATTTTCAGAAACATGGCAGCCCCCTCCTAAGGGGATCTCCCTCCAGTGTGGGACTCAACTCACCCGCACCTCCACCACCCGGCCGCCCAGCCGGCCCACCCGCTGCAGGGCTTCATTCATGCGTGTGAAGGGCACCCGGATCACGGTTTCGGCGCTGCGGGAGTAGGCGTTGTCGGCCACGCCGGTGACCAGAATGGTCACCAGGCGACCACTGGGGCCGTCGCTGCTGCGGGTGCCGGCCATCACGGGCAGGCCCCCCACCAGGTCGCGGCGGTCGCTGTTGAACACGGCCACGCTGGTGCCCAGCTCACCGTCGTAGACGCCGGTGCCGATCGCGGAGCGGAAGAAGGCCGGCCCGGAGCTGGGCGGATTCACGGCGATCGCCCGGTTGTTGTGCACCACCTTGTTGAGGCGCGACTGCACACCCAGGGCATCGCCCTTCACCGAGGCGGCAGCGCCGCGGGCCAGCTGCATCAGCCAGGAGAACTGGCGTCCCTCATGGCCCTTGGAGTAGTCCCAGCCGTGGATGTAGGGCACCACATCCTGGCCGAAGCGCTCCTGATACTCGTCACTGTCGAGGTAGGAATCGATCTCGGCATCAACCCCCTGCTCCTGAAGGATTGTGAAGTGGTGAAGCATCTCGGCCTTGTTCTGGGGCGCCCGACCGAGGAGATGTTTGAAGTTGAGCTCGATGAAGCGGTAGGGATTGCAGTTTTCGAAGAATCTCTCTTTATAGAGACCACTCTTGGCCACCAGGCGCACCAGTTCCCGCACGCAGAGATCACCGTTGCGGAAAAGCGACTCCAGCCCTTCGAGCCGCTCACTCTTCATCAGATACTGTTGACCCAGCACCTGCTGGTAGACGGCCCGGATGATGGTGTTGCGGTCCTCATTGGAGGCATGGGCCCAGTTTTCCTTGTCGCGATCGTTGGCATAACGCTGGATGCCGAGAACGGGAGCTTTGAGCAGGGCCATGGGAAGGGGTGGGGAAAGGGCAAGGGGGCGTCATGGACACAACGCCGCTGAGCTGATAGATCGCCGCTGGGCTGAAGGCCCGAGGCCTGTGGTCGCAGCGCCCGTGGCTTGGCGGACGTGGCTTGGCGGACAGCTGGCGGGTGGCTGGCGGGTGTTGGGCTGGGCTGGTGGCTGACGCCAACTGAACCTAGGGGCCGATCGCAGCGCTCGCACCAGGGTTTCATTGAAAGTTTCGCTTCTGATGAAGAGGCGTGAAGCTGACGCTGCTGACGCCCTGCAGGCAGCCGCCGACTACAGTTTTGAACGTGGTAGTTGGTCATCAGAACCCTTTCACGCCATGCACTTCTGGGCACCGCAGATCGATCCCTCCCATCCGCTGGAGTGCACCCAGGCGGAGCGTTATGCCATCCAGCGGCTCGACAACGCCGCCTACCTGGCCCTGCAGGGCAGCGATGAGCACCTCAGCGACGTCAGCAGCCCCGACCAGGCCTTCCTCTTCCACACCCATGAGGCCGCCCTGCGGGCAGCCAATGAGCTCAACCACACCGGCCGCGGACCCGTGGACGTGGTGAAGATCGAGTGGGAGCCGGCCCACTCCTGACGGCCACAGCCGGCGCCGCGGTTGCCAGCCGCCCGGATCGGCCTGGGGACGGCTGCCTAGGCTGTTCCCCTGACCGGCGCGCCACGATGACCATCTACGCCGACAACAGCCTCAGCATCGGCCGCACGCCCATGGTGCGGCTGCAGCGGGTGACCCGGGGCTGCGGCGCCCACGTGCTGGCCAAGATCGAGGGTCGCAACCCCGCCTATTCGGTGAAGTGCCGGATCGGCGCGGCGATGATCTGGCGGGCCGAACAGGACGGACTGCTGGGGCCGGGCAAGGAGCTGATCGAACCCACCAGCGGCAACACGGGCATCGCCCTGGCCTTCGTGGCGGCGTCGCGGGGCATCCCGCTCACCCTCACCATGCCGGAAACGATGAGCATCGAGCGGCGCAAGCTGCTCACCGCCTACGGCGCCCGGCTGGTGCTCACCGAAGGACGCCTGGGCATGCCCGGCGCCATCGGCACCGCCCGGGAGCTGGCCACCTCCGATCCGGATCGCTACGTGCTGCTGCAGCAGTTCGCCAATCCCGCCAATCCCCAGATCCACCACGACACCACCGGCCCGGAGATCTGGGACGACACCGACGGGGCCATCGACGTGCTGGTCGCCGGGGTGGGCACCGGCGGCACGATCACCGGCGTCAGCCGCTACATCAAGCAGACCCTTGGCAAACCCCTGGAGTCGGTGGCGGTGGAGCCGACCAACAGCCCCGTGATCAGCCAGACCCGCGCCGGCCAGGAGCTCCAGCCCGGGCCCCACAAGATCCAGGGCATCGGTGCCGGCTTTGTGCCGGCCAACCTCGATCTCGACCTGGTGGATCGCGTGGAGACCGTGGGCGACGACGAGGCGGTGGCCATGGCCCGCCGCCTGATGAAAGAGGAGGGCATCCTGGCCGGCATCTCCTGCGGCGCCGCCGCCACCGTCGCCCTGCGGCTGGCGGCGGAACCGGCCTATGCCGGCAAGACGATCGTGGTGGTGCTGCCCGATTCCGGTGAGCGCTACCTGAGCTCGGTGCTGTTCGAAGGCGTCTTCGACGAGAGTGGCTTGGCCCCGGTGCCACTGCCGGGCTGAGCCAGCGCCACCCTGATCCAGCCAGCCCATGGCGCGTCCGCACCGCATCTGGGTCGTCGATGACGACTCTGAACTCCGCCAGATGCTGGCCACCTACCTGGGTGAGCAGGGCTATGAGGTGCGCTGTCTGGTGGATGCCCGCCAGCTGGTGGCCCGCCTGCAGAGCCAGCGGCCCGACCTGGTGGTGCTCGACCTGATGCTGCCGGGCGACGACGGCCTCACGGCCCTGCGGCGCCTGCGCGATGGCGGCGATGACCTGCCGGTGCTGATGCTCACCGGCCGCGGCGATGCCGTGGATCGGATCATCGGCCTGGAGCAGGGCGCCGACGACTACCTGGCCAAACCCTTCCTGCCCCGCGAACTCACGGCCCGCATCGAGGCGGTGCTGCGCCGCCGGGGCAGCCTGCCGGCCGGCGCCCCGGTGGCCGAGCAGGCCGTGATCGAATTCGGGGCCTGGTGCCTCGATCCCAGCAGCCGCAGCCTGGCGCGCAGCGGCGAGCCGGTGACCATCACCAGCGGCGAATTCAGCCTGCTGCTGGCCTTCGCCCAGCACCCCCATCGCCCCCTCTCCCGGGAGCGGCTGATCGAGCTCTGCCGCGGCCCCAGCAGCGAAACCGAGAGCCGCAGCATGGATGTGCAGGTGTCGCGGCTGCGGCGGCTGGTGGAGGACAACCCCAGCCAACCCCGCCACATCCAGACGGTGTGGGGCTACGGCTACGTGTTCGTGCCCGATGGCCAGGCCCGTCGCTGAGCGCCGCCGCTGGCTCAAGCTGCTGGCCTACGGCGGCTGCGGGGTGAGCTTGTGGCTGCTGAGCCTGCTGTTGATCCAATCGCTGCTCGCCCGCCGCATTGAGCGGGCCCGCATGGCCCAGCTCGGCTCGGAGGTGGCCTTCAGCCTGCGCCTGGGGGAGCTGGCCCTGGAACGGCTGCCGATGGATGCGGTGGCCGAGCTCAGCGGCCTGGAACTGGCGAGCACGCCGCCGCCGGCCTCGCTGCGGGGGCGGCGCGAGGCCGCCGCCCTGGAAGCCGAGCTGTGCGAGCAGCTGGGCTACTGCCGGGAGGTGGTGCCGGCCGCCAATCTGCTCTGGGTGGAGCTGGCCTCGGCCCTGGAGCCGGTCTGGCTGTCGGCACCACTGCCACGGCAGCGCCCCTGGCCGCCCGATCCCCTCTCCCTCAGCCTGTCGCTGGTGGCGGCGGGGCTGGGGGTCAGCACCCTGGTGCTGGCCCTGGAGGTACGGCGGCCCCTGCGGCTGCTGGAACAATCGCTGCAGCAACTGGGCTCGGGGGGCGATCCCCAGCCGGTGCCGCCCCGCGGCGCCCCCTCGGTGCGCCAGCTCACGGCCCGTTTCAACGCCATGCTCAGCCAGCTGGAGCAGGCCCGGCAGGAACGGGAAACGATGCTGGCCGGCATCGGCCATGACCTCAGCAGTCCCCTCACCCGGCTGCGGCTGCGCTTGCACCTGGCCGCAGCCACGCCGATGGGCAGTGGCGATGCCGCCAAGGCTCTGGGCGACCTGGACGCCCTGGAACGCATCACCGGCCAGTTCATGGCCTTTGCCCGCGGCCAGGGCGAGGAGGAGCCGCTGGAGGTGAACCTCGACGCTCTGCTGGCCGAGGTGGCCGGCCAGAGCGATCTGCAGCCCCTGGACCTGCAGCTGCAACCCCTGGTCGGGCGGGTGCGGCCCACCGGGCTGGCCCGGGCGGTGGCCAACCTGCTCGACAACGCCCGCAGCCATGGCCAGCCACCTTTCCGCCTGAGCCTGCGGCCATGGGCTGGCGACGGCTTTGAGATTGAGGTGGCCGACGGCGGCACGGGGCTCGACGCCCAGCTCTGGAGCCAGGCCCTGCAGCCTTTCCGGCGGCTGGACCCAGCCCGCGGCGGCAGCGGGCACTGCGGCCTGGGGCTGGCGATTGTGGAACGGGTGGCCCGGGCCCATCGCGGCAGCCTGCACAGCCGCCGCGATGGTCAGGGCTTTGCGGTGCTGCTGCGGGGCCACTGGCTGGCCGAGACCTGAGCCCAGGGGAGCCCCGGGAAACATCTGGTCACAACTCGGCCGCCTGCGGACGCACCTGGGTCAGATCCGCCCGAGACGATAGGCACTGAGATGCGCCCATCTCGACCACCGTTCCATCCAGCGCCGACAAGCGCTTCCCTGCCATGACAATGCCAACCCCGTTGACCGCTACAGCCCGCTTCCAGCGCACCAGCTGCCTGGCTGGCGCCCTGGGCATCGCCCTGCTGAGCCTGGGCAGCGCCCTGCCCGGCCTGGCCCAGGACTCGGCCCCCCAGCGCCTCACGCCCGCCCAGGAAGCCAAGATCTTTCCGGAGCGCAAGGCCCTGCTGGTGCGCCACCAGCGCAATCGCATCCAGACCCTCCAGAAGGGAGAGCGCTGCGTCAGTGGCGCTGGCGACACCGCCGCCCTGCGCCGCTGCATGCAGCAGGAGCGCAAGCAAAACCAGGCCCAGCGCCAGGAGCACCGCGATGCCATGCGCGCCATCTACACCCGCAACGGCATCGAGGCGCCGATGGGCGGACCTGGCTCGGGCCGCAGGGGCAAGGGCAACCGCGGCAACTGAAGCCCGCCGGCATGAAGCCTGATGGCGACAACCTGGGCAGCCTCAAAGGAGCTGCCTAGGTTGCGATCAGCCCCCACCAGGCCAGGAGCGCCGCCATGAAAACCCACGATCAGGAAAACCACGACAACCTCTATGCCGATGAAGTGGCGGCTGTGATCGGCGAGACCCCCGCCGACGCCCGCGCCCACGCCCTCTGGGCTACGGCCGTGATCGCGGCGATGGTGGTGGGCCTGGGCATCGCCCTCACGGTGCTCTGACCCCCTGGGCCACCGCACCGCCAGCCTGCTCTCATGGGGCATAATGCGTGGATCGTCATAGTCAAGATTCCGCTCCCCCATGGGCGCTTTCGGCGACATCACACCCAGCCCCGAGCTGCTGGATGAACTCAGCCAGTTCTTCCGCCTGCTCAGCGAGCCAGCCCGGCTGCAACTGCTCTGCCACCTCAAGCAGGGCCCCATGGACGTGGCCTCGCTGATTGAGGCCACGGGCTTTTCCCAGTCCCACATCAGCCGCCAGCTGGGCCAGCTGCAGCGGGCCGGCCTGGTGAGCTGCAAGCGCGATGGGGTGCGGTTGATCTACAGCGCCGACGACGAACTGGTCCATGATCTCTGCGCCCTGGTGCAGTCACGGCTGAAGCAGCGCCTCGAATCCCAGCTGCGCCAACTGCAGGCGGTCTGATCCTCCAGCCGATGCCCTTGCTTCACCGCCGCCGCTTTCTGGAACTGGCGGGCGCCGGCACGGCGGGCCTGATCGCCGCCGGTTGGTGGCGCAGCTCCAGGGCGGCCCAGTTGCCCCCCCGGGGCGACCTGCGCCTGGCCCTGATCAGCGACCTCAATTCCAGCTACGGCTCCACCACCTACATCCCCCAGGTGCAACGGGGCGTGGAGCTGCTGGCCACCCTGCAACCCGATCTGGTGCTCTGCGCCGGCGACATGGTGGCGGGCCAGAAGCTCGGCCTCAGCAGCGCCCAACTCGATGCCATGTGGGCCGGTTTCGCCAAGCAGGTGCTGGAGCCGCTGCAGCGGGGCGGCGCTGGCTTCGCCCCGGCGATGGGCAACCACGACGCCTCCAGCAGCCGCGGGCCGAACGGCTTCACCTTCGCCCTCGACCGCGACCGAGCCGCCCGCTTCTGGACGGCCCGCCAGGGGAGCCTGGGCCTGAACTTTGCGGACGCCAGCCGCTTCCCCTTCCGCTACAGCATCCGCCAGGGGCCGCTCTTCGCCGTGGTGCTCGATGCCTCCTCCGCCAGCGTGCCGGCCGCCGACTGGGCCTGGGCCCGCGCCCAACTGAGCTCCCCGGAGGCCCAACGGGCCCGCCTGCGGCTGGTGATCGGCCATCTGCCGGCCTATGCCGTGGGGCTCGGCCGGGATCGGCCTGGCGAGGTGCTCAACCAGCCGCAGCAGTTGCAACAGCTGCTGGCTGAGACGGGAAGCCAGCTCTACGTGAGCGGACACCATCACGCCTACTTCCCCAGCCGCAGCGGCAGCCTCAACCTGCTCAGCCTCGGGGCGATGGGCAGCGGGCCCAGGCAGCGGCTCAACGACTCCAGCCCACCGGTGCAGACCCTCACCGTGCTGGACCTGTTCGAGGGACGCTCCGAACTGGTGGACACCACCCTGGAGCTCAACGGTCTGCAGGTGGTTCGTGCCGCCTCCTTGCCCGCGGCGCTGCAGCCCAGCGGCGGCCCGCTGTTGCGGCGGCGTGATTCGCCGCTGCCGCTGGCTCCGCGCGCCTGAGGCATCAGCGGACTGGGGCATGGGCCCGAGCGGGCCGATCACAGCTTGTGTCGAACCAGGGGCCGCCGCCCCGCCTTCCGCCTGCCTGGCCTTAGCTGATCGATGCCTGGTTTCAGCAGTGATCAGCTGCTGAAGGAAAGGGGGAAAGTCCGGTGCAAGTCCGGCGCTGTCCCGCAGCTGTGAACCCCGAGAGGGGAAGTCAGAACGCCCGCCAGCGCCTTCACTCGACGAGGATCGACCCTTGAATCAACGGCTTTTCCCTGCGGCGCCCGCCGCAGGTTCGCTTGCTCTGGCGGCTGGACTGCTCACGCTCAGCGCCCTGCACCCCGCCGCCGCCCTGGCCCACCACCCCTTCGGCATGGCCGAGGGCACCGCGATGAGCCCCTGGATGGGCTTCGTGAGCGGTATCGGCCATCCCCTGCTGGGCCCCGACCATCTGCTGTTCCTGCTCGCCATCGGCTTCGTGGGGCTGCGCCGCCCCCTCGCCTGGGTGCTCCCCCTGCTTGCCACGGGGCTGCTGGGCAGCGCTGTCGCCCTGGTGGTGCCCCTGGCCGCATCGGTGACTCCGTTTGCCGAGGCGCTGGTTTCCCTGAGCCTTGTGGTCGCCGGCCTGGTGGCACTGAACAAGCTGCCTGCGGCACTGCTGCTGCCGGCGATCGCCCTGCATGGCTACCTGCTCGGCGGCACGGTTGTGGGAGCCGAACCCACTCCGCTGGCCACCTACTTTCTCGGCCTGCTGATCAGCCAGGGGGCCCTGCTGCTGCTCGTTACCGCCGCCTCCAGTCCAATTCTTGCCAGCTTGAAGGACAACGGCCGGCGCCTGCTGGCGGGCATCTGGATCGGCATCGGTGCCGCCTTCGCCTGGACCATGCTCGTGCCCTGAGGGCAGCAGCAGACGTCCCTCCAGCTCGACAGGACGCCTCAGCAGTCCTTGCCACCCACCCCTGTGATGGTGTCCACGGACCATCGACGGTGGGGCTTGGCAGCTTGAATCAGCAATTGAGAATCGTTATCGTTCCCTTTCTCCCTTCCGCTCTCCGGCCCCTTGGGGGGCTCAACCCATGCAACGCATGCACCAACGCCTGCTGGCGCCAGCAGTCCTCGGCCTGCTGGCTGGCCTGCCCGCCGTCACGCCTGCCCCGCTGCAGGCAGCTGAGTTGAATCTCGACGGCATCCACCAGTACGCCAGCAGCGACCAAGTCACCAGCATCTCCCAGTTCCCCGACGTCGTCCCGACGGACTGGGCCTACCAGGCGCTCACGGGCCTGATCGAGCGTTACGGCTGCGTCGCCGGCTATCCCGACGGCACCTTCAAGGGCCAGCGGGCCATGACCCGTTTCGAGGCCGCCGCCCTCCTGAACGCCTGTCTCGACCGCGTCACCGAAGTGACCGACGAGCTCAAGCGCCTGATGGCCGAGTTCGAGAGGGAACTCGCCATCCTCAAGGGCCGCGTCGACGGCCTCGAGGCCAAGGTCGGTGAGCTGGAGGCCAGTCAGTTTTCCACCACCACCGTGCTCAGCGGCGAAGCCGTGATGACCATCGGCGGCGCCGGCAACACCGGCTTCGGTGGCGATGTGACCGTCAACTACAAGCTGGCCCTGGGCCTCGCCACCAGCTTCACCGGCAAAGACCTGCTGTATACCGAGTTGGAAGCCGGCAACTTTGATGATTCGGTGTTTGGCAACGGCAACACTGTGTTGGAGGCCGAAGCAGGTACCGGCAACTCGGTGGAGCTCAGCAAACTCTTTTACCAGTTCCCCATTGGTGAGAACTTCACCGCCACGGTGGGCGCCAACGTCGAGCAGAACGACATGCTGGCCATCTGGCCCAGCGCTTACCCGGCTGACACCATCCTGGACATCTTCACCTATGCCGGTGGCCAGTCCACCTACAATTTGACTCAGGGAGCTGGCGTCGGCATCTGGTGGGAGAACGAAGGCTGGGCCGTCAGTGCACTGTATGTGGCCGATCTGGATGCCTCCCAGAACTCCAGCATCGGCGCCGGTGAGGACTACACCATCACCGTCCAGGGCGGTTACGCCGGTGAGAACTGGGGTGGTGCCATCGCCTACACCTACTCCGACTTCAACAACCTCGGAGAATCCGAAGTGCGCCCAGGACTCAGCAGTTTCTTCCCCAATGCTTCCAACCAGAACATTGGAGTGAGCGGCTACTGGGCGCCTATTGAGGCAGGCTGGGCGCCCTCAATCAGCGCCGGCTTTGGCTGGACCGATTACGATCGCTCCGGTGATGACGAGGCCTGGAGCTGGATGGTGGGCCTGCAGTGGGCTGACATGTTCATGCAGGGCAACGCCCTGGGCATGGCCCTGGGCAGCGTCGGTCAGCGTGACGGCGGCAACTGTGCCAACGTCAACTGCAGCGCCAGCCTCTGGGTGGACGGCAGCGACGGTGACGAAAACCTCGCCTATGAGCTCTGGTACAAGTGGCAGGTCACCGACAACATCAGCGTGACCCCTGCTTTCTTCTATGTCCAGAACACGGGTGTCGACGACACCTATGGGGGCCTGATCAAAACCACCTTTGAATTCTGATCTTCATTTAGAGCCCTAATCCTTCGGATCAAGCTGTGGAAGAGCAGCCACGTGTTTGCTTTTCCACTCCCAATCATTCACCCCGTGCTCCGCTCATCCAGGGTCAGCATGGGGTTTTTCTTTCATAAATAATGAGTTTGCGATCATCGAGTGGATCGACTTGCCTGCTTTCCAGCGTCGCAGACAAATGGTGCTGGAATAACGGCCCAGATCCATAATCGCTCGAAATCTCAACCTTGTTGTCTGCATGCGTTGTGACAAGTGGATGCTGATGCCAAGCTCGGACACCATGCCTAGGACACGGCGACAATCCAATCCGCCTGCTTGCCTGCGTGGCTGAGGGCGGATCAGCTGCACAGTCTTGGGGTCACGGGGAGAGGCGTTCGATCAACCACTCCCCAGCCTCTTCAGCAGGCCCCTGGGCCCGGCGGCGGTAGCGGAAGCGGTCGTGCAGGCGATTCTCCCGTCCCTGCCAGAACTCCACCTCCTCCGGCACCACCCGGAAGCCGCCCCAGGCCTCCGGCAGGGGCACCTCACCGCTGGCGAAACGGCGCTTGATCTCCTCCCACTTCAGCTCCAGGATGCTGCGGGAGCTGATCACCGAGCTCTGCTGCGACACCCACGCCCCCACCCGGCTGCCGAAGGGCCTGGAGCTGAAATAGGCCAGGGATTCGGCGCTGCTGATGCGCGCCGCCGGCCCCTGAATCGCCACCTGCCGCTCCAGGCCATACCAGGGGAACAGCAGGCTCACCTGGGGCTGGGCGGCGATCTCCCGGGCCTTGCGGCTGCCGTAGTTGGTGAAAAACACGAAACCGCGCCGGTCGTAGGCCTTCAGCAACACGGTGCGGCTGCTGGGCCGCTGCCCATCAACGGTGCCGAGCACCATGGCATTGGGCTCCAGCAGCTGGGCCGCGGTGGCCTGCTCGAACCAGAGGCGGAACTGGGCCAGCGGATCGGCCTGGAGGTCGGGCCGCAGCAGGCCGGCCCGGCTGTACTCGCGGCGCAGGGCCGCCACATCCACAGCACCCGGGGCCGTCATGGTGAGGGAGCCGCAGTCAACCAACGCCCCCCACTCTGGCGGCAGCCGGGGTTCGGGCAAGAATGCCGGCTGAGCCCTGCGATCCGGACGCTGCCGCCATGAGCCACCTGCGCGACATCATGCAGAAACTCAGCCAGCGCCACGCCGCCGCCGCTGCAGCCAACACCGCTGACGCAGCTGACGCTGGCAACGGCGCCGCCCCGGCGGTCACCCCCGCCGGCAGCGCCGAGGTGGAGAAGCACCGCCGCGACTACCGCCAGCGGCTGCGGGCCTGCACGCCGGCGATGCTGCGCTACGAGTGGACCTGGCTGCAGCGGCACCTGGAGGACCTGGACCTCTGCAGCAGCACCCCCGAGATGCTCAGGGTCACCGGCGGCCGGCAACACACCGAGCTGTTGCTCGCCGAGGCGCGCGCCTACCGCGACGAGCTGGCGGCCGAGTTCCGGGAGCGGGGCGAGCAGCCGGGGGGCGAGCAGCACAGCGTGCTCAGTGGCGAGCATGCCTGGGACGTGAGCAACGCCACGATCCGCGCCCAGTGGGGATTTGATGCCGGCCACCAGGGTGCCTGAGCGGGGCAAGGTCGCGGCTCAGTTGGGCATGGTCACGTATTCCTCGGCCACCGAGGGGTGCAGGGCCATGGTGCGATCGAAGTCGGCCTTGGTGGCCCCCATGCCGATGGCGATGGCGGCCATCTGAATGATCTCGGCGGCGTGTTCGCCCACCATGTGGCAGCCCAGCACCCGGTCGTTGGCGGTCTCCACCACCAGCTTGAGCAGCACCCGCGGGCCACGGGCCGGCAGGGCCTGGCTCATCGGCCGGAAGCGGGCCCGGTGCACGCGGATCGCCGCGGCGCCATGGCGCTCGATCGCCTGCTCCTCGCTGAGCCCCACCCCGGCCAGCTCCGGCTGACTGAACACGGCACTGGCCACCAGGTCATGGTTCACCTGGCGGGGCCGGCCGCCGTAGACGCTGTCAGCGAAGGCCCGGCCCTCATCCACCGCCACGGGCGTGAGGTTCACCCGGTCGGTGACATCGCCCACGGCAAAGATGCTGGGCACGTTCGTGCACTGGTCGGCATCCACGGGGATGCGGTGCCCCTCCACCGCCACCCCGGCGGCCTCCAGGTTCAGCCCCTTCAGAAACGGCCGCCGGCCCGTGGCCAGGAGCACGCCACCGCAGGGGAGCTGCTCACCGCTCTGGGTGGTGACGGTGTATTCCCCGGGGGCGCACTGGCCGGTGATGGCGGCGGGGGAATGGGCGAAGCGGATCTCGATGCCCGCCGCCTGCATGGCCTCCTGAACCGCCAGGCTGGCCTCCCGATCGAAGCCCCGCAGCAGGTGATCGCCGCGCACCAGCTGGATCACGCGCACCCCCAGGCCCTTGAGGATGCAGGCGAATTCACAGGCGATGAAACCGGCGCCCACCACCACCACGGCCTCGGGCAGGCTCTCGAGCAGGAACATGTCATCGCTCACCCAGCCCAGGTCAGCCCCGGGGATGGCGGGGCGGTGGGGACGGCCGCCCACGGCGATCAGGATGCGCTCGGCCCTCAGGTTCCGCTCGGAAGCATCCGCCCGGCTCACGACCACGCTGTGGGCATCGCTGAAGCGGCCCCAGCCCGAAACCAGCTCCACACCGGCGCGCTCCAGGGAACTGATGTGCAGTGCGTTGAGGCGATCCACCTCGGCCCGCACGTGCCGCAGCAGGGTGGCCGGATCGGGCTGCACCGGAGGCACCGGCCAGCCGTGGCTGGGGGCATCCGCCAGCAGATGGGCATAGGCGGAGCCGTACACCAGCAATTTCTTGGGCACACAGCCGCGGATCACGCAGGTGCCGCCCACGCGATCGCCCTCCACGATCGCCACCCGGGCGCCATGGGACGCGGCGCGCTTGGCGGCCGCCAGGCCACCGGAGCCGGCGCCCAGCACGATCAGATCGAAGCTCTCGGTCATCAGGAAATAGGGGTGGGGAGCCGGGCCGCATCCAGCCTGGCCCCCGTGAGGTTGGCACCACCCAGGCGCGTGTCGCGCAGATCACAGCCCCGCAGGTCGGCGCCCTGCAGATCGGTGTCGCTCAGGTCGGCGCCGTAGAGGCAGCAGCCGCGCAGATCAGCGCCGCGCAGCTGGGCTCCCCGCAGCTGGGCGAAGCTGAGGTCGGCGCGCTGGAAGTCAGCCCCGCCCAGGTCGGTGAGCTGGTCGAGGCCGGAGCGGAAGTCGGCTTCCACCAGGCGGGCATCACACCAGCGGCTGCCCGCCGCCAGCACGCCCCGCAGGCAGGTGCGGTGCAGCAGGGCAGCGGAGAAGTCGGCCTGTTGCAGGCGCGAGCCGGAGAGATCGGCCTCGTGCCACTGCGATTCGCGCGCCTGCAGGCCCGAGAGGTCGGCGCCCCAGAGCAGGGCCTGCTGGAAACAGCAGCCGTCCACCCGGGCCTGGCGCAGGCAGGCGCGACCGAAGCGAGCCTCCTTGAAGCAGCTGTCCTGCAGTTCGCAGCCCGAGAGGTCGAGATCCACCCCATCGAGGTCGCCGAGCCGCAACCCGTGGAAGCGCTGGCGGCCGGCGGCGAGGGCCTGGCGCAGCTCCTGCAGATTGGCCGGCAGAGAACTGATCACCCCTACAGAATGGCCGCCAGGGCATCGAGTTGCTGCCGGCGGGCGGCCAGCAGGTGCTTCTCGGCCTGGCTGATCAGCTGGAACACCGCCTTGTCGCTCACCTCGTAGAACACCAGGCTGCCCTCCGGCCGCCGCTTCACCACCCCGGCGATGGTGAGCAGCTTGAGGTGCTTGGACACCAGGGCCTGGCTGAGCGCGGTGCGCTCCACCACGGCGGTGACGTTGAGGGGCCCCTGGCGCAGGGCGTCGAGCACCGCCAGGCGGTTGGGCTCGGAAAACACCTTGAAATAGTCGGCCAGGGCTTCCATAGGCTTCATCGGGGCTTAATGGGCTGAATCGGGGCTGCAGGAGGGGCTGCAGGAGGGGCTTGGAGCAGGCTTGAAGAGGAGTCAGCAGAGACTCAGACGGGCCTAACGGCCGCAGGGAAGGAGCGCGGCAGGCGGGAGAGGAGCCCGGCAGGCGCTGATGGACAGGCTGCGCTCGGCAACCACACCTTAACGGAATCTCCACCGGTCTTGGCATGCCATAGCATCACGATGTCGTGATACGAAGACCATGACCGCCACTGCCGCCGCCCCGCACCTGCGCGAAGACCTGCTGACGCCGCGCTTCTACACCACCGAAATCGAGAAGGCGGCGCGCACCCCGATCGAGGCGCAGCGGGCCCAGTTCGAAGCCATGCTCGGCGAAATGAAGGCCGACTACAACCGCGAGCACTTCGATCGCAAGGCCCCGCTGGGCAGGCTTCAGCACCTCAGCGCGGAGGAGAAAGAGGCCTACGAGAGCTATCTGGTGCGCTCCTGCGTTTCGGAGTTCTCCGGTTTCCTGCTGTTCAAGGAACTCTCCCGCCGTCTGGGCCAGGCCGGGCGCGGCGATCTGGCTGAACTGTTCGCGCTGATGGCGCGCGATGAAGCTCGTCACGCGGGCTTCATCAACCGCGCCCTGGTGGCCGAGGGGATCGAGATCGACCTGCCCAAGCTGAGCACCAAGCGACCGATCACCTGGTTCCCGCTGAGCTGGGTGCTCTATTCGGTGTATCTCTCGGAGAAGATCGGCTACTGGCGCTACATCCTCATCGACCGGCACCTCAAGGAACACCCGGGCACCAGCGTGGCGCCGCTGTTCGACTTCTTCGAGCCCTGGTGCCAGGACGAGAACCGCCACGGCGACATCTTCAACATGCTGATCCGCTGCTGGCCCGGGCTGCGCCGGGGGCTGCGGGGGCAGCTGCTCAGTCGCTTCTTCCTCTGGAGCGTGTTTCTCACCCACAGCCTCACGGTGTGTGAGCGCGGCGATTTCTACCGGATCCTGGGGCTGGATCCGGCGGCGTTCGATGCCGAGGTGATGCGCCAGACCAACCGCACCGCCCGCCGGGCCTTCCCAGCGGTCTTTGAGCTGGAGAACAGCCACTATCTCGAGCTGCGCGATCGAATCGTGGCCCGCTTCCGCGAGCTCAGGCAGGCCAGGGGCGTGGGGCGGCTGGGGCTGAGCCTGCGGTTCGGGGCCCTGCTGCTGCGCCAGTTCTGCCAGCCGATGGTGGCCAGCGGAGACCCCCAGCCAGCCGTGGCGTGAGCTGCGATTGCGACGAATCGCCAAGCAGCCATCTGTTGTTCAACGGTAGCGTTATAGCGTTGTCACCGTAGCCAACGCTCGCCCACCGTGACCGCCACCCCCGCCTCCATCTCCGATCACGCCCACGCCACCGATGCCGCCGCCCGCAAGGGCTTCGGACCGCGGGTGCGCAAACTCCACGCCCGCATCGGCGCCGCCCATCACAAGGCCGAGGGCATGGACTTCTCCCGGGCCCTGCTGGCCGGCCAGGCACACCCGGTGCAACTCGCCGCCCTGCTGCGTGCCCTCGGGCCCGCCTATGAGCTGATCGAGGAGCGCGGACCTGAGCTGGCCGCCGCCCTCGGCGCCGAGTCAATGCCCTGGAGCGATCTGGCCCGCACCACGGCCCTGCGCCACGACGCCGCCAAGCTCGCCGCCATCGAGGCCACCCCGCCCTCAGCGGCTGCCACCGCCTGGCTCGCGCATCTGCGCAAGCTGGCCCAGCGGGCCCCACACCGCTTCATGGCCCACGTCTACGTGCGCTACGGCGGCGACCTCTCGGGCGGCCAGCAACTGGCTGAACAGGCCAACGCCATCCTTGCCAGCCATGGCCTGCCGCCGCTGGACTTCTGGCACTTTTCGCGCCCCACCGCCGAGCTCAAGCACGCCCTCCATGAGGCCTTCGAGCAGCTCGACCTGAGCGAGGCCGAGGAGGAGGAGCTGCTCGAGGAGGCCGTGCTCGGCTTCCACGCCACCCAGAAACTCCTGGCCGAACTGGGCCATCTGGGCTGATCGCAACCTCCCCCACCGCCTGGCGCGCCCATCACCGCCTGGCGCGCCCCGCCCAATCACCGCCGACCCACGCCCGCCCACCCAGCGCCGTTTGATGACCGCCACCACCCTCAGCCCGATCGAACTGCTGCTCAAGTACGACAGGCCAGTCCCCCGCTACACCAGTTACCCCACCGCCGCGGCCTTCAGCGCTGCCGTGGGCGAAGCCGAGGTGCGCTCCCAGCTCGCCCAGGCCGGCAGCGAAGCGCTGTCGCTCTATGTGCACGTTCCTTTCTGCCGCCACGCCTGCTGGTACTGCGGCTGCAACCGGATCACCACCCAGCTGGGCTCCAAGGTGGTGGCCCCCTATCTCAAGAGCCTGGCCCGGGAACTGGAACTGGTGGCGGCGGCCCTGCCCCAGCGCCGCCGCGTGGCCCAGCTGCACTGGGGTGGAGGCACCCCCAACTACCTCAACGCCGAGGAGCGGGTCCAGCTCTGGCAGCTGATCGCGCGCCACTTCGACCTGGACGCCGATCTGGAGGCCTCGATCGAGGTGAATCCGGAATGGCTCAGCCGCGACGAGGCCCTGCAGCTGCGCCAGCTGGGCTTCAAGCGCATCAGCTTCGGCATCCAGGACGCCAATCCCGACGTGCAGCGGGCGGTGAACCGGGTGGTGACGGCTGAGCAGCTGCGGCGCTCCATGCAGTGGCTGCGGGAGGCTGACTTCGAGAGCGTGAACGTGGATCTGATCTGCGGGCTGCCCCTGCAGACCCCGGAGCGCTTTGACACCACGCTGGAGCTGGTGCGCGAGCTGCGGCCCGATCGCATCTCCCTGTTTTCCTTCGCCTACCTGCCGGCCCAGCTGCCGATGCAGCGCAAGATCGCCGCTGACGACCTGCCCAGCCAGCGACAGCGCATCACCATGCTGGAGAACGCCAACCGGCAACTCAGGGGCCACGGCTATGACGCCATCGGCATGGATCACTACGCCCTCAGCGGCGATTCCCTGGCCGTGGCGGCCCGCGACGGCAGCCTGCACCGCAATTTCCAGGGCTACACCACCGGCGGTGAGCTGGAGCTGCTGGGCGTGGGGCCCACGGCCATCAGCCAGTTCACCCATCTCACCTGTCAGAACGAGCGCAGTCTCCGGCGCTGGTCCGCTGCCGTCGCCAGTGGCCGGCTGCCGGTGGAGCGGGGGGTGGCGGTGCGGGATGCCGATGTGCTCGAGCGGCGGGAGCTGATCAAGGAGGTGATGTGCCACTTCCGGGTGGACCTGGAGCTGGCACGCTTCGGCCGGGAATGGAGCGAGCTGCAGGCACTGGCCGGCGATGGCCTGGTGGAGCTCAACCAGCGCAACGGCCTGGGCCAGGTGCGTGTCACCAGCGAAGGGCGCTGGCTGATCCGCACGATCGCGGCGGTGTTCGATCCCCAGCAGCGCCAGCGTGCCACTGGCTCGCGGTTGGTGTGACGCAGTTGGTGTGACGCAGTTGGTCAGGCGATGAAAAAGGCCCGCGGCATGCCGCGGGCCTTGGTGCTCTTGAAGTCGGTGAGCGGCGAGCGGGCAGCGCTTCAGACCCGAAGGTTCACGCTGCCCCCAGAACTCACTTGGCGCTGGCCGCGAAATCGGGATAGGCCTCCATGCCGTGCTCGCCGATGTCCAGACCCTCAACCTCCTCGGTTTCGGTGACCCGGATGCCCCCAAAGAGGGCCCCGATGATCGACCAGACGATCCAGGCGGAGACGGCCGCAAACAGGCCGTAGGCAATGACCCCGACAATCTGGGCGCCCAGCTGGCCGAAGCCATGGCCGTAGAAGAGGCCACTGTCGGTGTTGAACAGGCCCACCGCCAGGGTGCCCCAGATGCCGCAGGTGCCGTGCACGGAGAACGCACCCACAGGGTCGTCGATCTGCAGGGAATCCAGCAGACCCACCGACCACACCACCAGGGCGCCGCCGATGAAGCCCATGATCCAGGCCCCGTACATCGTGACGCCATCGCAACCGGCGGTGACGCTCACCAGACCGGCGAGGATGCCGTTGATGGTCATCGTCAGATCAGGCTTGCCGCCACGGATCTGGGAGACCAGGGTGCCGGAGATGCCGCCACCGGCCGCACCCAGGGTGGTGGTGACAGCCACGAAGGGAACCGTCTGGTCCATGGCCAGAACGGAGCCGGGGTTGAAGCCGTACCAGCCGATCCACAGGATCAGGCAACCCAGGGTGGCAATGGCCATGTTGTGACCGGGCAGGGCCTGGGGCCTGCCGCCCACAAACTTGCCGATGCGGGGTCCGAGCAGGCAGGCACCCACCAGACCGGCCCAGGCACCGAAGGAGTGCACGATCGAGGATCCAGCGAAATCGAGGAAACCGAGCTCAGAGAGCCAGCCCCCGTTCCACTGCCAGGAGCCGGAGATGGGATAGAGGATCCCAACCAGCACCAGGGAGAAGATGACGAACTCACCGAACTTGATGCGCTCAGCCACAAGGCCGGAAACGATCGTGGCGGCGGTGGCGGCGAAGGCCACCTGGAAGAAGAAGTCGACGGTGGGAACCAACGATCCTTCAGTCACCATTTCAGGGGTGACAGCGGGATCGAAGAACAGACCCTTGAAGAAGAGCCAGCCACCCAGCACCGAGTCCCCGTACATCACGGAGTAGCCGATGAACCAGTAAGCAGTGGCTGCCAGGGCGAAGACGATCAGGTTCTTGAGCAGGATGTTGACCGCATTTTTCTGGCGGCACATCCCCGACTCCACCATGGCGAAGCCGGCATTCATGAAAATGACGAGAATCGCGCAGACAAAGATGAACAGGTTGTTGGCCAGGAAGGCCGTGGTCAGCTCTGGCAACTCAGCGGCATGGGCCGAGAGGTTGAACACCCCGAGGCCGAGCAAGGCCAGGGGGACACAGGCCAACCAGGTGAGGGAGCGCTGCGATGCCAAACCACGGATGCTGCGCAGCATCAGAGACGGCGCCTCAAGCAGGCTTGCCTCCTGCAGCCGCCTGGGGCGCCTGGGAGGGGGGGAAGCAATGGTCATGGGCAGTTCGGAAGGACGGCTGCACGGGAACGGGAATGGGATGTGTTTGAAACATCCATCGGCAGAGACAATGCGGCCTCACCCGTCCCGCCGATGTTCGATCCGCTACAAAATGTCCCCAGCCCCCCCTTGCGGCCCTGCGGCTGTGTTGAGGGGCTGACGTCGGGGGCGGCAGCCGGAAGACTGGCGCCAAGGAGAGGCCCGCAGCAGACGCGGGCCCACCGCCATCGGCTGGCAAAGCTGCTGCCATTGCTACAGACCGCAGCCAGCTCAGCCCCTAAACAGAGAGCGATCTCACTGGTATCGCGTGAAACAGATCCAAGCCGTCATTCGCCCCGAGAAGCTCGACCCGGTGAAAGACGCCCTCGTGGCCGTTGGCATCAATGGCATGACGGTGCACACCGTGCAGGGCTTCGGTCAGCAACTGGGCCACACCGAGGTTTACCGCGGCGTGAAGGTGGACGCCCGCTTCCTGCCCAAGGTGATGATCACCACGGTCGTCAACGACGACAAAGTCGACAGCGTGATCGAAGCCATCGCCACTGCTGCCCGCACCGGCAAAGCCGGCGACGGCAAGCTCGTTGTCCTGCCGGTGGAGACCACCATCCGCATCCGCACCGGCGAAAGCGGCGAGGTCACCGTGGGCTGAGCAGCTTCCCGCTGCACCACCTGAGGCCGTGCCCCAGCGACCTTCTGCCAACACGAAGCCCGGGCCTGACAGCCCGGGCTTTTGTTGTGGGGATCGGGAGCACGCCGGCCGATGGCGGTGCGGTGCGGTTCAGCCGACAGCGGCGGCGGCGCGATCGAAGTAGGTGCCGATCTCGCTCATCAGAGCGGAGCAGTCGCCGGGGGTGATGCCGTTGCGGTCGTTGGCGATGGAGACGGCGGCGTCCTTCATCTTGCGCACGCCTTCAGCGACCGAGGCGCCGGGGACGCCGAGGGCGAGGTAGGTCTCACGCAGGCCATTGAGGCAACGGTCTTCCAGCACGGAGGCGTCACCGGTGAAGACGGCGTAGGTGACGTAGCGGAGGATGATCTCCATGTCGCGCAGGCAGGCAGCCATGCGGCGATGGGTGTAGGCGTTGCCACCAGGGGCGATCAGGGCGGGCTGGGCCTCGAAGAGATCGCGGGCCGCGTTGGTGACGATGGCGGAGGCGTTGGAGGTGATGCGGTTGACGGCATCCATCCGCTTGTTGCCATCCGCCACCATGGCGGACAGGGCATCGATCTGGCCCTGGCTGAGGAATTCGCCGCGGGCATCGGCCTGGGCAATCAGCTTGGTGAAGGCATCAAACATGGAGCTTCGCGACACGGTGGTCAAGACCCTGAACCTAGAAAGCGGCAACGCCCCGGCGCGAGCTGGCCAGCCCCTGAGCTGGAGCCAGCTGGAGGCCCGGACCGCCGGCGCCGCCAGCCCCGCCAGCCCCGACGGACCCGCCAGCTCCCGGGCCCTGCTGCGGCTGTTCGGCCAGCAGGAGGCGGCCGTGCGCGTGACCCTCTATCGCGATCACCACGCCTGGTGCCCCTACTGCCAGAAGGTGTGGCTGTGGCTGGAGGAGCGGCGCATCCCCTACCGGGTGCGCAAGGTCACGATGGTCTGCTACGGGGACAAGGAGGCCTGGTTCCGGCGGCTGGTGCCCTCGGGCATGCTGCCGGCCCTCGAACTCGACGGACAGCTGATCACCGAGAGCGACCGCATCCTCGAGGCCCTCGAAGCGGCCTTCGGCAGCCTCGGGCCCGGCATGCAGGACAGCGCCGTGCTGCCCCTGCGGCGGCTGGAGCGGGAGCTGTTCCGGGCCTGGTGCGAATGGCTCTGCTACCCCCATCCAGCCGCCACCGATGCCCGGGCCCGGGAGCGGTTCCAGCGGCTGGCGGCGGCCATGGAGCGGGAGCTGGAACGACGGAGTGGAGCCTTTCTGCTGGGGGAGGAGCTGGGCACCGCCGATCTGGTGTTCGTGCCTTATCTGGAGCGCATGAACGCGTCGCTGGCGTATTACAAAGGTTTCCTGCTGCGGCAGCAGCACCCCGCCATCGAGCGCTGGTTCTGCGGCCTGGAACAGCGCTCCAGCTACCTCGGCACCCAGAGCGATTTCCACACCCACGCCCACGACCTGCCACCCCAGATGGGGGGCTGTCACGCCAACAACAGCGCGGCCCAGCGGGCCCTGGCACAGCGCATCGATCACGGGCCCTGGCCGATCCTCGATGGCGGTGACACCGACCCGGAAACCAGCCAGCCGCCGCCCGCCAACGCCGCTGCCACCGCCCTGGCCCGGGTGCTGCGCCACCACCGCACCCTGCTGGCCCGCAATCCCCTTGGCAGCGAGGGCTTCGATCTGCCCCTGCGCTGTGCCCTCACCCGCCTGATGGGCGCCGGGGAGATCGCCCCACCAGCCGGTAGCGCCGCGGGCCTGCGTTACCTGCGCGATCGCATCAGCGTGCCCAGGGACATGCCGCTGCACGCCGCCCGCCTGCTGCGCACCGCGCTGGAGGGAACGGCGCTGCTCGATCCCCGCGATCCCGCTGCCCAGGGCATGGCGATCCCCCTGCGCCAGCGTCTGGATCAGGACCCGCAGCCGTTCCTCCAGGCCGGCTCTAGGGTTTGATCCCGTGCGAGTCCCCATGGTGCGCTCCGGCTTTGGGATCGGCATCGCCCTGGTCGCCCCGCTTCTGGCGGCCCCGACCGCAGCCCTGGAACTGCGCGGCTCCACCTTCTTCACCCGCCCGCCGTGGAAGGCGGATCTGGTGAGCTACCGCACCGACGTGGGGGATCCCCGGGCCGAGTATTTCTTCACCGTGGAGCTCGATGAAGCGGCAGGCGCCTCCCTGGGCGGCCTGCTGATCCGCCAGAGCTCGGGACCGGATCGGATCTTTCCCTTCAGCCTGGATCGCACCCAGGCCTTTGAGGGCCGGCCCCGCGGACGGGGAGCGGCGATTGCGGTGGAGGCCGAGTTCCTCGAGGTGGAGCGCGCCCTGCGCGTGCGTTTCCCGGAGCCGGTGGCGCCTGGCTCCACGGTCACCGTGACGATCAAGCCCTGGCGCAACCCCTCGGTGCCCGGCACCTATCTCTTCCAGGTCACAGCCTTTCCGGACGGGCCCAAGCCCAATCCCACCCCCCTGGGATCAGCGCGGCTGCGGATCTACCGGCCCGACTGGCGCTGATGCCCCGCAAGCCACCATCAGGTGCTGGGAAAGCGCAGGGTGCGCCAATCGCCGCTGGCGGTGCTCACCTCCACGCCGATGTCCACGGGGTCCTGGCTGGCACCGCAGTGGTTCTGCCACCAGCGGGTGGCCTCTGACCAGGCCGCCTCCAGCGATTCGTAGAGGTCGTCGAGCACCGGATGGGGATCTCCCCCACCATCCACGAGGCGGTAGAGCCGCACATGGGGCTGGACAGCACGGGGCTGAGCCCGGTGAAAGGCCTGCGCCGGATGGGGGCTGAGGGTGTCGGTCATGGCGACTGTCTGCACATCGTGACCTGATCATGGCCCTTGTGACAGCTGCTGACTGTCACCTTCACAACATCTGCGGAAGGCCGGGGCCAGTGGCCAGCCGGCGCTGCGCTCAGACCAGGTAGCGGCGGATGCAGGGGCGGCACCAGAACACCAGGCAGGCGCTGATCACGGCCCACAGGAGCGCCGAGATCACGGCCGTGGCCAGGCGGCCTTCGCTGAGCAGGGCCAGACGCACGATGCCGTAGGGCAGGGCCACCGCCAGGCTCATCGAGAGGGCCACGATGGCCAGGATCTGCCCCCAGGCCCGCCACTTCAGCAGGGCCAGCGAAGCCACGATGCCCACGGCCGCCGTGGGCAGCACGGCCCCCGAGCCCACGGCGATGTGCACGGTGCGCCAGGTGGGCTGGTTCAGGATCACCAGCAGCACCAGGGGCAGCACCAGCACGTTGCTCACCAGCCCCAGCCAGGCCAGGGTGCGATAGCCCCGGGGAGGCTGCAGCATCGCCAGGGAGCAGGCGACGGAGAGCGGAGCGCCGGGGCTTGACGCCAGGGGCGGCCTGGCCGGGGTGCGATCGGGCCGGATCATCGCAGGGCGAACAGGAGCAGGTCGGCGCCCATCTTGCCTGCCTTCAGGGCTCCGCCCTCGGTCGCCAACCAGCCGAGGCCATCGCCGCGCCGCAGCGGAGATGGGGAGCGGCCCGCCAGCTCCAGCGAGCCCTCGATGACCTGCAGCCAGTGGTGACTGGGGGCCAGGGAGCCCGCACCTGGCAGCGGCAACACGGTGCCGGGCCCAGGCTGGGCCCGCCAGAGCTGCACCGGCCGGCCGATGGCCATCGCCCCGGCGCGCCGCTGCGGATCCAGCAGGGCCGTCCAGGTGGGGGTGGGGGCGAACGGCTTCTGCTCGTAGGCCGGCGGACCTCCCTGCTGGGCGGGTTCGATCCAGATCTGCAACAGCCGGCAGGGCTGGCTGCCCTCGTTGCTCTCGCTGTGGACCACGCCCGTGCCGGCACTCATGCGCTGCACCTCGCCGGCCCGCAGCACCGCGGCATGGCCCAGGGAATCGCGGTGATTGAGCTCGCCTTCGAGCATCACCGTGACGATCTCCATGTCGCGGTGGGGGTGCATGCCGAAGCCACGGCCGGCGGCGATGGTGTCGTCGTTGATCACCCGCAGCGGACCGAAGCCCATCCAGGCCGGGTCGTGATGGCCGGCAAACGAAAACGTGTGCCAGCTGTCCAGCCAGTCGAGCTGGCTGTGGAAGCGTTCGGCCGCAGGCCGCAGCAGCGGCGCTGGGCTCACTGGGGTGGAGGTCATGACGGGGGAGGATCAGGCCTGGGGGGCGGGCAGGCTGATCAGGCGCTGCACCAGGTCGGTGATGGAGCTCTCCTTGGCCGGTTTGGCGCCGGTGCTCACCAGCTGGCGGCCCACCACCTGGGCCCCCAGATGCGCCAGTTGCAGCCGCAGGGCCACCATCAGCGTCTCGCCGCCGCCGCCGGAGTGGCTGGCGATCACCACCGGACGGCCGTTGAACAGGGTCCTGAAGTCGTCACCCTGCACCGACAGCCAGGCGATGGCGCTGGTGAGCACGGGCGGGATGGAGCCGTTGTATTCGGGCGCGCAGATCACCCAGCGGGGGGCCATGATCAGCTGCCGCTGCAGGGCAGGCAGCTCCGCGGGCAGGCCCAGGGCCTGGCAGCGGGGGGTGAACAGGGGCAGATTCAGGTCCGTGAGATCCAGCACCTCAGCCCGCTGGCCCTGCTGGCGGGCGGCGTCGGCGAAGCGCCCAGCCAGGGCGAGGTTTTCGCCATTGCTGGCCGCGATCACGAGCAGGTCGGTCATGGGACTGGGGCGGCAGGATGGGGGGTGGTGATCTCTTCTGGATGTTGTGCCATGGGCCAGCGAGGGCACAAGAGGGCACATCAAGGTGGCTCACCCACCCGGCGGTAACGCTGGGATCAGCACACAATTGAGGCCAGAGGTGGATCAGCACACGATGGAGCCGGCAGCGATGGATCGGCCCACGGGCTTGGATGACGGGCACGATCACAACACATACAAGGCCGAGCTGGCGCTGCGCGTGATCCAGGGCCGCTGGAAGTTGCTGATCCTGGGCGAGCTGCTGGGCGGCCTGCGCCGCTTTTCCGATCATCAGCGGGCCCTCGGGGGCGTCAGCCAGAAGGTGCTCAGCAGCCAGCTGCGCCACCTGGAAAGCGATGGTGTGGTGACACGCCGCCTGCATGCCGCAGTTCCGCCCCGGGTCGACTATGGCCTCACGGGCCTGGGGGGCGAGCGGATCAGCGCGCCGGTGGGGGACTGAGCCATGGGCGGGTCAGGAGCTGCCGCCGCGCCGCCTCTGCGGCTGCCCGCCCTGGCGGCCTGCCTGGCGACGCTGATGCTGGGAGGGTCGGATCCGCTGTCGGTGGCGGCGAGCTCAGGGGCGGCCAACCGCGAGGGGCCCGGCGTGGCCGTGTGTGTGGTGGCCCCCCGCATTGAGGCCCTGGACGGAATGGAGGCCTACGGGGTCGTGCTCACCCCCGAACCGATGCTGGTGGTGGTCGAACCGCTGCTGGAGCTGCAGATCCAGCGGCAGGAGCAGCCTCCCTGGCTGCAGCGCGGCAGCCGGGCCCGGCCGATCCTCACGCCACTGCCCTGGCCGGCCGAGCCGATCGAGCCGCGGGAGCCGGTGCTGCTGCAGCTGCGGCCCCTGGGCGCGGCCTCGGACACCTTCGCCCACGTGCAGCTGGTGGGCGCCTCCGCCGAGCGGATGGACCAGACCATGGCGCTGCTGAACACCCTGGGCGCAAACGCCGACACCTGGTTGGCGGCCTTTGAGCAGGCCCTGGAGATCGGCGATGTGCCCCTGGCCTGGACCCTGTTGTTCGATCGCCGCTCGCCGGTGTCGCCGCAACTGGACGAGCTGCGCCGCACGGTGGTTGAGCGCGGCTGCGGAGACTGAACGCCAAGATTCACCAGAATCCCAGGGAGCGCAGCCACAGCCCCAGCAGCACCATCGGCACAGCCACTGCCGCCAGGATCTGCAGCTTCACCACGATGGCTGAGGGTTCCCGGGGACTGGCCATGGCGAGGGAAGAGGGGAAGGACGGGCAGGCAATAAAAAACCCCCAGCTATCGCCAGGGGCCGTGGTCAGCAGCAATCAGCCGCAACCATCTCCAAAGCCAACGGGATCATCGGATGACTTGAACCGATTCAAGCCGCTGAGCGATTCAAGCGGCTCAAAGAAAGGTTCTCTGAGTTCAGCCCAGGCCGATCTGGGAGAGGATGCCCTGGCCGGTGAGCAGCTCGGTGGTCAGGCCGATGACGAAGCCCATCATGGCAAGGCGGCCATTCCAGGTTTCAGCGAAAGCCACGAAACCGAAGCGGGAGGAGGTGTCGTCCATGGGAAATGTTGCGGGGTATTTCGAAACTGTAACACCATGTGAAGCGCCTGCGGGGGGTGGCGCCACAAGCCAAGGAAAGTCCGAAGCCCTGGGGTCTGGCGCCGCAACGCCTCCAGAATCGTGGCCATGGACCAGTTGCCCAACGACCATCCCGCTTGCGAGGGGCCCTATCGCGTCCGCGCCCATGTGGAGCGCGAACAGAGCGTGCCCCAGCAGGTGCAGGCCCCACGCTTTCCCAGCCGCGACGCCGCCGAGACCTTCGCGCTGCTGGAGGCGCGCCAGCGCCAGCAGACGCTGCTGGTGGAGAAGCTGGCGCCAGGGGGCTGCTGGTTGCCCCTGAGCACCGTGCTGGCCACCCACTGACCCTTGGCTCTTGCCTTCAGCGAGACACGCCGCCGGCGCCGTCCCGCGTCAGCTGCACGATCTCCGGGGTGAACACGAAGGTGAGCTCATCGAGACACTCGGCCCGGCCGTCGATGGCACTCACCCCACCGGCCACGAAGTCGATCAGCCGCTGCGCTTCCCCCCTGTCCATGGCACCGGCATGGACCAGGGCGGTTTTCTGTTCCCTCACCGCATGCACGATGGACTGCGCATCCTCGAAGCGCAGCGGGTGGAACACCACCACCTCGGGAAGCCAGTCGCCGAAGGGGCTGAACATGGCGCCCACGGTAGTCAGCCCCGGCGTTGGCGCCAGGGGCCGGGGTCGCCCTCAGACCGCAAGCAGGGCGGCCGCCAGCCGCTCGGCGCTGTGCAGAGCCCCTTCGATGCGGCCGAAACCGACGCCGGCGATGTAGTCGCCACAGAATCCCACCCGGCTGCCGGCGCAGAGCGCCAGGGAGGGGGGCAAGCCCGGCGGCAGCGGGAAGGCGGCGGCCCAGCGCATCAGCCGGGGACTCGCCCGCTGCGGGTCGAACCCTCCGATCCAGGGGGCCAGACACTGGGCCAGGGCCTGGCTGAGGGCCGCGATCACGACCTCCTCCCGGCCCGCCTCTAGCTGCGGCTGCAGCAGGCGGGCCGCCGCCGAGCCGCTGCCCACCACATCGAGATGGTCGGCGGCGAAGGTATCGGTGGAGTGGGCCACCACGGCGCAGCGGCCGTCGGCGAGGGGCTGGATACTGACGCGCCGCAGGCCCCAGCGCTGCTGGGCGGCGGCGTCGAAGCTCACCAGCGTGAACGGCAGCGCCCGCCAGGCCGCCGCCGCCTCGCCGCGGAACACCAGCAGCAGGTTGGTGCGGGCCTCGAAGTGGATGCCGGCGAGGGTGGTGAGGGCATGGGCGAGCTGCAGATCCTGGCCGCCGCGGGTGGCTTTCTCCAGTGGCACGTCGGGCCAGTCGAAGATCAACCGGCTGCGGGGATGGGCCAGCAGGGTGCCGCTCAGCACCAGCCAGTCGGCCTCGCCCAGCCGTTGGCCAGCGGCATCCAGCAGTCGCCAGCGCCCCCCGTTGGAGCGTTCCAGATGGCGCACCAGCACGCCGTAATGGGCCGTTACGGGGCAGTCGCCGGTCAGAGCCAGCAGCCCCGAGCTGAGCTGGTCCATGCCGCCGCGGCCGCGGTAGAGCTGGCCCAGCCCGAGGACATCGGAGCGGCCGATGTTGAGGCGCGATTCGCCCTCCAGCATCGCCACCGGTGCACGCCAGGGCTCAATCCAGCCCCCCGCCAGCAGCGGCTCGAGCAGCGCCGGCGGCGGCTGGGCGGTGATGTTCAGCTGGGGGGCACCATGGTCGAGCGCCAGTTGCCGATCGCGGCGAGAGCGCCGGGTGCTGGCGCGCCCTCCCGGCCCCCGACCCGTTTCCCAGAGGGACAGCTCGCCGCGATGGCCCCCCCGGCGCAGCTGGGCCGCCAGCGCACAGCCCGCCACCCCCGCGCCGATCACGGCGATCGCTTCTGAATGGGGGCGAGGCATCCGCAGGCGGCGCACGCAGTAGCGTCTTAGCCGATCAAGGCGGCCATGGCCCGGTTCCTGCTGGTTCTCAAGCCCACCGGGTCGGTCCCTGGCGCCGGCAACCAGCCCGCCCAGGAGCTCCTCGCTTGCCTGGCGCCCGTGCTCGACGGGCTCAGCGCCCAGGTGGATCACCGCACCCCAGCCCACCTCGGGGCCCTGTTGAAGCAGGGTGGGGAAGTTCAGCGCATGCAATTGTTCGCCGATGTCCAGTCCCAGGCGGGCGGCAGGACGCTGGAACTGGTGCTGCTCAGCCGCGAGCCGATGGGGCTGCGCGCACCGGAAACCATGAAGACCTTCGAGCGGCTGGTGGAGCTGGTGCACACCCACCTGCCGGCCATGGAGCTGGTGTTCCGCTCCGATCGCGACGGCCCCTGTCCGCCCTCGCTGCCGCGCCCGGGCCAGGGCGGCAGCACCGTGATGGATGCTCCCGGCGGGGCATGAGTTCGGCTCGCGGTGGCCCCCAGTGGTTCCAGCTCAAGCAGTGGCGCCAGCAGCTCACGGTGCCGCAGTTCACTGTGCTCACCGGCGCCCTGGTGATCGCCGCCGGCACCCTGGTGATGGCCACGCCGCTCTGCTCGCGCCCCGGGGTGGGGCTGTGGGAAGCCCTGTTCACGGTGACCTCGGCCATCACCGTGACCGGCCTCTCGATCATCGACGTGGGCGAGGATCTCACCCTGGTGGGGCAGCTGGTGCTGGCGGCCCTGATCATCACCGGCGGTGTGGGCCTGATGGCCATCACCACCTTCTTGCAGGGTTTCGTGCAGGGGCACGGGGGCCTGCGGGCGAGGCTGGATCGGGGCCGGGCGCTGGATGAATTCGGCGTCGGCGGCATCGGGCCCACCTTCAACCGCATCCTGATCAGCGGCAGTTGCGTGATGGCCCTGGGCACCGCCGTGCTCTACGGCTTCGGCTTCTCCGACATCAGCAACCCCCTGGAGCGCCTCTGGGCCTCGCTGTTCCATGCCATCAGCGCCTACAACAACGCCGGCTTCGGGCTCTGGAGCGACAGCCTCATGCGCTACCGCGACAACACGGTGGTGAACGGGGTGATCGCCGCCTTGATCGTGACCGGTGGCCTGGGCTGGAGGGTGGTGAACGACCTGTGGAGCAATCGCCGTCGCCTGCGCCGGCTCCGCCATGGCTTCAGGCTGCAGCTGTTCAACCTGCACACCCGACTGGTGGTGCGCAGCAGCCTGATCCTGATCCTGGTGGGCGCCCTGGGGCTGATGTTCACCGAGCAGTTCGCCGCCGGCGGGGCGATCCAGTCCCTGCAGCTGGTCCAGAAGCTCCAGGTGACGCTGTTCCAGTCGGTGTCAGCCCGCACGGCCGGGTTCAGCACCGTGATCTTCTCCAGCGCCACCTTCTCCGATGCCGGGCTGCTGCTGCTGATCATGCTGATGTTCATCGGCGCCAGCCCCGGCAGCACCGGTGGCGGCATCAAGACCACCACCTTCGCCACCTTGATGGGGGCCACCCGGTCCACCCTGCAGGGCCGCGAGGAGGTGGTGATCAACCAGCGGCAGATCCCCGCCACCGTGGTGCTGCGGGCCATCGGCGTGACGATCGCCTCGCTGATCTTCGTGCTGCTGATGGCCCTGGTGCTGGGCCTGGGCGCCACGGGCACGGGCTCCGCGGGTGGCACCGAATTCAGCTTTCTGGAGCGGCTGTTCACCTGCATGTCAGCCTTTGCCACCGTGGGCCTCGACCTGGGCGTCACCCCCCAGCTCAACCGCTGGGGCCAGCTGGTGCTGATGGTGGGCATGTTCGTGGGCAGACTGGGCATCCTGCTGTTGCTCTCGGCCCTCTACGGCAGCCGGCCCCAGCCGCGGGTGGGCTACCCCCGCGAAGAGCTCTACATCTGATTCGAACCCATCTCACGCAGCACCGATGGCCAACTGGTGGCACTGGAATCCGGCCGAGGGCACATCCCAGGGAGGCTTTGCGGTGATCGGCGTGGGCCGCTTCGGCACGGCCGTCTGCCGCGAGCTCTGCGAAGCCGGACGCGACGTGCTGGCCATCGACAACAGCCAGAAGGCCATTGACGCCCTGCGCCACGTGGATCCCGCCATCCAGGCCCGGGTGGTGGACTGCACGGACGAGGAGGCCCTGCGTGAGGCCGGGGTGCTCGATGTGCGCACCGTGGTGGTGGCCATGAGCGAGCCGATCGAAGCCAGCGTCACCGCCACCCTGATCGCCAAGGACAGCGAGGGCAGCCGCGTGCAGAAGGTGATCGCCCGCGCCACCAACGACCTGCACATGAAGATGCTGCAACGGGTTGGGGCCGACCGGGTGATCTTCCCCTCGAAGATGCAGGGCCACCGGCTGGGGATGGAGCTGGTGCGGCCCAACCTGCTCGACCGGCTGCGCCTCGACGACCGCAATTCGATCGAGGAGATCCGGGTGCCCGAACCCTTTGTGGGGCAGTCGCTGCGCGACCTCAACCTGCGCAAGAACTTCGACGTCAGCGTGCTGGCGGCAGGCCCCGACAACGCGCTGACCGTGAATCCCCCCGCCTCCCAGGTGCTGCAGGCCGGAGAGCTGCTGGTGGTGATGGGCACCACCAAAGCCCTGGCCAAGCTGCCCGCGAGCTGAGCTCAGCCGCGCAGCCGCAGCTGCCGGGAGGCCAGGACCTGCCACACCAGAAACACCAGCACCAGCGGCAGCACCGCCACCAGCACCACCTGGCGGTAGCCGTCCGTGGCCCAGGGCACGGTGCTGCTCAGCAGTTGCTCGGTCAGGTAGAGGCCATAGAGACCCGCCAGCAAGCCCCCCTCCAGGCGGCTGATCGTGCCATTGGTCCAGAAGATCGGCAGGCAGGCCAGGGTGGTGAGCACCATCACCGGCAGGTCGCGCTGCACCAGCAGGGGATCCACCGGCAGGCCGGCAGGCCCTGACGCCAGCGCACAGAGGCCCAGGATCAGCAGCAGGTTGATCAGGCAGCTGCCCACCACGTTGCCGATCGCCAGGTCGGCGCTGCCGCGGTAGGCCGCCACCAGGGAGGTCACCAGCTCGGGCAGCGACGTGCCGGCGGCCACGATCGTGAGGCCGATCAGGGTCTGGCTCACCCCCAGCAGCTCGGCGGCTCCGGTGGCTCCGCTGAGCAGCACCTGGGAGCCCACCACCAGCAGCACCAGGCCAAAGGTCAGCTTGAGACCGGCCTGGAGCGGGGAGCGGCTGGAGCCACTGTGGGCCTCCTGCTCCGATTCCTCCGGATGCTCGCGGGCCGTGCGGATTTCCCAGATCACGTTGATCACCAGGCCCACCAGCAGGGCCAGCCCCGCCTGCCAGGTGAGGCTGGTGCCCGAAGCCATGCCCCAGACCACCATCGACACGGCGATCAGCAGGGGCACATCGCGCCGCACCAGGCGGCTGCGAACCCGCATGGGCATCACCAGGGCGCTCAGACCGAGCACCACCAGCACGTTGAAGATGTTGCTGCCCACCACGTTGCTGGCGGCGATGGCGGTGGCCTCCCCGCCTTCAAGCAGCGACAGCAGGCTCACGAACAGCTCCGGCGCGCTGGTGCCCAGGGACACGACGGTGAGCCCGACCACGATCTGGGGAATCCCCAGCAGCAGGGCCACGGCGGTGGACCCGGCCACAAACAGCTCGCCACCGGCGAACAGCACCACGATCCCCGCCACGATGGCGGCCAGGTTGGGCAGCATCGGCATCAGCGGGAGGGGCCAGGGCTTGATACTCGCACCCGTCACTGGGTGCGACTCAGCGGCGGCCCAGCAGGTCCTCCCAGGTGAGCGGAGCTTCGCTGACAGCACGGTGGGACGGCCGGCGGATCGGACACGACAGAGGTGCACCGCCCAGGGACTGGGCCCAGGCGCCACTCGACGGGGCAGCGGCGCGACGGCCATGGGTGCGGCCGGCGACCGGATTGGAGACAGTTGAACGGGTTGATCTGGACATTGGATTGGGTCGGATATGGATGACGCACCGCTGCAGAGCAGATCCCCCAGGTGGGGAATCACGGCATCTGGGCTGCTCAGGGTCGACTCGCGACACACTGACCCGTCCCCAGGAAGCGCAGGGGAAGGACGGGTGCTGGATCGGCCTGCGCGGGAAACTCCGCCGGCTTCAGCCGAATGAAATCACCTTAGCCATTCAGGGCCAGCAACCGAACGTGGGCGCAGCGAATCGTCACCCATACACTCAGTTCGCCGGTTCAGTCCGCTCGATCGGCCCGGCCAGGCGCCCGTAGCCCAATCGGTAGCAGGCAGGTCACTTAAAATGACTCCAGTGTGGGTTCGAGTCCCGCCGGGCGCACCACCCATCCGCTCCAGCCCCCCGCCACTCCAGCCGCAGCCGCTCGTCGGCCCCGCTCTCGTCACCGCCTCCCGTCCCTCGCCCCTGAGTGCCTTGCCGCTGCCCTTCGCGTTGCCCTTAGCACGCTGTCATCGGTGCTGAAATCGGTGCTCACACCCGGGCTATCCCCCAAGCCCTCCATGACCGGGGGCCCGCTCGCCATCACCCTGCCGCCGGTGCTGGGGCTGTCGCCTGACACCCTGCTGCTGATCGCCCTCTATCTGGGCCTGGCGGGCGCCTACCTGGTGGTGGTGCCGCTGGCGCTCTACGCCTGGATGGTGAAGCGCTGGACGGTGATGGGCAAGTTCGAGCGCTTCGGCGTCTACGGACTGGTGTTCCTGTTCTTCCCGGGCCTGATCCTGTTCTCGCCGTTCATCAATCTGCGCATGGCCGGGCAGGGCAGCCGATGACCAAGGGTCAGGCGCTGCTGCTGGGCCTGGCGGTGTTCGGCCTCGGCGGCGGTGGCTATGCCCTGCTGCAAGTCGGGGGATTCGGGGACGTTTCGGCGGGAATCGCCGCCTCAGCTCTGTTGATGGTGGTGGTGCTGGGCTGGACCGCCACCTACCTGCTGCGGGCCCTGAGCGGCAACATGACCTACATGCAGCAGCGCCGCAGCTACCGCGACGCCTACGACACGTACACCAGCGAGGAGCTGGAGCGGAAATTTGCCTCCCTCAGCCCTGAGGAGCAGGAGCGGCTGTTGCGCGAAACGGGCCAGATCGCCGAAACGGGCGAGGCATAGGCTCGCAGCACCGTGCCCGTGTCCGTCCCTGTGACCGCAGCCCCGACCCGGATCCAGCAGCGTTTCAGCGAGCTGCAGCGGCAGGGGCGCTGCGCCCTGATGCCCTTCCTGATGGCCGGTGACCCCCACCTGGCCGCCACCCGCGCCACGCTGCTGGCGCTGCAGGCAGAGGGCGCCGACCTGGTGGAGCTGGGCATCCCCTACAGCGATCCGCTGGCCGATGGTCCCGTGATTCAGGCCGCCGCCAGCCGGGCCCTGGCCGCCGGCACCACCCCGGCCGGGGTGCTGGAGATGCTGGCCTCCCTGCACGGCGAGCTGCAAATTCCCGTGGTGCTGTTCACCTACAGCAACCCCCTGCTCAACCGCGGCATGGAAACCTTCTGCGCCGACGCCGCCGCCGCCGGGGCCGCCGGTCTGGTGGTGCCCGACCTGCCCCTCGAGGAGGCCGAGCGGCTCTCGGCGATCGCCGCTGCTGCCGGCCTGGATCTGGTGTTGCTGGTGGCCCCCACCACCCCAGGCGAGCGCATGGCCCGCATCCACTCCGCCAGCCGCGGCTTCACCTATCTGGTGAGTGTCACCGGGGTCACCGGCGTGCGCACCAACCTGGAGTCGCGGGTGGGCGAGCTGGTGCGGCAGCTCAAAGCAGCTCGGCCCCACGCCCGTGGCGGTGGGTTTCGGCATCGCCGGACCCGACCAGGCCCGCCAGGTGCGTCAGTGGGGTGCCGACGGCGCCATCGTGGGCAGTGCCCTGGTGAAGGTGATGGCCAACGCCCACGATCGCGGCCCGCAGGCCGATACCGGGGCCATCGCCGCGGCGGCGGGACACTTCTGCGCCTCGCTGAGGTCCGGCCTGGATCGCTGATCCGGCCAGGGAACCATGCCATGAGCACGATGCGATTCTCGGCTGCCTGCGAGCGCAACAAGCAACCGATCCTGGAGCGCCTGGCGGCCTGGCTACCGCCAGCGGCCAGGGTGCTGGAGGTGGGATCTGGCAGCGGTCAGCACGCCGTGCACATGGCGCGCCACCTGGAGGGGCTGCGCTGGCAGCCCAGCGAGTTGAGCCCAGACCTGGCCGACCTGAGAGAACGGCTGCATCTGGAGGGCCGCAGCGGCCTGGCGGCGGGCGCGTCGATTGCCGAGCCCCTGGGGCTGGATGTCAGCCAACTTGAGCCGTGGCCAGCGGGCCCCTTCGATGCGCTGTTCTCCGCCAACACCTGCCACATCATGCCGGCGGTCTGCGTGCCGCAATTGCTGGCCGGTGCCGCCCGGGTGCTGGCAGCCGGCGGCCTGCTGTTGCTCTACGGGCCGTTCCGCGATGGGCTGGTGCACACCGCCCCCAGCAATGCCGATTTCGATGCCCACCTGCGTGCCATCGATCCAGCCATGGGGGTGCGGGACGCCCAGGAACTGGCCAGAGAGGCCATGAGCCTGGGGTTGCAGCTGCTGGCCGATGAACCGATGCCCGCCAACAACCGCCTGCTGGTGTTCAAGCGCCTCGACCAGGGCCGTGGCCCGGGGCCCTGATCGTGCCAGCAAGCGCTTGGGGGATCTGTGGGGGCCCCGATCAGAGGGAGAATTTCCTGATCGCCAGGCTCTTGCAGGTGGAGGTGGCCAGGTTCACCGTCTGGCCCTTGCGGATTTCCTTCACCACACAATCGCAGGTGAATTCGGCCATACCGGAGGGAGCCGATGTGCCGGAGGCCTTGACCTCACTGTTGACGGCATTGAGGCAGTAGCCGCGCACGATCTGATCGAGGGTGCTGGCTCGCGCCGGAGAGCTGGCCGCCAGGGTGATCAGGCCCAGCACGGTGAGGCGGGTCAGCATGTGTTTCCGGGAGTGAATTCAATTCACCTAACGATATTCGCAACCCCGTTGCCACACTGCGCCGCTGGACTGCCTGGGGACTGGCCGGCTTGAACGCTCCGACAGTCCTCAAGGCTCTCGCCACGCTGTCGGCGGTGCTGCTCAGTGGTTGCCTCAGCAGGCGCGGCCGCAGACAGCGACCGCCAGCAGCAGCCGGGTGGAGTGCTGTTCGTCTATGTGGCACTGCCCGCGTCCCAGGGCAAACAGCCGGTGGCCATCGATGCGGTGATCGAACGTCTGGAGCTGCTGCGCCAGCCGTTGCGTGAATTGCACCCATCGGTACGGATCCAGTTTGTGCCCTTTGCGGAGGAACACTTGATCGCCCAGGTGCGTCGCCGGAACTGGGACGGGCTCGGGCCCGATCTGCTGCTGGTGACGGACCGCATGGCGCTGGAATTACGGCGCCAGGGCCTGACCCGGCCGGTGCCGGCCCCGGCTGAGCTGATGGGCCAGCTGGATCCGGTGGCCGTTCAGCGGCCGCGTCAGGCCGACGGCCAGCTGGCCGGGCTGTCCCTGCTGCTCCAGACCGAACAGGCCTGCTTCACCGCAAACTTTTGCCCGCCAGCCCAGCGACGCTGCAGAGCCTGCTGGAGGCCAGCGCCGCGGGGGTTCCGGTAGGCCTCAGCCTGGCCCCCGGGGATCTGGCCTGGCTGCTGGGCGGGTTTGCTGCCGATGGGGCGATCTCACCCGCCTGCGGCCCAGCCTCGGGGCGGATCTCGGCGTTGCCGGCCTGCCCGGGGGGCCCCAGGGGCCGGCCACACCGATCAACAAACTGCGGGTGTGGGCCTTCGGCCTCGACTCCAGCGCCCGCCAGCGGCTCACGGCGGAGCGCTGGGCCCAGTTCTCCATCACGCCGATCGTGCAGCGCCGCCTGACCCTGCAGACCACCGGCAACCTGCCGGTGAATCGCCTACTGCCGGTGCCTGTGGAGAGCTCCACCACCCTGCGCACCCTGGAAGCCACCCGCCAGCAGGCGGGCCGGACCGTGGTCGACGAAGGGGTGCGTGAGATCAAGGGCGCACGGCTGTCGCAGATGCGCCGGATCCTCAATGATGTGCCCTTCCATACCCTGGATGCCCGCACTGGGGCCCAGAACCTCCTCGACGAACAGAACGCAGGGGCGGGAGACGGCAGACCATGAACCCCCTGATCCAGGAGATCACCACCTCGGCGGGCTACTTCGAGCGGCCGGCCGTATGGCTGCAGATCCTGGTGGTGGGTCTGCCCCTGCTCGCGGGCAAGGCGACCGGTCGCCCTCGGCCTGGCGCTGCTGGGGGTGCTGATCTTGAGGCTGGTGAACGTTCCCCACGGCTTCAGCGTCTTTCTGCTGGCGCTGGTGATCGGCTGGGGTGGCGCTGCTGGATCAAATTCAGAACGTGCGCGACCTGGCCCTGTTGCCGCTGAGCCTGTTCGGCACTGACCTCAGCGTTGGCCAGTTGTTCATGGCCCTGCTGCTGGCCTTCTGGTGGTGGTGGGATCGGGACCGCCGGCGGGCGATGGCGCTGATCTTCCGCTACACGGCGGTGGGGCTGGGGCTGCTGTTCGAGGGATCGGTGCGCCCCGGAGAGGTGTTGATGATGGATGGCGATCCCTGTGAGGTGCGCAGCCTCGGCCTGCGGGCCACGGTGCTCTGGCGCGACCGCGACAACGCCGAGCTGGTGATCGGGCTGCTGGAGGGGGCCGCCGTGGGGATTGCAGGGGTGCTGCGCGATCCACCGCCACGGGCCTTCCTGGTGGACTACGGAGAGTCGGCGATCAACTACAGCCTGCGCTACTGGATCGACAACCCGATGCGCAACCTCAGCGTGCGTGACGCGGTGGGCCGGTCGATCTGGGCGGCCTTCGCCAGCCAGGGGATTGAGATTCCCTTCCCGCAACGGGTCGTGCACCAGCCGTGCCGCGCCCCCGCGCCCAGCAGCTGACGCGTAGCGTCGGCCAAAGCCGCTGCAGCCGCCGATGGCCCGATTTGTGCTCTGGGGCACCTATTGCGACAACGCCGTGGAGAAGCGCGCCCCCTACCGGCAGGAGCATCTGGCCGGGCTGCAACGCCAGAAGGAGTCCGGCCTGCTGATCACCCTCGGCCCCACCGAGGGCAGCACCCACGTGTTCGGCATCTACGAGGCCGAAAGCCTGCAGCAGGTGGAGGAGGTGCTGCACGCCGATCCCTACTGGCGGCACGGCATCTGGACCGCCCTGCAGGTGTATCCCTGGATCCAGGCGTTCTGAGCACTCAGGCCCGCGGCCAGCCCGCCTGGGCCTGTTGCCACACCCAGGCGGCCACGGCCTCGGCGCCGTCGTCCCCCAGCACCTCGCCATACCCGGACATCTGGCCCACGCCGGCGGCGGCGATGGCGGCGATCGCCGCCTGGGAGGCATGACCCTCCCGCTCCAGGGCCGCGAGCTTGAGGGTCTTGCGGCGGCGGATGATGTTGCCCCCCTGGAGGTGACAGGCGGCGCAGTGGGCCTCGAACAGTTGTTCTCCCTTGCCGGGATCGGCCCGCACCGAGGTGGGCAGGCCCAGCAGGACCACCAGCAGCAGCACCAGTCCCAGCAGCGGCGCCCTCTTCGGCAGCGGCGCCCCAGTGATCGGGCGGGATGACGGCGAGATCAAGGTCCGGGCGCGGCGGGTGGGGTCAGTGTGGCGCCGGGCCGCGATCATGATGGAGTGTCTCGCATGCCGATCTGGCCGTGGTCGAACACGTGCCCGCTGGCCGCTGGCCTGGAGCTGCCTTGCGTGAGCTGGAGATCGACGACCACGACGCGCTGGTGGATGTGTATCGCGATGCGGTGCTGAGCCAGACAAGCGGCCGCTACAGCACCGGGCAGATCGATGCCTGGGCCCACCACCCCGCCCGCTCCGGGGCCCTGCGCCAGCCCCTGCGGGAGGGCTTCGGGCTAGCCAGCACAGCCCCCCTGGCCGCCGCCGGCAGCGGGCTGAGCGAGACAGCGACCAGCATCGAAGCCTTCGGGGTGCTGCACCCCGGGGATCGGCTGGCCCTGCTCTACTGCCGCGGCCGTGCCTGCAGGCAGGGCCGGGCAAGCGCCATCCTGCGAGCCCTGGAGGACCATGCCCGCGGCGCAGGTCGGCAGCGGCTGCGCACCGAGGCCAGCCAGCTCTCGCGGCCCCTGCTGGTGCGCCACGGCTGGCAGGTGGAGGCCGAGGAAACCGTCCTGTTCGCCGGGGCCCGATTCCAGCGCTGGCGCATGGTCAGAGAGCTTGTTCCCCCCCACCCAGGCGGGAGCGATGGCTGAAGCGCAGCTGCAGCAGTTCCTTGAGAAAGTGCGCCAGCTCCAGGCTTTCGTGGCCCTCAGCGAGGCCGACCCGCTGCTGCGCGAAGCCCTGCGCCAGTGCAGCCACCACCACGAGGTGGTGGCCCTGGCCCGCTGCCATGGCTTCGAGATCGGCCGGCGCTGGGGGGAGGCGGCGGCTTCCGGCGCGGCGGACAACCTGCTGGCCGGACCCTGCCCGCCGGCCGGCCAGGAGCTGAGCAGCGTGCTGGCCCGTGGAGAGAGCTGGCGGCTGGAGCGCATCCACTCCTGCCGGGCCAGCAGTCCGCCCGACTTCTGGTACGACCAGAGCGACCATGAGTGGATCACCCTGTTGCAGGGCACGGCCCGCTTGCGCCTCGCCGGAGCCGCACCTGGGGAAACCTGGGAGGATCGGGAGCTGTGCCGCGGCGACACCCTGCTGATCCCGGCCCACCGGCGCCACCGGGTTGAAGCTACCGACGGGGAGCCCGGATCCGTATGGCTGGCCCTGTTCTGGCGGGAGACTTGCGCAGGGTGAGCGACCGCACCAGCCAGAACGCGCCGGCCAGGGCCAGCACCGCCACGCCAAGGCCACCCAGGAGCTGGGGCTTGCCCTCAGCTCCCGGCGGCAGCACGATCACCTTACGGGCCACGGCGGTCATGGCCGTGAGCAGCACCAACTCGATCTGCACCACATGGCGGCGCAGGTAGGAGGTGATGTTCTGCAGCACCTCAAGGGCGATCAACAGATTGAGCAGATCGCCGAGCACCTTGTTGAGCTTGTCGCCCAGCCAGGGGGTACCCGGCACCATCAGGGCCAGGACCACCTCGACCACCAGCTGCAGGGTGGCGGCAACCATGACCACCACGAGCAGCACGCCAAGCAGCTTGGCGAGCTGCTGCTCGGTGCGATCGATCCAATGGAGGTAATTGGCGTCATCGAACAGACGCCGCAACCGCTGAAAGGGCATCAGGTCAGCCGGGCTCAGTTCTCGAACAGTTCAAGACTGGGACGGGCGGGCGTACGGCCAGGCGGATTGACCAGCTCGGTGTCGCAGGTGATGGTGCCGTCCGGGGCGGTGACGCAGTTGGTGGGCACCACCTGGGTGTCGGGACCCACCGCGCTGCCGGGGCCGCGCATGAAGGTCTGGCGCTGGGCCAGGGCCGGCGCCGCCGTCGTCAGGGCCAGGGCCAGCCCCGTGAGCAGCGGCAGCAGGGCTGCGGCGGTGGGACAGGGAAGGCTCGAGCGCGATGGGCCTCGATGGGACATGACACTCACCCGGTGACGGTTACCCCCACTCTGCCTGGCGATGCCGGCGCCGCGGCAGGGCGTTCACCAGGGGAGGGGCAGAAAGGGATAGGGCCGCAGCCAGCCATAGAGCCCCAGACGCTGGCGCCCGGCGGGGGCGTCGCCGCGGCGATGGAAACCCAGCACATCCGCCAGCACCAGGGTGTTGGCAGGGCAGGCGAAGGTCACGGGGGCGGGCAGGCCCAGGCTGGGGAGGTCCGACTCGCGGATGCGGAAGGAGCCGCCGAGGTTGGGCATGGCCCTGGTGGCGATCGCCTCGTTGGCCATGGCCTGCTCCCACTGCAAGCGGGGGCGATCAAGCCTGTGGCTGCCAGGCACGTAGACGAAGGGGCCGTCCTCGGGGCCGACGGGTCGCAGGAAATACCAGAACTTCAGAGCGCGGAAGAAGGTGTCGCGGTGCAGCACCTTCTGCAGATCCGGTGTGCGCGACTCCGCGCCGTGCACGGTGAGGTAGATCTCCAGATGGCTGGGATCGGTGGGCAGGCCGATGAGCGTGCGCGCGCAGGCCGTGAGCCGGGGATCCCGGCTGAAGCGCTCCGCCGCCGGCATCGAGCCTGGATCGATGCGCAGGAAGCGGTTGAGGGTGCCGCCGTCGAAGCGATCGAAACCACCGGCGAACGGCCGCTTGCTCTGGTAGCCGAGCCGCTTGTTGCGGCCGATCGGCCGGGCCTCGGCAGCGCGGGCCACGGCCTGCTCCGCCTCCCGTTGCAGGGCCTCGAAGCAGGCCTGGGGAAGAAAGTCGGGGATCTGCAGACAGCCCTCGCGGGCCAGGGTGTCGAGGGCACCCGCCGGCAGACCAGCACCGCTGGGCCGGATCAGCCAGCGGCGCCAGCGGCAGAAGCCATCGGCCAGGCGCATGCGCCGGCGGTGCAGGCCGAAGCGGCGGTTCAGCAGCGGCTGGCCGACCCATGGGTCCCCGAAGCGCTTCTTGCGGGTGAGCAGGGTCAGCATGGGCTGGAGCCTACCCAGCCACGCCGACGTCAAACCGGGCCGATCCGGCACCTGCACTGCGATCTGCGCGGGTGGGTGGAATCAGGGCTGATGGGCTAATCGGGCGAGCCGACATCGCCCCGGATCTCCTGGAGCAGCAGATCGAGCTGGCCGAGCGCATCGGTCTCAGCCGAGGCATCTGGCGGGCCAGGCGAATCCAGCCGGCCAGGCGAATCCGTGAGCGCCGCCCCCCGGCCGGGGCGATCCCCTGGCCCCCGGGTCCCCTCCTGGTCCCAGCGCGCCTCGATCTCGCACAGCTGGGCGGCCAGCCCGGCCAGGCCCCGCTGGCCGAAGGTGGCCTGCAGCGCATCGAGCAGCACCGGCATGCGGATCGATCCGGCCTTGAGGGCCCGGCGCAGATCGGACTGGGTGCGGCCGGCATGGCGCAGCCAGTCCTTCAGGAAGACCTGCAGATCCTCGAGTTGCTCGGTGCTGAGGCTCGCCATTGCCGTCAGCGACCGCTGGGGAACCAGCGATCGAGCCGGCGCTGGGCCCGGGTGCGGATCGCCTCGGTGCGATGGCTGCCGCAGATGCCCAGCAAGGCGGTCAGCGCCACCAGATCGTCACTGAAGCCCACGGCGGGAATGAAGTCGGGGATCAGATCGAGGGGCAGCAGCAGGTAGGTGAGGGCCGCCAACACCGTCACCTTCGCCGACGAGGGGGTGTCGGCGTCCAGCAGCATCTCGAGACACTCGATGGCGGGACGGGCGACCAGGCGCCCGGCGCGGCGCAGGAGCCGCAGCAGCAGCGCCTCGTCGACGACGCTGCTCTCCAGCACCTCAGCATCCACTGAATCGGTGTTCACGGAATCGGCGTTCACTGAATCGGTGTTCACGGGATCTGCGGTTACGGGATCAGCGGTTACGGGCTGGGTTTGTACGGCTTGGGTCACGACCAATCAGGCGGTCAACCCAATCATTGTTGACTGTTCAGACGTCCACGAGGCCGCTGTCGATTCCGGTTTTCCGCAGCTTGCGCAGCGCCCGCTGCACCACCTGACGGCAGTATTCGCGGCTGCAACCCAGCTGGCGAGCCACCTCCGCCAGGGTGCGCCACTCGTGGCTGCCATCGAGCCCGAAGCGCAGCATCACCACCGTGCGCTCCTTCGGGGTGAGGTTGGAACGATCCAGCAGCTTCCACACCGTGGCACTGCGTTCGGCCAGTTCGGCGCGCTCCATCGGCGCCGGATCGGGGCTGGGCAGCACATCCACCAGTTCGGAGGGGTCGGACTTCGACTTCACCACCCCCTGCAGGCTCACGGTGATGCTGCGCAGCTCGCAGGCCAGCAGATCCTCCACATCGGCCACGGGCAGGTTGAGAGCCTGGGCCAGCTGCACCGGCGAAGCCGACACCCCGTGGGCCTGCAGGTGGCGCGCCTTGGCGGCCCGCAGCCGGGTGAGCTTCTCGTTCACATTCACCGGGATGCGGATCGTGCGGCTCTGGGTGGAGAGGGCCCGGTTGAGGCCCTGACGGATCCACCAGTAGGCGTAGGTGCTGAAGCGGTGCCCGCGGGTGGGGTCGTATTTCTCCACCGCCCGGGTGAGCCCGAGCGTGCCCTCCTGGATCAGATCGAGCAGATCGAGGCCCTTGTTCTGGTAGCGCTTGGCCAGGTTCACCACCAGGCGCAGGTTGGCGGTGATCATCTGGTTCTTGGCCCGCTCCCCCAGCCGCAGGGTGCGGCGCTCCACATCGCTGTACTCGCAGGCCGCGCCCTCACCACCGGCGGCCCGACAGCGTTCCTGGAGGCCGGCCATGGCCTGCACCTTGCGGCCGAGGGTGAGCTCCTGCTCGGGGGTGAGCAACTGATGGCGACCGATCTCACCCAGGTAGCTGCTCAACGCGCTGGCCATGGATTGCTTCCTGCACTGGCTTGAACCTAAGGACGCCTGGCTGTGACGGAGAAACCCTTGGAAAAACTTCCGACTTCTGAAACACGTCCAGCGCTGCTGACCCGGTTGCGGCTGCGTGTAACGAACAACTGTGCTGATTTACCCATCAGCATCGCCGGGCCCTCGCCCCCAGCCCGGACTGGGCCAGCGGCGGCGCCGCGGCAGCCGCAGCTCTCGCTACGGTTGCGGATGTTGCTGATTCCTGCATGATCGGGTTCGCCACAGGGTTTGGCGCCATTCCGGCCGACGTACTCAGCCGCGCCGGCGTGGCCTATGTGCACTACCTGAGCTTCATGGTGTGCTTCGGGGCCCTTGTTCTGGAGCGACGCCTGATCCGCCCCAACCCCGGCAAGGCTGACGCCACCTTGATGGTGATCACTGATGTGGTGTATGGCCTGGCGGCCCTGGCCCTGCTGGGGAGCGGCATTCTGCGCGTGCTCTATTTCGGCCAGGGCAGCGCCTTCTACACCGAGAACCCCCTGTTCTGGTGGAAGGTGGGCGTGTATGTGGCGGTGGGCAGCCTCTCGCTTTACCCCACCATCACCTACATCCTCTGGGCGATCCCACTGCGCAAGGGCGAGCTGCCCCAGGTGAGCGAAGCCTTGGCTGGCCGCCTGGCCTGGATTCTCAACATCGAACTGGTGGGCTTTGCCCTCATCCCCATGCTCGCCACCCTGATGGCGCGGGGCGTGGGGCTGCCGGGCGGCCTGGCGGGCTGATGGGTGGGCCCACCCGCAGGCTGCCGGGCCTGGCGGTGACAACGCTGCTGGCCCTGCAACCGCTGCTCCACGCCCCTTCAGCCCATGGGGCTCAGGAGGCCTGTCCGGTGGCCGAAGCCCAGCAGGTGCTGGCGCCAGCCGCCAGCTCAGCCGCCAGCTCGTCCGGCCAGCCGGCAGCCACCGCCGCACCGGCCCCGGATCCCGCCGGCGCCGACTACCGGCACCGCCTGCGGCCCACCCCCTACGGCTGGCCGCGCCGCGCCCACTGGTGCCTGTGGATCGAACCCGGAGCCACGGAAGGTCCCGCCGCCCGCTGGGACCAGGCCTGGGACAGGGCAGTGCGGGCGGCCGTGACCAGCTGGCAGGAGCTGCTGCCGCTCAGCGTGGTGGAGGATCCCGAGCGGGCCCAGGTGGTGGTGTGGCGGCGGCGGCCGCCCCTGCGCGGGCGCCGGGCCAGCCACGGGCGCGCCGAGTTGCAGCTGCGGCTGGTGCGGCGCCTTGGCGAGCTGGCGCTGGAGCCGCAGGTGAGCGTCAGCATCAGTCCGGGGCAGCGCCCCCAGGCCACAGAGGCCACGGCCCTGCATGAACTGGGCCATGCCTTCGGCCTCTGGGGCCACAGCGAAGATCCCGCCGATGCCATGGCCGCTGTGCCCACGGCGGCGCCGGTCCGCAGCCTCAGCCCGCGCGATCGCGCCACGCTGCAATGGCTGCAGGATCAGGCCGGGCTGCGGCTCAGCCAGCCGCTGGCGGAGCGCTGGCTGGAGCCACCCCCCCAGCCCTGAGTCCGCGACGCCTGGAACTCACCACCAGCAGGGCGAGCAGGAAGCAGGCCAGCTGCAGGATCACCACGCAGGGGCCGGAGGGCAGGTTGAAGGCTCCGGAGACCAGCAGGCCGCCCACCCCGCAGCTGGCGCCGATGCCGCTGGCCAGCGGGCCATAGACGGCGAAGCTGGTGCTGAGCAGACGGGCGGAGCAGGCGGGGATCACCACAAAGGCGCTGATCAACAGCACCCCCACCGCCTTGATCGAGAGGGCCACCACCACCGCCAGCACAACCACAAACAGCAGCCGCTGCTGGTCCACCGCCACCCCCTGGCTCACCGCCAGGCCCCGATCCAGGCTCACCAGGATCTGGGCGCGGCGGGTGAGCAGCAGATAGATCACCACCGCCGCCAGCAGCAGCCCCTGGCGGGCCAGATCCCCCCAGGACACGGCCAGGATGTCGCCGAACAGCAGCTGCTCGAGGCTGCCGCCCCGCGCCGACAGCAGCCGCAGCACCACCACGGCGATCGCCAGCGACGACGAGTAGACGATGTTGAGCAGGGCGTCGCTGGGCAGCCGGCTGCGCTCCACCAGCTGGGACACCACCAGGGCGAAGAACACCGCGAAGGGGATCAGCACCAGGGTGGGCTCGACCCCCAGCAGCAGCCCCAGGCTGATGCCCAGCAGGGCGGAGTGGCCCAGGGCATCGCTGAAAAAGGAGAGCTGGCGCAGCACCGCCACACTGCCCAGCAGACCCCCGAGGGAGCCGCTGAGCAGTCCGGCCAGCAGGGCCCGTTGCATGAATGGAAAGCGCAGCAGCTCCAGCCACTCCGCGCCGGGAAGGCTCACGGTTGGTGGTGCTGGTGGTGATAGGGCACGTAGCTGCGGCCGTAGAGGCGCTCGAGCTGGGCGGGGCTGAGGGCGACCTCGGGGCTGCCCTGGCAGCGCAGGCTGCGGTTGAGGCAGAGCACCCGGTCACAGGTTCGTCGCACCATCTCCAGGTCGTGGGAGATCTGCAGCACGGCCCAGCCCTGACTGCGGCGCAGGTCGAACAACAGGCGCAGGAATTGGTCGGCGGCCTGGGGATCCAGCCCCGCCTGGGCTTCATCGAGCACCAGCAGCCGCCGCGGACGCACGACGCAGAAGGCCAGCAGCACCCGCTTCCACTGGCCGGTGGACAGCTCACTGATCAGGCGCCCGGCCAGGTCGCTGCAGCCGGTGCGCTCCAGGGCCACCCGCACGGCGGCGCTGCGGCCCCGGCGTCCGCTCCAGGGAAGGCGCAGGCCGCTGGGCTCCCAACCCAGGCCCACCACCTCCGCCACCGTGAGCGGGAAGCGGCCGTTCACCGTCACCTGCTGGGGCAGGTAGGCCACCTGGGCGCGCACGGCCGCCGGCAGTCGGCCACTGGCCGAGAGCGGCGCCCCCAGCACCCGCACCGCTCCGGCCTGGCGGGGCAGGATGCCGAGCACGGCCTGCACCAGGGTGCTCTTGCCGGCGCCATTGGGGCCCACCAGGGCGGTGTCCGTCTCGGCGGCGAGGCGGAAGCTCACGTTTTCCACCGCCGGCCGCTCCGCGACCGCCGCTCCCCAACCCACGGTCAGACCGTCCACCTCCAGCACGCACTCCCGGTCGGCCACGGGGCCTGGAGGGGGCCCGGGCTGGGCGCCTGGCCCCGCAGCGGCACTGGGGGTGGGAACCGTTGTCAACATCAGCTCAGGCTAGGAGCCCGCCGCCCCGGTCTCAAGCGCGCTGGCTCTGGGTCAGGAACGCCGCGGCGCGCCGCGGCGGTGCGCCAGCACCTGCTGCACCTGTCGCCAGCCCACGCCATGGTGGGCCAGGGCCACCTGCAGGTGGAACACCAGGTCGGCGGCCTCTGAAGCGATCTCGGCGGCCTGGCCGTCCTTGCAGGCCATCACGAACTCGACGCTCTCCTCACCGATCTTCTTGAGGATGCGGTTGTCCCCTCCCTCCAGCAGCGTGTTGGTGTAACTGCCAGGCTCGGGCCGCAGCCGGCGGCCTTCGATCACCCGCATCAGCTCGGTGCAGGCGTCGGCCGGTGGCGGCGCAGCACTGGCACCCCCCGCCGTGGGCTGGGGTCCGTCCTCGTAGAAACAGCTGCGGGCGCCGGTGTGGCAGGCCACCTCGCCGCGCTGCTCCACCGTGAGCAACAGCACGTCGGCGTCGCAGTCGTAGCGCAGGCCCCGCAAGGTCTGGATGTGGCCGCTGGTGGCGCCCTTGTGCCAGAGCTGCTGGCGGGAGCGGCTCCAGTAGTGAACCTCTCCAGTGGCACAGGTGGCCTCGATCGCCTCCCGGTTCATCCAGGCGACCATCAGCACGGCGCCGTCCAGCCAGTCCTGGGCCACGGCCGGAAGCAGGCCGGCGTCGTTGAAACGCAAGGCGGCGATGAAGGCCGGATCGGGGGGCTGAAATGATGCTTGCAAGGCCCTGGCGCTGCCGCTGCCTCGATCCTCCCCCATGCCGTCACCGCTCCACACCTGCAGCAAGACGTTCAGTGGCTACCCCTGCACCCACCGCCAATGGCGCCATGGGGGCCATTGCCGCTTCGTGCACGGCTACAGCCGCAGCTTCCGCTTCTGGTTCCGGGCCAGCCGGCTCGACGACAACGGTTTCGTGGTGGATTTCTCAGGTCTGCGGGAGCTGGAGCAGCGGCTCGCGGCCCAGTTCGACCACACCTTCCTGGCCAGTGCCGACGACCCCCTGCTGCCCAGCTGGCGGCAGTTGCATGGGCAGGGTGCCCTGGATCTGCGCGTGATGGCCAACGTGGGCATGGAGGCGAGCGCCGCCCTGGTGTGGAGCTGGGCCAATGAGCTGCTGCGGGAGCGCGACGGTGGCCGCAGCTGCTGCTGGAAGAGCGAAGCCCGCGAAAACGAGAAGAACGCCGCCTGTTACGAGGCCCTCCCGGACTGGTTCGGCTGAGCGCACAGCGGCAACACGTCGATGTCAGCAATCAGACAGCTCGGCGTGACATCCGCTGCGCCGCCATCCCGGCCGTCAGCGAAGCGGTTCCGATGGGGCTTGCGGTCCTATCGTTGAACTTCCTTCCCGTTCCCCATGCCCCTGAGCTCCGCGCCGGAACGCTGCTCCATCCGCATCCAATCACTCCCCTCCCAGCACAGCCTGCGGGCGCGATTGATGGCGATGGGCATCAAGCCAGGAGCTGAAGTGCAGGTGCTGCGCCGCGGCCGGCCCGGTGGCGTGATGCATGTGGCCTGCGGCCTGCTGGAGTTCATGATTCGCCATGAACATGCCGCCGAAATGGACGTCAGCTTCTGAGGCCCAGTTCAGGCGATCGCCATCCCCAGCCGTCCTCCCTGATACACCACCAGGGCCAGAATCCAGGCCAGCATCAGGGACCATCCCAGCGAGAGCAGGGTGAAGCGGCGGCTCTTGGATTCCTGAAGCTGGGCTGCCACCGTGCCCAGGCAGGGGGTGTAGAGCAACACGAAGGTCATGAAGCTCAGGGCCTGCAGGGGCGTGATCGTCTGGCTGAGCACCCCCCCCAGGTCGCCCTCACTGGTGGCGTAGATCACCGCCATCGCGCCGAGCAGAATCTCCTTGGCGATGAAGCCGAAGAACAGCGACACCGTGAGGGCCGGATTCATGCCGATCGGCCCCAGGATCGGCTGAAACAGCTCACCGATGCCATCGGCGATGGTGGCCCCCGAGCCCTGCACCGCCCCCGCTGGCAGGTGGGTGAGCAGCCAGATGGCCGCTGCGCCCACAACAATGAACATGCGCGTGGTCACCAGGAAATTGAGCATGGCGCTCCAGCCACGCCGCAGGATCGTGGACACGCTCGGCGCGCGATAGGGCGGCAACTCCAGGATCAGGGCCTCCCGGCTGGGGTAGGCCCGCTTGAAGAGCAGTCCGGTGATCACCGCCGCCAGGAAGCTGAGGCCATAGAAACCGAACACCACCAGCCCCGGTGCCCACCAGGGACGGGGAAAGAACACGGCCGCCATGAAGATGAACACGGTGAGGCGGGCCTGGCAGAGGGCAAAGGGAATGCAGAGCATGGCCAGCAGGCGCATGCCGGGATCACGGATCACGCGGGTGCCCATGATTGACGGCACATTGCAGCCGAAGCCCATCACCTGCAGCACGAAGGCCCGGCCATCCAGGCCCAGCCAACGCATGCAGCCGTCCATCAAAAAGGCGGCCCGCGGCAGGTAACCCGAGTCTTCCACCACCGCCATGATCACGTAAAAAAGAAAGATGATCGGCAGGAAGGTGGCCACCGTGCCGACCCCCAGCCACACGCCATCGATCAGCAAACCGCGCAGGAACTCCGGGGCACCGAGTCCGTCCAGCAGCGGCTCCAGCACGGCCGTCTGCGTCCAGTCGACCAGGCGCCCCAGCAGCTCCTGCAGCGGTGCGCCCACGGCGTAGAGCAGCTGGAACATCACCAGCACGATCAGCAGGAAGGCCAGCAGACCCACCAGCGGATGCATGAGCAGGCGATCGGCCCGGCGGGTGCCGTGGTTCAGCAGCCGCTCCGGCAGCGTCACGGCAGCGGCGGCCAGGGCTTCGGCCTCGGCATCGATGCTCTCGGGGGTGGTGGCGAGGGGCGTAGGAGAGAGGGACGCAGTGCCATCGGCGGCGGGGAGGCCCTCGCCGAGCTGGTGCAGTGCATCGAGCAACTCATGGATGCCCTGGTTGCGCTTGGCGCTGATCGGCAGCAGCGCCAGGGCCAGATCGGCACTCAGCCGCCGGTGGTCGATGCGCAGGCCCAGCTTGCTGGCCTCATCGCTCATGTTCAGGGCCACCACCATGGGGATCCCCAGGCGCCGCAGCTGCAACACAAAGCGCAGCTGGTTGGTGATCTGGCTGGCGTTCACCACCACCAGAATCAGGGCGGGAGGGGTGTGGCGCAGGAAGCGCTGCACCACCGCTTCGTCCTCGCTGCTGCCGCTGAGATCGTGAATGCCGGGGAGATCCACCAGGGTGTAGCGCTGGCCGCGCCGGTCGGCCGGCATCGACCCGCGCAGCAGCTCCACGGTGAGGCCCGGCCAGTTGGCGATCTGGGCATGGCCGCCGGTGAGCCGGTTGTAGAGGGTGGACTTGCCGGTGTTGGGCATCCCCACCAGGGCCACGGTCAGGGCCGGGCCGGCGGCGGCCGGGGAGAGCTTGTCTCCGTGGCAGCCCGGCGGACTGGTCCAGAGGCGATGCCAGCGCCCACCGCGGCTGCGGCCGGCATCGACCTCGGGACGGCAGGACCAGTCGTGGCCTGGGGGGCGGTTCATGGCGCGATCACTGGGCGCCGTAGCTGCCCATGCCAGCCTTGACGTGGGTGAGGGCGTTGCCCTCGAGGAACTGCTGGTCGAGCAGCAGCAGGGCAGCGCTGTTGTCGCCCGCCAGCCGCAGCCGCTTGAGCACGAAGCGGGCTTCGGCCTCCTCCTGGATCTGCTCGCTGACAAACCAGTCGAGCATCGCCGAGGCACTGCGCTCCCCGGCCTCCTCAGCCATGGAATAGAGCCGGTTGATCGAGGCGGTGACGTGCTTCTCCAGCTCGAACACGCGGTCGAAGAGCTTCTGCACCGACGGCCAGCTGCGTTCGGGGGCGGCGATGGTGGGCAGCTCCACGGGCTCGTCGCAATCCACCAGGTAGGAGATCATGCGGGCGGCGTGGCCCCGCTCCTCGTTGCTCTTCTCGAGCATGTACTGGGAAAACCCGGCCAGGTCCTTCTCGCGCAGCCAGATCGACATGGCCAGATAGGTGTGACTGGCCTGGAATTCGGAAGCGAGATGGCTGTTGATGGCCTGGGTGAGATCTTTCATGGATGGGATGTGTCGTCAACGACGAACAAAAACAGTGAACGAATAGAGCGCAAGAAATGAACAACCGAGGCAGGCTGAAAGGGTGGCAGGGGGCTGGAGGAGAGAGCTCAGCGCATTCACTCCTATCCCTAGCCAAGCCACCCACAGCAACGCAGCAAGAAAGCGTGAAGAGGGTGTGACCAATGGCACCATCGTTGGTGCCAGCCCGCTCAGCCGCTCCGCCGCCGCTGCGCCAGCAGGCCATGGCGGGGGGCCAGCACCATCACCACCAGAAACTGCAGGGTCTGCACCACCACGATGCAGCCGGCCGTGGAGGCGTCAAACCAGTAGCTGGCATAGACCCCCAGCACCGTGGCACTCACCGCCGACAGCACCGCCAGCCAGGTCATGCGGTCGAAGCGGTCGGTGAGCAGGTAGGCGGTGGCCCCCGGCGTCACCAGCATCGCCACCACCAGGATGATGCCCACGGTCTGGAGGCCGGCCACGGCCGAGAGGCTCACGAGCGTGAGCAGCAGGTAGTGCAAGGCACCGGTGTTCAGGCCGATGGAGCGGGCGTGGCTGGGGTCGAAGCAGAACAGCAGCAGATCACGGCGCAGCACCAGCAGCGCCAACATGCAGACGCAACTGATCACCAGGGTCTGCACCAGGTCGGCATCGGTGATGCCCAGCAGATTGCCAAACAGGATGTGGCTGAGGTCCACGCTGCTGCGCACCTTGGAGATCAGCACCAGCCCGAGGGCGAAAAAGCCGGTGAACACCAGCCCGATCACCGTGTCCTCCTTGACCCGGGTGTGCTGCTTGATGGCCCCGATCACCCCCACCGAACCAACCCCGAACACGAAGGCGCCCAGGGCGAAGGGCAGCCCCAGGGCGTAGGCGATCACCACCCCGGGCAGCACGGCATGGGACACGGCATCGCCCATCAGGGCCCAGCCCTTGAGGGTCATGAAACAGGAGAGCACCGCACACACCACCGCCACCACCACGCCGATCGCCAGGGCCCGCTGCATGAAGACCATCTGAATCGGCGCCAGCAGGACATCCATCACGGGTTGGGGGTCGCGGGGGCGGGAATGGTGAAGGTGCGCAGCAGGTTGGCCTGGGTGAACACTTCGGAGGTGTCGCCGTAGGCCAGCACGGTGCGGTTGATCAGCACCACCCGGTCGCAGAAGCTGGGGATCGATTCGAGATCGTGGGTGGCCAGCAGCACGGTGGCGCCCTCGCCGCGCAGCTCGATGAGCAGATCGATGATCAGCCGCTCGGTGCTGATGTCCACGCCGCTGAAGGGCTCATCCAGCAGCAGCACCCGGGCCCCCTGGGCCAGGGCCCGGGCCAGGAACGCGCGCTTGCGCTGGCCGCCCGAGAGGGCACCGATCTGGCGGTCGCGCAGGGCCCAGAGGTCCACCCGCTCCAGGGCACGACGCACCTGCTGACGGTCGGCGGCGGCGGGCCAGCGCAGCAGCCCCATGCCGCCGTAGCGCCCCATCATCACCACGTCCCAGACGCGGATCGGGAACTGCCAGTCCACCTGCTCGCTCTGGGGCACGTAGGCCACCAGTTGCCGGCGCTGGGCTTGCCGCAGGCTGAGGCCGCCGATGCGAATGCTGCCGCCACTGGGCTTGAGGAAGCCCATCAAGGCCTTGAACAGGGTGGACTTGCCGGCACCGTTCATGCCCACCAGGGCACAGATGGTGCCAGAGCGCAGCTCCAGGCTCACATCCACCACCGCCGGCCGGCCGTTGTAGCCCACCGTGAGGTTGTCCACGGCAACAGCAACGGCACCGGCAACGCCCCCGGCCGGGGGCCGCTCAACGCTCTGGCGATCAGGACTGAACATCGGCCTGGAGTCCCTGCACCAGAGTCTTGGCGTTGTGGCGCAGCATGTCGAGGTAGGTGGGAGCCGGACCCTCGGGGGGCGAGAGCGAATCCACGTAGAACACGCCCGCGAAGCGGGCGCCGGTCTCCTCGGCCACCCGGCGCTGGGAGCGGTTGTCCACGGTGCTCTCACAGAACACGGCCGGCACCCGGCGCTTGCGCACGGTGTCGATCACCCGCGCCATGCGCTGAGGGGTGACCTCGGTTTCTGCGTTCACCGGCCAGAGATAGGCCTCCTCCAGGCCGTAGTCGGCCGCCAGGTAACTGAGGGATCCCTCGCAGCTCACCAGCAGGCGGCGATCGGGCGGCAACACCGCCAGCCGCTCGCGCAGCTCTGCATCGAGGGCTTCCAGCTCGGCGGTGTAGGCGGCGGCGCAGCGCCGGTAGGTGGCGGCGTTGCCGGGATCGAGGCGGGTGAAGGCGTCGCGGATGTTGGCCACGTAGGTGCGTGCCTGCCGGGGCGACATCCAGGCATGGGGGTTGGGCTTGCCGGCGCCGGCATCGGCGCTGATCGGGATCACCGCCACGCCCTCACTGACCACGGCGCGATCAGCGTCGCCGGCGGCGGCCAGAAAACGCTCCATCCAGAGCTCCAGGTTGAGGCCGTTCACCAGCACCAGCTGGGCGTCCTGGGCGCGGCGCAGGTCGCTGGGGGTGGGTTCGTAGCTGTGGATCTCGGCGCCGGGCTTGGTGATCGACTCCACCCGCAGCTGGCCGCAGGCCACCTGCGAGGCCATGTCGGCGAGCACGGTGAAGCTGGTGAGCACCAGGGGGAGATCCGGCCCTGCGCTCTCGAGGCCGCTGGTTTCGGGCACGCCGGACGGAGCCCCGCAGCCGGCCAGCAGCAGGGCCAGCAAGGCCACACCCGCGCTGGTTCTCCGGGCCGGCGTCGGGGGCCGACGGCAACGCCGGATGGGGGAGAGGTCGGGCAACGAGCGGCTGGGGTTTGAGGCCAGGGCCGGAAGTCGGACTAGACCTTCTGTCCGAAGGTTAGACAACCGCCACCAGCCCCAAGCTGCCCCAGCGGGGGCTGGCTGGATCGCAGTCCACCCCTGGCTTTACCCCCCGAAGGCCTGACGCAGGTTGTCGGCATTGCGGCGCATCACCTGGATGTAGGTGGCCGGATCCTGGGCGTCCTCCACTGAGCCGGTTTCCAGCGGATCGAACTCGCTGACCCGCACCCCAAGATCGCGGGCCAGGGCGTTGAAGGAGCTGGTGCCCTCCTGCGGTTCGCTGAGCAGGGCCTGCAACTGGGTGTCCTCCACGATCTCGCTCACCCGGCGCAGATCGGCGGGGGTGGGATTGACCTCGGGCACGTCCACCACAAACTCCGCCACCAGGCCATAGCGCTCGGCGAAGTAGGCGGCGAAGTCGTGGAAGGCCACGAAAGTCTTGCCCTGGAATGGGGCCAGGTCGGCGGCGATGGCGGCGTCCAGCTCCTGCAGCTCGGCGATGGCGGCCTCGGCGTTGCGGCGGTAGCCGTCCGCGCAGCCGGGGTCGGCCTCCACCAGCCCGTCGCGGATGTTTTCCACCTGCTGCACGGCGCGCTGGGGGTCCAGCCAGATGTGGGGGTCCACCGGTCCGTGGGCATGGCCATGACTGTCGCCATGGTCCTCATCGCCATGGTCGTGCTCGTCGTTCGCTCCACGTTCGACGCTGGCGAGGGTGGCGACGCCGCGGCTGCTGTCGATCACCTTGAGGTCGGAATTCTCAGCCGAGGCCACCATCTTGTCGAGAAAGCCCTCGATCCCCAGGCCGTTCTTGACCAGCACCCTGGCCTCGCGCAGGGCCACCAGATCGCCTGGCCGGGCCTGGAAGTCATGGACGCCACTGGTGGCTGGGATCAGGGAACTCACCTCGGCGCAGTCACCGGCCACCGCCTCGGTGAACAGGGTGATCGGCAGAAAGGTGGCCACCACCCGGGGCCGCTCAGCCGTTGCCCGGTCGCCCTGGCCCTGATCGTCCTGGGGGGCCTGGCCGGCCCCACAGGAGGCCAGCAGCAGCCCCAGGGCCGAGGCGGTGACCAGCCGACGCCGGGAAACAGCCAACAGCCGGGACAGGAACGGAGCGCGCATGGAGAGAGGGCTGGCAGGGGTGAACTGGACTGGCAGGGGTGAAGCTCCCAGGGGGCAGGGCCACACCGGGGCCGGACAGCCCGATCACCAATCTAAATGAGAATGATTACCGGTACAACTTGTCGACCGGCCGCAGCGCCCCAGGGCGGCGGACCGGGCGGTGCAGAATCCCCCCACGGCAACCCGGAGCGATGGCGTTCAACGTTCTGACGCGCCTCAACACCGCCTGGGCCCTCTTCCAGGGCCTGTTGCTGGAGGCCCTGCCCTTCCTGCTGATCGGCGTGCTGATCGCTTCGCTGGCCCGCTGGTTCAGCCCCGGCGGCGCCTGGCTGCGCCGCCTGCCCGCCCATCCGGTGGCCGGCCCGCTCACCGGCGCCGCCCTCGGCTTCGCCCTGCCCGCCTGCGAGTGCGGCAACGTGCCGGTGGCGCGGCGGCTGCTGGTGGGCGGTGCCCCGGTGGGCACGGCCCTGGGCTTTCTGTTCGCGGCGCCGGTGCTCAATCCGATCGTGATCGCCAGCACCTGGGCGGCCTTCCCCAACCAGCCCTGGCTGCTGCTGGCCCGCCCGGCGGGGGCCGTGCTGGTGGCCCTGGGGCTGGCCCTGCTGTTGCGCCTGTTGCCTGAGGCCGTGCTGCTGCGCGCCGACCTGCTGGAGGAGCGCCGCCTCAACCAGCCCCTGGCCAGCGTCAGCCTGCTGGAGCGCCGCACGGGCGTGATCGGCCTGGCCGAGGATGCCCCCCCCAACCTGGGCAGCGCGCCAGCGCCAGGCTGGCAGGAGGTGCTGCGCCACGGCAGCCGCGAGTTCATCAACCTGGCCCTGCTGCTGGTGGCCGGCTGCGCCGTTGCCGCCCTGGTGCAGGCCACGCTGCCGCGCCAGTGGCTGCTGGCGGTGGGTGGGGCGCCCACGCTCTCGATCGTGGCCCTGATGCTGCTCAGCCTGGTGCTGTCGGTGTGCTCGAGCGTGGATGCCTTCCTGGCCCTGGGCTTCGCCGCCCAGATCACCCCCGGGGCCCTGCTCGCCTTCCTGCTGCTGGGCCCGGTGATCGACATCAAACTGGTGGGGCTGCTGGGGCTGCTGTTCCGCGGCAAAGGACTGCTGCTCACCGCCGCGGGCTCCTCCGTGCTGGTGCTGCTGATCGGCCAGTGGGTGAACCTGTGGCGGCTCTGATTCGCGGACTGGCCCTGGGCCTGTGGGCCGTGGTGATGCTGCAGAGCAGCGTCGACGGTCGTCTGGATCTGCTGCTGCGGGCCGCCTTCCACCCCCTGGTGAGCAGCGCCGGCGGGGTGTTGCTGACCCTGGCGGTGGTGCAGGTGCTGGTGGGGCTGCGGCAGTGGCCGGGCGGCGGTGAGGCGGTGGGCCGCGGCGAGTGGCGGTTGAGCGCCGCCACGGCGACCATCGCCGCCCTGCTGATCGCCCTGCCAGCCAACCCCTCCTTTGCCGATCTGGCCAGCCAGCGGCCCGCCGACGACACCGCGGATGAGACCCTCAGCTTCGTGCTGCCGCCGGCCCAGCGCAGCCTCACCGACTGGGTGCGGTTGCTGCGCAGTCAGCCCGATCCCCAGCTGTTCGAGGGCGATCCGGCGCGCATCAGCGGCTTCGTGCTGCCCATGCCCGACGGGCCGCCCCAGCTGGCGCGGCTGCTGGTGCGCTGCTGCCTGGCCGACGCCACGCCGGTGGGCCTGGCGGTGCGCTGGCCGGAGGGCGAACCCCTGCCCCAGGCCGATCAGTGGCTGGCCATCGAGGGGCGCATGGCGATCAACGACGGCGAGCTGGAGGTGGTGCCCGAACGCATCCAGCCGATCCCCCGACCGGCCCGGCCCCTGGAGCCATGAGCAACGTCTCCTCGCGGACCTGGCCCTCCCGGCCCCTGCTGCTGGCCCTGGGTCTGCCGGCCCTGCTGGCCCTGGGGCAACAACAGCTGCTGCAGCGCCAGCCGCCCCAGCTCGAGGCCCTGCGCAATGCCCCGGCCAGCTCCGGGCCGGCGGCCCTGCAGGCCCGCTTCAGCCGGCCGATGCAGGCGGCCAGCCTGCAACGGGCCGGCCAGCTCCAACCGGCCCTCAGCCACCGCTGGCTGGGCAGCGGCAGCAGCCTGCTGCTGAGCCTCGACGAGGGCCAGCGCATCGAGGCCCCCCTGGAGCTCCAGCTGGCCGGCCGGGATCAGCGCGGCCTGGCCCTGGCCGCCAGCCGCTGGCACTGGGATCCCCGCCCGCGGGTGCTGGCGGTGGTGCCGGCCGCCGGCGGCGAACAGGTGCAGGTACGCGCCCATGACGGCAGCTGGCAACCCATCAGTCCGGTGTGGCCGGAGATCCCGCTGCTGCTGCCCCTCGGCGATGGCTCGGCGGTGGCGGCCGCCAGCCGCGAGCCCGACGGCCAGCTGCGCCTGTGGCGCATCCCCCTGCAGCAGAACAACCTGCGGCTCGCCTCGGAGCCGGCCGGGGCGGTGCGGGCCGAGACGCCGCGTCCCCTGCTGGGCCGGCCGGTGCTGTTCGCCCACCTGAGCAGCAACCGCAACGGCGACCTGCTGATCCAGAGCGGCGAGCTCGAGCCGGGCAGCAGTGAGGCCCTGCTGCGGCGGGGGGGAGCCTGGCGCTGGCGGCGACTGCCCTGGACAGCCAGCGGACCGATGCTGCTGCTGCCCGAGGGGGGCGCGGTGGTGGTGCCCGACACCGAGGGGCTGCACCTCGAAGCCCTGCCGCCCCAGCAGCCCCGCCGCCAGACCCTGCCGGGCAGCCGCGATCTGAGCAGCTTCTGCCCCCAGGCCGGCCGGGCCCTGCTGCAGCGCCACTGGCCCGATTTCCGCCGCTCACTGGAACTGGTGGAACCGGGCCAGCCGCCCAAACAGCTCTGGCTGGGGGAGCAGGCCCTGGTGGCCAGCGCCTGCAGCCGCAGCGGAGATCGGGTGTGGACGCTGTTGATGGAGGGCACCGAGGAGCCGCGTCTCACCCTGCTGGCCCTGAACCGCAACGGCCAGGAGCTGGGCCGGCGACTGCTGCAGGGCTGGGAACTGGAGCCCGGCACCGGCCTGCACTGGGATGCCGCCGGCGATCAGCTGCTGGCCACCCTGCGGCCCCGGGCGCGCGGCGATGCCCCGCCGCCGCCGGCCCAGGCGGTGCTGATCGACGCCACCAGCCTGGAGTTGCGGCCCCTGCCGGCGGCGGTGAAGCAGGCCCAGTGGCTGGTGCCCGGCTAGAACGGCCCCAGCGAACGGCCCGCCGGTCTGCTCTGGCCACCGTGGATCCCAACCTCAGCCCGCGCCAGGAACAACTGCTGGCGGCCCTGCGCCGCGCCGGACGCGAGCTGTCGGGCCAGGATCTGCATGCCTGCCTGCGCGCCAGTGCCACGCCCATGGGGCTGGCGACGGTCTACCGGCACCTGCGCCAGCTGCAGCAGTGGGGTCTGGTGCGCTGCCGGCACCTGCCCAGCGGCGAAGCCCTGTTCGCCCCCACCGAGCGCGACGAGCACCACCTCACGTGCGTGGACTGCGGCCAGACCCATCCGCTGGCCCACTGCCCGGTGCATGCCCTGGAGTTGCCCAGCGGTGAGCTGCAGGGCTTTCTGCCCCTGTTCCACACCCTGGAGTTCTTCGGGCTCTGTCCCGACTGCCAGCGGCGCCAGCGGCGCAGTCCCGCCGAACCTGGGCGGACGCCGCCTGCCTAACGTCTGAGAACCATTCCCGTAGAACCCATGAGCGCCAGTGCCGCCACCGGACCGGTCCCCGACGGGGCCCTCGAAGCTGCCCCCAAAGCCCTGCCGGTCACCATCCTCACCGGCTTTCTGGGGGCGGGCAAAACCACCCTGCTCAACCACATCCTCACCAACCAGCAGGGGCTGAAGACCGCCGTACTGGTGAATGAGTTTGGCGAGATCGGCATCGACAACGAGCTGGTGATCGCCACCGGCGACGACATGGTGGAGCTGAGCAACGGCTGCATCTGCTGCTCGATCAACGGCGAGCTGCTGGAGGCCGTGTACCGGATCCTGGAGCGACCAGAGAAAGTGGACTACCTGGTGGTGGAAACCACCGGCCTGGCCGACCCGCTGCCGGTGGCGATGACCTTCCTGGGCAGCGACCTGAGGGACACCACCCGGCTGGATTCGATCATCACCCTGGTGGATGCCGAGAACTTCAGCGATGAGCTGCTGGAGGGGGAGGTGGCCCGGGCCCAGATCGTCTACGGCGACATGATCCTGCTCAACAAGTGCGACCTGGTGGCCGAGGAGCGGCTGGAGGCCCTTGAACGGCGCCTGCGGGAGATCAAGACCGACGCCCGCATCCTGCGCTCGGTGAAGGGCGGGGTGCCCCTGCCGCTGTTGCTGAGCGTGGGCCTGTTCGAGAGCGACCGGGTGGTGGCCGCCGACGCCGCCACCAAACCCGCCACCCAACCCGCCACCGAACCCGAAGCCGACCACAGCGCCTGCGACCACGACCACGGCCACTGCGAACACGAGCACGGCGGCGATCACAGCCATGCCCACCACAACCATGGGCACGGGCACGACCACGGGCACGACCACGACGCCCATCCCGATCACGCCGCCATCGAGGGCTTCACCTCCCTGTCGTTCGCGGCCGACGGCCCCTTCTCGCTGCGCAAGTTTCAGAACTTCCTCGACAACCAGCTGCCCCCCGGCGTGTTCCGGGCCAAGGGAATCCTCTGGTTCAACGAGAGCGCCCGCCGCCACGTGTTCCACCTGGCCGGCAAACGCTTCTCCATTGACGATTCCGACTGGCCCAGCGAGGAGCGCAAGAATCAGATCGTGCTGATCGGCCGCGACCTCGACCACCCCAGGCTGCGCAGCCAGCTGCAGGCCTGCGTGGCCCGGGACGCCGGCAAGGGATTCCGCTGACGCGATCGGCGGGGGCTCGGCCAAAATCGGCAGCGCCCCCCATACTGACCCGAGGGCAACAAGGAGAGTCCGGCGACGGCGGCCCTGCTTTCCCTCCATTGATCTCCTCCGGCGCGGACCGGCTTCACCATGCGTTCCTTCCCCTTGCGTCCCCTGCTCCTGCCCGCGGCCGCGGGACTGGGCCTGAGCCTGGTCTCCGCCCTGCCGGCCCAGGCCCACCTGGTGGCCGGTGGCGGCCTTGGCTACGGCTTCAGCCACCCGATCACCGGTCTCGACCACCTGCTGCTGCTGGTGGGCGTGGGTGGGGTCGCCGCGTTCACCGGCAGCTCCGTGTTGCTCTTCGCCCTGGTGGGCGCAGTGCTGGGGGCGGTCGCCGGCGCCTCCGGTGGCGGCCTGCCCGCCGCTGAACTGCTGGCGGCCCTGGCCATCTCGGCCATGGGCGTGGTGATCCTGGCCAGCCGCCGCAGCGGCGAGAGCCCGCGCCTGGGGCTGATCGGCAGCCTGGTGACCCTGGCGGTTGGGGTCCACGCCATGCTCCACGGCCAGGAAGCCAGCGGCACCGTGGGCTGGTGGCTCGGTGCCGCCCTCGGCTCAACCCTTGTGGTGGCCGTGAGCTACGGGGTGCTGCGCCAGACCCACGCCCGCTGGACCGTGCTGGTCGCCACGCTGCTCACGGCGGCGGGCCTGATGCTGGCCTTCGGGCCGGCCTGAACGGCCAGTTTTGTTACACCATTGCCGTAGCACCTGGCTACGGTGTGTCGAGTCACAACTCAGCCATGGCCGAACTGCTGCTGCTTACGGGCGTCCTTGCCCTGTTCGGCCTGGCCTTCTGGCTCACCGCCGACTCCGACGATGACAACGGCGGCGGCGGCATGATGCAGCCCGCCCTGGTGCCGGTGCGCGTGCAACGCCACGGCTGAGCTGGCAAGCAAAAGCTGAGCTGCCAACCAACAGCCGAGCTGCCGGGGATCAACGACGTAGCAAATATCACGTGATCGGTGCAGATCGGTTACACGTCCACCCCGGCGGCAATTCCTAGGCTTTCACCCCTGAGCGGGAGCGAAGAATCGGCTACGAACGCTATTCGCAGGATCAGGGCTTGATCCCCCGCAGTTGGTCCCAGGCCAGCTGGCAGGATCTGCCGATGCCTGCAGCCCCATCGCCGCCGCCGCTGCTGGAGGTGCACGGCCTCTGCCGCCAGTTCGCCGCCGGCCGCCCCGCGGTCAATGATGTGAGCTTCAGCCTGGCGCCAGGGGAGCTGCTGGCACTGCTGGGCCCGTCAGGTTGCGGCAAAACCACCACGCTGCGCATGATCGCCGGCCTCGAGGTCCCCGATGCGGGCTCGGTGTGCCTGCGTGGCGTGGCGATCACCGACTTGCGTCCGGAACGGCGCGGCATCGGCCTGGTGTTTCAGGACTATGCCCTCTTCCCCCACCTGACGGTGGTCGAGAACGTGCGCTTCGGGCTGCACCGCTGGCCGGGCCGCCGGGCCGCGGCCCGCAGCCAGGAGATGCTGGAGCTGGTGGGCCTCGAGGCCCTGGCGCGGCGCTACCCCCATGAGCTCTCCGGTGGCCAGCAACAGCGGGTGGCCCTGGCCCGCACCCTGGCGCCGGCGCCGGAGCTGGTGCTCCTCGATGAGCCCTTCTCCAATCTCGATGCCGCCAAGCGCGTGGAGATGCGCCAGGAGGTGCGTCGCTTGCTGCGCCGCTCCGGAGCGGCCGCGATCCTGGTGACCCACGATCAGGAGGAGGCGATGGTGATGGCGGATCGGCTGGCGGTGATGGAGCGGGGTCGGCTGATTCAGACCGGTCCGCCCGACGAGATCTACCGGCGGCCGGCCAGTGCCTTTGTGGCCCGTTTTCTCGGAGGCTCCAACCTGCTGCGCGGCGAGGCCCACGGTTCGGCGGTGAACACCCTGCTGGGCTCGCTGCTGCTGGCCTCCCCGGCCCAGGGCCCCACCACCATCGCGGTGCGGCCCGAACAGATCCGACTGGTGCCAGACCCCGAGGCGCCGGCAACGGTGGAGCTGCGGGAATTCCGTGGTCACGACCAGCTCTACCGGGTAAGGATCGGCGACACCGCCCTGATCGTGATCAGCCCCAGCACGGGCGACCTGCGGGAGGGGGAACGGGTGCGGCTGGAAGTGAGCGAGACGGTGGTGCCGCTTCCGGCCTGAGGGCTGTTGAACACCAGGGTGATGCATTGATCACATCGCGGGGTGCCCAAACCCAAGGGGTGCCACTAGCCAGTCGGCTAAGACTCTCGGGTGACCTGATAGATCCCCAGACCAACAACGCATGGCTACCAAAGCAACCCACCTCAAGACAATCGCCCTGGGCCTGATCAGCCTGGGGGCAGCCGGCGTGTTGATCGGCTGCGGCCGATCCGCAGACGACCAGGCTGGCGGCCAGGGTCGCGACCAGGAGGTGAACGTGTACTCGGGGCGTCATTACAACACCGACAAGGAGTTGTACAAGGAGTTCACCGACCGCACCGGTATCAAGGTGAATGTGATCGAGGGGAAGGACGATGAACTGATCGAGCGCCTGCGCCGCGAGGGAGACAACAGCCCGGCCGATGTGCTCGTGGTGGTGGATGCCGCCCGCATCCACAGGGCCCAGGAGATGGACCTGTTTCAGTCGACCAGCTCGCCGGCCCTGGAGAGCGATGTGCCGGCCAGCCTGCGCGATCCGAACGGCCGCTGGTTCGCCCTGACCCGGCGCGCCAGGCCAGTGATGGTGAACACCGCCATCGTCGACCCCAGCCTGATCAACAGCTACGACGACCTCACCCGCGAGGAACTGGCCGGCAAGCTCTGCCTGCGCAACAGCGCCAGCGTCTACAACCAGTCGCTCACCGCCGACGTGCTGGAGCGGGAGGGCAAGCCCAGCACCGAGAGCTGGCTGCAGGGGATGATCGCCAACGTGGAGCAGCCCTTCTTCACCAGCGACACGCCGATGATCAGGGCGGTGGGTGATGGACAGTGCGGAGCGGCCGTGGCCAACCAGTACTACCTGGCGCGGCTGCTGACCTCCGACAACCCCGCCGACCGGGAGACGGCCGCCAAGGTCACGGTGGTCTGGCCCGATCCAACCCACGTCAACGTCACGGCTGCCGGAATCACCCGCAGCGCCGGCAATGCCGAAGGCGGCCGCCAGTTGCTGGAGTTTCTGGCCTCTCCCACTGCCGGTGAGGGCTTCGCGGAGGCCAACAACGAATACCCACTGAAGGGGTTGGGGAATAATGCCATCCTGGAAGGAATGGGCACATTCAACGCCTCCACGGTGTCCATCTCTGAGCTCGGGAACCGCAATCAGGAGGCCGTGCAGCTGATGCAGCAGGCTGGCTGGGAGTAAGACGATCACCGGGCCATGACGGTGGCGATGATGACATCGTCAGTTTCGAAACCAGTGAATGTTTCATTCGTCACCTCGCTTGGCAACCATTCAACGCGGCCCGCATCCCGTATTCCCCTAGAAACGCACACAATCACCCACCACGAATTAAGAAGCTGGGTGATTTCCTGTTGTGAGGATTTTCAATGCCATTCACCCATTCCCTGGCCTTATCTTTGGGCTGCGCTGTGTTGTTCACACCCGCGCTGGCCAATGCTGCCGATCTGCCAATCGACGACCTGAATCGCTACAGCAATTCAGGTCCACTTGATCAGGTCACCAGCATCTCCCAGTTCCCCGACGTCGTCCCGACGGACTGGGCCTACCAGGCGCTCACGGGCCTGATCGAGCGCTACGGCTGCGTCGCCGGCTATCCCGACGGCACCTTCAGGGGCCAGCGGGCCATGACCCGTTTCGAGGCCGCCGCCCTCCTGAACGCCTGTCTCGACCGCGTCACCGAGGTGACCGACGAGCTCAGGCGCCTGATGGCCGAGTTCGAGAGGGAACTCGCCATCCTCAAGGGCCGCGTCGACGGCCTCGAGGCCAAGGTGGGTGAACTGGAGGCCAGCCAGTTTTCCACCACCACCAGGCTGCGCGGTGATGTCAGCTTCATCCTGGCCGGCTCACCAGACTTCGACAGTCCCCGGCGGGAGTCGGACGGCAGCCGTCCGGCGCGACCGAACGAAACCACCTTCAACTACGACCTGAAGTTGAATATGGACACCAGCTTCACCGGCAAGGACCTGCTGCGCACCCGCCTGCGCAGCGGCAACTTCTCGAGGTTGCCGTTCCGGGACGGCGTCTTCACGCTCGACAAGGCCACCGGCACGGACAACAGCCTGCGGGTGGATCGACTGTTCTACCGCTTCCCGGTGGGCGACAGCTTCCGGTTCACGGTGGGCGCCCTGGTGCGCAACACGGAGATGATCAGCTTCATCCCCTCGGCCTACAACTCCAGCATCCTCGACTTCTTCAAGCTGGCGGGCACCTCCAACACCTACAACAAGGCCACCGGCGCCGGTTTCGGCGTCAGCTGGAAACAGAAGGTTGAGCAGGGCAACCCCGCCATCACCTTGGACACCAACTATGTGGCCGTCAGCGATTTCGACGATTCCAGCGTCGGCGCCTTCAGCTCCGACAGCGGCATCAACTGGCTCTCCCAGCTGGGCATCAAGGGCACCAACTGGGGAGCGGCCCTGGCCTACCGCTACGGCACGGAGAACTCCAGTCTGCGCGATGCCAACTTCAGCAGCGGGGTGCCTGACGGCGGCAACAGCAACAGCATCTCCCTGGCGGGCTACTGGTCACCGCTCGACAGCGGCTGGGCGCCGTCGATCAGTGCCGGCTATGGCTTCACCTGGCAGGACGAGGGCGTCGACGACTCCCAGACCTGGATGGTGGGCCTGCAATGGAGCGATGTGTTCATCGATGGCAATGCGGCAGGCTTCGCCGCAGGCCAGCCGCCATTTACCGGGGGCGACAACAACTCCATGCTCTACGAGATGTTCTATCGCTTTCGGGTGAGCGACAACATCACGATCACTCCGGCACTGTTCTACGCCGATGAACCCAGCACCAACCGCGGCAATGATGCCTGGGGTGGGGTGATCCAGACCAGCTTCAAGTTCTGAGGCGTTCTATGCCCAGTCCTGGGCAGTAGGCACCAAGCAACAAGGTCCATGAAGCCCTCCCTGATCCGCAGCCATGGGGATCAGGGAGGCAACCAGCTGTCCAGCTCGCCAACCCCAACCGGGAGGCTCTGCGACTGATGCAGCAGGCTGGCTCAAAGCCGTTCTCTTGCCACTGCGACCACGATGGAATCGTCAGCCGGTCTGCAGCCCCCACCGGCCGGCGTTCCGGCTCGGGCAAGGCACCCCGCGGGCCGGCTCGGTCTGTTTCTGGTGGCCGCTGTCATCGGCCTGCTGGCCTTTGCGCCGCTGCTGGCCCTGTTCTGGGACGCCCTGTTCGGCCCCCGCAGCAGCAGCGTGGGGCTGGGGTTCAACGGAGCCAAGCAGATTCAGGGCACCCTGCTGCTGGTGCTCGGAGAAGGGGTGCTCGGCGCGCTGGTGGGCACGGCAATCGGCTGGCTCACCGCGGCCTGCCGTTTCCCGGGGCGGCGCGCCCTGCGCATGGCGCAGTTGCTGCCGATGGCCTTTCCTGCCTACCTGCTGGCAGCCAGCCTGATCGACTGGGGCAGCCACCAGGGAGTGCGGATCCACGGGTTGGGCTGGGCCATCCTCGTGCTCTTCCTGGCGAATTACACCTATGTCTTTCTGCTGTCCACCGAGAGCTTCTCCGCCGGTGGTCGCAGGCTCCAGGAGGCCAGCCGCAACATGGGACTGGGGCCCTGGGCGAGTTTCTTCAGGGTGGCACTGCCGATCGCCCTGCCCGCCATCGGCGCCGGGGTGGCCCTCAGCGCCATGGAGGTGGTCAACGAGCTGGGGGCCGTACGTCTGCTCGGGGTGCCCAGCCTCTCGGCCGGGATCCTGGATCGCTGGCAGATCGATGGGGACCCCCAAGGGGCAGCCCTGCTGTCGCTGATCGCCCTGGCGATCGTTGCACTGCTGATCGCCATGGAGCGATCCCTGCGCCAGCGCAGCAAGCGCTGGAACCTGGAGAGTGAGCATGCTTGCCCACAGGTGTGGGTGCTGACAGGCTGGCGGGCCGCCCTCGCCCAGCTGGTGTCGCTGCTGCCACCGCTGCTGGCACTGGCAATTCCCGTGCTCTGGATCAGCACAGGCTGGCGCGCCCTGCGGGCTGAGTCGGCCGCTGAACTGCTGGATCTCTCAACCCGCACGGTGATGCTGGCGCTGCTGGCCACCTTGGTGACCTGCTGCGCGGCACTGCTGCTGGCGATCCTGCGGCGCTGGAGCCGGCAGCGACTGATTCATCAGCTCAGCTTCCTGTCCGGGCTGGGCTACGCCGTGCCGGGCAGCGTGCTGGGGGTGGGACTGCTGATCATCGGTGGTCCACTGATGATCAGTCCGCTGCTGCTGCTCGTGTGGGGTTACAGCGATCGCTTCATGACCGTGACCAAGCAGGGGCTGGATGCGGCCCTGGAGCGACTGCCCCCCAGCATCGACGAATCGGCCAGCAGCCTGGGGCACGGCTGGTTGGCGGTGCTGCGGCGCATTCACCTGCCCCTGCTGCGGGGTCCCCTGCTGGTGGGCGGGCTGCTGGTGTTTGTGGATGTGGTCAAAGAACTGCCCCTCACCCTGGCGCTGCGGCCGTTCAACTTCGACACGCTGGCGGTGCGGGTGTTCCAGTACGCCAGCGACGAGCGGGTGGAGGCGGCCATGGCGCCGGCCCTGCTGATCATGGTGCTGGGTCTGGCCGCCTCAATGGCGCTGATTCCCAGCCTGGATCGCCAGAACAGCGACTGATCAGCACACCGTTCCCAGCGGCGCGAGCCGATCCTTCAGCTGCGGCCGCAGCGGCACTTGCCGCCCTTCCAGTTGGAGCACTTCGTCTCCTTGCAGCCTTTTTTCTTGGCCGCGGTGAAGACCGCACGCTGCCCCTGGCCACTGGTGGCGGAGGCGACCTGGGCTGCAGTGGAACCGAGTGGCTGGGCCATGGGCGGGGCCGAAATTCTGAACTGGCCAGACCCTAGAAACGCCACCGCACCTTTTGCAAGCGATTCTCAATTGCTTGTATCCGATGTGACACCCGCCTGTCGCCGCCAAGGGAGGGGGCTGTCCTGTGTCCAATTCCAACGAGCCGATGGCAGCGCCGGCGGAGATGACCAGCATGGCGATGTCCTCCATCTGCGTGCAGCACCCGGCTGCCCACCCGGACCCTCCGCGGAATCGCCCCCTGATGCCCCGTCTTCTGTCTCTGCTCGCGCCAGGCTCCTGCCTCGGCCTCAGCGCTGCCCTTGCCTGCGGCGCTGCCCTCGGCACCCCGCCCGCCCGGGCCCAGGACGCAACCCTCTACAGGCTGGAAACCACCTGCTCGCTGGCTGGCGCTGCCCCCCAGCCCTGCGTGGTGGAAGCCATCGAAGACGACGACTTCATCACCTACCGCCACACCATCGGCGACAGAACCGAAACGATCCGCATTTCCGACGCGCCGGTGCGCATGGGCCGCCTGGAGACCAGCACCGGTAGCTGGGAGTTCCTCAGCTCAGCTGGGGCGCGCTTCTCCACCAACACCATCTGCTTCAACGGCACCGACGTCTGCGTCATCAACCCCAACTACCTCAACAGCATCCGCGAGGAGCGACCCGAGTCCACCAACGGCCGGGATCTGGTGCGGGTGCTGTTCGGCGACGATGGCCGCGTGCACCTCACCTGCTACGACGACGGCTGCGAGGAGGTGCAGTGATGGGGTCCACGGCTCGACCACGGCGCCCCTTCGGCCTCCTGCTGGCCGGGGTGCTCTGCCTGCCGGCGCTGCCCACGAACGCAGCCGCGCTGACCGCTCCCATCCAGGCCCCCATCGAGGCCCCAGCGCCAACGCTGGCAGGCGAGGGAGAGTTGATCGCCAAGAAAGGCGGCGGCGGGCACAAGGGCAAAAGCGGCGGCTCCCGCAAGAAATCGTCCAGGAGCAAGAGCGGCTTCAAGAGCTCTGGTTCGAGCATGAGCAAGGGCAAGAAGCAGCCCAAAGGGGGTTGGAGCAAGAAATCCAACCACAAGAACAATCCATCGCTGGACAACAAGAACAAGAGCAATAACAAAAAGAAGAACAACAACAAGGGCAATCAAGCCAAGAACAACAAGAAGCACGACAACAAAAACAAAAACAACAAGCAGGCCAAGAAGAACGACCGCCGCGACGACAAGCTCGACAAGCGCGAAAAGAAAGCCGATCGGCGCGATGATCGGCTCGACAAACGCGACAAGAAGCTCGATAAACGCGCCGACCGCGTCGACAAGAAGTGGGACAAGCGCTATGACCGCTGGGACGACCGCTGGGATCGCTACCCGGGTTGGGCACGGCCAGGATGGGGCTATGCGCGACCCTGGAACTACGGCTGGTACGACAGCGGCTACCGGTCGTCGAACTGGGGCTGGAATGCCGCCGCTTTTGGCCTCACCACCCTCACCACCGCGGCGATCATCAACTCCGCCGTCGACAACGCGGTGTCGAACCAGACCACCTACGTGGTGGTGCCCAACACCGACTATCGCCTCCTGTACGGCACGGTGGAGCCGATCAACGATCAGTCGGTGCGGTTCGCGGTGGAGGCCGGCAGCGGCGAAACCTACTTCGATGCCGACTGCAATCGCGGCACGTTGAACGGGCGCAATCCCACCAGTGCGAGCGAGGCCGAACTGCTGAACGCCGCCTGCCAGGTGGCCTACGGCTCCGTCTGAGGACGGGCCAGATCTTGCGGCAGGATATCCTCCTCGCCGCAAGATCCGCTGGCAGCCTTCGCCAGGGGCCACACGGATGAGGAGCTGCCATGGACGGCTGCGGTACCGCTACACGGGCCAGAGATCGTGGGACCAACGTCACTAATGTGGCGAAACTTGTGTGATCACCCTTGCTGCGAATGATTGGTTCAGCCAGACCCGCAACCGCCTGCGGGATGGCAGGGCTGGCATGTCTTGTCGCACTGTCAGCACCTGGATCGTCATCGGCGCGTGATCAACCAGCTTTCAAAGGAAGTGACGACGCCCCGCACCAGGCGGCAGGGATCTCAGAACCATTGGCAGTCGAGGGATTGCCAACGGGCATGCCGAGCACAGCCCAGGCCGTCGAACTTGAGGTTGAGCAACAGACAGAAGACGTGGTTGGGGAACAAGTCGAGGCTGCAGCACCAACGTGGGCTGGAACTATTGAAATTTACGGATTCACCCCATTGCGCTCAAGCGGAACGACAACGGTCAACGACCGCGATGTTGATTTCGACCTGGACCTCGGAGATATTCTTGATGCTCTTGATAGCCTGTTCTACTTACGCGGCAGCGTGGAACGGGATCGATGGGGTTTTCTCACAGACCTGAGCTATATCGAGCTAGGGGGTATTAGCGGGAAGACTGGTCCACGTGGACGTGTCAGTGGAAAAGCCAAGATAGCCTATGAACAAGGGATTTATGATTTTGCGTTCCGCTATCGCATCGGTGATCGCGAAAGCGCAATCGCGGAGCCTGGCTCCTACAGCCTGATTCCCTATGCGGGAATTCGGGTGCTCGACCTGGAATCGCCAGTGGATCTGGAGATCCAGGGGATCGGAGCCCGTCAATTGAACTTTGAGCGCAGCGGTTCGTTCGGCAGAACATGGGTACAGCCGCTGGTGGGCATCCAGGGTAGCTACTTCTTTTCTCCTCGCCTGCGAGGATTCGCCCGCTTCGACATCGGCGGATTTGGCATCAGCGGCGACGAAGATCTTTCTGGAAATGCCCAGCTGGGCCTTGGCTATGCCATTGGCAACAATACCGACCTGAATCTTTCCTGGCGATATCAAGGAATCCGCTATGACAATGGGAAGAATCCCAATAGCGGAATCAGCGTGGACAACAACGGCATCGAAGTGGGCGTCAAGTTCTTCTTCTGATGCCAGACGATCTTGTGGCCGACGATCTCGACCTGTTCCAGTCCTGTGCGGGGCCACGGCATCCATGGTCCCCCTGCCTCGGCTGAACCGCCTGGCCCTCACCCTGTTGCTGGTGATGGTCCTGGTGCTGCCCGCAGGCGGGTCTGCCCAGGAGGACCAGTCAGCCCCCACTGTGGCTCGCAAACACTGGTGGGATCTGGACCGTGCCCAGCGCTGCGGACGGCTGTGGTGCAGCCGGGTGGTGACGCCCCACATCCCCCTGGCTCCGGGCAGGCCCAGGATCAACCTGGCCGTGATGCCCACGGTGGACGAAGGCTCCCAGGACGCGGCGGCCCGGGTGGAGGCCCGCTCCACCGCCGTGGCCAACTCCCTGCAGCGGCTCTCCAGGGGGCTTGCCGAGCGCCTGGAGGACCAGCCCATCCCCCGGCGGTGGCGTTCCCCAGGGTTCTGGCTGGACCGGCGCGGCAAGCCCCGCCATCCCCTCTCCCCCACCCTGGAGGTGGGCGTGAAGAACCGCACGCCCGTGATCTACCTCCCGGCCGATGCCGTCTCCAAGGGGCCCCAGGTGACGCTGGTCACCCTCACCGAGCCGGACAGCCTGGCCAATGGCGTTGATCTCGAAACCCTGGCGGAGGAATGGGATGCCCTCTTCGAGGAGACCCTGAGTCAATCGCTCTGGGGGGCCACCTTCAACCGGGCCTATCCCTGGGTCCGTGGTGCCGTGGCTCTGGTCCTGCTCGGCGTGGGAGCCATGGCCGTGGGGGCCCTCAGCGCAGGTCTGCAGGGCCTCTACCAGCAGCGAAGGCAGAGGGGTTTGAACCTGCGCACTCTTCGTCAGCCTGTCGAGGCGGACCTCCAGAACGGGAGCCTGGCGCTGCAGAAGCAGCAGCGGCTTGAACGGCAGGTGAGGCAGACGAACCTCCTGGTGAAGGTCCTTCAGGTGCTGCGCATGGGCGTTGCGGTGATGGTGATCACCATCACCCTCTATCTGTTCCCGCCTACGCGGCTCTTTGCCGCTCTGCTGCTGCAGCTCTCCGTGGGTCTGCCGGGGATCTGGATCGCGGTGGTGCTTCTGGAGATCCTGCTGATCTGGGCGCTGATGCGGCGGCTGAACCGCTGGGCCAACGACGCCCAGGCGGCCGCTCCCGGATCCCTGCGACCAGGGATGCGCCTGGAGACCAATGCCAGGGTGCTGAAAGGAAGCATCACCACCGGCACCACCGTGCTGGGGATCTATCTCACGGTGCTCCTCTTCGGGATCAACCCCCAGATTCTTGCCGGAGCAGGCATCGTGGCTGTGGCACTGGGCTTTCTCGCGCGAGGTCTGGTGGAAGACCTGATCGGCGGCATCAGAATTCTGGCTGCGGATCGATTTGCGATCGGCGATTCGATCGCGGTGAATGGCCATGCCGGTCTGGTGGAGGCCATGAATCTGGTGCAGACCCAGCTGCGCGGCGGAGAGGGAGAGGTGGTGACCATTCCGAACGGCATGATCCGCGACAGCATCAACCGCAGCAAGGACTGGTCGCGGGTGAATTTCGAGATCGATGTCGCCTGGGGCAGCGATCTCAAGAAGGCCTGCGCAGTGCTCGAAATGGTGGCTGGCGAGCTGGCGGCGGATCCGGATTGGAAGGATCAGATCCTCGAGCCACCGCTGCTGCTGGGGGTCGATCGTCTGGATCAGAGCGGCCTGCGGCTCAAGCTGTGGATCAAGACCCAGCCCCTGAAGCAGTGGGGTGTGGCGCGAGAGTTTCGAAGGCGCCTGAAACCGGCCTTTGACGCTGCGGGCATCGAGCCGGGGATGCCGCAGCAGGTGTTCAGACGGTCCTGACCTGGGCTCCAGGGACCTCAGAGCTGCCCAAGACTCCCGAGCTTCGGCAACAAAAATCCTGAGCGCTCTCGATAGGCTTGAAAATTGTCATAGCGAGACAGCGACTCATCCTTGCGGCGCATGTTGGGGAGGAAAACCACCAGGAAGAAGCCTGCCAACACGACGAAGGGCTGCCAGTGCATGGAAAGCAGAGCGAAGGATCCATAGATCAGCAGCTCGCCAAGGTAATTGGTATTACGAGAGCGCGCGAAAAGCCCATCATCAATCAAACCCTTGTGATAGCGCAGGGTGAAATACTTCTGGGCGTCGCTGACGTAATGCAGAAATATCCCGAGGATGTTCACTGCGACGGCAGCGGCAACAATCGGCGCCGGAACGTCCACTCCCGACGCGATCAACAGGAATGGCGCCAGCCAATACAGACCAAGCACCACCCATCCGGCAATGGCCATCCCCCAGCCAATGGGTTGCTGCCATTGCCGGTCTGGGTAGATCCAATCCTTGAGCAGCCAGAGCAGGCCATAGGTGCCGTGAAGGGCCAGGTAGACCCACGCCGCCACCGAGCCATTGCCATACATCCACATCAGGGCTCCCACCACGAGAGGCGTGACGCCTTTGTGCAGATTGATGACATGACGCAACTGCATGACGGCCCCTCAGGCAAGGCTGTGATTCGCCTGAATCCTATGCACCGCAGAGCCTGCACAGCGGCGTCAGTCGAACAGCATCGGCGCGGTCCTCAGTGACCCTCAGGGACATGGACCATTGCCCGATGGAGAACCGCTGTGGGCGCGGATTTCAGCAGCGCGGCCATGGCCATCTGCCCCAGCAGCATGCAGGCGATGTGGGCGCCCGATCGCCGGCCGTCACCGGCCTGCACATGGACGTTGGCTGCAGCCACCAGCCTGGGACTGCTGGCGGCGATGTCTCTGGATGTCTTCATGACGTGGCCTCGAGTGACGGCATGCTCGCGCCGCTGACGCCGCAGGCAAGGTGGCAGTTCACAGGCTGGCCTGTGCCCTCCGCATCCGCTGGTCCATCCTGGGGCTGCCGCGGTCAACGGAATCCCCATGCTGCTGTCGCTGCTGGCGATCGGCCTGCTGACGGCGCTCGGCTGGTGGCTGGCGCAGGCCACCGTGGTGGGACGCCGACTGGGCGTCACCCTGCTGGTGCTGTTCCTGGGGCTGCTCACCACCAACCTTCTGGGCTGGCGTCCCGATCCCGCCGCCGAGGCGCTGGTGAACGGCCCACTCACCTCCCTGGCGATCGCGCTGCTGCTGCTGGCGGTGGATCTGCGGCGCGTCTGGCCCGGTGCCCAGCGCCTGCTGCAGCCCTTCGCCGTTGCGGTGGTGGGAGCCGTGGCCGGCATGGGGTTGGCCGTGGTGGTCTTCCGGGGCCAGCTGGGGGCGGACCTGCCCACCCTCAGCGGCCTGTTCACAGCCACCTTCAGCGGCGGCAGCCTCAATTTCGTGTCCGTGGCGCGCACACTGCAGCCCGAGCAGTCACTTGTGCTGATCGCCACCGCCGCCGACCACGTGGTGTTCAGCCTCTGGTTTCTGATCAGCCTGGCCCTCGGCCGCAGGCAGGGGGCCGGGGACGCACCGGCAGCCCCTGCTGAAGATGCAGCCGGCACCACCGGCTGGAATCCCGGCAGCGACAGCCCACGAAGGCTGCTCAGCCGGGCCGGCGGGATCGCCCTGCTCTGGGGGTTGCTGATCGTGGCGGCCAGCCGGGCTGCAACGGGGATCCTGCAGGGCTGGTGGGCCGGTGTTCCCGGCATCCTCGTTCTCACCACCCTCGCCCTGATCGCCGCCCAGGTGCCGGCGGTGGCACGGGCCCGCCTGGCCTATCCCCTCGGCCTGATGCTGATCCAGCCGTTCTTCACAGTGATCGGCCTCAGTTCCCCGGTGCAGGGCCTGCTGGGAGAAGGGCGCTGGGTGCTGGCCCAGGCCGGGCTGATCGTGACGGTGCAGGCCAGTCTGGTGCTGCTGATCGGCCGGGGGCTGCGCTGGGGCCGGGCCGAGAGCCTGGTGGGCTGTCAGGCGGCAGTGGGTGGGCCGAGCACCGCTCTTGCCCTGGCCGGTGCCCTGCGCAGGCCCGATCTGGGCTTGCCTGGCGTGGCCATCGGCCTGATGGGCTATCTCGCCGGCACCTACCTGGGACTGCTGGTGGCGGGAGTGCTGGCTGCGAACGGATAGCTGGATCGCTGTGATCCCCACAGAGGATTGGCCCGGGTGCCGATTCATCGGGGATGGGTTGACTATGCGGAACGGAGCGTGGACATGCTGCCGATCCGCAGCTGCCGGCCGGATCTGCAAAAGAATCCTCACCCTCTTTCTTTGCCAGCAAGACCCTGGTGCGATGATCGCCAGAGGAGTCATTCAGTCGTGGCCAGGATTTCGTGAACCTCCCTGCACACATCCGCAGACATTTCCGTCCCCATCCAACGATCGGTTCTGCCCTGGCCCTCGTCCTGATGGCACTCCTGCTGCTCGCACCAGCGCTCCAGATCCCCGCCACTGCTGCCACCGAGAGCCCCTCAGGATCTGCAACGCCGCCCGGCTGCGCGGAGAAGCCCGTCTTCGTGACACTTGACGGGCGAAAGGTGGTGGAGATGCGTGCGATCCCCGGGGCGCAGGACCTTGAGAAGGTCGCCCGTCGGGAATCCAGGGAACTCCTGGCACTGGCGAGGGACAGAACCGTTGACGTCGATCAGATCGTTGCGCGCGAATCCAATTCCTATACCCTGCTCGGAGTCGAGAAGAGTACAGGGAACTTCCTGCAGATCGGAGCGGTGGATGATCGCATGGCGGCATGCTTCGCCACCACTCGGCAGCAGCTTGCGGAGACCTACAGGGATTCCGTGAAGGCGGCCATCAGCCGCTACCGCAAGGAGAACTCTGCTCAATTCTGGCTGCGGGGCAGCGCCCTGGCCGCACTGGTTTTAGCTGCCTATGTGGTGTGGCTTCGGGTTCAGTTCCGACTCAACAGCCGGATCCGCGACTGGCTGGCGAGCCGGGAACGGTTTGTGCTGCAGCGGCTGAGCCGAGTGGGGATCACGGCGTTGGTGGATGCCGACCAGGTGCGTCAGGTGATGCAGCTGACTCGCGTGGTGATCCATTGGGGCATCCTGCTGTTGATCAGCTACCTGCTGATCCCCCTGCTGCTTGGCTTCTTTCCTCCCACCCAGGGAATCGCACAGGGTCTGCGCGCACAGATCCTCGACCTGGTCGTTGCATTCCTGCAGGGGATGGTGGCCGCGATCCCCAACCTGCTGTCCATCGCGGTGATCATCGGGATCACCATCGTGATCATCAGGATCAGCAATGCGTTTTTCAATGCGATCCGTCTTGGACGCATGCGCATTCCAGGTTTCTACAGGGAATGGGCCAAGCCCACCTCCCGGCTGGTGGCGACCCTGGCGATGTTGATTGCACTTGTGGGTGCTTTTCCTTTCATTCCAGGCTCCGACAGCGAGGTGTTCCAGGGAGCAGGACTGTTCGTGGGTGTGCTGGCGGCTCTCGGCTCCAGTTCCGTGGCCACGAACATCATCAGCGGGCTGATGCTGATCTATACCCGTGCCTTCCGCGAGGGCGACCGCATTGAGATCAACGGGGTGGTGGGCGTTGTGCAGGATCGCACCCTGCTGGTCACACGGGTGAAGACTCCCAGGAACGAACTGGTGAGCATCCCCAATGCCACCGTGATCAGCGCCTCGGTCACCAACTTCAGCTTCTCCCGCCGCGAGATCCGCGAACCGGTGGCCCTGGCCACCACCATCACCATCGGCTACGACGTGCCCTGGAGACAGGTGCATGAGCTGATGCTCGCCGCAGCCCGAAGCGTGGAGGGAATCACCGATGAGATCCAGCCCTTCGTGCTGCAGACCTCTCTCAACGACTTCCACATCAGCTACGAACTCACCGCCTACGTACGCGATCCAGGCACCTACCGCCAGACCCTCTCCGACGTCTTCGCGGCTCTCCAGGATCACTTCGCCAAGGCCGATGTGGAGATTCTCTCCCCCGGCTACCACGCCATCCGCAACGGCGACGCCAGCACTGTGCCCAAGCCGCCAGGGCGACCCCGGAATCCTGACAGGAAGCCACCTGTCCCCTGAGGACCCTCAGGCCGCCACCGCGGCCGCCCTTTTGCGCCAGGCCAGGAACGGCACCGAAAGCACCACGGTGAGCAGCAGATAGGCCAGGATCGACAGCTTCAGCCCCACCATGGTGGGGGCGTGGATCTGGGCGAACAGCAGGGCCAGACCGGGATTGCGCATCGAGGTCACCAGCGACACCGTGGTGCGCTCCTCCGGATCGGGCCCCGCCAGCAGGATAACCGATCAGGAGGGAGACCAGAACCATCACGCCCATGAAGCCCATGGCCAGCAGATTGCGGCCCATGAACGGGAACAGGTAGGGAGCGGCCTTCGCCAGCACCACCATAATCAGCAGCAGCAGCAGCAGATTGGCCAGCTTGTCGAACAGCCCCACCCAGCGGTTCGCCCAGTGCCGGCCGCCAGCGGCGCAGCAACAGACCACAGGCCAGGGGGAGGATCTGGACCTTGCCCACCTGCATCGCCACCTGCCGGGTCGAATCTCCCACCCCTGCACCCTGTAGACCCCGGTGAACAGCTCCGCCATCAGGGGAATCGAAACGATGGCCGCCAGGGCAGCCGCCACCTGCAGATGGGCCGCCAGCTGGGCAGCTGCCGCCTGATTTTGCCCGCCTTGCGCAGGGTGAGGGGAGCACTGGGGCAGACCGCCATCAGGGCAATGCCGAAGCGCGCCGGTTGGGAGAGCCCCTCGCTGAGGGGCAAGCGCAGCAGCGACCATCGCCAGCAAGCGGCACCAGCACGACAGGTGCCCAGCAGCACCCGCAGCAGCAGGCCTGCGGCGGCGCAGCAGCAGATCGAACTGGGTGCCGGGAAGACCCAGACCCAGGGCGAACATGATCGCGAACAGGGTGCCGCGGACCAGCAGGGTGATGACGGACGTTCATGGTGGTCATCCGGGTGAGTTACCGGTGACCAGCAGGGCAAAGGCCGCAATGCCGATGATCGTGAGGGCAATGGCCGTGAAGACGGTGATCGAGCGCTGATCGACATAGACAAAGTCGTCGCGGCGGATCAACTGCAGCGTGCGCAGGTGCTGGCGGGTGGCCGCCGCCATCGCCAGAATTCCGATCAGCACGAAACCGATCGCCACCAGCGCACGCTCAGGCCGGCATGGCCACTGCCCTCGAAGCGGCTGCGGTTGATCGCCCCGATGATCTTGTCGAGACCGAAGCCGAAACTGATCAGCGACAGGCAGGTGCGGATCCAGGCCATCATCGTGCGCTCGGCGGCGGCCCGGTTGCGCTCCTTGGCCAGTTCGTTGTTGAGGTTCATGGGTGAGGAGGGTCATTCGGGCGCGCCTGAGCGTTGCAGTTCGGCCTCCAGCTTCTGCTCCGCCTCGATCTCCCGGGCCAGGAACACATTGAGGAAGGTTCGGATCACAGCCACCACAGCCAGTTGAATCAGGTTCTCGCCCGTGGGTGCGGTGGTGGTGGCCACGATGTCGGCCCCCAGCTGGAATTCCAGCGCCATCGACAGCCAGCTTCCGAAGGTGAGGCGCACACCGGTGGAGGGCCGGTGGCGCCGGCGGCGGAAGAAGAACGGTGCCGCCAGACGCAGCACCGCCACCAGGCCGGTGAGCACGCAGAGCACCGAGAGGGTTTCGAGCACAAAGCGCACCCAGCCGGCCAGGACCTGCAGGCCGGGCTCCAGTTGCTCGAGCAGGTCCATCGGATTCAGGGGAGTGGGGTGACGCGCACGATGCAGCGGAAGCCCATGTGGCAGGTGGAGGTGTCGATCCCCTGGGCCATGCGGGCCGCCGGGCGGTAGCGGCGGCAGTAGCTGGGCGCGCACAGGAAGGAGCCCCCCTTCACCACCTTGCGGGGGATGGTGCCGTGCTGGGAGCTGGGATCGATGCTGGCCTCCCGCGTGGCCTCCGCGGGGATTGGCGATCGTGCAGCAGCCCCCGGCCTGCCTTGTGGCGCTGCATCGCACCGGCGCCATGGTCGCCGTACCAGTCCGTCGGTCCATTCCCACACGTTGCCGATCATGTCGAACAGGCCGTAGCCATTCGGCGGGAAAGGACCCCACCGGGGAGGTGCGCTCGTAGCCGTCGCGGCGGCTGTTGTGGTGGGGGAAATCCCCCTGGAAGGTGTTGGCCATCGGCACGGCCGCCCGGGTGGAGCTCGCTCCCCCAGGCGAATTCCGCACCCCTCCAGCCCGCCGCGGGCAGCCCGCTCCCATTCCGCTTCGCTGGGCAGTGTCTTGCCGGCCCAGGTGGCATAGGCCAGCGCATCCTCGATAGGCCACATGCACCACGGGATGATGGTCGCGGCCCTTGATGGAGCTGCCCGGGCCTTCGGGATGGCGCCAGTTGGCCCCCGGCACGTACTGCCACCAGCGGTAGGGATCGCCGGTGCCCACCGGCCCCGGCGGCGGGACGAACACGATCGAGGACGGCTGCCAGCAGCTCCGGCAGGGCGTCGGGATAGTGGCCGGATCGGCGGGCCGCTCGGCCAGGGTGCACGTGACCGGTGGCCTTCACGAACTTCTGGAACTGGGCGTTGGTGACCGGGGCGCGGTCGATCCAGAAGCCCTCCACCCGCACCCGGTGGGCGGGGGCCTCCTCGGGGTAGTGATGATCGGAGCCCATGGTGAAGGTGCCCCCCGGGATCCACACCATGTCCCGGGCCGGGGGGCGGCCGGGTCGGCTTCGGCCCCGGCTGGCACGGTGCTGGTCTGGGGGGCGGTTCTGGTCACAGGGGACGATGTGGAGAGGGTTGCTGAAGGCAGGGCCTGGAAAGCCGTGGGCCTGACGGCAAGGGCCGGCCTCAGGAGCTGCCGAGGGTGGCGGTCATCTTCTCGATCGCATCGCTCACCGTGAAGCTGGCCGCCTTCTGGCGGGGCGGGAAGGCCTTGAGGGTCTCCAGGGCCTGGGCCACCCTCGCCTGAGCGGGAACCAGCAGGAAGACATGGTCGAGCATCCAGTCACAGTAGGTGTTGGAGGTGATGTCGGCCCGCTCGTAGGGATCGGTGAGCAGGTTGAAGATCTTGGGGACGCGCAGAACGGTGAAAGGCTCCATCCAGATCTGCAGAGTGCCGGTGGCACGCTGCTCCATGAACACGAACTTCCAGTTGTCGTAGCGCAGGGCGGTGAGGTCACCGTCGTCGGAGAAGTAGAAGAAGTCGATCCGCGGACTTTTGTCGGTCTTCCCGGTCCAGTAGTCGAGCATGTTGTAGCCATCCAGGTGCACCTTGAAGGTCTTGTTGCCCACCTGGTAGCCCTCGAGGCACTTCTGCTTGATCTCCGGTTCGCCGGCGGCCGCCAGGATCGTGGGCAGCCAGTCGAGATGGCTCACGATGCCGGTGAGCAGGGTGCCGGGCTCAATGTGGCCCGGCCAGCGCACCAGGCACGGCACCCGGTAGGCCCCTTCCCAGTTGGAGTTCTTCTCGTTGCGGAAGGGGGTCATGCCGGCATCGGGCCAGCTGTTCATGTGGGGGCCGTTGTCGGTGCTGTACATCACGATCGTGTCGTCGGTGATGCCCAGCTCATCGAGCAGATCGAGCATCTCACCGATGCAGTTGTCGTGATAGATCATCACGTCGTGGTATTCCGACTGCCACCGCCCCGACTGGCCGATGTCCTGGGGACGGGCATGGGTGCGGAAGTGCATGTGGGTGGTGTTGAACCACACGAAGAAGGGCTCGCCGGAGGCCACCGCATCCGTGATGAAGCGCTTGGCCTCCTTCATGAACTCCTCGTCGGCCGTCTCCATCCGCTTCTTGGTGAGCGGGCCGGTGTTCTCGATGCGCTGGGTGCCGTCGCCATTGGCCCAGCAGTGCAACACGCCGCGGGGTCCGAAGTTCTTCTTGAAGTTGGGATAATCCGCTTCGGGGGGATAGTCGCGCAGCTCCGGCTCTTCCTCGGCGTTGAGGTGATACAGATTGCCGAAGAACTCATCGAAGCCGTGCATCGTGGGCAGGTATTCATCCCGATCCCCGAAGTGGTTCTTGCCGAACTGGCCGGTGCGATAGCCCTGGGGCTTGCAGCAGCTCGGCGATGGTGGGATCCTCGTCCTGGTAGCCCACCTTGGCGCCGGGCAGGCCCACCTTGCTGAGGCCGGTGCGGAGCACGCTCTGGCCGGAGATGAAGGCGGCCCGGCCGGCGGTGCAGCTCTGCTCGGCGTAGTAGTGGATGAAGCGGGCGCCCTCCTTGGCCACCCGGTCGATGTTGGGGGTCTGGTACCCCATCAGGCCATCGCTGTAGCAGCTGAGGTTGCTCTGGCCGATGTCGTCGCCCCAGAGGATCAGGACGTTGGGCTTTCCGTTGGGCATGGAGGCGGAGAAGGGGAACAGTGCTCCCGCACTGTGGCCAGGGAGGCCAGGGGCGACCACTCAGAAAGTGCGAAATTGTGATTCATGGCTGCCCCCCTGACCGTTGACAGCGTCGAGTGCCTGCAGGCCCAGCTAGCCGGCGGTGGTCTGCCGGTGACAGTGACCCAGCTCGCCCGGGGCGGGCTGCATGGCGATCTGTTGCCCCTGGGGCTGGGGGAACTGCGGCTGCTGCGCATTCGCCTCGACGGCGCCATCCACTGCGCCGGCTCCAAGCCGGCTGACCGCCAGCTCGTGGCGCTCGATCTGGAGGGGGAGCCGCCCAAAGGCGAACCCTCGCCAGCCGCGATCCGCAGCCATGGCCAACCGCTGCTGCCCAGGGCCCTGTTCGGGCTCTCTGGCTCCGGCGAGATCCATCTCACCACCTTTGGCCGCTGCAACCTGGCCCTGCTGCTGATCGAGCGGGAGGCCTTCTTGCGCCGGGCCGACCAGCTCGGCTGTCCAGTGTTGGAGGGGGCGCTGGCCAGCAACTGGCTCACCGTGGACCCCCTGCGGTTCACCCGGCTGAGGCGTTACCTGCGCCAGCTGTTCGCAGCGCTGGAGGCCGACCCGTCCCTGGAGCAGGTGGCCGGGTTCGGGTCCCTGGTGAGCAGCGACCTGACCCCCCTGATGCTGGAGGCCCTGGTGCATGGCGGAGCCGCCAGCGGCGGGCTGGCCCGGCCCCCCTCCCGCATCGAGCTGGTGAAGGCGGCCCAGCACTGGATGCAGGCCCACCCTGGCCAGCCCATCCACCTGGAGGGCCTCTGCCGGGAGGTGCACACGAGCCGGCGCAGCCTGATCCAGGGGTTCCGGGAGCACCTGGGGATGGGCCCGATCACCTATCTGCGGCTTCAGCGCCTGCATGGCATCCGCCAGGAACTCCTGGGGGCCGATCCAAGCCAGGCGGCGATCGGCGCGCTCGCCGCCCAATGGGGCTTTTTCAACCATGGGCACTTCGCCAGGCACTACGCCGACCTGTTCGGGGAGCGGCCCTGCGACACCCTGGCGGGAGGGAACCCAGGGGAACAGCCCCTCAGACCGGCTGCAGCTGGCTCTTCTGCCAGCGCACGAAGGGAATCGAGAGCAGCACGGTGACCAGCAGGTAGACCAGCACAGCCAGCTTGAGTCCAGGGACCGCGGCGCCGTAGGTGGCCGCGAACACCAGGGCCAGGCCCGGATTGCGCATCGAGATAACCAGCGCCACGGTGAGCCGCTCGCCGGGAGCCGGCCTTGATCACCATCACCACGAGCAGCTGGAACAGCTCATTGGCCAGCCTGTTGAGGGGCAGCTCAAGCCTCTCCACCCAGCCCGGGGGCCGATGTCCCAACCCTGGATGGCGAACGTGGCCCGGAACAGGTCCACCACCAGCGGCACCAGCACACAGGAGCCGATCAGCACCCGCAGCACCAGGGCGGGTCGCCGGCGGATCTGCTCCAGGGCCTGGGGCTGCAGGCCAAGCCCCAGGGCGAACATGATCGCGAACAGAGTGAGGCCGGGCAGGGCGGCTGCAAGCTGGTCCAAGGAGAGGAAGTCTTGAGCAGGATCTGAACCGATGACCGCCGGCCCAGGCGCGACTGCGTCAGGGGCACTCAGCCTCCAGAGGTCGGGCTGGAGGATCGGCAAACACCCGGGCCCAGTCGTCGCGCATCGACACCACCATCCAGCCCCTCCCGGGCGCTTCCTTGAGGGCCCGATCGAGGCGGCCAATGGACGACGGGCTGTCGTAGGCCACCTCCCGCTCCGGGTCGTCGTGGTGCACGATCAGCCCCAGGCTCGGCCCCAGGCTGGCTGGTGGTCCACTCCAGCATTTCGAAGTCGCCATCGGAATTGCCGAAGGCGGCAATGGGCTGACGGCCGATCACCTGCTCGATCATCACGGGCTTGATGGCCCCGTCGTTGATCAGCTGCACCTCCGCCTGGCGGAGGATCGTCGGCAGCCCGTCCTGGAGGGCATAGCGGCTGGCCACGAGCGAGCCGATCACCTGCTCGGGGGGAATGCCGTAGAGCTCCTCGCTCACCACCCGAACGAACTCCACGCCACCAGCGGAGACGATGTAGGTCTGGAATCCGTGGCTCCTCAGGTAGTCGAGCAACTCCCGCATCGGCTGGTAGGTGAGCGCGCGATAGGAACGCTTCCAGGTGGGATGGCAGGCGCTGGCGAACCAGTCGCCGACCAGCTCCCGGAACGCCTCGGCATCCATACCCGCATGGGTGAGGGCCACCAGCTCCAGCAGCTCTGGGATGCCCATGCTGGGCATCGCCTCAGCTTGACCGGCCGCAGCGGCCGCAGCCAGCACCGGATGGGCGGCCAGCTCAGGTTGCTGACTCACCAGCGTGCGGGCTCGATCGATGGCGAAGGCCAGCTGCACATACATCGGTTGCTCCGCCCAGAGCGTGCCGTCGTTGTCAAACACGGCGATGCGCTCCGCCGGCGCCACGTAGTCAGGGCCACCCGGTGTCGTCACCGCCGCCACGAACTGAAGGATGCGCTGGCGCGCAGCGCCCTCGTTCCAGGAGGGCAGGGGTTGGATCTGGGCCGCAGCTGGAGCAGCCGGCAGCCAGTACAGCGGGGCCAGCAGCAGGCCTGAAACCAGGGAACGCCACATCCTTCGTGATCTCAGCACGGCCGGCGCCCATGATGCCCCGCTCAGGAGCCGTCGCCGGCCTCGTGCTGCAGGAAACGCTCCACGGCGCGCTCCACAGTGAGGTGGAGCCGGCCCGGCCCGAGGCGGCTGCCCAGCTCGGAGCGGCGCACCACCTTCAGCACATCCGGATTCAGCCCAGCCATCCACAGCTCGGTGCCATCGCGGCGCAACCGGCGCTCGGCCTCCACCAGGGCCTTGAGCGCCGAGTACTCCAGGTCGATCACCGCGCTGCCATCCAGCACCACCACCCTGGGCCTGTCGCGATGGATCCGTTGCCGCATGCGGCTGGACACGGCCTCCGCATTGGCAAAGAAGAGCCGACCTTCGGGATGGAGGATCAACAGCCCTGGCCAGGTTTCATCCTCTGGGTGCTGGGGCGAGACAGGGCGAAACCCATCCGTGCCCGGCTTACGACCCATCTCATACACGGCAGGGTTGACCTCCTGCTGCGCCAGCGACAGCAGCGACAACACCACCGCCACCAGGATGCCCTCCAGGGTGCCGAGGAACACCACTCCCAGAAAGGCCACCACCGCCCAGCGGAACTCCGGGGCCCGCACGCGGCGGATCGCCAGGAATTCAGCCGGCGCGATCATCGCCAGGGCATAGGCGATCACCACCACGGCCAGGGCGGCCTGGGGCATCAGGGCGATGAGGGGCGCCAGCACCAACAGGGTGGCCAGCGTGGCGGCCGCCGTGACTATCGCGGCCAGCTGGGTGCGGGCGCCGGCGTTGCGGTTCACGGCGGTCTGGGAGGTGCCGCCGCCCGCCGCCATCGCGCCGAAGCAGGCCCCCAACAGGTTGGCGGCGCCAAGGGCCAGCAGATCCTGATTGGCATTCGGCGCCGGTTCGCCCATCTCGCGGAAGGCCCGCGAGGCCGCGGCGCTCTCGGTGAAGCTCATCACGGCGATGCCGGCCGCGGCCGGCCACAGCTGGTTGGCCAGGGCCAGGGGGGATGGGCCTGCGCTGTTGAGGAAAGGCAGTTGAAAGGCCGGCAGCCCACTGGGGATGGCCCCCACCACGTCCACGCCGCGCTCCGGCAGACCCAGCCCGGCGGTGAGCAGGATCGCCACCACCACCACCAGCAGCGGCGCCGGCAGACGGGGCCAACGGCGCTCCAGGCCGATCAGCAGGGCCACCAGCCCAAGGGAGAGGGCCACGGTGGCCAGGGACGCCTGGGGCAACGCCGCCACCAGCGCCGCCAGATCCCGGAACAGCCCCAGCTTGTCGATCGACACCCCCAGCAATTTGGGCAACTGGTCGACCACGATCACCACGCCGATCGCGCTCTTGAACCCCACCAGCACCGACTCGGAGATGAAGCTGGCCACAAAACCCAGCCGCAACAGTGAGGCGGCCAGCAACATCAGCCCCACCAGCAGGGCCAGCAGGCCGCTGCTCGCCAGCGCCTGGGCAGGATCCTGGGCCACACCGAGCCGATCCAGCTCGCTGCCCACCAGGATCGCCAGGGTGGTGGTGGTGCTCACGCTCAGGGGCCGAGAGCTGCCCAGCAGCGCGTACACCACCATCGGCACCAGGGCCGTGTAGAGCCCCACCTCCACCGGCAGGCCGGCGATGGTGGCGAAGGCCAGGGCCTTGGGCAGCACCACCGCCGCCGCGGTGAGGCCCGCCACCAGGTCGGGACGCAGCCATTCAGGCCTGTAGGAACGCAACCAGACCGGGAAGGGCAGGGCCAACGGGGCGGGGTTCAGGACTGTTCGGCACAGCGGGGGCAGAGGGCCCGCACCGTGAGCACGCAGTCGAGCAGACGAAAGGCGTGGGCCTTGGCGGCCTCGTCGCCGGCGACCAGCACGGCGGTGTTCTCGAACTCCTCGGTACGACCGCAGCGCACGCACACCAGATGGTGGTGATCGCGGTGGGCATCGCCGGTGAGTTCGAAACGGCGGCCCCCGTCCGGCAGCTCGAGCTCCTGCAGCAACTCCATCGAACTGAGCAGGCGCAGGGTGCGGTAGACCGTGGCCAGGGACACCCGTTCCTGGGCGCGCAGCAGCCGCTGGTGCACCTCCTCGGCGCTGAGGTGAGCCCCCTCGCCGATCTGCTGAAACAGCTCCAGCACCCGCTGGCGCTGGGGTGTGAGCCGCTGCCCCCGGTCATGGAGGCTGGTGCGCAGCCCATCGCTGGCGTTGCGGGAAGCCGCCACGGATCCAGGGTTGGGGGGGGCAGGCACCAGGATCACCCGCGAATTCTCAACAATAGGTGCAGTTGCGAAGTGCGTCCATGGGTCCAGGAGGGTCAGGACGCCGGCAGGCCAGGCCCATCCAGCTGCTGATCGAGGCGGGCGCAGCCTGCCCCCACCAGATCGGCCAGGGTGGCCACCAGCCGGTAGCTGAGGGCGATGGCCAGCAGCGGCGCCTCGGGGATGGCGCCGCCGAGCCGCAGCAGCAGGGCCGCTTCAAACACCCCCAGGCCCCCGGGCGCCCCCGGCACCACCAGGCCGATGGTCCAGGCCAGGGCAAAGCCGGCCAGCCAGCCGCTCCAGGCCAGCGAGGTGTGCAGATCGAAGGCCAGCACGCAGCAGGCGAAACCGGCGAAGCGCAGCAGCACGAAAGCCAGCTGCACCAGCAGGGGGGGCCAGGGATAGCCGGTCAGGGCTTGCGTCAGTTCCTCCCCCAGCGCCGCGAGGGCCGCAGGCTCCAGCCGCAGGCGTCTGGCCTGGCGGCGCTCCAGCCGTGCCAGCAGCGGCGCCAGCCAACGCGGCCAGAGCAGGGCCAGGGGCAGCAGGCAGAGCAGTGCCAGTCCGTTCTGCCAGCCCGCCAGCGGCACCAGGGCCAGGGCCGCCACGGCCGCCAGCATGGGATCGAGCAGCACCGCCACGAGGGCCAGGGTCAGGGGGGCCGGCTGTTGCAGGGGGCCGACCGGGCCCCTCGCCGCGCAGGGGCCCGAGGCGGCCCACCAGATGCCAGATGCCGCCGGGCAGGAACTTGCGCAGGTTGGTGTCGAGATAGAGCCTCACCAGGGCGGGCCAGCGGGGCCTCAGCTGCAGCCAGCGCAGCACCGCCGCCAGCCCCAGGCCATTGACCACCAGGCTGAGCAGGCTGAAGCCCACCCCCAGCAGCAGCCACCACCAGCCCTGGGGATCGAGGCTGAGCTGCAGCATGCGGCGGCCATGGCCCACCAGGGCCGCCAGCAGGAAGCCGAAGCTGAGCAGGGTGATCCACAGCGAGACCCCACCGGGCAGGGGCAGCCGGCGCAGCCAGGCGGCCCATCGGTGCAGCTGAGCGGCCAGGGGGCGCAGGCGAGACCCCAGGGCCAGGGACGGCAGCGGCGGCAGGGGGGGAAGTTTCACGGCGGCGGCGGCGGCGGCATCCGGTCCAGCGCTGCGAGCACAGTGGCACGCACCTGCTCCAGGGACAGGTCGTGGCGGCGGGCCAGGGCGACCAGGTCGTCGTGTTCGGGCTTCGAACTCCAGCGGCCATCGGGACGGCGGGCCTGCTTGAGCCGCACCGCACCGAGGGGCGTGTCGAGGTTGAGCTGGCGGCGGGGCAGCGCCCAGCGCCGCTGCTCCTGTTCGCGCAACCCCAGGCTGCTGCTGTGGCACCACCACACCTGGCGCAGGGCCGCCGCGGCCGCGCGGTCGGGCCGCCCCAGGGCCGTCACCAGCCAGCCCGGCCGGCCCTTCTTCATGGTGAGCGGCTGGCTGAAGGCCTCCAGGGCGCCGGCCTGGCGCAGGGCGTCGAGCAGAAAGGCCAGGTCCTCGGGGGTGGCGTCATCGATCTGGGCCTGCTGCACCAGCACGGTCTCCAGGCGGGGCTCCAGACCCTCAGCGCCGCCAGCGCCAGCCACGGCATCGGCGAGCACCAGGCGTAAGAGGTTGGGGCGGTCCAGCTCCCGGCTGCCCAGCCCCACGCCCACCTGGCGGGGCACGTGGGCGGGCGGCAGGCCAAAGCAATCCGCCCAGCAGGCCACCAGGGCCAGGCCGGTGGGGGTGGTGAGTTCTCCGGCCGGCAGGCCGCCCGCGGCCCCCAGGGGCACCCCGCGCCGACGGGCGATCTCCAGCACCGCCGGCGCCGGCAGCGGCAGCACGCCATGGGCGGTGCGCACGCTGCCGTGGCCCGCCGGCGGCGGCGTGCACAGCAGCCGCTCCACCCCCAGATGCAGCAGGGCGGCGCATACCCCCACCACATCCACCAGGGCATCCACGGCCCCCACCTCGTGGAAGTGCACCTGCCCGGGGCTGTGGCCATGCACCGCCCCCTCGGCCTCGGCCAGCAGGCCGAACACCGCCAGCACCCGCCGGCGCAGGGCCTCGTCGATGGGGGCCCGCTCCAGCTGGACCCGCAAGCGGCTCCAGTGGCGTCGCGGCGGTTCCTGCTCCAGCAGCCGCACGGCCAGGTGCAGACCGCGCAGGCCCCCGCTGCGGCGTTCCTCGATCTCCAGCCGATAGGCCCCGGCCAGGCCCAGGGCCGCCAGGGGCTCGCTGACCACCGCCTCGGGCACGCCCAGATCCAGCAGCGCCGCCAGCAGCATGTTGCCCGCCAGGCCGGTGGGGCAGTCGATCAGGGCCAGCCGGCCCACCTCAGGCCTCCTGGACTTGGCTGCGGCCGAGGCGCGGGGCGCCCGCCAGCAGCCGGGCGGCCTCGGCCTCCAGCTCCGGGCGGCGGCGGCGCAGCTGCTGGTCGATCTCGCGGCGGGCGCGGCGCTGCTCCCGCTGGGCGGTGGCCACGTCGTGGCCGGACAGTCCCCACAGACGGCCCAGCAGCGCCCGGTCATCGGCGCCGCCGACACTGCCGCCGTAGATCAGCTGCTCAGCGGCCATGCCGGCCTGCAGCACCCGGCTCCAGCGGCGCAGGTCTTCAAGCGGAAGCTTGGCGTGGTCGGGGGGATCGAATTCAGTGCTGCCGCCGGCGGCCAGCCCCACCTGCAGACAGGCCAGGCTGCCCACCAGCACCCGCCGCACCGGCAGCTGCTCCTCGGCCGCCAGCAGCACATGGCCGGCCTCATGCACGGCGATGCGCCGCAGCCGGCCCTCGCCGCCGGGCAGGGTCTCGGCCAGCAGGTGGCCGCCGCGGCCCGAGAAGCTGGCCGCATCGAGGTGAGCGCCCCCAGGGCGGCGACGACCAGCACGACGATCCAGGCGGGCGAGAGGCCCAGCAGCGGACCCACCACCGCCAGCAAGCTGATCACGGCCACGGCGATGCCGGCGGCCAGGGGGGAGGTCATGGCTGCACCCCCCAGCCCAGCAACGGACCGAGCAGCAGGGCCGGCAGGGCGTTGACGCTGGAGGGATGGGGCAGCTCCAGCAGCTCCAGGGCCAGGCTCAGCACCAGCAGGCCGCCGAGGGCGGCGGTGAAGGCCACGGCTGGGGCCGCCATGGGATCGCTCAGGCCGCCGGCCATCAGCACGCCGAGACCGGAGAGCGCGAACTGCAGCACGGCCATGGGCAGCAGCACCCAGGCCAGCGCCAGGCCCACGCCCGCCGCCAGCAGGGCCGAGCTGACGCCGTCCAGGCCGGCCTTGACCAGCAACAGGTCGGGCTCCCCCAGGGCGCCGTTGCGCAGGCAGCCCACCAGGGTCATCGGGCCCAGGCAGAAGAGCACGAAGGTGCCGGCCAGGATGTGGGGGCTCGAGCCCGGGGCCGGACTGCCAGCACGGTGCAGCCAGGCCCCCAGCCGACGCTCCAGCGCCAGCGCCTCACCCGCGCTCACCCCCACCACCACGGCCAGCAACGCCGGCAACACGGCCGGGATGGGCCCCAGGCGCTGCTGCCAGAGGGGCTGCACCATCTGCACGGCGAGCAGCAGCGTCACCACCCCCAGCCAGCGGCGCCACTGCTGGGCGAGAGCGAGGCTGATGCGGGAGCCCAGGGCAGCCCCCACCACCGAGCCAATGGCCACGGCCAGCAGGTTGATCCAGGTGCCGCTGGTGGCCTCCCACAGGGCCATGGTCAGCGGCTGGGACGGACGACGGCGGAGCGGGGCCCCCGCGCCTCCGGCAACGGACTGCCCTGGTGATCCCCCTGGCGAGCGCCCTGGGGGCGGCTGTCACGGCGAGGGCCGCGCTCCTTGCCACCACGCTCCTTGCCGCCGCGGTCTTTGCCGGGTCGCTCCTTGCCGCCGCGGTTGCCGCGCTGGGACACCGGAGCGATCACCTCCAGCGCCTCCACAGCCAGGGTCTGGTCCTGGCGGCGCAGATCGAGGGCCACGAAATGGCGCAGGTGCTGCAGGGGCACATCGCCGCGCAGCTGCAGCTTGAACGGGGCCGGCCGCTGGCCGTCAGAGCGGGGCAGCTGGCGCACCTTCACCACCAGGTCGCCGGTTTCCGGCTTGGTGAACACCAGCTCGCCGCGCACGGAGAAGTAGTCGTCGCCCTCGGGCAGAGCGTCGCTGGGGGGGGCCTGCTCCGCTCCAGCGCCAGCCTCAGGCTCCTGGGCGGCAGCAGCCAGGGTGCTCGGTTCCCAGATGCCCACCATCTGCAGGTGCAGACCACCATCCTCGCGGCTGCGGGGATACACCACCCAGAGGTGGGGCTGGGCCAGGTCGAGGTGCCGGCGCATCAGGGTGAGCAGACGGCCCAGCACCACGGCCTCCAGCTCCTGGCCGTCGTCGGTGTGGATCGCCCCGCGGGTGAGCTGCTCGGCATCGGCGGGAACGTAGAGGCCCCGCACCACACCAATGGCCCGGTACTGCAGCGGTTCGGTGACCGGTGAGATGGGATGGTCGCGCATGGCGCCAATGTAAAGGGGTTGGCTGCGGCTGAGGCGACAGGGCACCAGTGGGGGCCAGACTCCCCGTTGAGACGCCGCTCAGGCTCGCCAGCGCGCCGATGCCCAGTCCCCCCCAACGATCCGCCGGGGCTCGATTCACCGGGGTGCGGGTGCCGCTGCCGCGGGGCCTGGGGCTGGGCTTGCTGGCCGCAACCCTGGCCGCCTTCTCCCTGGGGGCCGGCTGGTGGCTGGGCCAGCGCCAGCTCGCCGCCGGTGCTGGCGGCCCCAGGCCCGCCCTGGAGCAGCAGGCAAAGGAGCTGCGCCGACGCCTGGAGGATGGGCAGGCCAGCGCCGATGAGGAGCAACGGCTGCTGGAGCTGCTGGTGGCGCTCGATCGCCAGGAGGAGGCCACCGCACTGCTGGAGCGGCTGGCCGATGAGGACCCCGAGCGCTGGTCCCTGCGACTGCTGCTGGCGGAGCTGCGCCGGGATCAGGACGACCCGCAGGGCGCCGAGCGCGAACTGCGCCAGTTGCTCAGGCAGCGGCCGGACCAGGTGGAAGCCCTGCAGCTGATGGCGCTGCTGCAGCTCGAAAGTGGCCGTGGAGCGGAGGCCCGCGGTCAGCTGGAGGCGGCGATGCAGCGCGCCATCGCCCCGCAGCTCAAGCCCGAAGCCCTGCCCATCGGACTCCTGCTGGCCAATGTGCATGAGCAGTTGGGCCAGGCCGGCGCGGCGGAGGCCCAGCTGATCCGACTGACAACAATTTTCCCGGCCGATGCCAGGCCCCTGCTGGCGCGGGCGCTGCTGCAACACAGCCAAGGGAAGCTGGCAACGGCCCAGGAGACGCTGGCTGAGGCCCGCAGCCGTCAGAGCGACCCCGAGGCGCAGGAACGGCTCGACCGCCTGGCGGCCGCCTGGGGCCTGGAGGCCCTCAGGGCGCCTGGATCAGCGTCGAGCCCGGAGTCGACGGTGCCGGCTGAGGAGCCGCCTCAAAGTCCCTGAGGGCCGCATCCACGGCGTCTCCGGGCGGGGTGGCGTCATCGAGAGCCGTGGCGCGCCGGAGGCGGTTCATCAGCTCGATCGGGTTGGCGGCATCGAGAATGTTGGAGTCCCCGCCCGAACCACTGCCCTCGTCCAGCAGCCGCTGCTGCTGAGGGGAGTTGATCGTCTGGCCGTAGCCGACCTGCTGGGCCAGGGCCTGGGGGGCGGCCAGGGGGGCCAGCACCAGACCAGACAGCCCAAGCAACCTGCGGAATGCGGTGGGCATCGGGGTTCCTCTCAACGGCATGGAGTCATGCTAAGGGCGCTCAGGGTGGCTCGATGCGGATCGCCAGCTGGAACGTGAATTCGGTGCGCACACGCCTGCCCCAGGTGCTGGCCTGGCTGGAGGTCGAACAACCCGAGGTGCTCTGCCTGCAGGAAACCAAGGTGGAGGACGGGGGTTTTCCCCGGGAAGCCTTCACGGACCTGGGCTACGCCTCTGCCATCAGCGGCCAGAAGGCCTACAACGGCGTGGCGATTCTCAGCCGCCTGCCCCTCAGTGATGTGCAGATCGGGCTCGAGGCCCTGCTCCCCGGCGATCCGGTGGCCAGGCGGCTGAGCGAGCAGCGACGGGTGATCAGCGCCCTGGTCGAGGGGGTGCGGGTGCTCAACCTCTATGTGCCCAACGGCAGTGCGGTGAACAGCGAGAAATACGCCTACAAGCTCGAGTGGCTGGCCTGCCTGAGGCGCTATCTGGAGCGAGCGCTGCAGCAGGGCGACCCCCTGTGCATGCTGGGCGACTTCAACATCGGCCTGGAGGATCGCGACCTGCCCGATCCTGGGCGCCAGAGCGGCGGCATCATGGCCAGCGCGGCGGAACGCCAGGCCCTGCGGGAGCTGCTGGGGGAGCACCTGCACGATGTGTTCCGGGTGTTCGAGCCCGCCACCGGCCACTGGAGTTGGTGGGACTACCGCAGCGGCGCCTGGGATCGCGACAGGGGCTGGCGGATCGACCACATCTACCTCTGCGAAGAGCTGCTGGCCTGCGCCACCGGCTGCGTGATCCACAAGGCCACCCGCGGCAACCTCCAGCCCAGCGACCATGCGCCGGTGCTGGTGAAGCTGGCCTGGCCCCCCGAAGAGGACGGCGAGAACGACTGAGGGCGAGGACAACTGAGGGCGAGGACAACAGAAGGCGGACGGCACCAGTGTGGGCAGACAGCACCGGGCCTCAGTGGTCGGGTCAGTGGTCGCGCACGTTCAGTTTCCAGCCCGTGGGCATGGTGGGCGCTACGCAGCATCACGTAGCTTACTCATTTAGAGCTCAGACATGGCACGTCCTCACGTCATCGCTCGGGTGGTGGGTGACACGACCAGGTCACGCCAGTGGCAGGCGGCCCAGGGCATGAAGGGCCGGCGGTGGAACGCACTGGGGCTGTCCCTGATGCTCGCGGCAGGGTCGGGCCTGCTCTGCCAACCCGCCAGGGCAACCGAAACACTGTCTTTCTCCTATGGGCCACTGATTCGATCGCTGAAAATCAGCTCCCTGGAGACATTCGCTGACAACGGAACTATCGAAGATGACCTGGCCTTTTTCCTTGCGGCCGTCAAACCCGAACAGTATCCGCTGTTGCGGCAAGTGCTGACAAGCAAGACGGAGGTCAATCCCCTCATCGTCTCTCGATTCTTCAACAGCCATATCGGCGAAGACGTGCTTGAACGTCTTGGCAAAGCCATCACCCTGCTGCGCGGTGGCAACGGCATGACGGCACTGCGAGCCGCCGTGGTCAACGCATCGTTCTCCCCTGAGGGGCTCAGCCTGTTATCAGTCTTCCAGCAGCTTCCCGCCAACATTCAGGTCCGTGGCGAGACAGTGCTGGCTGCTGAGAAGGCCACCAAGAGAGTTATTGCCGCCACGGAGCGCCTTGACTCGGTGATGCGCGACCTCACCGCAGCAGAAGCCAAGGAGCAGGCAGCAATCGACTACACGGCCTTGGCGGATCCTCGCCTGCAGGGCCGGCATCGTGTCAACAAAGACGTCTGGAATCTGACGGACGGCACCCGCGACCGCTCTTTCTACGTCGATGTCTACACCCCCCAGGGCACAACGTCAGAACGCACCCCGGTGATTCTCTTTTCCCATGGGCTGGCCTCGAGTCCGGCGGATTCCAGCGACGTGCTGCGACAGCTCGCCTCCCATGGCTATCTGGTCGCCGCCCCGCAGCACCCGGGCAGTGATGCCATCTGGCTGCAGGAGATGCTCAGAGGATTGCACAACGATATTTTTGATATCAATGATTTCTCGAATCGGCCCAAGGATATCAGCTTCGTCATCGACGAACTGGAGCGGCGCAACCCTACTGAGTTCAATGGCAAGCTCGACCTCGAAAAGGTGGGCGTCGCCGGCCATTCCTTCGGCGGCTACACAGCACTGGCCCTTGGTGGTGCCACCGTTGATCTGGCCTATCTCAAGGAGGAGTGCGTACGCCCCTATGCCGCCATCAATATTGCTCTCTTGCTGCAATGCCAAGCCCTCCGCCTACCCCCAGACCAACTCACGAATCTACAAGATGATCGTACGGCCGCAGTTGTCGCAGCAAATCCCGTCAATCGCAGCATCTTTGGCCAACAAGGGCTGGCCAAGATCAATGTGCCCATCATCATGGCCTCAGGCAGCTACGACCCGGCGACTCCCCCTGCGCTTGAGCAGGCAGCGTCGTTCACATGGCTGACAGCGCCCGACAAATACTGGCTGATCATTCAGGGCCAAGCCCATGTGAATTTCACCAAGATTGATCCAGGCATCAATGATGCAATCAAATCCATGAAGGACATTACGCTCCCCAGCCAGGGCCTGATCGGCGGCTACATGAAGGCCATAGCCCTGCCCTTCTTTGAAGTTTATTTACGCCAGAACGACACCTACAAGCCCTATCTCAAGTCTTCCTATGCCGAATATCTTGGCAAGGATGAAGAGTTCAAGCTCTTCATGATCAGCGGAGCGTCCTCTGAGAAGCTGTCCGATGCCATCGACGCCTTCCGCAAGGAGTATCCGTGAGCACCAATCAGAACACCACCGCTTCCTCCGGCAGCTCCACCCCCTCGGCCTTGAGCACCTGCACCCGCCGGGCCGATTCAGCGCAACTGCGCGGGGTGGGGAAGAGCTTGCCCGGGTTGGCGCGCCGCAGGGGGTCGAAGGCGTTGCGCAGCAGCTGCATCGTCGCCAGGTCATCGGGGCCGTACATCCAGGCCAGATAGCAGCGCTTGTCGCTGCCCACTCCGTGCTCACCGGTGATGCTGCCGCCGGCCTGAACGCACAGCCGCAGAATTTCGGCACCGAGATCCTGCACCCGCTCGCGCACGCCGGGCTCCCCATCGCGGTAGAGGATCAGGGGGTGCAGGTTGCCGTCGCCGGCGTGGAACACGTTGGCCACGGGCAGACCGTGGCTGCGGCTGAGTCCATCGATCGCCTCCAGCACCCGGGGCAGGGCGCTGCGCGGCACCACGCCGTCCTGCAGGTAGTAGTTGGGGAAGCGGCGGCCCAGGGCGGAGATCGCCGACTTGCGGCCCTTCCAGAGCAGGGCCCGCTCCTCCTCATCCCAGGCCTGGCGCAGGCTGCGGGCCCCCGCCTGGCGGCAGAGCTCGGCGGCCAGCTCGGCCGCCGCCGCCACCTCCCGCTGCTGGCCGTCGAGCTCGATCAGCAGCACCGCCTCGGCGTCGCGGGGGTATTCGTCGTGGCCGAGGTAGTCGTCCACGGCCTCGATCGTGAGCCGGTCCATCATTTCCATCCCGGCCGGCAACACGCCGGCGGCGGTCACCAGCCGCACCGCCTCACCGGCCGCCGCCATCGACTCGAAGTCGGCCAACAGCACGGCCACGCTCTGGGGGGCCCGCAGCAGCCGCAGGGTGATGGCCGTGGCGATGCCGAGGGTGCCCTCCGAGCCGATGAAGGCCCCGCGCAGGTCGAGGTCGGGGGACTCGTCCAGGCCACTGCCCAGGGTCGTGACGGTGCCGTCGGGCAGCACCACCTCCAGGGCCAGCACGTGGTTGCTGGTGACGCCGTACTTGAGGCAGTGGACGCCGCCGGAATTTTCGGCCACGTTGCCGCCGATGCTGCAGGCCACCTGGCTGGAGGGATCGGGGGCGTAATAGAAGCCGTCGCCGGCCACCGCCCGGGTGACCCAGCTGTTGATCACGCCCGGCTGCACCACCACCCGGCGGTTCTCCAGATCGAGCTCCAGCACCTTGCGCATGCGGCTGGTGGCGATCACCAGGGCCTCGGTTTCGGCCACCGCACCGCCGGAGAGGCCGGTGCCGCTGCCACGGGCCACGAAGGGGACGCCCCGCTCGTGGCAGTAGCGCAACACCTCGGCCACCTGGGCGGTGGTCTCCGGCAGCACCACCAGCGGCGGCTGGTGACGGGTGAGGGTGAGGCCGTCGCAGTCGTAGGCGAGCAGCTCCTGGCGAGCGGACACCACCGCCCGGCGGGGCAGCAGCCGGCAGAGGCCGCGCTCCAGGGCCGCCCAGTCGTGACTCACGGGTTTGCGCTCACAGTTCAGCGGGTGCGCTCATGGCTCAAGTCTGCCCCTCCGCCAGCCCCGGGGCCGCCCCGGTCGCCGCGTTGCTGGCCCCCCTGATGCGAGCTGGTGACGGCCATCTGCCGTCGCCCCGGCGGCCCGGGCGGTTCTGGGTCAGGATGGGCAACGGTTTTCCTTCGCCAGCGGAATCCCTTGACCTCGGCACCCGTTTCGGCCCACGCCTTGAACACGACCCGATCCCAGGAGCTCTTCAGCGCCGCCCAGCAGCTGATGCCCGGGGGCGTGAGTTCACCGGTGCGCGCCTTCCGCTCGGTGGGCGGCAACCCGATCGTGTTCCAACGGGTGAAGGGCGCCTACGCCTGGGACGTGGACGGCAACCGCTTCATCGACTACGTGGGCAGCTGGGGGCCGGCGATCTGCGGCCACTCCCACCCCGAGGTGATCGCCGCCCTGCACGAGGCCCTCGACCGCGGCACCAGCTTCGGCGCCCCCTGCGAACTGGAGAACCGGCTGGCGCAGCTGGTGATCGACGCCGTGCCCTCGGTGGAGATGGTGCGCTTCGTGAACAGCGGCACCGAAGCCTGCATGTCGGTGCTGCGCCTGATGCGCGCCTTCACCGGCAGGGAGAAGATCATCAAGTTCGAGGGCTGCTACCACGGCCACGCCGACATGTTCCTGGTGAAGGCCGGCTCCGGGGTGGCCACCCTGGGGCTGCCCGACTCACCGGGGGTGCCGCGCAGCACCACCGCCAGCACCCTCACCGCCCCCTACAACGACCTCGAGGCCGTCAAACAGCTGTTTGCCGAGAACCCCGGTGAGATCGCCGGGGTGATCCTGGAGCCGGTGGTGGGCAATGCCGGCTTCATCACGCCGGTGCCGGGCTTTCTGGAGGGAATCCGCGAGGTCACCAAGGAACACGGCGCCCTGCTGGTGTTCGACGAGGTGATGACCGGCTTCCGCATCAGCTACGGCGGTGCCCAGGCCAAGTTCGGCGTCACCCCCGACCTCACCACCATGGGCAAGGTGATCGGCGGCGGCCTGCCTGTGGGCGCCTACGGCGGCCGGGCCGAGATCATGGCGATGGTGGCCCCGGCCGGGCCGATGTACCAGGCGGGCACCCTCAGCGGCAATCCCCTGGCCATGACCGCCGGCATCAAGACCCTGGAGCTGCTGCAGCGGCCCGGCACCTACGAGCGCCTGGACGCCACCACCAAGCGCCTGATGGAGGGCATTCTCGAGGCCGCCAAGGCCGCAGGGCTGCCGATCTGCGGCGGCTCGATCAGCGCCATGTTCGGCTTCTTCCTCTGCGATGGGCCGGTGCGCAACTTCGAGGAGGCCAAGGCCGCCGACGCGGCCCGCTTCGGCAAACTGCACCGGGCCATGCTCGAGCACGGCGTTTACCTGGCCCCCAGTGCCTTCGAGGCCGGCTTCACCTCCCTGGCCCACTCCGACCAGGACATCGACACCACCATCGCCGCCTTCCGCGCCAGCTTTGCGGCCGTGGCCTGAGGGCCTGGGCCAGGCCCTCGGACCCGGCATCCTGCTGGCCGGCGCCGCCATCGGCGGCTCCCACCTGGTGGCCGCCACCCAGGCCGGCGCCCGCTACGGCCTGGGCCTGGTGGGCCTGGTGCTGCTGGCCAACCTGTTCAAGTACCCGTTTCTGCTGGTGGGCAGCCGCTTCACCGGGGCCACCGGCCTGAGCCTGCTGGAGGGGTACCAGCGCCAGCGGCCCTGGTATCTGCCGGTGTATCTGCTGATCACCTTCGCCACGGGGGTGGCCAACATCGCCGCGGTCACCGCCGTGGGCGGCGGCCTGGCCACCGCGTTCCTGCCGGGCGCCCCGAACCTGCTGGCCCTGGGGCTGCTCAGCCTCTGCCTGCTGCTGCTGTGGCTCGGCCACTACCGCAGCCTGGACCGGCTCAGCAAGCTGATCGTGGCCGTGCTGGTGAGCAGCACTGTGCTGGCCACGGGGGCCATGGTGATCCAGGGTCCGGTGGCAATTGATCCCCAGTGGTTCAGTCCCAGCCCCTGGAGCGCGGCCGCCCTGCCGTTCCTGGTGGCGTTGATGGGCTGGATGCCGTGCCCGCTCGATCTGGCGGCCTGGTCGTCGCTGTGGATCTACGCCCGCCAGGAGGATTCCGGCCACCGCGGCAGCCGCGCCGAGGTGGAGGCCGACTTCAACCTCGGCTACGGCGTCACGGTGGTGATGGCCGTGCTGTTCCTGCTGCTGGGCGCCTGGGTGATGCACGGCACCGGCACCAGCTTTTCCCCGGCCGGCGGCGCCTTTGCGCAGCAACTGATCGGCCTCTACACCGCCAGCCTGGGCAGCTGGGCCAAGCCGCTGATCGCCGCAGCGGCCTTCACCACGATGGTCAGCACCAGCCTCACCTGCCTGGATGGCTACCCGCGGGCCGCCTCGGCCGGGGTGCGGCTGCTGCGGGGCTTTGCGGGCCCGGCGGTGCACAACCGACGCGACCACCAGCTCTGGATGGGGCTGCACTTCGCCCTGGCCGCCGCCGTGCTCGGCCTCTGGCCCGGCTCCATGGGCGCGCTGGTGCAGCTGGCGATGGTGGTGTCGTTCCTGACCACGCCGGTGCTGGCCTGGATGAACCTGAGGGTGATCCAGGGCCGCCAGGTGGCGCCGCCCGACCGGCTGGGGCCAGGCCTGCTGGCGGTGGCCCGGCTGGGCCTGGTGGCGGTCAGCGTGTTCGTGCTGCTGTTCGCCCTCACCCTGCGCGGGGGGTAGGCAAGCTGGTGGCAGCACCAGCGGATCCATGCTGCGCTTCCTGCTCAACGTTCTCTGGTTTGTTCTGGGCGGCTTCGTGATGGGCCTGGGCTGGTGGCTGGCGGGGCTGGTGGCCGCCATCACGATCGTGGGCATCCCCTGGGCCAGGGCCTGCTTCGTGATCGGCAACTTCTCCTTCTGGCCCTTCGGCTACGAGGCCGTGAGCCGGCGGGAACTCAGCGGGCACATGGATTTCGGCACCGGCCCGCTGGGCCTGGTGGGCAACATCGTGTGGTTTCTGGTGGCCGGCTGGTGGCTGGCGATCGGCCACCTGGGCTCGGCCCTGGCCTGTTTCGTGACGATCGTGGGCATTCCCTTCGGGATCCAGCACATCAAGCTGGCGCTGATCGCCCTGGCGCCGATCGGCATGGAGGTGGTGCCCACCTCCCGCTGAGCCCCCTGGCCGGCCCGCAGAAGCCAACGTGGGTGACCAGGCCGAAATGAGGCGGCCACTTGTGGCCGATTGAGCTCAGACCAATCAGTCGAACAGATGCCATGCTCACGCCCTGTCAGGCGAACGGCTGCCCTAACGGTTCCAAATTGCTGGGACCTATGACTGATTGACTGGGGGGAGTTGCGTCTGCCCGGGACCTGCTGGAGGCTTGTCCCTGAAGTGGTTCAACGTCCAACTGCGCTCCAGGTCACTGATCTGGTTGGCTCCAGCCCCTTCCAGTGCCTGCTCGAGTTGCCATGGGTATGGGAAGCGCTCTCCCTCCAGGGCCTGAAGGGCCTGCTGCAATTCTGGAGATAGGCGCTTTCTGGCATTCTGCTGCTCCTTCATGCTGGCCAGGTTCTCCGCTGTGATCGCGATGGGCTGGAGTTCGGACGTGTTGATCACGACCGTCTCCTGGGCATGGGGCAGCTTCGTCGTTTCCCTCAGGCTCTTGCGGAAGCCCAGGGCCGATTCCACCGGGGCATCCTGAGGCATCAGCCCCTCAATGGGCACCTGCTGCCGCTCAAGCTCACGCACAACCGCTGGGGTGAGCTGGAACCAGCGGGGCTCATACACCTGCTGATTGAATACGTTCTGCACCACAAACAGCAACGTGAAGCCGACAACGGCTGCCACCAGCGGCGTGGTAACCCAGCCGGAGGCAATACGGCCCAACACAGGCCATTGGATCTGCCTGGCTCCCTTGACCCCTTTCAGCATGCCGATGCCAATCACGGCCCCGACGACAGCCTGAGAGCTGGACACGGGAATGAGGGGGATGGGAGGCAGACCAAGACTGGCGACGAAGGATGAGAGCTCACTCGATGAGAACACGAACAGCACGAGGGAGTTCGCCACAACCACCACAAAGGCACCAAGCGGGGATAGCGTCATCAGACTGCCGCCCACCGTCATCATCACCCGCTTGGAATAGGTGTAGACCCCTACGGCGATGGCGATGCTGCCCAGCAGGAAGAGTTGCTGAGTGCCAGTGAATTCGATTGAGCCACCCAGTTGTAGATCAGAGAAGGGTGATGATGTCACGAACACGCCCATCACATTGCCGATGTTGTTGGCACCCAGGCTGTAGGCCCCAAACACACCCGCCAGAATCAACCCCAGCCTGACGAGTGAATCAAGCCGCAGCAGGTGGGGATGCTTCCATCGGATGGCACCCTCCACCAAGGGGTAAAGGGCCGCTGAGAACAGGCCTGCCATGATCGGGCAAATCACCCACGTGCCCACGATCTTGCTGAGCTGGCCCAGGTCGGTGACCGAACCACTGAACCAGTTCCAGCCGATGATTGCCCCCACCACGGCCTGCGTCGTGGAGACGGGCAGGCTGGCCTTGGTCATCCAGAACACGGTGAGCGCCGCTGCCAAGGCCGTGGTGAAGGATCCAGCGATCGCATTCACGGCACCCAGCTCGCCAAGGCCGTTGGAGGCTCCGGCCCCGGCGGTCACCGCACCAATGATGACAAAGAGGCTGCAGATGAATGCCGCGGTTGAGAACCGCACCATGCGACTACCGACCGCGGATCCGAACACATTCGAGGCGTCATTAGCGCCAAGTGACCATCCCAGAAACAAGCCGCTTGAGAGGAAGATCAGGCTGGTGATCAAGTCCATCAGAGCTCACGCTTGATGGCATAAACGGCTAGATCATCACTGAGATCTTCTGCCATGTCGGCAATGGCATCAATCACATCGGTTGCATCCCGCATCTGGCTCTTCTTCTCCAGACTCATTGGCAAAGAATAAATTAAGCGCTTCAGGCGCAGGGCAATGACATCGGCCTCGTTCTCGTAGATACGGATGAGATTGATATGATCATGGACAGCCGCCGGACTACGAAAAAAGGCCCGCGCAGCAGACACCGTGGCCAACACACTTTTCACGACAACGGAGATCAACTCCTTGTAGTGACGCCGCAACTCGAGTGAGCTGGTGCTTGAAGGAGTGATATCGACTGTTGCCAAAGAACTCTGATGTTCGATCAAGAATTCAATGTAAGTGCGCCCCATGACATCCAGCAACCTAAAGAGGTTGGAGAGGAGGCTCAGCACATCGCCGCGGAAATCGGGGATGAGCATTTCGCCCACGAGCGTGTTGACCACATTACGACGCAGTTCCTTGCAGCGTTCCTTGAGCTCCTTGAGTTGATCGGCTTTCTGCTCTGTCCCTTCGTTGACGCCTTCTTCGATCAATGCCAGCAGGCCATGCTCAAACAGCACAGCGCCTTCGGCGAGCTTATCCAGGAAGTCATCGACTTGACCGATCAGGAAACGCGTGCGGCCGAAGAGCTGTGGGCGTTCCTGTGACATGGCTAGGGTGAGAATCTCACAATCTTAGCACCGCGAAGCAATAGCACAGAGGGAAGAGACTTGGCTGGAGGTGAACTTGCAGACAACCCGGAGGATTCTGGCCATGGCCCATCATCAGGCACCGGTCGTGGTCCAACTGAAGGTTTTAATGCTCAATTGGGTGAGTCGTGCCCAAAGCACAGCGGTCAGCAGGGCACATCGGTGCACCGAGGGTCGGCTGCCACAAAGGGATCACATCCAGATCGCCTCCAGCACAGACCAAGGCGCTGTGACACTCTCCGTCTGATCCTTGAGGGCCTGGTCGACATGGGCCGGCAGGTGGAAGACCAGGTTCAATATGCCGTAGTCGATGGGTGATCGCCCCTTGAAGAAATCCCAGGATTCCATCGATAGCGCCATCAGACTCGTGCTGATTCTCGGTCTTGCCGGTTGGTGCTTCATGGTGGTCCATCCGTTCCTGGGCATCGTCAACTGGACGGCAATCCTGGCGATCGACCTCCATCCGGTGGTCCTGGTGCTGAAACGTCGGCTGGGTCAGCGCTGTACCGTTGACGCCACACTGATCACCCTGCTGGGAATTGCCTTCACCATGGGGCCACTCGCCTTGCTTGGCGTTGTGGTCTTCGACAACGTTGAGAAGATTGCTTCTGCCATCTCATGGGGTCAGTTCGTGATCCCCTCACCGGCTGAGGGGTTGGAATCCTGGCCACTCATCGGCAATCAGGTCGCCAGCCTCTGGCGAAGATCCATCGGCGACCTTGGATCCATTCTCCAACAATTGAAACCACAACTGGAGAATCTGACCAAGTTTGTGATTGAACTCAGTGCCAACGCAGGGATCACCAGGATCCACTTGATTATCTCCATGGTGGTCGCTGCTGGATTCATGGTGAACCCGAGGGCCTTACGCCTGCGCATCGGGAGAGTTGTCAGCAAGCTGGCGCCAGCCCAGATTGAGGATATCCTTATTTTGACCACCTCCACAATCCAAAACGTCATTCGCGGCGCTGTCGGAGTCTCCGTTGTCCAGACGGGCCTGGTGGGTGTTGGCCTGTTTGCCGGCAGGATTCCGGGTGCAGGGCTGTTGGTGGTGATGTCCTTTGTGCTGACGATCATTCAGCTTGGTCCCACCCTGATCGCGCGTCCGGCCATCATCGATGCCTGGATAACGATGACACCCTTGGCGCCCTGCTGTGGACCATCGGGATGCTCGCCGCAGGCCCAAGCGATAACATGTTCAGGTCGTTCTGGATGGGCAAGGTCTGCCGGTGCCGATGCTGATCATCGTCCTGGGTTTGATCGGCGGAACGATATCCAGTGGGATTCTGGGACTCTTCCTTGGACATGTCGCGCTGGCGCTGGGTGATGGCCTGCTTCGGATATGGATGAAGACGGCTTAAATTCTCAGCCCATATCGTGATCGACGATCGGTCTTGATGTGCTCGGCGATGCGCAGGGCATTGGCGATCCAGAGATTCTCCGGTTCATGGCCGCGGGCCTGCAGCTTCACCTCGGCCGTGGACGGTTCGGGGGGCCCATGCGGCAGGTGCCGCAGGCCAGGCCCATCACGCTCAGCGGCGCCTCACCGCGGGGTTAGGGCGGCGCACGCTGCACCACTGCGGTGGCAGGGTCGGCCTCGGTGGTCTGGATCGTGTGCAGCCTGCGGTACACCTGCTGGCCCAAGGAGCCTGACCGCTGGTAAGAGTGGTGCTGGCGGAAAGACGATCGCTGCGGTGGATGGTGTCGGGAGAATAGCTTGGACCCTCACGGTTGAGGTGAATCGGAAGTGCGGCTGCCGATTCCCGTCTTCACCAGCACCGACGCTGTACTGCCGAGCCGCAGAATCACCGGTTGAGGTACATTCTCAACCTCAATCCTCACGGGGATTCTCTGCGCAAGTCGAATCCATTCGAATGTTGGATTCACATTCGGCAGCAGGAATTCGCCCGTACTGCCATTGTCCTGGGCGATACCCCAACCGATGCTTTCCACCTTGCCCAAAAGAGGATGGTTGGGAAAGCTCATCAGGGTGACGACGGCCTGATCGCCCGGCTGAATCCTGCCGATCCAGGTCTCACGGAAGTACGCCTCGATCCAAAAGCTGTTTCGATCAACCAGGGCCAGAGCCGGTTGGTTCTCCACGGCCTGAGTTCCCCGTTGCAGGGTGAGGTTGGTCACAAGCCCATCCACCGGCGCTCGGACGGTGGCGAACTGGAGATTCAATTGCGCATTCCGCAGGGCATAGATGGCCGCCCGTACCTGGGCGTTCTCATCGCCTGGTGCACCAAGTTTGGCAATGGCCTGCTGAAGGCTTGCCTGTGACTGAAGCAAGGCAGCTTCTGCCTGAAGAATCGCAGCCTCGGCTTCTGCAACGTTGCTCTGGGCCGTGGTGTAGGAAGCAATCTGATCATCGTATTGCTGACGTGTGATAGCACCACTTTTGATCAGTTCAGCAGCGCGATCAAAATTGGCCTTGCTGTCGATCAATTGGGCGTTTAGGCCCATCAAAACCGACTCTTCCTTCCTGATCACTGAGCGGGCTTGCTTCACACTGGCCTTGGCGGCTTCCACTTCCTTGGCAAGAGCACGGACCTCGTCGCGCGTGTTGTCAAGGTCTGCCTTCGCCTGTCTCACGCTGGCTTGAAATGTGCTGGGATCAATCTCAAACAGAAGCTCACCCTTCTTCACCGGTTGATTATCCCTAATCGGCAGTCGGACGATCGGACCGGAGACCCTCGAAGTCACCTGGATCACGGTGGCACGAACCTGACCATCACGCGTCCAGGGATTGCGAATGAAGTCCCAGGTTTTCATCCCCAGCAAGCCGAGGGCGACCACGACCAGAATAGTGGTGGGGAGATGACGGCGTAGCTTGGGTCTGATCTTCATGCCGGCACAAGAAGCAAACTGAAAATTACCGCATAGATAATGCTGAAAGCGATCAAGACAAGGAGTGGACTTTCAAAATTATGGAAAAGATTGGCTCTGCTCAGGGCGGCTGCAGTGGCCCAGGCGGCAGCCATTCCAAGCAGAGCGCATATCAACTGTGGAGAAAAGAACACACCCCGGATCTCAGCTTCTCGGGGAGGATGGCGCTGGAGTAATAACAGCAGGGTCATGAGAAGCGTGGTTGCTGCCATCTCTTCCATTCAAACGAAGCCGTAACTGCCTGCAACTGGCGCAAAGCCGATTCCAGAGCAAGCCCGCAGCCAAGCCACTCAGCAAGGCCGTCCATCCCGGGCCCAGTCGCTGGGCTGGGGGAGGCAGCAGTGAGCCTGGAGCAGCAACCAGCGTTAACGGCTCCCACCGCCACAACCATCGAATCCAAGCGGTGAGGAGGGCGTGACCATGGAGAATGATCATCCGAGGATCCTGGCTGATCCGAGAACGAAGTCAAGGGAAGCCGAAATGGTGGGATGGTTAACAATGTCAGTGGCTCACTCCATTCATCTAGCCAGAGTGATAGCGACTCCACAGAACCAAGTAGGTCATCGATTTGGATTTTGTTGAGCTTTAACATCTGGAGCGGCAGACTAGAAGAAAGCGCAGCCAACTTTGACGGTATGCCTCGAGCAACTCTACGGTGGAAAGCCAGGCAAATCCGTTGCGGCCATGGGAGCGGGTCATGGGCCTCCTGCGTCGTCAATTGAACGATGGCAGTGGCGCTTGACATCAGACGATGCAACAGCCGCAGGGCTTGCCTTTCGGGGAGCCATGACATTGGCAGATCCTGGGATAGGGTTAGAATTGAAAATGTGAGGATAATGGCAAGGGCCAAATTGAGAAAACCGATGAAATCATAAGATTGTTGATTCTGAATATTGCAAGAAACGATTATCAGTATCATCATAATATTTCGCTTCGGCCCATTCTTGTAGTAGCAAGCACCAATCACGAAGGTTGCAATCCCCAGAACACTGGCGAGGCCGAGAAACCCATCCAATTTGGGAAGCACAAATACGTACAGAATTCCAGCGGCCAAGAGCGCCTGTAGCCCAGGCGCGAATAACGTTTGCCCCCTGAACAATGGCATCTGAGCCAGGGGCAGGCCAACACTTGGAATCAGAGAGATGATCGCGAGGCCATTGGGAAGACCAGGAAGATAAATCCACAGCAGCACGGCGATCCAGATCTGTATCACCAGCCGGATTGCCAGCCAGAGGTGATCGGGATCAATCGACGCCAGCCTTGCTTCCTGCTGTGGGGGCCAACCGAGAGCAGGGCCAGAAGAAGGGGCACCTAGCAGAGGAGCTGACAGGCCACGCATGATGCCAACCAAGCGATGGCTGATCGCATCGAGCTCCAGCAGTGACCTCCAGCTCGCCAGAAGGTGTGCTTGCTCCTCTATTGAGCAGTCCATTCGTTCGAGGGGTGTGGGGCCCGACAACGGTGGGGGGATTGGAGACGATAGTGTTGACTCGCCGTCGACCGCATTCCCCATCGCTGCGAAGCGTTGTCCCAACCGCTGTTGAAGGGCGCTGACGGGTTGATCGAGCAAAAGTCTCTCCCTGTTCCCCAACTCGAAGCCGGCCAGGCGAACGTGGCTCAGAGCGCGGGGAAGCAACCTGAAAGCCAGTGCCACCTGACCCCAGCGACGACGTTCCATCCAGATGGAGCCACTCTCCATCGCGGCAGGCGCCACCAGCGTCTCAAACGTGGCGGCATCGGCATGGAGTTGCCGGAGATCCTTGGCTGTCTGAGGATCGGCTGAGTGCCTCCCCCCATAGGGAGCCAGGCAGGCCGGCAGGAGATGTCCAAGCCGTTGTGCAATTGCCGCTAATTTGGCTTGGAAGGCTCCCCCCATGCTGCCGGTGGGGATGAGAAATCCACTGAATGTGTAGGCAAGAATTCCTGTTCCCGTCTCCAGGAGGCGTTCTATGGCCACATTGAAGTCAGTGAGACCATCGGGCGGACCACCATCGATCGCAATGACAGCGGCCACAAACCCCGACACCGTCCAGGCGTAGGGATAGGAGCTGCCTAACATCCGATAACAGCAGAATCCCTCATACAGCGAGAGAGAAAGAAAGAACAACCAGCGATCCTGAGGGAACAGCGCGATCAGGCTCAGGGCTACCACCGCACCTACGACGGTTCCAACGAAACGCAACACCACCTTGAGCATGGATTGGCCGGCACTATCCAGACTGAGCACCGTGACGGAAATCCCCGCCCAGAAAGGCCTCTGCCAGTCCATCGACAGAGCCACCCAATAGGCCATCACCATTGCCAGGGCCAGGCGAAGGCCGAATCGGATGCGCGGAGAGAGATTCACGCGCCTACCTGCCCAGGAGAGCTGTCGTTGCAACGAGCCAGTGGCAATGGCCATTTGCATATAGTAGCTGCTAATGTTCGAACGCTTGCAAGTCCTGGTGAAAAACAAGGACGCTGATGCCCAGCTGGGAGCTGAGCACAAGGGTCTGCGATTAAACAACAGTGCTATCTGATTCAGACTGACCACCGAAGAGGGCATCACTGCTCCGAGAATTGCCCTTCACGATGCAATGCAGCCGAAAGTGAGTAGAGTCTGTGGGCACCCAATGCACTGTAGTCGGAAGTGTCAGCATACTCAGTGGTCAAGAAAGGCCCACAATTCTCTCCTGGGACGGTTGCACCCCTCATGGAATGGCGAAAACCTTATTGCTATCATTTCCTCGAATATCTAGACATGTAGTTATATCTATCGTGTTCTCCCAGGCATCTAGCCGCATCTCGCTGTGACAAGCTGAAAGATCACCTCAGGCTCCAGCTCCCTGCCCAGAAGAATTGCCTGGCGAACAGGCCTCCCGTCCTCGTGCAGGGAACAGGGCTAGCTTGCCTGGAACAGTCTCCAACCTGATGGCGAGTTCAAGAACGAAAAGGCCTGCTCAGCAGGCCATCACCATTGGACTGGCCCTGCTGACCATGCCGATGCCATCTGCGATCGCCAGGGTGGCCAACGAGCAGGTCCACACAGAAAACAGCAACACCCTGCAACAGCTTGGACTAGGTATAGTGCTGCTGGTGATCTGTGCCCTGCTGCAGATGTGGGCTACGAATATTATACTCGCCTGGATCTACAGCCACAGGTTCGAGCGCTGGTCAAGGAAGCCATCGCTTCAATCGGCCATTGCCACGATGCTTTCATTGTTTGTGCTCTTCGGCACCGCCATCATGCAAGTGATGCTCTGGGCACTCTTCTATGACATTGGAGGAGCGCTGGACTCGTTCAGCCAAGCCCTGTATTTCTCCCTGGTCACCTTCACGAGCCTGGGCTATGGGGACGTGACGGTAGGGATGACCTGGCGGGTTGTGGCGGGGTGTCAAGCCCTTTCTGGTGTGCTTCTTCTGGGTTGGAGTACGGCGCTGCTGGTCGTGGTCCTCCAGCGCATCTGGTTCATCCGCCACCAACAGCACCATGCGTGAAGCATGAATGGGCTAGCGCCCCCCCATCCACCACAAACTGACGGCACCAATCGATAGGTCATATCGCCATAGCTATCTATAGATGTCTATACCCCTCTGGTGGGTGCTCCAGAGCCCTTTCAGAAGTGCAAGGTGGACATCGTCCAGGTCATCCCAGGGGATGCTCGCGGCGAGTTTGATGTAGTCGTTCTCACCAGAGAGACCGCGGCCAAAGTCCGGGAAGAAGTTTTCGAACGAGAGCTGATGCCGACTCTCGTGTCAACTTCTCATCGAGCCGCTCCGGATGGCACGCTACGGATACAAGACTTATAACAGAGTGAGAAACTAAAGTGATTTCCATGGAGGCAGTGGTCGCACAGCGCTGTCACTCACTCAAACTTAAGAACAGCAACTAGATTTCGCTGATTGCATCAGGTGAAGACTCCAGGATAATCTGGAGGTTGACGAACACTAGGCACGACTCACTTGTGTGTACCGACGGCTTTCGATGGATGGGTCGACTGAAAGTTGATGATCGCCTGCCGCATTCTGTCCGATGACGCAGCCGTCACGAAATCGAGCTTGAACGGCTTTCCTCTGGACAGATACTCAGCATAAGCAGAGCGCAGGTAGACCTTGTGATCTGCTTCACCATCAACGTGGACCTTGAAGAAGGGCAGCACCATTGCTTTCACATAGGTAACGATCAGAGCCTCACTGGGAATGGTCAGATCAGTGATCGCTTCGATTGACCGCTTGATACCGGGATCGATATTGTCAAAATTCACGTGGGCCTGCCCCTCCACCATCATCCAGTACTTATCAGGCATCTTGAGCCAGGTAAAACTGCTCGCTTGCTCCAGGGCCGGCGGAGCAGCCGGGTCGTAACTGCCAGAGGACATAGCAGTGGGAAGGTTGATGGATGCAAGCCCCTTCGGACCGAAGATGGCACGATTAACCGGGTTGAAGGCAAAGATGGCGCTGACCCGATCGTCTTTGAAATCGTAGGCCTTTTGGGGTAGGCGAAGTGCCTCGCACTCGAGAAGGATAGAGACGTCGACACCGCCGTAGGTGCGTTCGCATTCCTGCTTGAGATGCTCGAAGTCCACTCGAGCTCCGCCAACAGCCAGGGCGGTGTAGCCACCAAAGGAGTGGCCGGCAATGCCCACATTGTCGAGCACCAACCTGTCCTCAAACTCCGCAGCATTGCGGCGCTGAAGCTCGTCGAGCACATAACTGATGTCCGCCGGTCGATTAATGTATTCGTTGACATCAAAAACATCAGTGTTGATCCCCTTGATCAGTTCTTTAATCCAGATGTTGTCACTGCCTGGATGCTGGGGAGCAGCAACGGCATAACCGTGAGATGCCATATGGCGAAGACCAGTGGAGTAGTCCTCCGGCCGTGACGAAAGCCCATGAGAAAAGACAATGACTGACAATTTTTCGCCATCACTGCCAACAGGCAGGTAAACATCCACGTAGAATTTACGTTGTCGGCTCGAATCAACAAGATTCCAGACCCGCTTCTCCACCGTATACGGCCCAGACTGGGACATGTCTGGTAATTGAGAGTAATCCACTGGGGCGCTAGTCTTTGCTTCTTCTTCAGTAGAAGAACGAAATGTCTTGATCAGCTCCTCGGTTCCGAGCACCAATCGCTTCACTTCAGCTGCCAGATCGATAATCATCTTCCCATTAAAGGTGATATCCACAGGCAGTTTCTTCATCACATTCACCACGCTGAGGCCGTCCTTGTCGTAGGCGGCCTCAACCAGTGCACTTCTGAGCGCCAGTTTGCCGTTGGCACCGCTGTTCAGTGTGATGGCTTTACCGAGCCGGGTGAGCACCTCTTCGCCGATATGGGTGTTGAGAAAGCGAGACACTAAGATTGGCTTGACACTGGCGCGAAACGTGAGAGCTTTACGATATTTCTTTTGTTGCTCAAGATCGTTGCCCTTGATGAAAAGGCGCAGGTCATCGTTTACCTGACCCGTGGCAGCAAAGGTCTCCAGCGACTCAACCTTGATCGAACGGGACGCAGGTCCATAGGTGAACACCAGCCGTCCAGCAGCGACGCCAGGCAGACCGGCCAGCAAAGTGCCAGCCGCCAGGGTTGCAGCACAAAGGGCGGAACGCACAAACGTCATGTCGATCTGAGGCTATTCATTCAATTTTAACATTCGGAGGAAAGAAATTTCTATGACCTCGTCCCTCAACACATCCCAGACAGCTGTTGCCAGGTTACATTTTGCCTCAGATGGACTGCGCACGAGAGCTGGGCTACAACAGAATCTACGACCTGCGATCCTGGCGCTTCAGCGAGGCGAGGAACCCGGCAAAGCTGATCACCAGTGGCGACATCAACGATCACCAGAGCGGACAGGTAGCTGTTTTGATCTGGCGTGATGGTGAAAGGCTCAGGGGCATCGATTATCGACGAACGCAGTGTTGTGTAGAGGATAGCCTGGCCCACGCCAGCTGAACATAAGGCAAGAATCGAAAGTTGCAGGCATCTGAAGAGGCCGATGCATGCCGTTGGGCCAAGAACTAAATCAATGACATCCAATGACTTCCATGTCAGAGGTACACTGCTCCATTCAAAGCCACTCAGAACCATGATGTTGGGCACATGCGCCAAGGTACCGTATGCATAGAAAGCGCTGACGACTGGTAGGGTCCAAAATTCGAATTTCCGTATGCGATTCATGATCACCTGACATTACCCCTGCGTGGCGGGCATGGATTTTGAAGCAGTAGCAGGGGATTGGTGGTGGCCTGCCTATTCATGCGGCATGTCATCCATTCTTCTACGCCAAGCCCCCCTGCGCATCCGCAGTCATCGCCAATGCCTCGTGCAGTTCAGACGCGATGTGAAGATTGAACTTGCCTGAGAAGGGCTTGCGTAGATTAGCCCCTTGCTCGTTGCAGTCCTCAAGATAATCATCCCATGCCTTTTTGAACTCCCTGATAAGCTCGTCAGGATTTGAACCATAGAAGCCTGCTTCTACAGAGAGGCCACGAATGTCACTTCGAAATTGGTCTCTTTCCTGGCCGCCCTCAATTTTGGCTTGGTCTTCATCCACGGTCATTGGGGTTCATGGTGCCACTCCGTGATCTCATCGGGTGAGGGGTGGGGTCTCGGGAAGACCCTGACTTCGCCTGCCAGAACAACCGAAACGCGGCAACCCGCACTCTCACTGACATCGCCACCAAGCTCCTGAAACTGGGCTTTGATGTCCCTCAGGGGCAGGCTGCCGCTTTCGGGGCAGGAGCCGATCAGCTCAAGGGTGCGCTGGTGCTGCCTTTCCAACGCGCCCCACAACTGCTGCTTTGCGCATACCTTGAAAGCTGCAGCGGATCGCCGATGGCACCCGAGCGGTTCTTCCTCGAACTCGAGCCTCCGGGTGACAGCGCCAGCCTGCCCCATGTGGTGATCGTGGGCGGCGGGTTCGCCGGGCTCAGGGCCGCCCAGGCCCTGCGTGGCAAGCCGGTGCGCGTCACCCTGATCGACAAGCGCAACTTCAACCTCTTCCAGCCCCTGCTGTATCAGGTGGCCACTGGCCTGGTGGCCGAGTCCGACGTGGCCTCGCCGCTGCGGCAGCTGCTTGGAAAGGCGCCCAACATCCAGATCCTGCTGGGGGAGGTGCAGGAGATCGACGCAACGGCCCGGGAGGTGGTGTTCAACGAGCGCCGCTTTGCCTACCACCACCTGATCCTGGCCACCGGCTCCGGCAGCAGCTACTTCGGCCACGAGCAGTGGCGGGCCGTGGCACCGCCGATGAAGATCCTCGAACACGCCGATGAGATCCGCCGCCGGGTGCTGATGGCCCTTGAGGAGGCCGAGCAGACCCCCGACGTCCAGCGGCGCCAGTTGCTGCAGACCGTGCTGGTGATCGGCGGCGGGCCTACCGGCTGCGAGCTGGCCGGATCGCTGATGGACCTGCTGCGGCACGCGGTGGCCCACGAGTTCAAGCAGCTCGACCCCAGCCACAGCCGCGTGCTGCTGATCGATCCCGGTGATCGGGTGCTGCGCGCCATGCACCCCAGCCTGTCGGCCGCCGCAGGCCGTTACCTGCAGGAGATGGGGGTGGAGCTGATGCTGGGAGCACGGGTGCAGGAGATCACGGGCGGTCTGGTGACCTTCAGCCAGAAGCACGCCGATGGCAGCAGCGGTACCCGCACCCTCGAGGGCGGCACGGTGTGCTGGACCGCCGGCGTGCGCGCCTCCCACCTGGGTCGGCTGCTGGCGGAGCAGTGCGGCTGTGAGCTCGACCGCGGCGGCCGGGTGGTAGTGCAGGCCGACTTCTCCATCCCCCACCATCCGGAGATCCGTGTGGTGGGTGACCTCTGCAGCTACAGCCACACGGCCGACTCCAGGCCCCTGCCGGGCATGGCTGGCCCGGCGGTGCAGATGGGCACCTGGGTGGCCAACGACATCCTGGCCCGCTGCCAGGGCAGCGGGCACTCCCCCTTCCGCTTCATCGACTTCGGCAGCATGGCCATGATCGGCCGCAATGTCGCCGTGGCCGATCTGCGCGGCCTGCGGCTGAGCGGCTTCCCCGGGTGGCTGCTCTGGGGTGTGGCCCACCTGGGCTTCATGCCCGCCCACGAGAATCGTCTCATCCTGCTCGCCAAGTGGCTGTGGCGGATCGCCACCAACCAGCGATCTGCCCTGGTGATCACCGGCCACGCCGACCAGCACATGGACGTAAAAGTGGGGCTGGAGCGGCGGGAACTCGGCCCCCCGTGATGCCTCCATCGGCGGGGCTTCGCCGGCCAGGCTCGCGCTGGGTCAGCTCAGGGCAGCACTCAGCTGGGCGGCGATGCGCAGGGCGTTGGCGATCACGGTGAGGCCCAGACCCACCGTCGGACAGCTGGGCAGCACGCTGGCATCGGCGATCCAGAGGTTGGCCAGGCCATGGACCCGACCCTCGAGATCCACCACCGACGTGGAGGGATCGGCCCCCATGCGGCAGGTGCCGCAGGCATAGCCCATCACCGCCAGCGGCGCTTCGCCGCGGGGATAGATCGGCGCCCTGGTCACCACGTTGGTGAGCGGATCACGCTCCAGCTTCTTGATCGTGTCCAGCCAGCGGTACACGAGCCGGTCGTGACCCTCGCGGCAGTTGGCCAGGTAGTCGATGCGGATGCGGCCCTTCTCGAGGCTCACCCGGTTGTCGGGATCGGGCAGCACACTGCTCATCGCCCACCAGCTCACCGAGCGGTCGGCCAGCCACTCCAGGGCGGCATCGGGCAGCAGGCGGCTCACCAGCGAGAGCAGCGGCGGCGATTCGGCGAACAGGGGATCCTGCAACACGCCGCCACCGCTCTGAATGCTGCCCAGCCCGTAGTCGACGTTGCGGTCGCCCCAGAGGTAATCGTTCACCCCCAGGCTGCGGCCGTAGCGGCCGGAATTGGGCTCGCTGGCCCGCTGCAGGAGGGCGCTGAGCTGGAGCTTCATCAGGTTGCGGCCCACCTGACCCGAGCCATTCGCCAGGCCGGCGGGGTGGCTGGCGGTGGCGGAAGCCAGCAGGATGGCCGGCGTGTTGATCGCCCCGGCGGCCAGCACCACCTGGCGGCCGCGGAACAGCCAGCGCTCGCCCTCCAGCTCCGCCTCCACCCCCTGCACCTCGGTGCCGGCGGGGTTGACGTGAAGAGCCAGCACTCTGGCGCCGCCCACCAGGCGAAAACCATCCGCGGGGGTGATGGCGCAGGCACGGTCGACGCCGAACCGCTCGGCATCGCCACTGGGGTCGTCTCCGGAGGTGGTCCAGCTCAGGGGCAGAGGGAAGGGATGCAGCCCCTGGCGCTCAAGCCCCGCGCCGATGGCCTCGAGAAAGGGCTCGATCGGCCGGGGAGCGTACCCATAGCCCCCGCGCCGGGGCGGTTCGCTGGGATCCCCGCCAGCCGCGCCGTGCACGCTGTAGAGCTGCTCGGCCCGCTCGAAGAAGGGCTCGAAATCGGCGTAGCGCAGACCCCAGTCGGGACTGGTGCCCTCCTGCAGGCGCACGCCGGTGAACTCGGCCTCCCGGGGCCGCTGCAGCACCCCCCCCCAGATCTTGGTGTTGCCGCCCATGGCATAGAGCATCTGGGGGGAAAAGGGATCGCCATCCGGACCGAACCAGGGCTCCGGGGGGTGGTAGCGGGGCGTCCGGAACAGGCTGATGTCGGCCAGGTTCTGTTCGTCGAGGGGAAGGGGGAGGCCCCGCTCCAGCAGCAGCACCTTCCGCCCCAATTCCGCCAGCTCACCCGCCAGGGTGCCGCCACCGGCGCCGCTGCCGATCACCACCACGTCGTAGATCGTGTCGTCGATGATCATTGCGAGAGCCCCATCAGTGCTGCCACACGTAAATGAGCAGAAACAGCACCACCCAGATCACATCCACAAAGTGCCAGAACAGTGACACGGCCGTCACCCCCACCGAGCCACCGTCGTAATTACCAGCTCGGAAGGAGCGGGCCAGCATCAGCCCCATCAGCACCACGCCGGTGAGCACATGCAGGCCGTGGAAACCGGTGAGCAGATAAAAACTGGCGCCGTACACGCCATCCCCCAGACCGAAGGGCAGCGCCGCCCATTCAAGACCCTGCCCCACCAGGAACACCACCCCCATGGCCATGGTGAGCAGCCACCAGGCGCGAAACTGCCGCAGCCGGCCCCGGTGCAATGCACGCTCCGCCAAATAGATCACACCGCTGCTGCTCACCAGCACCACGGTGAAGCGCAGCGGTTCAGCCACCTCCAGCCCCTCCACCCCAGGGGGCAGCCACAGGGGAGAGGAGGTCTTGTAGATGACGTAACCGGCGAACAGGGCCAGGAAAATCACGCTTTCGGACAGCAGGAAGATCACGAAGCCCGTGAGGGTGTGATCGCCGTGGGCGTGGTTGCTGTGGGCAGCGCTCTGAGCGGACGGGTCGGCCGAGGTGGGCGTGGTGGTGGTCATGACGTCAGGCTCCCTTGGCGGTGTGGGCGGCCTTGGCCACGTAGCGCTCCTCGTCGAGCACCAGAGGGCGGTTGAGGCCGTAGCCGTAGGGGCCACTCACCACCGTGGGCACATCGTGCTCGAAGTTCTCGGCTGGCGGCGGTGAGGGCAGCAGCCACTCCAGGCCGATGGCGTTCCAGGGGTTGGGCGGCGCCTTCTCGCCCCGCACCCAGGAGCTCACCAGGTTGAGCAGAAAAGGGATCGTGGCCACCCCCAGCAGGAAGGCACCGAGGCTGGCGAGCACGTTGGCGAAGGCAAACTCCGGGTCGTAGGAGGCCACCCGCCGTGGCATGCCCATCAGCCCGGCTGAGTGCATGGGCAGGAAAGTGAGCTGGCTGCCGATGAAGGTGAGCACGAAATGCAGCTTGCCGAGGCCCTCATACATCATTCGGCCGGTGAACTTCGGGAACCAGTGATAGATCCCGGCAAAGACGCCGTAGGTGATCGTGGAGAAGATCACGGTGTGGAAATGGCCCACCACGAAGTAGGTGTTGCCCACGTGGATGTCCACCGGCACGGTGGCCAGCATGATGCCGGTGATGCCGGCAAAGATGAAGTTGAACAATCCGCCCAGGCAGAACAGCATCGCCGTGGTGAGCCGCAACTTGCCGCGCCACAGGGTGGCGATCCAGGCGAACACCTTGATGCCGGTGGGTATCGCGATCAGCATGGTGGTGACCATGAAGACATTGCGCATCCACTGCGGCGTGCCGCTGTAGAACATGTGGTGCACCCACACGATCAGGCTGAGAAAGGTGATTGCAAACGATGCGATCGCCACCACGTGATAGCCAAATAAAGGCTTGCGGGAATACACCGGCAACAGCTCTGAGAAGATGCCGAACACGGGCAGCACCATCACATACACCGCCGGGTGGGAATAGAACCAGAAGAAGTGCTGATACAGCATCGGATCACCGCCCCCCTCCGGCCTGTAAAAGCTGGTGCCAAAGCTGAGATCAAACAACAGCAGCACCGCCCCGGCGGTGAGCACCGGCAGGCCGATCAACTGGATCGCCTGGGCGGCGACCGCCGTCCAGCAGAAGATAGGCATGCGAAACCAGCCCATGCCCGGCGCCCGCATGCGGATGATTGTGGTGATGAAGTTCACCGCCCCCATGATCGAGGAGATCCCCGAGAGGGCCACCGCCAGAATCCACAGGAACTGGCCATTGATGAAATGGCCAAGGGGGTTCTGGATGCTCTGGGGTGGGTAGGCCCACCAGCCGGCACCGGAGGGCCCGCCGGGCACCAGGAAGCTGGCCATCAGGATCAGGCCGAACACCGGCACCATCCAGAAAGCCGCCGCATTGAGACGCGGGAAGGCCATGTCCGGGGCGCCGATCATGGGCGGAATCAAGAGGTTGTTGAAGCCGTTGAGGATCGGGAACAGAAACAGGAACAGCATCACCGTTCCGTGCATCGTGTAGAGGCCGTTGTACACGCGTGGGATCCACCAGATCCGCTGCCGGCGTGATCAGCTCGCCGCGCATGATCATCGACAGCAGTCCGCCCACCAGCAGGAAGAACAGCGACGTCGAGCATGTACTGCAGACCGATCACCTTGGCGTCGGTGTTGAAGCTCAGAAAGCGCCGCCAGTTGTTCGGCGCTCCGGGCACCGGATGGGGCGCCCGCAGCACGCGGGGATCGAAGGAGGGAGTGGGGGCTGGGGCGGTGCTGGTCATGGCGGGGGCGGGATGGAGAATCAGCCCTCGTGGCTGGCGGTGGGATCGGCACTCACGTGCACCTGGGGGGGGGGCGCCGGCGGCACCGTGGCCCAGCCCCGGTCACCCCGGGCCAGACGCTGGCTGTAGAGGTCGCTGGCGGCGTTGGCGGCGGGCCGCAGCGGCTGGCGCAGGGCCTGCTCCAGCCAGCCCTGATACACCTCCACCGGCTCCACCACCACGTCAGTCTGGTTGGTGGAAAAGTAGCCACCGCTGAACATCGAATCGCGCAGCCGGTAGCGGCCGGCGCGGGTGGGGATGAGGCTGTAGTCGATGACGCTGCCGGGGATCAGGTCCTGCTTGAGCCGGAAGGCCGGCACATAGAAGCCGTGGATCACGTCGGTGGCCTCCAGGCGCAGAAAGCTGCGCTGGCCTTCGGGCAGGTGCAGCTCACTGCTGTGCACGCCGTTGGGGTAGATGAACTCCCAGCTCCACTGGCGGCCGATCACCTGAATCGGGCTCGCCGCTAAGGCGGGGCCCTCGGCGCCGTGCATGGCGGCGTGGCCACCGCTGACGCGCACCTTGCCCCCCAGGGTGGCGAGGGTGTCGCTCACAGCGATCGCCTTCCAGGCGATCAACATCACGATCACCAGCGGGATCAGCGTCCACACGATCTCCAGCTTCAGGTTGCCCTCGATCGGATCGCCGTTGTCGAGGTCGTACTTGGGGGCGCGGTTGAACAGCAGGGTCCAGAGCATCACGCCGCTGCAGCCCAGGAAGATGAAGCTGCCGATGCCCACCTCCAGGGCGAACAGGTCGTCCACCGGACCGGCGGCCGCCGATGCCGGCACCGGCAGCCAGCGGTGCGACTGGGCGGCCATCCACAGGCTGGCGGCCAGATCGCTGAGCACCGCAGCCAGCAGCAGCGCCACAGCCCAGAGCCGCGGCCCCCGGGATACCGTGGTGGTCATGGCAGGGCCTCCCGCAGGTTGACCCCGGCAGCCAGCAGCTGGTCGGCGGTGACGTGCACGCCGAACTCGCCCGCCAGCTGGGCGCCGAGGGTGCCGTGCAGGCCGATCAGCACAAACAACCCCAGGCCGGCCAGCAGATAGCTCCACTGCACCTGGCGGCCCAGGTCGCGGCGCCAGCTGAAGCGCTGCAGGCCCCGCCACACCGCCATGGCCACGATCAACAGCAGCAGCACCACACCGCCCACCCCGTGCCAGAGCATGGTGGCCATGCTGCCGAGGCCGAAGTCGCTGCGCACCCCAGTGATCGGCACCGCCAGCAGCATCTCGTAGAAGCCAGCCGCCACCGTGAGAAAACTCACCGCGGCGCAGGCCAGCAGGTTGTACCAGCCCACATCGTGGAAGCCGGCCCGGGTCACCGGCAGGGCCAGGAAGCGGAACAGGCGCTTCTCCAGCGGGAACAGGGCGCCGGCAATGTCGAAGACGATGGCGATCACGAACAGCCCGATGGTGAAGTGCACCAGGTTGGGGTGCACCGGCAGGGCGTAGGGCAGCTGGTTCGGCCCGAGCTGCTCGGCCACTGGCGAGATGGCTGCCATCACACCAGCCCCGCCCGCACGGCCTCCACCACGGGCACCGTGTGCAGCCCGTAGACCCACACCAGCTGGTTGCCCAGCAACACCTGAACCACCACCAGCGCGCTCAGCACCACGTCGGCGCCGAGGAAGGCAGGCGGCAAGCGCAACGGGTCGCGGCTGCGGATCACATACCGCCAGCCCGACAGCAGGGACAGCACCCCGGCCAGCGACCAGCCCAGGGTGCTGTGCAGGTTAAGCACACTGCTGGCCTGACCGTAGGGATTGGCCAGGCCCGCCTCGATCTGGCCGAAGATGATGGCCACGAAGATGGCCAGGGTGGCCACCAGAAGGTTCCAGAAGCTCACCTCGAACAGCGCCGGTCGGCGGGCGAAGCGGCCGATCAGATCGAACAGCACGCTGATCAGGGCCATGGCGATCACGAAGTGCACCACGATCGGGTGGATGGTGTCCATCCAGGGGAGGTTGTGATCGTTGAGCGCAGGGAGAAGCTCAAGCATGCAGTGCTTCAGCTCGGGGGCAGGGCCTTCTCAATGTGGCGAACCTGCCGGGGCGAGCCTGTGTCCTGTGATGCTTTGCCACAAGCCCGCAGCTGGGATCAGCAACCGCTAACACCCCGGCACGGTGATTCCCGCTGCCTGGTCCTGGAGTCCCCCTAGGGTTCACCCACCGGCTTTGGCTCTGTGTCCCTGCTCACCTCGCCGGCCCTGCGCTGGATCGCCGCCCTGCTGCTCTTCGTGGCCGCTGGACTTTCGATTGCCCTGCCGTTCGTCTCGGCCACCCTGCTCACAATCGCGATCGGCGGTGTGGCCATCGCCGCCGGCATCTCCCAGGCCCTACGCCTCAGCGGTGAACCGGAACTGCGTGGCAAGGCGTTTCGGCTGCTCTCCGCCCTCCTCTACGGCGGCGGCGGAATCTGGGTGCTGTTCTATCCCCTGGCCAGCGAGGTGAGCCTCACCCTGTTCGTGGGGTTCCTGCTGGCCTTCCAGGGGGTGATGGAGCTGGCTGCGGCGGCCGCAGGCCAGGGACAGGCCCGGACCCTGGTGCTGCTCGATGGCATCGTCACCACCGTGCTCGGCGGCATGCTGATCGCCGAGTGGCCGAGCGACAGTGTGTGGGCAATCGGCACACTGCTGGGCATCGGCCTGGCCTTCTCCGCCGTGAACCTGCTCACCTCGCCACAGCGGCTGCCTACCTGATCGAGCGCGCGAGTCGGAAAACGCCAGGGCCAGCGGCGCCGAGCACCGCCAAGACGCAACAATGCAACGGGCACGTGAAGACTTGACGATCTGCAGCCGAAAGTCGCGCTTCAGTCCTGCCAAGGGAAGACCAGAGTCAAGACCTACCCAAGACCATCGGGGTACCCTATCTCCATTGAACGGCTGCGATCTTGGAAGGCTGGCGCTGGTGGTTGAGTGACATGTTGTCCCGGCCCCAGCTCGCCGGCTGGCTGTGTCTCCTGACCTTGGCGCCCAGCACGGTTTCTGCCAGCGACGCCCCTGCAACGCAAGCGCACAGGCGATACCATCCGATCGCGTCGACAAGGCGAGGGACAACCCAAGGGGCAAACCCCACGATCAACGTCGTCGCGCCCAATGGAAGCGACGGCAACCACGACGATGAGCGAGGTGACGACCACCAGGGCGTAGCACGCAACGCGAAGTTCCTCCTTGACCGGGTCGCCTGGTGCGTGGCCACTGCCTGTTCAGACGATGTGGCACCACTGCTGGTCAGGGCCAAAGAGGAGGTGTTAACGAAGCCTGGTTCAGCTCGACAAGTGCTGGAATTGCTGCAAATTGCACGCTTACAAGCGCAACTGGGAGACGAAGAAGCTGCCAAGTTGACACTTGAAGATGCCAGAAAAGCATTGGTGGCCATGCCGCCATCCCCATCCAGATCAGATCTCAAGCAGCAGGTCGCCCTGGGATATGGGGCCCTGGGGGAAGGGGACACAGCCCGCACCCTGGACGAGGAAGCAATGGCCAGTCGTGCAGACAGGGAGCGCGGGCCGTCCTACCCCTTTGCGGAAGCACCTCGACGACTGACAGGAGGCCTTGCAGTCAGTGGCACATCGTTCAATGATGTCACCGCCAACGGCAGTGCCACGTTGAGCCTGTTCAAGCCATGGACAAATCAAGATCTAGGTTTTGACATCATCGCTAGCTTGAATTATGACAGCGGGCGAGACGTTAATCGCCTCAAGCCCAACGTGAGCTCAACCGCAGTCTATCGCTATCACCTGAATGACACATGGAATCTTTTTGCAGGCAACTTCACTGCTGTTAATTCGGGCGTGATCACCGGCAGCACTGACGACGAAGACACCACAGTCGTGAATTCCACTTTTCTGGGGCCAGGCATCAACCTGTGGAGAGGTGAAACAATCGAGAATTTCCTGGATCTCCAGCTGGGCTTTGGAGCACGATATGAATATGACGAGATCAATGAAGACGTTGTCCGTGATCGGCTATCACCAGTGATTGGCCTAATTCTCTACGGCCGTGGATTTTCGATTGGCGAGGCCACATTCTCACCCTTGCTTGCAGTGGGCACAGGCTCAGAACAATTCGACGAGTATTTTGCCTATGTCGATCTGAATCTGAAGATACCCATTCGAAAGAACTGGGCTTGGAACAGTCGAATTCTTGCAAGGTACGCCAGCGAAAGCCCGGACAATCGAAGTAATAGCCTGAATTACCAGTATCTCACCGGCCTGACCTACACATTCAGCCCCTGACGAGCGCGAGCCAGTAAACACCTTTCGACACATAAGATACCACGACTGCTAGGATCTATTAACTCCATTCATCACGATGCAACGAGGCCAGAGCGCGGACGCTGAACACACCAAGCTCGTGGAGCAAGGCCTACTGCGGAGATACGAGGCGGTGCAGGAGATGGTTGTGGACTATGCCATAGGACTGGCAGTTCTGGGACTCTTTCGTGATTTTTTGACCCCAGTCATGGTGATCACCACACTGTTGGTGACGAAGATGGTCTGGGACGTCGGGCGCCAGTGGGGCTTCGCGGTCAACTTCAACCCGATCTCAGCACTCGGCCAATTGGTCAACACCCTGGGCGCATGCGCAATCGCGCTGCTGGCCTGGGTATCCCTGGAATTTCTCGGTGCGATGGTTCCTGGCATCGAAAGCCTTGCCCTGTCGGCAGCCCTGATGAGCGGAGCCTGGACCCTGGGAGCTGCGTTCAATACGTTCTTCATGAATGGCTTGCTGCGTCGCCGTTCGCGGGCGTCCATGGGGATCAGCAATGCCTGAATGGAGGCGACGACAGGTTCTTCTGGCGGCCCTCGGCCTTGGCAGCTTGGCTACGGGTGTGGGCAGTGCTCTGCGGCAAAGGACCATTCTCTCCCAACAGGCCAAGCTCACAAACCAGGTACTCAACGACCCTCAAGCGGTTGAGAAGGCTGTCAACCAGGCCATCGAAGGGGATCTGGAATCCACCGCGGAGGTTCAACGCATCCTCTCCGAGTTGAGCCTCACAGCGCCCATCGTTCCCTATGAACGCTCAATCTCCAAGACGCTGATCCTGGCCAGTCGCCTGGGAACGGAGCAATACCTCACCGGCAAGTTCAACCTTCGCTACCAAGGCGCCATCGCAAGCTTACCCAGTTACGAGAAGCGCTTCTCCGGCTACCGGCAGGTGGCCTCCATCAAGGGGCCGGACATGGTGACAGCCGAAAAGCGCGTTCCCATCAACGACCGGCAGAAGCAGGATCCCCTGGTGGCAGGCGTCAACCTGATTCGCAGCCGGATCCAGGGGATCGCAAGCCAGGCCTTGGTGATGCAGTGGAGCTACCCAGTGTATTGGGGCTACGTGCTCACAGGCCCAAGGCATCACATCCTGGTGCTTCGAGGAACTCAGCGCGGCCACGAATGGCTGCAGACCATCAACGCCAGGCAGGTGGTGAGTGGTGATGTACCCGAGTTTGACTTTCTCGGGGCGGTTCACCGCGGCTTCGCCACGATCTACGGCCGCATCAGCAAGGCCGTGATCCAGGCGGTGGAAGAACTGGATGGGTCAAAGCCCCTCTACCTCTCAGGTCACAGCCTTGGTGCACCGTTGGCCAGCCTGGCCGCCTGGGACATTGCGCAGAAGGTCCCAGCCCTCCGCAACAACCTCAGGCTCTATACCTACGCTGCTCCCCGGCTGGGGGATCCAGTCTTCGCGGAGGCATTCAGCAGCAGGGTTCCGAACGCCTACAGGGTGGTGAATCAGGCAGATCTGGTGCCCAAGCTGCCGCCGACGCGCGCAAGGAATCTTGTGTATGTGCACACAGGTGAGCCCTGGACCTTTACGTCTACAATTGGAGATATCGGCCCCAACCACTTCATCAGCGCCTATCGCAACGCCGTTGACAACGAACAAGAGCAGCGGCTGACTTGATTAGCTATTTTCATCTCTGTGCCAAAGACCGACCAATGAATGGAGGAGCCCCGGTTGAGGCCCGACAGCTCTCAAGGATTACATTCAGGTTTATTACATTGCAAGAACAGAGCAACCACCGGGTGGTTGCACCGTTGCACTTGCAACAGAAACGCCGCGCAGACAGGTAGTCCGTGACATTATTCGAGGATTGTGTCTACAGTCAAAGCGAAGGCGCCCTTCCACACCCCCGGCAGCCCAATAGAAGAATGATTAAGTTCACACTCTGCAGGGCTTTTCTCGTTGGTTTTTCTGTCCTGATCCTGTTGGCGCCGCCAGTGGCAGCACAACTAATTCCTGGCATGCAACCGGCGGCAGGAAAGATCCAAGCCCCACAGATTATCCCTACATTTAGACAAGGGAACATCGAAGTATCACCTCTTTTTCTCGACGGCAAAGCTATATCTATTATGTCAGGAGACATTAATATTGCTAGCGGCTCAGACAAGGCGCCAGAACTTACGTCGCAAGAACGCAGCTATATTGTTCACGGACGATTGCAGAGATACCTGCAGAATTTGAGTGTCAGCTCGAATTTGTTGAGAAGAGATGGCATCACAGACGTTGCAGAACAGAGGCGGATACTAGACGATCAGTTGCAGTTCTACGTTAAACAGACCTCGGGCGAAGCCAGATTAATGATTGAATTTCCAAAGGGTGATCCACCTGAACTGATCTACACAACGACCTCTGCCGATGTCGCAAGGGTTCGCGAACTTAGCTCAGCTCCTGGTGCAATCGTGCAGAGATCAGCCGCGGTAGCAAAACCTATTTTGCTTGATGCATGGGAAGAAAGACAGAAGCCTTATCTGCTTTCGGCACTGAAGGAATCCCTCCTGGCTCTCGGGATTCTGATTGTTATCAGCACGGGGATGTGGAAGCTTGGTGATAAGCTCCGCAGATAGGCTTGATGTAAATATTCGAACGCAACGGCAAAGAGATGATTCCATTAGTCGCTCCGATGACATTAGCGACTCAGACATTGATTCAAAGAGTCGCTTACTGCGAAGAGCCAGTATTCGAAGGCGAGCAAAAATCAGTTTGCTGAAACTATGGCTTTCATTGTTGTACTGGGGCCAGTGGCTCCTGTGGATGATGGGGGCCGCATGGCTGGCTGGAAAATTCTTCTTTACAAGACCAGTAGGGAATTTTATCCTGGGCATCTCAATTCGCGACCTAGACAAGACATTATCGGCTAGAGAGGCGCGGTTTGCCCCACTCGACTGGGTGATGAGCGTAGGGAGAGAGGCGACAATCGGTCCTCCTCTGCTCATCCTAGTTGTGGTTGTTGCCATGCTTCTGGCGATAAAGATAGGGAATGCACTGTGTGACCTCTATGTCGCAAACTGGCTTCAGAACCAGACGAATGAACGCATGAGATTCCGGGTCCCCACACTTGCATCAGCGCTCAAGGCATGGCTAAGGATAACAATTTACTTACTTGTCGGAGTTATCATTTTTTATCACCTTCACAACCTAGGCGCATTCACTCAGACCGTAACAGTCGTCCTCGGTTTCTTTAGCTTTGCACTTTCTCTTGCGTCGCAGAACCTGATTCGAGATCTCATTAATGGTTTGCTGATCTTAATTGAAGATCAGCTGGCAGTTGGCGATGTCGTCGTCATTGATGATAACTCAGGATTGGTCGAACGCATGACATTAAGAGTTACTCAGCTTCGAAATCTTGATGGTGAACTGATTTCGATTCCCAATGGGGTGATTGGAGTCATCAAGAACCTAACGAGTTCGTGGGCACGTGTCAACCATACAATTCAGATTGCAGTGTCAGAAGATATTGATCAGGCGATGGGCGTGATATCCAGTGTGGCCACTGATCTTTTTCATGACCCTGATTGGTCAGATAGTATTCTGGAAGCTCCAGAGTTACTGGGTGTTGATGATATCGCTCATCAGGGCGTACTAATAAGGATACTGATCAAGACAAAGACCTTTGAGCAGTGGCCAGTGGGACGCGAATTCCGCCGTCGTCTCAAGATAGCTCTGGATGATGCTGGTATCTCTGTTGGTGCCCCTCGTTTGGAATTGATGCAACTGCCCTCCTTCACCGATGGTCAATAGAACAACTCTTATCCATGAAACTACAGGCTAAATTCTGGAATACCATTCAAACAGTTACAGCTTCATGGACTATCAGCCTTGAGGCGAGAATTCCAACTCAAGAACTAGCGGAATCTCGAGAAGCTGGATCGATTCCCTCGTTTGGTTTCTTTTTTCTCATCATCCTGGCTTCAGTTATTGCCACCTTGGGACTGATCGCAAACAGTGCTGCTGTGATCATCGGGGCCATGATCGTAGCACCACTAATGAATCCCATTTTAAGCCTTTCTTTTGCCATTGTCACAGCCAATGGGGTCCTTGTCCTGCGTTCAGGATTAACCATTGTGATCGGGTCAATCCTGGCCGTCATGGTTGCAGCCTTGGTCGTGGGGATTACGCCGTGGGATGTTGTTGGTTCAGAAGTCCTCAGCAGAACGCGTCCAACGACGCTGGATCTAGGCATTGCCATGGCTGCTGGGGCCGCAGGAGCATTTTCGCTCACGCGCAAGAGCATTGCCAGTTCCATTGCAGGAGTGGCGATTGCCGTGGCTCTGATTCCTCCCCTATGCGTTGTTGGCATAGGGCTCGCAGGTGGAAGCACCTTAACGGGAACGGTTGGGCACTTTTATGTTTCGAATCTCGATATTGCAGGAGGTTCTTTCCTGCTCTTCCTGGCTAATCTTATCGGAATTACACTCTCGTCTTGCTTGGTGTTGATCTATCAATCCTATGGGAGCCTTCGAAAATCCCTTCAATCACTGGCACTGGGCCTCATCGTGGTCATCTTGCTGTCACGACCCCTCACAGCCTCACTGCACGAGTTTGCACTTGACAACAGAGTGCAGCTCGTCTTGCACAGTCTGCACAGAGAAGGTGCCTATCGAAACATCAATCTCATTCATCACGTAGACACAAAGCTTGTCAATGGCATAGCCTACGTTAATATTCTTGGCTCGGCAAACAAGGATTTCATCGAGGATCAGGATAATATCGACAATCTTGATCAACGCCTCTATGAGGCGGTTAGAGCGATGGGAATTGACACCATGAAACTCACGATTCGAATTGTACCCATCGACATTTTTGACTACCAGAATATCAGCTCTCCGGATTCAACGGCTCCCTCTGGCCAACCCAATCCATGATCAGACCCGGGGATAGCTGTTGGCAGGGATCAGCAGCTGCAGAGTCAGTGGTCCCCGCAGCCAGGGATCAGGCCCCGGTGGTCCTTTCGATCACCCTATTCCGACCGGTGCAGGCGGGCCAACGGCCTCCCAACGACATTCAACGGAACCTGCGAAACTCCACAAGGACACGCCTGCTTCATGCGCTCCCGTAGATATTCATTTCTCTTCAAGGACCTGCTGAGCCTGGAGATGCTCTCCGTGATGCTGAGCCTGCTGATCACGGCTGAAAGCCAGGCACCCACAGAAGCCGCCCGGGCCCATTCCCCTCGACAATCTGCTGCTGCAAGCCCAGGGGAAATCCCCTCTGATTCTCCGCCAGGTGCTCCTGGCGATGTTGATGACACTCCTGTGCACCGTGGTCCTTCTGATGATCTCCGGGGGTTTCGCAGCCGTTTATCAACATGCGACAGAGCTGCGCTGGGCAACCTGATGGCATTCTGGAGCACCGCCTGCTGGTGGGCGTGGCCAAGAACTGCCTCACCTTGACGTTGCATCGGCCAGAATCAGGCTCCCATCACTCCATCTCGGCTGCCCCATGAGTCCCCTGCTGCGTCATCTGCCCCGCCCTGCCGGACTGCTGCCGCTGCGGCGTGAGCAACTGGGGGCCGACGTGATCGCTGGCCTCACCCTGGCGGCCCTGGCCATCCCCGAGGTGATGGGCTACACCCGAATCTCCCAGACGCCCGTCGTCACTGGGCTCTACACCATGCTGCTGCCGATGGTGGCCTTCGCGCTGCTGGGCAGTTCGCGGCATCTGGTGGTGGCGGCCGACTCCGCCACCGCGGCGATCCTGGCCGCCACGCTGCTGGGCATGGCGGCGCCCCAATCGCCCGAATACCTCGGCCTCACCATGGCCGTGGCCATCGTGGTGGGGCTGCTGCTGCTGCTGGCGGCAGTCCTGCGGTTGGGCTTTCTGGCTGATTTCCTCTCACGCAGTGCCCTGATCGGTCTGCTCACCGGCATCGGCCTGCAGGTGGCGACCGGGGAGCTGGGCGGCCTCTTCGGGCTCCCCAGACAGGGCAGCGGCGCGCTGCAGCAACTGGCTTCGGTGATCACACGGCTTGGAGAGTCTCGCCCCGCCCATCTGCTGGCCGCCCTGGCAATCGTCGCCGTGATCGCGGGCTGCCGATTGTGGAATCCCCGCATCCCCGGGGCGCTGATCGCCGTGGTCGGCAGCATCGGACTCAGTGCCTTGTTCGATCTGCAGGCCCACGGTCTTCCGATCGTGGGATCCGTTCCAGGCGGTCTTCCCAGCTTCAGTTTTCCCAGGCTGGAAGCCTCCCAGTGGAACCAGGTGCTGCTCACGGCCGCCTCCTGCTTCGTGGTGATCCTGGCCCAGAGTGCCGCCACCTCCCGGGCCTACGCCCAGCGCTACGACGAGGGCTGCAACGAGAACATCAATCTGATCGGGCTGGGCTGCGCCAACCTGGCGGCGGGGCTGAGTGGCACCTTCGTGGTGAACGGCAGCCCTACCAAGACCGAGATGGTGGATGCCGCCGGGGGCCGCAGCCAGATCGCCCAGCTGAGCACAGTCGTTATCGTGCTGCTGGTGCTGCTGTTCCTCACCGGCCCGCTCGCCCTGATGCCGGCCGTGGTGCTCTCCACGATCGTGTTTCTGATCGGCCTGAAGTTGATCGACCTGGCCGGACTGCGCGAACTCTGGCGGCTGCGGCGCGGCGAGTTTGTCATCGCCCTGGCGACGGTGGTCACCGTGGCCCAGATCGGTGTGATGCAGGGCATCGCGCTCGCCGTGGTGCTCTCTCTGATCGAGCAGGTGCGCCACACCTACCGTCCCCGCACCCGGTTGTGGTCCCCCAATGCGGAGGGCCAGGGCTGGCAAACCGTGCCGGTGGCGCCAGGCGTCCTGGCAGCACCCGGCATCGTGGCCTACCGCTTTGAGGCCAACCTCTTCTACGCTAACGCCAGCCGGTTCACCGATGAAGTGCTGAAGATCCTCACCATGCAGAAGGAGGCGGTGAAGGGCCTGGTGATCGACGCCTCTGGTATCGACGACATCGACTTCTCCGCAGGCAAGGCCCTCCAGCAACTCCGCAGGCAGCTACAGGACAAAGGTGTTCGAACCGCAGTGGTGACGGTGTCGAAGACGATGAAGAAAGAAATGGAACGCTTCGGATTGGGCGGCCGCGATGAAACGCTCGGAAGCTTCTCCAGCGTCAAAAAAGCGATCACCGCCATGAGCGTGGCCATTTCAGAATCACCGTGATGGGGATCACCTCCCTTCGTCTGCCCATCTCCCCAGCGCTTCGGCTCAGCCTGAGCACAACCCAGGCCCTTGTGCGGGCCAGACGCCGTGGCCCTTGGCAACCATTGGCAGCGCCTGACTGGCCAGGTTTTCGGTGGTGGCGCTGTCCCTCAACACGGGCGGAGCGTCGATTCGCAAGGCCGTGATGAGGCTGGGCGACACCCTTGCTGGAGCGGTGGCAGCGCTGAGCTTCATCGCTCTGTAGGTTGGGTTCTGCTCCTGCCGCATGACGGGAAGCCACACGCCCAGTGCCAGTGCTGGGAACCTGGCATCAGAGGTCATGTGGATTCACGATGGCAGGACCCACTCCAAGACCTACCACCATGGTGACCTGTTGGTCACGCCCGCGGGAATGCCGCTCTGTGTGCGATGGAAAGGCGATGAGAATTGCCTGCAGATCCAGCTCTCAGCCTCCTTCCTGGAGCGAGTCGCGCAAGAGGAGATGGGGATGCATGCCAATGAGCTTGGTCTGGTTCCCACAGTTCAAAGCCGAAATCCCCAGCTTGAAGCCATAAGCAGCCTACTGGCCGCGGAACTGCATCAACCTCAACCAACAAGCCGTTTACATCTGGACTCGCTCGCCGGTGTGCTGGCGAAGCAGTACTACGAAAGCGGGCTTCCACCAGTTCGACTGAATCGAGTTCTGGAGTTCATTGACCAATCTCTGCCAGACGATGTTCGATGATCTGATCACGCCGCATCGGTATGTCATTCAGCAGCGAGTGGAACACGCCAGGCAGCTTCTACGGAAAAGCGACCAGCCCATCCTTGGTGTGGCGCTCGAATGTGGTTTTGCCAGCCACATTCACCTCAGCAGAATGTTTTACAATGCCAAAGGAATTACACCAGAAGAGTTCAGGACCCAGACACCTTGAGCCGCTCCGTCCATAAGGACAATCAGGTTCCCCACCAGCGCGCTCAGCAGCGCTCCGGCACCGAGGAAGGCCGGCGGCAGGGCCAGCCGGCGGCTCACCGGCCAGACCAGCAGGCTGACGGTGAGGATTTCTTGATGTCTTTCGACTGGATTCCATTGATCTCCACCTCGGCGGCGGAAAAGATCCACACAACGTTTTCCTACCAAAGCAGGTGACGTCAGCTGCTGATCAACAGACTGAGCGCAGCCAGAAGCAGCCACCATGGGCAAGATCTTCGACAGTGAGCAGAAAGATCGGATTAAGCGGGCAAAGGACTTCTCAAAACCGTTTCGTGTTGATGACGGCGAGAAGTTTCATTTGAAGACTATCGATCCGGCCGACACGCTCCAGTTCGACAAAAGCGACAAAAACCGCGCCAAAGAGGCTCTGGACCGGGGCGTGGATTTACTCGCTCAGTTTCAGGATCTGCTCTATGCCCAGGACCGCTGGGCGCTGCTGCTGATCTTTCAGGCCATGGATGCGGCTGGTAAGGACGGGACGATCAAACATGTGATGAGCGGGGTGAATCCCCAGGGCTGCCAGGTGAGCTCGTTCAAGGCTCCTTCAGCGACGGACCTCGATCATGACTATCTCTGGCGCAGCAACATCATGCTGCCCGAACGGGGAAGAATTGGCATTTTCAACCGCAGCTACTACGAAGAAACCCTGGTCGTGCGCGTCCATCCCGAGCTGCTTGCCAAGCAGACCCTGCCGAAGCCACTCGTGGGCAAGGGCATCTGGAAAGATCGCTTTCGCGACATCAGAAACTATGAGCGCTATCTCTCCAATAATGGAATTGTAATTCGCAAGTTCTTCCTGCATGTGTCAAAGGGCGAACAGAAAAAGCGCTTTCTCGAGAGGCTTGAGAATCCCGACAAAAACTGGAAGTTCTCGGCCAACGACATTCGCGAGCGCGGCCACTGGGATGATTACATGAAAGCCTACGAAGACACCATCCGCCATACCGCCACAGAGGAGGCGCCCTGGTATGTGGTGCCCGCCGACAACAAGTGGTTCACCCGCGTGGTGGTGGGAGCAGCCATTATTGAAGCCCTCGATTCACTCGACCTTCACTATCCCGAAGTGAGCGATGCCGCCAAAATAGAACTGGAACAAGCGAAAGCGCAGCTCATGAAGGAATCCGACTGAAGCGCTCGACTGAAACGCTCGACTGAAGCGAAAGAAGGAGCGGATCACGAAGATCGCCGCTCTTCACTCCACATCGAAGAGCAGCCTTTCTACAGGCGTGCCGCACCCCAGCGCAGGCCATCTGCTGCAGCAACGCCGCTGAGATGTGTCCCGGTGACTCGCGTCGAGCACTGCAGCCCTCATGGTGCTGGAGAGGGCGATTCCACCGCCACGGCCCCCTCCGGCCGGCGGGGGTCGGCGACCCCCAGGCTGCCCATGGGCCGCGGCGGACCGGCCGGCCCGGAAGCGGTCGGCCAGAGCAGCTCAACGCTGTTGGCCGACCCCATGGCACGGGTCGCTGCCAGGGAATGGCCAAGGGCCTCCAGCAACGCCAGGGTGTCGGGGCTGAGGCCCTGCTCGTGGCTGAGGCGGTCGGGCCAGAGCTGGCTGTGCACGCGCGGGCTGGCCACCGCGGTGGCCAGGTTGTGACCGTGCACGAGGCGGTTGAGCAAGACCTGCAGCACGGTGGTGGGAATGCGGCTGCCGCCGGGCGTACCGGTGGCCAGCCAGGGGCGGCCATCGGGGTGGAACACCAGGGTGGGCGACATCGAGCTGAGGGGCCGGCGGCCCGGGGCGATGGCATTGGCCTCCCCCTGCACCAGCCCGTAGGCGTTGGGACTGCCGGGGGCGGCGGCGAAGTCGTCCATCTCGTTGTTGAGCAGGAAGCCCGCCCCGGGCACGCTGATGCCGTTGCCATAGGCGAAATTCAGGGTGGTGGTGGTGGCCACCAGGCCGCCCTGGCGGTCCGCCACCGACAGATGCGTGGTGTTCGTGCCGGCGGAGTGCGGTGGGCTGAGCCCGGGGTCCAGTTCGGCGGCAGGGCGATGGCGGGAGGGATCGATCTGCCGGCGCAGCTCGGCGGCGTAGGGGCGGCTGAGCAACCGACGCAGCGGCATCGTCACCTGATCGGGATCCCCCAGCCAGCGGTTGCGATCGCGATACACCAGGTTCATCGCTTCCACCATCGGATGGAGGCTGGCGGCGCTGCCGGCACCCCACTCCGCCAGGGGCAGGGGCTCGAGGATCTGCAGCATCTGCAGCAGACCCACCCCGCCACCGCTGGGGGGAGGCATGGTGAGCACCGGGTGGCCGTGGAACCGGCCCAGCAGGGGGGGCACCAGCTGGGCGCGGTAGGCGCTCAGGTCGGCGGCGGTGATCAGCCCGCCGCGCGCCTGCATCAACGCCACCAGGCGCTCGGCGGTGGGGCCGCTGTAGAAGCCCGCCTCCCCACCGTTGGCGATGCGCCGCAGGCTGACCGCCAGCTCGCCCTGGCGCAGCCGCTCGCCGGCCGCGTAGGGCCGGGGCGACTCGCCCGGCTCGCTGGGTGGCCGGTAGAAGAGAGCCCGTGAGGTGGGGTCGGCCTGCAGCAGCTGCGCTGCCCGCCGCAGGGAGTCGGCCAGGGGCCGGCCCACCACGATGCCCTGCTCGGCCAGGGCGATGGCGGGCTCGATCGCGGATGCCAGCGGCAGACGGCCATAGCAGCGCTGGGCCAGCACCAGCCCCGCCGGGGTGCCTGGCACGCCGCTGCTGAGCAGGCTGCGGGTGGCGCGTTGACGATCGACGCTGCCGTCAGCCGCCAGGAACAGAGCGGCGCTGGCGGCCGCGGGCGCGGTTTCGCGGAAATTCACCGCCACGGCGGTGCCGCCGCCGATCGCCAGTTCGGCGTCCGTGGGGCAGCCGCGACCGGCCGCCGGGGACGGTCCCGGCAGCCACAGCACCAGGAAGCCGCCACCGCCCAGGTTGCCCGCCTGGGGCAGGGTCACCGCCAGGGCGAAGGAGGCGGCCACGGCGGCATCCACAGCGTTGCCGCCGCGTTGCAGGATCTCCACCCCCACCTGCGAGGCCAGCCGGTCCTGGCTGGCCACCACCCCGCCCCCCGACACCACGCCATGGAAGCGCTGATCGCGCTCCTGCAGGGGCGAGGCGCGCAGGGCAGGGGCCAGCAGCAGAGCCGGCAGGGCCAGGGCCGCCAGCGGCCGGGTGGACAGCACCAGGCGGGCGGTGATCAGGAGGACGCGGCGACCTTGGCGGGGCTGGGGGGATGACAGGCCGACGCGGCCAGGTCCTCAATCTGCTGCCGGTAGGAGAGGTAGGTGGGGGATCCTTCGGGGGCGTAGTTGAGGTTCTTGAACAGGCCGGTGAGCCGGGTGAAGACATCACGGGCGGCGGTCTTGTCGCTGAACTGATAAGGCCGGCCGATCAGGTCGCAGACCAGATCGAGGCTGCGCTGCTGGCGGCTGAGCGGGCAACTGGCGTCCACCGGATCAAAGGCATCCTGCTGCAGATACACCATGTCGAGGAACTGGGCCTGCTGAGCGAGCAGGAAATCCTCCAGGCTGACGCCCTCTTCGCCGGTCACCTGAATCATCTGCTGCACAGCGTCGGCGCGATGAATCAGGTCAGTGAGCTTCTGCACCCGGGGCACCCAGTCGGGCGATAGATGGTCAGAGAACCAGTCCTCCAGCTGGATGAAATAACGCGACCAGGAGAGCAGCAGATCCACTGCCGGGTAGCAGCGCTTGTAGGCCCGCTCGGCGCTCAGCCCCAGGAAGGTCTTGACCGTGCTGAGGGTGGACTGGGTGACCGGCTCCTCAAAGTTGCCGCCGGCGGGCGAGACGGTGCCGATCATGGTGAGGCTGCCGATGCTGCCGTCGTTGGTGCGGATGATGCCGGCCCGCTCGTAGATGCCCTTCACCGAAGAATCGAGATAGGCGGGGAAGGCCTCTTCGCCGGGGATCTCCTCCAGCCGGCCGGAGGTTTCGCGCATCGCCTGGGCCCAGCGGGAGGTGGAATCAGCGATCAGCAGCACGTTGAAACCCATCTGGCGGTAGTACTCACCGAGGGTGAGACCGGTGTAGATCGAGGCCTCCCGGGCCGCCACCGGCATCGAGGAGGTGTTGCAGATGATGATCGTGCGGTCCATCAGCGAACCGCCGCTCTTGGGATCGGTGAGCTTGGGGAATTCGGTGATCGTCTCCACCACCTCGCCGGCGCGCTCGCCGCAGGCCACCACCAGCACGATGTCGACATCGGAGTGGCGCGAGATCAGGTTCTGCAGCACGGTCTTGCCGGCACCGAAGGGGCCCGGGATGCAACCGGTGCCGCCGCGGGCAATGGGCAGGAAGGTGTCGATGATCCGCTGGGTGGTGATCATCGGCTCCTGGGGATAGAGGCGCTCGCTGCTGCGGCTCTCCAGCAGCCGCTGGGGCAGGGGACGGCGCACCGGCCAGTCCTGCACCATGGTCAGGGAGCGGGTCCGGCCCTGGCCATCGACGATGCGGGCCACCACCGTGTCCACCGTGAACGAGCCCTGCTGGATCCAATCCAGGCGCACCTCGCCCGGCTGATCGAAGGGCACCATGATCTTGTGGCTGAAGCGGCCCTCCTGCACGGTGCCGATCGCATCGCCGGCCCGCAAGGTGTCGCCGATGCGCGCCGTTGACTGGAACGACCATTTCTTCTGCACATCCAGGGGCGCCACTGCCGCCCCCCGGGGCAGGAAGGTGCCGTAGCCGGCAGCCAGGCCGGCCAGGGGGTTCTGCAGCCCGTCGTACACCTGGGAGAGCAGGCCGGGCCCAAGGCTCACCGAGAGCAGTTCGCCGCTCTGCTCCACCGGATCGCCCACACCCACGCCGCGGGTGCTTTCGAACACCTGGGCATCGGCGCTGGTGCCGTGCACCCGCAGCACCTCGGCCTTGAGCCGCTCCTGGCGGTCTCCATCCAGGCGGCGCGGGCAGATGTAGACAACCTCGTTCTTGAGGATCGGCCGCGGCCGTTCGGCGTCCATGGCGATGGTCACGAGGTCGTCCTGGACGGCGACCACATGGGCGGAGTTGTAGCGGTCGGTCGCGTCAGTCATCAGGCGGTGCAGACGGCAATGGTGTTGGTGAAACGGCCGAGGCCGTCGCTCACGAGCTGACGGAAACGCCGGGCGGCGGCGGCGGCGTCGTAATTCGACCACCGCTCCACCAGGCTCCAGCGCGCCAAATAGATCACAACGGCCTCGAAATCGAAGTTGTGGCCCTGGGCCAGGCGATCGAGGTCGCGCCAGATCAGCGTGAACAGCTGGCGCTCCAGGCCGATGAGGTCGTTGTCCTCCAGCAGGCGCACCACCTCGCCGATCCAGGGGAAGCGCCCACCCAGTCCCAGGGTGGGCTCACTCCAGTGACGCTCGATCGTGGGCACCAGGGAGCCGAACCCCCATTCCCGCCCGCGGGGTGGCTCGTTCTCGCCGCGGTGACGGCGGCGCAGGGCGGCCACGACCGTGCGCATGTTGAGACGGTGGCTCACCAGCTGGCGCAACAGCGGGTTGCTCACGTCGCGAAAGAACTGGCTGGCATCCCCCAGGAGCGCGGCATCACGACCGCTGTCTTTTGTGGGACTGGTGGGGATGGGGCCGTTGGCGAGCTCGCCTTCGGTCTCGAGAAGTCCCTGGGAGAGGATGCCGATGGCCAGATCGAGGCTGCGGCGGTCGTTGGGATGGAGCAGGCCGAGCCGGCTCTGCAGCTTGAGCCGGGAGATGGCGGGCTCCCGGGCCTCGAACAATCCCCCCAGCGGCGGCAGGCTGGCCATCAAGGTGGTGTAGCGGGGGCTCATTTCACAACCCCCTCGAGCAGCGCCCGGAAGCGGGGCTGGAGATGCTCGAGAATGGCGTCCGCCACGGCACCGTCGCTGAGGTCGAGCACCACGTCCCGGTCCACCAGACGCAGGCGCAGCCCGGAGCCGAGGTCGCGGGCCACTCCGAGGCTCACGCCCTCGCGCAGCATGCCGGCGGACACCAGACGCACGAACTGGGTGAGTTCACCGCTGGCGAGTTCTTCGGGGTTTTGGCTGAGTTCGGCCAGACCCACCGCCTGCTCCGGCAGCAGCACCTCGATCTGTTCGGAGCGGTCGGCCTCGGGCCGCACCCGGCCCACCACCTCCAGGATCATGCGCTCAAGGATCTCCTGTTTCTGCTGTTCCTCTCCCAGCAACTGGCCCACCTCCCCCCGGAAGCGTTCCATCAGCCGTGTCTTCATCTCGAGCACGCTGTCGCGCAGGGCCAGTTGCAGAGCCTCACGGCCCGATTGCTCGAGGTTCCCGGCCTCGCGGCGGGCCTCGGCCACGATCCGCTCGGCCTGCTGTCGGGCCTGATCCATGGTCTGGCGAGCGTCGGCCTGGGCCTGGGCGACGATTTCGCCGGCCTGGCTGCGGCCGGCCTCCACGCCCTGGTCCCGCAGCCGGGCGATCAGATCCTCCACCCCTGCAGCCACCTGCAGGGGGGTGTTCTTGCGGCTGGAGCGTTGCTGGGCCATGGAAGTGCAAGGAAAGGCGGGAACGACAGGCGCTGACCTTCAACTCTGGGGGATACCACCGGCCGCCACCAAGGCGAACACAAAGGCGAACACAGCGAAGCCCTCCACGATTGCCGCCGGCGCCAGGGCCAGGCCGAAGATCTCCGGCTTCGACTTGGAGCCGGCAATCGCCGAGGCGCAGCACAGACCCTGATAGATGGCGGCCACCAGGAAGGCCACACCCGAAAGCAGGCCGATACCGAACAGACCTCCGGCGTTGGTGGGGGTGACGGGGCGATTGAGCAGGAACATCACGACGATGCCGTAGATCGACATCGAGGACGGCAGGGCCGAGAGCCCCACGAAGCGCCCGTAGCCGCTGCTCACCTCCATCATCGCCCCGATCGCGGCCTGGCCAGCGATGGTGCAACCGATGGAGGCTCCGATGGCCCCCAGGGCCACCGGGGCATAGATGCCGATCCAGCCCAGCACGGTGAGAGAGAGATGGTCGTTCACGAAACAGGCTCCTTTTTGAGAAATGGCTGGAAAGGTATCCCCTCACCGGAGAGGCCCCAGTTGAAGAATTCGATGTAGTTCAGGCGCAGGCCATGCACAAAACCACTGATCACGGCCAGCAGCAGATTGATGCCATGGCCGAGGATCAGGATCAGGAGGGCGATCGGCAGAGCCAGCACCACTCCCGACTGCACCACCTGGCCGGCCAGCTGGTTGAAGGTGACAGCCAGCGAGGCACTGGCCAGACCGAGGGCGAACAGCCGAAGGTAACTCATCACATCTCCGAAGAGTTTGGAGATGTTGGTGAGGGAGCCCACACCATCAAGAAGCCGCAGCAGCAGATCGGCCGGGTGGGTGATCCGACGCTCGCTGCTCAGCAGCAGGATCGTGAGCAGGCCGCCCACGCCCAGCCCCGCACCGAGGTGCGGGCCCCAGGCGCTGCCGGCCCCCAGGTAGAGCAGGAAGCCCCCCAGGATCACCGCCATCCAGCCCAGCGGCCGGGCACGGCCAGCCACGCCGGTGGCCCGCACGGCGACGATGCCGTTAGCCAGCAGCAGATGCAGGCCACCCACGACAAGCGCGAGCTTCATCATCGCGTCGTAGTTGTTCAGGTCGAGCACCTTCAGGGCCGCCAGGGGGGAGGCGGCGGCTGGCGCGATGCCGAAATAGCTGCCGGCCAGGACGCCGTAGACCAGGGCGAAGCCGAGCCCCACCAGCGCCTGGATACGGAAATGACGGCCCCCGGCGCTGCGGCCCATGCGTGTCCAGAGCAGACCCACCACCACGGCCAGCACCAGGGCGTAGCCGGCGTCGGCCATGATCATGGCAAAGAAAATCCCGAACGAGAAGAACACCAGCACCGAGGGGTCCCAGTCGCGATAAGCGGGGGTTTCGTAGAAGGTCACCAGGTCCTGGCCGCCGCTCAGGCCACTGGGGTTCTCCAGCAGCGTGGGCGGCGTGTCACCCGGCTGGGGAAGCTCGGCCAGCCAGGCCAGGCCCCGGGCGGAGGTGAAGGCCTCCAGCCGGCTGAGGTCGCGGCGGGGCAGCCAGCCCTGCAGCTGCACGAGGCTGTCGTCGTCACGGGTCATGGAGCTGGCCTCAGCGCGGGACTGGGCGTCCTCGGCGCGGGCCAGATGGCGCGAGAGCAGGAAGATCCAGCGGCTGAGGGCCTCGTGCTCGGCCTCCACCTCCTCGAGGGCGGAACGGGCGGCATCGAGCTGCTGACGCACGGTGGCGGGGGATTCGGAACCCACGTGGGAGCGGGTCACCGGCAGGGCGGCGGGGTCGGGTTCCTCGGCAGCGATCAGCACCACATAAAGGTGGCGAGGACTCTCGTAAAGCTGCTGCCAGGGGATGTCGAGCCCGGCCAGGGCTTGCCGGAACGCCCGGGCCTTGGCCTGGGGAACCCGGTAGAACCAGAGGCGATGGCCGCCCAGCTGCTCGAGCTCGGGGAGCACAAAGTCGCCCCAGGGCTCCAGCTGGCGCAGACGGGCCTCCAGGGCCAGCACCCGGTCTTCCGCCTCCCGCTTGGCACGGCGGTTGGCGAGGGCCTCGCCGATCAGGCGATCGAACTGGAAGTCGGCATCGACGCGGGTCTGGTGGCGCAGCCGGCGCACATCGCCCAGGTAGCGCAAGGCCTTGCTGGCATCCTCGATGGGTCGGCTGCTCACGAACGGCTCCTCCCCCTGCCGCCCCTCCTGGAGGGGAATCAGGTGCAGACAGCCCAGCTGCTGCAGCCCATCGATGAGGTCGTCCTTGTCAGCCGACAGACCGACCACGGTGACCTTGCTGAGGGAAACGATGGTCATCGCGGCTCGGCCCGCTGCTTCTTGCGCTTGGCAAGCTTGGAATTCACGACCCCGGCACGGTCGGCATCGGAAAGATAGATGGCGATGGTGCGGATGTGCTGTCGGGTGCGGGGGATCAGCACCTTGTCAAACAGGTTGAAGCGCTGGGTCACGGTGCGTTCGGCCTGCACCAGACGCTCGATGCGCTCGCTCGCCACCTGGAGCCGGACCTGGGTCTCCAGGGCCTCGCGCAGACAGCGCACCACGTAATCCACCCAGAAGGGCAGGCTGAGCAGGCCGTAGTCGGCCACCTCCACCGTGATCGCCTCCACCCGGGGCAGGCGGGTGCCGATCAGGTTCTCCTCCCCGAGACGCACATCCGTCACCCGGGCCAGCCCCTCGAGCCGGATGTGCTGGTGGGCGAGCATCGGGCAGACCCGGCCCACCTCGGCCTCGAGATCCCGGGCACGCTGCTCGAGCGCCCGCAGGTCGTGCCGCGCCCGGGCCCGCTCGGCGCTGATCTGGCGGCGCTTGAGATCCAACGACGGCAGCACGGAGCCGTAGGTCTTGAGCAGCCCCTTCTGGCGGCTGAGCGAGGCCTTGGTGAGGGTGATCCGGCTCATGCAGGCTGGGGGCTCGGGGTCGTCTTGGGGGTGGCGTCGGCTGCGGGGAAGTACTTGTCGATCAGCTCCTGCTTCATCAGCAACTCCTGAGGCTCGAAGCATTCCGCCATGGTCTGCCAGGCGAGATCCAGTGCAGCCTCGAGGGGCATGTCCACGTTGATATCCATGAAGCGCTCACGGAAGAGATCACCGAAGCGGATCAGCTTCTGGTCGTACTCGGAGAGTTCGAAGGCCATCGCCTGCTTCTGCTGGGCATCGCGGGCGCCGGAGTAGAGGCGGATGGTGGTGTTCATCACCTGGTTGTGATCCTCGCGGGTCTGCTTGCCGATCACGTTCTGCTTGAGTCGCGACAGCGAGCCGAAGGGGTCGATCACGCCGTTGTGCAGATAGAACTGCCCTTCAGTGATGTAGCCGGTGTTGTCCGGCACGGGATGGGTGATGTCATCACCGGGCATGGTGGTCACCGTGAGCACCGTGACCGAGCCGCCCTTGGCATAGTCGGCGGCCTTTTCATAGCGGCGGGCCAGCTGCGAATAGAGGCCGCCGGGATAACCGCGGTTGGCCGGCACCTGATCCATCGCGATACTCACCTCCTTGAGGGCATCGGCGAAGGCCGTCATGTCGGTGAGCAGCACCAGCACCCGCTTGCCCTCCTCCACCGCGAACCGCTCCGCCACCGCCAGGGCCATGTCGGGAATCAGCATGCGCTCCACGATCGGATCGGACGCCAGATTCACGAACATCACCGTGCGGTGAAACACGCCGGCGTCCTCGAAGGTCTTGCGAAAGGAGTAGTAATCATCGAAAATCAATCCGAGGCCGCCAAAGATCACCACATCGGCGTCGGCCTGGATACCGATCCGCCCGAGAAAGGCGTTGAACGGTTCACCTGACACCGAAAAGATGGGAATCTTCTGGCTCTCCACCAACGTGTTGTAAACGTCGATCATCGGCACGTTGGTGCGGATCATCTTCGAGGCCAGCACGCGCCGCATCGGATTCACCGAGGGCCCGCCGATGGTGACGCGGGGGTCCTGGGAGAGATCGGGGCCGCCGTCGATCGGCTCGCCGGTGCCGCGGAACACCCGCCCCAGGATGTTGTCCGAGTAGGTGGCCGTCATCGGGTGGCCGAGGAAGCGCACCTGGGAATCGGTGGACACCCCCTTGGTGCCACGGAACACCTGCAGCGCCACGGAGTCTTCCCGCAGGTCGATCACCTGGGCCAGGGACTGGTCTCCGCCAGCGGTGCGAACCACGGCCAGATCGTTGAAGCGGGGGGCACCCGCGCTGTCGTGGCCGCCGCTGGGCACCTCCACGCGAATGATGTCGCCGGTGATCTCGAGCACCTTCGAGTAGCTGACCAGGACACTCATCGTTGCGGGAGTTGCTGCGGGGGAAACGGCGGCAGAAGCAGGTGGGAACTCAGGATCGGGGGCGCATGCAATGTTGCCAGTCTCCCATTGATCGGTCCACCTGTCCGCAGGTGTCACGACACCGGGCTGAGCGCCGGATCGGTGGCGCCGAAACCGCCGCCGCCGGGGGTTTCGATCAGCAGCACATCCCCCGCCTGCACCTCGATCTGGGCGGCACCGGGCAGCGCTTCCTCAACCGCCGGGCCAGCGCCTTCGCCACTGGGGGCGCCGGCGCTGCGCAGCAGGCGGTTGCGACCCACCAGGCCCGGTTCGCCCCCAGCCAGACCACAGGGGGCCACGCGGCGGCTGCCACAGAGCAGGGCCACGGTCATCGGGGCCAGGAAGCGCAGGCGCCGCACCACGCCATCGCCGCCCGGCCAGCGGCCCCGGCCACCGGAGCCCCGGCGGATGGCGAAGCGCTCCAGCCGCACCGGAAAGCGCTGCTCAAGCACCTCCGGGTCGGTGAGCCGGGAGTTGGTCATGTGGCTCTGCACCGCCGAGGCACCGGCGAAGCCCTCGCCCGTGGGGCGGCGGCCGCCGCCGCTGCCGCCGCAGATCGTCTCGTAGTACTGGACGTGGGCGTCGCCGAAGCTGAGGTTGTTCATCGTGCCCTGGGCCGCGGCCTGGATGCCCAGGGCGGCGAACAGGGCGTTGGCCAGGGCCTGGGAGGTTTCCACATTGCCCGCCACCACTGCCGCCGGCGGCCGCGGGTGCAGCAGCGAGCCCTCCGGCACCACCAGCTCCAGGGGCTCGAAGCAGCCGGCATTGAGGGGGATGTCCGCCCCCACCAGGCAGCGGAACACGTAGAGCACCACGGCCTTGGTGATCGCCAGGGGGGCGTTGTGGTTGCCGCTCTGCTGGGGCGAGGTGCCGCTGAAATCAATGCGGGCCCGGCGGCGCCGGCGATCCAGGCTCACGGCCACGGCGATGCGGCTGCCGTCATCGAGCTCCACCTCGGCGCGGCCGGGCTGGAGCTGGTCGAGGGCTACGCGCACCGCCTCAGCGGCGTTGGCCTGCACATGGGCCATGTAGGCCTCCACCTCGGCTCGGCCCGCCAGCCGCAGCAGGCGGCGCAGTTCGTGGGCACCGAGCCGGTTGGCCGCGGCCTGGGCCTTGAGGTCGGCCAGCAGCTGCTGCGGATTGCGCACCGGGTGGCGGCCAGCGGCGAAGCGCTGCAGCCAGGCCCGCTCGTCCAGCTGGCCGCCACGCAGCAGGGGGACGTTGTCGAGCAGCAGCCCCTCCTCCTCGATGCAGCGGCTGAAGGGGGGCATCGAGCCCGGGGTGATGCCGCCCACATCGGCGTGGTGACCGCGGCTGGCCACGTAGAACAGCGGCCTGCCAGCCCGTTCCTCGTCCTCGAACACCGGGGTGATGGCGGTGATGTCGGGCAGGTGGGTGCCGCCGTTGTAGGGGTTGTTGGAGAGCAGCACATCCCCCGGGGCCAGCGGCTCCCGCTCGCCGGTGGTGATGGCGGCCAGCAGGGCGGCGACGCTGTCGCCCATCGAGCCCAGGTGCACGGGAATGTGGGGGGCGTTGGCCACCAGCCGGCCGGCGCCGTCGAACACGGCGCAGGAGAAGTCGAGCCGTTCGCGGATGTTCACCGAGCGGGCGCTCTGCTGCAGCTGCGTCCCCATCTGCTCGGCGATGGCCGAGAAGCGGTGGTTGTAGAGCTCCAGCAGGGTGGGATCGGGCGGCCCCGCGCCTGGAGCCACCGAGCCAGCGGTGGGCCTGTCGGCACCGGCGGGCGGCTGGTGGCGCAACAGCAGGGCGCCATCGGCCAGCACCCGGCCGCTCCAGTGGGGCTCCAGCAGGGTGGTGCTGGTGGGATCGAGCAGCAGCGCCGGCCCCTGCAGCTCCTGGCCTGAGCGCAGCTGCTCCCGCCGCCAGAGCGGCAGCGGCTGGGGGCCACGGTCGGCATCCAGCCACACCGACACCGTGGGCGTGGCCGGCTCAACTGACGCCACGCCGCCGGTGCCACCAGGGTCGCCGCTGGGCGACACCAGACGGGCCGGCGGCGGCGGGAGCAGGGGCTCGGCCAGCTCCACCAGCAGACGCTCCACCACCAGATCGGCCCCCGTGAGATCCGGCCGGTAGCCGAAGCGCCGCTGGTGGCTGCGGGCAAAGGCCTCCTGCAGGCGCTCCAGCTCAGCGGCCGGCTCCCAGGCCACCACCAGCCCCTGCTCGCTGGCGGCCACCCGCAGCTCCAGCCGCCACCACAGCCGCCCCGGCTCGCCGGCCGCCAGATCGCCGGCCCGCCGCAGATCGGCCCGGGCCTGCGCGCTGAGGGCCTCGGCCTGGCGGCGCAGAACCTCCAGGTTGGCGGTGGTGAGGGGCAGCCGGGGGGAACGCTCCAGCAGCAGCCGCTGCTCGGCGCGGCCGATGCCGTAGGCCGAGAGCACGCCGGCGAGGGGGTGCAGCAGCACCTGGGCCAGCCCCAACACCTCGGCCAGGCGGCAGGCGTGCTGGCCGCCGGCACCGCCGTAGCTCACCAACAGGGCACCGCGCAGGTCGTGGCCGCGCTGGATGGAGATGCGCCGGATGGCGGCGGCCATGGTTTCGATGGCGATCGCCAGGGCACCGGCGGCCACCCGCTCCGGCGTGGTGCCGGGGGAGCGGCTGGCCATGTGCTCCGCCAGGGCGGTGAAGCGCTCCCGGGCGGCCGCCAGGTCGGCGCTCTGGTCGCCGGCGGGGCCGAACACAGGCGGCAGGGCCTCGGCCGGCAACCGACCCAGCAGCAGGTTGGCATCGGTGATCGTGGCGGGTCCGCCGCGGCGGTAGGCGGCCGGACCGGGGTCGGCACCCGCCGATTCGGGACCCACCAGCAGCCGCTGGCCGTCGAAGCGCACGATCGAGCCGCCCCCGGCGGCCACCGTGTGGATCGGCAACATCGGCGCCTGCAGCCGCAACCCGGCGATCTCCGTTTCCGGCTGCCGCTCCCAGGCCAGGGCACCGAGGGCCGGATCGATGTGGAACACGTCGGTGGAGGTGCCGCCCATGTCGAAGCCCACCACGGGCCGGGGCGCCTCACCCGCCGCCGCCAGGGCCTGCTCGGCCACGGCCACCGCGCCCACCATGCCGCCGGCCGGCCCGGAGAGGATCGTGTCCTTGGCGTGCAGCAGCTCCGGGGCGGCCAGTGAGCCGCTGGAGCGCATCACCCGCAGCCGCGGCCCCGGGCCCAGGGCCCCGCGCAGCTGCTCCAGGTAGGCCGCCAGCACCGGCGCCACGGCCGCCTCCACCAGGGTGGTGTGGCCGCGGGGCACCAGGCGGGGCTGGCGGCTGAGCTGGTGGGAGAGGGCCAGCGGCCCCAGGCCGAAGGGCTCCAGCCAGGCGGCCAGCCGGCGCTCGTGGTCGGGGTTGCGGCAGGCGTGCAGCAGGGCCACCGCGCCGCTGCGGTAGCCGTCGGCGATGGCGGCACGCAGCCCGGCGGCCAGGGCCCCGTCGAGCTGCAGCGGCTCCAGCTCGCTGCCGTCGGCGGCCAGGCGCCCCCCCACCTCCAGCACCCGCACCCGCAGGGGCTGGGGCTTGGTGATCGCCAGGGCGAAGATGTCGGGACGGTGCTGGTCACCGATCTCCAGCAGGTCGGCCAGGCCCCGGTTGGTCAGCAGCAGCACCGGGGCGCCGCGCTGCTCCAGCAGGGCGTTGGTGGCCACGGTGGTGCCCAGCCGCACCTCCGCCAGCACGGCCTCGGCATCACCCGCCAGCAGGTCGGTGATGGCACGCACCGCCGGATCCCCCGGCCGCTCCGGCTGCACCGAGAGCACCTTGCGCACGTGCAGCTCGCCGCCCGGGGCGCGGCCGATCACGTCGGTGAAGGTGCCGCCGCGGTCGATCCAGAAGCTCCAGCGGGGCATGAACGCTGCGGCCATGGCCAGGTGCGATCGTTGCAGGCAACGATGGTCCCTCCTGATCCGAGGCGCTCCGGGTGGCACCAGCACCCAGCAACTCCCTGACCCAGGCGTTGATCCGCAGCCCCGCACTGCGGGAACTCATCGACCGCCATGTCAGCCCCGGGCAACTCCGCTGCGTGGAAACCGCGCTGGAGGTGGCCCTGGTCGCCAGCCTGCACCAGAACGAGGGCCACAACCTGCGCTTCGCGCTGGTGGTGGAGGCCCACCCGCAGCGCACCCTGGAGGTGCAGCGGTTCGATCGCCCGATCGGGCTCACAGCGAAGCAGCTGCAATCGATCAGCTCCGCGTTCAACCCGGAGCGCACCGGGTTTGTGATCGCTCCGGCCCAGGGGCCCGGCCCCAATGCCGTGATCCTCGGCACCATCGCCCGCACCAGCACGCCCCTGCCCCCGCCGCAGCTGCACCGGCCGCCGCTGGTGATCGAGGCGGAGGCTCCCGGGGTGGTGTCCGTCTCCATCGGCGAAGCCAAGGCCGTGTACCGCCGCGGCGAGGTGCGGGACCAGTCGCGCCGCATTCCCGGCCTGGCCCTGGAAGCGGAGACCGCCGTGCTGATTCGCGAGGTCTGCTGCCCCCGGCTGCAGCTGGAGCGCATCTGCCTGCCGGGCGACCAGGGGCTGACGCCCATCGCCGCCGGCAGTTGGGCCCGCCTGAACAAGGACATCGCCGCCATCGTGCGCCGCTCGACCCGCCGGATCTACGACCGCATCCTGCAGAGCATTGCCCGCAAGATGGTGCGGGGCCAACGGGGCGGGGCGATCCTGATGCTGCCGGCGGGCCACAGCAGCGCCGGGCTGTTCCTCGGCGGTCGCTGGTATGAGCAGCCCGATCGGCGCCTGCTGCGGGAGGTGGTGAGGATCCTCAGCCTCGAGGTGGTGCACCGCCTGAGCGTGATGGGCCACTCCCTCAGCGCCGAGCCGGGTCTGGCCTCGCCGGCGGAGCTGGCCAGCTGGGCCGGCGATCGGCTGCGCTCCGCCCAGGCCGCCCTGGAGGAGACCTGTCAGTCGTGCGCCGATCTCACCGAAGCCGATGGTGCCGCCGTGCTGCGCAGCGACCTGGGCATCGAGGGGTTCAGTGTCAAGCTCTCCTCCCACGAGGGGGAGTGGCCGGAGCCCCTGGCGAGCTTCCTGGAGACCCGCGGCAATCGGCACCGGGCCGTGGCCGGGGCCGTGGTCCGTCAGCCCGGCGGCATCGGCCTGGTGGTCTCCCAGGATGGCGATGTCACCGTGTTCACCCACACGCCCCAGACGGGCCCCTGTGCCGTGGAGATCGTGCTCTAGCCGCCCCGCAGCGGGGGATGTTCAGCGGTAGTTCTCGAACTGCAGCGGCACCTCCAGATCCTCCTCGCGGCCCCTGAGCAGCTGAATCGCCTGCTGCAGGTCGTCCTTGTTTTTGCCCGTCACCCGCAGGCTGTCGCCCTGGATCGACACCGTGACCTTCTTGACGGCGTCGCGCACCGCCTTGCTGAGGGTCTTGGCGAGCTCCTGGCTGAGGCCCTTGCGCAGCTTCACCTCCTGCTTCACCCGGTTGCCGCCCACGGCCTCGGGGTCCTGGAAATCGAAGATCTTCAGCGACAGGTTGCGCTTGGTGGCCTTCTGGCGCAGCACATCCGCCACCGCCTGCAGGGTCATGTCGGTGGCGGTGGTGATCGTGAGGCTGGGCTCCTCCAGCTCGATCGTGGTGCCGGAGTCCTTGAGGTCGTAGCGCTGGGACACCTCCCGGCGCACCTGATCCACGGTGTTGACCAGCTCCTGGCGGTCGAAATCCGAGACGACGTCGAAGGAGAAGGACTCAGCCATGGCGGCAATACTCGCTGGGTGCTCGGCGCCAGCCTAGAAAAAGGCCGCTGCTGCCTACCACCATGCTGCTCTCCTCCCCCCTGGCGCCCTTCGCCGGGTCGCTGCTGCTGGCCGCCGGCGTGGTGGTGTTCAGCACCGTGCCCCTGGGGGCGGCCCGCTCCCAGGCGAACTTCCAGATGGCCGACCTGGCGGCCCCGCGGGCGATGTTCGAGCGCCTGCCGGCCTGGGGCCAGCGGGCGGCCTGGGCCCACCAGAACTGCTTCGAGGCCTTCAGCCTGCATGCGCCGGCGGCCCTGCTCTGCCTGCTGGCCGGCCTCGCCGCGCCTGGCTTCAGCCCAACGGCGGCGGTGGCGGCCGCCTGGCTGCACCCGCTCCTGCGGCTGGCTTACATCGGCGCCTATGTGGGCAACCGGCCGCCGCTGCGGGGGCTGTGCTGGGCCGGGGGCCTCACCTGCAGCGGCATCCTCTACGTCGAGGGCCTGAAGGCGCTGCTGGCCGCCCAGACCTGATCCCCACTGCTGATCCCCAGGCCCGATCAGTCGAAGTACATCAGGCTCACCACCTTGCCCATGTCCTCGGCCAGGCGCACGCTCGCCAGCAGCGTCTCGCTGTCGTGGAAGGCGTAGCAGATCAGCTGGTCACAGCGGCTGATGATTTCCTGGTTGCAGAGGCTGCTGGCCATCGGCAGCGGCAGGTCATCGTGCTCGGGCTTCTCCACCAGATGCAGCACCTGGTCGAGCTGCTCACGCGATTCCAGCGGCTGGCGGTCGAGGCTCTGGGGCAGCAGCACCGTGAGCCGGCCGGGGTCGATCTCCAGCACGCTGCGAATCACGGCCGCATTCACCCCCTGGGAGCCGGAGGTGATCAGGCTGTGACCCTCCTGGGCCAGGGAGCGCGCCACCAGTTCCACCAGGTGGATTGAGACCACCGGCACATGGCGGCTGCCAAGGATGGCAATGCGCCGTTTGCTGCGGTCCTGAAGCATCGCCAGCTCCTGGGCCAGCGTATCGATGCGATCCAGCGAGGGAACATCCAGAGACCGGGTCACACCAAACCCCAGGCGGCACCCAGAAACTAGCAGTCGTGTCAGGCGGGATCAGACAACCGGCAGGGGTAGTGCGAGACGTTGAAACAGGGCGTCGAAGTTGCAGTGCTCCTCCACCAGCCGCACCGCGTAGGTGGCCTTGACCGCCTCGTGCAGGCGCACATGGCCGAAAGCCTGCTCAATCACCTCCACCGTGGTGAGGGTGTCGTGCTCCACCTTGAGCAGGGGCACATCCAGCTCCTCGGCACGGGTGACGAGCTGGGGCAGGGGGTCGCCGACGCCGGTGAGGATCAGGCACTGGGTGGAGGCCTCCAGGGCCGCCAGCTGGATATCGGTGCGGTCGGCGCCGGTGACCACCGCCATGTTGCGGCGGCGGCGGAAGAACTCCATGGCGGAGTTCACGTTCATGGCGCCGATCGAGAGGGTCTCCACCAGCAGATCGAGCCGGTCGTGGCTGCAGAGCACCTCGGCCTGCAGACGCCGGGCCAGCTCCTCCACGCTGACGCTGCGCAGCAGCGGGCTGCGCGGCATCACGCCCAGCACCGGCAGGCCAAGGCGCTCCAGGGCGGGCACGATCTCCCGGCGCAGGCGCTCCAGCCCATCGGGGTCGACGCCGTTGAGCACCACCCCCGCCAGCCGCTCCCCCAGCTCGGCGCGGGCGGCCAGCAAGGCATCAACGCTGCGCACATCACGCCAGGACTCCACCAGCAGCACGGGGGCATCGAGGCCCCGAGCCAGCTGGGGCAGGCTGAGGCCGTAGAGCAGCCCCTCCACCAGGCTGCCGGCGGCCTCCAGCAGGTTGAGGTCGGCCGATCCCGAGGCCAGCTGTTCGCGCAGGCGGGTGTAGCCCTCGCCCGATTCGAGATCGCCGGCGAGCAGGCGGCTGTGCACCGCCGCCAGGTCGAGGGAGTGCAGCGAGGGCAGCAGCTGGTCGTCCGGCAGATGCAGGTTGATGCCCAGGAAGCGGACGTCAGCGTCAAACAGGGGGCCGTCGCCGCTGGGGGGGGCATCGGTCTCGAGGACGGCGGCCAGGGGTTTGCCGAAGCGCACCTTCACACCTGCCCGCAGCAGCTGGCGGGCCAGGCCGAGCACCACGGCCGATTTGCCACTGAACGGCTGGCAGGAGCCGATCAACAACGTGGGGGCCATCAGTGCATTTGCCGGAAGACTCAAGCTAGGCAACCACCGTGCTCTCGCCCATGCTCTCGCCCATGGTCAGGTCGAGGTCGGCGGAGCGGGGCACTTCACCGAGCAGCAACCAGCGCCAGAAGCTCACCGGCAGCTGGTGGTCCTGGCATTGCATCAACCACCGCACCAGCCGGTAGGCCGGCAGGCTGAAGTCGTAGTGCACCGTGGCCGCGGCGGGGAAGCTGAGCTGGCAGCGCAGGGTTTCCAGCGGCGCCGGCTCACCGTGCCAGCTGAGGGTGAAGGGGCGCACGCCATCCCCATCCAGCCGCCGCTCGCCCTGCCATTCGCCCTTCAGCAGCTGGCCCACGGCCAGCTGCAGCTGCTGCTGCTGGCTGACGCCGCCGCAGTAGGGGGCGAAGAGGGGCACCAGGGGGTCGATACCAGCGCCGAAGGCGGCCCGCGCGGGCTCGATCACCGCTGGATTGGGGCCGTCCCGGGGCGGTGGTGGGGGCGGAGTGAACATGGGGACTGCGGTCAGGATGCGGTGTCTTCAGGGTTGCCCTGTTGATGCTGCCCTGTTGATCTGGTGATGGGTGGCCGGGCTGATCCGGTGGTCGGCAACCCCACAGCAGTCAGCACAGATCGGCTCAGATCTCCATCCACTCCATGATCCCCCCTCTGCCCACCCCAGCCCCGGCGCCTGCAACAGCGATGACGCATCCGCGGCGATGACCTCCCCCCCCTGCGTGGCGATCACCGGTGCCAGCGGCAGCCTGGGCCGGGCGCTGCTGCGCCGCTGGCACGGCCGCGGCGCCCACCTGATCGCCCTCAGCTGCGGCCCCCGCGACCTCGACCTGCGCGACGGCGACGGCCAGCCGATCCCCCTGCGCGATGTGGTCTGGTGCGTGGGCCAGGAACAGGAGCTGCGCGAGCTGCTGCAGGAGGTGGACGTGCTCGTGCTCAACCACGGCATCAACCTGCACGGCCAACGGGACGCGGCGGCCACCGCCGAATCGCTGGAGGTCAACGCCCTGAGCAGCTGGCGGCTGCTGGAACTGTTCGCCGCCCTGGTGGCGGAGCGGCCCCAGCAGCCCGGGCGGCCGCGGGCGGAGGTGTGGGTGAACACCTCGGAGGCCGAGATCCAGCCCGCCCTCAGCCCGCTCTATGAGATCAGCAAGCGGCTGCTGGGCCAGCTGCTGAGTCTGCGGGCCCAGGACCTGGCCGGGCCGCGGTTGCGGTTGCGACGGCTGGTGCTGGGGCCCTTCCGCTCGGCCCTCAATCCGGTGGGGGTGATGGGGGCCGATTTCGTGGCGGCCCAGGTGCTGGCCCAGGCGCGGCTGGGCTGCAACCTGATCATCGTCACCCCCAACCCCTTCACCTACGTGCTGATGCCCCTGGCCACGCTGGGGCGCTGGCTCTACTTCCGGCTGTTCAGCCGCAGGGGCTAAATCCCGCGGTCGGTGAGGATCTCGCAGCCGTCGCTGGTGACGGCGATCGTGTGCTCCCACTGGGCCGAGAGGCTGCCGTCCACGGTCACCACGGTCCAGCGGTCCTTGAGGGTGCGGCAGGCCTTGCTGCCGGCGTTGAGGATCGGCTCCACCGCCAGGGTCATGCCGGCGCGCAGGGTCATGTTGGGCAGGTCGCGGGTGCGGTAGTTGAACACCGACGGCTCCTCATGCAGGTTGCGGCCCACGCCGTGGCCGGTGTAGTCCTCCACCACCGCATAGCCGTGGGCCTCGACGTGGTCCTGCACGGCAGCGGCGATGTCGAGCAGGGTGTTACCGGCCTTGATGCGCGACAGCCCCTGCATCAGCGATTCCTGGGCCACCCGCGCCAGCCGCCGGGCCTGCTCGGGGGTCTCCTCGCCCACGCAGATGGTCACGCAGCTGTCGCCGTGGTAGCCGTCGAAGTAGGCGCCGGTGTCGACCTTGAGCAGGTCGCCGGCCTTGATCAGCCGTTTGCTGCTGGGAATGCCGTGCACCACCTCGTTGTTGATCGAGGCGCAGATGCTGGCCGGGAAGCCGTGGTAGCCCTTGAAGCTGGGGGTGGCGCCCCGCTCGCGGATGCAGCGCTCGGCATGGGCGTCGAGGTCAGCGGTGGTCATGCCCGGGGCCGCCAGCTCCATGATCTCGCGCAGCACCGTGGCCACGATGCCGCTGGCCCGGCGCATGGTGTCGATCTCGCGGGCGCTCTTGACTTCCACACCGCGGCGACTTTTCTGGATGCGGGGACCGGCCGCCACCAACGGCGAGGGCTTGGCGCGCTCGGTGCGCTCCGGGCGGGTGCCGGTGGTGCTGGCCAGCAGATCGGCGAAGAGATTCATGGGGGTGGGCAGCTGCTCCGCGGCCAGAACACAGGTTGATGGTCAAGCTATCAACGGCGCACCAGCCGCCGCCCGGTTGTCCAGTCCCGATGCCCCTGCTGCCCGCCCCCTTCGTCCAGCGCCTGCGCCGCCTGCATGCCGGCCTCGCGCCGCTGGTGCTGCTGCCCCTGCTGCTCACCGTGGGCAGCGGTGTGGGCTACCGGCTGCTGCGGGACTGGGGCGGCCTGGACCGCGACCGGGCCCACGTGCTGATGGTGCTGCACGAGGGCGAGTGGCTCACGCGCTGGTTTGGCCCCAACGGCGAAACGATCTATGTGCTGCTCAACGGCCTCGGCCTGCTGTGGATGCTGGTGAGCGGCGGCGCCATGGCCGTGCAGCGCCTGCGGCGGGGGAAAGGGTGACACCCCGGCCGGTACACTCTTGGTTTGGCCAGGCGTAGCGGAGCTGAGATGGCAGCTGAGGACAGACAGGCAGGGGACCCCCAGGAGCAGACCGTGGCCGCAGACCCGATGGATGAGTCGGTGGCGACCGCCGTGCAGGAGGCGCCCGCCGCGCCCCGCACCGGCCGCCTCAGCGCCCAGCAGATCCTGCAGGCCTTCGAGGCCGAGCAGCTCAAGAGCGATCTGCCAGACATCTATGTGGGCGACACCGTGAAGGTGGGCGTGCGCATCCGGGAGGGCAACAAGGAGCGGGTTCAGCCCTACGAGGGGGTGGTGATCGCCAAGCGCCACGGCGGCCTGAACGCCACGATCACCGTGCGCCGCATCTTCCAGGGCATTGGCGTGGAGCGGATCTTCATGCTGCACAGCCCCCAGGTTGCCTCCGTCAAGGTGGAGCGGCGCGGTAAGGTTCGCCGAGCGAAGCTCTTCTACCTGCGGGATCGGGTTGGTAAAGCCACCCGGGTCAAGCAGCGCTTCGATCGCTGAGCCAACAACCGTCCGGCCTCCAGCCGGCCACGTTCATTCAGGGGACATCACTCCTGCGCCGTTAGTTCAGTTGGTAGAACGCAGGTCTCCAAAACCTGATGTCGGAGGTTCGAGTCCTCCACGGCGCGCTCGATGTCCCCAACCGCCGGCCCTCACGCCGATTTTCCGCTCTCGACTCGCCGTTTCTCCCCGCTGAACATGGAGCTGGACCTTCAACCCGGAGATGTGGTCAAGGTGCTCGAATCCGCAGCCTTGGGCTGGGTTCGTGCCCGTGTCATCCGGGTCAAATCCGGCGGTCGCGTTGTGGTTCAGAGTGATCAGGGCCGCGAATTCACCGCCCGTGGCAACCAGGTTCGCCTGATCGAACCGGCCGGCTTCCGGCCCTGAATTTCGGCCACGATTCACCCCCACGATTCTGCCATCGTTGCCGCGACCAGCGCGGCAGAACCATCCCTGCGGGGATGGTTTTTTTGTGGCTCGCTGCGGCTGCAGCCCCAGCCCCGACACAACGAATCATCCTCGTCATCGCCCTCGCCATCGCCCTGTGCGTCGTTCTGTGAATCGCCCACCCTGGCGCTCTGTTGACGGACGGGGGGGCAGCGACGGATACTTTTCAGGTCGACCTGATGACATCGAGTGCCACCCGTGGCCCTCTGTGGTCTTTGGCGGTCTGGGACTGTAGTTCAACCGGTTAGAGCACCGCCCTGTCACGGCGGAAGTTGCGGGTTCGAATCCCGTCAGTCCCGTTTCCATCAACTCCAGGAGAGCCGGCTGTGGCAGCTGAGTCCAGTCAGGTTCGCGTTCGCCTGGCCCCCAGCCCCACCGGCACCCTGCACATCGGCACCGCCCGCACGGCGTTGTTCAACTGGCTGTTTGCCCGCCACAGCGGCGGCAGCTTTCTGCTGCGCATCGAGGACACCGACCGGCAGCGCAGCCGGCCCGAGTTCACCGCCAACATCCTCGACGGCCTGCGCTGGCTGGGCCTCGACTGGGACGGGGAGCCGGTGATCCAGAGCCAGCGGCTGGAGCAGCACCGCGCCGCCATCCGCCAGCTGCTGGCGTCCGGCCAGGCCTACCGCTGCTACGCCAGCGAGGAGGAGCTCACGGCCATGCGCGAGCAGCAGGCCGCCGCCAAGCAGGCCCCCCGCTACGACAACCGGCACCGCCACCTCAGCGCCGAGCAGGAGCAGCACTACATCGCCGCGGGCCGCCAGGCGGTGGTGCGCTTCCGCATCGACGACGGGCGCACGATCAGCTGGGACGACCTGGTGCGCGGCCCGATGCGCTGGAGCGGCAGCGACCTGGGCGGTGACATGGTGATCGCCCGGCGGGCGGCGGCCGATCAGATCGGCGATCCCCTCTACAACCTGGTGGTGGTGGTGGACGACGCCGCCATGGCCATCAGCCATGTGATCCGGGGCGAGGACCACATCGCCAACACCGCCAAGCAGCTGCTGCTCTATGAGGCCCTGGGCCAGCCCGCACCGGTGTTCGCCCACACGCCCCTGATCCTCAACAAGGAGGGCAGGAAGCTCTCCAAACGCGACGGGGTGACCTCGATCAGCGACTTCCAGGCCATGGGCTACACCGCCGCCGCCCTGGCCAACTACATGGCCCTGCTGGGCTGGTCGCCGCCGGAGGGGATGGGCGAGCGCTTCGGCCTTGCTGAGGCGGCGGCAGTGTTCGACTTCGGGCGGGTGAACAGGGCCGGCGCCCGCTTCGATTGGGACAAGCTCAACTGGCTCAACGGCCAGGTGCTGCGCGAGCAGGGTGCCGAGCCCCTGCGGCAGCAGCTGCTGCCCCTGTGGGCCGGGCGCGGCTGGGGGCAGGCCGGTGCGGCCAACCCAACCCACGCCGAGCCCGCCTGGCAGCGGGATCTCACCGAGCTGCTGGGCCCCTCGCTCACCCTGCTCGCCGATGGGGTGGAGCAGGCGGAGCCGTTCTTCAGCACCCCGGAGCTCAACGAAGCCGCCAGCGCCCAGCTGCAGATGGAGGGGGCCCAGGCGGCCCTGGCGGCACTGCTGGAGCGGCTGCCCGCTGGGGAGCTCACGGCCGACCAGGCCCAGGCGCTGCTGGCCGAGGCCGCCGCCGCCGCCGGCGTCAAGAAGGGGGTGGTGATGAAGAGCGCCCGCGCCGCCCTGCTGGGCAGCCTGCAGGGGCCCGACCTACTGGCCTCCTGGCTGCTGCTGCACCGCAGCGGCGACGACCGGCCCCGCATCGCCCGCTGCCTCTGAGGGCTGCCCTGAGGGCTCTTCTGAGGGCTCGGCGGTGAGCCCCAGACGCCGGGCGAGCGGGCCGGCGCTGAGGCCCTGCAGGCCCACGGTGAGCAGGATGGTGAGGAACACCAGGCCCTGCAAGCGGCCGGCCCCCACCACCCCCGCCTGCTCCAGGCGGATGGCGAACAGGCTGGCCACGGCGGCGGTGACGATGCCGCGCGGCGCCAGCCAGCTGAGCAGGGCCCGCTGGGCGAGGCTGAAGCCCATGCCCCAGGTGGCCAGGCCGATGGCCAGGGGCCGCAGCACCAGCATCAATGCCAGCACGCAGGCCACCCCGCCCCAGCCCAGGGGACTGAGCTGGGCGAAGGTGACGTCGGCGGCGAGCAGGGGAAACAGCATCGTGATCGCCAGCTGGGCCAGCTGGCGGATCAGTTCATCGAGCTCCTTGGCATCGGTATCGGCGCGACGGCCCACCACCACCCCCGCGGCCACGGCGGCGGGCAGCCCCGATTCCGGCAGCAGCTGCTCGCAGCCGGTGAACATCAGGAACAGGATGCCGAGGCTGAGCTGCAGCCGCAGGGCGCCGTTGCCGGCAGAGGCGGGGACGCGGAGCAGCAGCTCGGCCAGCAGCCAGCCGCAGGCGGCACCGATCAGCACCCCGCCGCCGAGGCGCTGCAGCAGGCCGGTGGCCAGCTCGCGCCAGCCGTGCAGGTCGCCGAGCAGCAGTTCCAGCAGCAGCAGGGCCAGCACGGCGCCGATCGGCTCCAGCACCAGCCCTTCCCCCTCCAGCACCTCCCCCAGCGGCGCCTTCAGACCGATCTGGCGCACCAGCGGGTTCACCACCGTGGGGCCGGTGGCCAGCACGATGGCGCTGAACACCGCCGCCAGCGGCCAGTTGAGGCCCGCCAGCCAGTGGGACAGCAGCAGGCCTCCCACCAGGGCCAGCAGCAGGCGCACGGCGGCGATGCGCAGCACCGCCTGGCGGGTGCCGTCGGCGGGCAGGCGCAGGTTGAGGCCACCCTCGAAGAGCACCAGGCTCACCAGCAGCCCCACGATCGTGCCCAGGCCCGGCCCCAGATCCAGCGGTTCCACCAGGCCCAGGCCGGAACGGCCGATCAGCAGCCCGGAGCTGAGCAGCAGCACCACCCCGGGCAGGCCGGTGAGCCAGGCCAGGGCCTGGGCCACGGCTCCGGAGAACACCGTGACGCCCCAGAGCAGACCCAGCCGCTCAGGCGTCATTCATCGTCGAGGGGATTGAACCGGGGTTCCACCCGGATGGCCACCACCGCCGCCGGCCGCAGCACCAGGTATTCGCCGTCGAGATCACCGATGGGCACGTTCACGAAGGTGTCGGGGCTGGAAGCGGTGAGCACGTCGCCATACCACTGCTGGAAGGCCTGAAGGCTGGCGAACATCACCGTTTCCGTCTGGCCGCCGCTCATGTGCAGGTGAACGGCGTAACGCCGTGGGTGGGGGGGCATGGAACGGCCGCGGGAGAACTGGCGCAAGCCCCCTCAGGATGCCCCAGCGGGGCGCGCTGGCGCCAGGCAGCGCCAGCAGCCGGCGTCCGTCCAGCAGCGGCAGGACGGCGTCGGCGCGGGAAGGGTTCAGGCCGATGAACAGCAGCCGCGGCGCGGCGGGGTCCCAGCGGCGCTGCAGCCACCAGCGGTAGCGGCCGCAGGGGCTGAAGCGGGCCCGGCCTGGCACGGGCGCGGCTTTGGCCGAGCTCATCGGCTGAGACCCCTGACGCTCCTTACCCTGAAAGCCTGCTGCAATGGCTGGGGAACTGCCGCGGCAGCACTGAGGCGAGAGTGGGGCATGGGGCGAAATCGGGGGCTGAGGGCTCAGTGCCGGCCGCTGGGCGGCCAACGTCGGCAGGGCCTGCGGCGGCGGAGCTTGCTGCTGGCGCTGCTGCTGGGCCTGGCCCTGAGCCTGCTGCCGGGGCAGCCCGCCGCCGCGGTGCTGAACCTGCCTGGTGCCAGCGACGAGGGGAGCACGGCCGAGGAGGGCTGGCTGGATCGCGAGCAGGCCTTCTCCTGCGGCCGCTTCTGGTGCAGCACCGTGGTGTTGCCCCACGACGTGCTCAGCCCCCCGATCACCCTGGCGATCGATCCCGGCGAAACGATGTCGGCCAAAGCCGCCGCCCAGGCGGCCCAGATGCGGGCCGAAACGGTGGAACGCAGCGTGGAGGGGGTGATTGCCCAGCTGCGGCAGGCCCAGAAGCAGGGCAGCACCGCCCTGTCGCCGGAGCGCCAGCAGGCCGCGGCGGCGATGCGCCAGAGCACGGCGGCGCTGGCGGGGGCGGAGCTGAATGTGTGGAACGTGTTCAACCGCCAGGCCCTGCACCCCTTCACCCCCAGCGTGGCGGTGGGCTTCCGCAACAACGTGACCGTGGTGTTCATGCCCGCCGCTCCCGACCTGGGCATCGGGCCGGCGACCCTGCTCACGGTCACCGGACCCGACGCGGCCTGGGCTGGCAGCACGACGATGGAGCTGGCCGAGCGCTGGAAAACGGTGCTCCAGAAGGTGATCAGCGAATCGCTCTGGGGCCTGGAGTTCAACCGCCGCTTTCCCGCCGGCCGCCTGGCACTGGCGGCGGCGGTGGCCGGCATCGTGCTGCTGGTGCAGCTGGCCCTCTCGTCGATCCGCTGGGCGCTGCGGCGGGCACTGCGGGGCCTGCGGGACAGCACCGAGGACCTGCGCGAATCGGCCACGCGGGAGGTGATGGCCGCCTTCAGCGGCAACCTTGAAGCCCAGAACGCCGCCCAGGCAGAGGCGCGCCCGGACGGCGCCGGCCCGGTTCCTGCCGCCGCGCCAAGGCCGGAGGGGAGCGACAGCGAGGAGGCCACGGAGGCACCAGCCCAGCGCCGGCGCAGCTGGCTGCAGCGCCTCGGCCGCCGCGCCAAGCGCCACCCCCAGCGCCTGATCGATGGCACCGGCCGCCTGATCGAGGGCACCAGCCGCCTGATTGAGACCCTGTCGATCCCCACGCTCCGTCAGCAGGGCTGGCGCGACCAGGCCCGCAACCTGCTCGAGATGGCGCTGCTGATCACCGGTCTGCTGCAGTTGAGTCTGGTGGCGGCCGGGGTCGGGGCGATCGCGATTTTTTTCCCCAACATCCGCATCGCCTCCCTGCTGCTGATGCAGAAGTCGGTGAGTGTGCCGCTGATGTGGCTGGGGCTGATCGTGGTGCGCTGGTTGCTGCTGCTGGCGATCGACCACAGCGTCAACAATTGGGTGATTACCTCCACCATCAACAACCCTGGCTCCCGGCGCTATGCGCTGCAGGCGGTGACCTACACCAAGATGCTCAAGAACACGGCCACGATGGCGTGCATCGCCGTGGGCATCGTGCTCACCCTGCTGCTGGCGGGTGTCAACCGCTCGCTGCTCACCGGGGCCGGGGTGGTGGCGGTGGCGGCCGGCCTGCTGCTGCGCAACCTGCTGGAGGACTTCATGCAGGGGCTGCTGATCATCCTCACCGACCGCTTTGCCATCGGCGATGTGGTGGTCATCGCGCCCCACGATGGCTTCGTGGAGAACATGAATCTGTTCAACACCCAGCTGCGCGGCCTCGACGGCCAGCTCACCAGCCTGCCCAACGGCCAGATCCGCGCCGTGGAAAACCTCACCAAGGACTGGTCGCGGGTGAACTTCACCATCGAGGTGGCGGCGGGCGAGGATCTGCGCGCCGTGCTGGAGCTGATCCGGCGGGTGGCCGAGGACATGAGCCAGGATCCCGACTGGGCGCAGTACGTGCTCAGCCCTCCGGAAGTGCTGGGGGTGGATGAGGTGCGCCAGTCGGGCTGCCTGATCCGGGTGTGGATCCAGACCCTGCCCCTGGCCCAGTGGCCGGTGGGGCGCGAATTCCGCCTGCGTGTGAAGGAGGCCTTCGATCGCGAGGGCATCCGCCTCGGTCTGCCGCGCCAGGAGCTGGTGCTCAACGAGGCCCCGGTGACCTCGACACGGCGCTGAGGCCACGCTGAGATGGGCCGTGCCCCGCCGCCAGCGGCGCCCGCTCTCCCCTTCGACCCTCGATGGCCCGCTTCCGCCAGCTGACTGTGTTCGGCGACAGCGCCAGCGATGTGGGCAGCCTGGCCGCGCGCCTGCGCCGCGAGAGCTCGCCCCGGGGCCGCTACAGCGGCGTCACCGCCCACAACACCCCCAACAACTGGCAGGTGCTGCTGCGGCGGCGGCTGGGGCTGCCCCTGGCCGGCGGAGCGTCCAGCGGCTTCGGCCTCGCCAACCGTTTCGTTGCCCCGCCAGGGGCCGGCTCCGCCAGCGCCCCCTCCTTCGCCGTCAGCGGCGCCACCAGCGGCCGCGAGCATCTGGCGGAATTTGGCGATCTGCGCGAACGGCTGGCGGCGATCGCCGGCCTGCGCGGCCGCGGCCTGCAGGGCCAGATCGAGGCTGCCCTGGATCAGGGCCTCCGCCCGAGCTCAAGCAACCTCACGGTGATCTGGGGCGGCGCCAACGACCTGCTGCTGGGGGTGCGCGAGGGCCGCAAGCCGCAGCAGGTGGTGCGCCGCACGGTGAAGCGCATGCTCGCCAACGTGGAGGTGATGCTGCGCTCCGGCGAAACGCGCCAGATCGTGGCTTCGGCCCTGGTGCCCTTTCAGGGCGACGTGAACGGGGTGGCGTACCAGCTCCCCTACATCACCGAGCTGCTCCGGCGCGCCGAGCGGGGCAAGGGCGGCAGCAACACCCGTGCCTGGGCCGACTACTTCCGCAGCAACGGCAGCGCGGAGCTGCTGGAGCGCTTCGACCGGGGCCTGGATGAGCTGCGCGAGCGCTACCCCTATGCCGCGATCGTGGGCTTCCGCAATGAGTTTGAGGCCTCCTGGCGCCGCTTCGGCGGGCGGCTGGGCGACTTCTCCGACTACGGCATCCGCGACAGCCGCCGGGCGGCCCAGGGCCGCAAGGGCTTCGCTGATCTCTCCAGCAACCGGATCTCCCGTTTTCTGCACTTCGACAACGTGCACTTCGGTGAGCGCGGCAACCGGATGCTGGCCCGCTCCCTGGAGCTCACCCTGGGGCGCAGCCGCAGCGACTTCGCCGCCGCCGCCCTCAACCGCCGGCGCGAGGGGGGCACCGGCAACGACCGCTTGCCCGGCCGCAAGGCCAACGACCTGCTGATCGGTGGCGGCGGCAACGACCGCCTGCGGGGCCGGGCCGGCAACGACGTGCTGATCGGCGGGCCGGGCCGCGACCGCATGGGCGGCGGCGGCGGCGCCGATGCCTTCGTGTGGCGGTCTGGGGATCTGCGCGGCCGGCCCCTGGACAGGATCGACGACTTCAACGGCCAGGGGGGCGACCGGCTGGCGATCACGGCCCTGCTCGATGGCGGCAACCCCTTCGCCAACAAGGGCTGGCGCTTCATCGGCAGCGCTGGCTTCTCCGGTCGGGCCCGGGAGCTGCGCTTCAGCGGCGGGTTGCTGAGCGGCGACCGCAGCGGCAACGGCCGCGCCGACCTGCGGGTGCGGCTGGCCGGGGTGGATCGCTTCTCGGCCGACTGGATAGCGTGAGCTGATGGCAAGCCTGGCCAGCCTCCGTGAGCAACGCCGCAGCGGCCGCCTGGCGGCGCTGCGGCAGGGCGCTGCCCAGGTGGTGGCGGCCCATCCAGGCGCCGAGGTGTGGCTGTTCGGCTCGCTCGCCCGGGGTGACTGGGACGCCTATTCCGATGTCGACCTTCTGGCAATCGCTCCCAGCCAGGCCGCGGCCGAGGTGCTGGCCAATGCATTACTGGAAGCCAGGCTCGGCGACGACGTGCTGGCCCTCACCAGCGAGAGCTGGCCACTGCTCAGGACCAGCGAGGACCCCTACTGGCGCGCCATCGGCCGCGATGCCCTGCGCCTCGATCGGCCATGACCCCCCGGGCTGAGGCCTGGATCCGCCAGGCCCAGAACGATCTGGACGCCGCCCGCTGCATGGCGGGCGAGGAGTTCGATGCCCAGGCCTGTTACCTCGCCGGGCAGGCGGCTGAAAAGGCACTCAAAGCCCTGCTGGTGGCAGCCGGCATCACCCCGCCATACAGCCATTCACTGGAGCGCTTTGTGGAGATGCTGCACAGCCAAGGGCTCAACACGCATGCTCTGGCCGAGCTGCACCTCAAACCGCTCACCCGCATGAACAGCGAAACCCGCTACCCCCAGGGGGATGAGGCCCCGTCCGATCTGTTCGATGCCAACGACAGCCAGGCCGCCCTGGCCACGGCGGCGGCCGTGCTGCGTTTCGCGGCTGCCGAACTCCACCGCTGAGCTCTGCCAGGCTGGCGGGCGATCGGTGCGCTGGCGATTGAGCGGGGCAGGAGTGAAAGACGCAGAGACCGCGACGGCGGCTGCCGCTGAGGGCAACGGCGACAAGCCGCTGCTGCTGCTGATCGATGGCCACTCGCTGGCCTTCCGCAGCTTCTATGCCTTTGCCAAGGGCGGCGAGGGCGGCCTCAGCACCCGGGAGGGCGTGCCCACCTCGGTGACCTACGGCTTCCTCAAGGCCCTGCTCGACACCTGCAAAGGCCTCAGACCCGATGGTCTGGTGGTGGCCTTCGACACCGACCAGCCCACCTTCCGCCACACCGCCGACGCCACCTACAAGGCCCACCGCGACGAGGCCCCGGAGGCCTTCTTCGCCGATGTGGTCAACCTGCAGCGGATCCTGAGCGAGCACCTCGACATCCCGCTGTGCATGGCCCCGGGCTACGAGGCCGACGACGTGCTCGGCACCCTGGCCAACAGCGCCGCCGCCGAGGGCTGGCGGGTGCGGATCCTCTCGGGCGACCGCGATCTCTTCCAGCTGGTGGACGATGGGCGCGACATCGCCGTGCTCTACATGGGCGGCGGTCCCTACGCCAAGAGCAGCGGGCCGCTGGAGATCCGCCGCGAGGGGGTGATCGCCAAGCTCGGGGTGGCGCCCGAGGAGGTGGTGGACCTCAAGGCCCTCACCGGTGACAGCAGCGACAACATCCCCGGCGTCAAGGGCGTGGGGCCGAAGACAGCGGTGAACCTGCTGGGCGCCTTCGCCCACGTGGACGGCATCTACGCGGCGCTGGAGGCCATGGAGCAGGCCGGCCCCAAGGCCACCGACCCCAAGGGGGTGCTCAAGGGCGCCCTGCTGCAGAAACTGCGCGCCGACAAGGCCAACGCCTACCACTCGCGCATGCTGGCCGAGATCGTGGTGGACGTGCCGCTGAGCGCGTCGCCGCGGCTGCGGCTGGGGGCGGTGGACAGCGCGGCGCTGCAGCAGAGCCTGGAGGAGCTGGAACTGAATTCCCTGGCGCGGCAGGTGGGCCGCTTCGCCGAGCTGTTCTCGGCCGTGCCGCCCCAGCCCGCTCAGCAGCCCGCTCAGCAGCCCAGCCCGCAGCCTCCAACAGCCGCCCCAGCCGCCGATCCTGCCGTGGTGGCGCCACCCCAGCTCAGCCCCCAGCTGATCACCACCGCCGCGGCCCTCGACGCCCTGGTGGCGCGGCTGCTGGGCGCCACCGATGCGGCCGCGCCGGTGGCCCTCGACACCGAGACCACCGCCCTCAACCCCTTCAAGGCCGAACTGGTGGGTATCGGCGTGGCCTGGGGCGAGGGCCCGGAGGATCTGGCCTACATCCCCATCGGGCACCGGCCCGCTGAGACCGGCGACCAGCCGCCCCAGCTCCCGCTCGATCAGGTGCTCACCGCCCTGGCCCCCTGGCTGGCCAGCGTCCAGCACCCCAAAACGCTGCAGAACGCCAAGTACGACCGGCTGATCCTGCTGCGCCACGGCCTGGAGCTGGGCGGGGTGGTGATGGACACGCTGCTGGCCGACTACCTGCGCGACGCCAACGCCCGCCACGGGCTGGAGGTGCTGGCGGAGCGCAACTTCGGCTTCACCCCCACCAGCTACGGCGAGCTGGTGCCCAAGGGCAGCGACATCGGGGCGGTGCCGATCGCGGCGGCGGCGCAGTACTGCGCCATGGACGTGCACCTCACCCGGCGCCTGACGCCCCTGCTGCGCGCCCAGCTGGCACACCTGGGCCCCCAGCTGCCGGCGCTGCTGGAGCAGCTGGAGCTGCCCCTGGAGCCGGTGCTGGCGCTGATGGAGGCCACCGGCATCCGCATCGACACCGGCTACCTGGCCAAACTCAGCGTCGAGCTGGGCGCCACCCTGGAGCGGCTGGAGGGCGAAGCCAAGGCCGCCGCCGGGGTGGACTTCAACCTGGCCAGCCCCAAGCAGCTGGGCGAGCTGCTGTTCGACACCCTGGGGCTCGAGCGCAAGAAGTCGCGCCGCACCAAAACCGGCTGGAGCACCGACGCGGCGGTGCTGGAGAAGCTGGAGGACGACCATCCGGTGGTGCCGCTGGTGCTGGAGCACCGCATCCTCAGCAAGCTCAAGAGCACCTATGTGGATGCCCTGCCGGCCCTGGTGGAGCCGGAAACCGGCCGGGTGCACACCGATTTCAACCAGGCCGTCACCGCCACCGGACGGCTCTCGAGCAGCAATCCCAACCTGCAGAACATTCCCGTGCGCACGGCCTTCTCCCGGCGCATCCGCAAGGCCTTCCTGCCGGCGGCGGGCTGGACGCTGCTGAGCGCCGACTACTCCCAGATCGAGCTGCGCATCCTCGCCCACCTCAGCGGCGAGGAGGTGCTGGTGCAGGCCTACCGCAGCGGCGACGACGTGCATGCCCTCACCGCCCGGCTGCTGCTGGAGAAGGGTGAAGGAGAGGAGGTGAGCAGCGACGAGCGGCGGCTGGGCAAGACGATCAACTTCGGCGTGATCTACGGCATGGGCCAGCAGCGCTTTGCCCGCGAGACGGGCGTCAGCCAGGCGGAAGCGAAGGACTTTCTGGAGCGCTACCGGCGGCGCTACCCGAAGGTGTTCACCTTCCTGGAACTGCAGGAGCGGCTGGCGCTGAGCAAGGGCTATGTGGAGACGATCCTGGGGCGGCGGCGGCCGTTTGCCTTCGACCCGGCCGGGCTGGGACGGCTGCGGGGCAGCGACCCGCTGGAGATCGACCTGGATGTCGCCCGCCGCGGTGGCAAGGAGGCCCAGCAGCTGCGGGCGGCGGCCAACGCGCCGATCCAGGGCTCCAGCGCCGACATCATCAAGCTGGCGATGGTGGGTCTGCAGCGGCGGCTGATCGAAACCGCCCTGCCGGCGCGGCTGCTGCTGCAGGTGCACGATGAGCTGGTGCTGGAGGTGGCCAGCGAGGCCTTGGAGCCGGTGCGGGCGCTGGTGAAGGACACGATGGAGGGCGCGGTGCAGCTGAGCGTGCCCCTGCTGGTGGACACCGGCGCCGGGCCCGACTGGATGGCGGCGAAATGAGCCGCAACCCCCGCTGCCCTCGCTTCCTGCGCCTGGCCGCCCTGGCCACGGTGGTGGCGGCCTGCCTGATCGGCTACGCCACCTACCGCCAGGCGACGGCGGGGGTGGAGGACGGGCCGGGACCGATCGCGGTGTTCGTGGGCCTGGCGGCGATCCTGGGCTCGGCGATCAACCAGCCCTTCCGCAAGACGACGTTGGCGGGAATGGTGGTGCGGCGGCGGCGGCGGCGAACAGAGCCATCCGGCGCTCTATTTCCTCTGGAAGTGCGCGGTGGCGATGGCCTTCGCCTTCCTGCTCTATCTGGTGTTCATGGGCGGCCTGCTCAGGCGGCGGCCTGTTTCCGGAGTTCCCCAGCCGGCGACCACCCCTTCGCCAGCATCAACGGCTTCGTGCTGGAGGTGAACCCCGGCACCAACGCCGATTTCGCCAAGCTGCTGGTGTGGTCGTTCGTGGCGGGATTCTCCGAGAAGTTCGTGCCCAACCTGATCGCCAAGCTGGAGGGCCAGGCCACCGGCCGCGGCGATGGGGCGGCTGGGGAGGATTCGCTACGGGATCGGCGTTGAGCGCAGCGGCGGAGCAGCGTTGAGCGCAGTGGCGTTGAGCAGCCCGAGGCCAAGCACCACATCTGGTGTGGTGTCCGGGGTGAAGACGATCGATCCGCGAGTCCAGGGAGGCGGGCGAACGAACCCAGGCCGACCGCAACGCCAACTGGAATCAGCTGATACCAGAAACCCAAGGCCATCGCAGGATGGTGGGGCGATCATTCCAGCCCTGATGGTCAGATCGGGATTGCAAGCGGGTGTTGGGCAGGCCAACACCACCAGCGAAGCCGCCCGCCCGCGGCGCTCACGGCGGCCCCAGCGGCGCGAGCTGCGCTGCCCCGTGCACCCCGACACCGGCCTCACGGGCTCGGGCCGCAAGTATTTCCTGCATCTGCTCAGGCCCGAGGAGCTGAGGCAGCGGGGGCTGAGCGACAAGCGGGCGAAACTGGTGATCCAGGCCTATCCGGTGCTGGTGCTCAGCAACGAGTGGCTGGAGGAGCTCTGGTGCCCGGACTGCGACCAGAGCCGCTGGTGCCATGTGACCCGCCATGACCGCGCCCGCCATACCGTGCGCTGGGCGCCGCCGCAGCTGTGGCAGCAGGTGGCCCATGTGGATCCGGTGGGGGCCAATCCCAGCGTGAGCGAGTTCAGCCGCAGGGAGGCGCGGCGCCGCCAGGACCGCCGCAGCGACGGGCGGCGCTGGTTTGAGGGCTGAGCCGGCGTCAGCCGGCCATCAGGCGGCTCAGGCAGTCCTGCACCGCCCGGTCGTCCCAGGCCGCCAGGGCGGCATCGAGATCCCGCAGCTGCCCGGCAAACTCAGCCTCCGCCAGGCAGCGCTCGCGCGCCTTGCGAATCAGCGGATGGGAGCTGGGCTCATCGCTGGCGCTGATCAGCAGCTCCTCGTAGAGCTTCTCCCCGGGCCGCAGGCCGGTGAACACGATCTCCACGTCGCCATCGGGCTGGGCGGCATCGCGCAGGCTGCGGCCGGAGAGGCGAATCATCTGCCGGGCCAGATCCACGATCTTCACCGGCTCGCCCATGTCGAGCACGAACACCTCCCCCCCTCGGCCATCCCCGAGGCCTGCAGCACCAGCGCCACCGCTTCGGGGATGGTCATGAAGTAGCGGGTGATCTCGGGGTGGGTCACGGTGATCGGCCCGCCGGCCTTGATCTGGGCGCGAAAGCGCGGCACCACCGAACCGGAGGAGCCCAGCACATTGCCGAAGCGCACCATCGCGCAGACCGTGGTCGTGCCCCGGCGGGCGGCCAGCTGCACCAGCATCTCCGCCACCCGCTTGCTCGCCCCCATGGCATTGGTGGGGCGCACGGCCTTGTCGGTGGAGATCAGGATGAAGCGCTCGACCCCGCTGGCGATCGCCGCCTCCAGGGCGGAGCGGGTGCCGCCGACGTTGTTGGCCACCCCGGCGCAGATGTTGCGCTCCACCAGCGGCACGTGCTTGTAGGCGGCGGCATGGAACAGCACCTGCACGCCGTGCTGGCGGCAGAGCGAGGCCAGGCGATCCCTGTCACAGACATCGCCCAGCAGGAACTCCAGGCGGCCGGGGTCGAGGTCTGGGAGCGTCTGCCGCAGCCGCTCCATGGAGATGTCGAGGTCGTAGAGGGCTTCCTCGCTGCGCTCGAGCATCACCAGCCGCGACGCCCCCAGGGCGGCGATCTGCCGGCACAGCTCCGAACCGATCGAGCCACCGGCCCCGCTCACCAGCACCACCTTCCCGGCCACGGCGTTCTGCAGCAGCGTTGGGTCGGCGCAGGAGGCATCGCGCCCGAGCAGGTCCTCGATCACCACCGGCTTGAGCGAGGAGATCACCCGCTCGCCGGAGCGGATCTGCTGCACCGATGGGATCGACAGCACGCGCAGGTCCATCTCGGTGAGTCGCTCCACCAGCTGCCGCCGGCGCGGGCGGGGGAGATCGGCCTCGGCGAACACCAGATCACGGGTGTGAAAGCGCTCGGCAAGGGCGGGCAGATCGGCCATGGGGTGGATGGGCAGACCGCGCAGGCTGCGGCCCACCAGGGTGGGGTCGTCGCTGACCACGGCGGCAATGCCACGGCCGTTCTCCAGCTTCAGCTGGGCCACCAGCTGATCGGCCGCCAGGCCGAACACGTACACCAACACCGGCTGTACACCCCCCTCCGTGCGGCCTCGCCCCGCAGGTCGGGCCGGCGCGGGGCGGGAGAGCCACCAGCGCAACAGGTCGCGGAGCACGATGCGCGAGGCGATTGCGGCGCCCGAGAACAGCAGCCAGAACAGCAGCCAGAAGCCGCGGAAGGGCGGCATCCCCCGGCTCGCCAGGGTGCTCACCAGCAGCAGCAGCAGCACCATCAGCCCGCTGCGCGGCAGCAGGGCGTAGAGGGAGTGGCTGCCGGAGTAGCGGGTGAGTCCCCGGTACCAGCCGCTGAACACCAGCACGCTGAGGCCAATGACCACCGCCCAGGGCAGCAGGTAGAGGTTGGGCAGCAGCATCAGCGGCACCGGCTCCCCCAGGCGCAGGGCGAAGCTCAGCCAGAAGCAGGTGGCGATCAGCAGCCCATCCCAGGCCAGCAGCAGCAGGCGACGCTGCAGCACTCCGCGGTAGAGCAGTTGGTTGATCAGCGCGCCGATCATCGCGTCGCTGCCGCCCGCTGGCCGTCCCAGAGGCAGGTGTTGGCGCGGAAGGGCCGCAGTCCCAGCAGCCAGCGCAGCAGCTCGGGGCGGGACGGGCGCTGGGGGGCGATCCAGGCGGCCCAGGCCTCGGCCGTGGGCTGCTCGGAGATCACCGCGCCGGCCCCATCGAGCACCACACAACGGCCCTGGGCCCCCTCGCCCAGCAGGGCGGCGGCGAGGTCTTCAACGGGCAGATCCACGCCGGTGCCACTGGTCGCCAGGCCCAGCCGCCGCAGGTGCAGGCGGGGCAGGCCCGGCTTCTCCGGGACGTAGTCGGCCGCCTCGAGCACCGCGACCCCATCGGGAAGCTCGCCCGCAGGCGCACCTGGCGGTTGCGGATGCCGACGCCACACCTCACCCCGTCGCACCAGTTGGGAGGGAAGGCCCCTTGCGGTGGAGAAGCCTGGGGAGCGGAACCATGTCTCCACGCTGAGCAGCGTGGCCCAGGCGGCCAACAGCACCAGCGGAGCCAGACGCCGGGTTTCCGGGCCCCAGTTGAAGGCGCGCCTGTTCATCGGCGCGCGGCCAGGGTGGCCTCGAGAAGCATCATGTAGAGGCCGATCACCAGGCCCATGGCAGCCATGGAAAACAGGTGGGAACCGCTGCCATCGTGCCAGAAGTCGAAGTGGGTGAGGGCGCCGTACCAAGCCGAGGAGCGCTCCTGTTGGGTGAGCGCGAGCACGAACACCCGCACCGCATTGACCAGGAAGGCGAGCACCATCGTGGCTGTTGCCAGCAGCAGAGCACCAGGCACACGGTGTCGGCGCAGGGCCGGCAGGGGCAGCAGCACCGCCAGCAGCAGCATCGCCGCCAGGCAGAGCGAGAGCGTGTTCACCCCCGTGCAGCTGGCATCCACCAGCAACACCTGATCGGTCATGACGATGCGATCCCCCATCGCCAACGCCGGCCGGCCCGCCAGCCACAGCCCCTGGGCGACGGTGCGGGCCGTGGCCACCGCCAGCGGCTGGGTGGGCAGGAAGCGGTTGATCAGCACCTGTGCCGGCAACAGCAGGCCGCAGCAGAGCATCAGCAGCAACGTGGGCGAGCGCCAGAGCACCCCGGAGAGCAGCGCCAGGCCCACCAGGGCTGCCAGGGGCACCAGATGCAGCAGGGGGTCGTAGAGCCGGCCGGCATTGCTGAGCACCAGCAGCACCCAGAGCAGGGCAGCCAGGCCCACCAGCAGCTGGTGCAGCGACAACGCCGCCAGGGGAGGCGGCTGACCCTCCTGTTCCCGTTCGAACAGGAGCAGTCCGCCGCCGATCCAGGTGATGCCGGCCATGATCGCAAAAGCGGGCACACCGCCCCGGATCAGCAGGGTGGTCTGGGCGGCCGCCATGCCCACCAGCAGGGCAAGGCGGGCGTGGGAGGCCATCTGGCCACTCACAGCGCAGCTTCAACCGCCTTGTTGCGCTGTTTCCAGGCCCGCTGCACGGTCTTCAGCAGCGACCGGGGCCAGAGCAGGTAGACAAGGCCGAAATAGATGGCGTAGATCAGGGAGGTGAGGCCGGCGCGGATGATCCGCCCCCACACCCGAGCGGAGATTTCAGCCTTGGCCCTCACCGCGTCGCGCTGGAGGTTCGCCTCGCTGATGGCCAGCAGGCGGTTGATGCGCGCACGGATGTCCTCGGCATCGTCCGGAACCTGATCGTTGCCGGTCTGCTGATCGAGAGCCTGCCGCAGGGCAGGTTGGGAGCCCAGCCAGGCCTTCAGGGTGGACTCATCGGGAATCTCCCCCACCAGGCTCCGCGCCCGCTGCAGTTCGGCCTGGGAGCCTCGAAGTTGCAGGTCGGCAGCGGCGAGGCCTTCAACCTCGAGCCGTTGGCCGATCAAACCCAAGCTGATGGTGGTGAGCAGATAGAGGAGGGCCACCAGCAACAGCAGAGGCCGCAGCACTCTCACCGCGCGGCACTCCCACAGGGCCGGCCGCGCGCGGCCGCTGAATCCCCAGAACAGCAAGGCCGAGGCCACGAGCGGAAGGGTCGAGCGCTCCACCAGTTCCACAAGGGCGTTGGACAGGCGCTGAGGGTTCAGGAAGGGCGGCGGCAGGAACACGGCCACCAGGGAAACGAGAAACACCAGGGCGAGGCCATAGGCGGCCAGGCGGGCCAGAGCGGAGGCTCGGCGGTTGGTGAAATCGCTCGACAAGAGGAAAGACCTGTTGAAGCGTGAAACGACTGCAAGGTAAACCCGTGCCCAAGACCACGCCGGCGGCACTGTCTTGAGATGCAGAGCCGCTTCCGAAGCCTGCTCCCTGAATTGCGACTCTGGCTCGCGCCCCATACACTCGCCCTAAACCGGGATCTCCTGCGGTGAGCGCCACCCCCTCCAGCGCAACCCCACCGGGCGCCAATGGCCCCGTGATGTTGCGGCCCCTGCAGCCTCTCCAGGAGTCCGACCCGCAGGAGTCCGGCCTGGGGCTCAAACGTCTGGGCAAGGTGATCCGCCGCCGACGCGGGCTTTTCGTGCTGACCGTGCTGCTGGTGACAGCGGCCTCGGCCCTGTTCGCCGTGTACCGCCGCGTCTACAACCCGGTGTTTGCCGGATCCTTCGTGCTGCTGCTCAGCGACCCGGTGAACGAAGTCAACAGCGCTGGCGCTGAGGGTATCGGCGCTGTGGCCACCAACACGGCCCGCGTGGATCTGCCCACCCTGCTGCGGGTGCTGCAGAGCCCCACGGTGCTGGAGCCCGTGTACCTGAACCTGGCCGAGGAGTTTCCCGACACGCCCGCGCCCAGCATCAACGTGTCCCTCGTTTCCGCTGACCCGGGGGAGCAGAGGATCCTGGCCTCCGGTGTCGTGCAGGTGTTCGGCCGTGGTCAGGATCCCGACGCGGTGCGTCGCGCCCTGCAGCTCACCGAACAGGCCTACGTCGACTGGTCGCTGAGCCAGAAGCGCGAGCAATTCACCGAGGGCATCCGTTTTCTCGACGGCCAGGCTCCCGCACTGCGGCAGCGCAACAACGACCTCCAGAACCAGCTGGAGAACTTCCGCAGATCCAACAACGTGGTGCAACCTCTTGAGGAGGCAACCGCGCTGCGCACCCAGGCCTCCTCGCTGCGCAGCCAGTTGTCGCAACAGCAGGCTGAGCTCGACCGTCTGCAGCGCGTTCGCGCCGACGTGGCCAGTGGCCGGCTCGCCACCCGGGATTTCGCGAGTTCATCCAGCGACAACGCCGATGCGGGCTCCAGCACCAGCGTCAGCGTGGGCTTGCCCAACCAGGCCCGGCTGGGGGAACTCGCCAGGCTGAACGAGCAGATCGTGGCAGCACAGAGCACCTTCAAGCCGGGCAACCCCCTGCTCGACAATCTGATCGCCGCACGCGACCGACTTCGCCCAGAACTCCAGCGCCAGCAGCTGGAAACAATCGACGTGGCCCTGCGCCAGTACGACGAGACGATCACCACCACCCAGCAGCAGATCCAGGATCTCGAGGGGCGCTTCCAGGTGCAGCCCGGCCTGCTGAGGACGTATGAGGATCTGCAACGGCGCCTGGAACTCTCCCAGGCCAACCTCGACAGCCTGGTGCGCTCGCGCGAGTCGTTCCAGCTGGGGATGGCCCAGAACAACGCCCCCTGGCAGGTGATCAACCCCACCCAGGTGAACACGGTGCCGGTTGAACCCAGCGTGCCCCGCAGCCTGCTGCAGGGTCTGCTGCTCGGCCTCGCGGCCGGCACCGGCGTGGCGCTGCTCAAGGATCGTCTCGACAACGTCTTCCACTCCCCCAGCGAGGTGCGTGAAGAGCTCAAGCACCCGCTGCTGGGGCACATCCCCTTCATTCCCCTGTTCGAGGATGTGGGCAAGAGCAAGAAATTCATGCTCGAGCAGCTCGATCAACCCCGTTCCGAGAAAGACGGCTATCAGCGCTTCTATTACCAGGAGGCGCTGCGCAACCTCACCACCAACCTCAAGTTCCTCAACAGCAACCGTCCGGTGCGCTCGCTGGCGATCACCAGCTCCGTGCCCTCCGAGGGCAAGAGTCTGATGATGGTGCTGCTGGCCAAAACCCTCAGCGAGCTGGGGCAGCGGGTGCTGTTGGTGGACATGGACCTGCGGCTGCCGCAGCTGCACCACAGGCTGGGGCTGAACAACCTGGAGGGGGTCAGCACCCTGCTCACCGACGATTCGCGCAACTGGCGCGAGCTGCTGCAGGAGGTGCCCAACTTCCCCAACTGGCAGGTGATCACGGCAGGACATCCCGTGCCCGATCCACCACGGCTGCTGGGCTCGGCACGCCTCGAGGCGATCACGCGGGAGTTCATGGACTCCGGGGACTTCGACATGGTGCTCTACGACACCCCGCCCGCCCTGGGGCTTGCGGACGCCTCGCTGATCGCCGAACACCTCGACGGCATTCTGTTGCTGGTGAGTCTGAGCAAAGTGGGGCGCGAGCTGCCTGCCGAAGCGATCAAGCGCATCGAGCTGGCCGGTTCACCCCTGCTGGGCCTCGTCACCAATGCTCGCACCATCGGCGTGACCGGTAACGAGGCCAGCGCCTATGGCTACGGGTATGGCAACCGGGCTTACTACGCCTCCCCCGGTGACGCGGCCTTCGATCCCGGCACCACCCTCAGCTACTACCGCAATGGTGGTCACTCCGAAGAGCAAACCTCCCGCGGCGGGGTCAGTGCCTGGCTGCCGACCGCCGCCAACCGCAAGCGCTGGGGCAAGGCCCTCAAGCGTTGGATGGGGGATTGATGCTGGATTTGGATTGCTTACCGGATGCCGCTGTGTCGGTGCCGGCGATCAGTCAGCGAGGACAATCTCCTCTACCTCTCCCCGGAGGGCCTGCATATTTTTTGTGACCAGCGCCACTACTCCTGGTCCTCGGCGCGGAGCTTCTCCAGCTCCTTCTGCTCTTTCAAGGCTTCTCATTGGCATCCTGAGTTGCCTGGCGCCAGCGCTCCACCCGCTCCAGGTACCTCTCATTCCCGACAATAGGCGCTGAGCTCGGCGGCATTCAGGCCAGCAGTCTCCAGGACCACCCTCATTTGTCAGCAGAGCTTGAGCCCTAAGGCTCTTTCTCGGTTGGCGGCACCACCACCACCTGCAACCGCCAGGTCTTTTTCCAGTTGTAGAGGGTGATCACGTGGATGCCCAGGTCATCGGAAATCCCAGCCAAGCTCTGTGGTGTGGCGGACTCATCCGCTGTCTCGCATTTTCCCACTGCTCCGCGAAAGCCTTTGACTAGACAGCCTCGCTGTAGCGACGCATCATCATCTCATCCAGCCGCTTGGCGATCAGAAAAGAGAGGCGAAAACTTTCCTAAGGACACTCTGGAAAACCCAGGCGTTCCACGCGACAATGGGCGCGTGATCGCAGATCAGGACTGGGGTGATGGGTGGTAAGCAGCTTGGCTTCTCGGATTACGAGATCACCACGGCCAAGAAGCAGACCAAACGGGAGAAGTTTCTTTCTGAGATGGAGGTAGTGGTGCCCTGGCAGCCACTGATCGATCTGATCGAGCCCCACTACCCCAAGCAAAACAAGAAGGGTGGCCGGCCTCCCTATCCGTTGTCCACGATGCTGCGGGTCCACCTACTCCAGCACTGGTACTCGCTCAGTGATCCGGCGATGGAAGAGGCCCTGATCGAGGTGCCCACCATGCGCCGCTTTGCCGGCATCGAGCTGATCAGTGACCGGATCCCTGATGAGACAACGATCCTGACCTTCCGCCACCTTCTGGAGAAGCACGAGCTGGGTGAGCAGATCTTTGAAACCGTCAAAGCCCATCTCAGCAAGAAGGGCATGACGATGCGACAGGGCACGATCGTCGATGCCACCTTGATCGCAGCGCCCAGCTCCACCAAAAACAAAGCAGGCAAGCGGGATCCGGAGATGCACCAGACCAAGAAGGGCAACCAGTGGTATTACCGCTTCGCGGAAGGCTTCGCCTACGGCATGAAAGTCCACGCAGGCGTGGACAAGGATTCAGGCCTGATCCATTCGGTGGTGGTCACGGCCGCCAACGTGCATGACCTCACCCCAGCCGCCGAGCTGCTCCATGGCGATGAGGAGGTGGTTTACGGAGATGCCGGCTACCAGGGCATTGCCAAGCGCCCCGAGATGGACGGCAGCACAGCAAACTTTCGGGTGGCGATGCGTCCAGGAAAGCGCCGGGTCCTGCCTGATACGCCTGATGGAAGACTTCAGGATCTGATCGAGACGGCAAAAGCTCACATTCGCGCCAAGGTGGAGCATCCGTTCCGCGTGATCAAGGAGCAGTTCGGCTTCCAAAAGACCCGGCTGCGGGGCATGGCTAAGAACCGCTGCAAGGTCAACGTCATCGCTGCGCTCACGAATCTGTTCATGGCTCGCCGCCTATTGCTTAGCGTGATATGAACGGGGGGAATGCCGTGACTGGAGGATCTGATTGGGCCTCAGAAAACACCAAGAAATGGGAAGAATGGAACGATTGAGCACCAATAGAGCACTGCAAAGTCAAATTGCAGTCCACCAGCTCAGGCATGAGCTCAGGCGCTCCTCAAATTTCCGATGCCCAGAGATTCCCTAAGCGAATCCCGAGGCGGTGGTGCAACCGTAGCCCGATGGCCGGCTTGTCACGCTGACGCCCACAGCAGGAATCACTGGGGCTTTCCGCCATTGTGTCCGGATCTGGTGGTGGAGTTGTTGCTCGACATCCATGCCCTTCTGTGGTGGCTGGCAGAGCGATTGGCAGCAGAGGCAGAACCGGACGGCATCACCCTGGTAAGCGCTGATCCTGCCCTCGGCACAGTCCCATGCAACCGGTTGTGGTGATGCTGTGGCCGGCAAGGGTGCACCTCGAGCTGCAGAAACTCTGGGCGGCTTGAGGGAGTACCTGCCAGAGACCCTGCATCGCCTGGTCGACTGTCTTGATTGATCCCTGACATTGCGTGCGGTCGCCATGAGCCGTACTACAATTCGTGATACAGAAACACTTACAGAACGTGCTCCATGGGTGCCGTCAGCCTGAGACTCCCTGACGACTTGGAGCGAAAGCTCAGCCAGGAAGCCACGCCTCAGCGGCCAGCCCCGCTCGCAGCTGATCCGAGAGGCTCTGGAGGCCCTCCTCTCCCGCAGGGAGCGCGAGCGCCTGGAAGCGGCCCTGGTGGCCGCCGCCAGGGCGCTGGCCTCCGACCCCGGCCCGCGCCGAAGCCCTCGCCGTCGCGGCGGACTTCCTCCCTGCCGAGAACGAAGCCCTCGAGCTGGCCGAAGGTCGCGCCGCCGGTAACGGCGGCGACGATGCACAGAACGAGCGCTGGTGGCATTGATTCACCGGGGCGAGATCTGGGTGGCGCGGCTCCATCCCAATCAGGGCGCAGAGGTGGGCAAGGTCCGTCCGGTGGTGGTGATCCAGGCGGATCCGCGTCAGGAAGCAGGGCTCGCCACCCTGCTTGTTGTGCCCCTCACAACCCAGCATCGCCGCGGTGCCGAGGCCCTGCGGGTGACCATCCCAGCCCGTGATCGACTCCTGCGCAACTGCTATGCCATGGCCGAACAGCCCCGCGCCCTCGATCGCACACGAATCGGCGAAGGCCCCCTCACCATCCTCACCAGAGCGGAGATGGCCGCCCTCGAGCAGGCACTGAGGAGCGTGATGGGGATGGTCTGAATGGATTCAGTCTCCCCGCCCCTCGGCCTGCTGAACGGCCGTGGGAAACGGCACCGCCTGAGTGCGCTCGAGTGCCACACCCCAGGCCAGCGCCACAGCCGCAGCAGCCAACCCAGCCACCACGCCACCGGCCAACACAGCCGCACCGATCAGCATGGTGGCCGACAGATAGGCCAGGCACACCCGCCGATGCGACCAGCCTGCCTGCTGGAGGCGCTGGTACAGATGCAGGCGATGGGCCTGGAACACAGGCTGCCCAGCGGCGAGCCGCCGCAGTACGCACACGGCCGCATCCGCCAGCAGCGGCACAGCCACCAGCAGCTGCTCCAGGCCACCGGCAACGCTGGGCGCCTGCAGCACCACCGCTGCGAACACCGCCCCAAGGAAGGTGCTGCCCACATCCCCCATGAACACCTGCGCCGGGCTCCAATTCCAGATCAGGAAGCCCAGCAGGGCCCCCACCAGGGGCCAGAGCCAGGAAGCTCCAGAGTGGATCACGGCCACGGCGAACACCACGGACGAGCAGCCGGCCACCAGGCCGTCGAGGCCATCCATGAAATTGAAGAAATTGATCACCCCTGTGATCGCCACCACCACCACAGCCAGCAGCAGCCAACCGAGCCAGCCGCTCAGCAGCCCCGCCGGGTAGGCAACCAGCAGCAGGGTGAGGGCGGTGGCCAACTGAGCTCCGTAGCGCAGGGCCGCCGGCAGATTCAGCCGATCGTCGAGGAGCCCCATCAGCGCCAATGGTGCGCACAGCAGGGGAATCAACGGCCAGCCCCAAAGAACGCTCACCAGCACAAAGGCCACCCCACCGCCACGAGGCGTGGGCACACGGTGAGAACTGCGGGCATTCGGCTGATCCAGCAGGCCGCGGCGCAGCAGCGGAATCAGAACGAGTAGGAGCAGCCAGCTGGCGAACGCCGCCAGCGGCACGCTGATCCAGGGAGTGGTGAGCGGCTCGCTCATCGAGGGGGCTGCACACGCAACGGCTGAGGCGGACGCCCCAGCAGATCGGCGACGCAGGTGAAACCCGCCAGGTCCGCGCTCAAGCGCAACACCGCCGCAAATGTTTTCGGCGACACCAGCAGCAGGGGTGAGGCCAGCCATTGAAACAGCGGCGTGGGCAGAGCCAGCAGCCGGCAGCGAGCCGCACGAGGATCACCCGCCTGAATGCGCTCCAACATGTCGCGATAACTCAGCGTTTCATCCCCCCCCCAGAGGCAGCACCGCCGAGTCCGCTGCACCTGTGAGCATCGCCCGTCCCTGCTCCAGCGCCACGGCCGCCAGATCCGCCGCAGCGATCGGCTGGCGCAGACCCGTGTGGGCGGGAAGGGGAAGCAGCGGCAGTCGCCGCAGCAGGCGGCGGAGAGCTTCCACATTGCGGTCGGCGTGGTGCTCGGTGCGGCCGTGAATCAGGGTGGGGGCAAGGATGCGGGCCGGCACGCTCAGGCGCACGCAGGTGTCCAGAAGCTGCTGCTGGGCCTGGTTGAGGCGCTGCACCAGCTCCCGATCGAAGCGGTTGGCTGCGAACCGCTTGGTGATCACGCTCGAAGAGGAACAGGCCACCACTCCGCGCAGACCCGCCAGAGCCTGCGGCTGCCTGGCCAGCAGGGCCTCGAGAAAGGGCGCCAGCAGCCAGATGGGGGCGAAGGCGATCCAGATCTGGGCACCGGCGGCAGGGCGGCCGCAGCGGCCGCCAGGCCTTCCGGCGTGAGATCACTCAGATCACACAGACGCCAACGCTGGCCTGCTTCGCCTGGGGGCTGGCGGCGGCCCAGGCCCAGCCAGGGCGTGCCAAGCGCAAGCTGCTCGATCAGCGCCTCGCCGCAGAGGCTGCCAGCCCCGAAGAGCACCAGGGTGGGCGGCCCGCTCACCACAGCCTGCGGCAGGGAAAAGCCGCCAGGGCGGGATCGAGGGTGACCAGGGTGAGGTCATCGAGTTCCGCCTGAGCGGCGAGCAAGCGATCGAAAGGATCACGGTGAGCCAGGGCGTAGCTGCCGGCCCGCAGGCCATGGCGCCAGCTCACTGGAAGGGAGACGAATCCCTGAGCCTGCAGCAGGTTCCATCCCTCCTGCATCAGGACTTCGGCGGATGGCAACCGACCCAGGCGATGCTTGGTGGCGATTTCCCAGGCCGACGCCGAGCTCACGAACACCCGCTGCTCTG